>NZ_CATYWO010000002.1:0-1155213 GCF_958405655.1 Ralstonia condita | reverse complement strand
TGAACTGCGTCGATGTGTGCCCGAAGGGTCTGAACCCGACCAAGGCCATCGGCAAGATCAAGGAATTGATGGTGCGCCGCGCGGTGTGAGCGCGAACGTTCCGGCGTTCGCTGGACCGTTCGCCGGCGCAGCGTCCCGCACGCGGAACTAGGTCTTGGCGACGAAATCCGCCACGTCGGATAGCACCGGCCCAAGAAACCGCAGCGGCGAGGCGAGCGCCGCCACCAGCGTCTTGTGATCGAGTCGCGGGTAGACCTTGAGCTCAACCGGATGTCGATACTGCATCAACCGCTCGGCCAACGATAGCGTGTTGCGCCGCACGTCAACATATGCATCGCGCTCACCGGTGAGCAGGAGCGCAGGAGGCTGCCAGCGCTGATCCACATGGAATACCGGCTGGCTGGCTTGCGTCTCATGCGGGTGATTGAACACAGGCAGTACGTCGGTCGCTTGAATGGGCAGGAAGTTGTATGGGCCTGCCATTCCAATCCAACCCGAAAGGGACTCGGTGCTCAGCCCGTGCGCGCCCAGCCAGCGCGAGTCGGTCGCCACCATGGCCGCGTTGTAGGCGCCCGCGCTATGGCCGGCGACGAACAGGCGTGCGTCCGCAAAGCCCTGCTGCGCGAGCCAGCGATGCGCGAAGGCCGTGGCTGCAGCACAGTCCTCCAGGAACCCCGGATAACTGACTTCCGGATACAGCCGGTAGTCGGCCACCATCGCAATCGCGCCGGTAGCGGCCAGCGCCTCGCCGACAAAGGCGTAGTCCGTGCGAGCGCCCTCCCGCCAAGACCCTCCATAAAAGAATACGACCGCGCGCGCAGGCCCTGCCATGGGTCGGACAGGCCGGTAGACGTCGAGCTTCTGTCGCGGGTTGTCGCCGTACGCCAAGCCGAGCGTCGGAACACTCGCGTCGGACTTGGACACGGCGTTCAGAACGTCCAGGGCGGAGCAGCCTGCCAGGCTCGATAGCGCTGCAGCCAGCCAGGCTCGACGCGTGAGGCGGGTCATCGACATGGCCGCTCCCATGCTGCGTCGTGACAGCGTGTCGCGCCTCCATCGAGGCTGGCGCCCGCCGCTGCCTGGGGCGCGGGAGCATGGCGGCAATTGAACAGGATCACCATGAAAGTACGCGTGGAATGCAGGTAGACCTGCGTAGATACGGTCCGTCGACGCGAATGGATGCAATCGTGCTCACGTTGGTGTCATCGCCTCCATGAGAATCGATCGAATTCCTGGTCCGTCCTGCATCCGATCTCGCGCGCGCGACGTATGTACCGGCAGTACTGCGCAGCGATCAAGGCACGCCGCGCGGTGCGCTTTCCATACCTGACCAGAGGAGATTTGCCCATGAAGCGATCACTGCTATTGGTTGTGACGTTGACCGCCGCGACACTGAGTGCATGCGGCGGCGGCGACAACACACCAACATCTACCGCGTCGACAGCACAGTATCCGCAAAACGCCGACATGTGGGTAGGACTTGGCGGAGACGCCAGCGCACCGGCCGCCATTTCGAAGGTCGTGGACGATGCGGTCTCCGGTCTGCTCGCGGATCCCAAGGAAGCGCCGTATTTCGCCAATATCGGCCAGCCCGGACACGACACGGTCGGGCGTCTCAAGGCTTGCCTGAACCTCCAGTTCAAGGCGCTGTTCGGCGGCCCGTTCAGCTATCCGGGGCAAGTCGCGGCGGACGGTACCACCGTGATGTGTGACGACATGGCCGCCGCGCATTCGGACGTCGGCATCCCGGGCTGCGTGTTCGATCAGTTCATCACCGATGCCGCCGCCGTCATGAAGAGCGATGGCGTTCCTGATGCCTACATCACGCGTGTGGCGCCTGTCCTTACCGGTCTGAAGTCCACCATCGTGTCGTCGATGCCTCAGTACCTGGGCCCCAACACCGCCCAGAACTGCCAATGAAACCGGGCCGCGCGCTGAAACGCTACGCAGTGCCCAGCGTGGCAGCGCTCACGGTCGCGATCGGCCTCGTCGGGGCAATGCACCTGAAGGCTGCACGCCCGTTGCTTGCCATGCTGGGCGTGCCCTGCCCCGTCGACAGCACCACGGCAGCGCAAGTCAGCGCGCTGCGTGCGAGCGGACTGGCGCAGTTGCGCGCCAGCCAGCCGGCGCCGGCCCGCCCGCTCCCGGGCGGGTTCGTGCTGGACGGCACGACCGCCGCCGAGGCTGTTCGCTGGGCACATGAAAACGGCGTGGCCTGTGACGCTGTCACGCACGGCTACAACTATCTTCGCTGCCGTGGCGTCGATGCCCGCAAGCTGGGCCTTGCCGGCCCGCCCGTCAGCGAGTTGTGGCTCAGCTTCGGTCCGAGCGGCCATCTCGTCGGCGTCGACATCTACCGGCGGGGCATGAACGCGAATGACACAACCACTGCCTGGAACGGCGCGACGCACGCGTTGCGCGACGCGCTCGGTACACCAACTGCGACAATGGGCGATGCGTCGCCGCAGGTACTGAGCCAATCGCCATTGCAGACGGCACGTTTGCAGTATCGATTCTCGGACTACCTGGCGATCGTCACCGCGAGCAACCTGCCTTACGCCGGACTGGCAGTGCGAGAGCAGTACATGTCGTCGCGCATTTGATTGCAGCTGGAAGCGAACGGTCTTTGCGTCATACCTTCGGCCTCTTGGTCGAAGGTATTTTTTTTGCCCGCTGGATAAGCAAAAGCCGGCGATTTCGCCGGCTTTCACTGAAACACTTGTCTGGATGAGGCCGGCTTAATGCTATACGCCGCACTTACCCAGACTTTCCACCGTCATCCCCTTGCGCTACGTGGGGCAACCGCTATCACGTCTCTTGCATCGCGCCCTTGCCGACGACCGGCCCCGTCGGCTGGCCCGTTGGAGAACCGCCCTTCGGCTCGACCGAAACGGCCAGCATAGCGCGGACGTTGAGCTTGGCTGCATTTTCCTTCGACAGCGCAATCGATGTGGACCGATCTGCTGAGAACACACCCAACGAGATCGGCTTGCTGTTCTCGGGAATCAACCAGAGCTCCGTCGAGGCGCTGTCGGAGACCTGCAACGCAACAGCCGGCACCACGACGATTTCACGCCTTGCCGTGTCGATCGTCATCGTCCAACGCGGCAAGCCATTGTCGCCGGTGATGGCCGCGGCAATATAGGCCGGCTTGGCGCCAGTCGGCGTTCCGACAGGTGACAACACGGACAGGTTCACCGCAACAACCGCGATCGTCGCAAAGGAAGTTGCGAGCGCCACGGCGCGCCACAATCGAATGCTGTTCCAGATCCGCCTCACCTGCGACTCACCCGCAGGCGCCGCGGCAACCGTGCGCTCAACGTGGCCAAGGTCGGCCTGAATCCGCTTCCACACCCGCGCGGGCGGCTGCATGCTGGTCACGGCCTCACCCATCGGAGAGAGGCGCGCCTCCCAGGCGCTGACTGCGTGCTTCAGGGCGACGTCTTCGTCCAATGCGCGCTCGAGCGCCCGGCGCTCCTGACTGTCGAGGAGTCCGAGTACATACTCGGCGCATTCCAAATCGCGATCGGGCGTCATGGCTGATGCTCCATGCATGCCTTGAGCTGCAGCAGGCTGCGCCGCACCCAGCTCTTCATCGTTCCGATCGGCACACTCAGGCGCGTTGCAAGTTCTGCGTAGCTCGCGCCCGTGTAAAACGCTTCGACAATGACACCCCGCTGCCGCGCTTCAAGCTTCTGAATGCAGCCATTGAGACGCCGACGCTCCTGACTCATGTCCGCCGCCTCCTGTGGCGTTGCTTGCTCGTCGACGATGTGCGTCCAGTCGGTTTCATCCCCCGTTGTCTCGCGCGACTGACGCAGGCGATCGATCGACTTGTTCCGCGCGAGCGAAATCAGCCATGTCATGGCCGTTCCCCGGGCAGGATCGAATTGATCGGCGCGTTGCCAAATGGCGACATAGATTTCCTGGAGCACATCTTCCGCTTCACCTGAGCTGCGAAGAATGCCGTACGCGAGCGAATAGAGTTTTGGCGACGTGAGGGCGTAAAGATCGGCAAAGGCGCTACGGCTGCCTTCCGCAGTCTGCTTGAGCAGTTCAAGCAACCGTTCCCGACCCCCCTCCTGCCGCGCTGAGATTGAGTCCTCGGACTCGAGCAAAGATGCTCCGACAACGTGCATATGATTTCGCGTGCCTCGGTTGCCCGCAACGGGATGCGGCAAAGGTATACCAATGGCATCGTTCGCGCAACGAACGTCCGGGGCGTGGCGAAGTCTGGATGGCATGCCTGTCCTCTGATCACCGTTTGAGCATGCGCGAGGGCGCCCGCCCTCGCGCTGGACCCGACTGATTACGGCATCAGCACCTTGTCCACGACGTGGATCACGCCGTTGGACTGATACACGTTGCCGATCGTCACGGTGGCGACGCCACCCTTGTCGTCGGTGACGGTCAGGTGATCGCCCTTCTGCATGACGGTCAGCGCGTCACCCTCGACGGTCTTGAGGGTGGCTTTGCCGCCGCCGTCCGACACGGCCTTCATGAGGTCCTGTGCGGTGAGCCGGCCGGGCACCACGTGGTAGGTCAACACCTTGACCAGCGTCGGCTTGCTCTCGGGCTTCAGCAGGCCATCAACCGTACCGGCCGGAAGCGCAGCGAAGGCTTCGTTGGTCGGTGCGAACACGGTGAACGGGCCGGGGCCGGACAGCGTGTCGACCAGGCCGCCCGCCTTCACAGCGGCGACGAGCGTGGTGTGGTCCTTCGAATTGACGGCGTTCTGGATGATGTTCTTGGACGGATACATCGGAGCGCCGCCCACCATGACGGTTGCTTCGCTGCCGCTCATGGCTGCGGTCGCTACGGAGGCATAACCGCCAGAGATGATTGCGAGGGAAAGCAAAACACCAGACAACCCAGCCAGTTGATACTTTTTCATTGTTGACCTCAATCGTGGCGCTTCGCAACGTGGAAGCAACCCATATACGAGGGCAAATCGCTGGCGGATGCACAGTCGGAGCACGCAACAACGCTGCAACGGGTGTGCACCGGGTTGAGCCGGCTTTGCGTCAGAAAAAATCGCCACAGATGTCCTGCGAACGATGGGCGCTGAGTACAGTGCAGAACAAACGCGACCCATCTGATTCAACGCCACTGACGCCATGCACATTCGAGGACGTCCGCGGCCGCCCTCCGCGTGTGCCCGGACGCATGATGCCGGATACCGGGCATGACGGCCCAGCGGTGGCAGACGCCGTGTCCCGCATCCTTCGCGCCGGCATCTGCGTATCTGTACTGGCCTGATCCCAACCCACTTCATAGCACGACCCATTGCCCTATGTTGCCCAAGCGCCTCAAGACCCTTCGCGCAGTGGCCGCCATACTCGGCGCAGCTGCGAGCGTTCATGCCGTTGCGGCTTGCCATGACACGCTGACGCCAGCCGAGCTGTCGGGCAAGGGCGAGCTGTGCATCTTCGGATTCTGCTTCTACGACGCGCAGTTATGGAGCACGAAAGTCCCTGTCGGCTACGACGCGCCCTTTGCGCTGGAAGTCACATACCGCCGCGCCGTCACCGGCACCCGACTCATCGAGACAGCCATTGATGAGATCCGGCGCATGCAGGCGCCTCCGCCGTCCGATGCCACCCTGTCGCGCTGGCAAGAGGCGATGACGCCCGCGTTCACCGACGTCAAGCCCGGCGACACGCTGTGCGGCGTCTATCTGCCTGGCCGCGGCGCGCGCTTCTATACCAATGGGCATTTGATGACCGAAGTGGACGACCCAGCCTTCGCACATGCCTTCTTCGACATCTGGCTGGGGCGCGGCACGCGCGCCCCGTCGTTGCGCCGCAGTCTGTTGGGCGAGGCACGTTGATGCGCGAGACGCTATTCCGCGTCTCCCGGCGATTGGAAGCCCGGCTGCCCAAGCTGGCTGGGGAACTGAGGCACCCGCCGGAACCGGCTGATGTCGTAGCCCATGGCTTCGAAGCGGCCCAGCGCTGCCTTGTAGTCGGCATCACTCATGTTCGGGTCGCGCGAAAACACCCAGCCCAGACTCTTGTCGGGATAGCCAAGCAGCGTCACGTGATACTCGGGGTCGACATACAGCGTGAGCTGCGAGACGTAGATGGGCCAGAACAACCGCACGCGCCACTCCCCTCCACCACTGCCCGGTACCACGGAATCGAGGAACTGCATGCGCTTGAAGGGCGCGTCGAAGCTGCCCGGCCGGTAGATGTAGCCGTCATCGATGCGTCCGTCGGGGCGCAGCTTCCACTCGGCGTAGCTGCCCACATTGCCGCGCTCCCCAAAGTACGGAATGTTGGCGATGACATACCAGCGGCCCATGTAGCGCGGCAGATCGACCTGCACCGTCTGCAAGGGCACGGCGGCACGCGGGTTGGGGTTGGGCGGCTGGCTCGAGCACGCCGCAACGCCCAGCACCAGCGCCGCCACGGCAATGCCGTGTATCCAGCGTAACCCTGCACGCACCCCGTGATCCTTATGCTTCGTTCCCATCGCACCCTCCTCTACGCGGCCGTCGGGCAGATCGGCTGGTTTGTCTGTGTACTGAGCGCTGCCCGTGGCGCCCCCTGGATTGGCATGGTTTTCGTGGCTATGCTGCTGGCCGGCCACCTGAGTCAGGCGCCGCTCCCGATGCGCGAGTTGCGGCTGGCAGGCTGGATCGTCCTGGCGGCGATACCGTGGGAAACGACGCTGGTCCGCGCTGGGCTGATCACCTATCCATACGGCAACTTGTGGCCAGGCATCGTGCCGCCGTGGCTGCTCGCGCTCTGGGTGTTGTTCGCGATCCAATTGAATGTCCTCTTCCGCTGGCTGCGCGGCCGCCTCTGGCTGGCAGCCGCGCTCGGGGCGATTGCCGGGCCGCTGTCCTTCCGCGCCGGCGTGGCACTGGGCGCTGCGCACTTTCCGAATGTGCCGGCTGCGATGGCGGCCATCGCCGCCGGCTGGGCGGTGTGGATGCCGTCCCTGGTGTGGCTCGCCCAGCGCAGCGACGGCATTGACACGCCGTCCCGGCGCTGACTCAGCGCTTGTCGAACCGGTAATGCGCGACACCCCACTCGTTGCCGCCGGCATAGTCGAATAGCTCCGACACGGCCAGATAGAACATGCGCCAGCGCTGGAACCATACCGCCGCGTCCCGCTTGCCATAGGTCTGTTCGAACACCGGCATGAGCCGGCTCCGGGCGGCATCGAGATTGGCCAGCCAGTGGTCCGCCGTCCGTGCGTAATGCGTGCCGCTCACCCACCATTGCCGCGCAATCTGCAGATCATCCTGAAAATGCAGCAGCAGGTTTTCCGAGGGCATGGTGCCGCCGGTGAAGAAGTACTTCGACATCCAGTCGGTGCCGTCCTGCACCTGGAAGTGATACGCCAGCGTGCGGTGCGCGAAAATGTGCACGAACAGCGCTGCATCCGGCCGCATCCAGCGCGCAATCTTGGCGAGCAGCAGGCCGTAGTTCTTCATGTGCTCGAACATCTCGATCGAGACGACGCGGTCGAAGCGGCCGCCTCGTGGCATGTCTGCAAACTCGAAGTCGACGATGTTTCCCGTGTGCACGGTCAGGTTGGTCAGGCCACGCTCGGCCGCGCGCGCCTCGATCCAGCTGCGCTGCCCATGCGAATTCGACAGCGCGACAATGCTTGCGTTGGGATAGTGCTCCGCCATCCACAACGACAGCGATCCCCACCCGCAGCCCAGGTCGAGAATGCACTGGCCATCGACCAGGCCAGCCCGTTCCGCATAGCAGGCAAACATGGCCTCTTCAGCCTGCGCAAGCGTTTCATTGCCCGTCGGATACAGTGCGCACGAATATTTCAGGCGCGGCCCCAGGTGGGCCTCGAAAAAGGCAGGCGGCAACTCGTAGTGCTGCGTATTCGCCTTGTCGGTCTCGATGGCGATGGGGCTGACGTTGAGTTCGTCGAGCAACGCGTTGAAACGCCGGGAACGCAGCTCACCATCGTCAAGCCCCTCGTCGCGCAGGCGCTGGCGCATCAGCATGCGCATGCCGGCCCGGATCATGGCATCCGGCAGCAGGCCGCGCTCGCAGCATTGGATGGCCCATCCGTCACGGGGTTGCGGCGCTGCCTGGGTCGGGATCGACGGCGTGGTCAAGGTGGTCATTCGTATTTCCTCACGAGGAATAAGTCAGCGGCGGGGCGGCCACGGGATCAGGACGCTGGTGGTGCGCGCGTATTCGGCATAGTCGCCGCGCGTGGCGCGCATGTGGGCCTCCAGCATGGGAATGCCGGACACCTTCACCAGCAGCCACGCCATCAGCAGCGGCGGCAGCAGCGTGAGCCACGCCCAGGGCGCGCCCACCGCCAGCGGCACATAGGCGAGCCAGTGCACGCACTCAAAGAAGTAGTTCGGATGCCGCGAATAACGCCACAGTCCCGCCCGGCAGGTCTTGCCGCGATTGGCCGGGTCGCTGACAAAGGTGCGCAGTTGCCGGTCGGCCACGGCCTCCCCGACCACGGAGATCAACCAAAGCGCCACGGCCGCCGCCACGAAGCCGATCCCGGGCGCATCGGGCCGATAGCTCGGCACGGCAAACGCGACCGACAGCAGCATCGACACCACGGCCTGCATCTGGAAAAAACCGAACATGTTGCGCGGTGCGGCAGCACCCCACTCCTCGCGAAGCTTGCGGTAACGCGCATCTTCCGGCTTGCCGGCATTGCGTCGCCACAGGTGCCAGCCCAGGCGCCAGCCCCACAGCGCGCCGCCGAGTCCGACCAGCACACGCGCGTGGATCGAACCTGTGCCAAGCCACGCATACAGCAAGGCCACCACGCCCAGCGAGAACGCCCAGACGGGGTCGATCATGCCGGCGTTCTGCGTTGGCAATTGCCAGGCCCATACGGCGCTGAACACCGCAACCAGCAGCAACAGCGCGACCAGGGCGACACCGAGTGGAGACATGGCTACCCCCGTTCCAGCAAAAACTGCGACACGCCGATCCGGCCTTCATCGAAGCCCGCTTCGCAATAGGCGAGATACAGGCGCCAGATCCGGATGAAGGGCTCGTCAAAGCCAAGGGCGCGCACCGCGTCGAGCCGCGCTTCAAAGCGCTGGCTCCAACGGCGCAGTGTTTCAGCGTAATCGCGGGCAAAATCCAGGCGGTCGACCACGCGCAGGCCATGCTGCTCCGCCAGCGCGGCGAAACGCTCACGGCTCGGCAGCATGCCGCCCGGGAAAATGAACTGCTGGATGAAGTCGGTGCCGGAGCGGTAGCGCTCGAAGTGCGCCTCATCGATGGTGATGCTCTGGATGAGCGCACGGCCGCCGTGGCGCAGGCAACGCGCCAGCGTCTGGAAGTACGTCGACCAGTAAGACTCGCCGACCGCCTCGAACATCTCAATCGAGACGATGGCGTCATACGCGGCATCGAGGTCGCGATAGTCGCGCAGTTCGACGCGGGCGCGCGGCTCGTTGGCCAGGCGTTCGGCCGCGTAACGACGCTGCTCTTCAGACAGCGTGATGCCGTGCACCTGGGCGCCGCGCGCGCACGCCATTTCCATCAGGCCGCCCCAGCCGCAGCCAATCTCGAGCACTTCCATGCCGGGGCCGAGCATCAGCTTGTCGCAGACGCGCCGGTACTTGGCATCTTGCGCATCCACCAGCCCTTGCTGCAGGTTGCCGTTGAACCACGCGGAGGAGTAGGACATCCCCTCGTCCAGCCACAGCTGGTAGAAATCGTTGCCGAGGTCGTAGTGCAGATGGATATTCCGCCGGCTGCCCCTGCGCGTGTTGCGCCGCAGCAGATGCCGCAGACGAAGAAGCGAGCGCGCCAGCGCATTCCCGAAGATCGCCTGTTCCAGCGTCGCCGCGTTGGCGATGGCCAGGCGCAGCAGCAGGGTCAGGTTGCTCGTATCGACCCACCGGTCACGGTAGGCCTCGGCAAATCCGACATCGCCGCTGCGCATGATGCGGGCGCAGGCCCGCCAGTCGAAGATGCGCAGATCGGCACGCAACGGCGACGTCATGTCGCCGATCTGGATTTCTCCATCAGGCGTGACAAGGCGCAGGAATCCGCAGCGCAGACGTTCTGCCAGCGCAACGAACAGACGCCCGGCAGCGGGGACACTGGGGGGCATCCCGGCCAGGGGGCGGGTGGCGGTCATGGACGATTCTCCAGAGAAGATGGGTTGTGCGCGCGGCGGCCGAAGAACGGCACACCCTTGATCCACAGGCGCAACGCCTGCCAGTGGATGCCGCCAACCACCTGCAGCGCAAGCAGCGGCTGTCGCAGCAGCGCGCGGCGCAGGTGGGCGGCATCGAACGGCTGCAGGCGTCCACCGATGGAGGTCTGCAGCAGCAGGCCGTCGCGGTCGTGGTAGTCGATACGGACGAGTGCCGTGGCCCCGGTGTTGGCAAAGCGAAACCGGTAGCCGCCTTCCACCTGGCAAAAGGGCGAAACATGCAGCACCTTTCGACAGGTCAGCTCGGTGTGTGGGCCGATGGCCCCGCCGTCTGCCGCGCAGAGCAGGTAGCGATGATGCTGGCCAAAGGTGTTGTTGACCTCGGCCAGCACCGCACGCAGCGCACCCGCGGCGTCGTGGCAATACCAGAACGACACGGGGTTGAACATCCAGCCTGCAATGCGTGGGAAGGTCTGGAGCCACACCTCGCCGTCTGCGTTCACGCCGGCGTCATGCAGCGTCCGACCGATCCAGGCAAGCAGATCCGATCCGTCGCGCGGGCCGTAGTCTCGCGTGCGCAGCGACAGCGGCCGCCAGCAGTCCACGCCGAACCACGTCCCGTTCAACCGCCCCAGCGCTGACAGCTTCACGCGTATCGCAAACACCGGGTAGACGAAGCGGTTGACCACCGGCCGCAAGCGCCGGTGCATGACCTGGCCGACGAGGAGTTGTGCATCGACGTTCACGGCGTCACCTGGGCCCATGTCGGCGCGCAATTGAAATCGCCAGCAACACGCAGAGCCGACTTGAGGCCATCTTCATGAAAGCCGTAGCCGGTCCACGCACCGGCAAACCACGTGCGGCGCTGCCCTTGCAGCGCGGGCAGGCGCGCCTGCGCGTTGATGGCGGGCTGGTCGAACACCGGGTGCTCGTACTCGAAACGCTGATATTCGAGCTCCGGCGCCGGCAGCATCGTCGGGTTGAGCGTCACCACCACCGGCGTCGATACAGGCAGAGGTTGCAGCTGGTTCAGCAGATAGCTCACACATGGCGCGCTGTCCGCTGCGCCGGCCAGCGGAGCGTCGAGGTAGTTCCATGCCGACCACACGCTGCGCCGGCGCGGCAGCAGGCGGGTATCGCGGTGCAGGAAGGCTGTATTCGGCTGGTAGCGGAACGCTCCCAGCACAGCGCGCTCATCCTCGGAGGCATCGTCCAGCATGCGCAGCGTCTGTGGCGCATGCGTGGCGAACACGACGGCGTCGTAGCGCTCGCTGCCCGACGGGGTCAGCACATCCACGTGGGTGGCAGCCCGGCGGACGCCTTGCACCGGCGTGGCAAGGCGGATGTCCGGCAGACTGGCGGCGATCGCCCGGACGTAGCTGCGCGCCCCCCCTTTGACGGTGCGCCACCGCGGCCGGTTGAATATCTGCAGCAAGCCGTGATTGAGGCAGAAGCGCAGGAACGTCTCCGCAGGGAACGAGAGAATGTCCCGGCTGGGCGTGGACCAGATCGCCGCGGCCATCGGCAGCAGATAGTGGGCGCAGAAGGGTTCACCGTAGCGGCCCGCAGCCAGCAGCTCGCCAAGACTGTGGCGCTCGCGGCGCGCCGTCTCCAGGTTGGCGTGCGCCCGTCGGTTGAAGCGCAGGATGTCGCCCAGCATCGAAAGAAACGATGCCGACACGAGGTTGCCGGGCTGTGCAAAGACCGTGCGCAGGTTGGTACCGGCCCACTCCAGCGCTCCGCCGCCGACCGACACGCTGAATGACATATCGCTCTCGCAATGCACCACGTCCAACTCATCGAACAAGGCGATCAGGTTCGGATAGGTGCGCGTATTGAAGACGAGAAAGCCGGTATCGACACCGAACACCTGGCCGCCCTCCTCGATGTCGACCGTGTTCGTGTGCCCTCCCAGTCGAGGTGCCGACTCAAACAACGTCACGGCGTGGCGCTTCGCAAGAAAATGCGCCGCAGCCAGCCCGGAGATACCCGAGCCGACCACCGCGATGCGCTGCCGAGAAGAGTGATGGATGTTCAAGTTGCGCCCTCTGTGGGTGTGAATACGCTCATTCGTTGTTGCGGCCAGGCAGCAGCGCCAGGAATTCCCGACGCAAATTGGCATCCGTCAGGAACACGCCGCGCATCGCGCTGCTGACCATGCGGGACTCGTCGTCTTTCGTGCCGCGCCAGTGCATGCAGTAGTGCTCTGCCTCCAGCACGACAGCCAGGCCGTCCGGTGCCATCCGCTCCTCCAGCAGGTCGGCGATCTGCTTGATCGCCTCTTCCTGGATTTGCGGGCGGCTCATCACCCAGTCGATCAAGCGGGCATATTTCGACAGGCCGATCAGTTGCGACTCCTGGTTGGGCATCACCCCGACCCAGGCGCGCCCCATCACCGGACACAGGTGGTGCGAGCAGGCGCTGCGCACGCGCAGCGGGCCGACCACCATCAACTCATTGAGCCGGCCGACATTCGGGAACGCCGTCACCTCGGGGGCCTTGACAAAGCGCCCGCCGAACACCTCCCTGACGAACATCTTCGCCACGCGGCGGGCGGTTTCCCGGCTGTTGTGATCCTGTTCGACGTCGATGACGAGCGCGCGCAGCACTGCCTGCATGCGCTCCTCCACCTCTTCCTGCAGACGCTCGAGCTCGCCGTCGCGCAGGTAATCGGCGATGTTGTCGTTGGCATGAAAACGGTGACCGGCGCTCATCAGCCGCTCGCGAATCCGGACAGAAAGCGGCACGCCGCCAACCGCTCCGGCAAATCCGGGCGGATCCAAAGTAAGCTTCATTGAAGTTGCCTCCGAAAGTCGGCGGTGCATTCACCGCCATGCCGGTTCAGGCGGGCTCCTGACCGGTAGATACGCAGCTAACCCGCTGGCGGATGCATTGTTTCGGCGCGAATGGCGTATTCCATGGCGTCCTCGAGCATCAGGCGGGCACGATTGGCAACGTCTCCAAGATGCCGGTGAAGTTGTTCATCGAGAGCGGACCGCACCGCACAGCCATCACTGAAGCGCTCGAACGCATCCAGCTGCCGGATCAGGTCCACAAGGTGGCGAGGGCATTCGCAGGCAATCGTCTGCGACGCGTTGGCAAAAATCTCGAGTTGCCGGTCTGTGAAACGACGCGCGTTGCGCCGCAACGGCTGCAACTTGCCGTAGACCGCATCCACACGCACCAGCTGTGACAGCTCCTCCAGGACCTGGTCGAGCTCGCTGTGCGCGTTCGGCTCGCGGTACAGGCGCACGCCGGCGGCGCGCAGCATATCGGTCGCGCGCACTGTGCCAAAGCTGTAGATCACGCCCACGGCGCTCGCGCCGAAACTGCGCGCTGCCGACAGGATGGCCTGCGCCGTGTCCGGCTGCAGGGACGCGGCGTCCACAATCAGGGCGTCGGTGCGATGCGGGTGCTCCAGCGCGACGACATCCTCGACCGCATCGAACTCCGTGACGGCATCGATACCGAGCGCCGCAAGTGTGCTTTTCCTGCGGCGGACGCGCTCGGCCAGCAGCGGGCCGCAGATGGTCAGCGTCATCACGGACTGCGCAGGCAGCTGCGCCGGCGCTTCGGCGGTCTTCGTCGACTCAAGCAGCCGTTCGAGTTCAGCGCTGTCGGCGTGTGCGATTGCGCCGATCGCATGTCCCTGGTTGACGAGCGTCCTCAGCAGCGTCAGGCGCTTCACATCCTCACCAGAGTACAAGCGCTGGCCCGACTCCGATTTGGTGGGAGAGATCACGCCATAGCGCTGCTCCCAGACACGGAGCGTCGACACAGGCATCTTGGCCATGCGGGCTGCCGTTCCGCTTCGATACCGTGGGGCAGCGTTGTCTTCGTGTTGCACGCGCATCTCCATGCATAGGCTTTGTGCCTCCATGAAACGCTGCAACACCGACAGCGTCAATGAAAATGAAGCGGGAAAGTAGCCTCAACGGCCGTATGAATCGGGGTTGAGTTGCTTTTCCCGATATCACGAACCGATGCGGACACAACGCATAGGGCGTTGTCCTCCCCTTGACCCGCATCTGTGGCGTGCGCGCTCGCGCCCCTGGCGGCGCATTCCCGGAAACAACGATCGGGAAAACCCTGCCTTGACCTCTAATATATCAATCAATAGATTCTGATATATCAATTCGTGCTCGGGAAAACGGCACACCACAACAATGAGATGAGGAGACCCATGACAGCAGCCCCCCGTATTCCGCGGCGACCGGCCAACCGTGCCCGCGGCCCGCTCAATCCCTCCCGCCGCGCATTCCTGAGTTATGGCGGCGCCGTGGTCGGCGGTGCTTTGGTCAGCGCTTGCGGCGGCGGTTCCGACGCTGCGTCGTCGGCCGCCACGCCCACCGCGCCGGTGCAGGCCGACCCGATCTGGGGGCCGACCGGCGCTGCGACAAACATCATCGCGTCGCTGCAGGGTGTGGCGCAGAGTGCCTTTCCGGCCGTCGATTTCCAGGTCGAGGCATTTGGCGCGCAGCCTTGCGCGGTGGTCGCCCAGACCAGCCCCTACACCGATCCCACCAAGTCACCCGTGAGCTCGGGGGCGGGGGCGACACAGGCCCCGGGGGCGTTTGATTCGCGTCCCGCTTTCCTGGCGGCCATCGCGGCGTGCAATGCCGCAGGCGGCGGCCGTGTGGTGGTCCCAGCCGGCACGTGGTACTGCGCCGGACCGATCGTTCTGCAGAGCAATGTCAACTTCCACCTGAGCGCAAACTGCACGATCTACTTCAGCCCCAACCCGGCCGATTACGCCAAGGACGGCCCGATCGACTGCGGTACCAACGGCAAGCTCTATTACAGCCGCTGGCAGGCCGATGACTGCCTGAACTTCGGCTCGCCCGTCTATGCGCGCAACGCCAGCAATATTGCCCTGACGGGTGAAGGCCCGACCTCCGTGCTCAACGGCCAGGCCATGACGCCGTTCGCAGGTTCGGGCAATACCAGCACGTGCTGGTGGACGTACAAGGGTTCCAATGGCGCCTACGGCTGCGTCAATTCGAGCACGCCTTCGCAGGCCTACAGCAACCCCAACAATGTCGATCTGCAGACAGCCGCACCCGGCATTTCGAGCACGCTCTATGCGCTCTTGACCAACCCGGCGACGCCCTGGCAGCAGGATCAGAACTACCTGCCTGCCCTGTCCGAGGCAGGCGTGCCGGTGGAAAAACGCATCTTTGGGCTCGGGCACTACCTGCGCCCCAGCATGGTGGAGTTCATCGGCTGCACCAATGTGCTGATGGAGAACTACCGCACCGTCAACACGCCGTTCTGGCAGCACCATCCGGTGCACTGCACGAACGTGGTCATCCGTGGCGTGACGGTGGACAGCATCGGCCCCAACAACGATGGCTTCGACCCCGACGCCTGCAGCAACGTGCTGTGCGAGAACGTCACGTTCAACACGGGCGACGATTGCATCGCCATCAAGTCGGGCAAGAACCTCGACACCGGCTACGGCCCGGCGCAAGACCACGTCATCCAGAACTGCACGATGAACAGCGGCCACGGCGGCATCACGCTGGGCAGCGAGATGGGCGGCGGCGTGCAGAACATCTATGCGCGCAACCTGGCGATGCTCAACCAGTTCTGGGCAACGAACTCCCTCAACATCGCCATCCGCATCAAGACGAACATGAACCGGGGCGGGTTCGTCAAGAACTTCTATGTGACCAACGTCAGCCTGCCCAATGGCGTGAACCTCACAGGCGCCGGCTACGGCAGCAAGATGCTGGCAGGCAGCCCGATCAACAGCACGGTGCCGCTGGGCGTCGTGACGGCGACCGCCGCCAACCCGTCCGCCTCGCAGGGCGGCCTGATCACGTTCGACTGCGATTACCAGCCGGCGGCGGATGCCATTCGCACACGGCCGGCCCTGGTGCAGAACGTGAACATCTCCAACGTGACCGCGGGCAACGTCACCAACGGCGGCCTGACGGGTTCGTGCTTCCAGGTGGTCGTCGCGCAGGGGCCTGTGGCGTTCGACTACAACGGCCCCCTGCCCGTGCCCACCATTCCGCCCATCACGGGCGTGACGATCTCGAACTGCAACTTCGGCACGCCCACGGCGGCAGGCCCGGCAAGCGCCACTACGCCGGGGCCGATCTACGCCTACAACGTGCACGACATCACGCTGCAGAACGTGGTGATCGGTGGACAGACCTTCAATACCACGATCACTGACGCCCGCTGAGCAACCCGCCTCCTTCGCGCTCGGCCGGCTCCGCTGGCCAGCGCCTTTTTATTCCGACCTTGCTGCCAACCCATCCATCATGAAACGCCCTACCGCAATCGCCCGTACCTCCCTGCTGTTCGCCGCACTGCTGGCCGCCTTCGCAAGCGGCGCAGCGCAAGCGCGCACCTTCCGTGTTGCCGATGTGCACGGCGACACCTACCCGACCAACATGGCCGTCAAGTTCATGGGCGAGGAAATCGCCAAGGCAACCGGCGGCAAGGACACCGTCAAGGTGTTCGGCAACAGCGCATTGGGCTCCGAGAAGGACACCATCGATCAGGTGCGCATTGGCGCCATCGACATGGTGCGGGCCAATGGCGCGGCCTTCAACGAGATCGTTCCGGAATCGGTCATCCCCTCGCTGCCCTTCCTGTTCCGCGACATCGACCACTTCCGCAAGGTGATGTACGGCCCGGTCGGCCAGAAGATTCTCGACGCGTTTGCCGCCAAGGGTTTCGTCGCGCTGACGTTCTATGAGAGCGGCGCGCGTTCGATCTATGCCAAACGCGCGATCCACTCACCCGCCGACATGAAGGGGCTGAAGATCCGGGTGCAACCGTCTGACCTGATGGTCGACGAGATCAAGGCCATGGGCGGCACCCCCACGCCGATGCCCTTCAGCGAGGTCTACACCGGCCTGAAGACGGGTCTGGTCGACGCGGCGGAAAACAACATCCCCTCGTATGAAGAGACCAAGCACTTTGAGGTCGCGCAGATCTTTTCCGAAACCGAGCACGCGATGACGCCGGAAGTACTGGTGTTCTCCAAGAAGATCTGGGACACCCTGACGCCGCAGGAGCAGGCCGCCATCCGCAAGGCAGCTGCGGATTCCGTACCGTACTACGTCAAGCTCTGGACCGCGCGCGAACAGGCGGCCACCGCGGCGGTGACCAAGGGCAACGCCACCATCGTGCCAGCGGCACAAGTGGACCGGGCCGCCTTCGTCAAGGCCATGCAGCCGGTGTGGACCAAGTATGAGACCACGCAGCAGATGAAGGACATCGTCAACGCCATCGTGGCCACCAAGTAAGCCAGCGGCTCCTTCCCTTCAAGCACACGGCCTGCGCCTTTCCCGCAGGCCGTGCGCCGGGCAGGCAGCCGGTGCAGACCGGCCTCGCCTGCCCACCTCCCATACCGCGTTCCCCTCCAGGTTGAGCATGCAATCGATGTCTCTACTCAAGCGCACCAACGATGCGTTTGCGCTTCTGCTCACGGTTGTGGCGGCACTGTGCCTTGCCACGCTGACCGTGCTGGTCTTCTACGGCGTGATCATGCGCTACGTCTTCAACAACGCGCCCGATTTCGTTGAACCGATCGCCCTTCTGATGGTGGTGGCGATTGCCATGTTCGGCGCGGCGCTCAAGGTGCGCGAGGGAGGCCATATCGGCCTGGACTCCTTTGTTGAGCGTCTGCCCCCCCGCGGCAAGCTGGCCGCGCACGTGCTGCAGAAGTTGTGCCTGATCGCCTTTGCGGTGGTCATCTTCATCGGTTGCTTCGATATGGCGGAGACCACCTACGACGACCGCATTCCCATTCTCGGGCTGCCTGAAGCCGTGCGGTACTGGATTCCGATCGTCGCCAGTGTCGCCATTGTCCTGTTCGCCCTTGAGCGCCTGGTCGCGTTGTTCGCGAAAAAAGCAAGTTGAGTCGTCATGGATCTCGCCATTCTTTCTGTCAGTTTTCTGGTGTTCCTGCTGTTGGGTGTGCCGGTTTCGTTCGCGCTCGGCCTGTCGTGCGTGCTGACCTACCTGCATGAAGGCCTGCCTGCGGCAACGGCCATGCAGTCGATGATCTCGGGGATGAACGCCTTCTCGTTCCTCGCCGTGCCGTTCTTCATCCTGTCGGGCGAGCTGATGCTGCACGGCGGCATTGCCGACCGCATCCTGCGTTTCGCGCAGGCGCTGGTCGGACACTTCCGCGGCGGCCTGGGCATGGCCAACGTGGTGGCCTGCACGCTGTTCGGCGGCGTGTCGGGCTCGCCCACGGCTGATACGTCCGCCATGGGCGGCGTCGTGATCCCGCTCATGAAGCGCGAGGGTTACAGCGCGGCCTATGCCGTGAACGTGACCACGCATGCCTCGCTGGCCGGCGCGCTGATGCCGACCTCCACCAATATGATCATCTACGCCTTTGCGGCGCAGGGCATCGTGGGCACGCTCAACGGCCAGCAGGTCAGCGGCGTGTCGATTGGCGACCTGCTCTTCTCCGGGCTGCTGCCGGTGCTGTGGGTGATGGGGTTCGTGCTGATCGCCGCCTACTGGCAGGCCAAGCGCTACGGCTTTCCGCGCCGCGCCGATGGGTCGACCGAGCTGCCGCCGTTTCCGGGATGGCTGGCCGTCGCGCGTGCCTTTGTCGGTGCGGTTCCGGGCTTGATGGTGATCGCGCTGATCCTGGTGTGCGTGGCCATGGGCATTGCCACCGCCACCGAAGCCGCCGCCATTGCCGTGGCGTATTCGCTGGGTCTCACGGTCCTCGTCTATCGCTCGATGAGCTGGCATAAGTTCAAGCGTGCGCTGGCGCATGCCGCCAAGACCACGGGCGTGGTGCTGCTGCTGATTGCCGTGTCGAACATGCTGCGCTTCCAGATGGCGTATCTGGAGATCCCCGACGCGATCGAGCAGATGCTCACGCAGACGAGCGCCGCACCCTGGCTGATGCTGCTCTACATCAACATCCTGCAGGTGTTCCTGGGCACGTTCGTCGACATGGCGGCGCACATCCTGATCACCACGCCGCTGTTCCTGCCGCTGGCCATGCATTGCGGCGTCGGCCCGGTGCAGTTCGGGATCATGTTGCTGCTCAACTGCTCGCTGGGCCTCGTGCATCCGCCCATCGGCTCGGTGCAGTTTGTCGGCTGCGCCATCGGCGAAGTCTCCATCGGCGAGACCACCAAGATCGCCTGGCCTTACTACCTCGCGATCTTCAGCGCCATCAACGTCGTGACGTACATGCCTTTCTTTTCGACCTGGCTGCCCAGCCTGATCAGCGGGCATCCGGTGTACTGAGCCGCAATCCATTCACTGAATAACCAACAGGCAGCCTCGGCTGCAACACAAAGGAGAAGTCATGAAGAAGCAGGTAGCAATCGCGGCCGGCCTCGCCCTGATGGGCGCGGGGGCCGGATCCGCATACGCGCAGAGCAGCGTCACGCTGTACGGCAACATCGACGTGTCGATCGGATACCAAAGCAACCAGACGTCGGTGGGCTCGACCACCAACGGCCACGCAGTCACGAAGATGAACTCGGGCATCTGGTCGGGCAGCCGCTTCGGCTTCAAGGGCAATGAAGACCTGGGTGGCGGCAACAGCGCCCAATTCGTGCTCGAGCAAGGCTTCAACGGCGACACCGGGGCGCAGTCGGTATCCGGGCTCATGTTCAACCGCCAAGCCTTCGTCGGACTGAGCAACCGCGATTACGGCGCCCTCACCGTCGGTCGGCAGTACACCGCGTACTTCTCGATCCTGGCCCCCTACAGCCCGATCAACTGGCTGACGGGCTTCTACGGCGCACACCCTGGCGACATCGATTCGTTCGACACGAACTATCGCGTGAACAATTCGGTCGTCTACACCTCGCCCACGCTCGGCGGCGTGACCATCAGCGGCTCCTACGGCATGGGCGAAACGCCAGGAAGTTTCGGCAATGGCTCGACCTGGAGCCTGGCCACGCGTTATGCCGCGGGTTCGTTCGGCATCGGTGCCGGCTTCATGCGCGTCAACAATTCAGCGGTGGGCGGCGGCGCCTGGGGTGCGAACTCGTCCCTGTCCAATGCAGGCAGCCAACCGGCCGTATCGGCCATCAACGCTGGCTATCAATTGGCGGCAGCGCAGCAGCGCTTTGCGGTGCTGGGCTCCTACACCTTCTCGCCCAGGTGGGATCTGTCGGTGTCGTACTCCAACGTCCAGTACATCCCGGGCGTGAACTCCAAGTTCGCCAACCAGGCGATCTTCAACACCGGCGGCGCGGTCCTGCACTACAAGGCCACGCCGACGCTGGACCTGGCCGCCGGCTACGCCTACACGCGGGCCAGCAAGGCAAACGGCATCAGCGACGCGGCGAGCTATCACCAGATCACGCTGTCGCAGTACTACAGCTTCTCCAAGCGCACCGGTCTGTACGTGCTCGAGGCTTACCAGCATGCCAACGGCAAGACGCTGTCGCCCACGGGCAGCATCATCGACGCCACGGCATCGATTGGCGATGGCCAGAACGGCGCACCGTCGGCGACAGGGTCGCAGTTGGCCGTGGCTGTCGGCATGATCCATCGATTCTGATCGAGCCATCCCGGGTCCGGCTGCTGCGCGAAAGCGGTGCCCGGGCCCGCCTCGATTCAACTGCGCGGGGTTTGCCGCTATCATGGGTGCCCGCGCCGGCCCTGGTCTCTGACCGCATCGACATTCTCAGGCTGCGCCGTTGCGATCCCTTCCATTACCACCCGAACTTGTTGCGAGCTGTATGACTGCGCGCCCCTTTCCCTCGCCATCCCAGGGCGAGGCCACGATGACCGCCTCCCGGCGCGTGTACCTCAGCCTGCGCGAGCGCATCGTCGAAATGGAACTGCTGCCTGGCACGCGCATCGTTGAAAAGGATCTTGCCGACGAATTCGGCACCAGCCGCACGCCCGTCCACGAAGCCGTGCAACGTCTGGCAGAAGAAGGATTGATCGACGTCCAGCCGCGCGTCGGCACGTTCGTCTCGCGCATTCCGCTCAGCACGCTGGAAGAGGCCATGCTCGTGCGCGGTGCACTGGAGGTCGCCATCATCGAAAAGGCCGCCGAGCGCATCACGCCCGAAGGCATCAAGAAGCTCAACGTCGTACTCGAACGGCAGGCCCAGTGCGTGCGCGAGAGCAACCGCCGCGGTTTTTTCCGCACGGATGAAGCCTTCCACGCCACGCTGGCCGAGCTGTCGGGCTATCCCGGCGTGTGGCAGATCATTCTTGAAGTCAAGACTCAGATCGACCGCTATCGCCTGCTGACGCTGCCGCTCGAGGGGCGCATGACCGAAGTGCTCGCCGAGCACCGCGCCGTCATCGAAGCCCTGGCCTCGCGCAACCCGAAGGAAGCCGTGCAGGCCATGCGTGATCACCTCGACCACGTGTTGCCCGTGCTGGAAATCACCCGCCGGCTGCGTCCGGAGTACTTCGAGGTCTAGCCCCCGCCGGCCGCCGCAGCGATCACGTTGCATTCGGCAGGCCGTTGCAGCAAAGAAAAAGCCCGCTTATCGAGCGGGCTTCTTCGCACGACGGGCCTTCAGGACGATCAGAAACCGGCCGCCAGCCCCGTGTTGCGACGCGGATCGTTCGCGCCATAGAAGCGGTTGTTGCCGACCGGCTTGCCGCCGAGCGACGGTGCGCCGACGATGATCGCCGCCAGGTGGTTGGCAGGCTGCGGCGCGCCGAGGTTGTGACCCATGTCGGTCAGGATCTTGCGGGTATCCGGCGACAGGGCGTAGGGCTCGACGTTGGTCACGTCAGGCAGCCATTGCTGATGAAAGCGCGGCATATCCACGGCTTCCTGCACGTTCATGCCGTAGTCGATGGCGTTGATCATGGTCAGCATGACGGCCGTGATGATGCGGCTGCCGCCCGGCGTGCCCAACACCATGACGGGCTTGCCCTCCTTGGTGACGATGGTCGGGCTCATCGACGACAGCGGACGCTTGCCCGGGGCGATCGAATTGGCTTCGCCCTGCACCAGGCCGTAGAGGTTCGGCACGCCGACCTTGGCCGTGAAGTCGTCCATCTCGTCGTTCAGCACCACGCCCGTCCTGGCGGCCATGACCTTCGCGCCAAACCAGTCATTCAGCGTGTAGGTGACGGACACCGCGTTGCCGTACTTGTCGGCAATCGAGTAGTGCGTCGTGTTCGTTCCCTCATGCGGCTCGACGCCGGGCTTGATGTCCTTCGACACACCGGCCTTCTTCGGGTCGATCACGGCGCGGATCTTGGCGGCGTAGTCCTTGCTCAGCAGGCGGTCCAGCGGGTTCTTCACGAAATCCGGGTCGCCCAGGTAGCTGTTGCGGTCCACGTAGGCGTGACGCATGGCCTCGATCTGGTAATGCGTCGCCTGCGCCGAATGCCAGCCGAGTTCCTTGAGCGGATAGCCCTCGAGGATGTTCAGCATTTCGCAGATGATCACGCCGCCAGAGCTCGGGGGCGGCGCAGACACCACGTGATAGCCACGGTAATCGCACTCGACCGGGGCCAGTTCGCGCGTCTTGTAGCTGACCAGGTCTTCCGGCGTGATCAGGCCACCACCGGCTTTGCTCGATGCAGCAATGGCCTGCCCGACCCAGCCCTTGTAGAAGCCGTCGGTACCCTTGCTGCTGATCTCGCGCAGCGTCCTGGCCAGATCATGCTGCACCAGTTTCTCGCCCACCTGGAACGGCTGGCCCTTGTTCAAGAACACCGCGCCGGACGCTGCGTCCTCCTGGAAGTCCTTGGTCGAGGTGTGCAGCATGTCGACATCGCCCTGGTCCAGCGCGAACCCCTTCTCGGCCAGCTGAATGGCCGGCGCGATCAGCGCGGCGCGCTGCATGGTGCCGTACTTCTGGCGGGCGTATTCCATGCCCGATACGGTACCCGGCACGCCCACGGCGAGGTGGCCCTTGGTCGAAGCGCCCTTGATGACGTTGCCGTCCTTGTCCAGGTACATGTTGGCGGTGGCCGCCTTCGGTGCGACTTCACGGAAGTCGAGGAAGGTCTTGCGGCCGTCGGCCAGCTGGATGGTCATGAAACCACCGCCGCCGAGGTTGCCAGCCGCAGGGTAGACCACGGCCAGCGCGTAGCCGACGGCCACGGCGGCATCCACCGCGTTGCCGCCGTGCTTGAGCACGTCCACCCCGACCATGGTGGCCAGGTGCTGCGCCGAGACGACCATTCCGTTCTCCGCCGCGACAGGCGCCACCGAGGCGGCCTGAGCGGGGGCGATGGTCGCGATGCTCACGGACGCGATTGCGGCGGCGATCCACCGCATGCCTGTTCTTGGATTCTGCATGGGAGCTCCTTTTGGGTACGCCAGTTGTGCCGGCGTACGTGTTGTTGGCGCGCAAACGATATCAGGCGGTGCGCCAGGGCACTATAGCCTCATCCCCGTATTGACGGCGGTGCCCGGCGCCGCACCGGCTGGGCCTTGACGATGGCCGTGTTGGTTTCCGCGTGATCGGCCACGCGGTCGAGAATCTGATCGAGCTGGTCGATCGAGCGCACGAACAGCCGCGCAATGAAGCAATCCTCGCCCGTGACCTTGTCGCATTCGCTGATCTGCGGGATGTCCTCGATCAGCTTCTGCACGATATGCAGCTTGCCCGGCATGGGCCGCACCCGCACGATGGCCTGCAGGGGATAGCCCAGCGCAACGGGGTCCAGGTCCACGGTGTACCGGCGGATCACGCCGCGCGCTTCCAGCCGTCGCAGCCGCTCCGAGACACTCGGCGACGACAGCCCCACCTGCTCCGCCAACTGCTTGAGCGAGATGCGGGAATCGGTCAGCAGCACATCAAGCACGCGCTGATCCAGTTCATCTAGCGTACTCATCGCACCTCCAGCGGGCATTTCGCCTTATTTTGTTAGTAATATCGCTCATTCTGCCTTACAAAACCGATGGAAAACAGCCCGCCTGAATGCGATCCTTCTTGCATTCACACAATGGATGGCTGACATGGACAACAAGACACGCGGCACGGTCGAGATGACCGCTGCCATGACGATTTCCGGAACGATCGGCTGGTTTGTCGTTCGCTCGGGCCAGCCAGTCATGGACGTGGTCTTCTGGCGATGCCTGTTCGGCGCCATTACGCTGCTCGTGGTGTGCGCCGCACTGGGACTGTTGCGCGGTGCCATGACGTGGCGGCGGGCGGGCATTGCCGCGCTTGGCGGTGTGGCCATCGTCATCAACTGGTTGCTGCTGTTCGCGGCGTATCCGCGGGCATCCATTTCGATTGCGACGGCGGTCTACAACACGCAGCCGTTCATGCTGGTCGGACTGGGGGCGCTGTTTCTGTCGGAAAGGCTGACCGCCGCCAAGCTGACGTGGCTGGCCGTCGCGTTCATCGGCGTCCTGTTGATCGTGCAGGTCGGGCCGGCCGCGAGCGCGGGCACGGACTACCTGGCGGGAATTGCGCTGGCGCTGGGCGCGGCGTTTGCCTACGCCGTCGCGGCCCTCATCACCAAGAAACTGGCCGGCACGCCACCGCACCTCATCGCACTGGTCCAGGTATGCGTGGGCGTGCTGATGCTGGCGCCGCTGGCCAACCTGGCGCACGCGCCTCGGGATGCGCAGACGTGGGGCATCCTCGTCACGGTCGGCGTGGTACACACTGGCCTGATGTATATCCTGCTGTATGGCGCCATCCAGAGACTGCCCACCCATCTGACGGGTTCGCTGTCGTTCATCTACCCGATCGTTGCCATCGTGGTGGACATTGCTGCGTTCGGGCATCGGCTGCAACCGGCTCAGTTTCTGGGGGCCGCCGCCATCCTGTTGGCGGCGGCAGGCATGAACCTCGGTTGGTCGCCAACCCGGTGGCTGCGCGCAAGGGCGGGCTCGGCGCGGGCCGAGTAGCGAACCGCGCTGCTGGCGCCCAATGGGGAGCCACAGCCAAACTGCTGTTATTCTTGTGCGTTTTCCGCTGGCATCAGACGCGCCCTGCGTCTGCCTCTCTCTCCGATTGGCCCGCCGGCGGACAGAAACCCAACCATACGCACAAGATGAAGGAAGGTCACCCGCCGCAACCAGGCCGCGAGGCTGCGATCGCCTGGGTCCAGGATCAAATGCAAACGTACGGACTGTCCATCGAAGACCTGCAGGCGCAGGGATGCTTCGATGCACCGCCGCCGCCCGCCGGCCCGGTCTACATGAGCGCAGACGGACAGCATTGGGACGGCACCGGCAACATGCCGGACTGGCTGCAGCGTGCCGTCAACGCCGGACAGAGCATCGAACATTTCCGCATTGGTTGACCAAGCGGTGCAGGTACGCGGGTTGCGTCGTGGAGGGTGCAGGCGCCGCCGGTTGATGCATCGATTCAATCCATTGCACCGCCCGGCTGGCGCTCCAACCCAACGGAGGACGTCATCATGCCGGAACGCAAGACCGTAGAACGTGCGCGCGCCGACCAGCGCCACGGCAAGGCCGCCTCGACACAGGCAGGCAACTTCGTCAAGGAAGAAATGGATCACATCCGCGAGGGCAAGCACGGGGCGAAAAGCACCAGGCAAGCCATCGCCATCGGGCTATCCAAGGCACGGCGCGCAGGCGTCGGCGTCAAGCCGCCAGCAGAAGGCAAGGCGTCCGCCGCCGCGCGCAAGAAGGCCGAGCGCGACATGAAGGCCGGCAGCAAGAAAGACAGCCACGCCACCGCTAGCAAGGAATCCTCCAGCAAGCGCAGCAAGACCACCACGCGCACCTTGAAGCAGGAAGGCCGTGCCGCAGCCTCCAAATCATCGCTATCCCAGCAGGCGCGCGGCGCGGCATCCAAGCGCTCGCATGCCGATCGCTCAGCGGCGGCCAAGAAGGGCGCTGCCACCAAGGGCGCGGCTGGCCGCTCGGCGGCAGCCAAAAAGGCGGCCCGGACACGGGCTGCGCACCACGCCAGGTAAATCTTTCCTGTTTCGCCTGAAGGCGGCCCGTCGGGTCGCCTTTTTCTTTGGGCGATGACCTGGCGAAAAAAATTTCGTTCTCCCGTGTCAGGAACGTGCATGGGCGTCGACCAAGCTGCACGGAACACGCTTGGCACGATGCCGCAGCGCAGCCGTACGGCAGGGCCATCGCCCTAGACCGTTCAACCACACCTGCTGAATCAAGGAGAACACAAATGAAACAACACGCCATGATCGCCGCCGCCCTGGGTAGCCTGCTCGCATTGGGCGCCCTGTCCACGCCGGTGCAAGCCGCCGATGCCGCAGGCAAGGAGAAATGCTTTGGCGTGGCCAAGGCCGGCCAGAACGATTGCGCCAGCCCGGGCAGCGCCCACGCCTGCGCCGGCCAATCGAAGATGGACAAGGATCCGACGTCGTGGAAGTTCGTGCCGGCCGGCACGTGCATGCAGATGGGCGGCTCATTGCAGGCGCCGGCCAAGTAAGGCCGCGTTCGACACTGGGGCACCGCCATGCAGACAACCCTACCAGCGTGCGCTGGCGCCGGCCTGCGCGCACCGTACTTTCCCGCCCTGCTGCACAGGCAGGCGCGCTTCCCGTGGGTGGAAGTGCACAGCGAGAACTATCTGTATGGCGGCCCGGCCCGCGCCGCGCTGCTGGCTGCCCGGGCACACCAGCCCGTCAGCCTGCATGGCGTGGGAATGGGGCTTGGCAATGCCGAGGGACTGGATGTCGAGCACGTGCGCGCCATCGCCGCGCTGGCCGACGCGATTGCCCCCGCGGCCATCTCCGAACACCTGTGCTTCAACCGCAGCGGGGCGCAGGTCGTCAACGATCTGTTGCCGCTGCCCTATTCCCGCGAGTCGTTCGACGTGGTCTGCGCCAACATCCAGCGAGCGCAGGACATCCTCAAGCGGCCGCTGCTGATCGAGAACATCGCCGCCTACATCGACTGCCGCACGCTGGTCGATGCCGATGAAGCCCTCTCCGAAGGCGCCTTCCTGACCGCGCTGGCGCGCCGCACCGGCTGCGGCATCCTGCTCGACCTCAACAACCTGTACGTCAACAGCGTCAACCATGGCGTAACGGTCGAATCAGTGCTTGCCGACGTGGACCCCACCCAGGTTGGGGAGATTCACCTCGCGGGCTTCAGCGAGGAAGACGGCATGCTGATCGACACCCACAACGCGCCCGTGCATCCGCCCGTGTGGACGATTTACAGCGCGTGGATCGCCGCACACGGCCCGCGCCCCACACTCATCGAATGGGACGCGGATCTTCCGCCCGTGCACGTCCTGCTTGAGGAAGTCGAACGGGCCCAACGCGTCCTCGATCGTCACGGCTACGCCGCGCTCGCGGAGGCCCGCCATGCAACTGCGTGATTGGCAAGCAGGACTGATCGGCGCGCTCACGACGCCCTCGATGATCGATGCGCCGCGTGGCGTGGCGGTCTATCACAACGCGCGCCTGGCCATCCTGCGCAATGCGTTGGCCGGTGCGTACCCCGTGTGCCGGGCGTTGGTTGGCGAAGCGTGCTTCGATGCGATCGTGCACGAGACCCTCGCCGTACAGCGCTCCACCTCGCCAAACCTCCATCGCTACGGTGACGCGGTACCCGATGTGATCGCGCATTCACCGCTGGCGAGCAGCGTGCCATACCTGGCCGATGTGGCGCGGCTGGAATGGCGGGTGCACTGGGCACATTACGCGCCCGATGCAGACCCCGCGCTGCCGGATGCCACGACGCCAGGCGTCCTGCTCGCGCAGCCAACGCATGCCCTGCGCGCTGGTCTTGTTGATGGCGCGTGGTGCCTCGCCTCGGCATGGCCCGTTGTATCGATCTGGCGCGCGCATCAGCCCAGCGCCTCCATCGCCCTGACCGACATCGACCTTGCCACCAGTGAAGCCGCCATCGTCACCGTGCGTGACCACCGCGTCGTCGTGCTCGACGTGGACGCGCACACGGCCGCCTTTCTGGAGGCCTGCGCAGGCACCGCATCGCTCGAAGCAGCACTCACACAAACGCTGGATCGCTGCGCGGACTTCAATCTCACCGCCAGCCTGACCAGCCTCCACCACGCAGGGCTGCTCAGGTTGTCCGCACACCCTGCATCCGACCCAGGAGATACACCATGAAACCCGCCGCCCTCGCCCGCCTGACGCATTTGCGCACCCTGATCGACCGTTTCACCGGCCCCCAGAGCGGCCTGTTCGCCGGTCTCCTGCTGGTGGCGCGTGCGTATCTCTTTTATGTGTTCTTCCGCTCCGGCCTGACAAAGCTGCACGACTGGGACACCACCGTGCTGCTCTTTGCCGAGGAATACAAGGTGCCATTGCTCCCGCCCATGCTCGCGGCGGCGATGGGGACGTTTGGCGAGCTCGTCTTTCCGTCGCTGATGCTGATCGGCATCCTGCCCCGGCTGGCGGCGGCCGGATTGTTCTTCGTCAATCTGGTGGCCGCACTGTCGTACTGGGCAAGCCTGTCGCCTTCAGCCATCGAGTTCCACTTTGTATGGGGCCTGCTGATCACCATCGTGGCGTCAGCGGGACCAGGCTGGCTGGCTGTGCAGACGCTCTGGCAGCGTCGGCGCACCCATGCGCCCAGCCCCAGCCATGTCTGCTGACGGGGGGGCGGCGTGGCACATCGCGTGTGCGCCCCGGCGGCGGGCTTATCATGGAGGTCCGTTGCCACTCTGATCAGGTGCATCGATGCGCTTTCCTCCGTTGTCTTTCGTGTCGCCGGCCGGAGCTGTGGCTGTGATCGGCGCGGCAGTCCTCCTCACGGCCTGCGCCCTGGGCGATGGCCCAAACAGTGCCGGCGCCCGCATGTCTGATGACTCGCTGCTGTCCTACCAGGTGAAGGCGGCGCTGGATCAGGACACGGCGCTCAACCCGCGCCAGATCCGCATCCATACGACGCCTGACGGCAAAGTCTCCCTGACCGGCTGGGTGGATACCCCGGAAATGGCCCGTCGCGCCGGTGAAGACGTCAAGCGCTTTGTGGACCCGGCGAAATTCGACAACCAGTTGCGTGTCCTCTCGCGCCAGCAGGTGCTGGGGGGCGGCCCGCTGATTCCATCAGGGTTGCCGCCCGCACCGGCCAGCGCCCCGGCGGCACGGTAAGCGACCGCGACAGCACCTCCACCGGCGTCACGCCAGACGCCAGCGTGCAGCCGCTCATCCTGCGCCCCTCCGGGCGCAACGGCGCCCGGCGGACTCCTCGTCCTGTCATATCCCTGTCGCAGAATGCCGCCGCGAAGCGGTTGTGCCAGTTGCCGCGCGCCCAACGGCTTGCTCACCCGTGAAAGGCGCTTGAAAGATCGTCCCGGTACAAACGCTCCCGTCTCAAGGGGAGTCTGCTGCAGTGAAACATTGGTGTGCCTTTCATCCACGGGCGTGGGCCGTGCTGTGTGCTGCCGCGTGCCTGTCGCCCAGTGCTGCCTGGGCAACGCCACCGGCGCCGGCTGCCGCCAGCATGCCGGTCGCGACCATGCCGCCGGTTGCCCCCGCGAAGCCGGGCGTGACGGGTCCGGGTTTCAACCTCGTTGAACTCCTGGAAGAGCTCAAGAGCAACAACCCTCAGCTGATTCAGGGGCGACACAACTACCTGTCGGCCAAATCGATCCCGCCGCAGCTGGCCGCCCCCAACAACCCGCAGGTTGGCTACATCTGGAACAGCATTCCCAAGGGCTTTCCACTGGCCGTGAACCGCGCGGGCGGCAGCCAGTACAACCTCACGCAGCAGATTCCGTTTCCGGGCAAGAAGACGCTGGCCGCGGAAATTGCCGATCGCCAGGCCGAATCGCTCAACGCGCAGAATGACGCGCTGTACCTGCAGCTTTACGCCCAGCTTTCCACGACGTACTACCAGGCCATCGCCCTGCAAAAGCAGATCGACGTGCAGAAGCTGGCCATCACGCGCCTGGAACAGGTCAAGCAGGTCGCCCGCGTGCGGTATGCCAACAATGCGGCAGCCTATGCCGATTTCCTCAACGCGCAGGTGATGCAGAGCAGCGCGCAGAACGACCTCTTTTCTGCACAACGCCAGTACGACAGCACGCTGCAGACGCTGAACACCCTGATCGGCAAGGACCCGAGCTTTCCGCTCGTGCTGCGCGCCGACGACGAATCCGTGCACCTGCCGGAAGAGCCCTTGCCGGAACTGGAAAACCAGGCGCTGCGCGAGCATCCGTCGATCAAGGCCTCGGCCGAGCTGATGGACGCGGCGCGCAAGAGCGTGGCGCTGGCGCGCAAGGCGTATCTGCCCGACTTCCAGGTCATCGCCACCGTCTCCACGGACAACCCGCCGTACGGCGTGCGTCCGAACAGCTACCAACTTGAACTGGACGTGATCATTCCATTCTGGTTCTTCACCAAGGAAAAATACGGCGTGAACCAGGCAGTGGAAAGCCAGATTGCCACCGAAGCCAATGATGTATCGGTGCGCCAGCAGACGCTGCTGGCCGTCGATACCGCCTACAACACGCTGCGCCAGACGCTTGCCCAGCTCGACTTCAACAAGCAGCGGCAACTGCCGCAGGCGCTGGCGGCCTATCGCGTGACGATGACCAACTACGCCAGCAACAACGCCGATTTCAACGACCTGCTCACTGCCCAGGGCGCGCTCAAGAACGCCGAACTGTCGGTCGCCCAGGCTCAGGCCATGGCCTTGCAGGCCTATCACGCGCTGCTCGCGGCCACGGGTCGCTCGCCGGTTCAAGCTCAATAACATCATGAAGACGTTTTCTCCCGTTGTGGCAGTCATCGCCTTGGCCGCAGCCCTTGCTGTCGGTGTAGTGGTCGGACGCAAGTGGCCCGCCGCCGTGCCGGCCGAAACCGTGAAACCTGCTGCCACCGCATCCGCTCCTGCAGCCACGGCGCGCGCCAAGCCCGACTCCGTGGAAATTCCCGCCGGCGGCTTCGACCCGCAGCAGGTGAAGGTCGCGCAGGTCAGTCAGCTTTCCGTACCGGTGGAGCTGTCCACGCCCGGCAAGCTCGCCTACAACGCCGAGCGCACCAAGCTGGCATCGGCGCGCGTGGCTGGCCGGCTGGACCAGATCCTCCTGTTCGAAGGTGCGCAGGTGCGCGAGGGCCAGCCGATTGCCCAGCTGTACGCACCGGATTTCATCTCCGCACAGAAGGAATACCTGCTGGCGCTGAGTACCGCCCGCCAGCTCAAGGGCTCCAACATGAAGGATCTGCAGGACGATGCCGACGCCACGGTGCAGTCCGCCGCCGGCCGCCTGCACGTGCTGGGCATGTCCGATGCCGATGTCGCGCAGATCGCCAAGCGCGGCACGCCGGCTGAACATCTGACGCTGCGCGCACCCATCTCGGGCACGATCGTCAAGCGCAACATGGACCCGGGCGCCTTCCTGAACGTGGGCGACTCGTTCATGAGCATCGTCGACACGCGTGTGCTGTGGTTCACGGGCAATGTGTATGAAAACGACATTGCCAGCGTGCGTATTGGCCAGCCGATCTCGCTGCATACCTCGGCGTATCCGGACCGCGAGTTCACCGGCCGCGTGAGCTTTATCGCCCCGAACATCGACCCGGCAACGCACACGTTGACCGTGCGCTGCGACGTGCCCAACACCGACGGCCTGCTGCGCCCCGAGATGTACGCCACGGCGCGCATCCAGACCGGCAGCGGCCAGGCCACGGTGGTGCCAAAGTCGGCGCTGGTGAAAGACCACGGCAGCTACTTCGTGATCGTCCAAAGCGATGCCACGCACTTCAAGCGCGTGGAAGTGCACGGCAAGGACACCGGCACCGACGGTGACTTTGCTGTGACGGCGGGGCTTGAGGCTTCGTCGCAGGTAGTCGTGCGCGGCGCCGCGCTGCTCAACGAGATGATCGTCAAGGCGGGGGCGTAGGCATGGGCTTCAACCCCATCGCGGGCATTCTCAAGCGGCGGCTGCTGATTGTCTTTCTGGCGATCGCGCTGCTGGTGGCGGGCGTGCTGGCGTTTCGCGAGCTGCCGCTGCAGGCGTATCCGGGCGTGGCACCGCTGTCGGTGCAGGCCATCACGCAGTGGCCGGGCCGTAGCACGACCGAAGTCGAACAGCAGATCACGATCCCGATCGAGAATGCGCTGGCCGGCGTGCCGGATGTGCAGTCGTTCCGCTCGGTATCGCTGTTCGGGCTGTCGGTGGTCACGCTCAAGTTCAAGGAAGGCACCGACGGCTTCAAGGCGCGGCAGAACTTTGCGCAATACGTGGCGGCAGCCAATTTGCCGACCGGTGTGCAGCCGTCGCTGAGCCCGGACTCTGACGCCACCGGCGAGATCATGCGCTTTCGCCTCGTGGGCGACGGCGTCGACCTCACCACGCTCAAGAGCTACCAGGACTACGACATCACCAAGGAGCTGAAGCACGTGCAGGGCGTGGCCGATGTCAGCTCCTTCGGCGGCAAGGTGAAGGAGTATCACATCGTGCCGTCGCCGGCGAAGCTGCAGTCGTACGGCATCACGCTTTCGCAGCTCATCACGGCCATCGGCAACGCCAACAACAACACCGGCGGCAATCTGCTGCGCGACGGCGAGCAACAGTTCGTCGTGCGCGGCGTGGGCCTGCTGCAGACGGTGGACGACATCCGCAACGTGGTGGTGGCCGCCAACAACGGCGTGCCGGTGCGTGTGCGCGACATTGCCGAGGTGGAAATCGGCAACGTGCAGCGCCTGGGCCAGGTGCAATACAACGACCAGCCCGACGTGGTCGAAGGCATCGTGCTGCTCAAGCGCGACGCCAATGCCAGCGAGGTGCTGGCCAAGGTGCGCGAAAAGGTCACGGAGCTGAACAACGGCATCCTGCCCAAGAGCGTTCAGATCAAGCCGTTCTACGACCGCCAGGTACTGCTCGACATCACCATGGGCACGGTCGAACACACGCTGGTAGTGGGCATCTCGCTGGTGCTGGCGGTACTGTTCGTCTTCCTGGGCAATTTCCGTGCGGCGGCCGTGGTCGCGGCGGTGATTCCGCTGGCGCTGTGCGTGTCGTTCATCAGCATGGAGCACTTCCATGTGCCGGCCAATTTGATCTCGCTTGGGGCGATCGACTTTGGGGTGATCGTCGATGCGGCCGTGATCGTGATGGAAAACATCATGCGGCATCTGGAAGAAGGCGCCGAGAAGCTGGACGACGCCATCGTCAAGGCGACCAGCGAAGTGCAGCGCGCGATGATCTTTTCCACGGGCATCATCATCGTGGCGTATTCGCCGCTGTTCTTCATTGGCGGCGTGGAGGGCATCATCTTCAAGCCGATGGCCTTCACGATGGGCTTTGCGCTGCTGGCCTCCATCGTGCTGAGCCTGACCTTCGTGCCGGCCACCACGTCGTTCGTCTTCGGCAAGACGCTGCATCCGCATTCGCCGGCGTTCATCACCGCCATCCTGCGCTGGTACAAGCCGGTTCTGCGCAAGCTGATCGCACGCCCGATGACGGTGTTTGCCACCGCCATCACAGCGCTCGTTCTGACGCTGTATAGCGCCACCTTCCTCGGTACGGAATTCCTCCCTACGCTGGAAGAAAACAACCTGTGGCTGCGCATTACGTTGCCCAACACGGTCGACCTCGATTACTCATCTTCAGTGGCCAACGACCTGCGCGCGTACTTCGTCAAGCAGCCGGAAATCAACCAGGTTTCGGTGCAGATCGGCCGCCCCGATGACGGCACCGATTCCACCGGCGTGTTCAACCAGGAATACGGCCTGTACTTCGCGCCGCCCGACCAATGGCCCGCCGGCATGACGAAGGCGAAGCTGGTCGAGCGGCTTTCCAAGCGTCTGGAGAAGATTCCCGGTATCGAATACAACTTCTCGCAATACATCCAGGACAACGTGGATGAAGCGCTCTCGGGCGTGAAGGGCGAGAACTCGGTCAAGCTGTTCGGCAACGACCTCAACGTGCTCGAAGCCAAGGCCAACGAAATCCAGGCGCAGCTCAAGAAGGTGCCGGGGCTGGTGGACGTGGGCATCTTCCGCGAACTGGGCCAGCCGACGCTGAACGTTTCGATCGACCGCCAGGCGGCTGCGCGCTTCAACATCAACGTGAGCGATGTGCAGAACCTCGTGCAATACGCCATTGGCGGCGCGCCGGTCACGCAGATCCTGGAGGGCGAGAAATCGTTCGGCCTGGCGGTGCGCCTGAACCAGCAGGCACGTGCGTCGTACGACGCCATCCGTGAGCTGCTGATCGATACGCCCGATGGCCAACACATTCCGCTGTCGATGATCGCCAAGGTGGAAATGACCGATGGCCCGTTCTTCATCTACCGCGAACTCGGCAAGCGCTATATCGCCATCAAGTTCGGCGTGCGCGGCCGTGATCTGGGCAGCGCCGTGGACGAAGCGCAGCGTGTGGTGGGCGACAGCGTGCAACTGCCCGAGGGCTACACCGTCAAGTGGGACGGCCAGTTCAATGAGATGAAGGTCGCCCAGGGCAAGCTGATGGTGATCGTGCCGTTGACGATTCTCGTGATCTTCCTGCTGCTGTACAGCACGTTCGGCAACTTCAAGGACGCGCTGATGGTGGTGCTGAATGTGCCCTTTGCTGCCATCGGCGGGCTGCTGGCGCTGCATATCGCGCATGAGACGCTGTCGATCTCGGCGGGCATCGGCTTCCTGTCGCTGTTCGGCATCGCCATCCAGGACGGGGTGATCCTGATCTCGTATGTCAACCGCCTGGCGCAGTCCGAGAACTTGCGGGAGGCCACGGTGGAAGGCGCCGCGCTGCGGCTGCGGCCGGTGATCATGACCGCCATGCTGGCAGGCCTCGGCCTGCTGCCGGCGGCGCTGTCGCACAGCATCGGCTCGGAAGCGCAGCGGCCCCTTGCGCTCGTGATCGTCGGCGGCATGGTGACGACGACAATCCTCACGCTGCTCGTGCTGCCCGTGGTATTCACCTGGGCGCACCGACATCGCGCCACCCCGCCGCGCGAACCCGACGTGACACCGACGGCTGCCATGCTGCCCTGACCGGTATCGTCACACGCGGAAGTGCCGGGCGCCGCCCTCCTTGTGGGGTGCGCCCGCCTCCGCGTCGGATGGGCGGCAAATTCGGACCAATCTCATGGCTGCCTGCGCGCCCGGCGTGCACAGTGCAAATCCCTTTCGATTGCACGCGCGCCGCCATGCAGCCCCACCCAAGCTCCCTCGCCGATATTGCCGCCCAGCTCCCGCCGCAAGTGGTCGCAACGCTGACCGAACTGTTCAGCGACGACCTCGCGCAATGGAGCTTCATCATCAACCTGTTCTTTGAAACGATGGAGCAGGATCTCGTCAGCCTGGACAAGGCGATCCGCGCCAAGGACGACAGGCTGGTCATTGAGGCGGCGCACCGCATCGCCGGCTCCGCCCGCATGCTCGGGCACCTGCTGATCGGGGATGCCGCGCGCGCCATTGAACGCCTCGCACAGACCGTCAGTCCGGACGACGCGCGCGGGGCACACATGCAGGCGGCGCTCGACCGCCTGCTTTCCCTGGCCGAAAGCTTCCGCGTGCAGGCAAGCCGCTGCGCGTGGTCCGACGCGCCAGCTGCGGGTTAGACCGGCCACCCCCCTTTATGTTGACAAACACATAAACCCGACCATTCGGTCGCGTGCTGCGTGATCCTCAATACAACGGCCTTCTACAACTATTGATGTAGGGCAGGAGCCCCCTCTATCTTTGCGGGCAACGTCGGCGCACTGCATCTGTTGCCGGCAGGCACGCCCCGGCAACGAACGGCGCGGCCACACCTTGACACTTCTCGCAACACGGGCACTCAACTTATCCGGGGGGATTCGATGTCCGACGCTGTCCTGCATCCATTCTTTTCGCGCGAGCGCACCATCGCCGCCGTTGGCTTCAACCGGTGGCTGGTTCCGCCCGCCGCCCTGGCCATCCATCTATGCATCGGCATGGCGTATGGCTTTTCCGTCTTCTGGCTGCCGCTGGGCCGCGCGCTGGGCATCACCAAGCCGTTGACCTGCGGCGCCGATGTCTCGCTGATGACGGAACTCTTCACCACCACGTGCGACTGGCGAGTCTCCAGCCTCGGCTGGATGTTCACGCTGTTCTTCGTATTCCTTGGTGCGTCAGCCGCGTTGTGGGGCGGCTGGCTGGAACGTGTCGGCCCTCGCAAGGCCGGAGTGGTGGCGGCGATCTGCTGGTGCGGAGGACTGCTGCTGTCGGCGCTCGGTATTCAGATGCACCAGTTGTGGCTGCTCTGGGTCGGCTCGGGCGTGATCGGCGGCGTCGGCCTCGGGCTGGGCTATATTTCGCCGGTATCGACCCTGATCAAGTGGTTTCCGGACAAGCGCGGCATGGCCACCGGCATGGCCATCATGGGCTTCGGCGGCGGTGCGATGATCGGCGCCCCGCTCGCAGACCGTCTGATGAAACTGTTTGCCACGCCGGAATCGGTTGGCGTGTCCCAGACGTTCATCGTGCTGGCGGCCATCTACTTTGTGTTCATGATGGCCGGCGCCCTCGGCTACCGCGTACCGCCCACGGGCTGGAAGCCGGCAGGCTGGACGCCCTCGCCCGCCAAGACTAAGGACACGATGGTCACGCACCGCCATGTCCACGTGAACGAGGCCCTGAAGACGCCGCAGTTCTGGTTGATCTGGGCCGTGCTGTGCCTGAACGTGTCGGCCGGCATCGGCGTGCTGGGCATGGCTTCGCCGCTGCTGCAGGAAGTGTTTGGCGGCAAACTGCTGGGCGTGACGACCGCCTTTTCGGAACTCAGCGCCGCGCAAAAGGGCCAGATCGCGGCCATCGCTGCAGGCTTCACGGGCCTGCTGAGCCTGTTCAACATCGGCGGCCGCTTCTTCTGGGCGTCGCTGTCGGACCGCCTGGGCCGCAAGATGACCTACGCGGTCTTCTTCGTGCTCGGCTTCGTGCTGTACGCATCGATCCCGTGGACGTCGCACACCGGCAATATCGCGCTGTTCGCGCTGGCCTTCTGCGTGATCCTGTCGATGTACGGCGGCGGCTTTTCCACCGTGCCGGCCTACCTGGCCGACATGTTCGGCACGCAGATGGTGGGCGCCATCCACGGACGCCTGCTGACCGCATGGTCGACCGCCGGCATCCTCGGCCCCGTGCTGGTGAACTACCTGCGCGAATACCAGATCGCCCACGGCGTGGAGCGCGCTGCGGTCTACGACATCACGATGATGATCCTGGCCGGCCTTCTGATCCTGGGCTTCATCTGCAACCTGCTGGTACGCCCGGTTGACCCGAAGCACTTCATGACCGAGGCGCAACTCGAAGAGCAGCGTCATGCGGCGGCAGCCAACAGCCCGACACCGGCGGCGGTCGCTCCGGAAACGTCGCTGGAATGGAAGGCACACCCGGGTTCGGCCGTGGCCGTCGTGCTTGCCTGGGCCGCCGTCGGCCTGCCACTTGGCTGGGGCGTTTGGATTACACTCCAAAAAGCCTCCGTTCTGTTCTCCTGACACCTGATTCAAAGCCGCCCCGCCACCCATGAAGCACCAGAAGATCGAGTTCTATCGTCACCCGGCCGGTGGCTGGGGCGCGCTGAAGAGCGTTGTGCATCAACTGCTGTCGCAGGGCATCGCGGCCAAAGGGGCCAAGACGATGCTGTCGGCCAACCAGCCTGACGGCTTCGACTGCCCGGGCTGCGCGTGGCCCGATCGGGATCACGCCTCCACCTTCGAGTTCTGCGAAAACGGCGTCAAGGCGGTGGCTGCCGAAGCGACATCTCGCCGCACCACGCCAGAGTTCTTCGCACAGCACACCGTGCGCGAACTGGCCGAGTGGTCCGACTACGCGCTCGAAGACCAGGGGCGCCTGACGCACCCGATGGTCTACGACGCGGCCAGCGACAAGTACGTCCCGATCGAATGGGATGCCGCCTTCGCGCTGATCGCACGGCACCTGCGTGCGCTGCCTGATCCGAACCAGGCGATCTTCTACACCTCAGGCCGCACCAGCAATGAAGCGGCCTTCCTCTACCAGTTGTTCGTGCGTGCTTACGGCACGAACAACTTCCCCGACTGCTCCAATATGTGCCACGAGCCTTCCGGCACGGGCATGCGGGCCAGCATCGGCGTCGGCAAGGGCACCGTCACGCTCGACGATTTCACCCAGGCGGATGCCATCTTTATCTTCGGCCAGAACCCGGGAACGAACCACCCGCGCATGCTCGGTGAGCTGCGCGAGGCATCGAAGCGCGGCGCGCGCATCGTCTCGTTCAACCCGCTGCGCGAGCGCGGGCTGGAGCGCTTTGCCGATCCGCAAAGCAAGATCGAGATGCTGACGCTGGGCTCCACGCGCATCAGCACCGAATACCACCAGGTGCGCATCGGCGGCGACCTTGCGACCGTCAAGGGCATCATCAAACACGTGATCGAGCGTGACGACGTGGCACGCAGCCGCGGCGAGCCCGCCATCATCGACCACGCCTTCATCGCCCAGCACACCGGCGGCTACGACGCCTTTGCCGCCGACGTGCGCGCCGAATCGTGGGCCACCATCGAAGCCGAATCGGGCCTGCCGGAACACGAAATCCGCCAGGCCGGCGATACCTACATCCAGGCCGGCAACGTCATTGCCTGCTGGGGCATGGGCATCACGCAACACAAGCATTCGGTCGCGACGATCCAGATGATCGTCAACCTGCTGCTCCTGCGTGGCAACATCGGGCGCCCGGGTGCCGGTGCGTGCCCGGTGCGCGGTCACAGCAACGTGCAGGGCGATCGCACGATGGGCATCTACGAGAAGCCCGCCCCGGCGTTCCTGGATCGGCTGGAACAGGTCTTCGGCATTCAAGTGCCGCGTGAACATGGCTACGACACCGTCGGCGCCATTGAGGCGATGCAGCAAGGCGCCGCACGCGTGTTCTTCGCCATGGGCGGTAACTTTGCGGCAGCCACGCCGGACACGGCTGCCACGTGGATTGGCCTGCGCCAGTGCGACCTGACCGTGCACGTGACGACCAAGCTCAACCGCAGCCACATCGTGCACGGCAAGGCGGCACTGATCCTGCCGTGCCTGGGCCGCACTGAGGTCGACCAACAGGCCGGCGGCACGCAAGGCGTGACCGTGGAAGATTCGATGAGCATGGTGCACATGTCGGCGGGCATCAATCCGCCGGCCTCGCCGCATCTGCTGTCGGAGCCGGCCATCGTGGCGCGGCTGGCCGAGGCAACGCTGCCCGAAAGCACCATCCCGTGGCGCTGGCTGGTGGAAGACTACGACCGCATCCGCGAACGCATCGAAGCCGTGTTCGACGACTTTGCCGGCTTCAACGAGAAGATTCGCGTGCCGGGCGGCTTCCGCCTGCGCAACACCGCATCTGAACGTGTCTGGGCCACGCCGTCGGGCAAGGCGGAATTCCACGCGCACGCCGTACCGACCGACACGCCGGTGCACCGCGCCCGCGAGCGCCATGCCGATGCGACGGTCTTTACGCTCGCCACGGTGCGCTCGCACGATCAATACAACACCACCATCTACGGCATGGATGACCGGTACCGGGGCGTGTTCGGCCAGCGGCGAGTGGTCTTCATCAACCAGGAAGACCTCCACACGATCCGCATGAAAGACGGTGAGTGGGTCGACATGGTGACGCTGTCCGAGGACGGCACCACGCGCCGCGCCGATGGCTTCCGCCTCGTGGCATACGACATTCCGCGTGGCTGCCTTGCAGCCTATTACCCGGAGACAAATCCGCTGGTGCCGCTGTCGTCCGTGGCCGACGAGGCCCGCACGCCGACGTCCAAGTCGATTCCGGTGATGCTGGTCCCGAGCCAGGCCGAACGCCCCGTCGATGCCACCACGGCCGCCGCAGCCGAAGCCTGATGTCGACCACTCCGGCGTGGACAGCGCTGCAACTGGCGCTATTGGCAGCCCTGCGCGAAACGGACCCCGGCAAGCCGGTGTCCCTGCCGTGGCTGACCAAGCGCGCCGGCGAGCGCGCCAGCACGGTACTGCGCGCCCTGCATCCGCTGGCTGATGCCGGCCTGCTGCGCGTCACGATGGATGACGCGCGCTGGCTGATCGTGCTGCTCGACGCCGGCCGCGCCCTTCCTGATCTTGCTGCATGACCATCCTCACCCGTCACCCCGCCGGCCTGCCCGTCCTTTCCACGAACGCCACGCGTCGTACGCGGACCGGCACGCAGGAAGACGCGACCACCGCCGTTGCCGACGAGGCACCCGTGGCACTCGTCTTCAACGGCATCACGCACGCGGTGATGATGGCCTCGCCGGCTGATCTCGAAGATTTTGCGTTGGGCTTTGCGCTCTCCGAGGGCATCATTGACAGCCGCGCCGATTGGCGAGGCGTTGATGTGGAGATGCATCCGCACGGTATCGAGATCCACGCCGACATTGCCTCGCGCTGCTTCGCGCGCCTGAAGGAGCGCCGCCGCGCGCTGGCCGGCCCCACCGGCTGCGGTTTGTGCGGGATTGAAAGCCTGCAGACGTTCGAAGCCGCACCGATCCCGCTTGTGCGTCCCGCATGGGTCGACGCCATCACCGACGCGCAGGTGCTCGACGCCATGCAGGCGCTGAGCGAGCATCAACCAGCCAATGCACTGACCGGAGGTCTGCACGCTGCCGGCTGGCTCCTGGCAGATGGCCAGGCGCCGCTGCATGTGCTGGAAGACGTCGGCCGCCACAACGCGCTGGACAAGCTGATCGGTCGCCTGGCGCGCCTCGGCCATCGCCCTGCCGATGGCATGGTCGTCATGACCAGCCGTGCAAGCTTCGAGCTTGCGCGCAAATGCGTGCATGTGGGTGTGCCGCTGCTGGCGACGATCTCCGCCCCCTCTTCACTGGCGGTTTCCCACGCCAAAGCGGGGCGCCTCACCTTGCTGGCCTTCTGTCGTGGCGACACGGTGACCCGTTTCGCCTGAGCACCGGCGCTAGATTTCAACCTTGCTTCCAAGCTCGACCAGCCGGTTGGCTGGAATACGAAAGAAGTCGGACGGCTTCGCGCTGTTGTGCTGCATCCATGCGAACAGTGACTCGCGCCACATTGCCATACCAGGCAGCGGTGACGGAACCACCGTGGCACGCGTGATGAAGAACGACGTCTCCATGTCTTCAAAGACAATGCCGAGACGCTCACCGACGTTCTTGACGATCTCATCCACCGCTGGGGTTTCCTTGAAGCCGAAATCGACCACGGCTGCGTAAATGTCCTGGCCGATGGTCTTGATGACCAGCCGCTTGGCCGGCTCGACATAAGGCACGGCCAGCGTCCGGAAATGGACGAACAGCACGCGCTTGTGCAGCACATGGTTGTGCTTGAGGTTATGCAGCAGCGCCAGCGGCACGAAGTCCATGCTGGGCGTGAGATAGACGGCCGTGCCATCCACGCGGTACGGCGGATGCCGCAGCAGTCCTTCCATGAACGGCTCGAGCGGGATGCCCCCTTCGACGTTACGCGCCTTCAGCAGTTGCGTGCCGGTGTGCCACGTCACCATCAGGAAAAAGATCAGACCGCCCAGCAATAACGGGAACCACCCGCCCGCCGCGATCTTGAGCAGATTGGCCGCGAAGAACGACAGGTCGACCGCCAGAAACACCGCTCCGAGCGTTACCACCACCGGCAGGCCCCACCTCCACGTGTTGCGCATCACCACGGTCACCAGGCAGGTCGTCAGCACCATCGTCGTTGTCACGGCAATGCCATAGGCCGCGGCCAGATTATCGGATTTGCCGAACGCCAGGACCACCGCCACCACGAGCAGCAACAGCACGTAATTGACCACGGGCACATAGATCTGGCCGATCTCGACATCGGAGGTGTACAGGATCTTCATACGGGGCGCATAGCCCAGATGCACGGCCTGGGCCGTCATCGAGAATGCACCCGAGATGACGGCTTGCGATGCAATCACGGTGGCCGCTGTCGCCAGCACCACCATGGGCCCGACGGCCCAGTTGGGCATCAGCAGGAAGAAGGGATTCTGCACGGCGGTCGGCTCGCGCAGCAGCAAGGCGCCCTGCCCGAAATAGTTCAGCAGCAGGCACGGCATGGCAATGTAGAACCACGCGAAACGGATAGGCCGGGCCCCGAAGTGACCCATGTCGGCATACAGTGCCTCGGCACCCGTCAGCGCCAGGAATACCGAGCCGAAAACGATGAACGCCTGCACGGTATGACGGAAGCCGAACTCGAGCGCATAGACCGGGTTGAGCGCCACCAATACCTGCGGGGCCTTCGCCAGCGACACCAACCCAAGCAGGCCGAGGAGGGCAAACCAGATCAGCATCACCGGGCCGAACAGGCGCCCGACCACGTGCGTGCCCTGCTTCTGCAACAGGAACAGACCGATGAGCACGGTCAGGGCCAGCGGCAGCACCCACGACTGCAACGCAGGCGCCATGATCTCCATGCCTTCGATGGCGGAAAGCACCGAGATGGCCGGCGTGATGACCGCATCGCCATAGAACATGGCGGCGCCTAACAAGCCAAGCAGCATGAGCGTGCGGGTGAAGCGGGCTTTTCCGCTGCTGGCACGCATGGCCAGCGCCGTGAGCGCAAGGATGCCGCCTTCGCCATTGTTGTCGGCGCGCATGACGAACACGACGTACTTGATCGACACGACCAGTGTCATCGCCCAGAACAGCATCGAGAGGACGCCAAAGACCGTCTGGTCGGAGAACGGCACCCCGTGCTCGGGATTGAAGCACTCCTTCAGTGCGTACAGCGGGCTGGTGCCGATATCTCCGAAGACCACGCCGATTGCGCCCACCATGGTGGCCATCAACGCGGGTTTTTTTGTGATTGTGCTGGCTACGGCTGTCGACATGGTTGGCTGCAACTGAAACGACGGGACCACACGCAATATCCGTGCGCCATGTGAAGCAAAACCAAAGCCCGGAGGGCCGTTGGAGTGGCTCAGACGCCACTGAAGCTTAGGTGAAAACGCTCAGGTTTGCGCGGGGGTTTGCACCGATGGCGAGAACGCTCCGCCCCTGAATCAGCCTACTGGCATCGCCTATGCTTGATCTAGCTCTGGATGTTAAAAAAACAAGCTTTGACGGGGAGACGCGCCAAGCATATATTCAGCAAACGATCGTTTGGCTGGTTTGGCGGGGTCTGCCTGCTGTGTTTCTCGGCCGGCAGTCGATCGATTTCTCAACTTCACGAATCAAAAATCATGGCTACTGGTACCGTCAAGTGGTTCAACGACGCAAAGGGTTTCGGTTTCATTACCCCGGATGATGGCGGCGAGGACCTGTTCGCACATTTCTCGGCGATCACTATGCAGGGTTTCAAAACCCTGAAGGAAGGTCAACGGGTGTCGTTTGAAGTCACGCAAGGCCCGAAGGGCAAGCAAGCCTCGAATATCCAGGCGGCTTAATCCGAAGGCCGGGGCACAGGCTACGCCAAGATCGTCAAAGCGATTGGAGGACGGCGCGCCAACCTTCCGGGCAGGAGGCGCGCCGGTCGAAAGCCCCGTAAGAATCAGGTTGTAAGGGTTGTTCAGTACGTGTTTGCCATCAAGCGGTCGAAGGGTTGCCGGAAGCGGCGCCCCGGTTTGACGAAACCCCTCTCGGGAGAATGCCATGGCCAGCCGAATTGAAGATCAAGCCGTTCAATATGATCCGCCCGCCGGGGCAGCTGCAGAAATGCATGCTGCCCCGCGTTTTATCCGGGATTCGGAAATCCAGTTTCCCCGCTCGCTCACACTGCACGAGGGCCAGCGCGTCAGCTTTGATGTGGAGATCGGGCCGGACGGCGAGCTGATCGCCGTGAATATCAGGCCCCTATGACGCGCAGTTTTGAACTTCGCGTGTGCAACGACAAAGGGAGGCATTGCCTCCCTTTGTCTTGGATGATGCATCCGATTACTTGGCCGTCGGCATGACGAATTCAGCGCCCTTGCCGATCGAATCCGGCCAGCGTTGCATCACGCTCTTGTAACGCGTGTAGAAACGCACACCCTCTTCGCCGTAGGCGTGGTGGTCGCCAAACAGGGACCGCTTCCAACCGCCAAAGCTGTGCCACGCCATCGGCACCGGAATCGGCACGTTGATGCCGACCATGCCCACCTGGATCTGCCGCGCGAATGCTCGCGCCACGCCACCATCGCTGGTGAAGCACGAGACGCCGTTCCCGTATTCGTGCGCGTTGATCAGCTCGACTGCCTCGGCAAAATCGCGCACGCGCACGACCGACAGGACCGGACCGAAGATCTCTTCCTTGTAGATCGTCATGTCAGGCTTGACGTGGTCGAACAGCGTGCCGCCCGTGAAGAAGCCTTCCGTATGCCCCTCGACGGAATGGCCGCGACCATCCACGACCAGCTTGGCGCCCTCTTCCACACCCTTGGCGATATAGCCTTCCACCTTGGCCTTGTGTGCCGCGGTGACGAGCGGGCCCATTTCACTGTCGGCTTCCATGCCGTTGCCGATCTTGAGCGCCCTGGCGCGCTCGGCCAGGCGCGGCACGAGCTTGTCGGCCACGTCGCCGACGGCCACGGCCACGGAGATGGCCATGCAGCGCTCGCCAGCCGAGCCGTAACCGGCACCGATCAGCGCATCGACCGCCTGGTCAAGGTCGGCATCGGGCATGACGACCAGGTGATTCTTCGCGCCGCCCAGGGCCTGCACGCGCTTGCCGCGCTTCGTGCCTTCCGTGTAGATGTACTCGGCAATCGGCGTACTGCCGACAAACGACAGGGCTTGCACATCCGGGTGGGCCAGGAGTGCATCCACCGCGTCCTTGCCGCCCTGCACGACATTGAATACGCCGTCGGGCAAGCCGGCCTGCTTGAGCAGATCGGCAATCATCAGGCTGGGGCTCGGGTCGCGTTCGCTTGGCTTGAGGATGAAGGCGTTGCCGCAGGCGAGTGCCACGGGCGCCATCCACATCGGCACCATGAAGGGGAAGTTGAACGGCGTGATGCCAGCCACCACGCCCAGCGGCTGGCGCAGGTTCCAGTTGTCGATGCCACCGCCGATGTTGTCGGTGAACTCGGTCTTGAGCAGGTTCGGAATGCCGCAGGCAAACTCGACCACTTCGATGCCGCGCGTAACTTCACCCTTGGCATCGGAGAGCACCTTGCCGTGCTCGCGCGTGATGGCGGCGGCCAGAGCGTCCTGGTTCAGGTCGAGCAACTCCTTGAACTTGAACAGGATGCGCGAGCGCTTGAGCGGCGAGGTTTCTGCCCAGGCAGGTGCCACGGCGCGCGCGGCTGCCACGGCAGCCTCCACCTCGGCCGAGCCGCCCAGCAGCACCTGGGCACTCACGGCGCCCGTGGCAGGGTTGAAGACATCGGCACTGCGCGTGCCGCTGCCGGCATGGCGCTGGCCACCAATGTAGTGGCTGACCACGGACTCGGTTACGGCGGGATCAATCGGTCGATTCATCTCAAGCTACCTCTTGCAGAACAGTTCGGACGGTATCAAAAATGCGGGCGATCTGCGCCTCTTCAATGATGAGAGGCGGCGAGAACGCCAGAATATCGCCGGTGTAGCGCACGAGCACGCCACGCTCCAGGCATTTCAGGAAAACTTCGTAGGCGCGCGCCCCCACCGCCCCCGGGCGCGACTCCAGCTCGATGCCGGCGACCAGGCCCAGGTTGCGGATGTCCTTCACGTGCGGCGCACCCTTGACCGCATGGGCTGCTGCCTCGAATACCGGCGACAGCGAACGGGCGCGCTCGAACAAGCCTTCGCTGCGATACAGATCGAGCGCCGCCACCGCGGCCGCCGCTGCCAGCGGGTGTGCCGAGTACGTGTAGCCGTGGAACAGCTCGATCGCACCCGGGGCACCGGCTTCGACGATGGTGTCGTGCACCGACTGTCGCGCAGCCACGGCGCCCATTGGCACTGCGGCATTGTTGATGCCCTTGGCCATCGTCAGCAGATCGGGCGTCACACCGAAGTATTCCGCCGCAGTGGCCGCGCCGAGGCGACCGAAACCGGTGATCACCTCGTCAAAGATCAGCAGGATGCCGTATTTGTCGCACAGTGCACGCAGGCGCTGCAGATAACCCTTGGGTGGCACGAGCACGCCCGTGGAGCCCGCCAGCGGCTCGACGATGACGGCGGCAATGGTCGACGCATCATGCAGCGCGACGATGCGTTCCAGCTCATCTGCCAGATGCTCGCCCCACGCGGGCTGACCCTTGGAGAAGGCGTTGTGCTCGGGTGCGTGGGTGTGCGGCAGGTGGTCTACGCCGGGAATGAGGTTCGCCGAAAACGCCTTGCGGTTCGGCGAGATGCCGCCCACCGAGATACCGCCGAACCCCACGCCGTGGTAGCCCCGCTCGCGTCCGATCAGACGCGTGCGCTGGCCTTCCCCGCGGGCGCGGTGGTATGCCAGTGCAATCTTCAGTGCCGTATCCACCGCTTCCGAACCGGAGTTCGCGAAGAAGATGCGGTTCAGGCCCTCGGGCATGATTTCGGCCACTTTCTCGGCAGCACGAAACGCCATCGGGTGGCCCATCTGGAAGGTGGGCGCGTAATCGAGCGTGCTGGCCTGCGTGGTGATGGCGTCGACGATCTCCTTGCGGCTGTGGCCGGCATTCACACACCAGAGGCCCGCCGTGCCGTCGAGCACTTCACGGCCGTCGGCATCGCGGTAGTACATGCCCTGGGCCGATACCAGCAGACGCGGCGCTGCCTTGTACTGGCGATTGGCCGTAAAGGGCATCCAGAAATAGGACAGATCGGAGGTTTCCAGCGGGTGCGGTGCGGGTTTCATCGGCGTCTCCGGAAATAAAACGGGCTGGCATGCCAGCAATTGGAGCAAACTGTACAGAGTCGAACGAAGCCCGGACATGCACAGATGGCGTTTCCATCAGAAACTGTATAGGTACCGCCATCGCCTTCACGTCGCATTGCAACATGCAACTCCAACTCGATCCTCATCATCCACAGCGTACGTTGGTCGACCAGATCGTCCAAGGCATTCGTGCAGCCGTGGACGACCATCGTCTGCTGCCGGGCACCCGCCTGCCTTCGGTGCGCAAGCTTGCCCAGGCACACGACGTCAGCACCTTCACGGTGGCCGAGGCCTATACCCGACTGGCAGCGTTGGGAGCCATCGTGGCGCGGCCCCGCTCGGGCTATCTGGTCGCAGCCCGCGCCCCGGCCCAACCCGCAGCCGTAGCCCCGCGCTGGGAGCCGCCGAAGCTGAACGCCGCGTGGCTGCTTTCGGATGTCTTTGCCGATCGGTCGATCGCCATCAAGCCCGGTTGCGGCTGGCTGCCCAACGATTGGCTGGACGAGCGCGGCGTGCAGGAAGCGATGCGTGCTGTGAGCCGCGTGTCCGCGCTGCGCGTCGCGGGTTACGGACACCCCTGGGGCTATGCGCCGCTGGGCGAATACGTGGCTCAGTCACTCTCGCTGCGCGGGCTGCCGGTCGAACGCTCGCAGGTACTGCTGACCAGCGGAGCCACGCAGGCACTCGACCTGATCGTACGCACGCTGTTCAAGGCGGGCGACGTGGTCGCCGTGGACGATCCCGGCTACTGCAACGTCCTGCAGGTGCTGAAGCTGGCCGGGCTGCGCGTGGTCGGCGTGCCTCGCACGCCGGACGGGCTCGACACCGCCGCCCTGGAAACCATTCTGCGCACGGATGAGGCCGACCGTCCGCGCGCGCTGTTCACCAGCTCCGTCCTGCAGAACCCGACGGGCTCCTCGATGACCGCGCAGAACGCCTACCGCGTGCTGCAACTGGCCGAACAGCATGGCCTGTGGATCGTCGAAGATGACCTGCACCGCGAACTCGCAGACCCCGCCGCGCCCATGCTGGCCGCACTCGACGGCCTGCGGCGCACGTTATACGTCAGCGGATTCTCGAAGACGATTTCGCCATCGTTACGCGCGGGCTACGTGGTGGCCGACGCTGCCATCGCCCGCGAACTGGCACGCACCAAGATGGCAGTGGCACTCACCTCCTCGGAAATCACCGAGCGCATCGTCCATGCATTCGTCACGCGGCCAGGGTACGAGGAACATGTAGCGCGGCTGATTGCGCGGTTGGCCGACGCACATGCGGGCGTCGAATCCATCATGCGCGCGCATGGCGCCGAGGTGTTCGACACACCGGGGCGCGGCCTCTTCCTCTGGGCGCGGCTGCCGGGCCAAGAGGATTCGGCTGCCCTGGCCGATCGGGCCATCCGCCACAACATCTGGCTGGCGCCCGGTCAGTACTTCCGGCCCCATGATGAGATCAGCCCATGGCTGCGGTTCAACGTCGCATATTCCGCCGAGCCCGCACTGTGGGAGTTTCTTTCGCACGCCTGAGCCAGGCAGCCGCCTTGAACCGCAGGCGCTGGGGACGGTCGAAGCAGGCAGTGCTGTAGAGCCCTCTTCCTCCGCATGGACGCGGTGGTCGATGACGCGCCAGCCCAGCCACGCCTGTGCTGGGCGACATCGTGGACGGCGCTGAGACAGCACGCTTGATGGCAGCCTTCCCGAGCGCTGCGCTCGCCGACCAACCTTTCGTGGTGAGCCGAGGCGGTTCTTGCGATACGCCAACACCACGAAGCTGGAGGAGACATGTCCGCACCCAGACCACGCGCGGCTGCAAGCATGCGGCCCAATCCTGCTGAATCATCGCGCCCCGCAGATGCGCCGTCCACACAGGCGCAGCGCATCGTGCTGCCAGCCTACGAGAACATCGCGCTGGTACTGCAGGGCGGTGGCGCGCTGGGGGCCTACCAGGCAGGCGTGTTCGAAGGGCTGGACGAAGCGGGCATCGTGCCAAACTGGATTGCGGGCATCTCCATCGGGGCACTCAACACGGCCATCATTGCCGGCAACGCCCCCGAGCATCGGCAAGCGAAGCTGCGCGCGTTCTGGCAGACGATCACGCAACCGAGCTTCTCACCGCCGCTGCCGGACCTCCTGGAAAACGCCTGGTTCGACGGCAATGCACATCTGCGGAAGTGGCTGACAGCGATGCAAGCGGCCGACACCATCCTCGAAGGCCAACGCGGCTTTTTCACGCCGCGCATTCCTGCGCCGCTACCGGCCAACGAGGTCGATCCGCTCGACGCCAGCTACTACGACACCACGCCGCTCAGAGCCACCCTGGAACGCCTGTGCGACTTCGACCGCATCAATGACGGCGGCATCCGCGTCAGTGTGGAAGCCGTGAACCTGCGCACCGGCAACCTCGAGTGCTTCGACAACACCGAGCGCCGGCTCACGGTGGACCACTTCATGGCCTCCGGCGCGCTGCCGCCCGGGTTCCCTCCCGTGCAGATCGACGGTGATTACTACTGGGACGGCGGTGTGGTCTCGAACACCCCGTTGTCGCATGTACTGCAAAGCACGCCGCGGCGCGACTCGCTGGTCTTTCAGGTGGATCTCTGGAGCGCGGTGGGCCCGGTGCCGGACACCATGATCGGCGTAGCCAGCCGTCAGAAGGACATCCAGTACTCCAGCCGGACGCGGCTCATCACCGATTGGATGGAGCGCGCGCAGTCGACCCGCCGGCTGGTCCGCCAATTGCTCGACCACCTCCCGCCCGGGGAGTTTGGCCGCACGCCGTGGTACCAGCACGCGCAGGAGCTGGCCTGCACCAAGCGCTACAACGTCATCCACCTCATCTACGCCGCCAAGGACCACGAAGGCCCCGGCAAGGACATCCAGTTCGGGCCCTCGACCATGCGCGACCATTGGGCTTCGGGGCTGGCGGACATCCGCGAATCGCTCGCGCACCCAGAGTGGCTGGCGATGCCGACGGACGACTCGGGCTTCGTCACGCACGACATCCACCGCCATCTGACCGGCGAGCGGCCGGTCAAGCGGCTTTGATGCACGTCGCTACGGCGCGGCATCGGCCTGCGCAGACGGCGTCTGCGAGGACAATCCGAGCGGCGGCCGCGGCAGCGCCGCTGTCCAGGCGCGTCGGATGACTGCGCTGATCTGCTTGTAGACCTCTTTCGAGATCACCGTTTCCGCCAGCATCGCATCAATCTTGGTCTGGCCGATATACAGCGCAAACAGCAGGAGCAGGCGCTTTTCCAGCGCGGCGCTGTAGTCGCCAAACTTCTCGCGCAGTTCGGTCAGGCCGCCTTCTGCGGCCTCGATGCGGGCGATGAGGACGCCGTCGAGCAGATCGGCCATGCGCTCGCCCAGCACCGGCTGCAGCGACACCCGGTTGTATGCGCGCAGCCGCTCCAGAACGGTCTGCCGACACACCAGCAATTCGAAGCGGTCAGCCAGCGCGTTGGCCAGCGGCCGGTCGATATGCGCAACGCGGTGCAGCCAGAAGGCGACGCGATAGCCGACATGCTTGGCCAGGATCTGGCGTGACGCGCGCTTGTAGCCGAGACGCCCTTCCGTACGAGCCGCGTCGATCATGTCTGCGGTGTTGCGCATCATCGCGTCAAGGTTGCGGATGGAGATCAGGCCATTGCCGTACTCCGGAATCAGCTCACGCTCGCGCGTGGCCAACGCGACCAGCCCGATCGTCAGGCGCTCGCGCTCGGAGAGCGCTTCTTCAAGGTTCAGCTCGGCCGCACCGGCCGCCACTTCCAGCCGATACGTTGCAACCGCCTGATCGGTCGCGCCCGCTGTGAAATGGAAGTGGCCGCCAATGCGGCGCATGATCGCTTCCACCTCTTCCGTCGACATGTTCAGCGCCTGTCCTTGCAGCGCCTGTTCCTGCGATGAAAGCTGGTCAAGACCGAGCTGGTGCATCACCCAGCGCAGCGTCGCCCCGTTGACGAGCACGCTCACCAGCACAAAGCCGGTCGCAAGAATGGAGACGAAGTGGCGATCCGCCGCATGCACGGCATGTTTTTCGGCCACGCCCAGCGCGAGTACGAGGGTCACGGCCCCACGCAGCCCGCCCCAGGCGATGGCCAGCTTGTATGCATGACTCACGGGTGCGGAAAGCTTGAACCACGCTAACGCAGGGAGCAGGCCAAACAGCACGGCCAGGCGAGCCACGAGGGCTGCCGCCACGACAACCGCCAACCACCCTGCGTCTTTCCAGACCACGCCATGCAGCAGCTCCGGCACGCGCACGGCCGCCAGCAGAAAGACCACTGCGCCGGCCAGCGCGGCAATCTGCTCCCAGATCAATTGCAGGTGCGACCAGTTGCGCGGGGTCAGCCGCGTGCGCCCGAGCGCTCCGATCACCAACCCGGCACAGACCACCGTGACCACCCCCGACACATGCAGCATGTTCTCTGCGACGAGATAGAGCGGATACGGCAGTGCGAGCGTCCACGCGGCCTCTGCCTGGGCGATGCCGCGCAGCGCCGGCAGCAGATAGGCGGCAATGCGCCCCGCGATGAGCCCAAAGACCACGCCGCCGCCGAATGCCTTGGCCAGTTCGCGCAGGCCGCCGCCGATGGTGGCGTCGCCGCCGTGCCCGGTCAGCATGGCGAGCAGCACGCCCATGATGGCGATGGCGGCGGCATCATTGAGCAAGGCCTCGCCCTCGACCAGCCGAATCAGCCGTGCGGGCGCACCGACATCGCGAAAGACTGCAATCACGGCAGACGGGTCGGTCGTGGCGATCATGGCCCCGAGCAACAGGCACGTGACCACGCCAAACGGCGTGAACGCTGCGGCTGCCAGGCCGATGACGCCCGTTGCCACCACCACGGCCACGATCGCCAGCATCAGGATGGGCGCGGCATCCGGCGCCATGCTGCGCACGTCCACCGACAGCGCCGCCTGAAACAGCAAAGGTGGCAGAAACAGCCAGAGATACGCCTCGGCCGGCCAGCTCGGATCGATGAGCGGCGCGAAGAACGTCGACGCGAACGCGGGAGCGCTGTTCTGCAGGCCCACATACGCGCCGCCGATGCCGATGCCCGCCAGCGCGAGCAGCGTCGATTCAGGCAACGTCAAACGCGAGGCCAGCATCTGCACGAGCGCCACGACGGCAAGCAGGCCGCCGGCCACGAGCAACAGGATGACGACGCCGTTCACGACGTGGACTCCCGTGTGGCGAGCCAATCGGCGCGCTCGGAATCGGTCAGGTCTGGCACGGCCACGGCGCCAGTCTCAGCGGCGGCTACGGCGGCCTCCAGCACGGCCATCACCGCGACCGCCTGCACCGGCGGCACAGGGTTGGGGTGCTGCCCCCGGATGGCATCGCGCACGGCTGCGTAGTAGGCGCGCTGGTCCCCTGGCGGTGTCGCCACGTCAACGGTTGCAGATGTTGCGCCGTCGATCAGGATGCCTGCGTCGTCATCCTGGCCCCAGCCTGTCTCGCCGGGCGCCATGCCGGCCAGCAGTTGCGCTTCCTGCGGATCCGGCCTGCGCTTGATGAACGAGCCGAGCGTGCCATGCACAACCCAGCGCGGCGCTCCGCCCGCCACCAACATGCTGGCATGCAGGATGGCGCGACGCTCACCAACATGCAGGATGACGTGAGCCCAATCCGGCGTCTCGGCGCCGGGGCGCTGGCGGGCAAAAGACGCCGTCACGGAATCTGGCAGACCGAGCAGCAGCAATGCCTGATCCACCAGATGCGGCCCCAGATCGAACCAGATTCCCGTGCCCCGCCCCGCCTGCTCGCGCCAGCGCTGCCGCACCTGGGGCCTGTACCGATCGAAATGCGCCTCCACGTGCATCGCCGCGCCGATGGTGCCGCCGGCAAGCACGGTCTGCACGGCGAGGAAATCGCTGTCCCAGCGTCGGTTCTGGAAGACGGACAACAGGCGCCCCGTCTCACGCGCCACGCGAGCCAGATGCCGTGCCTCGGTCAGCGTGACGGTAAAGGGCTTATCCACGACGACATGCTTGCCGGCGCGTAACGCGGCTTCGGCCAATGGTGCGTGACGCTCGTTGGGTGCGGCAATGACAACGAGGTCCACATCCGCATGCGTGACCGCCGCTTCGGGCGCGCAAACCTGGACATCCGGCAGCGCTGCGTGAACGGCCTCCGGCCGCTTGGAGCCGATCACATGCAACTGGAGACCCGGCGTTGCGCGCACGAGGGCGGCATGGAACAGCTTGCCGGCGTATCCATAGCCCACCAGGGCGACGCGCACGGCCGACGAAGACGAAGATGAAAGCGACATATCAACGGAAAACGGGAGGCTGCCAGGCAGACGCGGCGTCCGCAATCGGGTGCCGGTCATTGCGGATTATCGCAACGAAAGTTGCTGTACCGCGGGTCGATTCACGTTGCGCATTGTCAAAAACGCGCATGCGTCCTCTTGTAAATACGAATTGTTCTCATTACTATTGCGCTTCCACATTTTGAAGACGCGACCACCTTGATGAGGATCGCGCCCTGCCTCGTACCGATCGGGGCCTTTCACTTTACGGGAACTGCAATGCCGCCGAAATCTCGACGAGAGGGCCTTCGCCTGTCTCTGGTTGTCCTTGGAACGCTGCCGTTTGCCCAGGTGGCAACTGCCGCAGACGCCGCCGTAGCTGCCGCAGACGCCGGCACACTTCCGACCGCCACCGTCAAGGGCACGCGCAACACCACCAGCTACGACACGCCAATCGCCAACACGGCCACGAAGATTCCCGTGCCGCTGCGCGAGATTCCCCAATCGGTGAACGTCGTGCCGCGCGCGATCATCCAGGACCAGGGGGCGCTGTCGATCAACGATGCGCTGCGCAACGTGCCGGGCGTGTCGGCCTCGCTGGGCGATGCACAGCGCGACCAGGTGACCATCCGTGGCTTCTCGTCGATCAACGACCAGTACGTCGACGGATTGCGTGATGATTCGCTGTACTTCCGCGATCTGTCGAACATCGAGCGTATCGAGGTATTGAAGGGCCCCGCAGCTGTGCTGTACGGGCGCGGCTCGTCGGGCGGCATCATCAACCGCGTCACGAAGACGCCGCTTGCCACGCCGTTGGCCGAAGTCGGCGTGCTGGTCGGCAGCGAGGGCCAGAAGCGCGCCGAGTTCGACCTGAACACCTCGATCAACGACGACGCCATCCGCGCACGCATCTCGGGTGCGGTGGAAGATTCGGGCGGCTTCCGCAACGATTACTTCCTGCGCCGCCAGGCGATCTCGCCGTCGTTCATGTTCAACCTGTCGCCCGACACCAAGCTGACGGTGCAGTTTGACTACCTGCACGACAAGCGCATCGCCGACCAGGGCGTTCCTTCGTACCACGGCCGCCCTGTCGACGTGCCGATCGAAACACGCTACGGCTCCGCCAATGCCGGCGCGGGCAATGTCGAATCGACCGTCAGGAGCGTGACCGGCACGCTGGATCACCGCTTCAGTGACACGTGGGCGTTCCACAGCGTGGTGCGCAACTATGAGTATTCGCTGGGCCGCAACAACTACACGACGGTGCGCAGCGTCAACGATGACCCCATCCCGACCGTCACGCTCAACGTCAACCAGCGCAACCGCAGCGACCGCGGTACCGTCTGGCAGAACGAGCTGACGCAGCGGGCGGAAACCTGGGGCGTCCAGCACACGCTGCTGTACGGCATCGAGCTGGGTTACCAGGACAAGAGCGACCGCGTGGCGGCTGCGCCGGGCAGCTTCAACGTCAATCTGTTCAATCCGGTGCTGCCGCTGCTGCCCACGGTGCCTGCCAATGCCGTGCCGACCAACTACGGCCTCTCGCACAACGAGACCTATGCCGCGTACGTGCAGGACCTCGTCAAGTTCTCGCCGCAATGGACGGTGCTGGCTGGCCTGCGCTACGAGATCCTCAAGCAGAGCCGCGACGACCTCACGCCCAAGAATCTGGATCTGTCGCGCACCGACAAGCCGGTCAGCCCGCGCCTGGGCGTGGTCTACCATCCGATCGAGCCGCTCTCGCTGTATGCCTCGTACAGTCGCTCGTTCCAGCCGCTGGCGGACAGTTTCACGTTCTTCTCCAACAGCGGCGCGCTCGCTCCGCAGTCCACAACCAACTACGAGATCGGGGCCAAGTACGATCTGTCGGCCGGTGCAAGCGTGACAGCAGCACTGTTCGACATGAAGCAGACAAACCTCACGGCCGCCGACCCGGCCACGGGTCTGGGTGTCCCCATCGGTACGCAGCGCACGCGCGGGCTGGAACTTTCGTTCACGGGTGAGATCAGTAAGAAGTGGTCGCTCGTGGCCAGCTATGCCTATCTGAATGGCCGCCTCGAGAATCCCTACGACAAGAGCGGCGGCGTGGCCGTCAACGGCAATCAGCCCTCGCTCACGCCGCGTCACAGTGGCGCCCTGTGGCTCAAGCACGATCTGCCGAACGGTTTCTATGTGGCCGGCGGCGTGCGCGCAGAGGCCGCCCGCTATGCCTCGCAGTACAACCTGACCACACTGCCAGGCTACATGACCGTCGACCTCGGCGCCGGTTATCGCAGCAAGCACGTAGACGTCACGCTCAATCTGCAGAACCTCTTCAACCGGGCTTATTACGTTTCAGCCCACGGTGCGGCTGAAAACTACAACATGCCAGGAGCCCCACGCATGGCGCTGCTTGGCATACGCTACAAGATGTAAGACCCGCGCGTCAGGCAATTGGCCTCGTGCACATCAAAAGGACAACGACCATGATCGTCGAGAAAGCCCCGAATCTTGCCCTTCGCCCGCTGGAACGCGATGATCTGCGCTTCGTGCACGAACTGAACAACGACGCGAAGATCATGCGCTACTGGTTCGAAGAACCGTACGAAACATTCACGGAACTGTCGCAACTGTATGACCGCCACGTGCACGACCAGCGCGAGCGCCGCTTCATCTGCGAAAACACGGAAGGACAGGCCGTCGGCCTGGTCGAGTTGATGGAGCTGAACACCATCCACCGCCGCGGCGAATTCCAGATCATCATCGCGCCCGGCTGGCAGGGCCGAGGCTATGCATCCACCGCGACGCGCCTGGCGATCGACTACGCCTTCATGGTGTTGAACCTGCACAAGCTGTATCTCGTGGTCGACGTGAAGAACGAAAAGGCGATCCACATCTACGAGAAATGCGGCTTCCAGTGCGAGGGCGAACTGGTTGAAGAGTTCTTCAGCAATGGCGCCTATCACAACGCCCTGCGCATGTGCGCATTCCAGCGCGACTACGTCGCATCCCAAGGCCGCCGCGCCTTGTGATGGCGCGAGGCGGCCGTCCCGCCTCGCTAGGTGCTCGCCAGCCAGGCGTACAGCGCCTGCCGTCCCGCCTCCGTCATGGCCAGCGCGCGCGAGTGCTTCTGGCGCACGAGCCAGCCCAGCGCGATGCACCGCTCGGCCACAGCGGCCCCGAGCGCCCCCGCCAGATGCGGGCGGCGCTCGCTCCAATCCATGCAACCGTAAGCCAGGCGACGGCGTCCCGCGCGCAGGGCCGGCACGTCGATGCCAATGGCCGCGAATGCGCTCGCTCCCGGCGCTGTTACGTCGTACTCGGCGTGGTTATCACCCTGCGGCACGATCCAGCCACGCGCAAGCAGCCGGGCGGAAACGTCCGTACCCAACGCTCCAGCCAGATGGTCGTAGCACAGCCGTGCGGCACGCAGATTCTCCGGCACGGTGGAGCGGCGCGGGTCGGCTGGCTTTTCCGGCGCCACCACCAGCAGGGATTCAATCAACTCCGCCACGGCGGGTGAGCGCAGGCCGAAGTATTTGTAGCGCCCGCTGGCGAGCGAGGTGATGAGCGCATCGGCCTCCAGCCGCCGCAGGTGGGCGCTGGCGGTTGCAGGTTCCACGCCCGCTCCATAGGCAAGCTCCTTGGCGGTGAGCGAGCGGCCCTCCATCAAGAGCAGCAGCATGCGGATGCGGGTCGGGTCTCCGATGGTGGCGGCCAGCCGGCCGATATCGGGCTGCGTGGCCGCCGGTGCGGCGGTAGGCGATGCGGTCATGATTCGATGCAGGCCAAACTGTTGGCGCGTGACAGGCGAACGGGCGGTCCAGACAATAGGGGCCATCTTACTCCCGCGCCCCGCCGCTCAAGCCATGCCGCCCGCAGCCCTGGACAGCACGCTCGCCGCTCCCGCGAACGCGCTGCAAGCCGTGACCCACGCCGACCCGGCGCCCTACTACGCTCAACTCGCTGCAACGCGCCCATGCTTCTTCGACGACGCGCTCGGCTGGTGGGTGGCGGCCAGCGCCAGTGCGGTCGATGCCGTGCTGGGCAACGCCGCATGCCAGGTGCGCCCCGCCGATGAGCCGGTACCCAAGGCCATCGCCGCATCGCCCACCGGCTCATTCTTCAGGCGCCTCGTCCGCCAGATCGACGGGCCGGACCACGATTCCCGCAAGGCCGCTGTCATGCAGGTGCTCGGTCAGCTCGACGTATCCGCTTTGGCCACGCGCGCGCATCAGCAAGCCAGCGCAGCGTGGAGCGACGCGACGTGCCTCACCGCCGCTCTGCATGCTGACGCCCACTTGCGCATTCCGCTGGCCACCATCGCGCACATCCTGCTTGGCGACGACGCCGACGCGGCGGCCTGCCAGACCGACATTGCCGCCTATCTGGCCGCGCTCGGCGCCGGGGCCAACGCCGCGGAGGTGGCAGAAGCAGACGCCGCCGTCGCCCGATTGCAAGACCGCTTCGCGAACGCACCCCTCGCCAGCGACGGTGATGATGCCGATGTCAGCAACCTCGCAGCCCTGCTCGCACAGACCTACGATGCCTGTGCGGGTCTGCTCGGCAACTGCATCGTCGCGCTGTCGCGGCATGTGGGGCTGGTGGCGTGCCTGCGCACGCACCCGCAGGCGATCGAGCGGTTCGTGACAGAAGTCTTGCGCCGCGATGCGCCCGTACAGAACACCCGGCGATTTGTCTCCCGCGACACCGAGCTGGCCGGGCAAGCGCTGCGTCCGGGCGACAGGATCCTCGTGCTGCTGGCCGCTGCCAACGTCGACGCAGCAGCGAATGCCGACCCGCTGCGCTTCGACATCGACCGCACCCAACCGCGCCTCTGGACATTCGGCGCCGGCCCGCACCGGTGCCCAGCCGAAGTGCTGGCGACCGTCATCGCACGCGAATCAGTGCAGCATCTGCTGAACCTGCCGAATGTCGACCAGTGGCTCGTCGACCTGGGCGAAGTGGCCTACCGCCCGTCGCCCAATGCACGCATGCCCGTATTCCACGCCTGACGCCACGCAAGGAGCCGCCCGTGATCGCCGTCATCTTCGAAGTCATACCCGCCCCCGGCCAACGCGACGCCTACCTGAACGCCGCCGCCCGGCTGAAGCCGCTGCTCGAGCAGATCGACGGCTTCATTTCCGTCGAGCGCTTCCAGAGCATCACGGACCCCGACAAGATGCTCTCGCTATCGTTCTTTCGCGATGAAGAGGCCATCAAGGCATGGCGGAACCTCGAGCAGCACCGCCGCGCACAGCACTTTGGTCGCGAACATGCCTTTGCAGACTACCGTCTGCGCATTGCGCACGTGATGCGCGACTACGGCCTCAACACGCGCGAAGAGGCACCCGCCGATAGCCGGGCCGAGCACGCATGAGTCCATACCGACCGGGCCTCGAGCTCTGAACTCAGGCGGTTTCCACTCGGCAGGCATCGCCTTTGCTAAGTCATGCAGGACCCGCATGAATCCGTGCGCCGCCTCTCCACACCGGCGTGCATGTGCGCAACGATTGCAAAGGAATTGTCATGTCTACCGGAATGCATGAGGCGACGCGCGAACCGCGAGCCGCACTGGCCAGCACGAGCCGGAACCCCGTGCGCTATGCGGTGGTGGGGGCCGGCTGGATTTCCCAGGCGGCATTCCTGCCGGGCGTCGCGCAGAGCGGCAACTCGGTGGTCACCGCGCTCGTGACGGGTGACGATGCCAAGGCAACAGCGCTGGCTGAACGCTATGGCATCACGCACGTGCACGGCTATGCCGACTATGACCAGTTGCTGACCTCGGGCGACATTGATGCGATCTACCTCGCGCTACCGAACGACATGCACCGGCAGTACGCGCTGCCCGCCCTGCAGCGCGGCATCCACGTGCTGCTCGAGAAGCCGATGGCCACGAGCGAAGCGGACTGCGAAGCCATGATCGAAGCCGCCCGCCATGGCAACGCCAAACTGATGATCGCTTACCGGTTGCATTTCGAGCCCGCCACGCTGGCCGCCATCGAACTGGTTCGCGCCGGCAAGCTGGGGCGCATTCGCGCGTTCTCGGCCATGTTCAGTCAATCGGTGGCGCCGTCGAACCACCGCGCAAGCCATGGGTATTGGGCAGGCCCCGTGTCGGACATGGGCGTGTACCCGATCAACGCCGTGCGTAACCTGTTTGGCGAGGAGCCCATAGAAGTGTCTGCGTGCGGCGTGCGCGACCCCGATCTGCCGTTCAACTTTGACGACACCGTGAGCGTGACCCTACGTTTTGCCGACCAGCGCATCGCGCAGTTCGTCGTCTGCTACAGCGGAGCGAATATTGATCAATACCGCATCCTCGGCACCAAGGGCGACCTTGAAGTCTCGCCCGGTTTCATGTTTGGCGTCGGGTTACGGTATCGCCTGACGCTGGACGGCAAGGCCCACGAACAGGTTTTTGATGCCACCGACCAGTTTGGCGGCGAGCTGCAGTATTTCTCCGATTGCATCCTGCACAACCGCGAACCCGAGCCCAACGGTGAGGAGGGCCTGGCAGATGTGCGCGTGCTGGCGGCCATCGAGCGTGCGCTCGAATCAGGTCAACCGCAAAACCTGGGGCCATTCCAGCGCCAGGGCCGCATGGAAACCGCGCAGGTGCGCAGGCTGCCGCCCGTGTCCGCACCGGAACTCGTGGACGCGGCAGAACCCAGCAAGGGATGAGGCCAGAAACAGAAACGCCCGCAACGAACGGCGGGCGGGCACGGAATTACAACTTGATGTGCTGCACGGCATCGCGCATGCGCAGCCGCGTGGAGACATCGGAATTGGATTGACTGGAACCGTCGGTATCCATGGCGTTGTCGCAGCGCCATTCGGTGGCTTCACCGTTGTCGGTGAGCGCACAGACGCGGTGGGTCCAACGGTCCCACACAAACACGTCACTGCCGGCCTCGCCAGAAAGTAGCGGCTCGAAGCGGTACATCCACAAGTACCCAAGACCCAGCAGGGTGAACACCAGGATCGCCATCCAGGACGCTTTGATTCGGCGTCGCATCTTCATTTCTCCTCGTGGAGCCACTGCGCCGGACGCCGCGGACAGTGCGTCGTCAAGCCAGAAGCGCGAAGCTCCAGGGCCAAATCGTATCATGCGGCGCTTCGGTCGCCCGTCGCCTCGACTGGTGGCGAAGCGGCTGAAGCAAGCTCAGTTGAAGACGTCCTGGCGGTAACGGCCGGACTGCATCTGCGCCGTCAGCCAGTCCGATGCGCAAGTCAGATCACTGCCGTAGCGCGCCTGGTGCATGCGGATGAGCGTATCGCGCACGGCAGGTGCCATGGCACGTCCGTCGCCGCACACATATAGCGTGGCGCCAGCATCGAATGCTGCCCAGACCGCTTCACGCGCCTCCCACAAGGCGTGCTGAACAAAACGATGGGGATGGCCATCCACGCACGAGTAGGCCGGGAAGATCCTCACCACGCCGGCATCTTCCCAGCGGCGCAGCGTGTCGCGGTAGAGAAAGTCGTGATCCGGGTGACGGCAACCGAAGCACAGCAGCGAGGTGGCGACAGACTCGCCGGCAGCCTGCTGCGCGGCACGCTCTTCCAGAAACCCGCGGAACGGCGCAATGCCGGTACCGGCACCGATCAATACCATCGGCTTGCTGGCGTCGTGGTCGGGGGCAAATGGCGGATTGGGCGTCCGGACGGTGGCAGCGATCTCCGCGCCGGGAGACAACTGCCTCAGATAATTCGACGCCGTGCCGCGATACGTTCCGTTACCCGACCATGCCGGCCCTGACACCGTCCCGACAGTCAGCGCCGCAACGCCTGGAGACACCTGCGCCGACGAGGCAATCGAATAGAAGCGCGGCCGCATTGCTCCGAGCCGGGCCAGGAAGCCCTCCAGGGTCAATTCAACTGCGGGAAAGCGGATCAGCAGATCCAGTACGCTGACGTGTGCGGCGTGAACGTCGCGCTCGAAACGCTGCGCGGCCTCCTCATCTTCCAGCCAGGCAGCGAGTTGCTGACGTGTGAAGGGACAGCGCGTGGCGGCGTGCAATGCTGCGACGTCGCGCACCGTGGCGGTGTCCTGCAATTCGACGAAATCGCGCAACAGCTGGCGCACCGTCACGGGACGATTGAGCGGCAGGTGACGAACATGCGCATGCTGTGCCGTCAACGTGACGAGCGCCTCCCCCTCCAACCCAAGTCGGACGATTGCCGCCTCGACACGGTCGTCCGCATTGCGCGGATAGACGGCCAGGTGATCGCCCGTCGCGTACGTCGTACCCGGAGGCAGTTGCACCGTGAGGTGACGCGTCGGGCCACGCGGTGCCTCACGGGTGAAGTCCCACAGACCTGCAGGGTCGCTGACAAGCTCTTCGTTGCTGAGCACGGTCATCGCACACGCGGAAGGCGGCAAGGTCGCGGCACGCACGGTGTCGGGTGCGAGGTATTCGACACGGACAGCAGGCGCATCCGCACTGGCTTCGCGCGTTCCGAGCGCGCTCCATAAGCCCCGCGTCCAGGCATCGACGGCGGCATCGAAACCACCGTTGCCATCGGCCTCGCCGCGAGCAACGATGGCCTGCGCGCCGGACGCAGCCAGCATCGCTTCCACCCGCTTGGGGAATGCCTGGAACGCCGGCCACTGCGAGTTGCCGCAGCCGAGCACCGCATAGCGCAACCTTGGCGCTTGCCGCACCAGCGCATGTGCCGAATCGAGACGGGCCTCCAGCGTTCGGGCGCTGTCCGGCGCGCGTCCGTTGTAAGTCGCTGCCACCACGATCAGCGTGCCCTCCTCCGGCAACGCGTCAGCCACGGTATCCAGTGGCGCCACCTTGGCATCGAAGCCAGCGCGCGATGCGGTCGCGGCAATATGCTCGGCGATGTCCTGGCACGTGCCCAGACTGCCACCGTAGAGCACGTGCATCGATTCGCCATCGCCAGCCAGCGCGATGGGCTCGCTGGCATCCGTGGCTGCAGCCCCGCATGCTGGCATGGCAACAGACAACCGCTCGCGCGCATGTCGCAATCGGGCGCGCAGTCGAAAGCCGTCCGGTTTGAGCGTCAGCGTCTCCTTGATGTGGAAAGCGTAGTCGTGCGGGTCAGACAAGGCAAAACGCTGCAGGATGACGGCCAGCGCCAGCTTTGCCTCGGTCAGTGCGAACTGGCGGCCAATACAGGCGCGCTCGCCATTGCCAAAGGGCTTGTAGGCGTGTGGGTGCAGGCGGGCTTCGTTTTCGGGCAGGAAACGGTCGATATCGAACACTTCGGGACGATCCCACACTGCCGGATCACGGTGCAGCGCCATCAATACCGTCACCACGCGTTGGTCCTTTCGGATGGCGTAGCGTCCGCCGATGCGGGTGTCTTCGTAGGGCGCCACGCCAAAGCTCGGCGCCGTGGGCCACAGACGCAGCGTCTCCTTCAACACGCGCTCGATCACGTCGAGCTGGGCGAGGTGCCCATATTGCGGCACCGTGTCGCCCGGCAGAACGCGATCGACTTCGGCATACGCCTGCGCCAGCACAGCCGGATGGCGCAGCAGCAGATACAGCGCGAAGGTCAGCAACCCACTGGTGGTTTCATGACCGGCAATCAGGAAGGTGATGACCTGAAAGCGGATATTGGTGTCGTCCAGCGGCTGGTCCGTGACCGGATCCCGCGCGTTGAGCATCAGGCCGAGCAGATCGCTCGCGCCCTTGCCGCCATCCCGCGCCAGACGGCGCGCGCGGATGACTTCGTCGACCAGCCCATGCATCGAGGCTACGTCCTGCTCGAACCGGCGATGGTGCTCGCGCATGAACCGGTCTTTGAGCGGCAGGCGCGTGAGCTTGCCCATGGCTTCGGACAGCACCCCGACCATCGCCGCCAGAAAGGGATGCAGCTCCGGCGTGTTGAACGAATCGAACCGGTACCCAAAGCCCGCCAGCGAGATGGTATCGAGCGTGAGCCGCGTCATGTCGTCCGCGACCGGGATGTCGGCATCGGGGCCCTGGCGCGCCCACTTGTCGGCCAGCGCGTCGGCCACTTCAAGCATTACGTCGAAGTAGCCTTTCATGGCCCGCTGGCTGAAGGCGGGAAGCAGGATGCGGTGCGCCTTGCCCCAGTTGGGCTCGTCATGGTGCGCGGTGAAGAGGCCATCGCCCGCTCCCGCCCGCAGAAACGACAGTGGCGGCCCGATCAGCTTGCGAAAGCGCGTCTCGTCGCTCAGCTCGGCGACCAGGTCGGCGGAATAGACGAATGGCACGCGACGTCCGCCAAAGTCGAGCTGATAGATGCCGCCGGGAAACTGCCGGCTCGTCTCCAGCAGCGTCTGGGCGAGGCGGTCCTTGGGGAGCTGCAGCAGGTTGCCCAGCCACGGCAAGCCCTTGGGCTGGGGGATCGGCACCGCCGCCGCTGCGGAGGCATTGGCGGGTAACTCTGAGGCAGAACGCATGCGCGGTCGACTGCGAAAGTAGGTTATCCGCCAATGTACGCGCCGCTCCGCCGGCGATCAAACACCTACGCCGTGTTTGAATAGCTGCCCCTAAAAGTGAATCGGGCGACCCGCGGGCCGCCCGATGCACAGCATCACTGCAAAGCGCTGTCAGCGGTGACGCTGCGGCGGATTGAACGGTGCGTTGACCTGCGTCTCCAACGCGCGGATCTGGCGCTGGAGCTCCTCCACGCGGGCACGGGCGGCGCGGCGTTCGACATCGAGCGCATCGGCTTCCGTCCGGGCGGCCTTCTGACGTTCCTGCGCCTGGGCCTGCTGCTGGCGCTGGATTTCCAGATCGGTTCGCAAGCCCCGGAGCTTCTCTTCCTGCGCGGCAATCTGGCGTTCAGCGCGCTCCTTCTGGGCCTCCAGGCGGATGCGCTGCAGTTCCAGATCGGCCATCGAGCGCGTTTGCCGAACGAAATCGTTGTACGCGCGCTCGGCGGAGGCCTCATTGGCGGTCTTGATGACGCGCCAGAGGTCCTTCTGCTGGAACAGCGTCACGTAATACGTCAGGTCGGACTGCGCAAACAGCAGGCTCGCGCCATAGGCGCCGTTGTAAGTGGTACGAAGCTCCGACAGCTCGTGGGCCTGCATGCGCTGCTGGAGCTCGAGCACGGTACTGCTGTTCGGGACCGGGTGATCGGCGCGGGTATTGCCCCCTGCAGCGGGCGCGCTGGCGGCCGGCGCGGCCGCCTGGCCAACGGTGGCCGTCAAGGGCGGCACCGGCGTGGCGGCGATCGGTGTAATCGTGCTGGGCGGTGCGGCCGGGCTCTGCGCCACGGCTGACGTGCAGGCCGCCGTACCCGCCATGGCAGCTACCGCGGCCGCAATGGTCAACCCCCTCTGAAACGCCTGTTGCGGCGCTTTCCCTGACTGTTTTTTAGTTCTCATCTCGACCCTGTGGATTCTGCGCGCGTGTTGCAGCCGAAAACTATACGCGATCCGCCGTCCGCGTGGCATGCGAGGCACCCCCTTCGGGGCTCAGGGTGTTGTTTGGCGTCACTCCAGCTCGCGCAGCTCGGCTTCGCCATCAGCGATCTGGTACTTGCGCATCTTTTCCCACAGCACCTTCCGGCTGATGCCGAGCGTGGCGGCAGTGTCCTGGCGACGCCAGTTGTTGGCATCGAGGGCGGCGAGAATCCGGCGGCGCTCTTCGTCCCCGCCATTGCCGCCGTTGCCGCGCTCGATGTATCCGCCGCCAGTGCCGCCATGACCGGCTTCCCGGTCGAAGGCATCGCGCTGCAGACCGGCAAAGAGCGGCAGGATGCGAGCTTCCTCCCATCGGCCAAACTGGCGCAGGGTGATGCCGATACGCTCGGCCAGGTTGCGCAGCTCCCGCACGTTACCGGCAAAGTAGGCGCGCCCCACCGACGCGCGCACCCAATCGGGCACCGCCGGCATGCTGTCGTAGGCCTTGTCCCCCAGCAGGTGCCGCAGGAACGACAACAGCAGCGCCACCTTGTCGTCCGCACCGCGCTGTTCCAGGCTCGGAATACGGAGCTCGATCACGGCCAGACGAAAATACAGGTCTGCCCGGAACTTGCCCGTTGCGACCATCTCGCGCAGGTTCTTGTTGGTGGCGGCCACGAGACGGAAATCCAGCTTCACGGGGACCGTCGATCCGAGCCGCGTGCACTCGCTGTCTTCCAGCACGCGCAGCAGCTTCACCTGCTGATAGAGCGGCAGGTCGCCCAGCTCGTCGAGGAAAAGCGTGCCGCCGTTGGCTTGCTCGAAGTAGCCGCGATGCGCATACATGGCACCGGTAAAGGCGCCCTTGGCGTGACCGAAGAACTGCGATTCGAACAGGCCGTCGGGAATGGCACCGCAGTTGACCGCCACGAAAGGGCCCTTGCCATAGACGCTGTTCTTGTCGTGCAGCAGCCGCGCGATGCGCTCCTTGCCGGCGCCCGTCTCTCCGTAGAGCATGACGTTGCTGTCGCAGTCGGCAAAGGTATCGACCTGTTCGAGCAGCGCATGCATGGCCGGCGATGCGGCTACCAGGGCGCTCTGGTCGGGCGCCGCGTCGGGCGCCGAGGTCATCGACGGCAACACCTTCGCAATCTGTGCGCGCAGCTCGGCGGCGCCAAAGTCGGGCCCCAGCACATGCGTGTACTCGGGTGGAAAACGGCTCGGGTCATGCTGGCTATCAGCCGCCACCCAGATGACGGGCATGCCCTGCGCGGCTTGCCAGTCGAGCACGGTAAAGCCGCCGCTTTCCACCACCGACGCGCTGATGATGGCAACACCCGGCTTCATGCGCGGTTCGGCGGGCTGGAAGTCGATGCCGCCAGCGCGGATCACCTCGGCCCCGAACGGCGCCATGAATCGCGTCACACGATCGGCAATATCGTGACGTCCTTCCCAGACGAAGATCTCAAGCGCTTCGTACGCCCAGCGATCGGTCTTCATGTCGTCGCTTCCATGTCAATAGACGAGTTCAACTGCGTCGCAGTTCACCGAGTTCACCTTGATATCCGCATAACCCAGTTGAACACCCAGCAGTTCAAGCACTGGTGTCAGCACGCTATCCAGAATGGATCCGATCGTCGCCAGCTCCGTGCTGATGGCGGCGGTGCTGACGGGGAGGATCCCAAGCACATTGATCTGCAAGTTGGTCGTGTTCGCCAACAGGGCACTGAAGAAGCCGCTCGTGCCAGTCACCCGTACTGTCTGCCCGACGCCCACCTGCACACCGTTGTATGGCGTATCGCTGCCGAATGGGACGTTCGCAGTCGGCGGCGGGTTGTCGTAGATGGTCACCAGGGGCGCGGTCAGCAGGCCCACCAGTGCCGCCGGTCCCGCTGCGCCGCAGTTCAGTGGTCCCGACGAAACGGAATCGGCACCGGCTGCAATGCAAGCTGAAATCGGTGAGATGGCCCCGGAGATGTCCGCCGACAGATTCGTACGGGGTACCGGGCAGTTCGCGTCGACCACATGCGCATTGGCCCCCGCTATCGTCACGCCGACCGGCAGGTTGAGGGTCAGCAGACCCAGCACGCTGGCGCTGACGTTCAGCCCCAGTTGCACCTGTCCCGTATAGGCCGTCGTGCGCCAATTGCCGGACGCATCCCGTCCCGGCGGGCCGATGGCCAGCACGGGAGGCTGAATGATCTTCAGATTGAGCGTCACCCCGAGCAATCCGGGAATCGTCAACCCCGTCGACAGCGCCACCGCATTCTTGCTGTTCGCGATCTGCGCGGCGGTGGTCACCAGGTCCAGCACGTTGAGCTCCGCGTTCAGTGCCGATTGATCGTTACCGACCATCGCAAGAAACTGCAGAACGCCGGGGTTGCCTGAACTGTTGCCGACGTTGATTTGGGTGTCATGCAAGAGCGGCCCGACCACCAGTGCATTGGGCGCCAGCGCGTTACTGACCGTGACGCCAGCAAGCCCGTTCTGCGCGCCGGCTGAAATGACGGCGGTCAGAAACTGGTTGAGCGATACCTGCGCGGCCAGCAGTTGCTGAACCGTCCCCACCCCGAGCGCCGCCATCAGGTCTGCCACATGGATATTCGTGCTTGCGAGGCCCTGGTAAGAGACCAGGTCGAGACTCAGCGGATTGGCGTTTCCCAGCAACATGCCAAGCACCTGATTGAGCAGGCCCCCGTCGAGGGAAGCGAGGCCCGATCCCAATGAAAACGACACAATCGGCGTGTTCTTGGCAATGGCTGTCGCCTGCAACCGGCGCGTGCCGATGGTGAAGAAGTACGGCACGTTCTGGGTGAGCGTCACCTGGGCGGCGTTGGTATTGCCGTCAATGGCGGATTGGGCGGTGAAATACGTGGGCGCGTTTCCTGCGCTGGCATCCCAGACGCCGGGAACCATCGCCATCGTCACGTTGGCGCCGTCCACCGTGAAGCCGTTCTGCTGCACGGCAAGGGACGCTGCGTCGGGTACGTCGAGCCGCTGTGCCGCAGCCATGGCGGCCAGGTCCGCCGCACGCTGCAGGGCGCGCTGCGAATAGAAGAGGTTGCCGATATCGATCGACACGAGCACCGCCAGGCCGATGGTCGCCACAAAGACGGCCGTCATCACGCTGATGGCGCCCTGCATGCGCCGGCGCAACGCGGTGCCATGACGAAAACGAACGGCGGAGGCATTCATGGTGATCACTCAGCGTCCAGTCTGCTGCATGACATTCGATGCCGGAGGCCGCGTGCCGGATTGCGTTTGCGACAACCCGGGCATCGGCCTGCTGAACGAATCGAGGTAACGCCGATAGGCCAGCGCGGCCTGTTCACCCCGCAGCGGCGCGAACTCGCCGGCGTAGGTCCCGTCGCGCTGCGCCTTCAGCAACGCGCGTGTGGCGTCGTTGACGTTGCTGCCAACCTTCGGCGCTGCAGGCTCCGCGCTCTGCGGCCCCGAACCGGAAAAGCCCTGCGCGCCCGCGACGCCGCTTACGAGCGATGCCGCCACGCCCGCGACCAGAAGAATCCGACCAATCATTGCGCTGCCTCCAAGGTGTCGAGCAGACGCCCACGCTGCAGCGCAAGCGGATTGATGGACGGCCGGCCCTCAGTGGCCGCCGCCGCTCCATTGGTGGGTGGCAACGCCGCAGTGGCTCGCGACGGTGCCACCGGTGCCGTCTCGCGCGCGATGCGCCGATCCCGCCAGGCGCTCTTGACGCGTGCCACGTCATCGTCGATGGCCTTGCGCGCGGCAGCCGTCAGTTGCGCATGAGCGGCCAGCGACGCAGCGTCGTCCTTCCGGTCATTCACCGTCAGCCAGATCACGAGGTTCCCGGCGATCTTCGGGCTGGTTTCAGCCATCTGCTGCGCCTGCATCAGCGGCACGCGCGCCTGTTCGACTTCACCGGCGCGCATCAGGGCATAGCCGAAGTCGCTCACCGTGCTGGCATCGGTCGGGTTGGCTTGCGCTGCGACCTGCAGGCAGCGTGCGGCCTCGGTGAAGTTGCCTCGACGGCCGGCGGTGATACCCAGCCCTCGCCATGCGCCGGCATTCAGCAGAGCGCCCTGCGTGCCGGCGCCCATGGTCGATGTGGCGGCAATCACGGCGCGGTAGCCCGCTTCTGCGGCGGCGAGCTGGTCAGTCTCGCGCAGCGCATCGGCACGCATGAGCAGCACCGCGGGCGCATGCCCATAGCGCTGCTCGTACGCATCGATATGCGCGAGCGACGCGTAATACAACCCCTGCTCCTGCATCTTGCGGATCAGCGACAGGTACGTTGCGGGATTGGTGATCTCGGCTTTCTCTTCGCTCTGCCGCTGACGCGCCATCTCGATATCGACATCGGCCCGCCGGCTCATGTCGGCGCTGGAACTGGAGCTGGCCATCGAACCGCAGCCAGCCAACATCGTCAGTGCCGCCAGCGCGCCGGCGGTGCCCGTGCGCAGGGCCTTCTGGATCATCGTCACCTCAACCTCCTCCCGCCATCTGTTTCAGGCTGCGCGTCACGCCCATGAAACCCGGGCCCGCCGTGATCATCAGCAGCGCGGGCAGCAGCGTGATCACCATCACCATGGTCATCTTCACGGTCAGCTTGCCGATGCGCTCCTTCATCTGCGCGCGCCGGTTCTCCTGCAGGCGCAGGCCGAACTGCCGCAAGGGCTCCTGCACCGCACCGCCGAAGCGGTCGACCTGCGTCAGCAGCGTGATCAGGCCCTTCAGGTCTTCGTTGTCGAACAGGCGGGCAATGCGCAGCAGCGTCTGCTCGCGGGAGCGTCCGGAGGCGAACTGCTGGTTGGCTCGCCCAAACTCGCCTGCCAGCACCGGCAACATGCTGTGGAATTCATTGGCGATCACCTGCAGGCTCTGGTCGATCGACAGTCCCACCCCCTGCAACAGGCGCAGCATGTCCACCATGACGGGCAACTCGTCTTCGACCTGGCGGCGGCGCCCCTGAGAACGGCGGCCGAGATACCACTTGGGCCCGAGGTATCCGAGTGCGAATCCCATGAACCCCCAGAGCAGCGCTTTGACGGAGCTCGCTGCCAGCAGGAACGCGACCAGACCCAACATGGGCGGCAGGACCATGCGCACACCGCCAAAGAGCGTGCGTGCGTGTTCGCCGTGAAAGCCGCACTCCTCAAGCAGCTTGCGGTCCTCTTCGGTGACGAGGCGGTGCCCGAGCGACGTGTCGATCCAGCGCTGGCCGACCTTGGCGATCTGCTGCTGCAGTTGCTGTGCCTCGCGCATGCCGTGCTGGCGCGGCTTGGCGGACGGCGCTGCGGGAACCGTTGGCGCAGGCTGCGCTGCCCCTGCTGCGGCGGCGCGCACGTCGGACAGCGCCGTGTCGAGCTTGCGCACGCTGCGTTGGCGCATCAGCACCGCGCGCAGCACGATCCCGCCAAAGAGCAACAGGCCGGCAGCGGCAGCCGTCAGACTGAGCGTGAACAGAACGTCTTCCATGCCGCGCTCCTACAACGATTTGGCCAGCCTGGCCAACGCCAGCGCGCCAATCACTTCGAGCCCGAAGGCGGCCATGATCAGCGTCCGGCCGAACGGGTCTCGCCACATCGACAACACGTACGCCGCGTTGAACATGATGATGAGGCCACCCACCACCATCGGGAGCAGCGCGAGAATCCACGCAGACAGGCGCGTCTCCGCCGACAGCGCCAGCAGCTCGCGCTGCGCCTGCTGGCGATCGCGCATGAACGCCGCGGTGCGTTCCATCACAATGTCTGCGCGTCCGCCATAACGCAGCGACAGGCGCAGCACAGACGCCAGCAAGACAAGTTCGTTGACGCGGTATTGCTGGCCGACAGCCAGCACAGCGGCGTCGAGATCCTTGCCCGCGCGCTGCATCTGCGTGGTCGAGGTCAGGCAGTTGCGCAGCGGCGGCTCGGTGTTGGCGCTGGCCGCCTGGAACGCTGCGGGCACCGCGCTGCCGATGCTCATGAGCCGGACCACCCCATCCAGGAAGCCGGGCAGTTGCTGCAGCAGGCGCTCGTTCATGCGCCGCGTGCGGTTCCAGAAGAGAAAGGCCGCGATCATCACGTAGATCGCAAGTGCCATGGCGGCAGAGAGCATCCCCGACACAGCCCACGCGGCCAGTACGAACAACACGGCCGGGACGATCACAAGCGCATAGAAGCGGCGAGTCGGTTCGATGTCGGCGCGACGCAGCGCGTCGATCCAGGCACGCTGAAGCGTGTCGGGTACGCCTGCCGGCACGGCTTCCACGTTGGGCTGGTAGCGCGCATTGATCTGTTCGGTCTGCGCACGCACGAAGGCGCGCGACGCCTCGCGTTCGCGGCGGCGCACGGCCTCGGACCACAACATCAGCCCTCCGCCCAGCAGCAGCAACGCAAGGCAACCGAACCAGAGCGCCTCGTTAGACATGGAAACGGCCTCCGCCGCCGAAGCCACCACCCATGCCGCCTCCCATCCCACCGCCGTCGAGCCCCGCATTGCGCATGCGCGCCAGCTTGGGGGAATGCGGCTGCAGGCCGAGCGCCGTCCAGCGATCGATCTCCTCGCCATCGGGACCGAAGTACGGCTCGTACCGATACAGTTCTTGCGTGGAGATGATGTTGTCGCCCAGCCCGGTGATCTCCATGACCGAGAGAATGCGCCGCTTGCCGTTGGACAGCCGCCCGATCTGCACGATGAAGTCGATGGCGTTGGTGATCTGCCGGCGCAGGCTGACCTCGCTGCCCTGGAAGCCGGCAAAGCCGGCCAGCATCTCGAGCCGGTACAGGCATTCGCGCGGGCTGCTGGCGTGGATGGTGCCCATCGATCCATCGTGGCCGGTGCTCATGGCCTGCAGCATTTCCAGCACCTCGCCGCCGCGCACTTCCCCCACGATGATGCGGTCGGGGCGCATGCGCAGGCTGTTACGCAACAGATCGCGAATCGTCACCACCCCCGTGCCCTCGAAGCCGCCGGGGCGGCTTTCCAGGCGCACCACGTGCGGATGATTGAGCGAGAGTTCCGCCGTGTCCTCGATGGTGATCACGCGCTCGGTGACGGGAATGTGATACGCCATCGCGTTGAGCAGCGAAGTCTTGCCCGAACTCGTGCCGCCACTGATCAGGATGTTGCAGCGCGCCTGCACGGCAGCGCGCAGCAGGTCACCGATCTCCTCGCTCATCGTGCCGAGGCCGAGCAGGTCTTCGGGCTTGAGCGGATCCTTGCGGAATTTGCGGATCGACACCACCGGCCCCTCCAGGGCGAGCGGTGGGATGACCACGTTGATACGTCCACCGTCGGGCAGACGCGCATCGACCATCGGGTTGGATTCATCCAGCCGGCGGCCGATCGGCGCCAGGATACGGCGCACGATGCGCAGCAGGTGGTTGCCATCGGAAAAGCGCACCGGGATGCGCTCGAGCACGCCGTGTCTTGACACGTACACGTCCAGGTGGCCGTTGACCAGGATGTCCTCGACCGCCGGATCGCCGAGCAGATCTTCGAGCGGCCCGAACCCGGCCAGCTCCTTGGTCAAGGCCTCGGCAATCTGGCGCACCTCGGTCTCGTTGACGGGGATGCGGCGCATGCGCGTGAAGCCCTCGACCTCCAGGTCGACAAAGCGCTGAATGGCCGTGCGGGACCAGCGACCGAATTCGGCGCCCAGCTCCTCGATACGGGTCAACAGGTGCTCGTGTGCCGCTTCCTTGATGTCCTGAAACGCCTGCGAAACGGCAAACGCGCCGTGGCTGGATTCAGCGTGATTGGAGAACTCGATGGGTTGTGTCATGTCGCGTTCCGTTCAGTGGTGCCCGTGCCGATATCCAGCTCGGCCGCCTCGGCCGGCTTGCGTTTGAAGCGGCCGCCCAACCGGGCGCGCGCCTCGGCCATCCAGTTCGATACGCCCGCGACGCGCTCGCTCTGCTGGGCGTACCCCAGCGTCTGAACGATCTGGGCCAGGGCACGTACGTACGCGTCGGCGGGGTTGGTTTCGGCGAGCGTCGCGCCCTGGTTGGAGGAGATCACCAGCGGCGGGCGACGGTTTGGCACCGTCAGCACGGACGGAATCTCCAGTCGCTCGGCAATCTGCGCCGCATCCAGTGACAACCGCGCGTCGAACTTCGAGATGAGCAGGTGCAGGTGATCGCGGTCGATCTCGCGCTTCTTCAGTTCCTGCATCAGCTCGGCGGCCGAGACGATGGCCCCCACGCTCTGCTCGGTCACCAGCATCACGTCGTCTGCGGCCTTGACCAGTTGGGCGATGAAATCGATGTTGTTGAAGCCGCCCAGGTCAACGACCTGCAGGTCGAAGAACGTACGCAGGCGGTTGAGCAGCCCAAGCGCCTCGGAGAACGAGATGTCGCGCATCTCGGCCAGCGAAATCGGCAGTGGCAGCACCGCCAGGCCGTTCGGGTGACGCGACAGCGCGGTCTGCACAAACACCTGGTCGAAACGGCGCAGGTTGCGCACGGCCTCCACAAAATGGAAATTGGCCGGCACGTTCAGGTAGAGCGCGCCGTCGCGCAGCGGTTGTCCGAGGTCCAGCAACATCACGTCGCTGGCGGATGTCCGGCGCACCAGCGTCGCCAAGTTCGTCGCGAGCGTAGTGGCGCCCACGCCGGGGCGTGCGCCCAGAATGGCCAACACGCGGCCGCGGCGCGTCGGCTCGGCAGAGGCCCGTTCGGCCAGCAACCGCCGCACCACCCGCACGGCCTCGGTGGGTGCTCCCTCTACGTCGACGAAATCCTTCACCCCGGCGCGCAAGGCAGCCAGCATCGCGCGGCCATCCGACGCGGACCCGACCGCCACCAATGGCAAGCCCGGAAACAACCGCGCCAACTCGGCAACCAGTTGCGTGGCCTCGCCGATGGCATCCGCGCCCTCGCCCAGCTTCTGGTCGGGTTCCGGCACATCCATGCGGGCGGGGGACGACGCAAAGCGCACGAACACCACTTCGGGGTTCACCGCGCCGATCTGCTCGAGAAAGGCATCGTGCCCGGTGGTCTGCGCGACCAGCACGCCCAGTTCCCGGAGCGCTCCAGCGAGCCAGCGGTGCGCAGCCGCCGACTGCGCATCGCCCTGTCCGCCGCCGTGCAGGAGAAAGTAGTCCATGCCCGCCCCTTAGTGCGAGAAGCCCGGCATGGTGGCCGGATCCGCAATGCCCAGCGCAAACGGCCGCCACACCGGCGCGCCTGCGCCGTCCCGGTCCTGTCCGTTGGACTGGCCCGGCAGCATCTTGTCGATGGGCGCGTTGCGGGCCATCGGCTTGACCAGGTGTGGCGTCACGATGATCACCAGCTCGCGCTCCTCCTGGTTGTAATTCACGCGCTTGAAGAACGTCCCGATGATCGGCACGTCGCCGAGGAACGGCACCTTGTCTAGGTTCGACAGCGTGGAGCGGCTCACCAGCCCGCCAATGACGAAGCTCTCGCCATCGCCCAGTTCGACCATGGTGTCTGCGCGCCGCGTGACGATTGCCGGCACCGTCGCGCCATTGAGCGTGATGCCGCGGCTGAAATCGAGGTCGCTCGCCTCGGGCGCCACTTTGAGCGCGATACGGTTTTCCGACAGGATCGTGGGCGATACCGTGAGGCCGATGCCGAACGGCTTGTATTCGATGGTGGTCGTGCCCAGCGCCTGAGGAACGGGAATCGGGATCTCGCCGCCGGCCAGGAAGCTGGCGCTCTGCCCGGACAGCGCAACCAGGCTCGGCTCCGCCAGCACGCGGGCCATGCCGTTGGATTCGATCAGGCTCAGATCGGCGAAGATGCCCTTGCTGAACGAAGAGATCAGCAGGTTGAATGCCGAACTGACCGGCATCGTCGACTGCGTCGTCAGGCTGTTCGGCGTCACGCTGTACTGGGTCAGCGACGACGGTGCAAAGCTGCCGAACGTGAAGCCGCCACGTGTGCGCGTGAACGAAAAGCCGGCCTCCTTCAGCACCGTCTTACTGAACTCCACCACGCGGACGTCCACCTGCACCGTGCCGGGCACGTTCAGCGACGTGTTATCGATGACGTTGCCGTCCTTGGGCTTCTCCGCACCGCCGGCCGCTGCGGCCAAGCGCCGGGCACGCGCCAGGGCGTACACATCCTTGGGTTGGCCTGAGACGACCGCCGTATTGCCCTGCATGCTGACCACCGGGTCTCCGGGCTGGGGCACGGACGCATCGACCTGCACGTTGTACGTGATGGCCGTCCCGCCCTGTGTCCAGACCATCACGCTGGCTGAGCCTGGCTTTTTTGCAATGATGAGGAGGCTGTTCGCGGCGCCATGTCCCTTCAGCAGCAGCGCATCTGCGATGTCAGGATTACCGATGGCAATGCGCTCGAGCGGCTTGCCCAGGCGGATCTCGCGCTGGCTGCCCGTCAGCAGATGCAGCGTCTGCCCAGACGGTGCCGTCTCGGCAAGCGCCGTCGATGCCAACACCGCGCATCCAAAGGCAAGCGCGCCCATCCAACCGCGAACCACGGCGGCATCAGTCATGTTGCTCCTCTCGTTTTCCTGCGCGGATGATTTCGATCCCGCCTGCGGCATGGCCTCGCGCGCCGCTGCGTGCGGCAGGGGCCATCGGCAGCGCCGGCGCCTGCATGGCATGGACGCGATGGGGCCCGCCGGTCAGGCTCGTGATGGATACGCCGGCCTGCGCGACGTCCATCGGGTTGCGGTCAGCGGCGGCCAGCAACGCGGCGTCCTGCGGTTTGACGGTGGGCTCGGCGTCATCGGCGGGGTTGCGCAGCGCGAGCAGCAGACGACCCGACTGATGTGCCATGGCCAACTGGCTCACGGCCTCTACCGGCACGGACAGGACCGCCGTCTTGGCCGGCTCGACCTTGCGCGACATCGCGCCGCCATCCTGCGTCTTCTGCGGGCTTTCGTTCACGGCCACCGTGCCGAAGGCCAGCACGCGCAGGTGTGGCAGCAACAGCCTGGCCTGACTGCCATCAATTTCCTGCCCGTCGCGGCGCACGATGAAGAACACATCGACGTAATCACCCGGTGCCACGCGGTTGCCGACGCCGATGACCTCATCCACGGTGATCGCGACCGCGCGCTGCCCCGGGGTGACCTGCAACGCCAGTCCTGACGACAATTGCGAGCCAATGAGCGGGACGCCCATGCCAAGCGCGACGATCGGTTCGCGGCCGACCACCTTGCCCACGTCCGAGAACGCATCGGCCGGGTTGATCGGCAGCATCTCGACAGCCAGGGCGTCTGCGGCGATCGGCTTGCCTGCTTCCAGCGGCTTGGTCGTCACGACCACGGGATACAGGGTCTTGCCGTTCTCGCGTACCGTCGCCGGGGCGGGCGGTTTGTGGGCACTGCGCCAGGCTACGGCGCCCAGAATGGCGGCGAGCAGCAGCAGCGCGGCGGCGAAGATCTGGAGATGTTTGCTGGTCATCGGGGGCGGTCTGACGATGCAATCAATGGAAGGGAGCGGGCTGTGACGCTTTACGTGTCGGGCACGAGCTGCACCACGGCGGAACCGGTCAGCGCGTCTGGCACGGGCAGCAACGGGATGGCAGGCAACATGGGGCTGGACCCCGTGGTGACCGGCAGTGTGAGCACGACGCTCAGGCACTCCATGCTGGAGATGGTCGGACAGGTCACCAGGGGCGCCCCGCTCTGGTTCGTCGTGACCTGCGAACTGATGAACGACGGCAGCGCCGCATTGGCAGCCGTGTATGCGGCGGCGATGCGCTGCGTGTTGGAAGGCTGGTACCGCAGGGCTGCGCGGGCGCCTTCTTCGGCGGCCAGCGTCAGCGCCTGCTGCATGGCGAAGATCAGGCCGTAGTACGTGATGCCCAGCATGAGCATCAGCAAGACCGGCAGCACGACCGCAAATTCGATGGACACGGCGCCCAAGCGTTTGCGCCGATCCTGAGGACGGCACTCACCGCCCCGGCGCGCCAGAATGCGCGCCTGTTCCCGTTGTCCTGTCGGCATGGCCGATCCCCCTAAACACACGGCCGCTTGTGCGGCTCTGATCCAACCTGTCTGCGTGGGCGAACAGCGTCTCCAGCGCCGTCGCACAAACCTGTCCTAGTGAAGCTCAAGCAACCACGGGAGGCAAAGCAGTCCGACCGCCATGTAGGCCGCGTAGGGAATACCGCGCTGCCCTGCCTGCGCCGCATTCCACTGAAACAAAGACGGACGCATGCGCATGAGCAGCCACGCCGTCGGGCTTGTCGCATCCGTGCGGCGCGCAACCAGAATGAGCAGCCCATGCAGCCCGGCCAGCAGGCTCCCGATGACCCATACCGGCAGCAACCCATGCCAGCCGCAGATCAGCCCGGCCACGCCGAAGAACTTGACGTCGCCTGCACCCATCCACCCCATCGCGTATAGCGGCAGATACACCGCGAACCCGATGGCGCCACCGAGCAATGCGTCGCGCCAACTTGGCGCCAGGGCCTCAACCGGCCCCGCCCACGCAAGCGCGATCGCCAGCGACAGGCCCGTAAGGACGAGCCAGTTCGGCACCCGCCGGGCGCGCAAATCAAACCAGATGGCAAGAACCGCGAAGGTTGCAACGGCTGCCCAGCCCGCGAAATCCGCAAGCCGAGTCACGACGTCGCTTGATCAGGTAGGGAGCTTGCTTTTGATCATGTCGAAGAGACCCGACAGACTCGTGCCCAGGTTGGTCACGGAAAGCACGATCGCTGCGGCGATCAGCCCCGCGAGCAGGCCATACTCGATGGCCGTCGCACCTTGTTCGTCCCGGATGAACCGAAGAATGGCGTGTTTCATGTTCTCTCTCCTGCTGCGCACTCGCCCTGTTGATTGGTTTTTTATTGCCAACGGTCCGATCAACCGCCTATGGAGCCGTCAATTTGCTGCCAAGAAACAAAAGGATGTTGCCGAGCCTCGCTCCGATATCGCTTGTCGCGGCAACTAGCGCCGCCGCGATCAAACCGATCAGAAGCCCATACTCAATTGCAGAGGCACCCACATCCTCGCGCAGGAAACGCGTGATGATCGCTCTCATGCCGGCTCCCTCATCGATACCGCTTCGCTTCTTATTGCGTTACCGAAGTGTCACGCATGTCACGTAACACTCCGTAACGCTTTTATAGGCTCACGACATGCAGGCGGAAATAACTCAAGTGAGGTACTTCTGTTAAATTAGAGTATCTACTCTATTAATTTCTATTAATAACTCTCCAACCCTCTGAGAAATAATGGAAATCCCTTAATTAGACACGGACTAAACCGATGATAGGAACGGGTTTTCCACAGACTCCAGGTCGATTCGAACGCTCCCCATGACTGTCAGGCAAAAAAAGGATGCGCGAGCGACGGGAACACGCCCGCGCACCTTCAAGAGCACAGACAGGTACTGCTCAGTGCGCCAGGCCGCCTACGCCGCCCAGCAAGTTCGTTACAGGTGCCAGCGGGTTGCTTCCCGAGGTGCCACCGGCCGCGCTGGTAGCGCCACTCAGCAGACCCGTCACGGGAGCGAGCGGATTACTGCCGCCAGCCGCGCCACCCAAGGCTCCGGTGACGGGCGCCAGCGGGTTGGATCCACCCGTTGTCCCGCCCAGGCCGCCGAGCAGGCCGGTCACCGGCGCCAGCGGGTTGCTTCCGCCGCCGGCGCCGCCCAGGCCACCGCCAAGCAGGCCGCTCAGCGGATTGCTGCCGCCGCTCGAGCCACCGCCCGCCGTACCGACGCCGCCGACCGCAGCCACCGTCGTCCCGAGCGATGTCACGACCGGGCCCAGGCTGGACACCACGGGCACGCCCGTCCCGGTGATGGTGTTACCGGCGCCGGCAACGCCGCCGCCCACCGCGCCAAGCAGCGTGTTGAGCCCGCCGCCCAGCCCGGTTGAATCGCCCACCATCTGCGTGGCATTGGTCACTTGCGAGGTCACCGGCACAATGGCCGAGCTGAGCTGCTGCGTGACCTGCTGAACCGCGCCTGACGACAGCGCGCTGCCCAGCAGCGTGCCGCCGCCGACCAACGCCTGTCCGAGTTGTTGCACGCCGCCGCCCACCGGCTGGGTGACCGGCGCCAGCGGAGCGCCCGAGCCTTGTCCAAGGCCCTGCACGAGCGAACCTGCGCTCACGGTGGCCTGCCCCAGGTCGGTCACGACATTACCCGTGCTGGCCACCGTGGTGCCCACCGGGTTCGGGTTCTGTCCCATCTTGCCCACGCCGGTTTGCACGCCCAGGCCGAGGTCGCTGACCGCCTTGCCGAGGTTACCGACCGTACCGCCCAGACCGGCCTTGGATTGATCGGACAGCCCCGGGATATTCGCGTTCTGAAGGGTCGTACCGAGGCCGCTCACAGCCTGCCCCGTTGCAACAACCGTGTTGCCGGTGCCGTTGGCAACCTTGCCGACCGGCGTGACGCCCGTCGTATCGCTCGGGCTGGCGGTCGGCGAGCTTCCCGAACCGGAGCCACCCGAAGAGCAGGCGGCCAGCAACAGTGTGGCCACAGCGCAGGCCAACGGCGCGGCGCGGAGTGCGTGTCGAATGTGAGTCATGGTCTGTCCCCTTCTTTTGAATGGTTGTGTTCCCTGTGTCTGAGCTCGGTACTGCGGACTGCGCAGCAACATCTGCAATAGCCATGCCAATCACATTAGAGTCACAACTCGACATTCAAGAAACGGCATTGCGACTGGCTTTGCGGGCAGGACATCCGGTATTACCCCAAGGCGGGATTCCTGGCAGACAAGACCCGAAACCTTGTTCCCGGCGTTACGTTGTAACGTGACATCGGAACATATTCGCGTGGACATAACCCCCACGGCAAACGTTCAATCCCCTCTTTTGGGGGGTAAATATTCCCCACATTGGGGTGGTTTTCGACGCTTCATTCATTTACCTACGGCGATTGATCCCAAAAAAACATAAACGATTACGCATGGATAAATAATTTTGTCATGGCACACCGTTTGCAGAGTCCACCGACCCAAATGGACATTGGGACCATTTTCCAGCTTCGAAAAAGCGGACTTTTAAAACGGGAGAACAATCATGACCAAGAACATCAAATGCCTGGCAGCCACCATGGCCGGCCTCCTGATCCTGGGCGGCTGCGCCAGCTCCGGTTCGGGCGACATGGGCAGCTCGCTGGGCGGCTCGAATGGCAGCGGCGGCTCGACGAACAACGGCGGCACTGCGCCGTCGCCATCCCCCTCGCCGTCGCCTTCCCCGTCGCCTTCCCCGTCGCCATCGCCGTCGCCTTCACCGGCGCCCGCCCCCCTGACGCCTGCCGGCGCCATTCTGAACAACACCGGAAACGTGGTAACGGCCACCGGCTCAGCCATCAGCGGTGTTGGCTCCACGATTCAGAGCGCGCCGCTGCCGTCGCAACTGAGCGGCGTGCAGAGTGGGCTCGGTGGCGTGGTGGATAACCTCGGCACGACCGTCTCGGCCCTGGGCACCGGCGTGCAGAGCGGCCTGGGCAGCATCCCCAACAACCCGAACCCGGTCGGGACAACGGTGTCGAGCCTGGGAACTGTCGTGACGGATGCGGGCAACACCGTCACCAGCACCGGCACGCTCGTCGACAACCTGGGCACGGGCCCGCTGGCGCCGCTGTCCCCGTTGACGACGCCGCTGGCTGGCGCGGTGACGCAGGTCGGCCAAGCGGTCGCCAATGGTGGCGGCACGCTGGGCACCGCGCTGTCGACAGGCCCGGTGGAGCAACTGACACAGCAGTTGAGCACCGCCATCGTTCCGCTCACGTCGCAGGTCACCAATGCCACGCAGACCGTTGGCGCCACGAGCGGCCTCGGCTCGCCGGTCTACACGCTGCTGGGTACCGTGGGCGGCGCCGTCGCCAACGGCGGTAACACGCTCACCGGTACGCGGGCACCCGTTGTCAGCAACCTCGGCGGTGTCGTAACCGCGGTTGGCAACACGGTCGGCGCGCTGGGCGGCGTGGTGTATTCGCCGACGTCTTCGCCCAGCAATCCGCTCGCGCCGATCACGGGCCTGCTGGGCGGCACGGGCGGCTCCAACCCGTTGGCGCCGATCACCGGTGGGCTTGGCGGCCTCGGCGGTGCGGGTGGCGGCAGCAGTCCGCTGGCCCCCATCACGGGCGTGCTCGGTGGCCTGAGCAGCGGGACGGGCAGCAATCCGCTGGGCGCGGTCACGGGTGCGCTCGGCGGCTTGGGTGGGGCAGGCAGCGGCAGTCCGCTCGCGCCCCTCACCGGCGCATTGGGCAGCATCGGCGGCGCGACCGGCGGCGGCAGCCCGCTTGGGGCAATCAGCAGCGTCACCGCGCCGGTTGGCACTGCGGTCAGCACCGTCGGCACGAGCCTCACTTCGACCGGCGCTGCCACGCCGCTGGCCCCGGTCACCGGTCTGGTGGGCGGTCTGCTCGGCACGGTGGGTGGCGCACTGGGTGGCACGGGTCACTGACCACCCGACGGCGAACCGGTACCAGACCGGTTCGCCGTTTGTTTTAAACGCTCGCGCACGGAGGCGGCATCGGGCGGCATCACAGCGTGTCAAACGCGCATGGGGCGACCTGCCATCGGTATCTACCATGGGGCGTTGCGTCGCGTGAACGTTGCCTCTATGCGTTTTGTTGTAAAGCAGCATGTCTCGCGGTTATCGTTCGAAGCAGTGCGCGGCGATGCGCTGCGTCGTTTCAAGACAAACGAATACCACGGAGGAGACAGGCGTGCGGACCACCACCCTGCGGTTGGCCCTGGCCACGGGCGTTGCCCTGACCCACCCGGCGCTGAGCTGGGCGCAGAGCAGCCCTACCCAAGGCAACCCGATCGACACGCTACCCAAGGTCGATAGCTCGCGTCCGCCCGAGCAAAAGATCCAGGTGCAGGTCCAGCGGCCGAACCCTGCGTTGGAAAACCTGCTCGCCACGCATCTCACGCCCACCAAATTCCAGATCGAGGGCGTCAAGACGCTCCCGTTTCCGGAGATCGCCGCGCACTTTGCGCCAATGGCCGGGCACGACATTACCGTCGCGCAATTGCTGCAGGCGGCAAACGATGTCACCAAGCTGTATGCCGATCGCGGCTATCCGCTGTCGTTCGCGTTTGTGCCGGCCCAGACCTTTGCGGGCGGCGTGGTGCGCGTCACCGTGGTGGAAGGCTACGTTGCGCGGATGCGGGTCGAAGGTACGCCGGGGCCCCTGGAAGGCCGCCTGCGCGAAATCTCGCGGCGCATGATGGACGAGCGTCCGCTGCGCAAAGAGACCTTCGAGCGCGTGACCGGCATACTGGCGCTGCAACCCGGCGTGCAGATCACCGCGACCGTGCAGCCGCCCACGACCACCGATGGTGCGAGCGAGCTCGTGCTCAACGTCAAGCGCAAGCCCTACACCGTCGGCACGGGCGTCGAATATCGCTCGCCGGGCGTGCGCGCCGTGATCACGGGCACGCTCAATAGCGTGACGCCGCTGGGCGAACAGATCACCGTTTCCACGCTGCAGCCGCGCGGGCGCGACCAAGAAACGTTCTACTCGGCCGCGTGGGCGCAGCCAATCGGTACCGATGGCCTCCTGGCCAAGCTCACATGGTCGCACTACCGAGGCATGCCCGAAAACCTGCCGCTCGAGCAGCTTGGCTACCAATCGCGCTATCTGACCGACACGCAAAGGCTCGGTCTGTCGCTGAGCTATCCGGTGCTGCTGTCGCGTGAGCGCAGCCTGACGCTGACCGGCACTTTCTACGGCAATGACGATAAGCAACGCTATTCGCCGCAGAACACCGCCATTGCACAGACCGAGCTCGACGCACGGGTGCGCGTCGCGGGCGCGGAGGCGTTGTACACGGAGGTGAGACCCGGCGAGACGCGAAGAGCCTCCGTCGGCCTCTATCAGGGCATCAACAGCCTGGGCGCCGGCAAGTCGCCCAACAACAATGTCGACCTGAACTTCCTGCGCACGCGCATCACCGCCAGCGAGGCGCATGACCTGCCCTTCGGCTTCGGCGTGGTGGTGGCTGGCGCGGCGCAATACAGCGGGGAGGTGCTGCCGTCGTCGGAACAGATCAGCTTTGGCGGCCGCTTCTTCGGCCTCGCCTATCCGGCCGGCGAAATCGCCGGGGACCGCGGCTGGGGCGCCTCGCTGGAGATCAACCGCGCCTTTACCGCGGCAATGACGTATCTGAAGACTGTCCAGCCTTATGTGCTGTACGACACCGCCAAGGCGTATTCGAACGCCGGGACGCTGGTACACGACCAACTTGGCTCGATTGCCCTGGGCGTGCGGTTTTCCGATCGGAAGTACTACACACTCGATCTGGCCATCGCTCGCCCGGTCGGTGACAAGCCGATCAACAGCAGTTCTCGCAGCCTGCGCTTCAACGCTGCCTATACGTATCAGTTCAACTAGACCGACATGCTGAACACGTTAAGGTTTTTTTGAATTTTTTATTTTTCAGCGCTGAAAGTCGCTCACACCCCCCTCCGATGGGGGGGATACAGCACCTCTGGAATTTGGGAGGATCAAATGCGCAATGTTAAGCTTTTGCAGAAAGTTGCCGAGTACCAGAGAAGTCGCGCAAAACAACAATCACCAAGACAGCGACGGCGGCAGCACGCCGCAACACATCGACGGCGAAGGATCGCACCTTCAGTCGTCGCAATACGCATCGGGGGCCATCATGCTGCAACGTCTATCGGATGACGCAGAGTTTCACCGTCTCGTCGATACCATTTACGAGGCGGTACTCGAACCTGCGCAAATGCCGATCGCCTTGGCGTTGCTTTCGGTTTATGCCGGAGTCGAGAGCGCACACTATTTCGTCTGGGACAAGCACACGGACGCCCCGCGCCACGGCATCTCGTCGGGCTGGTGTCAGCAGTGCCCACAACCCGGCGAGTGCGACCCGCTCTGCCAGGATCCGCACGTGCTGAGCGCACCGGCGCCGGAAGACACGTCCGCGGCTGCGATGACCCTGGTTGACACACCCGACCTGCGCGTCACGATGCGCCTGCGCACGAATGAAGATGTCTCGGAGCTGAGCGCCGACGAGCGCGAAGCACGCCTGCAGCGCGTCCTGCCGCATCTGCAACGGGCAGCGCGCATGCAGCAGCGCAATCAGGAACTGAATGAACTGGCGGCGCTCGGCATGGCCGGGCTCGATACGCTCGACTTTGGCGTGATGGTCATCGAGCGCACCATGCGGGTGAAGTACGCGAATGCGTGGGCGCGGACGATGGCCGCGGAAGACGACCGTTTGTCGTTGGATGGCGGCAGGCTCCACTCCGCGGAGCACACGCACGACGCAGCGCTGCGCAATCTCATTGAAACCGCCGCCGGCTCGCTCGGCGTGCAGGGCGCGGCTGGCTCATGGATGTATCTGGCACGCGACGGGCGCCCTGTGCCATTCATCGCGACGCCGCTGACGCCCTCTGATGTCATGCGTTCTGCCTGGGCGTCACCACTGGCTGTGGTGCTCGTGGGCAACTCCGAAGCCCGCTCGGTGATGGACGCAGGCGTGCTCGCCTCGCTCTTCGGCTTGACCAACAAGGAATGCATCGTCGCTGCGCGCCTGGCGGCCGGCGAAACGCTGCAGGAAATCGCCGAGCGCGAGTTTCTCTCGGTGCACACGGTACGCGTGCACATTCGCGACATCCTGCGCAAGACCGGCACGCACCGTCAATCCGAACTCGTGCGCTTGCTGCATCTGCTGCCCAGCGTGGATCTTGAGCGCGCGGGAGCAGCAACACCCGTCGCGCGCAGCCGTCCCCGCCTGAACGCCTGACGCGGCGCGGCGCGGCGCGGCGTGAGGCTGCGGCCAGGGCGCATTCACATGCGCCTGCCATCCGCGTATACCCCATTCATGTTTGGACCACGCTTGCCGATGTATCAGGACAGGCGGGGCGTCGTCACGCTGGCTTGTGCTTACGCATTCCCGATGGCAAGTCTCTGCGCATTCTGTGAATAGGGCACAACAAACACGCCTTTTCTCTGCCTGAAACAGCAGGCTTTTGCGCTATGCTCGCCGCAAAACACAGACAGGCGCTGGTCATGGATCGGGGGACCACGCCACATGCGCTCGAATGCATAACGATATCCATATTGCGCTGCTGCTGTTTGCGTGGGTCAGCACGGGGTTGACCACGTTTGCCGCATTAGACGCCGCGACACGTCTGCCGGGGGGCTCGACGGTCGCGAAACGCCGCAACTGGCGCATCGCCTGCGCCACCATCCTCGGGCTTGGCTTGTGGTCAGGACTCTGGCTTGCCCAGATCGGCCTGCACCGCCAGGTGGGCACGTCGGCGGGAGCGCCCATCCTGGCCACGCTCCTGATTGCGCTGGCGGCATCGGTGGCGGCGTTCTCCGTATTGCTGCCAGATGCGCCGCTCACCACCGCCACGCAGGCGTTGCAACGGCGTGGCATTGCCATCGGCACGCTGGCGCTGGGCCTCGGGTTACTGGCGATGGAGCTCCATCTGGCGCGCCCATGGATCCAGGAAGATGCGCTGACGCTGCGTCGCGTCGTCCTCGGATGGGGTGGCGGCACGCTTGTACTGGGTGCGGGCACGTGTCTGGCCCTGAGTATGGCATTCGATACGCCGCCCGCCCTGCGCCGGGCGGCCGTCGGGCTGCGCGCGCGCGCGGCCACCGTACTCGCTACCTCTGCCATGCTCTCGCTGGCGGCATGGCCGTCGATGGCTGCGTGGCCCGCGGGGGAAGCCACGACACACATCGTTCCCATCATCATGCTGAGCGCCAGTGGCGTCCTGGTCGCCCTGAGCCTGCACGCCGCGCTGATCATGCTGGAAGCCCGTGTCGACTCGACCCAGGCGCACCTTGCCGCGTCACTTGCGCGCGTGACCAACCAGGCGCCGGAGCCCCAGCATCACGACACGCTCACCGGCCTGCCCAACCGCCTGCAACTGCGTCAGGCGCTGGACAGCGCGATTCTCTCGTCGACGCGGCGCGGTCGGCCCTTCGCCCTTTTCTATCTGGATCTGGACAACTTCGGGCAGATCAACGAACAGCATGGACGCAACACTGGCGACCGCGTCCTGCAGATCATCGCCGAGCGGCTGCGCCAGGCGATGCGCGGTGAGGATGTCGTCGCACGCCTGGGCGGCGACGAGTTCGGCGTCCTGGTCGAGGGGCTCTCCCTGCCGGAGGCGGCGGCCACCATCGGGGACAAGCTGCTGTTCCGCCTGCGCGAATCGGTCGAGGTGGATGGGCGCCGCGTGCGCGCGACCGCCAGCATTGGCGTGGTGATCCATCCGCACAACGGCGTGACGGCTGATGCGCTGCTTGAACATGCCGATGCCGCCATGTTCGATTGCAAGCAGTCCACCGGCAATGCCTACCGCTTCTTTGAACCGCGCCTGAACACCACCGCACACCGCGTTCTGCAGATCCAGCGCGCGCTGTCGCATGCGGCGCTCAACGGGCAGTTGTCCGTGCACTACCAGCCCAAGTTCGACGCCCGCACGCAGGCAATGACCGGCGCGGAGGCATTGCTGCGCTGGAACCACCCAGAACTGGGGGCCGTGTCGCCTGCAGAGTTCATCCCGCTGGCCGAGCGCACCGGCACCATCATTGAATTGGGCGATTGGGTCGTGGAAGAGGTCTGCCGCCAGATCATGCACTGGGATGCCGTCGGCATGCCCCCGCTGCGCATCGCCGTGAATCTCTCGCCACGGCAGTTCCAGCAACCCGATCTGGTACAGCGTCTGGCGCAGATCCTGCACCGCTATCAGGTGGCCGCGCACCGGCTGATGTTCGAGATTACGGAAACCGCTGCGATGCGTGATGCCGGGCAGAGCATCGCGACGATCCGCCAGATTCAATCGCTCGGTTTTGAAGTCTCGATCGACGACTTCGGCACCGGCTATTCCAGCCTCAGCTACCTGCAGCGCTTCCGAGCCCAGCAAATCAAGATCGACCGGGCATTCGTGAGCGCGCTCGACGACAACCTGCCCGAGGCCGCCGCCATCATTCGCGCCATTTGTGCAATGGCGCATTCGCTGGACATGACGGTCGTGGCGGAAGGTGTGGAAACCGAGGCGCAAATGCAAGCGCTGGTGAATCTGCACTGTGATCAATTACAGGGCTATCTTCTTGCGCGCCCCATGCCGGCCAGGGATTTTCAGGAACAGATGGAAGTGCAATTCGCCTGACGCGATCGCATGGCCAATGCGTCATTGCGACGCATCGCCTCTTCTTTCAGGAACCTTTCAAATGAATTCCCTGAAAAAATTTCATCGCTGAGCGTTCAATTGCCTTGGCAATAAAACCATCATTTGCCAAAGTGTGTGCAAACTGTGCAGGATTTGCATCACAACTGCATCGACATCACATTGCTGGAATGCGGTATCACGGTTTTGGATTGTTTCAATTGTCTGCGATTCTTCGTTTCTCGCAAGCCGGCACGCCGCAACGCTTTGCGCGATACAAGCACCAGCAGAAATCAACGTTGGCGACATAAGGCAGCGCGAAATATTTTCCGCTCAGCCAAAGTCGTTATAATGCCGTGGGCTGCGGGGAGCGTGCCCATGTTTCAATTGCAACGTTGAGGAATCCATAATGCCTACATACAAAGAAATTGTTCAGAAGATCTCTGAACTGCAGCGCCAAGCCGACGAACTCCGGGCAAATGAACAGGCAGCCGTGATCGCCGAAATCAAGCAGAAGATCGTGGAATATGGCCTGACCGCCGACGATCTCGGTTTTGGCAGCAAGAGCAGCCCGGTTTCGAAAAAGGCCGGCCGTAAGGTGCCCGTGCGTTACCGCGACAACAATGGCAATACCTGGACAGGCCGTGGCAAACGTCCGGGCTGGCTGGTGAAGGAACTGTCGGCAGGCCGGAAAGTTGAGGATTTTCTGATCGCCTGACCACGCAGGGCTTCATACTTCCGAGACAGCACAAAGAGGCGTCCGGAAACCACAAAAGCACAAGGCCGGCAAATTCGCCGGCCTTGTGCTTTTTTGGGTCTGGGGATTTATACCTGGAACCGCCCCACAGCGGAACGCAGCAATTGCGCCTGCTCTTCCAGCGACAGCGCTGCTGCCGCAGCCTGTTCAACCAGCGCGGCATTTTGCTGTGTGACTTCGTCCATCTGATTCACCGCCTGGTTGACTTGCTCGATGCCCGAACTCTGTTCGTCCGAGGCCGCGGAGATCTCGCCCATGATGTCTGTCACGCGCTTGACGGCGGTCACGACTTCCTCGATCACCGCCCCCGCTTCCTGCACCAGCGCCGAGCCGTTCTGCACGCGCCCGACCGAGTCGCCAATCAGCTCCTTGATCTCCTTGGCTGCGCCAGCCGAACGTTGTGCGAGGCTACGCACCTCGCCCGCCACCACGGCAAAACCCCGCCCCTGTTCGCCCGCACGCGCGGCTTCCACGGCAGCGTTCAAGGCCAGGATGTTGGTCTGGAAGGCAATGCCTTCGATCACGCCGATGATGTCGGCAATCTTCTTGCTGCTTTCATTGATACCCGACATGGTCTCGACCACGCGCCCGACCACTTCCCCGCCCTTGACGGCAATGTCGGAAGCGTTGACAGCCAGCGTGCTGGCCTGACGCGCATTGTCGGCGTTCTGCTTCACGATCGAGGTCAGCTCCTCCATGCTCGAAGCGGTTTCTTCCAGTGACGAAGCCTGTTGCTCCGTGCGCTGGGAAAGGTCGGCATTGCCAGCAGCGATCTGCTTGGTTGCACTGGCGATCGATTCTGCCGAGTGCTTGATATTGCTGATCGTGCCCGTCAGTTCGCGCTGCATCTGGGCCATGGCGTAGAGCATGCTGTCTTCATCGCCCGCGCGGGTCTGCACCGGCATGGCCAGATCGCCGCTGGCGATCCGGGTAGCGATATCGGCGGCATAAGCAGGCTCGCCGCCCAGTTGGCGTTGCAAACTCCGCGTCACGGCCACGACTGCCGCCGTCATCAGCAGGCCGACCCCGAGCAGCAGGGCCAGCGCCTTGACGAGCGAGGCGCGGAACGCGGCGCTGATGTCGTCCATGTAGGTGCCCGTGACCAGACACCAGTCCCAAGGCTTGTAATACAGCACGTAGCTCTTTTTCGGCTGCGCCGTATCGGCGCCGGGCTTGGGCCACAGATAATCGACAAAACCCTTTCCATTCTTCGCCACCACGGAGATTTCCTGAAACAGGTGCGTGCCTGCGGGATCGATAAAGCCCGACATATCCTTGCCGTCCAGTTCGGGCTTGATCGGGTGCATCACCATCACGGAATTGGTGTGGCTGATGCTGAAATATCCGTCCTTGCCGTAGCGCATGGTTTTGATGCGCGCAATGGCCTGGCTCTGGGCATCGTCGGCGCTCAACTTGCCATCCTGCGCAAGCTGGCCGTAATCCTTGACGATGCTGAATGCAGCTTCGCTGATGTTCTGCAGGTCGCGCTCACGTTCTTCCAGGCGCAACGAGCGAGCCTCCCATGCGCTCCATAATGTGATCACCAGCAGACACAGCCAACTCAGGACGAGCGGCAGCCACAGCTTCTGACGAAGCGTGAGTCGGTTCATCTTCCCTTCCTCCAAGCGTTCTTTTCTTGTGTCGCCTGCGGCATGCAGACGGCGCTCCCCGGCGCGATTGCACGCGCTCTATATGTGCTATCGGGCTGACAAGGCAGAAACTTGAGCCGCACATGCAATCAGCTGCAGTGGGCAGGGGCCGGGAGGTTCAACGCAAGGCGTTGGGATCGATGCTGGGCAGTGTGGCGCCAAAGGCTGGCGCAGGCACGTCGGCGGAGGGCGGACCAGGCTGCTCGTGGTCCAGCGGCGACCACGATTCCCATAAACCGTGGCGCGCAGGCGCTCCGGATGCCGAAGCGGCAACCTCCATTTCTGCCACGGCTGTATTTGCCGTGACATCCTTGATGCCGGGCAGCTCGACATGAGAACCGGCCATGCGCACCGCCCGGCCGCTGGCATCGCGCCACACCACACCGTGAGCGACAACCTCGCGATAGGCGCCGTCCTTGTGCCGCATGCGGAACTGCGCGGCGTAGGCCGACGTGTTGCCATCCACATGGGCCTGGATGCGATTGAGCACCATCGGCAGATCGTCGGGATGCACCAGGCGCAGGTATTCACTGGTGCTGGGGCCGATCTCCTTGAGCGAATAGCCGAGCATGGCCGCGAAGCGGGTGGAAAACTGCGCTCCGCGCGTCACAAGATCAAATTCCCACAAGCCGACGTCCGCGCCGTCAAGCAGCAACTGGTGACGCCCGGCCAGTTCTGCCTCGCGCTGACGGTAGCTCTGCTCGAGGTCGTTGAGCGCTTGCATGGTTTCCTTGCGGCGACGGATCTCGCGTGCAGCCACCGCCGTTGCCGTATCGCCGGCAGCGCGGTCCCGATAGCCGAGCAGGTAGCCTGCAAGCACCGTTGCGGCTGCACCGAGCGCCATGAGCCATTGCAGCCATACTGGCGCACCCTTGCCCGAAACCGGGCCCATATTACCCAACGACGCTGCGTAGACGGCATCGAGCGTCAGGCCGATGCCGAACAGCACACTGACGAGCAGGCTCACGGCCGGACGGCGAACTGCAACGCCCAAGGCGCCAGAGCGCGCCGTGAACGCAAACTGCAGCGCTGCGGCACAGGCGGCCGCAGACAGCACCATGACGATTCCGAGCAATCCGGCGTCGCCCCAGGCGACCGCGCCCAAACGCGATACACCTGCCAGCAGGAGCACCGTCACCGGTCCGCTGATACTCAGCAGCACACCCAGTGACACCGCTCGCATCGTGCCCGGACGCCCGCCCAGCACGCACCATAGCGCGGCCACCGCCACGCTCCAACAGAACGAAGCCAGCACCATCGCCGCAGGCGCGGCATCTTCTGGCAGCGACCAACGCGGGAGCAGCGGCAAGAGCGGCAACGTCCACAGCGCAATCGCGGCAAACAGCGCTGTCATCGTCAGCGGCAGGCGCGCACGCCTGGTCTCCGCACTGCGCAGGTCATCGAGCAGGCGCAGCAGCAGGCTGCCCGCGCCGCACGCCACGATGAAGGGCAGCAACGCGCGTGCGAGCGGTTCAGTAAGGTGAACGCCAAGCGCCGGATTCACGGCCGGGCGGCTCCTGCCCGTTGGGCATCAGAAAGAGAGAGACGCATCAGCCGCGCGTCTGGAAGCCGTCGGGGTTCATGCTTTGCCAGCGCCAGGAGTCTTCGCACATGCGCTCGATGCCGTACTGCGCGCGCCAGCCCAGCAGCGTTGCCGCCAGCGCCGGATCCGCATAGCACGCGGCGATGTCACCCGGACGGCGGTCGATGATCTGGTAGGGGATCGGGCGGCCGCTGGCGCGCTTGTAGGCGGCCACCACTTCCAGCACCGAGTAGCCGCGTCCGGTCCCCAGGTTGACGGTGAAGCCGCGGTCATCGCGGCGCAGCGCATCGAGCGCCGACAGGTGCCCGCGCGCGAGGTCCACCACGTGGATGTAGTCGCGCACGCCGGTACCGTCGGGCGTGGGCCAGTCACCACCATAAATCGAGAGCTTCTCGCGTTTGCCGACCGCTACCTGCGCCACATACGGCATCAGGTTGTTGGGAATGCCGCGCGGATCTTCACCAATCAGCCCACTGTGATGCGCGCCCACCGGGTTGAAGTAACGCAGGTAAGCAATCCGCCACGCCGCATTGGACACCTCCAGATCGCGCAGCACCTGTTCGCCCATCACCTTGGTCTGCCCGTATGGGTTGGTGGCTGACAGCGGAAACGACTCGGTGATCGGCACCGTATGCGGATTGCCATACACAGTGGCCGACGAACTGAAGACGAGCTGGCGGACGTTGGCATTCGCCATGGCCGTGCACAGCGTGACCAGTCCGCCCATGTTGTTGTCGTAGTAGGCCAGCGGCTTCTGCACGGACTCCCCCACCGACTTGAGCGCCGCAAAGTGGATGACCGCCGAGATACGCGTGCTGGCAAACAGATCGTCGAGCAGGCGGCGGTCCCGCACATCGCCCTGCACGAACTTCGGCGTCTTGGCGGTGATCTGCTCGATGCGGGACAGTACAGTCGAGCTGCTGTTGCAGAGATTGTCCAGGCCGATCACCTGATAGCCCGCATCCAGCAGTTCAACCCAGGTGTGCGAGGCAATGTAGCCGGTAGCGCCGGTCAGCAGAATGGTTCCAGTCATCGGGTGCGAGGTATCGAGGAGGAAGAGAGGCGTGTCGTGCCGGTTCGAGCGCGGCATCGGGTTGCACCGCGCCGGAGCAACCCGCGCGACGAAACAGCGCGATCATAGCAAAGCCCTCCGCCGATTTGCGGGCCGTGCGGCGCAAAACACCGCGCTAGGACGCCGTATCCGGTCGGGTGTTCGCGCTGGCATCCGGATGCGCCGCCGCTTGCCAGTCGGCATAGGCCGCGCGCAGCCGCCAGGCCGAGGTCTGGTCGCGCAGGCCCAACGCGATCCCCACTTCGGCGGGGGCCGCTCCGGCATCGAACAGCGCGGCCGCATAGCCGTTGCGCAGGGTCTGCGGCGACAGCCGTTCGCTGCGGTGCATCAACGCCGGGAGCGCGGCGAGCCACGCTTCCACGCGCCGGTACACCGAGGCGGCATGCATGACGCGCCCGCTGGCATCGGCGACGAAGACGCGCTCGCCCGGCACCTCGGCATGGCGCCGCACGGATAGCCAGGCCGCCAGCGCGGGCCGGGCGGCCTCCAGCAGCGGCGCCTGGTAAGAGGGCCCGCGCGCCGGCTCGATGGTGATGCCGCCGAGCGCATCGTGCACCTGGCGCAGCAACAGCGATTGCACCTGTGCCACCTTCAACCCGGCGCCATGGCACACGGCCACCAGCGCCCGGTCTCGCGCCAGCTTGAACGCACTGGCATTGACCGCCGCCTCCGCCGCTCCCGCGCCGACGTCCAGGGAAGCCTCGATGGCCGCCCGCTCGGCGGCCGAAAGGAACGTGGTCGGGTCGTTCTCCCCCTCTGCCAGTTTCTGCTGCACGGCTGCGCTCGCGGGATTGTGCGTGCCCGTACGCAGCAATTCGAGCTGGTGAAAAACGCGCTCGATCAAGCGCGCGTAGCGGTAGCGGTGCAGCTTGGTCAGGCCGGATTCATCGAGAAAGGCGGCGATATCCCCTGCGCTCCAGTCGGACAGCGCGCGCTGGCGTGCCTCGGTCCAGCGCAGCCACTTGCGCCACATCGCGCGGTACACCGTCGCCGAAGACGCGCGGTAGCCACGCGCAGCCAGCCAGTGCTCGAAGGCTTGTGCAGGCTGCGCTGCCCAGTCCTGGAGACTGGGCTGGAACAGGTCGGCGACGGGCGTGGCGGGCGGGGTGTAAGCGTCTGACATGCAGCAAAATCTGAGGCGGGGGCAAGCGTTTCGCGTATCCTGCCGAGCGTAACACGCTGTCACTGGACCCCATCGTGAAGAAAACCGACCTCGAAAAACTCAAGGGCCTCAAGATCGCCAACAACCTCAAGCGCGACAGCCAGCGCACCGGCAAGCCCGGCCAGGGCACCGGCAAGGCGATTCCCCAGAACAAACTGCTGAAAGCGCTGCTCGGCAAGCCAACCGAAGACGACCCGAAAAAGTCGGGAAAATCCTGACGCAAGCCCAACACATCTAGAGCCCCGCCCTGTTGTTCCAACGGGCGCTTGGGTGCTACCGTCCGGCGCGTTTCCACATCATCGCAGCGCCTCCCCCTGCGCCGGACATGCTCTCCTCCTCGCCCGCCTCGCCCTACCCCCACCTGCTTCAACCCCTCGACCTTGGCTTCACCACGCTCAAGAACCGCGTGCTGATGGGTTCGATGCACACCGGGCTGGAAGATGGCAACCACTTCGACCGGCTGGCCGCCTACTTTGCCGAGCGCGCGCGCGGCGATGTCGGGTTGATGGTCACGGGCGGATTCGCGCCCAACATTGCGGGCTGGACCAAGCCCTTTGCCGGGCGCCTGGCCACACATGGCGCGGCCCGCCGCCACCGCACGGTCACCAACGCCGTGCACGAGGAAGGCGGCAAGATCGCCCTGCAGATCCTGCACACCGGCCGCTATGGCTACCACCCGTTCGCTGTCGCGCCCACGGCGCTGCGCTCGCCCATCAGCCCGTTTACACCGCGCGAGTTGTCCGCGCGCGGCATCGAGCGGCAGATCCGCGCCTTCTTGCGGTGCGCGCAACTGGCCCGTGAAGCCGGCTACGACGGCGTCGAGATCATGGGTTCCGAGGGCTACTTCATCAACCAGTTTCTAGTCACGCACACCAACAAGCGCACGGACGACTGGGGCGGCAGCTATGCCAACCGCATGCGCCTGCCCGTGGAAATCGTCCAGCGCACGCGCGAGGCGGTCGGCAAGGATTTCATCATCATCTATCGCCTGTCGATGATCGACCTGATCCCGGACGGCAGCTCGTGGGAAGAAGTCGTACAGCTCGCCAAGGCCGTGGAGCGCGCGGGCGCCACCATCATCAACACGGGCATCGGCTGGCACGAGGCACGCATCCCCACCATTGCGACGAGCGTGCCGCGCGCGGCCTTTGCATGGGTGACGAAGAAGATGAAAGGCGAAGTCGGCATTCCGCTGGTGACGTCCAATCGCATCAACACGCCGGAGGTGGCCGAAACCGTGCTGGCCGATGGCTGCGCCGACATGGTGTCGATGGCACGCCCGCTGCTGGCCGATGCCGATTTCGTGCGCAAGGCCGCCGCCAACCGGGCGCAGGACATCAACACCTGCATCGCCTGCAACCAGGCGTGCCTGGACCACGCCTTCAAGGCCAAAACGGCAAGCTGCCTCGTCAACCCGCGCGCGTGCCATGAGACCGAACTCGTCATTCGACCGACGCCCGCCAAGCGGCGGTTTGCGGTGGTGGGCGCAGGGCCTGCGGGCTTGTCGGCAGCCATCACGCTGGCCGAACGCGGGCACGCGGTCGATCTCTTCGACGCAGCCCAGGAACTCGGCGGCCAGTTGAACATGGCCAAGACAATTCCGGGCAAGGAAGAATTTCACGAGATGCTGCGCTACTTCAAGCGCCGGGTGGAGGCCACCGGCGTGACGCCACGCCTCGGTGCGCGCGTGGATGCGCAGCAATTGCTGGCAGCCAACTACGACGAAATCATCATCGCGACGGGGGTATCGCCGCGCAACCCGAAGATCCCGGGGCAGGACCATCCGAGCGTGCTGTCGTACATCGATGTGCTGCGGCATCGCAAGCCGGTGGGCAAGCGCGTGGCGATTGTCGGCGCAGGCGGCATCGGATTCGACGTGGCGGAATTCCTCGCGCTCGATGGCCACTCGCCCACGCTGGATCTGCAAACCTGGCGCGCCGAATGGGGCGTGGGTGATCCGACCGAAGTGCGCGGCGGTGTCGATGGCATCCGGCCGGAACCGCAAACACCTGCGCGCGAGATCATCCTGTTGCAGCGGCGCGCCGGCAAACTCGGCGGCGGCCTGGGCAAGACCACCGGCTGGATCCACCGGACGAGCCTGAAAAACCTGGGCGTGCGCATGGTGGGCGGCGTCAACTACGAGCGCATCGGCGACGAGGGCCTGCTCGTGAGCTACGGCGAAAAACGCGAAGCCGCCGAATGGCTGCCGGTCGATTCCATCGTGCTGTGCGCCGGACAGGTACCACTGCGGGAACTGGTCGAACCGCTGCAGGCCGGCGGCGCCAAGGTGCATATCATCGGCGGCGCGGACGAGGCACGCGAGCTCGACGCCAAGCGCGCCATCGACCAGGGCACACGCCTCGCCGCATCGCTGTGACGCGCACACCGCGCGTGACGCGAAGGATTTGCACCACGCGCACCTTTTTACAATGCGCTGACGGCTGCCCCGGGCGCTGAATGGCGAAATGACAAGGCTCGTCGCGGTCGGCCCGGTTCTTGCGTGACAAGACGCATCACGCACATGCTTCAGAACCGGTTTGTCCAAGAACGTCTCGCCTCAATCCTCCGCCAACGCGGCGCCCCTCCCCTCGCTCGATCTCGCTCGCACGGCCTTTTTGCTGGACTTTGACGGCACGCTTGTCGACATCGCGCCGCAGCCCGATGCCGTGCACGTCTCAGCGGCGCTGCGCGAAACGCTGGCCGCGCTGCATGCGACCACCGGCGGCGCGCTGGCCATCATCAGCGGGCGCACGGTGCACGATGTTGAGTCGCGGCTCTCATTGCCGGGGCTCGTGATTGCTGGCGTGCACGGCGCCGAACGCCGCTATGCAGACGGCGGCTTCGTACGGCTCGATGCCAGCGCCGATGCGCTCGCCAACCTGGAGCGCGAGTTGCGTGCAGCGCTTGCGCAATTGTCCGGCCAGTTCTCGGGCGTGGTGCTGGAAAGCAAGGGCATCGCATTCGCACTGCATTACCGCCACGCGCCCGATGCAGAGAACGCCGTACTCACCGTCGCCGACCGCCTCGCCCGCCGCTACGCGGACCACGTGCGCTTGCAAGCCGGCAAGATGGTCGTCGAACTCAAGCCGCGCGGCGCCAGCAAGGGCGACGTGGTGCACACGCTGGCAACCGAATCCCCCTTCATGGGCCGCACCGTGCTCTTCGCGGGGGACGACCTTACTGACGAGAGCGCCTTTGCCGCGGTCAACGCACTCGGTGGCTGGTCGATCAAAGTGGGGGCGGGCCCGAGCCAGGCGCACTGGCGCATGGCCGATCCGGCGGCGCTGCGCACGTGGCTGGCCGCGCTGGTGTCGGCCCCGGAACGCGATGGGGGTGCCGCATGAGCCGGCTCATCGTCGTCTCCAATCGCGTGGCGCCCATCACCGAAGGCCAGGGCACGGCGGGCGGTCTTGCCGTGGGCGTCTTCGACGCGCTGCGCGAGACCGGCGGCATCTGGTTTGGCTGGAGCGGCGAGACTGCGGCCACGGTGTCGAATGAGCCGAACATCGTCACCAAGGGCAACATCACGTTCGCCACGGTCGGCCTGAGCCGGCGCGACTACGACCACTATTACCGCGGCTTTGCAAATGCCACACTCTGGCCAGTCTTTCATTACCGCGTCGATCTCTCCCGCTACCAGCGCCAGGAGTACCACGGCTATCGTCGCGTCAACACGCAGTTCGCGCATCAGCTCAAGGCGCTGGTGCGGCCGGACGACATCCTCTGGGTACACGACTACCACCTGATCCCGTTTGCCGCCGAGTGCCGCGCACTTGGGCTGACCAACCGCATCGGGTTCTTCCTGCATATTCCGTTTCCGTCGCCGGAGATCCTCACCACCATCCCGCCGCACGAAGACCTGATGCGGGCGCTGTGCGCGTACGACCTGGTCGGATTCCAGACCGAGACCGATCGTGTCGCGTTCTACGACTACATCGAGCGCGAGGCGCGCGGCTACATCGAGCACAAGGAGCAGAATGGCCCCGTGCACGCCTATGGCCATACGCTGCGCGCGGAGGTCTACCCGATCGGCGTGCATCCGGACGAGATTGCCCAGCAGGCGGTGTCTTCCCTGGCGCGGCGCAATCCGTTCGCCCGCCACACCACACCGCGCGGCGAGCATGGCGGCCAGCCCAAGCTCATCATGAGCGTGGACCGGCTCGACTATTCGAAGGGCCTGCCCGAGCGATTCCGCGCGTTCGAGCAGTTGCTGGACGACTTTCCGGAACACCGCCGGCATGTGACGTTCATCCAGATCGCGCCCACCTCGCGGCAGGACGTGCAGACCTACCAGCAGATCCGCCAGCGACTGGAGGCGGAATCGGGCCGTATCAACGGCAAGCACTCTGAACTGGATTGGACGCCGATCCGCTACATCAACAGGCAATATGAGCGGCGCGTGCTGATGGCGCTGTTCCGAAGTTCGCAGATCGGCTACGTCACGCCGCTGCGCGATGGCATGAACCTCGTCGCCAAGGAATACGTTGCCGCGCAGGATCCGGAAGATCCGGGCGTGCTGGTGCTGTCGCGCTTTGCTGGGGCAGCGGGCGAACTGGACGCCGCGCTCATCGTCAACCCGTATGACACGCGCGGCATGGCCGAGGCACTCAACCGCGCGTTGACGATGCCACTGGAAGAGCGCAAGGCCCGCTATGCCCACATGATGGATCGCCTGCGCGTGGCGAACCTCACCGTGTGGCGCGAACGGTTTCTCGCCGATCTGCGTGACGCTCCGGTGCGCTAGCGCAGCACTCAAGCGCCCGCGCTGCCACTGCGCACGATACGCGCGGCGACGCCGGCGTCTGCATCGGTGTCCGGCGCGAGCATGTTGGCCAAGATCGCGCTCATGCGCGTCCAATGCGAGCCGGGCCAATAGACGCGCCGGCAAAGATCGCAGGTACTGAACAGGTGCTGGCGTTCGCGCACGCGGGGCGGCACGCTGGCCGACGCCTCTTCGCGCGTCAGCACACGCAGGGGTGCATTGCATTCCAGGCAGCGAGAGAACGGCCGCGCCGCCCCAGCAAGCCGAAAGCGCGTCACGATCTCGCGCATCTGCGCCTGCGGCTCCTGCGCACGAACGAACGCACCGCGACGGATACCGCGGCGCTTGAGCAACTCGCGATCCCGCGAGAGGACGATCCAATCCTCTGCGACGGCCAGGGCCTCGATGGCGGCATCCGCGTAGTTGTTGTCGTAGGTGGTATCGAAGCCTGCCATGCGCAGCAGGCGCGCCGTGGCACCCAGATGCGCATCGCACAGGAAGTGCAGCGGGGTGTCGGGCAAGGCCGGCTCGGCAGCCGACACGACCACATGGCCACGCGGCGGGAGCGCGGCTTCCAGCGCCTCGGCGCCGCCGTCGACGAGCACCTGGCCCACCTCCGTGTGGGGTACGCCAAGGGCCTCGATGGCGTGCTTGAGTGTGGCGCCCTCTGCCCACGCACGTGCAATGGGGCGACCGCGCAAGGCCGGCGGCAGAAGCGGAACCAGGCTGGTCTCGAAGGTGAATACGACGGTCTGCATGCCTGCAACGATACTCCCAGGCGACCCACACCGCGAATGGACCCGCAAGCAGAGCGTGGCGCGCGCGCCAGTCCGGCACGCCATGGCCAACCTGAACCCCACATAAAAACGGCGTGACCTGAACCGTCACGCCGCAAACCAGGGAGGAGAAAATCAGGCGCTGCTTAGGCTCGCGAGGCCGAGCGGGCTTGCGGATACCGCGTATCGCCATTCCACGACAGATAGCCATAGGTATCTGCCTGGCGGTCGGTGCCCTGCGTGTAGGGATCGAACTTGGCGGCGGCGCCTTGCGTGTACGGATCGAAGCGACCCGCCTGCGTGGCAGCCGGGGCATCGAAATTGGGCTGCACGGAAGCGGCAGCGGGCTGCGAAAGAAGCGCAGCGGATGCCGCTGCCGAGGCCACCAGGGCCAGAACCATGCGGCGGGAGAGGACGGAGGAGAGACGGGTGTTCATGATCGATTCCTTGTTCGTTTGCGCTCGTTGTCGCGCTTGGACGGCAGAATAGATCGTTGCCTCTCTCTGATAAATGCCGCTTTACAGAAATAACTGTTCAGGCCGCGCTAACAATCTGCAGCCGTGGGTTCTCCTTGAGCTGCAGGCACGGGTGGTCGGCGAACAGCGTGGCCACCCAGTCGACGAACACCCGCACCTTGGGCGACAGATGACGGTTGTGCGGGTAGACCACCGACACAGGCACCGGCTCGGACACGTGGTCCGGCAGCACTTCCACCAGCGCGCCCGACAGCAGGTGCTCGTACACCAGGAAGCGCGAGGTCTGCAGCAGCCCCAGGCCATGCAGGCCGCATGCCACCGCTGATTCGGCATCGTTGACGGCCACCATGCTGCGCACCTTGTGGATCTGCTTCTGCCCGTCGATCACGAAATCCCAATCCATGCGGCGGCCGTTGCGCGCAGAGAAGTAATTCACCGCCGTGTGGTCCTGCAGGTCTTCCAGCGTCTTGGGCGTGCCGAAGCGCGCAAGGTATTCCGGCGACGCGCAATTGACCATCGACAACTGGCCGATGCGGCGCGCAACCAGGCTGGAGTCCTGCAACTCGCCGCCGCGCACGGCGCAATCCACACCCTCCTGCACGAGGTCGACCGTGCGATCGCTCATGCCGATCTCCAGCTGAAGATCGGGGTACGCCTCGTGAAAATCGCGAATGCGCGGCACAAGCAACCGTTTGCCAATCGACGCAGGCACGTCGATGCGCAAGGTGCCGCGTGCCCCCGATGCGCTTTGCGAGAACGCGGCCTCCGTCTCTTCCAGATCGCCGAGCAGACGCACGCAGCGCTCGTAATACGCAGCGCCGTCGGCGGTGACGTTCACACGGCGCGTGGTCCGGTGCAGCAGGCGCACGCCGAGATGCGCCTCAAGGCTTTGCACCAGGTTCGTCACCGTGGCGCGGGGTAACTGAAGGCTGTCGGCAGCCTTGGTGAAACTGCTGGCTTCCACGACACGCGTGAAAACCTGCATGGCCTGCAAGCGATCCATCTGCGGCTCCTGAAGGTCGGACGCCACGGACGAGGCGCACTGCCGGAGTCCAAACGGCAATGCGCAACGGCGGTGGAATCTGAAGGGGTGCGCCCGGCTGGCGCGATCGGAAGGCAGCGATGACGGTTTTCGCAGCGCAACAAGATCGCCCTCGAGCGATAACACTTTTTAGCACAACCGCCGATTTTGATTGTTCGGCTGTCACTAATAGTGATGTCCGATTATAGGCATTTATCTGCGTTCGTCTAATCACCATCATTCAGCCCATCGATATTCGGGTTATCCGCAAAGATAAGCCCTGCCTGACATCATGGGTTCTTCTCCGCCGCGTCTGGTTGTTTCGGAACGCTCCGCCAATGGCCATGGGGCGACCGCCGCTGTTCGTCCATCGCGAACGCAAGCCCGCAGTGACGCCATAAATGTTGCAGTGAATAACAATTTGCGCACTGCACCATCCGAACTGCCAGAGCAAGCGTCTTTCTGTCAGGAAACTGCGGGAACCACCGCGCTGACGCGACAAGTGCACGTCGACGATTACTGGACCCAGGGCTATGCCAGCCGGATTCGCCTGCGTGTGTTCCGCCCGGAAACGCACGCGGACGATGCGACTGCCCCATTGCGCCATGCCGCGGTGCTGTACCTGCACGGCGGCGGCTTCGTGCGCGGGTCGATCGACGACGCCGATGCACCGGCGCGCCACCTTGCCGCCACACTGCCAGCGGTGGTCGTGACGGTCGGCTATTCGTTGGCGCCCGCCGCGCCCTTTCCCGCCGCGCCGGAGGACGTGTACGCCGCCCTGTGCTGCATGGCCGACCATGCGGCAGCATGGGGCATCGACCGTCGCCGCATTGGGGTGGCCGGGCACGACGCCGGAGGCAACCTGTCGGCCGCGCTGGCGATGATCGCGCGTGACCGCGGCGGTCCCGCCCTGCGCGCGCAGGTGCTGATTGCGCCGATGCTCGACCCGACCATGGCCCGCGTGCGCCCCGACCGCCTGGCCAACGCCGACAACTCGGCCGAGGTCTGCGCAGAGTGCTACCGCCAGTACCTGCCCCGGCCGACCGAGCGCGTGCACCCGTACGCCGCGCCCGTGGAGTCGCGCCGCCTGCAGGGCTTGCCGCCCGCACTGCTGCTCACGGCGCCGCAAGACCTGCTGCGCGCCGAAGCGGAGCGCTATGCCGCGGCCCTCATCGAGGCGGGCGTCGTCACGCAGGTCGTGCGCGTGAACGAGGCCTGCCACGAATCCATCGCCATGAGCGCCGTGGCACGGGACGAGATCACGTGCTTCCTGCGCTGGCACCTCGGCATGACGCGGCAGCCCGCACCGCGCAAGCGCCGCGCGTGCGCCGACCGCGACGATGGCACGCCCCCTCGGCCCACCGGGGAGACGCCTGGCTGAACCGACATAACAAGAAACGGAGTGCGTGGCCGCAGGCGTGTTCCTACGCTGCGGCTCAAACGTTTTCCCCCGCGTTTTTTTGAGCATTGCGCTTTGCTTACCCCACCGAAATCGAGAGACATCATGAGCCTGTCCAAACGCACCATTGCCATTTCGGTCGCCGCCGTGCTCGGCGCTGCGGCCGTGGGCACCTACGGTCTTGTTTCCAGCGCCGGCGCGTCGCAGCAGCCGGCGGCCGCGCCCGCCGCCCCCCCCGTTGACGTGGCGCCTGTCGTGGCACGCAACGTGGCCGAGTGGGATGAGTTTTCCGGCCGCATCGAGGCCGTTCAACGCGTTGAAGTCCGCCCCCTGGTGAGCGGCACCATCACCGCCGTCCACTTCAAGGACGGCAGCATCGTCAAGAAGGGCGACGCGCTGTTCACCATCGACCCGCGCCCCTACGCGGCCGAAGTGGCCCGCACGCAAGCCGCGCTGACGGCCGCCAAATCCCGTGTGGCCTACACCTCGTCGGAGCTGGACCGTGCACAGAAGCTGGTGGCCGACAACGCCATCGCGCGCCGCGAGTTCGAAGAGAAGGAGAACGCCGCACGCGAGGCGCAAGCCAACCTGCAAGGCGCCGCCGCCGCGCTGGATGCCGCCAAACTGAACCTGGAGTACACGCACATCGTGGCGCCAGTCGCGGGCCGCGTGTCGCGCGCAGAAATCACTGTCGGCAACGTCGTCTCCGCCGGTGGTGCTGCGCCGGTGCTGACGACGCTGGTGTCGGTCTCGCCGATGTACGTGGCGTTCGATGCGGATGAACAAAGCTACCTGCGCTACTCCGCCAAGGCGGCGCAGGGCGCGAAGACGCCGGTCTACATCGGGCTGGCCAATGAAGACGGCTACACGCGCGAAGGCGTGATCCAGTCCGTCGACAACCGGCTGGATGTGCGCTCGGGCACCATCCGCGTGCGCGCCACGCTGGACAACGCCGACGGCCGCCTCACGCCGGGCCTCTACGCCCGCGTGCGCATGAGCACCGGCGCGCCGCACGACGCCATCCTCATCACCGACAAGGCCATCGGTACGGACCAGGACAAGAAGTTCGTCCTGGTGGTGGATGCGGCCAACAAGACGAGCTATCGCCCGGTGGTGCTGGGCGCCTCCATCGACGGCCTGCGCGTTGTGAAGTCGGGCCTGAAGGCCGGCGAGCGCATCGTCGTGAACGGCATCCAGCGCGTGCGCCCCGGCGACGCCGTGGCGCCCAACACGGTCACCATGGATAGCCTGGTCACCAAGCGCGTGGTGCTGCCGGGTGCACAACCCGAAGCGCCCGCAGCACCGACCGAAGCCAAAGCCGACGCACCCGCTGCGCCTGCTGCCAAGGCCGAGGCCAAGCCCGCCAACGCCAAGACCGCCGCTACCGCGCAACGCCTGCCGGCCGACCGCGCTTGATTTGCGACTGAACCTCATCGCTCACAGCCATGAACTTCTCTAAATTTTTCGTGGACCGCCCGATCTTTGCGGGCGTGTTATCCACGCTGATCCTGCTGGTCGGGATCATCTCAATCTGGCGATTGCCGATCTCGGAGTACCCCGAGGTCGTGCCGCCTTCGGTGGTGGTGCGCGCGCAGTTCCCGGGCGCCAACCCGAAGGTGATTGCCGAGACCGTCGCCTCGCCGCTCGAAGAACAGATCAACGGCGTCGAGAACATGCTCTACATGCAGTCGCAGGCCAACAGCGACGGCAACCTGACCACGACGGTCACCTTCAAGCTGGGCACCGACCCGGACAAGGCACAGCAGCTCGTGCAGAACCGCGTGTCGCAGGCGCTGCCGCGTCTGCCCGACGTGGTGCAACGCCTGGGCGTGACCACCGTCAAGAGCAGCCCCGACCTGACGATGGTGGTGCACTTGCTCTCGCCCAACGACCGCTACGACATGACGTACCTGCGCAACTACGCCGTGCTGAACGTCAAGGACCGCCTTGCACGGATCAGCGGCGTGGGCCAGGTGCAGCTGTTTGGCTCGGGTGACTACTCGATGCGCGTGTGGCTCGACCCGAACAAGGTCGCCGAACGCGGCCTGACGGCCAACGAAGTGGTCAAGGCCATCCGCGACCAGAACGTGCAGGTGGCAGCCGGCGTGATCGGCGGCTCGCCGTCGGTGCCGGGCACGGACCTGCAACTGTCCGTCAACGCACAGGGCCGCTTGAAGACCGAGCAGGAATTCGGCGACATCATCCTGAAGAGTTCGCCCGATGGCGCCGTCACGTACTTGCGTGACGTGGCCCGCATCGAGCTGGCTGCATCGGAATACGGCCTGCGCTCGCTGCTGGACAACAAGCAGGCGGTGGCGATTCCGATCTTCCAGGCACCGGGTTCCAACGCGCTGCAGATTTCGGACGACGTGCGCAAGACGATGGCCGAGCTGAAGGAAGACTTTCCCGAAGGCGTCGACTACCGCATCGTCTATGACCCGACGCAGTTCGTCCGCTCCAGTATCGAAGCCGTCACGCATACGCTGCTGGAAGCGGTGGCGCTTGTGGTGCTGGTGGTGATCCTGTTCCTGCAGACGTGGCGTGCGTCGATCATTCCGCTGCTGGCGGTGCCGGTGTCGATCATCGGTACGTTTGGGCTGATGCTGATGTTCGGCTTCTCGATCAATGCGCTGTCGCTGTTCGGGCTGGTGCTGGCGATCGGGATCGTGGTGGACGATGCCATCGTGGTGGTGGAAAACGTCGAGCGGAACATCGCCGAAGGGTTATCGCCACGCGAGGCCACGTACAAGGCCATGCGCGAGGTGAGCGGCCCGATCATCGCCATTGCCCTGACGTTGATTGCCGTGTTCGTGCCGCTGGCCTTCATGACGGGCCTGACCGGTCAGTTCTACAAGCAGTTCGCGCTGACGATCTCCATCTCGACCGTCATCTCGGCCTTCAACTCGCTCACGCTGTCGCCGGCGCTGGCCGCCCTGCTGCTCAAGAGCCACGACGCGCCGAAGGATTGGCTGGCCCGCACGATGGACAAGGGCCTGGGCTGGATCTTCCGTCCGTTCAACCGCGTGTTTGGTGCCGCATCCGAATCGTACGGCCGCAGCACCTCGCGCGTGATCGGTCGCAAGGCCGTCATGCTGGGCATCTACCTGGCGCTGATCGGCGCGACCGCGCTGTTGTTCAACAAGGTGCCGGGCGGCTTCGTGCCGATGCAGGACAAGCAGTACCTCGTGAGCTTCGCGCAGTTGCCGGACGGTGCCTCGCTTGACCGCACGGAAGACGTGATCCGCCGCATGTCCGACATCGCCCTCAAGCACCCCGGCGTGGAAAGCGCCGTGGCATTCCCGGGCCTGTCGATCAACGGCTTCACCAACAGCCCGAGCGCCGGCATCGTGTTCGTCACGCTCAAGCCGTTTGACCAGCGCAAGAGTGCCGACCTGTCGGGCGGTGCGATTGCAGGCCAGTTGAACAAGCAATACGGCGCCATCAAGGACGCCTTCATTGCCGTGTTCCCACCGCCGCCGGTGCAGGGCCTCGGCACGGTGGGTGGCTTCAAGCTGCAACTGGAAGACCGCGGCTCGGTCGGCTACGAGCAACTCTTTGCCGCCACGCAGGCCTTCATGGCCAAGGCACGCAAGACGCCTGAGCTGGGCCCGTCGTTCTCGAGCTACCAGATCAACGTGCCGCAGTTGAATGCCGACCTGGACCGCGTGAAGGCCAAGCAGCTGGGCGTGCCGGTCACGGATGTGTTCGACACCATGCAGGTATACCTGGGCTCGCTGTACGTGAACGACTTCAACCGCTTCGGCCGCACGTATCAGGTCAAGGTGCAGGCAGACGCGCCGTTCCGCGCCCATGCAGAAGACATCCTGCAGTTGAAGACGCGCAACGCCGCTGGCGAGATGGTTCCGCTGTCATCGCTGCTGCGGGTCTCGCAAGGCTTCGGGCCGGACATGGTGGTGCGCTACAACGGCTACACCGCGGCCGACATCAACGGCGGCCCGGCCCCGGGCTTCTCGTCGGGCCAGGCACAGGCGGCCGTGGAACGCATCGCGCATGAAACGCTGCCCAAGGGCGTGCGCTTCGAGTGGACAGATCTGACGTATCAGCAGATCCTGGCCGGCAACTCGGCCGTGTGGATCTTCCCGATCTGCGTGCTGCTCGTGTTCCTGGTGTTGGCTGCGCAGTACGAAAGCCTGACGCTGCCGCTGGCCGTGATCCTGATCGTGCCGATGAGCCTGTTTGCCGCCATGCTGGGCGTATGGGTCTCGCATGGAGACAACAACATCTTCACGCAGATCGGTCTGGTGGTGCTGGTGGGGCTGGCGTGTAAGAACGCCATCCTGATCGTGGAGTTTGCGCGGGAGCTTGAGCTGCAAGGACGCACCATCGTGGAAGCCGCCATCGAGGCCTGCCGCCTGCGTCTGCGCCCGATCCTGATGACGTCGATCGCTTTCATCATGGGCGTGGTGCCCCTGGTGGTGTCGACCGGCGCCGGCGCGGAAATGCGCCATGCCATGGGCGTGGCGGTGTTCGCGGGGATGCTGGGTGTGACGCTGTTCGGCCTGTTCCTCACGCCGGTGTTCTACGTGCTGCTGCGCACGCTGGCCGCACGCCGTGGCCAGCGTTCGGAAGACGCACCCGATCGTGATCTGGACCTGGACGGCGCGCTGCCTGTGCCGTCGACCCAGCACTAAGGTCAACACTCATCAAGACATCGCTATGAACGCGTCGACACAACAACAAACAGGTCCGGCCGTGCAGTCGGGCCGCTGGACACCGCTGGCGCTGGCCGCCGCGCTGTTCCTCGCGGCCTGCTCGCTCGCCCCGACCTATGAGAAGCCGGACGTTGGCACGCCCAACGCCTTCAAGGAAGCGGCACCATCGGCACAAGCGACCGATGCACCGCTGGCCGCAAACGAGCAAGGCAAGTGGAAGACCGCCGAGCCCGCCCTGCCCGCCGACGGCGCGTGGTGGAAGATCTTCAACGACCCGACGCTCGACAAGCTCGAAGCGCAGGCCGCTGAAGCCAGCCCCACGCTGGCCGCCGCCGCCGCACGCGTCACGCAAGCGCGCGCCTTCGTGCAGGCCAACCGTGCATCGCTGTTCCCGGAACTGGATGCGGGCTTCGGCCCGACGCGCCAGCGGGCTTCGGCGGCATCGGCCGGCTTGCCGGTCGGCGCGCCCGTGCAGCCGCAGACGTACTGGCGCGCGCAGTCCACGGTGGCGTATGAGGTCGACCTGTTCGGCCGCGTGCGCAACAACATCGATGCCGCCGGTGCCGATGCCGAGCGCGTCGAAGCGCTGTACCGCGCGGCCCGCCTCTCATTGCAGGCCGACGTGGCGCAGACGTACTTCAGCCTGCGCACGCTGGATGCGGAAGAGGCGTTGCTGTCCCGCACGCTGGTCGGCCGCGAAGAGGCGCTCAAGCTGGTGCAGCGCCGCTTCAACACGGGCGACATTGGCGAACTGGACGTCGCCCGCGCCGATGCCGAACTGGCCACGGCACGCTCCGACCGCATCGGCGTGCAACGCCGTCGCGCGGTGCTGGAACATGCGCTCGCAACGCTCCTGGGCAAGGCACCGGCTGATTTCACGATGGGCGCAGACCCGTTGCAATCGGCCGAAGTGCGCGTACCGGCGGGGCTCCCGTCCGCCCTGCTGGAACGCCGCCCCGACGTGGCCGCCGCCGAGCGCTCGATGGCTGCGGCCAACGCGCGCATCGGCGTGGCGCGTGCGGCGTTCTTCCCGCAACTGCAACTCACGGGCGGCTTCGGCTACGAGTCGCACGACATCGGCGACCTGCTCAAATGGGGCAGCCGCACGTGGATTCTCGGGCCGCTGGTCGGCACTGCGCTGTCGCTGCCCATCTTCGACGGTGGCGCCCGCAGCGCCGGCGTGAAGCAGGCGCGTGCCGCGTATGAAGAGAACGTTGCCAACTACCGCGAGAGCGTGCTCGTCGCCTTCCGCGAGGTGGAAGACAACCTCTCGGAGCTGCGCCTGCTGGCCGATCAGGCCAAGGCCCAGGACGACGCCGTGCGCGCCTCCACGCGCGCCGCGCAGCTGTCCCGCACGCGCTACAACGCGGGCTCGGTCAACTACCTGGACGTGATCGATGCCGAGCGCAACATGCTGTCCGCAGAACGCATCGGCGTGCAACTGGCCGGCAGCCGCGTGAACTCCACGGTGGGGCTCATCAAGGCATTGGGCGGCGGCTGGGGTGACCTGCCGCCGGTGGTACAGGGCAAGCCGGCCACGGTGGCGCAACAGTAAGGATTTCTCCTCTCTCGCTCTCTGGAAAGCGAGATCTGCGCGGCTTCGGCCGCGTTTTTTTTGGCTGATGGGTGGCACCGCCAAAAGAACGCGGCGCCTTGCAAGCGCCGCTTGCTGTGCACTTTGGGGGAAGCACAGGAATCAAATCGATTCGAGCGCCCGTGCGGGCGGGTACCGGCGTCAGCGCCGGGTGTTCCGGCACGCTGTCTGCCTGGGCTGTCTCCACTGACGTCGTCAAGCAAGCTCATCCACAAGGTTGTTCGTGCGGCTGATTGCGAAAGCGTGACGAACCGCGGTCCAACCAACGTTTCGCATTGCAGTCGACAGGAAAAGGGCATGACCAAGGCGGGGGCTGAACCCGCGCGTGTAGAATCCGTCGCCCCACCGTTTTGCTCCTGCTGGCCTCCATGGACTACCAAGCGGACTACCAAGCGATCCTGGACACCATCCACCGCGACATCCAGCCGGTCCTCGGCCAGGGGCGGGTTGCCGATTACATCCCCGAGCTGGCCGGCGCCAATGCGTCGGATTTCGGTATGGCCCTCGTCACGCTGCGCGGCGATGTCTACACGGTGGGCAAGGCGGATGTGCCGTTCTCGATCCAGAGCATCTCCAAACTGTTTGCCTGCACGCTGGCCTTCCAGCTTGAGGGCGAAACGCTCTGGCAACGTGTCGGCCGCGAACCCTCCGGCAATGCTTTCAACTCGCTGGTGCAGCTCGAATACGAGAACGGCATCCCGCGCAACCCGTTCATCAATGCCGGTGCGCTGGTCGTGACCGACGTGCTGTGCCGCCGCTTCGTGCAGGCCGAAACCGCGCTGGTGCAGTTCATGCGACGGCTGGTCGACAACCCACGCATCGACTACGTGCGGCGCGTGGCCGAATCCGAACTGGCCCATGCCGACCGCAACCGCGCGATGGCCCACTTCATGAAGAGCTTCGGCAACCTGCACATGCCGGTGGAAACCGTCATCGATGCGTACTGCCGCCAGTGCGCCATCGAGATGGACTGCACCGACCTCGCGCGCGCCGTGCTGTTTCTCGCCAACGGCGGCGTTGTGCCGTGGAGCGGTGAGCACATCGTCGGTGCCAGCCCTGCCAAGCGCCTGTCTGCACTGATGCTGACCTGCGGCACCTACGACGCGGCGGGCGACTTCGTCTATCGCGTGGGGCTGCCCGCCAAGAGCGGCGTGGGCGGCGGCATCGTCGCCGTGCTGCCGGGCGAATTTGGCGTGTGCGTGTGGTCTCCGGGGCTGGATGTCAGCGGGAACTCGCTGGCCGGGCTCCAGGCGCTGGAATGGCTGACGACACTGACCGGCCGATCGATCTTCTGACGGCGGCAAGTCTTCTTGCCGGGCCTTCAGCACGCAAGTCGGCGACGGAGAGCCGATCAAGCGCACGGCAGTAACCCCATGCCCCTCGCCACATGCCGGGAATCACCCTATCGGGATTGACCACCCGTTATCACCAACCCTATATTGCGCATAGCTCGCCCACGCAATCAGCGGAGCCCAATGGGTTGTCCTGCTGGCGGATGGCCCTTTCGCAACCCACTCGCATGACCGATTCCATCTGGACGCCCCTGCTGCTTTCCCTCAAGGTCGCGGGTTGGGCAACCGCCCTCAACCTCATCCTGGGTGTGGCTGCGGCCTACGCACTGGCCCGCATGCGCAGCGGCCTGCGCGACGTGATCGACTCGCTACTCACGCTGCCGCTCGTGCTGCCGCCGACGGTGCTTGGCTATTACCTGCTGGTGTTGCTGGGCCGGCGCGGCACGATTGGGGGATGGCTGGACAGCCTGGGCATCCAGCTCGTCTTTACGTGGCAGGGAGCCGTGATTGCCTCCACGGTGGTCGCATTTCCGCTCGTGATGAAGTCGGCGCGTGCAGCGTTTGAGGGGGTGGATCACCAGTTGGAGCAAGCCGCGCGCGTGCTCGGGTTGCCTGAGGGGGCGGTGTTCTTTCGCGTGACGCTGCCGCTGGCGGCGCGCGGCATCGCTGCCGGGGTGCTGCTGGCGTTCGCTCGCGCGCTCGGCGAATTCGGGGCAACCCTGATGATCGCCGGCAACCTGCCCGGCCGCACGCAGACGTTGTCCGTTGCCATCTACGAAGCGGTACAAGCCGGCGACGACGCCACGGCCAACACGCTGGTGCTGATCACCTCGCTCACCTGCATCGTCGTGCTGGTGGTCGCCGGCCGGATGCTGCAAAAGCGCACGCCCAGCCTGCAGGAGCAGTTGGCATGAGCACCACGATGATCGACCTCGTAGTACAGAAGACGCTGACCAGCGCGGCGCGCGTGTTCTCGCTCGACGTTACCGTGCGCTCGGAGAGCCGGCGGGTGGTGCTGTATGGCCCGTCCGGGGCCGGCAAGAGCCTCACGCTGCGTGCCATTGCGGGCTTGATGACACCCGACCGGGGCCGGATCGCGCTCAACGGCCGTACGCTCTTCAATCATGCGGAAGGGATCAACCTCAGTGCCCAGGAACGCCGGGTCGGCTATCTCTTCCAGGATTACGCCCTGTTCCAGCACCTGACGGTCGCGCAGAACATTGCCTTCGCGCTCGGGCGCGGATGGCTCAATCCGCCGCGCCGCACGCAAGACCCGCGCGTGCAGCAGTGGATCGATACCTTCGAGCTCGGCGCCGTGGCCGCCAATTATCCCTCGCAGATCTCCGGCGGCCAGCGCCAGCGTGTGGCGCTAGCCCGCGCGCTGATCGCCGAACCGTCGATGCTGCTGCTCGACGAGCCGTTTGCCGCGCTGGACCCTGCGCTGCGCACGCGCATGCGTTCCGAGCTGTCGGCACTGCAGGTGCGGCTCGACGTGCCCATGCTGATGATCACGCATGACCCGGCCGACGCCGACATGTTTGGCGACCACGTCTTCGAGCTGCGCGAGGGCCGCGTCGTCGCCGACGCCGTGCGGACGCCCGGCGCCGCGCCGGTTTCGCCATACCCCCACCTGACGATGGTGGCTACCGGCCAGGCCTAGAACACGCCGAGCGCCAGCCCTGCTGCCATGGCCGCGCCCATCGCCTCGCAGCGCTCCAGATCGTCGGCGCCGATCTGCTTCGGCGCCAGGATCGCCTCCGGTGTCTGCGCGTGCGTGCAGACGATGATCGTCTCGGCCACCGGCTTGAGCCGCCACCCCGTGGCGATCCGCTCGATCTGCCGCGCGGCATTCTGCCCATCACTGCCGGCGCAGACCAGGCTCGCATATGGCCGGCCATTGATGCGATCGAGCGCCGGGTAGTAACAGCGGTCGAAGAAATCCTTGAGCTGTCCGCTGATGGCAGCCAGGTTTTCGGGGGTAGCGAACAGATAGCCGTGCGCCGCGAGCACATCGGCCGGGCCGGCTTCCGCTGCGTGGAGCAATCGAGCGGTGACGCCGCTTTCCGTCGCCGCACCGGCATGCGCAGCCTCGGCCATCTGGCGTGTGCCGCCCGTCATCGAGTGATAGACGATCAGCAGGGTCCTGTGCGTCGCCATGAGGCCTACACCAAGCCCAGGATGACGTTCGACGCCTCGAATACGGCCACGGCTTCCACACCCTCGGCGAGCGCCAGTGTCTCGACTGCCAAGCGCGAGAGCATCGCCACCAGCACGGTGTCCGCAGCGGAGGAGGCATTGGCTTCCAGCAGGCGCAAGCGCACCTCGGATTGCACGGCGCCCTCCCGAATCTCGGTCACCACACAGGGCAACTGGTTCTCGGCGGAAAGCCGCCATTCGCCCGCGCCACGCAGCAGCATCACGGCCGGCGCCTTGATGAGGGCGACCGCCTGCACGCCCGGCGTCAATCCCAGCGCGTGCGTGCTCTCCTGCGTGATGGTGGCGGCCACAGCCTGGCCGCCGGGCAGACGCAGCGTCACCACGTCGTTGACCGCTCCCGACACCACCGCCTCCACGGTGCCGAACAGCGCGTTACGCGCGCTGGTGCGCAACATCAGGCGACGCAGCAGGTTGGCATCTTCGCTGGCGGCCTCGGCTGCGGCGTCCAGGCGCTCGACAAAGCGACGGTGCTCCGCCTCCAGCACGCGAAAGCCATCGATCAACCGTTGCGCGCGGGGCGTGAGGACGCTTCCGCCACCGCCCTTGCCACCTGCGGTGCGCACGACGAGCGGTTCGCCCGCGAGGTTGTTCATGGTGTCGATCGCATCCCACGCGGCCTTGTACGAAAGACCAACCGCCTTGGCCCCTGCGGTGATGGAGCCGGTCTGCCCAATGGCGGCCAGCAACGCGATACGGCCGCGACCACCCCAGTTATTGTCACCGGCGCGCAGCCAGATGGTGCCGTCGAGTTCCAGCATGTCGTCTCGAATGAGAGGGAAATTGCAACATGCGGATGTTAACGCCGAATCAACGTTCGGATCGGCGTGGCGACCGCCTCAAGCCGCCGCCAGGCGCGGCGTACGCACAGACAGCAGCACCGAGCGCGAGATCAGCAACCCGCCGAGGAAGCCGAACAGCGCGCTGAACAGCACCATGAAGCCGCCCGACTGCATGATGTCCGGATGGATCGCGAGCATGACGTTGTAAGCGTATCGGGCACCGAACAGCCCCACGATCGCCACCATCGGAACCCAGCTACCGGGAATGCGCACGGTGTCAGCCGCCTGTGACTCGGCGCCGCGCGGGGGCGAAACGCGGGTCAGCAGAAACGCTGCGCACACCGCCGCGAGCCAGACAGCCAGCGCCAGCGCGCTACCGTGGCTCGCCAAGGCGACGCCGTAAAACGAATAGGCGGCAATCAGCAACGGCAGCACGATCAGGCGTCGGCGTGACACGATGCGCGGCCGCGTCTGTCGCAAGCCGAGCGCAATGAGTCCGGCAAACACCACGAACACCCAGGCGGGCGTATGCGACACGATGGAGGCGAAGGAATCGAGCATGGCGATCTCCCGGTTGGAATGCCGGCAGCTTAGGTGCCGGCCTCCGCACGCGGGAGCGCAATGCGACGAATGGCAGAAACGTCGGTGTGAACGGCGCGATCAGCCCAGCGCGGCACGCACGCCAGCATCCACGACCGACAAGTGCGCGCGCAACAGGCGATCGAAGCCCTCCGCCGTGACCGGCTTGCCGATGTAGTAGCCCTGGATTTCCTGGCACCCCGCCTTGGCGAGGAATTCCACCTGGTCGGCGTCCTCCACGCCTTCGGCGGTCACCGTCATGCCCAAGGCCCGAGCCATGGCGACGATGGCCTCGGTCAGCGCCACAGAATCGGGGTCGCCCGGGATGCCGGTGATGAACGAGCGATCGATCTTGACGTTGCTGATCGGGAAGCGCTGCAGGTACGACAGCGACGAGTATCCCGTGCCGAAGTCATCGATGGAGATGCGGATGCCCTGCGCCGTGAGCGCGTCGAACATCGGGCGAACTTCGTCCGCTCCGCCCATCAGCAGGCTTTCCGTGATTTCCACTTCGAGCGCCGTCGGCGGCAAGCCGGTGTCGGCCAGCGTCTGCTCGATCATCGGCACCACGTCGCCAGCCTGGAACTGGCGCGCAGACAGATTGACCGCCATGCGGAAGTCATAGCCGAGCGCTTCGTACCACACCACGGCCTGCTCACAGGCGCGCCGCAGCACCCATTCGCCGATCGGCACGATCAGGCCGGTCTCTTCCGCCACCGGGATGAACTCCACCGGCGAGATGGCGCCCAGCTTGGCGCTGTTCCAGCGCAGCAGCGCCTCGGCGCCGACGATGCGGTGGCTGGCGAGGTCGTATTTGGGCTGGTAGACGAGTTGCAGTTCGTTGTTGTCGCGTGCGTCGCGCAGCGCGTTCTCCAGCAGGTAGCGGCGTTGCAGGCGGGCGTTGAGCTCTGCCGTGTAGAACTGCGCGCGGTTGCGGCCGTTCTGCTTGGCACGGTACATGGCGGCATCGGCCGAACGCAGCAGGTCGGACCCCGAGATGCCGTCGTGCGGATACAGCGCCACACCCACCGATACCCCCAGGTAATAGCGCCCGTTGACCGTGTCGAACGGCTCACGCATGGACTGCAGCAGATGTTCGGCCAGCAGGGCGATGCGCTTGCCCTCGACGCGCTGCTCGATCAGGATGACGAACTCGTCGCCGCCCAGGCGCGCAATCACGTCGCCGGGCCCGATGCAGTCGGTCAGGCGCGCGGCGGCACTCTGCAGCAGCGTATCGCCGCAGGAATGGCCCGCAGTGTCGTTGACGCTCTTGAAGCGGTCCAGATCGAGGAAGAACAGCGCCAGCTCGCGGCTCTCGTCGCGGGCGCGCTCGATCGCGCTGTCCAGATGCGCAATGAAGAAGCTGCGGTTGGTCAGCCCCGTCAGCGGATCATGCGCTGCCAGATGGCGCAGGCGCTGCTCGGCGCGCTTGATGTCGGTGATGTCGGCAAACGACAGCATGACGCTGCTCGGCACCGGCTCGCCGTGACGGCGGATCGGGATGATGTTCTGTCGTATCCAGACGAGTTCGCCGGTCTTGAGCAGCAGTCCGTAGACGCGGCCGAAGATGGGCTCGCCCGTGCGCAACACAACGCCGGACGGCATCATGTTCAACGTCACTTCCTTGCCGTCCTCATCCACCACGCGCTGGATGGCATCAAGGCGGTTGCGTCCGACCAACTGGCCCGGACGCAGGCGCAGGATGCGCTCCGCACTGGCATTGGCCGCCTGCACCACGCCATCCGGAGACTGGATCAATACCCCCTCGTGCAGGTGCGAAATCGCGAGTCGATAACGCTCCTCGCTCTCGGCCAGGCCCCGCTCGATGGTGTCCTTCTGGATGGCGACGCCCGCCAGGTGGGTGACATCGTCCAGGAAATGCTGCTCCTCTTCGCCCGGCACGCAGGGCTGGCGATAGAAGAGCGCCAGCACCCCGAGCTTGTCACCGCGCGACGAGCGGATCGGGAATGCCCACGCAGCAGCAAAACCGGCGGCCAGCGCCGCCGTGCGCTCGTGGTGCCAGCGCGGGTCGGTGGCGATGTTGTCGATCACCACCGTGTCGCCGAGGTAGACGGCGCAGCCGCACGCACCGGCATCCGGGCCGATGGGGGTGCCCTCCAGCGTGGCGGCATAGGAAGCGGGCAATGTCGGCGCTGCGGCGACGCGCAGCGTCTGGCTGTCCGCATCCAGCAGCAGCACTGCCGACATGGCATTCGGATAGACCTGCTCGACGTAGAGGCACAGGTGGCGCAGCACGGTCGAGAGCGTCGCGTTGGAAGCAAGTTGCGCAAGCACGGCGTTCTCCGAGGCAAGCAGACGGCGTGCGTGCAACGCCTCCGCGCGCGCCTGCACGGCGTGGCGTTCCAGCGCGTGCCGGGAGCCGGCTGCGTGCAAGACCAGCATCACGGCCGGCTGGCCGTCATGCTCGCAGGCTGCGGCAACCGTTTCAACCAGCACGTGCGTGTAGTCAGCCCGCACCACGCGATGCTCGACGGGTTCGGCGGGCTGGGCGCCGCTCACCATCCGCGCCACGCGCGGCAGGGCCTGCGGGACGTCGTCCGGGTGGATCAGGCCTGCGAACTGCGCACCGACCAGTTGCGCGGGATCTTGGGCATTCATCAAGCGTGCCGCCGCCGGGTTGGCGCACACGACCCGCCCCTCCACCGTCAGCAATATGGCATCGGACGACAGCCTTGCCAGCGCGCTGAAATCCGTACCTGCCGGCTTTGCCACGGCCATAGCCGGAGACGCCGCAGGCCGTGACTCGGGTTCGAGCGGCAACGCAGCGTCAACAGAAAAAGCTCCGGCATCGTCCGGATGGAAACGGGTCATCGGGGTACGCTTGCTTGGTCAGCGACGGCATCAGAATGCGCAGACTACACGCTTCGACCCCTTCCACAACGGCGCGCTGGCGAAAAACTGAAGAGCACTAGACGCCACTCGCTGACGTATCGCTTGCGCCGTCGGTGCATGACGGCCGTGAAAAAAAGAAAAACCCGCGCTCAGTTGACGAGGCGCGGGTCGAAGTCTCTGGACCGTGTCGATCTGTTCCAGAGAGGAGAACCGACCCACGAAGCGCCCGATGCATGACTGCCTCGGCACGACTTCCATGTTCTGAATCATAGTGTCCTGCGCAAAAAAACAAAGGGCGGAAAAGACCGGGTATTCCATCCCAATTGATTTTCCGCCCACCCTCTTTATGACACTTCACTGACCCTTCTTCTGCTGTTCCCGCCTGCGTCTTCGAGCCCTGGCGCAACCCGTCTTGCAGGATCGCGTCAATATTGAAAATCGCCCCGGCATATTGGTTGGTAGGCGTTCTGGCCAGAATGTTCCACGCATGCGGATTATGTCGGCCAAACGAATCAATCATGCGCAGGGAAAATCACCCGAGGTGCTGGATGCGGCAGATTCCTCCGTCAAGTTCGAGGACGATGTACCGTTACTGCCGAAGCGCATGCCTGCACAACGTGTATCCTCAGGCGCATCCGAATGCCCATGCATTGACTGTCATGCCGTCTCTGTCCTTCCTTTCCTGCCTGTGGTGCGCGCCGGTCTTGCGGCGCACTTCGCGCCGGTGCGTTGCAGCGGCCCTGCTTGCCGCGCTCGAAGCCCTGCAGCAAGCCCGCGCAGCCACGCCACCCACCACATCGGCCGGCACTCGCGCCGTCGCAGTGCCCGCTGGACCGGCAGTCGCCCCGTCGCCCAAGGCAGCGAAGACCCCCACCTGCGAAAGCATCATGCAGCGCCTGTCGGGCAGCCTGGCCGGTACGCCCAGCAACCGGGACAAGCCCGGCGCAGTGCTGGTCGACGTCGATAAAGCGGGCGTGACGATGGCCTGCAGCCACTCCGACTCGATTGCCATTCCCGTGCCGGGCAACGGCAATAGCACGGGCAAGACGCGATGACGGCAATGTCCCGCCTGACGATCGCCGCGTTGTTCATCTGTCTCGCCACGACGGCCACCGGCGCCGAGCGCTGGATCGCACTGCCCGATCAACCGGACAGCATCGCCTCGCTCGACGCCAGCAGCATCCAGCGCATGCCCAGCGGCCCGGTGAGCGCTTGGGTTCGCGTGGAGGCCTCCAACCGCGAAGGCATGCGTTCCCTGCAGCGCATGTTCGGCGCCTTCCGGGGCGACATGGCCGATTTCCTCTACACCGTCGACTGCCGCAGCCACCAGTTTTCGGTGTCGCGCGCCAAGCTCTACCTGGGTGCCATGACCGTCGCCGAAAAGCAGTTGGCCAACGATGCCGCCTGGCACCGCGTGGACGGCGTGGGCCTGGCAGGCGCGGTCGCACGTCAGCTTTGCACCGGATAGCCGTCCTGCGCAGCCACCCTCCGCGGCGCCATCGTTGGTAACATGGTCCCGTGCGCCCCGCTCCCCATTCTTCATCGCCTGATCCCCGCGTCACCGCAGACGCCAGCGTCTTCGGTACGCTGGCCCGCGGCTCGCGCGCGAGCCTGGAGCGCGTTGCCAACCTGGGCGATGGCGTCACCGCCGCCGTCTGGCGCAACGAGCACGACGAGGCACGCTACGCCCAGCCGGGGCACCACACGCTGTCGGTCTACCTGCAGGGCGGCTACACCACGCACCGGCAAGACCTGCCACACCTGTTCGGCGCGCCCGGCCGCGTGTGCATGCTGCCGGCGGAGCACCAATCCGCGTGGGTGATCGAACAGCCGATGCGCTTCGTGCACCTGTATTTCGCGCCCGACGCGCTGGCCGGACACGCCGTGCGCCTGCTGGACGCCGAGCCGCGCCTCTTCACCCTGCACGACCGCACATTCATCGAAGATCCCCATCTTGCGCAGGCGTGTATGCGCATTGCCCAGCTCGACTGGACCGACCTGGACGACCGCATGCGCGCCAACGCGCTGGCCAATGACACGTTGTCATACCTCGTGCAGACCCAGGGCCGCACCCGCGCGCTGCCGGTACGAGGCGGGCTCGCACCGCATGTGTGCAGACGCATTGCCGCGCAGATCGAGGCCGAGCTGCATCTGCCGCTCGCCCTGGGGCAGCTGGCAGCAGAAGCGAACCTGTCCGAGTTTCATTTCGCGCGCATGTTTCGCGCGTCGTTCGGGGTAGCGCCTTACGAGTGGGTCATGCAGCGCCGCGTCGCACGCGCGCAAGACCTCCTTCGCACGACCGCGCTGCCACTGGCAACGGTGGCTGAGCGCTGCGGCTTTGCCAGCGGGAGCCACTTCGCGCGGCGCTTCGCCATGCAACTGGGCGCGTCGCCGTCACGCTACCGGCAGGCCTGGCAGGCCAGCTGATCTGCCCGCTGCCCGCGTCAGAAAAAACGAACGATCGTACGTCAGCATTCGGCTGAAAAGCCGCATGGGCCCTAGCGTTTTCCACGATGGAAGCACGCAGTCCTGCGCAGTAACTTGGAGGTGGGTTCCCCATGGAGAGCGCCATGTTCACCCATATCCTGCTGCCCACCGACGGCTCCGAGCAATGCCGCAAGTCCATTGAGGGCGCCCTCAAGCTCGCACGCGCCACGGGGTGTCGCCTGACCGCCTACAACTGCATCGAAGAATTTCCCAGCATGGCCTATTCGGGGGGCGTGGGGGAGTGTCCGCACGCGCACTACATGGAACAGGTGCAAGGGCATGCCAAGGATTGCATCGAGCGCATCGCACAGCGCGCGCAGGAAGAAGGCATCCAGTTCGACAGCGATGTGACGCAGTTTCCGGAGCCCTACCTCGGCATCCTTGATGCGGCCAAGCGGCACGCGTGCGACGTCATCTTCATGGCATCGCACGGGCACCGCAGCCTGATGGGCCGCTTGCTGATCGGCAACGAGACGCGCAAGGTCCTGACGTACGCAAGCATTCCGGTGGTGGTCTACCGGTAGCGACGAGAGCAGTCTTACATCGGCACGAGGTCCGGCGCGCCGTCTACGCGGTCGAGTTCTGCCACGTGCGCGGCTTCGCGCTCGCCCACCTGCCTGCGCTGTTCCGGCGTGAGCACCTGCATGATCTTCGCGCCTGCCTGAGCGCGCAATTGCGCCTCGCGGGCAACGGCGCGGCCAAGGGCGTCTGTCAGAGCATGCGCGCGCGCCTCGTCATACTGGCCCGACACCACCATCGCGCGCAGATCGCGGCGGGCGTGGTCGATGGCCTTGCGCTGTTCGCGTGCCTCGGGCATCTGTGCGTATTCAATCGCGAAAATCTTGTCGCGCTGCGCTTCGGTCAGATTCAGGCCACGCAGAAAGTTCGCGCCTCCGTGATGGGGGCCCATTCCGTGCGGCCCGATCGGCCCCATCTGCCCCGCACCGCGCCCCATCATGCCCGGACCACGCGGCATGGGTGACAGCGGTGCAGCGTCCGGGGCCGCTGTCTGCGCGAGCGCGGCGCAGGAGAGCAGGAGCCCGGCTCCAATGGTGGCCAGGCGGCGAGTTGTGACAGCAATCATGATCTGGCTCCTGTAAAAAGCGTCGGCCGGACAACCCGGCCATGGGGTCACTGTAGCCACCAAGCGCGCACCGAAGGTGGGCAAACGAAGGAGTTTTCCTGAACGTCGCCAACCTGGCGGAGCATCATCGGAGCCACAGCCGTCAGGCGTCGAGCCGATAGCCCATGCCGTACACCGAATGGATCATGTCGGTGCCTGGGCTGAGCTGCTCCATCTTGCGGCGCAGGTTCTTGACATGCGTGTCGACCGTGCGGTCGGTGACGATGCGATGGTCGTCGTAGATCTGCTCCAGCAGGTTGGCGCGCGAGAGGATGCGGCCCGGCGCGGCGGCCAGCGCGGCAAGCAGGCGGAACTCCACCGGGGTGAGGTCCAGACGCTGGCCGCGCAGTGTGGCGGAGTAGCCCCCGGTGTCGATCACCAGCGCACTTTCCGTCGCGCCGCCGCCACGTTGCGCACGGCGCAGGATGGTCTTGATGCGCGCCACCAGTTCACGCGGGCTGAACGGCTTGCAGATGTAGTCGTCGGCACCCAGCTCCAGGCCGAGCAGGCGGTCGATCTCTTCCACACGCGCGGTCACCATGACGATGGGCACCTCGCTGAAGGCCCGCACTTCGCGGCAGATTTCAAGACCGTCCTTGCCCGGCAGCATCAGGTCGAGCACGACCAGCTCGGGCGTCGCCTCGCGGATGCGCTGGACGGCGTGCGTGCCTTCGGCCAGCCATTCGGTTTCATAGTGGGCGGCGCGCAGGTAGTCAGTCATCAGCGCGGCCAGCTTGGGTTCGTCTTCAATGATGAGGATCATGGTCGGCAAGCGGGTCAAGGATAGGCAGGCGGATGGCGATCCAGAGTCCGCCCAGCGGCGAGGGCCTGGCTTCGATGGTGCCGCCGTGCGCGGCGACGATGGTCTGGCAGAGGCTCAGGCCCAGCCCGGCCCCTCCGTGCGCACGGCCGCGCGACGCATCGACGCGGAACAGCCGATCGAAAATGCGCGGCAGCATCGCTTCCGGCACGCCCGGCGCGCTGTCCTGCACGTCAATCTGCTGCCAGGCGCCACGCTGGTGGAGGTGCACGCGCAGCGTCCCTCCCGTGTCGGTATAGCGCAGCGTGTTCTCCAGCAGGTTCTGCATGACCTGACGCAGGCGCTGCGGGTCGCCGCGCACCAGCGCTGCGCGCGACGGGGCGCCGGGCAGGTCCAGCTGCAACGCGATGCCCTTTTCCATCAGGCGCGGCGTAAAGCCTTGCGCGGCACCGCACACGGTATCGGCCAGGTCCAGCGGCGCCATGTGAAAGGCCAGCGCGCCGACGTCGGCCAGCGACAGCTCGTACAAGTCATCGATGAGCTTGCTGAGCGTCGACACCTCGGCCTGCAGCGAGGCGAGCGACGTCGCCGTCAATGGCCGCACGCCGTCTTCCAGCGCTTCCAGTTCGCCGCGCAGAACGGCCAGCGGCGTGCGCAGCTCGTGGGAAATATCCGCGGTGAGCTGGCGGCGCATCTTCTGATTGGCTTCCAGCGAGGCAGCAAGATGATTGAAGTCGGCCGCCAGCCCGCCGAGTTCATCGCGCGTCTGCACGTCGACACGGGTGGCATAGTCGCCGTCGGCCATGCGGCGGGCGGCGTCGGTCAGCCGGCGCATCGGCGCCAGCAGGCCGCGCGCAAGCAGGACGGCCACCAGTGCGGCCAGCAGGACAGACAGCCCGGCAATGATCCACGTCGCGCGCAACTGCTGGGCCTGAAACGCCTGGTCGGCACCTTCCGGCACGCGCAGGCGCGGAGGTATCGCCAGCCACCCGACGGTCTGGCCGTCGTGATGTAACGCGCGCCACTGCGCATGTCGCCCCGGGGGCGGCCCGTCGCCCATGATCGGCGTGCGCGCGGCATCCAGAAGCCAGATCGGCGAATGCGGCGGCGGCTCGCCGGGCGGGTGCGGCGCCAGGCTGCCCGCACGCGGCGGGCCCGGCGGCGGCATCTCTTGGCCCGCGCCCGGCGTGCGCGGCTCGAAGCGGTGGCCTGGCGGCGGATCGAAGCGGTCTGCGCCCATGCCGCTGGCGCGGGCACGCGCGCCCTCGCGGCGCAGCAGCCGAAACCACGCGGCAGGATCGTTGCGCAGAAAATCCCAACTGCCGTGCTGGGCATAGGCGGCTTCGACGCCCGGAGCGAGCGCGGCCAGGCGCTCCGCCTCGCGTGCGTTCACGTAATCGAGAAAGTTGGCGTCGAAACGCCAGCGCACCGCCGCGCCCATGGCGAGCGCCACGACAATGCTCAGCGTAAACAGCGCAATGAACAGCTTGGAGGTGATGCCGAAAGACGGACGCATGGATCGATGGAAACAGCCTGTCGCCCGCGTCTGCGGGGATGCTCCCCGCGCGGCCGGGCGCTGGGCTTGGCGACATCTTAGCGGCAGGGCGCGAGCGGGAGGCTTCGAGGATAGCAATCGCGGCCCGCCAGAAAATGAGTGAAATGCGAAGAACGCATGTCGGGGCGTCGTCACCCACCGCGAACGCACGTGTTCATACGGGCCCTGCATCAGCCGCAAAGCGCGTTATGCTGCCGGCTCGCCCTGCCCCAGGAGAACCGCCTTGCCCAATCGGCCGACCCGCCCAGCGTTCTCGATGCACCCCTGCGCCATGCGCGGCGTCGAAGCCGTCGCGGCCGATTCCCACCACGCCTTCCCGCGTCACACACATGAGCAGTCCGGCATCGGCATCGTCGATCGCGGCGCGCAGAGATCCTTGAGCGGGCGCGGCATGGTGGAGGCGCAGGCAGGCGATGTCATTACCGTCAACGCGGGCGAGGTGCATGATGGCGCGCCCCTTGGCGAGTCGGGCCGCGCATGGCGCATGCTGTACCTCGATCCGGAAAGGGTCGCTGAGTTGGCGTGCGACATGCACCCGGGTCGCCGCGACGCCGAATTCGACCGCCCTGTGACGCAAGACGCCAGCCTGGCGCGGCGCGTGAGCCAGCTCTTCGTCCAGATGACCGCACCGCCTGCGCCGCACGCTGCCCTGCTGCGCGAGCAGTTGCTGCTCTCGGTCCTGGCCGATGCGCTGCATCCGGCTGGCCACCGCGCCGACGAGGCCCCTGACGCCATCCGGTTGGCCCGGACCCGGATCGACGATGACCCGGCCGCCACGGTTTCGCTCCTGGACCTCGCGCGCGAAACAGGCCTGAGTCGTTTCCAGGTGCTGCGCGGCTTTACCCGCGCGACCGGCCTGACGCCACACGCCTACCAGCTACAGCGCCGACTTGCCTTGGCGCGCCGCCTCATCGCCCGGGGTCTGCCGCTGGCAGAGGCGGCTGCCGCATGTGGTTTTGCCGACCAAAGCCACATGACCCGGCAATTCGTACGCAAGTACGGCGTATCGCCAGGGATGGTGGCCGCCGCGGTCACGATCGGCTAGACACCGCCCGCTGCAATTTCGTTCAAGACGCCGCCGTTGCATGCGGCCATCCTGCATGGCTTTCACAGACGCAGGATCCGATATGTCCAGACGGTTCGAAGGCTGCCTTTACCTTGCGATGGCGATGATTCTGGTGGGGAGCACCGTTGCCGCCAGCAAGATCATCGCTGCGGGCCTGCCGCCTTTCACGGCGACGGCATTGCGCTTTGCGGTGGCGCTTCCGCTCTTCCTCATTGCCATGCGCGCGACGCGCACCCGCTGGCCCCTACTGGCGCGCAGCGGCTGGGGGTTGTTGTTCTTGCAGGCGGCTGCCGGCAGCGTGGGTTATACGACGCTGTTGATCTCGGGGCTGCGGCACACTTCGGCGGCGGATGCAGGCGTGATCATCGGCACGCTGCCGGTGGTATCCGCGCTCATCGCCATCGTCGTGCTGGGCGAGCGGCCTGGACGCGCCGTGCTGGGGTCGATTGCGCTGGCCACCGCTGGGGTGCTGGCGATTGCCTTCCAGCCGGGAGGCGATGGCGCTCAGCCATGGCTGGGCAACCTGCTCGTGGTTGGCGCGGTCGGGTGCGAGGGCCTCTTCATCCTGCTCAACAAGCGGCTGCACACGCCGGTGCCGCCGCTGGCCCTGTCGACGTTGATGAGCGCCTTCGGCCTTCTGGCAGCGGTGTTGCCCGCACTGTGGGAGGCGCCGTGGCAACTTCACGCCTCAGCCGAACTCACCCACGCGGTGGGTGCCGTCCTCTACTACGCGATCGTGCCGACCGTCGGCGGCTTCGTCCTCTGGTATGCGGGCTCGGCACGCGTGAGCGGCGCCGAAGCATCACTGTTCACCGCGCTGGCACCGGTGGCTGCCATCGTGTTTGCGGCCACGCTGCTTGGCGAGTCGATCAACCTCAGGCAGGCGGGCGGCATTGCCTGCGTGCTGGCGGCGGTGCTCAGCATGGGGCTGGCAGGCACACGACCGCCGGCCCGCGCGCCAGCCTCGTCGGCGTCTTAGGCTTCGGCGTCGGGCGCCGTCACGTCTTCCATGCGCTCGATGCGCACGCGCACGATGCGCCGGCTGCCCGCCTCGAGGATGGCGAAGCGCAGGTCGTGGCGCACCAGCGTGTCGCCCACCTCGGGCAGCCGGTCCCACTGGTTGAACAGATAGCCGCCAAGGCTCGTCGCACCGCCTGCTTCATCGAGCAGCCAATCGACATGCAGGACATCCTCGAGCTGGCGCAGGTCTGCCTCGCCGGCCACTTCCCAGCAGCCGTCGCTCACCTCGACCACGCCGGGGCGCTCGTCCTCGTCAGGAAATTCACCGGCGATGGCTTCGAGGACATCGATGGGGGTGACCACGCCCTGTATCACATCCAGCGGATCGGTCACCACCAGCATGCGCCCACGCGCACGCTTGAGCTGGTCCATCAGGCGCAGGATACCGACGCCCTCGGAGACCTTGAGCGCCGGCTTGACGGAGCGCTCCACGTCAATGGCCCCGCGCGTGTCGAGGTCGCCCATCAGATCCTTGGCGCGGGCCACGCCGACCAGGTCGTCCAGGCCACCACGGCAGACCGGAAACTGGTTGTGCGGCACGGCAAGCAGCAACTTGCGCGTGACGGACGGATCGGCCAGCAGATCGACCCATGAAATGTCGTGGCGGGGTGTCATGACCGAGCGCACAGAACGCTCGGCCAGATCCAGCACGCCGCTGACCATGCTGCGCTCTTCGGGTCGGAACAGCGTTTCAGGAGCCGCGTGGCCCGGCTCGTGTGCAGCGGCTTCCTGTGACTCGTCACTGGCCGGCGTGCCACGCTGGTCACCCAACAGGCTCAGCACCGCATCGGCGGTACGCTCGCGCAGCGGACGGCGGCGCTCGTAGCGCACGGCATTCTGTTGCGCCACCTGGTTGAAGAACTCGATCAGGATCGAGAAGCCGATGGCCGCATACAGATAGCCCTTCGGAATATGGAAGCCAAAACCCTCGGCCACGAGCGAGAAGCCGATCATCAGCAGGAAGCTCAGGCACAGCACCACCACCGTGCGGTGCGCATTGACGAACGCCGTCAGCGGGCGCGACGCAAACAGCATGGCGCCCATGGCGATGACCACCGCGGTCATCATCACCGGCAGATCGTTGACCATGCCCACGGCGGTGATCACCGAGTCGAGCGAGAACACCGCGTCCAGGATCACCACCTGGGCGATCACGTTCCAGAACTTGCCGTGACCGCTGCCATGGCTGTCGTCGTGCGGCTGGCCGTCGAGGCGCTCGTGCAGTTCCGATGTGGCCTTGAACAGCAGGAAGAAGCCGCCCAGCAGCAGGATGATCGAACGCCCCGACAGCTCGACCGGCCCCACCGTCAGCAGCGGCTTGGTGAGCGTGATCAGCCACGACATGGCCGAGAGCAGCACCATCCGCATCGCCAGCGCCAGCCCCAGCCCGATCATGCGCGCGCGGTCGCGCAACGCAGGTGGCAGCTTGTTGACCAGAATGGCGATGAAGACGAGGTTGTCGATGCCGAGAACGATCTCGAGCACCACCAGGGTGAACAGGCCGATCCAGATGGACGGGTCAGCAAGCCAGGTCATAGTTGGGAGTCAGGGACTGCAGAAAGACAATCCGCTGATGATAACCGCAGTGCACGCGCGGCCTCTCGCGGGCCCGTGTGAAGCATTGCAACAAACGGGCCAGTGCGCTCAGCGCCGGGCAACGCGCAGGGGCCGGTAGCCGTCGGTCAGCGTCCTGAGGAAGGCGACGATGTCGCGCACGTCGGCGTCGGAAAGCGCCGGCTTGCCGCCTGGCTTGCCGCCAAACGGCCGCTCCATGTTGACGTTGGCGCGATACTGCACGGGCAGATCGTCGAACTTGTCGACGGTGCCATCAGCGCGGCGCGGATACCACTTTTGCGGCTGGGTATCGCGCTGGGCGTAAAAGCGCACCGCATCTTCCAGGGAGTGGATGACCCCGTTGTGGAAGAAGGCCTGGCGCAATGCCACGTTGCGCAGGGACGGCGTGCGGAACCGGCCGCAGTATTCAGGGTGGTCTTTCAAGTCGGTCCGGTCGGGCCCGCACAGGCCGAGATCGAAGAATGCCGGATCGGCATTGGCGGCCAGTGACCGGTTGCGCGGGACGCCCACGGCGATGTGGCCGAAATCGGTGAAGGCCGGGAACGCGCCGTCCTGCTTGATGGCGCTGATGTGGCACGAGGCACAGTTGCCCTTGGCGGGATCGTTGAACAGCCGCAGGCCGCGCATTTCCTGTGCCGACAGCTTGACCTGCTTGCGCAGGAAGGCGTCGTACTTGCTGTCGTACGGATAGAACTCCGACGGCGTCTCCTGAAAGACTTCGAGCACCATCAGCGCCGCCCGGAAGGCGATGTCTTCATTGTCGAGGATGTCCTTGCCGAACACCTCGCGGAACGTCTGCGCGTGGCGGCTGTTGCGCAGCCTGGCGACGACGTTGGCGGGCGTGCCATTGGCCATCTCGTGCGCAGACAGCAGCGGAATGCGCGCCTGTTCGTGCGTCGACGAAACCCGCCCGTCCCACGTGTAGCCACCGGTCGGTCCCTGATCTTCGGAATCGTTGCCGTCGCTGTCGTAGAAGTGCTCCGAGAACGCGGGCACCTTCTGCAGGTAGCGCAGTGACGGCGCAGCGCGCACGCCGGTCTTGTTCATCCCCGGGCCGCCGAGTTGCACCGCCAGATCATTCGGCGGGCCATAGGCGTGCGTGGGGCTATGGCAGCTTGCGCACGCCTGCTTGCCCGAGGCGGACAGCGACGGGTCGAAGAACAGCGCCTTGCCCAGGGCTGCCATGGCAGGCACCGAGGGGCGGCGCTCCGCCATCATGGTGTAGAAGGCCTTCTCATAGGCGGGCGCCACAGGTGCCGAGGCTGCCGCCCGCTCGGGCGCCGGCGCGGAGGCATGCACTGCGGTCGCCGCCTGCGCGGTCGAGGGCTCCACGCGTCCGCATGCGGCCATGCCCAACACGAGTGTCGACATGGCAATCAGGTGAAGCACAGCTACTGACAGGGGGCGGGACATCGACAATCGGCGCGATGATGGGAGCCTTGCAAGGTAGCATGGCGCACATGACAGTTTGATGTCGTCAGACGCGCGTCATATCAGCCCTCGGAGAGGCCGCATGGTGAGCAATGCCTTGAGACGTTTTGGGGGACCGGCGCTCGTCCTCGCGACGATGATGACCGCCAGCCTCGCCGAGACCCGCACCGCGCACGCGCTTCCATCATCAGCTTGTCACACAGGAGGCACAGACTCCGGCTCGCTTTCGTACCCCACACAACAATCCAGGGAAATCATGAGCCGAGCGTTCCGTCTTCTGCCGCTGACCGCATTGGTCGCGGCCAGCATGTCCGCCTGTGGCGGCAGCGATTCGAACAGCAGCGCCTCCGCGTCCACCTCGGGCGTCGTGACCGGCAGCTATTTCGAACATGCCAAGGTCTGCATCGATGCCAACAACAACGGCAAGTGCGACGCAGATGAAACCAGCACGTACACCGATGCCAACGGCGCCTACACGCTGGCCGGCTCGGGTCCCGTCACGGTGGAAATCGGCACGGACGCCTTCCGCAACGACCCGGCCACGGGCGCCCACAACGCGATCACGCGCCCGCTGGTGTTCCGCGCGCCGGCAGGTGCCGCTGGCGTCGTCAGCGCCATCTCGACCGAACTGGCGGCCCTGATGGACACCAATGGCGGCGACATCAACGCCGCGAAGACGGCCCTGGCCACCCGCCTGGGCGTGACCGTCGACAAGCTGCTCGAAGACCACAACAAGGAAAGCGACGCCAACACCAAGGCCGCGCTGCAAGCCGAGATCGACGAGGAGATCGACCAGATCGCCGACGCCGTGGCCGATGGCGGTGATATTGGCAAGAGCATCCGCGACGGCGTGAGCAAGCGCATGGCGCTGACCGACAACGTCAAGACCATCGTGGTGATCTACGCCGAAAACCGTGGCTTCGACAACCTGTATGGTCTGTTCCCGGGGGCCAACGGCATTCCGGGGGTGAACCCGACGTCCACGGGCACTGCCGTGGCGCAGAAGGACTTCGACGGCTCCGTGCTGCCGACGCTGCCGCCGACCTGGGGCGGTCTGACCGCCGCCGGCCAGAGCGTGACGGTGACGCAAGCGCAGACCACGGGCTGGGCCAACAAGATGTTCCAGATCGACGATCCGGCCGGCGTGAACGGCACGGGCATCGTCGTGCCGCAATCGGTGGTCACGCGCGACCTGTGGCACCGCTTCTATCAGAACCAGATGCAGATCAACGGCGGCAAGAACGACATGTTCGCCGCGTATGCCGATGCCGGCGGCCTGACGATGGGCTACTACGACGGCAGCAAGATGGCCATGTGGAACATCGCCAAGCAATACACGCTGGCGGACAACTTCTTCATGGGCGCCTTCGGCGGCTCGTTCCTGAACCACCAGTACCTGATCTGCGCCTGCGCGCCGGTCTATCCGAACGCAGCCAGCTCGCCGGCTGCGGGCCTCATCGCATCGGTCAAGACCGACGCCAACGGCAACCCGACGCTGGTGCCGAGCGCAAGCTCGGTCATGGCTGGCGCACCGACGTCGTACACCAGCGGCACGAAGGACGGCAACCTGACGCCGGTCGACAGCAACGGCAACGCGTACGCCGTCAACACGATGCAGCCGCCGTACCAGCCGTCGGGCAATGCCGTTGCCAGCAGCAATCCGGCCTACGCCGACCCGACCAAGGCGACGACCATGCCGACGCAGTCGAGCACCAACATCGGTGATCTGCTGACCGCCAAGGGCGTGAACTGGGCCTGGTACGCCGGCGCCTGGAATGCTGCCCTGGCCGACGCATCGAACACCACGCGCAGCGTGATCTACTCGGGCACGATCCAGTTCCAGCCGCACCACCAGCCGTTCAACTACTTCAGCCGCTTCGATCCGGCTACCGCCAGCGGTGCCGCTGAACGTGCAGCCCACCTGAAGGACTACGACGCCGCCTTCCTGCAGGATGCCGCCGCCGGCACGCTGCCCCCGGTCACGTTCTACAAGCCGCAGGGCAACCTGAACCAGCACCCGGGCTACGCCAACGTGGCCGACGGCGATGCGCACATCGCCAACGTGATCGCCCAGCTGCAGAAGAGCCCGCAGTGGAAGAACATGGTGATCGTCGTGACGTATGACGAAAACGGTGGCTTCTACGACCACGCCACGGTGCCGAAGGCAGACCGCTGGGGCCCGGGCACGCGTATCCCGGCGATCGTTGTCTCGCCGTTTGCCAAGAAGGGCTTCATTGACCACACCCAGTACGACACGGCTTCGGTGCTGCGCCTGATCACGCACCGCTTCGCCCTGCCGACGCTGCCCGGCATCAAGCAGCGCGACGCAGCGCTCATTGCCAACGGCAACAAGCCGATGGGTGACCTGACGAACGCGCTGGACTTCTCGCAGTCGCAATCGCAGTAACGAATCACGCAGTCCACACAGAAAAGGCGGCCCGGAGAAATTCGAGGCCGCCTTTTTTTATGCCGCTATTTTCCCTTCTTCTTCCCGGCGGGCTTTTCGCTCTCCAGCGTTTCCAACCGCATCCCCACCTTGAGCGTCACCTGCCAATGGGCGATCTTGCCGTCGACCAGATGGCCGCGCGTCTCCATGACTTCGAACCAGTCGAGATACTTGAGCGTGTCGCTGGCGCGCGCGATCGCGTTGCGGATGGCTGCGTCGCTCGACTCCGGTGACGAGCCGACCAGCTCGATCATCTTGTAGGTGTGGGAACCCATATCGCCTCCTTGTTGGCATGGTGGGAACGTCGGCGGAGGCACCCGCAAGCTGCGAGTGCCGCGTCACATATCAGCATGGCACTTCCGCCCCGACCCTGATAGCTCAATTTTGATTGGCGCTCCAGATGCCTGGCGGTTAATTGCGTTTACAAAATTGACAAACCTTGTCAGCGAAACGACGCACGACGTCAGACCCTGCGCCCGTGCCATCGCCAAGGTGCCACTTTTCGGGCGGACCCGCTGCCGCCGGGCAACGGTCGAGGCTGGTACGGAACCTGCGTTGGTCTCGCCAACCCGTTCGCCAAGAGGAAGCGCCATGCGCCACCCCGAGCCACCAGCATCCGCCCTGTCCTCGCCGCTGCCGGCGCGACCGGCTTCCGTCCTGCCTGCTGCCGCAGAAACATCCCGGCTGGTGGCGCAGACCATTGCCTTTCATATCGACCGGGGTGACCGCCGCATCGAGGCGACCTATTCCGCCCGCAACGGCATCGTGACGGTCAAATATCGGGGCAAGACGCTTTCGACCTATTCTCCGCAGGGCGACTACAAGGCCGTCGCCCGCCAGTTGCTCAGTGTGATGCTGACCCTGTGAGCACGCCGGTCGGCCGTCGCTCAATGGCGGGCCTTCCGGGTTCGGCGGGCGGGGCGACCGAACTGGGCGCGCAGATCGTCTTTGGCACGCTCCAGAATGTGCCGTCGACCGGCGCCCAGGTTGTGCCCGGCCCGGTTGATATAGAACGTCAGCATCGACATGGCCGACTGAAATGCCGTCCCCTTTCGCCGCCTGCTGCGTTCGGCGGAGGCCTTGAGCGACGTGGCGATACGCGCCGGATTGCGTGATTGGAAGATGCCAGGCTCAAGATCGAGTGCATCGCTCGTTTCCATCACGTGGTGCGACCAGCGGTGCGGTACGGCCTTGCCCGCGTTCGACCGGGCCTTTGACTTGGGGCGGCTGGCGGTCATGGTGAAATCTCCTGTAATCATGGTCAGGCTGTTTCGCAAGCGTCATACCTGGGCGGGCACGTGCGCGCGGCCTGCTTCCGTTACGATAGTGGACATTTCGCAATTCCATCTCGCAGATCGCCGGCTTCCGGCGCGCATTCAACGTGTCTGGCGACGCCGGTCTTTCCACTCCTCACGCGCCCGCGCAAACGCCGTCGCACACGCCGTTCTCCTACGGGGCTTTCCGCCTGTTCTGGTTCGCGAGGCTGTCCACCACCTTTGCGTACCAGATGTTTGGGGTGGCCGTCGGCTGGCAGATCTACGACCTCACACGCAGCGCCTATGTGCTCGGGCTGGTCGGGCTCGTGCAGTTTCTGCCGTCGGTGATGCTGGTGCTCGCCTCGGGGCACATTGCCGATCGCTACGACCGGCGCCGCGTGGTGCGCACGTGCCAGTCCATCGAGGCACTGGTGGCGCTGACGCTGTCCGCCACAGCGCTGACGGGCCACGCCGGCGTGCAGGCCATCTTCCTCTGCGTGGTCGTGATCGGCGCGATGCGGGCATTCGAAACGCCGACGCTGCAAGCGCTGCTGCCCTCGCTGGTGCCGCCCCAGGCGCTGCCGCGCGCTGTCGCGTTGTCCAGCTCGGCGGGCCAGACCGGCATCATCCTCGGGCCGGCGGTGGGCGGTTTCCTTTACGTGGCCGGTGCTCCTGTGGTGTACGCCACGGCAGCGGGGCTGTTCCTGCTTGCCCATGTCCTGTTGGCACTGGTGCGCATGGAACGTGCCGCGCCGGTCAGTACGCCGGTGAGCCTGGAGTCGCTGTTTGCCGGCATCGCCTTCATCAAGGGGCGGCCGGTGGTGCTGGGCGCCATCTCGCTCGACCTGTTCGCCGTGCTGCTGGGCGGGGCGACGGCGCTGCTGCCGATCTATGCGCGCGACATCCTCGGCACAGGGGCCTGGGGGCTGGGGCTGCTCCGTTCCGCGCCGGCCGTGGGCGCGCTTGGCATGGCGCTCTTCCTCGCACATCGTCCGCTGGATCGGCACGTGGGCCGGGTGATGTTCGCAGCGGTGGCGGGTTTTGGCCTGGCGACGCTGGTGTTCGGCCTCTCGCGCTGGCTGCCATTGTCGATGCTGGCGCTGGTAGTGCTCGGTGCATCCGACATGATCAGTGTCGTGATCCGGACATCGCTGGTGCAACTCGACACGCCCGATGCCATGCGTGGTCGGGTCAGCGCGGTCAATTCTGTTTTCGTGGGTGCATCCAACCAGTTGGGCGAGTTCGAATCGGGCATGCTGGCCGGGCTGCTGGGGCCGGTGGCCTCGGTTGTGCTGGGCGGCCTGGGCACGCTGCTGGTGGTCGTGATGTGGATGCGGCTGTTTCCCCAGCTGGCACACCGCAATCGCCTGCGCGACGCCCATCAGGAGCACCCCACCTCGGGAGGGTAACCCGTGGAACCAGCGTCACTGCTGGCTCCGGCAAGAATGGGGCGCCGTCTTGCAGGCATGTCAGCCAAACCCTGATGGCATCGTTGTCGGCCAGCTCGTATGCTGAGTCACCTTTGGCCGCCCTGCCCTGTCGCGCCCGATTGTGAAGTCCATGCTGCCCCATTCGCCCCGCCTGTTGGATAAGCTCGCTGCGCATCGTGGCAGCCAGGCCCATCCGGCCTCCGATCCTGGGCCGTTCAGCGGCGCCGGGCTGGAAATCGCACCGGCGATCCGTCCGTCCGCATGGCTGGTGGCGATCGGAGCGGCTGCCCTCGGCACGGTGGCGCGCATGCTGCTGGAATCGGCTGGCGGCATCCGGCTGCCCTTCTACCTCGCATTTCCGGTGGTGACGATTGCCGCGTGGTACGGCGGCTTCTGGCCGGGCATGGTGGCCATCGCCTGCTACGCAGCGCTGTTCTTTGCCCTGGCAGCACTGCAGACGTGGCCGGCCACGCTGCCGCTCACACCCGGTCAGATGGTGGTGTTTGCCGTGGGCGCCTTGCTCATCTGCGGGCTGTGCGAGCAGTTGCGGCGCGCCCGCGCCGGGGCAGAGCGCCGCGCCCTGGCAGAGACGCAGCAGCGCCTGTCGCAACAACGGCTGTTGGCCGCGCTGCAGGCGTCGCCCATCTCCCTCTATGACGTCGACAACACGATGCATTTCACGTGGGTGCACAACCCCGTGTTCGGCCTGCAGCCCGAAGAGCTGCTGGGCCGCACCGTGCGGGAGGTATTCGGTCGGCGCGCCGCGACCCAATTGACCGATGCGGGCCAGCGCGTCATCGCCAGCGGAACGCCCACGCGTGTGGAGTTCGCTTTCCGCCGGCGGCATACGCAGCGGGTCGTGTACGACGTGGTGGTCATGCCATTGCGCGACGACACAGGCGAGATCATCGGCCTGACCAACGCCGCCATCGACATCAGCGAGCGCCGCCAGGCCGAAGCGCGCCGGGCGCAGTTGCTCGAGGTCGAATCGCTCGCGCGGGAAGAGGCCGAGCGCGCCAGCCGCCTGAAGGACGATTTTCTCGCCACCGTGAGCCACGAGTTGCGCACGCCGCTCAACGCGGTGCTGGGCTGGGCCCAGCTGCTGAACATGCGCCCCTACGAAGAAGGCTTGTTCAAACGCGGTATCGAAGCCATCGAGCGCAGTGCCCGCACGCAGGTTCACCTGATCGACGACCTGCTCGACATGTCCGCCATCCTGTCGGGCAAGGTTCCCCTGGAGATCGGGCCGGTGGATCTGGCCGATGTGCTGGAGCGCGCCCGCGAAACGATCGAGCCGATGGCGCGCATGAAGCAGATCACCATCGACACGGAATACCTGCCGGTGCCCATGCTGCAGGGCGATGCCGGGCGTCTGAAACAGGTGTTCTGGAACCTGCTGGCCAATGCCGTCAAGTTCACGCCCGATGGCGGGCATATCCGGCTATCGGTGCACGCGGCCCCGGAGGGCGTGGTGGTTACCGTGCGCGATACGGGCATCGGCATCGAACCGGCCTTTCTGCCACACGTCTTCGACCGCTTCCAGCAGGCCGACCTGTCGAGCACGCGTCGTCACGGCGGGCTGGGGCTGGGCCTGGCCATCGCCAAGCAGCTGGTCGAGCTGCACCGAGGCCGTATCACCGCAGCCAGCAGCGGCGTCAATCAGGGCACGACCATGGCGGTCTCCCTGCCACTGCATGCATTACCGTCAGACAACGGGGCTGGGAACATTCCAGGGCTCGTCGCGGGGACAGGCATGCCCGCACTCGACGGCATCCGCGTGCTGGCGGTGGATGACAACCCCGAGTCGCTTGGCGTGATTGCGTTGATGCTCGAGCGCTACGGCGCCGAAGTGGTGACCGTTTCGAGCGGCGCAGCGGCGCTCGAGGTACTGAAGGATGTCGATCATCGGTTCGACGCGCTCGTCAGCGACCTGGCCATGCCCGGCATGGACGGCATGCAGCTCGTACGCGCAGTACGGGCCAGCGGCATGACTGAGCTACCTGCCATCGCCGTAACGGCATTCGCGGACCCGATCCGTTTGAAGGCCGCCAAGGAGGCCGGCTACCAATCCGTCATCACCAAACCGATCTTCCCTGGCGAACTGGGGCACGTGCTGGCGGCCAATGTACGGCGGAAGGTCGGGCCCGAGACACTGGCCTGACGCTATCCGCGCACGGGCAGTCATACCTTGGTGGAATGGGGGGCTCAACAAGCGTTATTGGCGCGAGTGCGCTGGCGCCCGCATACTGAGCCCATGTGCTCATCGGTAGGCATCGCTCTCCTGGCAATTCCCAAGATCCAGCTTCACCGATCGGTCAGCTTGCCTTTCCCATCGTCCGTACTCGCGGCTATCTGTCGTACCCACGAGAACGCCTGATGCCCGCTGCCACCTCGGGTTGCGCCGGCATTCCAGGCTCCGAGAGGAGACCGCATCGCCATGCCAATCCGTTTCATTCCTGTTCTGCTTTCCTGCAGACCAACGGCCCGTCGTTCCGCACAGTGGTGGACGTCGGCAACTGGGACAGCTCACGCGCCGTCAACCTGCCCGGCCAGTCCGGCAACCCTGACAGCCCGCACTACCGCGACCTGGCACCGCTGTGGCTCAAGGGCGAGTACTTCCCGCTGCTGTATTCGCGCAAGGCGGTCGAGGCGGCAACCGAGTCGCGCGTGCGTCTGGTGCCTGGGAAGTAAGGAGACGATTCACCACCCTGGCAGATTGGATTTTTTTGTGAATTCGCAGGCAAACGGGCCTCTCGCTGGCTACGCTCAACAGCTTCCCGAGCTGGAGCGTTGCCGCCATGGGCCGTCGAGAGTTACCGTTTGCCACCCGAACCGTTACCGTCTCCGGGGCTGGATTGCCGGAGGTCATGGGCCAACCAGCCCTGGTGTTTTCCAGACTCTCCGGTGCAGAGCAACTGGGCGAGCTGTTCGAGTACGAAATCGAACTCAAGACCCCCGACGATCGCAACGTTCTGTACGGCCCGGGGGCGAATCTCGACACCAACGCACTACGCGGACAGGAACTCACTGTCACCATTGCGCTGGATGGCAACGGCTTTGGTCTTGGAGGTGGCATCGGCGCCGGCAGGCGAGAGATCACCGGTCTGGTCAGCGACATCGTTGGCCCCATTCCTGTAGGCCAAGGCCGGCAGATCAAATACCGTCTCACAATTCGTCCCTGGCTCTGGTTAGCCACCCTCAACCGCGACACCCGCATCTTCCAACAGCAAACCGTTGTCGAGATCCTCGACGCCCTGCTCGCCGACTACATCTTCCCCGTTGAACGCCGTCTGGATGTCGCTCGCTACCCCAGGCGCGAGTACCAGGTTCAATACAACGAAAGCGACTTCGAGTTCTTCCAGCGCCTTACACAAGAGTGGGGCATTTCCTGGCACATCGAGCACAGCGGCGGCAAGCACCGTCTGATCCTCACCGATGGCAATGGCGCATTTGCTCCGTTCGCCAGCCCCGCATATCAAACGATCCGCTGGCAATCGTCCTCTGATCGCATCGACGAAGAACACCTGCACACCTTTGAGCTGCACGACCGCGTCGTCTCCGGCCAATGGGCCAGCACCGACTACGACTTCGTCAAGCCAACGGCGGACCTGACCGTCCGCGCCTCCGATCCGCTCGACACCGCCCACGCGGAAGCCGAAGTGCGCGAATGGCCCGGTGACCACAGCCAGCCCGCCACCGGCAACGACCCATGGGCCGAAGGCAATCAAATCGCCCGTCTGCGAATGGAAGCCTTACGTCAGCACGGCCGGCGAGTCAGCGGGGCTGGCAATGTCCGCGCCATGGTGCCTGGCTGCACCTTCAGGCTGACGCACTTCTTGCAAGACGAAGCCAATCGAGAGTACCTGATCCTCGGCACGCAGCTCCGAATTGAGGACGTGCCCGAAGCATCAGGGGGTGGTCAACCGTGGTACTGCGAAGTCAGCTTCACCGCGCAGCCCAGCAACGAGCTCTTCCGCCCCGAGCGCACGCAACCCAAGCCGAGAACGACTGGCCCGCAAACGGCCACCGTAGTCGGCCCCGAAAACCAGGAGGTCTGGACCGACGAATACGGCCGCGTCCGCCTGCAATTCCACTGGGACCGCATCGGCCAACGAAACGCCAACAGTTCCTGCTGGGTGCGAGCGTCGTCTCCATGGCAAGGCGAGCGCTTCGGGGCTATTCATATTCCGCGTATCGGCCAGGAAGTCATCGTCGATTTCCTCAATGGCGATCCCGATTGTCCAATCATCACCGGCCGGGTCCCTAACCGGAACAACATGCCCCTGTGGCCCATGCCGGGGCATCACGCACTGTCGGGCTTCGTCAGCAAAGAACTGCACGGAGGTGGCACGAACACCTTCGTGCAGGACGACACGCAGGGACAAATTCAGACGCAACTGCAAAGCGATCACCAGAATTCCAGCCTCAGCCTGGGCTTTATCACCCGCATCCTGCGCGGCATCGGGCGCCAGGAGAAACGCGGCGAAGGGTTCGAATTGCGCACCGACGGGCACGGTGCCGTGCGCGGTGGCGATGGCTTGCTGATTAGCACCGAAGCCCGGCCCGATGCCAAAGCGCACCACAAGGACATGGGCGAGGCAACCGCCCGGCTGCATCAGGCCCAACATGCCCACGATACGACGGGCCAGGTCGCACAGCATCACAACGCACAGGATGCCGAGCAACAAGATGTAGCCAAAGCTCTCAAGGCGCAGCACGATGAAATCCGCGGATCAGGCGAGGTGCATGGCGAACTGAGTACTCCGCACCTCGTGCTGGCATCGCCCGCTGGCTTGGCCACAACCACCGCCCAATCCACGCAGTTGCACAGCGGCGAGCATCTGGCCTTCACCACGGGCAAGCACGCATCCTTCGTTACCAATGGCGGGTTCTTTGCCAGCGCTGCACGGCGTATTGCACTCTTCGCACACAGCCTTGGAATCAAGCTCGTGGCCGCCACCGATCACATCGTGCTCGAAGCGCAGGATGGCGACATAAAGGGCACGGCCAAACGCAAGGTTCATTTGCGCTCGCTTGGCGAAATCGTGCTCGAAGCCGACGAGGGCATCTTGTTCAAGGTCGGGCAAACCTACCTGCGTTTAACGCCTCAGCAGATCGTTGAGGGTATGAGCGGGAAGAAGCAAATTCATGCGGGCTCATATAACGTCACCGGGCCCGACGGCATGAGCCTTGACGCTGTTTCACCGCCACACAGTGATTTCGACCAGGAGGTCTATCTGCACCTACCCGATGGCTCCCCGGCTGCCAACCGCAAATTCCGCATGACGCATGCCGACGGCAGCGTGATCGAAGGCGTGACCGGCTCCGATGGCTTGACCAAGCTGCATCGAAGCCAAAGTGCGGAAAACCTCCAAATTCAAATTCTGGACCTGCTGCATGGAAACTGACCGCATCCACCTGCCCATCGGGGAAGAAATCGGCGGGCATGCCGGAGCCACCATTGCTCTCACGCCCTCGACCGACAAATGCCGCGTCAGTTTGCAGTGCCATCCTGACAGGGTCATTCCTGTGATTTTCTTGCCTGGCGTCATGGGCAGCCACCTGCGCATGAGCAAGCAACGGCAGTCGGACCTCAAGCGCGACGACAACGTCGCCTGGAGACCCGATGACACGGGGAACACTCTTGCGCGCCGCAAGGATTCTCCAAACGAACGGCAAAGGAACTTCGACCCAGATGAAACCGAGGTCGATCGCTACGAGATCACCGAGGACGCCGGCAAGTTCGACATGACCGGCAAGAAAACGGTCAGTTCCGACAAGCGACATGCCAACGTGCCGGATGGATTGCCCAACATTGGCTTGCTGATGAGCGCACCATTGCTGCCCGCAGCGGAGCAGTGGAAAGCCATACGCGGCAAACACGAATCCACCGCAGCACAGAAAGCCCGTTGGCGCGGTTGGAGCGAAGTCATGTTCGACTCCTATGGCAACGTGATCAAGTTGCTCGAGAAGCGCCTGAACAGCATGTTGGTCCCATTGACGGGAGAACTTTCTCCCATCTGGAAACATGGCGGGCACTTACAAGTGCTTGGCGTCAACCCGGACTACTGGGGCGGGGCGGGCGACGCGCTGACCGAGGCAGACATCAAGCGTGTGGCCAACTGTTGGTACCCCGTCTACGCCGTGGGCTACAACTGGCTTCAAAGCAATGGTACCTCCGCCCAAAAGGTCGCCAAGCGCATCAACGACATCATCCGGATGTACTTGGACAATGGGCGCAATTGCGAGAAGGTCATTGTTGTGACGCACTCGATGGGAGGGCTGGTAGCGCGGGCATTGCTGCATCCCGAATACGGCAACATCAAGGACAAGATTCTCGGCATTTACCACAGTGTGCAGCCCGCGCTGGGCGCGGCGGCCGCCTACAAGCGGGTGCGTGCGGGCAATGACGAGCAAGATAACTTGGTGGGCAACATTGCACGCAACGTGATGGGTAGAACCGGCAAGGAGGTCACTCCAGTTTTTGCGAATGCCTCCGGCCCGCTCGAACTGCTACCGAATGCCTCCTACCCGCGCGGTTGGCTGCGTCTGAAGGCAGCGGGCGATCGTAATACAAGGCCAGCGATGGCGTTGCCCGCTACATCGGACGATGCGTTGAAGATGTATCAGCAGGACATGCAATTGCACAAGACGCTTGGCACCAGCAAGCCAACGCCGCCTGCGGCCATCGGCGAGCCGGTATATGACATCTATGGGCGTAGCCCAAAGCAGTGGTGGCGACTATTCAATCCGGAGTGGATTAATCCGGCTAAGAAGCTATTCGACGAGATGAATGCCGAGATTGCCGCCAAGTTGAAGATTGGTGAGGCGCAGAAATTCCACAAGAACATCAAGGATCTGTACCACCCCATCACCTACGCTAGCTATGGCGGGGACTTCAACCAGTTGGCTTACGGTATTGTAACGTGGCAAGCCGAGACCGAAGACCTCACGCCGCACGGCGATCCGCTCACCTGGACACTGCAAACCGAGGATGCCGTCGGCCGCGTCGTGGTACGTACCCAGAGCGACAAGCTCTTGACCTTGCGCTTGCAACCACCCGAAGACCCCGGCGACCAAACGGTGCCCGCGAAGGCTTCAGCCGAAGCGGTGCGTGGCTCGTTGTTCCGGCAGACCGGCTACGAGCACCAGGACAGCTACAAGAATGACCACGTACTGGCCAGCGCCCTGTATTCGATCATCAAGATCGCCAACACTGCCACCTGGTGGGACAAATGAAACGTCGTTTCTCATTCGTTCTGGGTAGCCTGCTGTTGGCGGGCGACATATCGACAGCCTTCGCGGAGAAAACAATGTCGGAATCCGTCGCCATGTCGGCGCGCTTGCAAAAACTGTTTGCCAAGACCAAGCAGGTGTGCTTTGGGCGTTATGTAATCGAGGTGCCCACAGAGGCCGAGTTTCTGTGGGGTTTCCAGGAGTTTCCCGGGAAGATCGTCACGCACGTTGGGGCGGCCAAGCAACTGAGGACAATGGCGGAAGCCTTTCGATCGGCGCAACTTGCGAGAGATAAGACAGCTGAGATCACTTTCTTCGGACAGGGGGTAGGTGACCGCAGTGTGCAGATTTGCTGGTACCAAAGTGATATTGCCAAGCAACTCGGGGCCGAGAGGGTATACACCTTTATCACGGCCGGCCCGCATCTGTACGAATGGTCCGGCGGCCGGAAGAATGCCGCCTTGATTCGCGCACTTCGCGCGCGCGACAACACGGAAATCCCGACCGCCCCCGGCGTGTGCATCGACCACGGCTTCGTGGCTGATTCCTCGGGCGAGTTTCAGGAAATCTTCGGCGCGGGTATCCACCTGCCGAGCTTGCCCGATGTCAGCTTCTCGGTGGATTCCAACAAGCAGGCCACCGGCGCTGGAGACGGACTCCTAGCCTCAATCGCCGAGCAAAAGAAGGACTTGGGAAGCCACTATCCAAAGCTGACCACATTGCGCGAAGGCAAGCGTACGGTAGGCGTATGGGAGGGGGAGGAATCGCTGGTTCGCCGTGCAGATGGTACGCACGACTTTGAATGGGAGGCCGTCAGCAAGGAGCGCTCCACACTGCATCCCGCCCAGATTAGCGCGAAGATGTACTCCAAGGTGGAAGCGAATCGTATTGGCGCCGCCGATCAAGCATCGCTGAGCGACGATGAGGCCATTGCATTGTGGAACCGGCTCCTGGACAGCGTGCGCTTTCGCGTGAACGCTCCGCCCACTCAAACTGGCGCTCCGGTGACGGTGCGCTCGGGCGAGCCGACTCCGCTGACCGGTTTGTGGCGGGCCTCGCTACCCCCAGACCATCCGAAGGCGGCGTGGGTTGCCAATGGCAACCGCATCTTCCGTCAACGAGGCGAACCGATGGTCCGATTCGGGCTAGGGTTGCCTCAAGACGAGGCACTCGTGGTCTGGACGTGGATGGGTGAATACGACGCATGAATCCGCATCGAGGAGCAATGATTTACCGCGTCTTCGCCATCGGGTCGACATGCCTTCTGCTGGCGGGCTACGTATCGACAGCCTTTGCGGAGAAAAAAATGTCGGAACCCGTTGTCATGTCGCCGCGCTTGCAAAAGCTGTTTGCCAAGACTAAGCACGTCTGTTTCGGGCGCAATGTGGTGGAGGTCCCTGCTGAGGCGGAATTACTCTGGGGATTCCAAGAGTTCCCCGCAAAGATTGTTGTCCACGTTGGCGAAGCGGGCCGCCTAAAAGAAATGGCCGAAAGCTATCGTGCCAAGGTGCTCGCATCTAGCAAGACCGCGGAGATTACCTACTTCAGGCTAGAACCATCCAGTAACAGCATTGAAGTTCGGTCATTCGAAGACAAGTATGCACGGCAGTATGGGTTAGAAGCACACATGACCTTCGCCTCAAGCGGCTCCAATCTATATGAGTGGTTTACCGGCGGCAAGGAGCTTGGGCGACTAGTGCATGGCCTCCGCGCGCGCAAGAACACAGAAATCCCCACCGCGCCCGGTGTATGCATCGACCACGGCTTCATTGCAGATTCATCTGGCAGCTTCCAGGAAATCTTTGGCGTAGGCATCGACCTCCCGAGCTTCCCCGATGTCAGCTTCTCAATTCTGTCCAACAAAGATGCAAGCACTGGTGGCGATCCAGGCCTGATCGAACGACATTACAGCGCGATGGGTAAGGCGACTGTCCCTGGGGTCACGCGTTTGCAATTGGGCAAGCGTGAAGTCAATGGCTGGAAAGGCGAGCAAGTCCTGTTGCGGCGCGACGGTATCGAAAAAGGCGTGTTCGCCCATGAATTCCTGTGGGCCTCCATCGGCAAGAGTGGCAGCGCACTGAACCCCGCCTCGGTCGACATTCAGCTCAACACTGGCGTCAAGGCCAACCGGACGCTGGGTCAATCCTCTTCACTCACGGACGAAGAAGCGCTGGCCTTGTGGAACCGGCTCTTGGACAGCGTGCGCTTTCGCGTCAACGCGCCACCCACGCAAACCGGTGCCCCGGTGACAGTGCGCTCGGGGGAACCGACTCCGCTGACTGGTTTGTGGCGGGCCTCGCTGCCTCCGGATCATCCGGAGGCTGCGTGGGTTGCCAATGGCCGCAGTGTCTTCCGTCAACGAGGCGAACCGATGGTCCGCTTCGGGTTGGGGTTGCCGCAAGACGAAGCGCTTGTCGTGTGGACATGGATGGGCGAGTACGACGCGTGAGCGCCCATTACGTCATTGCAGTTGATTGCCTTAGTTGAAAGATGGATCTCATCGACATCATGCTATTTCTAGCGATTCTGGTACTGATCCTGGTACTGGTAGGTCGGGTTATCGCCCGCACCGTATCCAACTCTGACAACCCCTACATTGCATCGATCATGGGACCATACTGCGGAGCGGCTGTCCCTACGTTCTGGCTCCATCACTCTGCAGCGGGAGGGTTTTGGGATCTTTCCTCTGCGTGGCCCCTTGTGTATGGACTTTTCTTCTTGCCTACGGCTGGATCAGCGGTCTTATTCAGTTGGTTGATCCAACGACGCAACAGGAAGAACCTAGGTTGACTAGGTACTACCAAAGCGTTGCATCCGAAAATGACGACAAAAATCCTGAAAGATACGTGAGCGCTGAAATCATCCGCGTAGGCGATCCCACCGACCACGGCGGTGTCGTGCTGGACGGCATCCCCGGTACCGACCTGTATGGCCTTCCGATGGCTGGTAGGGGCAACATGGTGATGTGCCCCAAGTGCGGCGGTCCGTTCCCGATCATCGAGGGTGCCGACAACTACGAAGTCAACGGCGTGAAGGTCGCGCTGCGCGGCATGAAGACCGCCTGCGGCGCTGTGCTGATCGCTGGAGACCCGCGCACGCAAGTGAGTGGCTAGCGCACAAACCACTCCGATGCGGTTATACGGTCCGCGCCCCGAGCGGCACGTCGATATGCCGCCCGCCTGAGAGCGACATCGGAGGTCAATTGCAATTTGTCCGCAATGGATGACCGTGGCTGACTCCTCCAGACGAGACAACGCAATTCGCCTGAAAACAAAACGCCACCGCGTCGCAGTACGGTGGCGTTTTGCTTGCGGTAACAGACTCAGGAAATCGCCCTTCAGGCTGGCAGCCCCAACGCCGCCCGCACAGCCTCAGCCCGCGGAATCGGCGCCACAGCGCTATACCCCGTGGTCGAAATCGCCGCGGCCACATTGGCATACCGCGCCGCCTCTACTGGCGAATCCCCGGCAACAATCCGCGCCACAAACGAACCACCAAAGCAGTCGCCCGCGCCGGTGGCATCGATCGCATTGACGGTATGACGCGGCACCAGCGTGCGCGACTCGGGCGTGGCCACGTAGCAGCCTTCCGCGCCCATCTTGAGCGCCACCAGCTTCACGCCCCAGCCGAGCAGCGTATCGACAATGCCGTCACGATCGTGGCAATCGAGCAGCACCGTCACGTCATCCCAGCTCGGCAGGCAGAGGTCGCACGTTTGCATAGCCTCGCGCATGACGGCGCGAGCGCGCGCCAGCGGCCACAGGCGCAAGCGCAGATTGGTATCGAACGATACCAGCACGCCCGACGCCCGCGCATGCGCCATCGCCGCCAGACCCGCGTCGCACGCGGTATCGCTGATCGCCAGGCTGATGCCCGACAGGTGAAACGCCTTGGCCGCCGCAATGGCCTGCAGCGGGAGTTGCGTGGTCTGGAAGCGGCTGGCCGCAGACCCTGCACGCAAATAGTCGAAATGGTGGCCGCGCGCATCGTGCGAGACGAAGTACAGGCCGGTGGACGCCTGCACATCGGTGTGCACGTAGGTATGGTCCACGCCTTCTGCCTGCCACAGCGCGCGTAGCGCCTGCCCAAAGCGGTCGCCGCCTACGGCGCTGATGTAGCCGGTGCGCGCACCCTGCCGCGCCGCGGCAATGCAGAAGTTGGACGTATCCCCGCCAAAACCGAAGTTCCACGCGGTGCTGCCGGGGTCAGCCTGGTTGAATTCGATCAACGCTTCGCCATAGGCCAGGATGTCTGCCATGTTCAGTCTGTTCAGAAGTACGTCTGGACGACATCGACCACGTTGTACGCGTCGTCGATCACTGGGATCTGACGCCATTTGTCGAACGTCAGGCACGGATGCGAGATGTCGAAGGCGATCATGTCACCGACCTTGATGTCGTCGCCGGGGGCGATCTTCAGGTAGGCGTGCTGATCCATCATGCCGGTGATTTCCCAGTGTGCGGGCGTGGCCGACGGCGTCTTGTCGCCTGGGCGGAAGCGCAGCACCGGCAGCGGCAGGCCGGCGTCGAACGCGGCATCGCGCTTGCCCAGTGCCACGATGGCGCGCTCGGCCTCCGGTACCGATTGCACGTAGGCCCAGAGTTGCAGCGCGGGCAGCAGGCTCGACCGCATCCTGTGCGCGATGGGGTTGTTGGCGTCGATGCGCGCCTGCGCGCCGCGGTAGATGCCCACGTCGTGCGTCAGGTAGCAGCCGGGACGCAGCACGACATCGAGCGGCTGGCCGATATCGGCCTTCGCAAATTCTTCCGCCACCACGTCGTACCAGGCCGAGCCCGCGCCGGTCAGTACCGCTGGCGTGCGTTGCAGGCGCCCCGCTTTCGCCAGGTCGCCGATGACCTTCACGGCACGCTGCAGGAACGCGCGGATGTCCGCCTCTTCCTTGATCACGCCTTCATAGACTTCAACGCCGGCAAGCCTGACCGCGCCATTGGCACGCGCCAGCGCATCGAGCACCGATTGCAGCTGCGCATCGTCGCGCACACCTGTGCGGCCACCCTGCACGCCCAACTCGATGAGCACCTGGATCGGCCGACCTGCCGAGCCGAAAAAGGCGGCAAGCTGATCCACCTGATCGGGCGCATCCACCAGACAGAAGAACTCGAACGATGGATCCGCCAGCAGTTCGGCCAGGATGGCCATGTTGCGCTTGCCGACCAACTGATTCGCCATCAGCACGCGGCGCACGCCGTGGGCATAGGCCACATGCGTCTGGTGTGCCGTTGCCAGGGTGATCCCCCAGGCGCCACCCGCCAGCTGGCGCTGGAACAGGCGCGGCGCCATCGTCGTCTTGCCGTGCGGCGCGAGCTTCGCGCCATATTCGCTCACGAAGCCCTGCATCCATGCCAGGTTGTGTTCCAGACGGGATTGCGACAGCACGGCCGCCGGCAGGCTCAGGTCTTCGTTCAGCACATTCCATCGCCGGGCTACCACCTGCTCCGGCGCACACGCATGTTCCAGCGCACCCAGCCCCTTATCGAGGGGGTTGACGAGGGCGGCGGCATCTCCTTGGTACTTTGTATCATTCATGGCGATCGACTCATCCCCTGATGGGGTAAATATCGGGTTGACACAATCATAGCGGCGAAATTATTCTCCCGGCCAGCCTGTTACAAAGTACCAAACATCTCCGTCAGCCGCCCGCCGGATGCATACCGGGAGCCCGTCATGCGCGAACCGATCGACATCGTCACCCGTATTTCCCAGCGAGCCGCCGACCTGCGTCCTGCCGAGCAGAAGGTCGCGCAGACCGTCCTGGGCGACATTGCCGAAGCTGCGGCAGGCAGCATCCAGACGTTGGCCGAACGCGCCGGCGTGAGCGAAGCCAGCGTCACCCGTTTTGCCAAGGCGATGGGCTGCCGCGACGTGCGCGAGCTCAAGCTCAAGCTAGCGCAGGCGGCCGCAGTGGGCCAGCGCTTTCTGGATGGCGGCGCCGATCGCCCGCCCTCCAGTGCCGACGGCATCCTGGCCGACATCACCAATGTGCTGGAGGCCAACCGCGCGCTGGTGCGGCCCGAGGCGTTCCGCAATGCGGCAATCGCGCTGGCTGCGGCGCGCATGATCGCCGTGTTCGGCATGGGCGGCGGCTCCACCACCATGGCCGACGAGATGCGCTACCGCCTTGCACGCCTGGGACGGCCGGTCACCACCTATCATGATTCGATGCTGCAGCGGATGGTCTCGGCCACGCTCAGCCCCGATGACGTGGTGGTCGTCTTTTCCGTGACCGGCCATGTGCCGGAGGTGATCGATAGCGTGAACATCGCGCGCGAGTACGGCGCCAAGGTCATCGCCGTGACGGCGATCGGCTCGCCGCTGGCGGCGCTGGCCGACGTCTTGCTGCCGATCCAGGCCATGGAGACCGATTTCATCTTCAAGCCGTCGTCATCGCGCTACGCCATGATGATGATGATCGACCTGCTGGCCACCGAGGTCGCACTGCAGCAGTCCGATCGCAGCAAGGAGCTCTTACGGCGCATCAAGTACGTGCTCGATGCGCATCGCGGCGGCGGCAATCGCCAGCCGCTCGGAGATTGACATGCAGCAGTACGACATCGTCATCCGCCAGGTCCGCATTGTGGACGGCAGCGGCCACGAACCCGAGGCCACGCTGTTCGACGTGGCCATCACCGACGGTCGCATCGCCGCCATCGCCACATCGGACTCCACCGCCTGGCTGGGGGATGCGGAAATCGCCGGCGAGGGCCGCGTCCTTGCCCCCGGCTTCATCGACGTGCATACGCACGACGACACCAACGTGATCCGCACGCCCGACATGCTGTGCAAGGTGTCGCAGGGCATTACGACCGTCATCGTGGGCAACTGTGGCATCAGCGCGTCGCCGGCCACGCTCAAGGGTGAACCGCCCGACCCGATGAACCTGCTGGGGCCCGCCAGCGCATTTGCGTACCCGACCTTTGCGTCGTACGTGGAAGCCGTGGAGCACGCACACCCGGCCGTGAACGTGGCCGCGCTGATCGGCCATACGGCGCTGCGCAACAATCACCTGGACCGCCTCGACCGCCCCGCCACCGCCGATGAAGTCGAAGGCATGCGCGTGCAGTTGCGCGAGGCGCTCGATCACGGCGCACTGGGCCTGTCGACCGGCCTGGCCTACGCCAACGCCTTTGCTTCCACTACCGAAGAAGTGATGGGCCTGGCGGAGCCGCTGGCCGAAGCCGGCGCGATCTACACGACGCATCTGCGTACCGAATTTGCCGCGATTCTCGACGCGATGGACGAGGCGTACCGTGTCGGCAAACATGCGCGCGTGCCGATCGTGATCTCGCACCTGAAGTGCGCGGGCGCGGCCAACTGGGGACGCGCGGGCGAGGTGCTGGAATCCATCGAAGGGGCGCAGCGCTATCAGCCCGTCGGGTGCGACTGCTATCCGTACACCGCAAGCTCGTCCACGCTGGACTTGAAGCAGGTGACGGATGAGTTCGACATCTTCATCACGTGGTCGGAGCCGGAGCCGGGCATGGCCGGACAGACGCTCAAGGAGATTGCCGCCGCGTGGGGCACCGACCTGATGGGCGCCGCACGCCGCCTGCAGCCGGCCGGCGCCGTGTACCACAACATGTCGGCGCAGGATCTGGACCGCATCATCACGCACCCCGCCACGGTGATTGGCTCCGACGGCCTGCCGAACGATCCGAAGCCACATCCGCGTCTGTGGGGCGCCTTCCCGCGCGTGCTCGGCTACTACAGCCGCGAGCGCAAGCTGCTCTCGCTTTCGGCCGCCATCCGCAAGATGACAGGCCAATCGGCCGAGCGCTTTGGCCTGACCGCACGCGGCCTCGTGCGCGAGGGCTATTGGGCCGACCTCGTGTTGTTCGACCCGGAAACGGTGCGCGACGTCGCCACCTTTACCGACCCGCAGCAGCCGGCGGCGGGCATTGCAGCGGTCTGGGTCAACGGCCACCTGTCTTATCGAGATGGCGCCGTCCAGCCGCAACGCGCTGGGCGCTTTCTCAGGCGCGGCCTGCGCGCACAGGCAACGGCCACCGCTGAAATCCACTGATCCCCGTATTGGTTTGAAAGAAGGAACGTAGCGATGACGATTACCCGAATTGGCGTTGAAGGCGGCACCGGCACCGGTGGCCAGCACCTGCCCTTTGCCCGCGCGGCCGGCGCAGACGGCTGGCTGTTTGTCTCGGGCCAGACGCCCATGGTGAACGGCGAGGTTGTCGGCAACGGCATCGTCGAGCAATCGCACCAGACCATCAAGAACGTGCTGGCCATCCTGGCTGAAGCGGGCTACGGCCCCGAGCACGTCGTGCGCTGCGGCGTGTGGCTGGATGATCCGCGTGATTTCCAGTCGTTCAACAAGGTGTTCAAGGAGTACTTCGGCGCCAACCCGCCCGCGCGGGCGTGCGTGGTGTCGAGCATGGTCATCGACTGCAAGGTCGAAGTCGATTGCGTGGCCTACAAGAAGCCGTAATCCGTAGTCCGGAAAGGGGCGCCCTGCACGATGGGGCACCCATCAAAACAAGCGCCGTGAATATTCCCGAGGAGGAAACCCGATGGTCCCGATGCAAGGCAACTCGCTATTGCTGACCGCCGCGCTGGCGGTGGTGGCGCTGATCTATCTGATCGCCGTCCAGAAACTGAACCCGTTCGTCACGCTGATCGTCGTCTCGCTCGCGCTGGGCGTGGTGGTCGGCATGCCGATGGGCAATATCGTCAAGGCGTTCGAAACCGGTGTGGGCGGCACGCTCGGCCACATTGCGCTGGTGGTCGGCCTGGGAACCATGCTCGGCAAGATGATGGCGGAGTCAGGCGGTGCCGAGCGCATCGCCAAGACGCTCATCAATGCTTTTGGCGAGAAGAACGCGCACTGGGCGATGATGGTGGTGGCCTTCATCATCGGCTTGCCGGTGTTCTTCGAGGTGGGCTTCGTGCTGCTGATCCCGATTGCCTTCAACGTGGCCAAGCGCACGGGTACGCCGATCCTGATGGTCGGCCTGCCGATGGTGGCTGGCCTGTCGGTGGTGCACGGCCTGATCCCGCCGCACCCGGCCGCGCTCCTAGCGGTGACGGCTTACCAGGCGGACATCGGCAAGACCATCCTGTACGCACTGATCGTCGGCCTGCCGACGGCCATCCTGGCCGGTCCGCTGTTCGCGATGCTGATCTCGCGCTATGTGAAGCCGAACCCGGACAACCCGCTGGAAAAGCAGTTTGTTGAAGCCGACCAGAAGCGCGATCTGCCGGGCTTTGGTGTGACGCTGTTCACGATCCTGCTGCCCGTCGTGCTGATGCTCATCGGTAGCTGGGCCGACGTCTTCACCACGCCCAAGACGCTGGCCAACGACATCCTGAAGCTGGCCGGCAACTCGGTCATGGCCCTGCTGATCGCCGCACTGGTGAGCTTCTACACCTTCGGCAAGGCGCGCGGCTTCAACCGCGAGACCATCCTCAAGTTCACCAATGACTGCCTGGCCCCGATTGCCACGATCACGCTGGTGGTGGGCGCGGGCGGCGGCTTTGGCCAGATCCTGCGCGACTCGGGCGTATCAAAGGCCATCGTGGACGTCGCGATGAGCGCCAGCCTGTCCCCGCTGCTGCTGGGCTGGGTGGTGGCCGTGATGATCCGCATTGCCACGGGTTCCGCAACGGTGGCCATGACCACCGCCTGCGGCATCGTCGCGCCGATCGCTGCTGCCTCGGGCGCCGCTGTCAAGCCGGAACTGATGGTGCTGGCCACCGGCGCGGGTTCGCTGATCCTGTCGCACGTGAATGACGGCGGCTTCTGGCTCGTGAAGGAGTACTTCAACCTGACCGTGCCCGAAACCTTCAAGACGTGGACGGTGCTGGAAACCATCATCTCGATCGTGGCGCTGCTGCTGACGCTCGCGCTGTCGACCGTCATCTGATCCGCCTTGGGTATTGCTGTTGAACTAGGAGAACGTTGTGGATATCGATTCCGTCGTCAAGGCCGGCCCCGTCATTCCGGTGCTGCAATTCCAATCCGTCGATGAAGGCGTCAAGGTCTGCCGCGCGCTTTACGAAGGCGGTATCCGCACGTTCGAGATCACTCTGCGCACGCCGGTGGCGCTGGATGCCATCCGTGCCGTGGTCAAGGACCTGGGCAGCGATGCCATCGTTGGTGCCGGCACGCTGACACGGCCCGAGCATTTTGTGCAGGCACGCGATGCGGGTGCCGTGTTTGCCGTGTCACCCGGCATCACGACGGCGCTCGCGCTGGCGCAGGCCGAGTCGGGCCTGGAATGGTTACCGGGCATCGTCACGCCTTCGGAGCTGATCACCGCGCTGGAGTGTGGCCTGACCACGCTGAAGTTCTTCCCCGCCGAAGCCGCAGGCGGCATCCCCATGCTCAAGTCCATCCATGGCCCGTTCGGCGATGTGCGCTTCTGCCCGACGGGAGGGATTACGGCAAAGACCGCGCCCGACTACCTGGCGCTGCCGAATGTGATGTGCGTGGGCGGTTCCTGGATGGTGCCCAAGGACAAGGTTGCTGCCGGCGACTGGGCCGGCATCACGGCGCTCGCCAAGGAAGCGGCCGCGCTCAAGCGGTAGAACCGCATCGACCCTCGCGCGCGGCTGGCTTTGTGTCAGACAAAGCGGACTGCGCGCGCGTCACGCCTTCTGGTGATGCGTTCCCGGCACCGGAGGGAGGTGACTCGCTGCGGGCAGTGGTGGGCGACACGGATGACATCGTGCCACGCCCTGCTCCATTCCAGCATGCGCGCCGATCCGCTCCGCGCATCCAGGCATCTTCATCTGGCTGCGACGGAAGAGGCGTCAGATAGGGTATGCATATCCGGCATGGGGGGCGCGCAGATACGGTTGGGGCGACCGTGCGCTTGCTCGACAGGCTCTCGCATGGACGCATTTTGAGCCGCTGAGCCGAGACACGCCGGTTTCCACCCCAACACTCTCCATGTGCCGATCCGGCATGGACTAGAATCCTAGCCTTTCCGACCGTGCCCCTCATCGCATGGAATCCCGCACTGCTTTCTCCCGGCGCCGTTCTCCCTGGATGGCGTTGATTGTCTTGGCGCTCATCGCCGTGTTTCTCGCGCTATGGACGGATGACCTGTTCCAGCGTTCCACCCTGTACCGACCGGATGAGGGGCGCTACGCGGAAATCCCGCGAGAGATGGTGGCCTCGGGCGATTGGGTGACACCCCGCCTGAACGATCTGAAGTATTTCGAGAAGCCGCCCCTGCAATACTGGACGACAGCCGCGACGTTCGAGGCCTTTGGCGTCAGTGCCTGGGGTGCGCGCCTGTGGCCGATCCTGTTCGGGCTGGGCGGCATCGTCATGACGGCATGGACGTTGGGCGTCTATCGAGGCCGACGCGCAGCAGCAACGGGCGCGGCAATCCTCGGCTCCTCGCTGCTATACGTCCTGTTCGGACAGGTCATCACCCTGGACATGGGCGTCGGCTTCTTCCTGACTGTGGGTGCGTGCGGGTTTGCGCTCGCGCAGCGGCCCGATGCCTCGCGCAACGGGCGGCTGATATGGATGCTGGTGGTCTGGCTCGCGCTGGCCGGCGCCACGCTCACAAAGGGGCTGATCGGGCTGGTACTGCCGGGCCTGATTGGCGTGGCGTACCTGCTGATGACGCGCGACTGGATACTCATCCGCCGCATGTACTGGCTGCCCGGCCTGGCGCTCTACCTGATCACGACCGTGCCGTGGTTCGTGCTCGTGCAGCAGCGCAATCCGGAATTCTTCCACTTCTTCTTCATCCACGAGCATTTCGAGCGTTTCCTGACCAACGAGCACCATCGCTCCGGCAAATGGTGGTATTTCATCGCCGTGGGGGCAGCCGGGCTGCTGCCCTGGACGCCGCTGCTGTTTGCCGCCATCGGCCGACGCATCGGCCGTTTGGCCGATCTCTTTGTCGGTACCCGGCAATTTGATCTGATGCGCTGGTCTATTGCATGGACGGCGATGGTCTTCCTGTTCTTTTCGGCGTCCAACTCGAAGTTGCCGGGCTATATCGTGCCGGCCTTTCCGGCCCTGGCGATCATATTGACGCTGGCGCTCGAGAAGCTGCCGACGCGCGCTGTCGGCTGGGCGCTCGGCGTGAACCTCGCGATCGCTGTCGGTGTATCGCTGGCGGTGCCGCTGATCGGCGCCAAGGCCGGTGCCAAGATGCCAGCCGCGCAGGTGGCACAAGCCATGCCGATGCTGCGCGAAGTCATGGCCATGCTGGCCATCGGCACGGTCGCCGCCCTGATCGCGTTGTACTGGCAGCGACGCACGCTGGCGGTGATTGTCCTTGCGCTCTCCGCCCTGCTTTGCTGGGACAGGACGCTCAACGCCAGCGATATCTTCCGCGATGCCCTCTCCGCCCGCGACGTCATCGAAAAAACACTGAGCGCCACCGGCCCGATTTCGCCCGAGACGCCGTTCTACTCCGTCGAGTGGCTGGACCAGACCGCCATCTACTACCTCGGCCGTCCGATGACGCTCGTCTCCGGCTTCGACGAGCTGCAGATGGGCGCCGAGCTCGAGCCGCAAAAAGTGGTGACCACCACCGACGAGTGGATCAAGCGCTGGACCGACGGTCCGCCCGCCTACGCCTTCATGCGACGCGTGACGTGGCAGAAGTTGCAGGCAGCCGGGGTCCCGATGCGGCTGGTGGCCGAATCCGCCGACAAGGTCGTGGTGGCGCGCCGATAGGCGGGCTCCTCGCGATCCGACGAGAAAGGGCCGCGCATTGCGGCCCTTTTGCCAGTCTGCGCCGGCACGTTCACCACGTGCAGCTGCCGCGCAGGAATGCCCATTCCTCGCATTCGTCCCCGCCAGGGCTCACACAGGTACCCACATTGGCGCCATTTGCGCGAGTCGAGAATTCGAGTTGGCCACCGCGCTGCAGGCAGTAGGTCGACGCCGGGTTCGCCATACCAGGCGTTGCTTGCGGGGGCTCGGCGGTGTCCGGGGGTGGGGCTGTGTACGTCGGCGGCGACGCAGGCATGGGCGGCAGTGTGGTCACACGTGCAGGGGGCGATGGCGGCGGCGCGGGTTCCAGGATGGTGCGCGGCGGCTGCCACGGAGGCATCGGCGACGAGCAAGCCGCCAGGCCCATCGCCAGCACACACGCGGCAACGGCGGCGGCCCTGCGGCCCTGGCCAGCATCCTTGACGAGACAGACAGCGCGATCCATGCGTTTCCTCCCGGGGGGTTTCTGGTGAAGTGCACGCAACAAGCGTGCGCGCCACGCCTAGGATAGCTTACGAAATGACCAGCCTATGTGTCAGGCCGTCGCAGCCGACAACGGAAACCGCATCGTCACGCGAAAGCCCGGCGACGACGCACCCGGCGTCGCAGGCCCGACCTCCAGCTCGCCACCCAGATGCCGCACCAGCCGGTCGACGATCGCGAGCCCAAGCCCGCAGTGCGCATTCCCGCCGCGAGCCGGGTCCAGCCGGACAAAGGGCCGCATGACGCGGTCGATATCCGCCTCGGGAACGCCCGCACCATGGTCCTCCACCGTCAACGTGTAACCGCGCTCATCGGCGGTCGTTCGGACAGTGACGGGCGCCGCGCCATAGGCGAAGGCGTTGTCCAACAGATTGACGACGATGCGCTCCAGATGGGTCGGCTTGAGCCGGAAGCGATCTCCCGCATGCAGATCAAGCGCGACATGCTTGCCATGTTCGGCAAAGGGCTGTGCGAGGCCGCGCAGATGGCGGTCGACCGATACCTCCCGCGCTTCGCTATCGCCGCTTTGCGCATAGGCGAGAAACTGCTCGACGATGGCCGACATGGATGCCACATCGCGCTCGATGCCGGCGCTGGCCTTCTGGTCAGCCAGCATCTCGGCGCGCAGACGCAGGCGCGATAGCGGCGTCTTGAGGTCATGAGCAATGCCCGCCAGCATGGTGTTGCGCTCTTCGTCGGTGGCCGACAGGTCGGCGGCCATGTGGTTGAACCGATCGGTCAACTGGCGCAGCTCGTAGGGGCCGCGCTCCTTGAGCGGCGTCACATAGCGGCGGCGGGCCAGTGCCCCCGCGGCGTCGGCCAGCGCACGCACGGGACGCTGGATCTGCCACGCGGCAAGCAGCGAAAACGCGATGGCAATCGCCAGCACCACCATCACACCCGGCACGACAGCCGAAATGGTTGGAGGTGCATGCACCCAGACCAGCGGCATGGCGATCCACTTGCTGCGCTGCGGAAAACGTACGAACACCCGCGGCGTAGCGGCGGCCTCCAACCGTAATTCGGTCCCGGCAGGCAGCCGTCGTGCAAGCTGGCGGGCCAGCTCGGCGGATTTGTCGGATGCCGACAGGGCGTCGCTGGCTGGCGCTTCATTGGTCTCCGTCACGAGGTCGGGCAATGTCATGCGCAGGCGGCCATCCACTACCGCCTGGAAGGCCTGCAGCTGAAACGCCATCTGGTCAACCGACGCCTGGAACTGCCGTTCGCGCCGCTCCGCACGCAGGATGCCAAGCCAGGAGAAGTGGCTCAGCACCAGCACGACGACGATCAGTATCGCCAACCGGCCGAAGAGCGTGTCGAATCTAGCCTTGAACTTCATCGCGCTCGCCCTGTTCTTCCCGCTCGTCGGGCACGAAGGTGTAGCCCCGACCGCGCACGGTCTGGATATAGCGCGGACGCTGGGCGTCTTCCTCAAGGACGCGGCGCAGGCGCCAGATCTGCACGTCGATGCCGCGGTCGGACACGCTGCTGCCTGGGCCGTACATCAGCTCGACGATGTGCTCGCGTGTGAGCACCTGCATGGCATGCGCGATCAGCAGCTTGAGCAGCGCGAATTCGGTATCGCTGATGACCAGGGCGCGGTCACCGCGAAACAGCGTGCGCATGCGGAAGTTGAGCTTGAACGGTCCAAAGGCAAAGCTGTCGCGATCTTCGGGGGCGGAAGCCGGCACCGCTTGCCGACGACGCAGCACCGCATTGATGCGGGCGAGCAGTTCGCGCGGGGAAAACGGCTTGCCGAGGTAATCGTCCGCGCCGATCTCCAGGCCGATGATGCGGTCGATCTCGTCACTGCGGGCGGTGAGCAGGATGACTGGTACGTCGTCGTTGCGGGCGCGCAGGTCGCGCAGGGCAGACAGGCCGTCCACCTTGGGCATCATCAGGTCGAGCACGACCAGGGCGGGACGCTCGCGCTCGAGCCGCGCTGCCAGGCCATCACCATCATGCAGCACGGACACGGCAAAACCCTGTTGGGTCAAATATTCGCGCAGCAGGTCGCGCAGTTCGACGTCGTCATCGACGACCAGGATCTTGGTGCTGCTCATCTGTCTGGGGGAGTGTCTGGAAGAGGCTGGACGGTGCGCTCATGATAGCGACTACGGCCCGCACGAAGCCCACGCACATTCGCCATATTGTTTCTCGCGGTAACACCGTAACGGGTTTGTAATCTGACGTAACACAACCCGTGACTTGGCGCATTCAACGCAAAGACGATGCCTTTAAGCTGCGGGCTGACCGGATCGGGTGCCCGTTATCATGTGCGCTCGACCCCATATTGCCAAGAACAGGAATACCGACATGTCCGACGCCAAGGACCAGACACCCAGCCAGTCCGACGCCGGACGCGACAAGCACGAAACGCGACATGCGGTGTCCGCGACGCTGCTGCCGCCTCCACGTGAGGGCGACAGGCGCGGGCGCTGGGGCCTGTGGGTCGTCATCATCATCCTGGCGCTGATCGGCTACGCGGTCTATCACGCGATGCATCGCACGGGCGGCGGGCGAAGCGGGCCGGGCGGACGGGGTGGAGCCATGGCCAGCAAGCCGATGCCGGTGATGGTGGCCACTGCCGCCAGGGGCGACATCAATGTGGTGCTGTCCGCGCTGGGCAACGTGACGCCCGTCAACAACGTGACCGTCAAAACGCGGGTGGATGGCCAACTCGTGCGACTGGCCTTTACGGAAGGCCAGGCCGTCAAGGCCGGCGACCTGCTCGCCGAGATCGACCCGCGCACCTATCAGGCGCAACTCGCGCAGGCCGAAGGCCAGCTGGCGCGCGACCAGGCGCTGCTGCAGAATGCCAAGCTGGATCTGCAGCGTTACCAGACACTGCTGTCGCAGGATTCCATCGCCAAGCAACAGGTGGATACGCAGGCGGCGCTCGTGCGGCAGTACGAAGGTACGGTCAAGCTGGATCAGGGCAATGTCGATAACGCGCGCGTGCAACTGTCCTACACGCGCATCACGGCACCGGTGTCGGGCCGCGTGGGCTTGCGCCAGGTTGACCCGGGCAACATCGTGCACGCATCGGATGCCAACGGGATTGTCGTCATCACGCAGATCGATCCCATCACGGTCCTGTACTCCATCCCTGAAGACAGTCTGCCCAAGGTCATGCCTCGCCTGCAATCCGGCGACAAACTGCCCGTGGAAGCCTGGGACCGCGCCCAGACCACGGTGCTTGCGCACGGCACACTGATGACCGTGGACAACACCATCGATAGCGCAACCGGCACGGTCAAGCTGCGTGCCCAGTTCCCGAACCGGAACGCGGCCCTGTTCCCGAACCAGTTCGTCAACGTTCGGATGCGTGTGGACACGCTACGCGATGTCGTTGTCGTGCCGGGCGCCGCCATCCAGCGGGGTACGCAGGGCACCTTCGTCTATGTCGTCGGTGAAGACAGCAAGGTAACGCTGCGCGTGGTCAAGCTGGGTGTGACCGAAGGCGACCGGGTATCGGTTGCGCAGGGCCTGAAGCCCGGTGAGCGTGTCGTCATCGACGGCGCCGACAAGCTGCGCGATGGCGCCCCGGTCGAGGTGATCCAGCCTGGCGCCACCCCGGCCAGTGCCCCTGCGGCAGGCCAAGACGGACAGCAGGGGCGCCGTCACCGCCGTGGGCAGGATGGCGCCTCGGCGCCCGCCGCGAGCGCCCCGGCCGCCAAACCGTAAGCCCCGAGCGGCGCACGGCACGCACTCGCCCGACGAAGTCTTCTGTTCCGAGCTGGCATGAATCCCTCCCGAATCTTCATCCTCCGGCCCGTGGCGACCACCTTGCTGATGATCGCCATCCTGCTGTCTGGCCTGGTGGCGTACCGGATGCTGCCGCTCTCCGCGCTGCCCGAGGTCGATTACCCGACCATTCAGGTGACGACGTTGTACCCGGGCGCAAGTCCGGACGTCATGACGTCGTCCATCACGGCCCCACTGGAACGGCAGTTCGGCCAGATGCCAGGGCTGAAGCAGATGACGTCGGCCAGCTCGGGCGGCGCCTCCGTGATCACGCTGCAGTTCGACCTGTCGCTCTCGCTCGACATTGCCGAGCAGGAAGTACAGGCGGCCATCAATGCGGCCAGCAACCTGCTGCCGAACGACCTGCCGATGCCGCCGATCTACAGCAAGGTCAATCCGGCCGACGCGCCGATCATGACGCTGGCGATCACCTCCAGCACGATGCCGTTGCCAAAACTCGAAGACCTGGTCGACACCCGCATCGCACAAAAGCTGTCGCAGTTGCCGGGTATCGGCCTGGTGAGCATCAGCGGTGGGCAGCGGCCGGCCGTGCGCATTCAGGCCAACACGTCGGCGCTGGCGGCGCTCGGGCTGTCGATCGACGACATTCGCACTGCCATCGGCACGGCCAACGTCAATGGCGCCAAGGGTAGCTTCGACGGCCCCATGCGCGCATCGACCATCGACGCCAACGACCAGCTCCACTCGGCCGCCGAGTACGGCCGGATGATCGTCGCCTACAAGAACGGCGCGCCGATCCGCCTGACGGACGTCGCGCAGATCATCGACGGCGCCGAGAACAGCAAGCTGGCCGCCTGGGCCAACACCACGCCCGCCATCATCCTGAACGTGCAACGCCAGCCTGGCGCCAACGTGATCGAGGTGGTCAATCGCGCCAAGGCCCTGCTGCCGCAGTTGAAAGACACCCTGCCCGGCAACGTGGAGGTGTCGTTGCTGACCGACCGCACCACCACCATCCGCGCGTCCGTGTCGGATGTGCAGTTCGAGCTGATGCTGGCCGTGGCGCTGGTCGTGATGGTGATCTTCCTGTTCCTGCGCAACGTGCCGGCCACCGTGATTCCGGCGGTCGCGGTGCCGCTGTCGCTGGTGGGCACCTTCGGCGTGATGTACATGGCGGGGTTCTCCATCAACAACCTGACGCTGATGGCGCTGACCATTGCCACCGGCTTCGTGGTGGACGACGCCATCGTCATGATCGAGAACATCGCCCGCTACATTGAAGACGGCGATCCGCCCATGGAAGCGGCGCTCAAGGGCTCCAAGCAGATCGGCTTCACCATCATCTCGCTGACGTTCTCGCTGATCGCCGTGCTCATTCCGCTGCTGTTCATGGGCGACGTGGTGGGCCGGCTCTTCCGCGAGTTCGCGATCACGCTGGCGGTGTCGATCCTGATCTCCGCCGTGGTCTCGCTCACGCTCACACCGATGATGTGCGCACGCCTGCTCAAGCACATTCCAGAGGCCGAGCAATCGCGCTTCTACCACGCTGCTGGAGCCTTCTTCGACAGCGTCATCGCGCACTATGGCCGCATGCTGCAGTGGGTGCTCGATCGACAGAAGAGCACACTGCTGGTGGCCATCGGCACGCTGGTGCTGACGGTGCTGCTCTACGTGGTGGTGCCCAAGGGCTTCTTCCCCGTGCAGGACACCGGCGTGATCCAGGGCATTTCCGACGCGTCGCAATCGATCTCCTTCCCGGCCATGGCCGAGCGTCAGCAGAAGCTTGCCGAGGTGGTGCTCAAGGACCCGGCGGTCGAGAGCCTGTCATCGTTCATCGGCGTGGACGGCGTGAATACCACGCTCAACAGCGGCCGCATGCTGATCAACCTGAAGCCGAAGGGCGAGCGCGACGCCAGCGCCAGCGAGATCATTCAGCGGCTGCAGCCTGAACTGGCCAAGGTGGCAGGCATTTCCCTGTACATGCAACCCGTGCAGGACTTGACGATCGAAGACCGCGTCAGCCGCACGCAGTACCAGTTCACGGTGGAAGACCCGGATCCGAAGAACCTTTCCAAATGGGTTCCCCGGCTGGTGGAGCGCCTGCAGCAGACCCATGAGCTGCGCGATGTCGCCAGCGACCTGCAGGACAACGGCTTGCGTGCGTACGTGCAGGTCGACCGCGACAAGGCGGCCGTCTATGGCATCACGATGGCGGCCGTCGACAGCGCGCTCTACAGCGCCTATGGCCAGCGCCTGGTATCGACCATCTTCACGCAGTCGAACCAGTACCGCGTGGTACTTGAAACGGACCCGAGGATGCAGCGCGGTCCGCAATCGCTCTACGACCTGCACGTGGCCTCCAGCAGCGGGCAGCAGGTGCCGCTGGGTGCGTTTGCCACGCTCGTCGAGCAGCCCGGCTCGCTGGTGGTGAACCACCAGGGCCAGTTCCCCGTCGCGACGATCTCGTTCAACCTGGCGCCAGGGGCGTCGCTTGGCGCGGCGGTCGACACAATCAACGCCGTCGAACAGGAAATCGGCCTACCGGCCAGCATGCAGACCAGCTTCCAGGGCGCGGCGCTGGCGTTCCGCGCATCGTTGTCCAACCAGCTATGGCTGATCCTGGCGGCCGTCATCACGATGTACATCGTGTTGGGCGTGCTGTACGAAAGCACCATCCACCCTGTGACGATCCTGTCGACACTGCCGTCGGCGGGCGTGGGCGCGCTCCTGTCACTGCTGATCGCCGGTAAGGACATGGGCCTCATCGCCATCATCGGGATCATCCTGTTGATCGGCATCGTCAAGAAGAACGCCATCATGATGATCGACTTCGCGCTGGAGGCCGAGCGGGAGCACGGCATGAAACCGCGTGACGCCATCTATCAGGCGTGCCTGCTGCGCTTCCGCCCGATCCTGATGACCACGATGGCGGCCCTGCTGGGCGCACTGCCGCTGATGCTGGGCACAGGCGTGGGCTCGGAATTGCGCCAGCCGCTGGGCATCACGATGGTGGGCGGCCTGCTGGTGAGCCAGGTGCTGACCCTGTTCACGACGCCGGTGATCTACCTCGCGTTCGACAACATCGGCCATCGCCTGCGTGATTGGCGCACGCGCCGCGCGCAGCGTCGCACCGGCCGCCACGGCACGCCCGGTGCCAACCAACCCGGCGGCCAGCCATGAATCTGTCCGCCACGTTCATCGCGCGGCCGGTTGCCACGGCGCTGTTGACCATCGGCGTGGCATTGGCCGGCATGGCGGCCTTCCGGCTGCTGCCGGTGTCGCCGCTGCCGCAGGTGGACTTCCCGACCATCTCCGTCAGTGCCTCCCTGCCCGGCGCGAGCCCTGAAACCATGGCGGCCACCGTGGCGACGCCGCTGGAGCGCTCGCTTGGCCGCATCGCCGGCATTACGGAAATGACGTCGTCCAGCTCGCTGGGCTCGTCGCGCATCACGCTGCAATTCGATCTGTCGCGCGACATTGACGGTGCGGCGCGCGACGTGCAAGCCGCCATCAACGCCTCGCGCAGCCTGCTGCCGTCGGGCCTGCCGAGCAACCCGACGTATCGCAAGGTCAATCCGGCCGATGCGCCGATCATGATCCTCGGCCTCACCTCCGACACCATGTCGCGCGGCGAGCTGTACGACGCGGCGTCAACCATCCTCGCGCAGAAGCTGTCGCAGGTCAGCGGCGTGGGTCAGGTCAACATCGGCGGCGCGTCGCTGCCCGCAGTGCGCGTGGAGCTGAACCCGACCGCGCTGAACAAGTACGGCATCTCGATGGAGACCGTGCGCACCGTCATCGCCAGCACCAACGCCAACAAGCCCAAGGGCATGCTGGAATCCGGCGATCGGGTATGGACGATCTACGCCAACGACCAGGCCAAGAAGGCCGTCGAATACCAATCGCTCATCGTCGCGTGGCGCAACGGGTCTCCAGTGCGGTTGTCCGATGTCGCGGCGGTGACCGACGGCGTACAGGACATCCGCAACTACGGCTCCGCCAACGGCAAGCCCTCGGTGCTGCTCATCATCAGCAGGCAGCCGGGCGCGAACATCATCGACACGGTCGACCGCATCAACGCGGTGCTGCCCTACCTGCGCAACACCATCCCCGCGCAGATCAACCTGGACGTGATGATGGACCGCACGCCCACCATCCGCGCCTCGCTCAAGGACGTGGAGCGCACGCTGGTGCTGTCGATCGCGCTGGTGATCATGGTGGTCTTCCTGTTCCTGCGCAACGTGCGCGCGACGCTCATCCCCAGTGTCGCGGTCCCGGTATCGCTCGTCGGCACGTTCGGGGTGATGTACCTGTGCGGATACAGTCTCGACAACCTGTCGCTGATGGCGCTGACCGTCGCCACGGGCTTTGTCGTCGACGATGCCATCGTGGTGCTCGAAAACGTCTCGCGCCATATCGAGAACGGCATGCGGCCCATGCAGGCGGCACTCAAGGGCGCGCGCGAGGTGGGCTTCACGGTGGTGTCGATGAGTCTCTCGCTCATTGCGGTCTTCATCCCGCTGCTGCTCATGGGCGGCATCGTCGGGCGCCTGTTCCGCGAGTTCGCGGTGACGCTGTCAGTGGCCATCCTGGTGTCGCTGGTCGTGTCGCTCACCACCACGCCGATGATGTGCGCGCGCTTGCTCAAGCCGGCCGCCGAAGAAGAGCACGGCTGGTTCCATCGCAAGACCGAGGGCTTCTTCAACGCGCTGCTCGACCTGTACCGCAACTCGCTGGCGTGGGCGCTGCGGCACAGCTGGCTCACACTGCTGATCCTGCTGGCCACGGTGTGCCTGAACGTCTACCTCTACGTGATCGTGCCGAAGGGATTCTTCCCCCAGCAGGACACCGGCCGCGTGATCGGCAACATTCAGGCGGACCAGGCCATCTCCTTCCAGGCCATGCGCACCAAGGTGACGGACTTCATCCACATCATCCAGCAGGACCCGGCAGTGGAGAATGTCGTGGGCTTCACGGGGGGCAGCCAGCGCAACAGCGGCTTCATGTTCATTCAGCTCAAGCCCTTGGCCGAACGGAAGCTGTCTGCCGATCAGGTGATCAACCGGCTGCGCGGCAAGCTCGCGCGCGAGCCAGGCGCAAACCTGTTCCTGCAATCGGTGCAGGACATCCGCGTCGGTGGCCGTGCCAGCAATGCGCAGTATCAATACACGCTGCAGGCGGACGACCTGAACGAACTGCGTACGTGGGACCCGAAGATCAAGCAGGCACTGACGCAGGTGAAGTCGCTGGTGGACGTCAACACCGACACGCAGGACAAGGGCCTGCAGACCTCGCTCGTCATCGACCGGGACAAGGCCAAGTCGCTCGGCATCAACCCGAGCGACATCGACAATGCGCTCAACAACGCCTTCGGGCAGCGCCAGGTGTCCACAATCTACAACCCGCTCAACCAGTACCGCGTGGTGATGGAAGCCGCGCCGCAGTACTGGCAGAGCCCGGATGGCCTGCGTGACATCTACCTCATCACGTCGACGGGTGCGCAGGTGCCGCTGTCGACCTTCTCGCACTACGAGCCGACCAACACGGCGCTGGCGGTCAACCACCAGGGCCAGTTTGCTGCCAGCACGATCTCATTCAACCTGGCGCCCGGGGCGTCGCTGTCCGGTGCCACGCGGGACATCCAGGACGCCATGAACCGCATCGGCGTGCCGACCAGCGTGCACGGCAGCTTCCAGGGCACCGCCAAGGCGTTCCAGGACTCGCTCTCGAGTCAGCCGATGCTGATCCTCTTTGCCCTCATCACGATCTACATCGTGCTGGGCGTGCTGTATGAGAGCTATGTGCATCCGATCACGATTCTTTCCACGCTGCCCTCGGCCGGGGTGGGCGCGCTGCTGGCGCTGATCATCACCGATACGGACTTTTCCATCATTGCGCTGATCGGCGTGATCCTGCTGATCGGCATCGTCAAGAAGAACGCCATCATGATGATCGACTTCGCCCTGGAGGCGGAGCGCAGCCAGGGCATGAGTCCGGCAGATGCCATCTTCCACGCCTGCGTGCTGCGCTTCCGGCCGATCCTGATGACGACGATGGCGGCGCTGCTGGGCGCATTGCCCCTGGCACTCGGCCGTGGCGACGGCGCCGAACTGCGCACGCCACTCGGGATTTCCATCGTGGGCGGGCTGCTGGTCAGCCAGATCCTCACGCTCTACACCACGCCGGTGGTCTACCTGGCGCTCGACCGGCTGCGCCTGCGCCGCGCGGGGCGCAGCAAGGACACACCGTTGCCCGCATTGGATTCGCAAGGAAGCTGACATGAAAAGAGGCGATCAAGCCCTCAACCGTTCCGGCCTGCTGTCGCGCACGTTCGTACGCATGACGGCGCTTACCGCCTGCGCGCTCGTCACGGCATGCGCCGTCGGCCCCGACTACCGACGCCCGGATGCCGAGGTGCCGCAGCACTACAAGGAAGCCGGCGACTGGAAGGTCGGCACGCCCAATGACGCCATCGCCCGCGGCACCTGGTGGGCGATCTTCAACGACCCGCAACTGGACGCGCTTGAAGAACAGGTCGCCGCCGCCAACCAGAACATCCTGGTCGCCGAAGCGCAATACCGGCAGGCGCAGGCTCTGGTGCAATCGGCGCGGGCGGCGTTTTACCCGACGCTGGGCGCCAGCGCGTCGGCCACGCGCAGCCGCTCGGTACGCACCGCGGTCAATCCGGACGGTAGCCTATCGACCGGCACCCCAAGCCTGCTCAACTCGCAAAGCCTGTCGCTCGACGCCAGTTGGGAACTGGACCTGTGGGGCCGCATCCGCCGCTCGGTCGAGTCGAATGAGGCCAGTGCACAGGCCAGCGCAGGCGATCTCGCCTCGGCGCTGCTGTCAGCACAGGCGGCGCTTGCGCAGAACTATTTTCAATTGCGTGTCACGGATACACAGAAGGCCGTCCTGCAGCGCACCGTGGCCGATTACGAGCGGTTCCTGAAGCTCACGCAGAACCAGTATGCCGTGGGCGTGGCGCAGCGCTCCGACGTGCTGACCGCGCAAACGCAGCTCAAGCAGGCGCAGGCGCTGTTACTCGACAGCGAGGTCACGCGTGCGCAGCTCGAACACGCCATCGCGGTACTGATCGGCAAGCCGCCGGCCGAGTTCTCGCTCGCGCCGGTCAACGCCTCCAACGTGGATGAGTTGCCCGCGTTGCCGGAGATTCCGCTCGAAGTGCCCTCGTCGGTGCTGGAGCGCCGCCCCGACATTGCCGCTGCAGAACGTCGCATGGCGGCGGCCAACGCGCAGATCGGCGTGGCCAAGGCTGCCTACTTCCCGACGCTGACGCTGGGTGCATCGGCCGGGCTTTCCGCCAATACGCTTACACGCCTTGCCACGCTGCCGAGCCGCGTGTGGTCGATCGGTCCATCGCTGGCGGCCACGCTGTTCGACGCGGGCGCACGCTCGGCGGCCGTCGACAAGGCAGGCGCAGTGTACGACGGCACCGTCGCGACCTATCGCCAAACGGTGCTCGGCGCCTTCCAGGACGTCGAGGACAACCTGGCCGCCCTGCGCTGGCAGGCACAGGAGTTCGATGCACAGGCCGATGCTGTAAAGGCCGCCCAGGAAGCCGCACAGCTGGACTTGAACCGCTATCGCGCAGGCACGATCAGCTTCCTGGAGGTGATCACCGCGCAGGCTACCGCCTACAACGCTGAACGCACGCTGCTCACGCTGCAGGGCAAGCGCTATTCAGCGGCCGTGCTGCTGGTCAAGGCGCTGGGGGGCGGCTGGCATGGCGAGGTGCCGGCGGTCGGCCCGAAGGCGCGCCCGCTCGCTGGCCAGGCGGCCCCACGGCCGGCCTCCGCTCCCGCCGCACAGTAGTCGACACATCGGCCAGCGCGGCCCGGCGGGTGTTTCGCACCCGGCAATACCACCTTGCGCGGAGGGGCGCACGCTACGGATGCGTTGCCCCTATAATCGACGGGTTTTATTTCGGGCTGCTCCGATCGCCAGGACTGGACTGACAAGGGCGGGCGCGTGATTTGCGTCTGCGGATGTCTTGCAAGCCAGTCGCCCGGTGTTATCGCGACCGTCTCTTTGCCTGCCGCCATGTCCGCCGCGCGCGTGGTTGGCCAATGCTGTTGCCGTGAATCACGCGCGCCGCTCAAACGATTCTGCCTCTCTCTGATGATCCGATCCGCGCTCCCCCGTTCCGCCAAGCTGCTGGCCACCGCCCTGGGTGCCGCTACACTCTTCGCCGCCCTTCCCGCCCAGGCCGACCCGTCCGTGCGGGTCATCTACGGCAAGGACAACCGCCACGGCATCGAGAAGTACGGTGTCGATCTGGATTTTGACTCGGGTTACCACTGGGGCAACCCGCAAGGCTGGTTCGTCAACCTGGACTGGGAGCTTGCCCTCGCGCAGTGGCGCTCGACCGCCGGAACCAACCGCCAGAACCTGACGGAATTCGGCATCACGCCGCTGTTCCGCGTTGAAAAGCGCGGCAGCTCGTGGGTGCCGTTCCTGGAATTGGGCGTCGGCCCGCGTCTGCTCTCGCACACCCGCACGTCGGATGAACACAACTTCAGCACCGCCTTCCAGTTTTCCGACATGATCGGCCTGGGCGTGGCATTCGGCAGCAAGCAACAGTTCCAGGTCGGCTATCGCTTCGAGCATCTCTCGAATGCGTCGATCAAGCGCCCGAACCCGGGCACCGACCTGAACGAGCTCTATTTGCGCTACACGTTCTGAACGGGCTCCGCGCTCAACAAGACAACGGCCTGCCATGACGGCAGGCCGTTTCGTTTCGCGCAGCGCAAGAGCATGCCGCCCTAGCGGCCGTCTGCGTCGATATCACGGTCGCGATTGCGCGAACGCATTCCCATCAGGCGCTCATAGTTGAGCGAGGCGTGGAAGCCCAAGCCGTTACCGCCGGCCCGCTTGACCTCATACATGGCGGCATCGGCGTTGCGGATCAGGGTTTGCGCGTCGCGCCCGTCAGACGGGTACAGCGCCACACCTGCACTCACGCCCAGCGACAACACATGACCCTCCACACGGAACGGCGCCTGCAGTTGCTCGATCAGGCGCTCGATGGTCTGTGTCACGTCGTCGCGCGTGGAGCAGTGTGTGAGGACGGCGACAAATTCATCGCCGCCCAACCGGGCAACCGTGTCGGATGCACGCAGGCTGCTGCGCAAGCGCATGGCGGTTGCCTTGAGAACGAGATCGCCCACACCGTGGCCGTATTCGTCGTTGACGGGCTTGAAGCGGTCGAGGTCGATGAAGACGACGGCGACCTGCGCGCGCGCGCGGCGTGCAGACTGGATCGCAACGAACAGCCGGTCGCGCAGCAGCCTGGCGTTCGGAAGATCCGTGAGCGGATCATGCAGCGCGAGGTGGTGTGCCTGGTCGAGCGCAGCCCGGCGTTGGGTCACGTCGAGCAGCGTGCCACTCACGCGTGTGGCCATGCCGCGAGCATCCCGTTCAGTCACGCGCCCGCGCGCGGCTACCCAGATCCACTGGCCATGCCCCGCGCGCATGCGCTGTTCGACTTCAAAGCAGTCGGCGTCACCGCGCAGGTGGCGGTAGATACGGCGCGCACTGAGTGGCGCATCTTGCGGGTGCACCATGGCGAACCAGCCGTCCGGATCGTTGGGTAGATCCGCGGGCGCGTATCCGAGCATGTCGGCAGTGCGGCGGTTGAACGAGACATGGCGCACGCGCGTGGACCAATCGAACGTGCCCAGCCCGGCGCCGTCCAGGACATACGCCAGCCGCTGTTCCGACGCGCGCAGCGATTCGAGTGCGAGACGGCGTGCCGTCATGTCCTGCACGTGCACGACGAGATGCTTGCCATCGCCGTTGTCTTCGTGGGCCAGGGCAACGTCGGCCTGCACCCATACGGTACTGCCATCCTGACGCACGAAGCGGGTTTCCATCGACAGCGTCTCACGCTGACCTGCCACCAGCGAGGCGATGTTCTCTCGGGCGCGCTTGATGTGATCGGGGTGGCACAGATCGAAGAGTTCGCGCGAACGCAACGCCTGCGCCTCGTGCCCCGTGAGCGCGCACAAGGCACGGTTCACATCGAGGAAGCGACCCTCGGGCGCGCACAAGCCGATCCCTATCGGCGAATGTTCGATCGCAGCCTTATACAAGTGGTGGTCCTCATGCATGGCGATGCAGTTTCGCGAATGCGGCAGTCAGCGGAGCAATCGATGTATGACGCCAGCCCCCAGAGCGCTATTGCAGTGGGTTTGCGTTGGGCGGGCGCGGTGGTGCTCGGCGTAGGTCCCCGTAACCGATCTCATGGTCTGCGTGTTCAGCAGACGCGCTGTCAGACCGATCGCACGCAATCCATGTGTGCGAATCGAGGCGGACTATAGAAGCCGCAAGTTAACGGGGCAATCCCTTCCTGCGAGGGGACACGGTCCAGACATGCGTTCTGGCCCCTCGTGCTTGAAGTCGACGCGAAGGAAACGCGCCCCGCGTCATTCCCGTCAGCGTTGTGTCGCTGCCGTTTGGCGGCAGCCGCCCGGCCATGCCGGGCATCCGCTCACTGTACACCGCCGCCAACGGTGGAGCAGTCAGCCTTTCGGTTAGGTGGCGGGGTGGCGGGCCCGGGCGCACACGTTTGCTTTCCGCAGGCGCCGCAGGCTCCACATTGCGGATGCCTGCGTCGGAAAACATGCTCATCCGGACGACGGAAACGGCCGCCAAACGAGGCAGGCTCCGCTACTATGCTTGGAGATCGCTCCGGGGGGACGAGTCAACACGGCGAGCCGCGCGCGCGTGCGCGGTGCTAGGAGGTTGTATGGAATTGAGCTTTGTCGCCCCGGGTACACAGACACACCGGTACGCCCTGAAGCTGGCGGGCCTGCCCGAGGGCAGCGAACCCATCGATCCGGCGTGGATCGATGACGCGCTGACTGCGGCCGTCCGCGTCTTTGATGCACACCGCGTGCATTTCGCTGACGCATATTTCGCGTACCGTGCCCGAGAGTCGGCACACCATGCCTCGCGCGCCGCAAGCGGTGCATCACGCATGCGCGTTGCAGGCGACTTGCACGATGACACGCCGTTGCTCGCGGACACCTTTGCGATTGCACAGCTTGCGGCATTGGTGTCACTCGAAGCGGCTGGCGTGGCTGACATCATCGACGTGCACCTGGTCGTCGAACGCCTGCGCGACGACGGCCCCAGCCCACCCGCAGACGGCATCGGTGAAGTGACCTTTGCGACGGAAGCCGCAGCAGGCATGCGAACCGCGGCTGGCCGGCACTAGCGCTGGCACTAGCGTCCGCGCCTTCCCCACGTCCGTCGGGCAGGCGCAACCGCGGGGAGCGCCTCCGTGGGCGCCCCGATCGCCGCCGCATCGCGGAACGTCCAGTGCCGGTGCACCAGAAAATTGAAGACAGCGGTGATGGCCGAGGCAAACATCTGGGCAATCAGGTAATACAGCCCCAGCGCCAGGCCGATGGCCATGATGGTCGCGTTGCAACCCAGTGCCAGAAACGCGACCAGGCCGAACCGCACCATCGCGCCAAGGTGGCCTCGCGTGCTGTTGAACACCGCCTGCCGGCTGATGAAGTAGTTGAGCGTGGCGCCGATCACGCTACCCACCACCGAGGCCCGCCAGGGCGACACCCCGGCCTGTACCAGCCCGAACAGCACGACATAGTGCGCCAGCGTCGCCCCGAAGCCGATCACGACATAGCGTGAGAACTGCTCCACCATCGCCCAGAGGCGCTGCCTTGGCGGTCGCGCCGCGCTGTGCCCGCGTGTCCGTGAATCCATGTGGTGCTCGTTCATGCCTGCAACACGTGCAACTCCCGTGCCCGCTTAAAGTTCTGCAACATTTTGCCGTATAACACGTGTGGCCCCGCGGGGCTGTGGGCGCTCCATTGACATGCTCGAACTTCAACCTCTCGACATTCCGCTTGCGATCCCCCTGCCGTGGCCGATGCACGACGCCGACGGGCAGTTGCTCGTCCCTAAGGGCGACGTCATCCACTCGCCAGAGGAAATCGACCTGCTGTTCACCCTGCACCGGCCACACCGCCATGCCGAGGGTGCACCGCCACCCGCCTCATCCTCTGCCAACACGGCGTTTCCGAATACGCTCCTGCCCGATCTGGACGGGGACCCGGAAGGCGAGCGCGCCATCGCCATGGAGCTGCTCGGCCTGCGCCCCGGCGGCATGCTGACAGTGCGCCTGACCGCAGGTGCCGGACAAAGCAAGGGGGCGGCCCGCGTCATCGGTTACAGCCCGCAGCGCCATCTGCTCATGACCATGCCCAGCGACGGCGGCCGTACGGTCATGCCGGTCAAGGACGAGCTGCTGGAAATCCACGCGTTCTCGGGCGAGGGCATCGCCAGCTTCGAGTGCACGGTCATGGCCGTCTGCCGCATCCCTTTTGAATACGTCGTGCTCTCGCCGCCGCGCCGGATCAAGAACCGCACGTTGCGCAAATCGCTGCGCGTGCGCGCCAACGTGATCGGCAAGATGCTGGTGAGCGGCGAACCACCGCGCATGATCCATATCTCCGACATCAGCACGACCGGCGCATCGTTCCGCTCCGCGCATCGGCTCGAAGTCAGTGGTGCGCCAGCGCGCCTGCGCTTTCGGGTGAAGACGCGCGACTACCACTCGGAGCTGGTGGCCGCCGCGCTCATCCGCAGCGAGAAGCCCGCCGATCTGCCCAACACGTATCAGTACGGCGTTGAATTCATCGAACTGGTGGCTGCGCAGAAGATGCTCCTGCAGTGCTTCATCTACGAGCAACTGCTCTGGGGCAGCCAGCGCATGGTGTAGTTGCAAGCGTGTCTACACGCTATGGATAGGCAAGTCGCTTTAATCAGATTTAACCCGCATCAAAGGTGAAATGAGCCGTACGATTCCCGCGACAGCGCGCCGGGAAGCGGCCCGGTTAGCGGGGTTTCGGCTTATGATGCCAAGAGCTTTGCCGTGACAAATCAAAACCATTAATGAGCCGCGCAAGCCAACGCATTTCCGTTTCACAGGATTTAGCAGGACGCTCTTCATCCATGAGTCGCGCCACGTCCATCGCGCCGCCGGGTCTGGATCCGATTTCTGGATTGCCGGATCGTGACCGATTCGTTCAGTTGCTGGCAGCGATGCCTCGCGCCCGGCAACCGGACAGCACCGGCGCGCTGCTGCTGGTCAGCTTTGATCATTTTGCCGAGGCAATCACGACGCTGGGTCCGCTCGCGGCAAGCGCCATCATTGTTGAATGCGCGGCGCGGCTCAAAGCGCTCTGTGCCCAAGGCAGCGACGGCACGGCCCCCTTCGTGGGTCGCGTGGGCCAGGAAACCTTCGCGATCGCATCGTCGGCATTCGCTTCAGCCCAGGCGGTACACGACCTGGCCCGACGCATTTCCGCATCGCTCACGCGCCCGTTCATCGCGCACGGCTATGAGTTGGTCTGCTCGTGCAGCATCGGCATGACGCTGTTCGAAAGCGCCCCTGCCGATGCCGCCCAGCTGATCGATCAGGCAGACCGTGCGCTCTACCACGCTCAGCATGGTGGCAAGCCAGGCCCTGCCGTCTATGCTCCCGCACCGGCGCTGGCACACACCGGTGACATTGCATCGACGGTCCAGTCGATTGACGCCGTGGCAGAGCGGCCGCGCCTGGCGGCCCAATTGCGGCACGCGCTGGCGCGCCGCCAGTTCAGCCTGAACCTGCAGCCGCAACTGAGCCTGGCCGATGGGCGGATCGTCGGCTATGAACTGCTGTTGCGCTGGATTTCGCCAGAACTGGGCGGTGTCGCACCTGCCGATTTCCTGCCGATCCTGGAGCAGACGGGCGACATCCGCGAGGTGGGCCGCTGGGTGCTCGACAACGCGGCCCAGATGCTGGCGGGCCTGCAGCGAGAAGAATCGGAACGCGCAGGACGGAGCGGCCGGCAACATCAACCCGGTGTGCAGGCGGCGGTCAACCTGTCGATTGCACAGTTGCTCGACCCGCGGTTGAGCGACGTTGTCCGGGATATCGCCGCGCGGCATGCGGTACCGACGGCACGGCTGGTATTCGAGATATCCGAGCATGCCCTTTCCCGCGCCAATGGCGCCGTGCGCGAGGCGATTGAAGCGCTGCACGCATGTGGCGCACGCGTGGCCGTGGAAGACTTCGGCGCGACCGAGCACAGCCTCGATTGCCTGAAGACCTATCGCCCCGACCAGGTCAAGCTCGATCAGGGCGTCGTCGGTGCCGTGGCTGATGCGCACAGCCAGGGCGCACTGCAACGCCTGGTGGCCGCAGCCCACGCAGCAGGCGTGCCGGTGACCGCCACGCGCGTGGAAACCGCCGCGCAACTCCAGGCCTTGCGGGCCTGCCGGTGCGACGTCATCCAGGGTTACCTGCTATCGCAGCCGTTTCCGGCACGCTGGATCGACGACACGCAAGACGTGATTGCCGAGCGCGCGCGCGATCTCCTGCCCTAGGAAGACGAGCGCCCTTCCGCCTGCCGGGAAGGGCGCTCCAGCCTTATGCGTGCCCGACGCGGAAGACCGCCACGGCGCTGCGCAACGCCTCAGCCTGTTCCTCCAGCGATTCCGCCGCGGCCGCCGCCTGCTCGACCAGCGCGGCATTCTGCTGCGTGACCTCATCCATCTGGTTCACCGCCTGGTTCACCTGCTCGATACCCGAACTTTGCTCGTCCGAGGCGGCGGATATCTCGCCCATGATGTCGGTCACGCGCTTGACGGCCACCACCACTTCGTCGATCACCGTACCGGCCTCGGCCACGAGCGCCGAGCCGTTACGCACGCGGCCGACCGAATCGCCGATCAGTTCCTTGATCTCCTTGGCTGCCGTGGCACTGCGCTGCGCCAGGCTGCGCACTTCACCCGCCACCACCGCAAAGCCCCGCCCCTGCTCGCCCGCGCGCGCGGCTTCCACCGCCGCATTCAGCGCAAGAATGTTGGTCTGGAACGCGATGCCCTCGATCACGCCGATGATGTCGGCGATCTTCTTGCTGCTCTCGTTGATGCCGGCCATGGTTTCCACCACGCGGCCGACCACCTCGCCGCCTTTGACGGCGATGTCCGAGGCGTTGACGGCAAGCGTGCTGGCCTGACGGGCGTTGTCGGCGTTCTGCTTCACGATGCTGGTCAGCTCTTCCATGCTCGACGCGGTTTCTTCCAGCGAGCTGGCCTGCTGCTCCGTGCGCTGCGACAGGTCGGCATTGCCCGCCGCGATCTGCTTGGTCGCACTGGCAATTGAATCCGAGCCTGTGCGCACCTGGCCGATGATCTGTTGCAGGCTGGTCTGCATCGATGCCACGGCGTGCATCAGGCGCGCCGTTTCATCACGTCGCCCGGCAGCGGTCTGACCTTCCATGCGCGTGGCGAGATCACCCGATGCCATCCGCTCGAACACCTGGATGGCGCGCTCCAGCGGACGCACCACCGTGCGGCCGAGCACGCCGCGCGCAACGAATGACAGCACCAGCGCAGCCGCCAACAAGCCGCCCGAGACCCAGATGCTCATCGTGTATCGCGATTGCGAGCGGTCAAAGCGAGCCTGGCCATAGGCAAAGCGCGCCTTCACCAGCGGGGCAAGCGCCGTGTCATATGCAACGAACAGCTGGGGCACCTGCGTGGTGTTCAGGTCGCGGTAGGACGTGAGATCGCTGCGCTCGAGCGCGGCGATGGCCGGCTCGAGCGCCGTCTTGACGAATTTCGTGCGCGCGGCATCCGCCGCCTGCAACTGGGCCCGGTCGGCCTCAGGCACCGGCAGCTTCATGAATTCGGCCCAGGCATCGTTGGCCGACTTGACCATGGTGTGCGCGTCCGACAGCAGCTTCTTGAGCTCTTCGGGCGACGAGACCGAATCGAAATTGGTCAATTGAATGCGCGCCCACAGCAGATTGATGGTGTCCTTGGCCAGCAGATCCAGCCCTTTCGCGTCCTCCAGGTACACCGCGCGCAAATCGGCGTTCGTCGCGCGGCCGATGACGATGCCCGCGCCCCCTACCACGCCGATCATCACGGCGAACGCCGCGACCAGGATCGACAGCCGCGTCCGAATGCTCGTATCCATCCACTTCCACATATGTTTTCCCCGCTTGGTTGGGCCGTCGCGCGTTGCTGCTGGCGTCAATGCATTGCGCGTCCGGCACCGGGTTCACTCCCGAAAGGTCTAACGGCAAACGCGCAGGGAAATGGAGACCGGCGGGCGGAATATCGGGAATACGCCGCAAGTGATAGGTAAGACCGCAAAAAAGATGCGCCCTACGCACCCCGCCTGCGTGGGGTGACATTAAAATGCGGGTTGCGCCACCGCCTGGTGGCCAAACATGCGAAATCGTGCGGTACGCCGCACTGCTTAAGGGGATCACGATGAAAAAACTGATGGCACTGCTGGCCCTGGGCTGCGCCGTTCTGGCGGGTTGCAACACGATGGCGGGCATGGGCAAGGACATCCAGACGGGTGGCCAGAAGCTGGAAAATGCCGCCGACAGCACCAAGCAGAAGATGTAACCCGACCCGGGCCGGATCCTTGCCGGGCCGGATCTGAAAAAAACGCCGCCCGCCGCGGCGTTTTTCTTTGGGCGCGCGCTACAGCAACTCTTCCGGGGTAAAAGGCGCCAGGATCTGGATCCACAGGCGCCGGCTGAAACCGACATCCGGTTCGCGGTCGACCACCACCGCTTTGCCGTTCTCGTGCGTGGTCCAGCGCAACGAGCCGTCATCCGCCTTCGTCACCCGGTAGGCGCTTTCACTGACGGAATCGTCGAACAGCCGGGCCACTGCCTGCGACAGCGCCGGGCTGCGGATGACCAGTCCGGTCTCCGTGTTCAGCGCGATCGATCGTGGGTCAATGTTCATCGAGCCGACGAACAGGGTGCTGCGATCGACAATGACCGACTTCACGTGCAGGCTGGCCTGCGACGAACGGAAGGAGCCGATCACTTTCGGACGGTCGCCCAGCGTGGGGCGCAGTTCGTAGAGTTCAACACCGCCGTCGATGAGCGCGCCCCGGTATTTGGCATAGCCGACATGCACGATGGGCGCATCGGTGGCCGCCAGCGAGTTGGTCAGCACGCGCAAGCGTACGCCGCGGTCATGCAGGGCCTTGGCAACCGCTACGCCCCGCTTGCCCGGCACGAAGTACGGCGAGATCAGGATGACCTCGCTCCGGGCCTGGTCCACGAGATGCATCAAGGTCTTGGCAAGGTGCTCACGGCCGGGTTCGACGTCGTCGCCGGAGACCTTGGCCGGGTGGTCGACGATCACCTGGGCGGGCGCCCATTCCAGGCTCAGATGACCGCGCGCGATCTGGTCGGCAAGAAACCAGTCACGCGGAGCCGGCTTCAAGGGCAGCGGGTCGACGGGCGTCGTGCTTGCCAGGTCGGTCTGGTTGCGCTGGCGCTGCTGCTCGGGGTCGGTGATGTCCCGCGCCGACTCCTGCGGGCCGGAACCCGCGCTCAGGTCGATCGGCTGCGTTGGCACGTCGATGTGGCGCAGCGGCACCACCGGTCGGTTGGACAGGGTCACTGGCGGGGGGTAATTGCCGTCCTTCTGCACGGGCGGATGCGCATCGCTCGGCTTGGGCGCCAGTGCCTGCACGGGATAGGCGAATGCGCTGTTCCAGTAGGTATCGAAGGCGGCCGACAGTTGCCGCACGGCCGGGCCGGCGGCTAGCACGTCCAGGTCAACGAAGTTGGTGGTCTTGTTCTGCGTGAAGTACTCCGCGCCCAGGTTGCGACCGCCTGTAACGGCCAGCGCGTTATCCGCGATGAAGGCCTTGTTGTGCATCCGCCGATTGACCCGGCGGAACTCGGCGGCGCCGCTCAGGAAGCGTGTGAAGTTCGACATCCGCCCGCCGGGAAACGGGTTGAACAGCCGCACGTCGATGTTCCGGTGCCGCGAAAACCGCAGGAACGCCAGGTCGCGCCCATCACTGTGCAGATCATCAACCAGCATGCGCACACGCACGCCACGCTCGGCGGCGGCCAGGACATGGCGCATCAGTTCGCGCACCGCGTTGTCGCTGGCGATGATGAAGTACTGCAGATCCAGGGTGCGCTCGGCCCGATCCGCCAGCGTGAGCAACGTGGCATAGGCTTCCTCCCCCGACGGGATCAGCCGGAAGCCCGAGACGTCGCCGGACGGCGCATTCGACTGCGCGAGACGCCCCAGCGAGGTGGCCGATTCTGCGCCCGCCAACGCGGTTGTGACGGGTCGCTCGACGTGATCGGGCAAGCTGGCACAGGCGCCTAGAAGCAGGGCCCACAGACAGGCCAGCCAAAGGCGCAATCCTGCGCGAGTGGAGGGTAGACACCCTTGCATGTTCGTATGTCGTGTTGAGCGAGCGGTGGCGGGCAGGGGCAGCCGCACACCAGCATGCGGCGTACCCGCCCCTCGACACGCTACGCCAACCGCCGTACGGCGCGTATCCGTGTTTGTCCGACGCCACCCGAGGCATGTCAAAATGCCGCGTGGCATGTCTCCCCTGCCCCTCGATGCTGACCCATACCACCGCATTCGCTGCCTTCCTGTTTCTTGTGCATTGCGTCGGCGTGCTGGCCGCCATGCACGCCGTGCTGACCGTGCGCACGTCGCAAGGGGCCATCGCCTGGGCCATCTCGCTGGTCACGCTGCCTGAATTCACGCTGATTCCCTACCTGATCTTCGGGCGCAGCACGTTTGCCGGCTATGTGGATGCCCGGCGCTTCAACAACGCGCGGCTGCGCGAGATCACGCTCTCCGATGACTGGCGCCGCCTGCGCGACCACGAGTCTTGCGTGGTCGTGCCACAGCACGCCTGCATGCAGGCCCTGCCTCGGCTCACGGGCATGCCGTGCCTGGCGCGCAATCGCGTGCGTCTGCTCGTCAACGGCGCAGAGACGTTCGAAGCCATCTTCGCCGCGATCGAGCAGGCGCAGCGCGTTCTGATCGTTCAGTTCTTCATCGTGCACGACGACGCGCTTGGCCAGCGCCTGGCCGAAGCGCTGCTCGCACGGGCCCGCGCCGGCGTGCGCGTGTACTTCCTGTTCGACAGCATCGGCTGCCATGCCCTGCCGCGGCACTACGTGCAGCGGCTGATCGACGGCGGCGTGCAGGCCAAGCCGTTTTCCACGCACGCCGGCTTCGTCAACCGCTTCCAGCTCAACTTCCGCAACCACCGCAAGCTGGTCGTGGTCGATGGCGAGCGCGCCTATGTCGGCGGGCATAACGTCGGCAACGAGTACCTGGGCGAGAAGCCGCCGCTTGCCCCATGGCGCGACACGCATATCGAGATCATCGGCGCGGCGGTCATGGACCTGCAGCTCACCTTTGCCGAAGACTGGTACTGGGCCGCGCGGGAGGTGCCGCAACTGATCGTCCCTGAATTGCGGGCCGAAGAAGACATGGTGTGCCAGGTGATCGCCAGCGGTCCGGCAGACAAGCAGGAAACCTGTTCGCTCTTCTTCATGGAGGCCATCCAGTCCGCACGCCAGCGGCTGTGGATCACCACGCCATACTTCATTCCCGATGAAGCCGTATTTGCGGCGCTGCGCCTGGCGGTGCTGCGCGGCGTGGACGTGCGCATCCTGATGCCGTCGCGGCCGGATCATCACGTGGTGTTCCTGGCATCAACGCTCTACGCCTACCAGGCTATCCGCGCGGGCGTGAAGATCTATCGCTACCTGCCCGGCTTCCTGCACCAGAAGGTTGTGCTGATTGACGACGATGCCGCCGCTGTCGGCAGCGCCAACCTCGACAACCGCTCGTTCCGCCTCAACTTCGAGCTGATGGTCATGACCGCGGACGCGCGGTTCGCCAACGATGTCGCCCACATGCTCGAGGCCGACTTTGCGCAGGCCACGCGCATCGGCCGCGATGAATACGAACGTGCCCACCCGCTGCGCCGCGTGATCATGCACGTCGCCAAGCTGTTCGCACCGATCCTGTAATCGGGCTGGCCATCGAGTTTGCCCGCAAGAAGCGGAGCGCATCACAACCTTGGCATCCCTACCCTGAAGCCGACTGTCTTCAGGAGAAGCGCGATGTCTGCATCCCTCACGGGGCCGCTGCCGGCGGGTTTCAACCGGCTGGCCGCATCCAACCTGGCCGCGCAATCGGCCGAACAGATCGCATTGGCCGCCATGCCCATGGTGGCCGTGCTGGCCCTGCATGCCGATGCGAGCACGGCAAGCTGGTTACAGGTGGCGCTCACGCTGCCGTTTGCGCTGTTTGCCATCCCGATCGGCATGCTGGCGGACCGCTGGTCCAAACGCACGCTGATGGCCGCGGCAGAGGCGGTGCGCGCGGCGGCACTGTGTGCCGTCGCCGCGCTGCTGATGACCGGTCACCTCAGCCTTGTCACGCTCGGCGCACTGGGCTTTGTGGGCGTGTGCGGCACGGTGGTCTTCAGCGTGGCGGCACCGGCGCTGGTGCCATCGCTCGTGGCGGCGCATATGCTTGCACGCGCCAATGGCCGCATCGAGCTCGCCCGCACGGTGGCCTTTGCCTGCGGCCCGGCCATCGGCGGCGCGCTGATCGGCTGGACGGGCGCTACGGTGGCGTTCCTACTGGCGGCGGCGCTGTCGGCAGTGGCAGCGGCACTGCTGGCTGGCGTGGCCGCGCCGATGCCGGCATGCGGGCGCGCGGCGCATCCGCTGCGAGATATCGCAGAAGGCGCACGCTTCGTGTTCGGACACCCCCTGCTGCGGCCGGTGTTCGCGACGCAGTTTCTCTTCACCACGGCCATCTTCATGGTGTTCGCCATCTTCGTTCCATATGCCGCGTATCGGCTCCACCTGTCGGCGCAGGCCATCGGCCTGACCCTGGCGATGTATGGGGCCGGCATGGTGATCGGCGCCCTGCTGGCGGCGCGCATCCTGGCGCGATGCCGCTTCGGCCACGTGGTGGCCACGGGGCCGGTGTGCGGCTTGGCGGGCGGCATGCTGCTGGCGGCCACGCTGTGGCGGCCGTGGCCCGTGCTGGCGCAAGCGGGCTTCTTCCTGTTGGGTTGCGGGCCGATTCTGTGGGTGGTCAGCACAACGACCCTACGCCAGACGGTGACGCCGCCGGCACTGCTGGCGCGGGTGTCCGCAGTCAACGTGATGTCATACGGTGCGCGGCCAGTGGGCGCCGCGCTGGCCGCGTGGGTCGCCGCGCGGGCAGGCGTGGGAGCATGCCTGCTGGTGGCGCTGGCAGGATTTGCCCTGCAGCTGTACTGGATCGTGCAATCGCCCGCGGTGCGGTTGCTGCATCAACCGCGCGCGGACAAGGCTTCTGCAACGCTCGAGCCGGTCTGAGCTGCGGCGGAGGCACGCTGCACCTCCTACCCAACGCGAAGCGTTGTGCCCAAGCGCCGAGTGCTATCCGCCGACAGTGGACCCCAATCCGTCACACCATGCGGCGGATGCCGAACCGCTGCGCGCGGCGACGCCACACGAACGCGTAATACAGCCCCTGCATGACGAACATCGCCAGGAAGGTGGCGGGATAGGCCGCCCAGATGCCATCCGTGCCGATGTGCCGGCTGAGCACCCAGGCCACCGGCACTTCCACCGCCGCGATGGCGAAAATGGAAATGGCCGTAGGCGCCAAGACCGTGCCGCTGGAGCGCATCACGCCCGAGAAGACGCTCGCCATACCAAAGATGACCGAGCTCCAGAGCGAGATATGCAGCAGGCTCTGCGCCAGGTTCATTACCTCGGTGCTGGTGGTGAACCAGCCGATCACCGCGCGCGAGAACAGCAGCGCCATCACCACCAGCAACCCGGTGATGCCCACGTTCAGCCACAAGCCGGTGCGCGTGATGGCATCGAGCCGGTCCGTATTGCCCGCGCCGATGGCCTGCGCACCCAGGATCGAAGCGGTGATGGCGATCGACATGGCGGGAAACTGCACGTAGCTGATGATCTGCGTGCCGGCGCCGTACGCAGCAGTGGCGTCCGAGCCGAAACCGTTCACAAACGACAGCAGTGCCAGTTCCGCAATTGAGATCACCACGAGCTGGATGCCCGTCGGCACGCCGATCTTCAGCACGGTACGGAGCACGCCAAAGTCCACCCAAAGATGCCGCGCCAGCACGGCGTCCGGCGCCAGCGGATGATGGCGCCGGCGCAGAAAGAACGCCAGCCACGCCAGCGCGATCAGGAACGCAATCGTGGTTGCGACCGCGCCGCTGGCCACGCCCAACTGCGGCAGGCCGAACCAGCCGCGGATGAACGACGGCGTGAGCACGAGGCCGATGGCGGTGGACAGCATGAGCGTGCGCAATGGCGTTCGCGTGTCACCCACGCCGCGCATCATCGCCGTGGTGAGCAGGAAGACGAAGAGGCCCGGCATGGCGTACAGCATCACGCTGGCGTACACCGTGGCGTCATGCAGGATGTCGGCCGGGGTGCCGAGCCAGCGCAGCAGCGCCTGGGCAAACGGGCCACCGAGCAGCGCCACCGCCAAGCCCGCCATGAGGCCGACCGACAGCGTGGTGCCCGCCACGGTCTTGACCGCTTCGGGTTTCTTCGCGCCCCACGCCTGCCCGATCAGCACCGCCGCGCCGGAGCCGAGTCCGATGACGAAGGCGATGAAGAAGAACAGGATCGGAAAGAACGCCGATACCGCCCCCAGGGCCTTCACCCCGAGCATGTGCCCAACGTAGACGTTGTTGAGCGTGCCCGACAACGATTGCAGGATGTTGGCCAGGATCAGCGGTCCGAGAAAGGCGACGAACGTGCGCCACAACGGGCGCGCCGCCACCGCCGGCACGGGAGTGTGAGATGGGTTGGCGCTCATGCAGGGTCTTGTCCTTCTTCTGGTATGGAGGCGGCTGCCGCGTCGAAAGCGCGCCGTGCCAACCCGCGCGCATGGTCGCGCACGTCAGCCGGCCATGTCTCGGAGCAGGCGCTGAAGCGTTCGGCATCCAAAGCGAACAGGGCGCGCAACGCATCTTCATAACCGGCTGCATTGCCAGCCATGGTCGACAGGAAGCGATAGGCCACGTCGATGGCGGTGCGCTGCCGGTCACGGGCTTCGGCGGCGCGGCGCGCACCTTCCACGAGCTTGCGCAGTGTCACCGAGGCGCCGCCCGGTTGCGATGCCAGCCATTCCCAATGGCGCGGCAGCAGGGTGACTTCGCGTGCCGTCACGCCCAGCTTCGGGCGGCCGCGGCCGCGCGGCACTGCGGGTGCTTCAGCGGGTTCGGGAATGATATCGGCAGGAAGCCGACCCAGCACGTCCTCGACCGTGCCGCGCAGGTCGAGTTCGACCACGTTGCAGGTGGCATCGTCAAAGACGAGCACCGAGGCGTCTGCATGGCGGTCGACGTGCACCTTGACCGCCCGCGCAACATCGCGCAGCGGGCCGGCGGCAAGACGCTGCGCGCCGGCAAATGCGGTACAGGTGACAACCGATGCAGGATGCATGACAGGCTCCAGTCGAACGAGAGGAGCCTATTTTATCCGGGCTAAATCAAGAAAACAATATTGCCCGGGTAAATTATTTGTCCATGGCGATGCCAATCCGACCGACCTTATGCGGCCTCTTCCACCGGCACGCGGGTTTCGGCCAGCAGACGCTTGAGTTCCGGCACGCACGAGCCGCAATTGCCGCCCGCCTTCAGGCAGGCCGTGATCTCGCCGGTGGTTTGCAGCCCCTGCGTGCGAATGGCGTCGCAGATGGTATTGCGGCCCACGCCAAAGCACGAGCACACCGTCGGACCGACATCCGCGCCCGCTTCGATCGGCTGGCCGAGCAGCACGCCCGCACGGTCGAGGTCCTCCAGGCGCTCTTGCGCGAACAGGCCCGCGAGCCAGTTGCGCGACGGCAGATCCGGGCGCGGTGACAAAAACACGCAGGCTTCGATGCGGTCATCCACCACGTGCACAGCGCGATAGACACGCGCGGTGGTGTCTTCGTATTCGAGCCAGTCGGCGTGTGGGTCGGTTACGCCCAGCAGCGTGCGGGCCCAATCGTGCACGGAGCCAAGCTGCTGGCGGCCGGCCAGTTCATAGCGCACGAACTGCTTGCCTTGAATGCGCGTCCACCACGTTGCATCGTCGGTGTCGAGTGCGCGGCGCGAGAGCACAAAGCCGTGCCATGCCACATCGAACGGCTCGACCATCACCGGTGTGTGCTTGAACTCGGGCTCGCCCGACACCGGATCGACCTCCGGATTGACGACCGCACCCACGCGCGCATCGGAAGCAAACTGGCCGTTCCAGTGGATCGGCACGAACACGCTGCCACGCGCGATGCCGCCCGTCATGCGCACACGCGCCACCACACTGCCCCAGCGTGACGACACGCGCGCCAGGCCGCCTTCACGCACGCCGGCCAGCAGCGCATCGTGCGGGTGCAGATCGACAAACGGTTCGGGCACGTGGTCAGCCAGCTTGGGCGCGCGGCCCGTGCGCGTCATGGTGTGCCATTGGTCGCGCACACGGCCGGTGTTGAGAATGAGCGGATATTCGCCATCTGCCGCGTGCGCGGGCGCACGGGCGGGCGTCGGCACGAAACGGGCGCGGCCATCGGCGTGGGCGAAACGGCCATCGCTGAAGAGGCGCGCTTCGCTGTTGCCAGACGTTGCGATAGGCCATTGCACCGGCGACATTCCTTCGTATGCATCGGTATCGAGCCCGGTCAGGCCGCCGAGGTGGAAGGCGCGACGCGTGCCGCTCGCATCGTTGGCGTAGGCAGACAGTCGAGCGTGTTCATCAAACACATCGCCCGCGCTCTTGAAGTCGAAGCCGTCGTAGCCCATGCGGCGGGCAACGTCGGCAATGATGTCCCAGTCGGCGCGTGCCTCGCCCGGCGCGGCCAGGAAGGCGCGCTGGCGCGAGATGCGGCGCTCGGAGTTCGTGACCGTGCCATCCTTTTCGCCCCAGCCGAGCGCGGGCAGAACGATGTCGGCCAGCACGGTCGTGTCGGTAGCCTCAACGATGTCGGAAGCGACGACGAGTTCGCACTTGGCCAGTGCACGGCGCGCCTGGTCCGCATCGGGCAGGCTGACCACGGGGTTGGTGCCCATGATCCACACGGCCTTGACGCGCCCGTCTTCAATGGCATTGAACAGGTCGACCGCCTTGAGGCCCACCTTGTCGGCCATGCGCGGTGCGCCCCAGAACGTCTGCACGAGGTCGCGATGCGACGGCTCGTTCAGCTCCATGTGCGCGGCCAGCATGTTGGCCAGACCGCCCACCTCGCGTCCGCCCATCGCATTCGGCTGGCCGGTAATCGAAAACGGCCCCATGCCCGCGCGGCCGATGCGCCCCGTGAGCAAGTGGCAGTTGATGATGCTGTTGACCTTGTCCGTGCCCGCCGTCGATTGGTTGACGCCCATCGAAAACGCGGTGATGGTGCGCTCGGTGTCGGCAAACCAGCTGTAGAAGGTGAGCAGATCGTCGAGCTTGAGCTTGCAGGCCTTGGCGACGGCTTCAACGTCCTCGCTCTCGGTGCCGGCAGCTTCCAGTGCGGCGTCTGGGCCGTTGGTATGCTGCGTGACGAAATTACGGTCCACCACACCGCGCCGCGAGAGGAACGACAGCAGGCCATTGAACAGCCATACATCGGTGCCGGGCTTGATGGGCAGATGCAGATCGGCCAGTTCGCACGTGGCCGTGTGGCGCGGGTCGACCACCACCACCTTCATCTCGGGCCGCGCTTCCTTGGCGCGCACGATGCGCTGGAACAGGATCGGGTGGCACCACGCCGTGTTGGAGCCGACCAGCACGATCAGGTCGGCCGTTTCCAGATCGTCATAGCAGACGGGCACGAGGTCTTCGCCAAATGCGCGCTTATGCCCCGCCACGGCCGACGACATGCACAGCCGCGAATTCGTGTCGATGTTGGCCGTGCCGATGAAGCCCTTCATCAGCTTGTTGGCGACGTAGTAATCCTCGGTCAGCAGCTGGCCGGAGACGTAGAGCGCGACGGAATCCGGGCCGTGCTCTTCGGCGATGCGGCGAAAGCCTTGCGCGACAGCGTCGAGCGCGGTGTCCCACGAGACGCGCTGTAATGGCGCAGGTTTGGCCAGTTGCGGAGCGCCAGCGTCGCGCGAACGCTCGCGCATGGCTGGGAAGAGCAGACGGCCGTCCAGGCTCACGGTCTCGCCCAGGGCCGAGCCTTTCACGCACAGGCGCCCGGCGTTGGACGGATGCGCCGGGTCCCCGGCAATGCCGATGCTGCCATCCGCCTGTGGGGTCGCGAGCACGCCGCAGCCGACGCCGCAGTATGGGCACGTTGTGCGCACTGTCTTGGCAACCGTATCGGATACCGGGTGGATGGGGATGGTGGTCATCGTCATCTCTGTATTGCTTTGCGTGATTGGTGCATCCCTGGTTTCATCCCCTGCCGGGGCTGACTCACTTTTCTTTGTCTTGCCAAAGAAAAGTAAGCAAAAGAAAGGCGCGCCCGAGATGGCGACCCCCTCCTTGAATTTCTGTTGCAGAGAGGGGAAGGGAAAAACTCGCTTCGCTCAAACAGTTTCCCTTCCTTTTTCCTCTCTGCAACAGAAATTCAAGGCGCCATCTAGGACTTCAACGGCCACACCGACAGCGTGCAAGCGATGTTGCCGGTTTCGCGTCCTGCCGGTGTTCATTACGCGGCTTCGGCTTCGCACAGCGCGCGGCCAAACAACAGGCGCTGGCGGATCGACGTGATGGGCACCTCGCGTTGGATCAGGTCGAAGTACCACGGACCGTCGGCCACATCGCCGTACAGCACCGCGCCGACGATGCGGTCTTCCTTCAGGACGAGCCGCTTGTAGACGCCGCGGCGCGGGTCGCGCAGCACGATGTCTTCGGTGCCATCGCCGCCGATGAAATCGCCCGCGGAATACAAGTCCACGCCCGTGACCTTCAACTTGGTCGCGGTGGCCTGCTGGACATAGCGGCGGTGCCCGGCGCCGGCCAGGTGCGCGGCGCACACGCGGGCCTGGTCCCAGATGGGGGCGACGAGGCCGAACGTGGCGCTGCGGTGTTGCACGCATTCGCCCACGGCGTAGATGCGCGGGTCGTAGGTCTGCAGCGTGTCGTCAACGATGATGGCGCGTTCGCAATGCAGGCCGGCGGCCTTGGCAAGCTCGATGTTCGGGCGTACGCCGGCAGTCATGACGACGAGGTCGGCGGGGATCTCGGTGCCGTCCTTGAAGCGCACAGCGGTCACGCGGTCGGTGCCCAGCAGCTCCGCCGTGTGTGCGCCCAGCAGGAAGCGCAGGCCCTTGGCTTCCAGCGCCTTCTGCAGCAGCTTGGCGGCCGGCTTGTCGAGCTGGCGCTCCATCAGGCTGTCGGGCAGGTGCACCACGGTCACCTCCATGCCCTGGCGCATCAGGCCGTTCGCGGCCTCAAGCCCAAGCAAACCACCGCCGATGACGACCGCGTGACGGTGGTTGCGGGCCGCTTCCAGCATCGTCTCCACATCCTGAATGTCGCGAAAGGCGATCACGCCGGGCAGCAGGTGCCCCGGCACCGGCAGGATGAACGGCCGCGAGCCCGTGGCGATCAGCAGGCGGTCGTAGCGCATCTCCACGCCGTCGCGCGAGCGCAGCGTGCGGCGCGGGCGGTCGATGGCGACCACCGGGTCGCCGGCGTGCAGCGTGATGTGATTCTGGTCGTACCACTCGCGCGTGTTGAGCATGATGTCGTCAACCTGCTTCTCTCCCGCCAGCACCGGCGAGAGCAGGATGCGGTTGTAGTTGCCGTGCGGTTCTTCGCCAAACACGGTGACGTCGTACAGGTCCGGCGCGAGCTTGAGCAACTCTTCGACCGTGCGCATGCCGGCCATGCCGTTGCCGATGACGACCAGCTTGGGGCGTACGGTCTTGGCGTTCATGCTGCCTTCTCCTGAAGGTTGTCGGTCATTGGATTCACTCAGTGCCGGCGGCCATGGCCCCCGGCTTACGGCTTACGGCTTGCAGCTCATGCCGCTACCCACACCTTGCCGTCTTCCACCTTGGTCGCGTAGGCATGCACGGAGTTGGCCGGCGCTTCGAGGCACTCGCCCGTGGTCAGGTCGAAGTGCTGCTTGTAGATCGGCGACGCGACGACGATGCGCTCGCCCAGGTTGCCGACCAGCCCGCGCGACAGCACGGCGGCGGCGGAGTTCGGGTCGTAGTTGCCGATGGCGTACACGCTTTGCGGCGTGTTGCCGCCCACACGGAACACGGCAACCTGGTCACCGTCCACCAGCGCGCAAACGCCGGTGTTGGGAACGATGTCGTCCAGGGCACAGACCGGGGTCCAACGGGATGTTTGCATGACGTCCTCCTCTTCCTCTATCAGGCTCAAGCGGCTTCAGCAACAACAGGAATGCGCACGGGCCGCGTCTTCGCACGCTCCTCCACCGTCGCCGGGCGGATCTGGCCGCGCTCCTCGACGAAGACCACATTCGCGTCCTTCGCCTCGCTGTTGACGAAGTGGCGGAAGCGCTTGCGCACGTCGGGGTTGGTCACGGCCGTCTTCCACTCGTCTTGATAGGTGTCGACAACGTGCTGCATCTCGGCTTCGAGTTCGGTCACGATGCCCAGCTTGTCGTTGATCACCACATCCTTCAGATAGTCGAGACCGCCTTCGAGGTTGTCGCGCCATGTGCTGGTGCGTTGCAGGCGATCAGCCGTGCGCACGTAGAACATCAGGAAGCGGTCGACATACTGGATGAGCGTTTCCTGGTCGAGGTCTGCCGCCAGCAGTTCGGCATGGCGGGGCTTCATGCCGCCGTTGCCGCACACATACAGGTTCCAGCCCTTCTCGGTGGCGATGATGCCGACGTCCTTGCCTTGCGCCTCGGCGCATTCACGCGTGCACCCCGACACGCCAAACTTCAGCTTGTGCGGCGAGCGCAGGCCCTTGTAGCGGTTCTCCAGCGCCACCGCAAAACCCACCGAATCGCCCACGCCGTAGCGGCACCAGGTGGAACCCACGCACGACTTCACCGTTCGCAGCGATTTGCCATAGGCATGGCCCGACTCGAAGCCTGCCGCGATCAGCTCTTCCCAGATCAGCGGCAGTTGCTCGACGCGCGCGCCGAACAGGTCGACACGCTGGCCGCCCGTGATCTTGGTGTACAGGCCGTACTTCTTGGCGACCTGGCCCACGGCGATCAGGCCGTCAGCCGTCACCTCGCCGCCCGGCATGCGCGGCACCACGGAGTACGTCCCATCCTTCTGGATGTTGGCGAGGAAGTAGTCGTTGGAATCCTGCAGGCTGGCGTGCTCTTTCTTGAGCACGAAGTCGTTCCAGCACGAAGCGAGGATGCTCGCCACGGCGGGCTTGCAGATGTCGCAGCCCATGCCGCTGCCGTGCGCTTCCAGCAGCGCCTCGAACGACTCGATGCGGCCCACGCGCACCAGGTGATACAGCTCCTGACGCGAATACGGAAAGTGCTCGCAGATGTGGTTGTTGACGGCCAGGCCCTGCTTCTTCATCTCGGCCTTCATCACCTGCGTCATGAGCGGCACGCAGCCGCCGCACGAGGTGCCGGCCTTGGTGGCGTCCTTGAGCGCGCCCACGGTGGTGGCGCCGGCACACACGGCCTGACACAGCGCGCCCTTCGATACGTCGTTGCAGGAGCAGATCTGCGCGCTATCCGGCAGCGCATCCACGCCCAGTGCCGGGCGCGCATTGCCATCGGCCTGCGGGAGGATCAGGAATTCCGGTGCTTCCGGCAGCTCGATGCGGTTGAGCATCATCTGCAGCAGCGTGCCGTATTCGGCCGCATCCCCCACCAGCACGCCGCCCAGCAGGTACTTACCGTCTTCCGACACCACCAGCTTCTTGTAGATCTGCTTGCGCTCGTCGGTGAACTGCACGCTGCGGCTGCCCGGCGTCACGCCCTGCGCATCGCCCAGGCTGGCCACGTCCACGCCCATCAGCTTGAGCTTGGTGCTCATGTCGGCGCCGCTGAACTCTGCCGCGTCGTCTGCCGCCAGGATCTGCTTGGCGGTGATGCGTGCCATCTCATAACCCGGCGCAACCAGCCCGTAGACCTTGCCGCCCCACAGCGCGCATTCGCCAATCGCGTACACGTCGGGCGCGGAGGTACGGCACTCGGAGTCGATCACGATGCCGCCGCGCTCGCCCACTTCCAGCCCGCAGGCGCGCGCCAGTTCATCGCGCGGACGGATGCCGGCCGAGAAGACGACCATATCGGCTTCCAGGTGCGTACCGTCGGCAAAGTTCAGGCGATGTGTCGCCGTTTCGCCGTCGACGATCTCCGAGGTGTTCTTCTGTGTGTGGACGGTCACGCCCAGGTCTTCGATCTTCCGGCGCAGCATGCGGCCGCCGCCGTCGTCCACCTGCATCGCCATCAGGCGGCCGGCAAACTCGACCACGTGCGTTTGCAGGTTCATGTCGCGCAGCGCCTTGGCGCATTCCAGCCCGAGCAGCCCGCCGCCGATGACGACGCCGGTCTTGGCGCGCTGGCCGCACTCGGCCATCGCTTCGAGGTCTTCGATGGTGCGATAGACGAAACAGTCCTTGCGATCTTTGCCCGGCACCGGCGGCACAAACGGCGACGAGCCCGACGCGATGACGAGCTTGTCGTACGGCAGCACCTCGCCGGTCGAGGCCGTCACCGTTTTGGCGGTAGTGTCGATGGCCGTGGCGCGGGCGTTGAGCTTGAGCACCACGTCATCGCGGTCAAAAAAGCCCGGAGCAACGAGCGAAAGGTCTTCCGCCGACTTGCCCGTGAAGAATTCCGACAGGTGCACGCGGTCGTAGGCCGGGCGCGGCTCTTCGCACAGCACCGTCACCTCAAGGTGATGGCCCGGCGCATGCAGCAGGCTTTCCAGAAACTTGTGGCCCACCATTCCGTGGCCAATGACGACGATCTTCATGGTCATGGTGATGTTCTCTTTCAGGCGTTGCCGGCGGCGGCCAGCGTGTTGTCGTACAGCGCTTGTTCGCGCGCCTTGTGTTCCGGCGAGAAACGCACGGCAATCGCACAGATGGCGGACAGCCCGACCAGCGCGCCCAGCACCGAGAGCGTGGCCTGCGTATCGGCCATGCCCTTGAGCAGGAAGCCCGCCGCCACCGCGCCGGCGTTGCCGCCCGCGCCGATGATGCCGGCCACGCCGCCCAGCGCGCGGCGGTCAATGAACGGCACCAGCGCATACGTCGCGCCGCATGCCATGTGGGTGAACAGGCCAAAGCCGAGCATCGCCAGGATGGCCACCGTGACGCTGCCTGCGTGGGCAAAGCCGAACAGGCCCAGGCCCTCGCCCACCATCAGCAGGCACAGCAGTTGGGTGCGCGCATCCAGGCCACGCTTGGCGGCCACGCGGTCCGACACGATGCCGCCGAGTGCCCGGGCAAACAGCGCCAGCAGGCCGAAGCTCGCCGCCGCCATGCCGGCGGCCGACAGCGACAGGCCGAAGTGGTCGACGTAGTAGGTGGCGGCGATGTTGTGGATGAAGATCTCCACGCCAAAGCACGCGCCGTAGGTGATGAACAGCAGCCACACGCGGTAGTTGCCCGCGGCGGCGGCGAAGCTGCCCCAGCCGCCCTTCTTGCCGCCGTCGATCGTCTTGCCTGCGGCACGCAGATCACTGAAGTTGCCTTCGGGGCAGTCCTGCGTGTAACGCCAGTAGAGCGCTGCGACGATCAGCATGGCCGCGCCCGGCACGATCATCGCCACGCGCCAGCCCAGGCTCTGCGTGGCACCCATCATCACGATGGCCGTCAGCAGCAGCGGCATCGTGCCTTGCGCCACGCCTCCGCCAGCATTGCCCCAGCCGGCGGAAGCCGCATTGGCCGTGCCCACCACGTTGGGCGCGAACATGACGGACGTGTGGTACTGCGTGATGACGAAGCTCGCGCCAACCGCGCCGATCGCCAGGCGGAAGAACAGGAACGCTTCGTAGCTCTGCGCGAGCGCCACGCCCAGCACCGGGATCGCACCCAGCGCAAGCAGGCCGGTATAGGTCTTGCGCGGGCCGAAGCGGTCGCACAGCGGGCCGACGATCAGTCGCACCAGAATCGTCACCGCCACGGCGGCGATGTTGATGTTGGCAATCTGCCCGGGCGTGAGGTGGAACTCGCCCTTGAGCACCGGCATGAGGGGTGCGCAGGCAAACCACGCGTAGAAGCAGACGAAGAACGCCAGCCACGTCAGATGAAAGGCGCGCATCTGCGGCGTGCGCAGGCTGAACAGATCGATTCGGGTGGCTTTGCCGGTCATGTCGAATCCCGCTTCTGAAAAAAAAATGGCGTCCGAGAACCCAGCCGCTCTGGCCAGATTCCGGGACGCCGTTGTCCAAGTCGCCCTGGTCACCAGGGCCTTCACCACGAAGAGAGCGAGTCGCCGTTGACCCGCGCCATGGTGCTATGCAACAGGTGTGCCATGCGCGTGAGCCCTTGATCTATCGGGGTTCGCAGTGGCAAGTGGCGCGTGGGCGCGCTGGACGTGCCTCATGCGCGAGCATGGAGCGGCACGGTTTCGGTGCAGGCGGGATTCGGGATGGTGCGGCACAGCAAATACGTCGGCCGCTGGGGCGGGCAATCGGCACACCGTCGATGTGCCGATCCAAGAAAGTTGCGGGTGGGCGTTCAGTAGCCGTTCGTCACGATGGACAGCACCGACAGATCTGGGTGCGTGCCGTCGATGATGCTGCGCGCCACATGGACGGCGTCTTCCACGGCCGCTTCGGGGCTGCCGAAACTGTCGTTGCCGTCAGCATGGAATGGCACGGCGCGTCCCGGCTGTTGGGGATTCGCGCCGGGGTGACAAACATAGCCCGTGTAGGTGTAACAACCACTGTCGGCCCGGATCGGGCTGGGTGACACGTGAATCTCGAACCCTTCGTAGAGTTCCTGGGCTGCGGATGGATCAGACATGGTGGCCTCGCTTGTGACGTATGCCCGCCGCGCCTGCGCTGGTGGCGCGGCTTGGCTGTCCTCGTACCAACCAGTCTAGTTGATGGGGTGAACGGTGGAATCCGGCAACCGGATGACATTCGGCCACGCGCAGCCGCGCGCGTGGCCGGCGCCGCTACCCGCGCTTGATCAGCCGGATGACGAACAGCAGGATGACCGCCCCGATCACCGCCGTGATGATCGACCCCATCCAGCCCCCGCCGGGCGAAATGTGCAGCACCCCGGCCAGCCAGCCGCCGATGAACGCACCGACGATACCAACGACGATATCGGCGAACAGCCCGAAACCGCCGCCCTTGACCAGCAGGCCTGCCAGCCAACCCGCTATCGCGCCGATGATCAGCCAGGCAATCAAACCGTGTGAGGCCATATGCGTGCTCCAAAGAATGTGCGTTGGGAGGAATGTTGCTGCATAGGCATGGTAGGCGAAGACCGCATCATCGCCAGGTGCCCTGCGGGGCGGTTTTTGCAATTGCCCATCCCTGTTGTCCGCCCCATGCCTCCCGTACGCGGGCGCGCGACTCAGCGGAACACGTTCACGGCCTCAACCAGCCGCGTGGCCTGAAGGCGCAAACCTTCGGCTGCCGCGGCGCTCTGGCCGACCAGCGTGGCATTCTCCTGCGTGACCTGATCCAGGTGACTGACGGCCTGACTGACCTGCGTGATGCCGTCGGTCTGCTGGGCGGTTGCCAGGCTGATGTCGGCGATCATGGCCGAGACCTTCTTCACCTGCTCGACGATGTCGTCCATCGTCTTGCCGGCGTCGTCCACCAGCCGGGAGCCCGATTCCACCTTGTCGACACTGGTGCCGATGAGGGCCTTGATCTCCTTGGCGGCGCTGGCGCTGCGCTGCGCGAGGGCGCGGACCTCGCCGGCCACCACGGCAAAGCCCCGGCCCTGCTCGCCCGCGCGCGCGGCTTCCACCGCGGCGTTCAGCGCCAGGATGTTGGTCTGGAACGCAATGCTGTCGATCACGCCGATGATGTCGGCGATCTGCTTGGCGCTCTGCGAGATGGCGCTCATCGTGGCCACCACATCGGCCATGGCGCGGCCGCCATTCAGCGCGGCCTGCGTGGCCTGTCCGGACAGCGTGTTGGCCTGCCCGGCCGTCTCCGCATTGCTCGCCACGGTGGCGGTCATCTGCGTCATCGAGCTCGAGGTTTCCTCCAGGCTGGCCGCCGCCTGCTCGGTGCGCATGTTGATGTTGCCGTTACCCTGGGCGATCTCCTGGCTGGCGGATTGCACGTTGACGACCTGCTCGGCAACATCGTCGATCAGCCACCGGAACATCAGCCCAAGCTGGCTGATCGTGCGCAGCGTCATGCCGATCTCATCCACGCGATCCGAAAGTGCGACCTTCTGGTTTTCTCCGGAGGCCACGCTCAGGGCCTGCTGCAGCATCCGCTCGAGCGGCGCGGCGATCTGCACCTTGAGCCACCACGAGGCCAGGGCCAGCGTGACAAGCTCCGCCGCGGCGAAGCCGCCCAACGCCGCACCCGACAAACCAAATGCCCATGCCACGGCCAGCAGCGCCGGCAACAGCGCGACGAACGTCAACCGGATGCGCCAGCGCACCGGCATTACCTGGAGCCACGAGCGCCAGGCCATCCACCCCGTCCGCACGATCAGGCCCTTGTGGAACTTGCGGCTGCCCGCGTGGCCGGTGCGGAAGTCCTTGTAGAGCGACTCGGCCTGGGCCACCTCCTCGCGCGTCGGCTTGGTGCGCACCGACATGTAGCCACTTGGCTTGCCGTCGCGCACGACGGGCGTGGCGTTGGCGCGCACCCAGTAATGATCGCCGTTCTTGCGGCGGTTCTTGACCAGTGCCGTCCATGGCTGCCCGGCCTTGAGCGTGGCCCACATGTCGGCAAACGCCTCGGGCGGCATGTCGGGGTGACGCACGATGTTGTGGGGTTGCCCCTCGATCTCCTCGCGGGAAAAACCGCTCACCTCGACAAATGCAGCGTTTGCGTAGGCGATGTAGCTCTGCGTGTCGGTGGTCGACATGAGCGTCGCGTTGTCGGGGAACTCGTATTCACGTTGGGTAACCGGTTCATTGACACGCATCGGGGGGTCTCCTTTGATGATTTGCTTTGCAAACGAATCTTCGGCAGAAATCCGCATTTATTAAGCCCCGTAGCCAGCCATTTCTCAGGTTGAACCTTGCATCCCGCATTCATTTGCCAGAGCAGACATTTGCGGCCGAGAAGTCGTTTTATATTCCGAAACCGCTTGCGAATGGCGGAATCATGTCCTGATCTTTGCTTAACGTTTTACCGCGACGGTAGCGGTTATCTTGAAAGCCAGTTCAAAACTCACTCATTTGCGTTATTTCTCGGCGTGTTTAAGGAGGCGGCACTTGAGTGCATCGATGTTTTGTTAGATTGATTCACATGTGAGACACCCTGCCGCGCGTGCCGTCATCGATCAGCCTCCCTCGCCCAGCCCCCCCACATCCCCGCGACAGCGCGTCACATTGCACGGCCGGACCAGGCGACTAAACTTTCAGAAATTCTTGAAACTTGAGAAAGATCAAAACAATGCAACTCTCCCCCTTGAAACAGCGCTTCGTTCTGCATTTCGGCGAGATGGGCAGCCGCTGGGGCATCAACCGTACGGTGGGGCAGATCTACGCGCTGCTGTACTGCGCACGCGAGCCGATCAACGCGGACGAGATTGCCGAAGCACTCGGCTTTTCCCGCTCGAACGTGAGCATCGGCCTGAAGGAGCTGGAGTCGTGGAAGCTCGTGAAGCTGTCCCACAAGCCGGGCGACCGGCGCGAGTACTTCTCTGCCCCTGACGATATCTGGACCATCTTCCGCACGCTGGCGGAAGAACGACGCAAGCGCGAGATCGACCCCACGCTCACGCTGCTGCGTGACGTCATGCTGGAGGCGCCCGTCGATCCGGATGACCGCCACGCCCAGGCGCGCATGAAGGAGATGTACCAGCTCATCACACTCATGACCACCTGGTTTGACGACGTGCAGAAACTGGACGTGGAAGCGCTCCAGCAGCTCATGAAGATGGGCGCCAAGGTGCATAAGTTGCTGGAAATGAAGAACAAGCTCGCCGTCGTCGTTGGCGGCGGCGGAAAAACCAAGTAACTCGCCCCGAGAAGCATCATGTCACTCGATCCTGTTGTCCTGGCGCGCGTGCAGTTCGGCGCCAACATCACGTTCCATATCCTCTTTCCCACCATCAGCATTGCGCTGGCGTGGGTGCTGCTGTTCTTCAAGCTGCGCTACCGCAAGACCGGCGACGAAGCCTGGATGGCCGCCTACCGGCTGTGGGTGAAGGTGTTTGCCCTCACCTTTGCACTGGGCGTGGTGTCCGGCGTGACGATGAGCTTCCAGTTCGGCACCAATTGGCCCGGCTACATGAAGACGGTGGGCAACATCGCCGGGCCGTTGCTGGCGTATGAAGTCCTGACCGCCTTTTTCCTGGAGGCCAGCTTCCTCGGCATCATGCTGTTCGGTACGGGCCGGGTGAGCCAGCGCGTCCACACGTTCGCCACCTTTCTCGTGGCGTTAGGCACCACGATCTCGGTGTTCTGGATCATTGCGCTGAATTCCTGGATGCAGACCCCGACCGGCTACGTGATGATCGATGGCCGCGCGCACCCGGCCAGCTGGCTGGCCATCATCTTCAACCCGTCGTTTCCGTATCGCTTCACGCACATGCTGCTGGCATCGGGGCTGACGGTGTCATTCCTGCTCGCGGGCCTGTCGGCCTATCGCTGGCTGCGCCATGATCGCGGCCCCGATGTGCGTGCCACCCTCAGAACAGGCGTGGCGCTTGCCGCCGTGTTGATCCCGTTGCAGATCGCGGCGGGCGACGCCCATGGCCTGAACACACTGGAGCACCAACCCGCCAAGCTGGCTGCCATGGAAGGTATCTGGCACACGGAGCGCGGCGTGCCTGCCGTGCTGTTCGGCATCCCCGACGAGGCCACGCGGAGCAACCGCTTCGAAATTGCGGTGCCCAAACTGGCATCGCTGTACCTCACGCATTCGCTGGACGGCGAGGTACGCGGGCTCGACACATTCGATCGGCATCCCCCCGTGCTGCCGATCTTCCTTGCCTTCCGCCTGATGGTCGGCATGGGCCTGCTGATGCTCGCCGTGTCATGGACGAGCGCCTGGCGCCTGCGCCGCAACGGCGAGCTGCCGCGCTGGCTGGCGCGCACGCTGGTGGCGATGACGTTCTCCGGCTGGGTGGCCGTGGTCGCCGGCTGGTACGTCACCGAGATCGGCCGCCAGCCGTGGCTTGTCTACGGCGTGCTTACGACCGCGCAGGCCGCCTCCGCCGTGCCCGCCGCCATGATCGGCAGCACGCTTGCGATGTACCTCGCGCTGTATGCCTTCCTCATCGCCTCGTATGTGGGCGTCGTGTTCTACCTGGCTCGCAAGGCCGGCGGCGCGCTCGATCCAACCGACGCCGATGCCACCGGCACCCCCGTGATCGAAACCCCCACCCCGGTCTTCGCCCGGACCGCCCGGAGCCCAGCATGAACACCTTCCCCGACCTGACCCAACCCGCCGGCTGGCTGCCGGTGGTCTTCATGGTTCTCATGGGCATTGCCGTGCTTGCCTATGTGGTCCTCGACGGCTACGACCTCGGCGTGGGCATCCTGCTGCGCCGTGCCGACGACGCCGAAAAGGACACCATGATCGCCTCGATCGGCCCGTTCTGGGATGCCAACGAGACGTGGCTCGTCCTGGGCGTCGGCCTGCTGCTCGTAGCGTTTCCAGCCGCGCACGGCGAGATCCTGGGCGCGTTGTATTTGCCCGTGGCGCTGATGCTGTTCGGGCTGATCCTGCGCGGCGTCGCCTTCGACTTTCGCGTCAAGGCGCGCGCGCACCACAAGCCGTGGTGGAACCGCGCGTTCTACGCGGGTTCGGTCATCGCCACCGCTGCGCAGGGCATGATGCTTGGGCTGTACATCACCGGCTTCCAGTACAACGCAGCGAATGTCGTGTTCGCCATTTGCACGGCGGGCGGCCTGATTGCCGGCTATCTGCTGCTGGGCGCCACGTGGCTCATCATGAAGACCGAGGGTGCCCTGCAGTTGCGCGCGGTGCAGTGGGCGCGCGGCAGCCTGTGGTTCACCGCGCTGGGCGTGGCAGCGGTGTCGCTGGCCACGCCCTGGGTCAGCACGCGCGTGTTCGACAAATGGTTTGCGTTGCCGAACATCATCCTGCTGGCGCCGGTGCCCCTCGTGACCATTGTGCTGTTCGGCCTGATCGACTGGGTACTGCGCCGGCTGCCACGGCAGATCGCCAACGGCGACGAGCATCTCATCTGGGCGCCGTTCGTCGGTACTGGCGCCATCTTTCTGCTGGCCTTCAACGGCCTCGCCTACAGTCTGTTCCCGTATCTCGTGGTCGATCGACTCGACATCTGGCAAGCCGCAAGCGCACCGGAATCGCTCGAGTTCATGCTGGTCGGCGTGGCGATCGTGCTGCCGACCATCGTGGCCTACACCATCTATTCGTACAAGGTGTTCCACGGCAAGGCGACGGAACTGCGGTACTACTGAGCCGAGGCGGAACGTCCGAGCCACCTGCGCGGCGGCCGGGCGGGCGAGGCGCGATCGCATGGTTGCCGCGGCATCGAGGGCGCAACGCCGCCCTCTCTGTATCCCGTCAGGCGGATTCCGCGCTACGCTTACGCCCCCCATCGCGATACGCGCCCACCCATGCCCGACATGCCTCGCTCCATGCCCACCCTGCAACACATCGACCTTCGCACGGATCCCGCCGCACGCCCCTTCGTCAAGGACGAGACTGTCCACGTCGACTTTGCGTCGGAACCCGGCGAGCTGATGAGCCTGGAAGGCCCGAATCGCTACGCGCCCGGAGATGCACTCATCACCGGCTCGACCAGCGACCGCTGGGTGGTCTCACGCGACCGCTTCTATGCCAAGTACCTGCCGGCCGATCCATCGCATCCCCACGGCCGGCCCGGTGCCTACCGCAACCGCCCCAGCGTGGTGCTGGCCGTACAGATGCACGACGCGTTCGCCATTGCCCGCTCCGAAGCCGGTGACGTGCTGCGTGGCCAGGCAGGCGACTGGCTCCTGCAATACGCGCCCAACGACTATGGCGTTGTGCAGGCGCAGCGGTTCGCCAAGGTGTATCGCCCGGCTTGACGCCGCGTTGCGGCATCACCGCGCCGTCTGCTGGCGCTCGATTTCGTGCTGCTTCATTTGCAGGTAATCCTGCCGCTCCACTTCATGCAGCTGGCGCGGATACTGCTCGGTGGCGTTGAACCACGTGATCAGGCGCTGCTGCAGCCGCTTGTCGGGCGGCGCGGCGAGCGCCTTCAGATACGCGTCGATGGCGAGGTAGTACCGCATCGTATTGCGCTCGAGCAGGCCGCGCACGCCACCGACATACTCGGGCTGCGCAGCCGGCGCATCCGCTGTCTTGGTAAAGCCGACCTTGTCACTGCCGATGGTCGCCAGGTACGTGCGCATCGCCAGTTGGCCGGCGGTGCCGTAACCGTACGCATAGGTCAGGTGCAGGAAGGTGCGATTGCCGCCGGTCGGAGCCGGAGTGGCTTCCAACACGATGCGGTAGTCGCGCGTACTGAATGGCCCGGATTCAGCATTCAGTTCCACGCGAAAGTAATCCGGGTTGCTGAGGACCGGGCGGTAATTGAACGTCAGCCGGTAGCTGCTGGAGAGCGACTGCTCGACCTTTCGCCCCAGGTTGACGTCCAGCATGCCTGCGCGGGCGCCCGCCGTCGCGTGGCAATACTTGATGTTCAGATGCAGGATCAGCACGTCGCACCAGTTGGCAGGCCCCTGCGCGGGGTCGTTCAACGCGCCGCTGACGGTAGCGAAGGGGTAGTCGACCACGCTGTAGATATCGCCTTTGAGCATGCTGGACGTTTCGGTGGATTCGAGCACCAGCGGGCGGTGAAACGGGTTGTCGGCCAGTTGCGGGGCCAGGGCCTGATACTTGTCGCGCAAGGACGGGGCGCTCTGCGCACGCGCCGCCTGGCTGAAGCCGAAACCAGCCAGCGCCAGGGCCATCGCGCCCAGCCAGCCAACATGTCGATGAAAGTGCATGTGCATTGAAGGTTCGGTGAGTGGTCTGTGCATTCTAGAAGCCGACAACGCAACAAACGATCCTGACCCGTTGCACGCGCGCTGCGACGTTCTGTCATCCCGGCGTGGAATGCAGGGCGTCGTTAAAATGAACGCCCCTTCGCTTGCCACCCGGCACCATGTTTTCCCCGCTTGAAACGCTGCGCGAACGCATTGCCAACCAGGTCCGCGGCCTGACCCGTGCCGCTGGCGGCGTGTCGCTCGACATCGATTCTCCGCCCGGTGACCCGGGCCTGTTTGGACCCGATGCGGTCTGCTGGCAGGTGCACGCCGATTTTCCTGCGATGATGGCTGGCGGCGTCAGCGCGCTGCTGCTGCAGGCCTTGCACCCGCGCGCGCTGGCCGGTGTCTGGGACCACTCCAACTTCCGCGAGGACCTCCAGGGGCGCCTGGGCCGCACCGCGCAGTTCGTGGCCGGCACCACCTATGGCAGCCAGCGCGACGCGCTGGCGCTGATCGAACACGTCAAGCTGATCCACAACCGCGTGCAAGGCATTGCACCAGACGGGCGCCCCTATTCCGCCAACGACCCGGACCTGCTCACCTGGGTGCATGTGGCCGAGATGTCCAGCTTCCTGGCGGGCTATCTGCGTTATGTCGATGGCGGCCTGAGCGGCGCCAGGCAGGACCGGTATTTCGAGGAGACCGCGCTGGTTGCCGAGCTGCTCGGCGCACGCGATGTACCGAAGTCGCGTGCGTCCGTCCGCGACTACCTGAATGCCATGCGCGCTGAACTGGTGGCCAGCGACCGCACGCGCACGGTGGTGGAAGTCTTGATGAGATGGCAGGCACCCCGCCCGGGACTCCAACCCGCCGTGCGGGTGTTTCTTGATGCCGGGATCGAATTGCTGCCGCCTTGGGCCACGCAGATGCTCGACCTTGAGCCGCCGCCGTTGCGCGCCGCCCTGGCGTCGGTCGCCATGCGCGCGGCTGCCCCCACGTTACGCTGGGCACTGTACGGCGGCAGCATTGCCCGCCGCGCCCGGCGCCGGGCGCTCGCACCCGCCACGCGCTAGCTCAGTCCACCGCCTGCGCGACAGACACCTTGCCGCGCAACGCCTTCTCTTCCAGGCGCACGAGCAGCAGCGGCGAGACAACCGACACCGCCGCCGCAAAGAAGAAAAGATGCCGGAAGGCGCTCTCGCCCGCGCGCTGCAGCGCCTGCGCATCAGCGCCGCTGCTGGCGAGCGCGGCATGGAACAGATCCATCAACAGATCACCGCCGGCCGCCACCTGCGCTGCTGGCGCGGCTTGGCGCAACAGCGCAATCAACACCGACGTCAGCACCGCAACGCCCACCGCGCCGCCCAGCAGGCGGGAGAACGCGGTCAGCGCCGTTGCCAGCCCCACGGTGTGGGGCGGCACGGCGTTCTGCGTGGCCACCAGCCCGGTCGGAAACTGCACGCCGATCGAGAGGCCCAGCACGATCATCGCCAACGCCAGCGGCCACACGTTGTGCGGGTCAAGCAGCCCCAGCGCGACGATGGCAAACGGGACGACGCATGCACCGCCCACCATCAGCGGCTTGTAGCGGCCGCTGTGCGTCATCCACTTGCCGGCCAAGAAAGCCCCAAACGGAATCGACAGCGTAAGCGGCACCAGGCGCAATGCCGCGCCATCCGGGCTGGCTCCGGCCACCATCTGAAAGCGCAGCGGCATCAGCACCGAGGTGGAGATCAACTGGAAGAAGCACAGGAACAACGCGAGGCAGCAGATCGTGACCGTGCGCACCCGAAACATCGACAGCGGAATGATCGGCTCGGCCGCCCGGTTCTCCTGCCAGACGAACGCGCCCAGCACCGCCAGGGCAGTGATCAGCAGCGCGAGATTCTCCGCCTGCGTGACGGGCACACCTTGCCCGACGCGCGTGATCATCAGCAGCAGCGCGGTCAGGCCGACCGCAAACAGCAGCACGCCCGGCACGTCGATCGGGCGGCGCTGGTGCGCCACCGGCAGATGCCGCAGCGTGCGGCGCACCACAAACAGGGCGACGATGCCCAGCGGCAGGTTGATCCAGAAAATCCAGCGCCACGAAAGGTAATGCGTGAGGTAACCGCCGATGACGGGGCCAGCCAGGCTGGCCATGGCCCACATGCCGCTCACATAGCCTTGGTAGCGGCCGCGCTCGCGCAGCGGCACCACATCGGCAATCGTGGCCTGTGCCACCGAAATGAGCCCGCCGCCGCCCAGCCCCTGCAGCACGCGCGCAATCAGCAGCATCGGCATGCTGGTCGCCAGCGCGCAGGCCACCGAGGCAAGCACGAACAGCGTAATGGCCGTGGTGAGCATGGCGCGTCGGCCGTACATGTCACTGAGCTTGCCGTAGATGGGCGTGACGACCGTGGACGCCACCAGGTACGCCGACACCACCCAGGCCATCAGCGCAAAACCGTTGAACTCGCCGGCAATGATCGGCAGCGCCACCACCACGATGGTCTGCTCCAGGGCGCCCAGCAGGATGGCCAGCATCAGCCCACCCATCACCGCCATCACCGGAATGTCGGGCGCCGGCGGCGTGTCGAGCGGGTGGGTCAGGGGCGCCGTGAGGGTCTCTGCCTGGGGCGGCTCAATGCGGGGACGGGAGGACATGGAAGGGTGCGTGTGCGCCCTCACAGGCGCGACACGAATGGCAAAAACGAGGCGGTCGATGATACTGCTGATTGTCAATCGTTGCAGGGTCAACGATCAGGGTTTCGGGCAATGTCTTCATAACACCGGCTGACGCGGGTTGTCATGCCGGGCAGTTCGCCAGCCAGGAATTCGATGAAGGCGCGCACCGCCGGTACGAGCCCCCGTCGCGACGGAAATACCGCATGAAACTGGTGGACGGGCAAGCGGTAGCTGGGCAGGAGCACGATCAGCCTGCCATCGCGGACAGGCTCCGCGCACAGGTTGAAGGGCAACTGCGCGACGCCCACACCCGCCATGGCCGTCTGCCCCATCAGATAGAGATCGTCCGTGACGAGCGCGGGGGTGTAGTCGATCTCCACCACGCCACCTTCGGGAGCCGTCACGCGCCAGCGCGCGCGCTCCCCGCCGGCACCCGCCGCGCCGACGCCCGTCACGCCGCGCATCGATTCGGGTGTATCGAACGGCCCATACTCGGCCACAAACGATGGGCTGGCCACCAGCACCTGGTCACTGACGCCGAAGCTGCGCACCACCAGGTTGGAATCGTCCAGCGTCGCGCGCACACGCAGCGCCACGTCGTAGCCCTCGCCGATCACGTCGACACGGCGGTTGGTCACGTCGAGCTCGAGCCGAACATCGGGATGCGCCTGGAGGAATCTCGATAGCACCGGGGCGACGAACACGTGCGCCACACCCACCGGGCAACTCACGCGCAGACGGCCGGAGGGCTTTTCACCCGCATGCTCGGCCACCTCGAACGCGGCGCGGGCGGCCTGCGTCATCGATTCGCAATGCGTGTAGAACGCCGAGCCGACGTCCGTCACATGCACCGCCCGCGTCGAACGCTGCAGCAGCCTGACGCCCAGACGACGCTCCAGGTCCGCCACGCGACGGCTGACCCGTGACTTCGGGATGCCCAGCGCCCGTGCGGCACCGGAAAAGCTGCCATGCGTCACCACGCTGGCAAACAGGACAAGGTCGTTCAGATCTTCCACGGGCCGCTCTCCAGGGGTTTCCGCATTGTCTCATCCATAGAACGATGTATGCCAATTCTGCCCACTACTGGAACTTGCCGCACCGCACTATCTTTGCGTCAACCCACCTTTTTCTTGGAGAGACATCATGCAAATCCTTCAACTCGATTCCAGCATCCTGGGCGATGCATCTGCTTCGCGCCTGCTGACCGCCGCCATCGTCGATGAGCTGCGCCGCGAGCAGCCGCAAGCCTCCGTGGTCCACCGTGATCTGTCGGTCGAAGCGATCCCGCATCTGGACGGCGCGATTGCCGCGGGCTTCCGCGCCACCGGCAACAGCGATTTCGACGATGCCACCCGCGCCGAGCATGCCCGCTCCGAGGCCCTCGTCAACGAACTGCTGGCCAGCGATGTGATCGTGGTCGGCGCGCCGATGTACAACTTCTCGGTCCCGAGCCAGCTCAAGGCCTGGATCGACCGGGTGGCGCAAGCCGGGCGCACGTTCAAGTACACCGAAAACGGCCCCGTCGGCCTGGCCGGCGGCAAGAGGGTGATCGTCGCATCCACGCGAGGCGGCATGTATTCAGCCGGCCCGGCAGCCGCGATGGACTTCCAGGAGGCTTACCTCAAGACGGTGTTCGGGTTCTTCGGGATCACCGACGTGCAATTCGTGCGCGCCGAGCGCCTCGCCATGGGTCCGGAGGCACGCACGCAAGCCCTGGAGGCCGCACACGCAGCGATGCGCGATGTGGTGAGCCTGGCCGTGGCCGCCTGATCAACGGCTCGCGCAAGACGAAAACGGGCGCCCGCGGCAAGGCGGCGCCCGTTTCGGGTGGTTCAGTGCAGAACCGGAAGACCGGTCAACCGTGGATCAGCCGGTCAGGGGATCACTCTTCGCGGTATTCGCGCGCCAGGTGCATCGCTTCAAGCGCACGACGTGTACGCAGTTTGCGCCACATCGCGGGCGCGACAATGGCGGTAGCAATCAGGCACGGCGCAATCCAGCCGATGGTGGAGTCCAGAAAAGTCGTCATGATGTTCCCCCCGACACATGGTGCCGACGCGTGCATGAAGGTTGGCACGCATCGCTTTGTCCCCGCAGGGCGTCGCTGACCGCAACGCGCCCTGACATCTTGATATGAATGGCGATCGACGCCGAGCCAACGAACTTGAGCGCCCAACGTTTGCCATGTGCCCTATTTCCCGCTGATCTCTGCGATCTGTCAATACGCCGCTGATAATTTTGTGAAACGTTGTGGCGCCACGTCGACAGCCCTGGTGTCGCTCCACGATGTTTCCGCAAACGTAACGGCGGATTACGGCCTGCGCATGCATCAGCGCGCTCAGCGCAGGGCGGACCGCAATGGCTTATGCGGCCACCGCAAATTTGCTTACAAACGGTAAAGCGCGGTTGCGAGGCGTTTCCGTACAGTCGAGGCAGTCCAACAACCGCACCGGAGCCTCGTCATGAAACGCACCCTTGCCCTGCTCGTTCTCGCTGCTGCCGCCACTGCCACGCTGAGCGCCTGCGTGGTCGTCCCGGCAGGCGGGTACTACTACGACCATCCACACTATCGCCCCTACTACCGCGGCTATTGATGACGCCATGACAGGGTTGCCGTTCAGGCCGGCTCCATCGGCCGCTCAGTTGGCGGTGTTGGCGGCCGGATCGCCCTCGGCCGGAGACCATTGCGGCTGGCCCTCGGCAAAGGCGCGGCGGATCAGGGCACCGCACGCCGCGCTGCGCACATAGGCGCGGGGAGCAAGCGTTTCGCGTACGAGCATGCCGTAGTGGCGCTTGTCGGCGGCAATCCACGGATAGAAGCCGAACGCGCCCGGTGAACTGTAGGCGCCATCACCGCCCGGCTGGTCTTCGATCCAGTAGTTGAGCGCGTAATGCCATGGCTGCGACGCCGGCGTGCTGACGGCAGTCGGACAGCTGCCGGGCTCGGTGCACACGGCATGTTGGCCCAGCATCTTGCCGAGCAGATATTCGCCGCGCATGAGCCTGCGCAGGAACTGACCGTACGCCGCGGGGGTGGCAATCATCCCGCCGCCCGGCTCGGGCGCGAGATAACGTATGCCGAGGGGCCTGTCGGCGCCGTGCAGGGCCGGCCCATTGGCGAGCACGCGCTCCAGATCCTCGCTGAGCGCGGCTGCGTCGGCGCCGCCCTGGCCAAAGTCCATCAGCAGCTTCTGATCATGGCCACCGTTGTAGCTGAAGCGGCCGACATGGCTGGGCGTGAACGTGGCATTGCGCCCGCGGTGGAAGCAGCTCTGTACGGTGTCGTTGCGGTTGCACAGAAATGGGTTGAGCGCGTCGTAGCCGGAGCGCATGGTCAGCGCATCGATCTCTGCCCGCGTCAGCTTGCCGCGCGCGCGCTCCACGACGTACGTGCCGAACACCCACTTTGAGGCGGACGCGAGTCGCACGGTCTTGTTCGCGTTGATCCGCTGACCTTGTCGTCCGTGCATCAGCACGCCGTTGGCATCGCCAATTTCCCAGTAGTAGTCCCCAAGGCGCTGGCAACTGCCGGCATGGGCCAGTGTCGACTCCACAGCGGCCAGACGCGTCGCAAGGGTTGGCTCCTGCGCTTGCGCCATCGTGATCGCCCCCGCGGCGGCCACCGTGACCGCCGCGCGCAATACCAATCCTGCCGGCGCCTGGATGCCCGTGGCGCGTCTTGCTTGCGTCATATCGATGTCCTGCTCTTTCTGTCTCCTGCAGCCGCCAGCACTCTACCCGAGCCGGGCGGTCTTTCACATGTTGTGACAAGGACGCCACACACCGGCCTGCATCACGATGATTGGAGCGAGATTTTAGTCGCGCCAGATTACGAGACGATGTGGCACGCCCATGCGGTCCGCATTTAAAACGGAAGCGTTTGCGCAGCGGATCCCTACCTCATTTCACTTTGGAAATGCTTAGCATAACCGTACCCCCTATATGTCCTAAACCTCCCGTTTATGAGCCAAATGGACGAGCAGAATCATGCCAAGGCGGGGTAGCGCTGTACGAAGCGTGACCTAGAATGCAACGAAGGCAAATCAGCATTAACTAATAAGAAGTACGTGGTTGTGTCTGGCTTACGGGAGCAAGCCATGAAAGCGATCAAACGGGGAAGCGCGGGACTCTCGGCCCGATGGGGCTGGGAACGTCAGGCAAGCGATTGGCAGGTGATTCCGACGCGGCGGCGCCTGTTTCAAACGCCACGCCTTCATGCAAAGCGCGCTCCGGTTATGTTGCTATGGCTGCTCGTGATTTCAGTCACGATTGGGGTCGGTCGTGCCCTTCTGCAAAGAGGGTGGTGACACTAACAACATCAAGCAGGATTTGTACGGGGAAGATCGCAGCGCGAGAGCAAACCCGCATTCAAACACCGAACTGATAGACCGCTTAGCGGCACCGAGGGACTGTCCGACCCGCATCGTCGGGTCCATTACATCCGGATGGATTCAGCATCCGGAGCGTCGTCATCCCTTCATTCGGAAAACTCGCTCCCGCACGTGATCAATATGCGCCGCGCAAGCGGCATGTGGGGTCCGCCGGCTATCTGGCGAGCCTGATCATTGGGGGGGTGCATCATGAACATTTCGTTCACCGGCAAGACGTTCAGGTCTGTAGGCGACCTGTTCTTTCAAGCCATCGTCGACGGCAAGGTCGTCAGCTGTTTCGTGACGTCCGAAGCCCTGTCCTTGTGCGATTGCGCACATCAGAAAGCCACCGCAGAAGACGTCTACCGGAACTACCGCGACTGGATCGAGCAGGCTGCGTCGGATCTCATCCGTGCCGGCGCGCTGGCGCCAGTGATCGTACGCGGCCGCGATCTGGCGGCTTCGCGTGCCTCGCTGCCGCATGGCGGCGTGCCTGCCTACGATGTGGATCGCGCACGTCAATTGCGCCTGGTGCCGCGCTCGTCGCGCTGAAGCCGCGCGAGCGAGGGCGCGGCGGAACGTGCAGTCGGGGGGCTGCACGTTCCGCCCGGCATCACCGGGGTGAATCACTCGGAAAATCCTCTTCCCAGTATTCCTGCAGATTGCGGCCCGCTTCCGGGCGGGCCGCTTCACGCATGCGCAATTCCACGCGCCGGATCTTGCCTGATATGGTTTTCGGCAAATCGGCAAACTCGATGCGCCGCACCCGCTTGTATGACGCCAGGCGTTCCCGACAGAACCGCAGGATGTCCGCCGCCAGCGCCGGGCCCGCTTCATGTCCGGCACGCAGCACCAGGAACGCTTTCGGCACGGCCAGGCGCACCGGGTCGGGGCTCGGCACGACAGCGGCTTCCGCAATGGCCGGATGCTCGATCAGCACGCTCTCCAGTTCGAACGGACTCACGCGATAGTCCGATGCCTTGAACACGTCGTCGGCGCGGCCAACGTAGGTGAGGTAGCCGCTGGCATCGCGCGCCGCAATGTCGGAGGTGTGATACACGCCGCCGCGCATGGCTTCGGCCGTTTTTTCCACGTTGCCGGCGTAGCCTTCCATCAGGCCTGTCGGACGCGAGGTCAATTCGATGCAGATCTCGCCCTCTTCGGCCTCCTTGCCATCCGGATCGCGCAGCGTGATGCGGTAGCCGGGCAGTGGCCGCCCCATTGAACCGGGCTTGACCGGCTGCCCCGGACTGTTACCGATCTGGCAGGTGGTCTCCGTCTGACCGTAACCGTCCCGGATGGTGATGCCCCATGCCGCACGCACGCGCTCGATGACCTCCGGGTTGAGCGGCTCGCCGGCGCCCACGAGCTCGCGCAGGGCCGGTTTCCAGGCGGCGAGGTCTTCCTGGATCAGCATGCGCCAGACGGTGGGCGGCGCACACAGCGTCGTCACCTTGGCGCGGCACAGCACATCGAGCGCCGCCTTGGGCTCGAAGCGCGCGTAGTTGTAGATGAACACGGTTGCACCGGCATTCCAGGGCGCGAAAAAGCAGCTCCAGGCGTGCTTGGCCCAACCTGGCGAACTGATGTTCCAGTGCACGTCGCCGGGGCGCAGGCCGATCCAGTACAGCGTCGATAGATGCCCGACCGGATAGCTGGCGTGCGTGTGCATCACCAGTTTCGGTTTCGACGTTGTCCCCGACGTGAAATACAGCAGCAACGGATCGCTCGCCCGCGTCGGCGCCTCGGGCGTGAATTCCGACGATGCCTGGTAGGCGTCTTCGAGGCGGTGCCAGCCGGGCGGAGTCTTCTCAGCGCCAACGGCAATGCGCGTAAACGTGCCCGATACGGCGTCGAGCTTGGCGCAATCGCTGGCGCCCACCACCACGTGCCGGACGTCGCCCAAGGCAATGCGTTCGCGCAGGTCTTCGGCGGTGAGCAGGGTGGTGGCGGGAATCATCACGGCGCCGGTCTTGATGCTGGCGAGCATCACATCCCATAGCGCGGGCAAGTTGCCGAGCATGAGCAGGACGCGGTCGCCGCGCTGCACGCCAAGCGCGCGCAAATGATTGGCCACGCGTGCGGAGCGCTCCGCCATTTGCGCGAAAGACAGGCGCGTCTCGTTTCCCTGGTCGTCGACCACCCAGAGCGCAATGGCGTCATTGCCGCGCGCCATCCTGTCGAAATAGTCCAGCGCCCAGTTGAAGCGATCCAGCACGGGCCATGCAAAATCGCGCACGGCGGTTTCGTAGTCCTCACGATGCGCGAGCAGAAAGTCTCGGCACCGCAGGAAGGCGTCCAGCGATGTCATGCCTGTCTCCTGTGGTTTGACTGCACGCGCCTCATCCGGGCGCGACAAAAACGCACCTGCAACCGACATCGCCACTTATAGGAGGATTTTCCACGCCAGACCAGCCGGGATTCACCCGGGCCGGGCGCTCATTGCGGGCGTGGCGGATGCCGCATCGACCGGCCGCCGCCCAGACTGAGCCATGCCCATGCCGCAGCCGCCACCACCACACCGAACACGGCGACCCATTGGGCGCTGACCAGCATCAGCTCCACCATGCCGGAAACGTCCGGCAGGATCTGCGGCCAGGCGGCCGCAAGCCAGCCGTCGGCATCAAACCATGCGCCCCGCCCCGCGCCCGTCGCGAGTTCTACCGCCAGCACCGCCGCGCTGATGGCGGCAAAGGCCATCCCGCAATGCGTCAGCGCCCGGCTGAAGACCGGCAGTTCATACAGTGGCTTGAGATATTGGATGTGCCGCGTGAGGGACCACGCGCAAACGATCAGTAACGCTACGCTGATCGCCGCCATCGGCGCCGGACTGCGCAGGCACACGCCCAGCGCGATCCAGGCCAGCGCGTTGATCTCGTGGCGCCGATAGATGCGTAGTGCACGCGCGGCGTGCAGCAGGCCAATCGGGGGAACACCGGCAGAAGCCATGATGCGCTCCATCAGCGGATGGGTGGATGCCGCGCCGCGTTCGAGCGCCGCCGCAACTGCTTGCAGTGTACCGGCGCGGCCTGGTCCGAGCGAGGCCAAACCGCACGCTTCCCCCAAACGATGGACGCAATCCCGTGTCAGGCCTCGCGCAAATGCTCGATCAACTGCCGGGCAAAGACCGGCAGGTCGTCAAAGCTGCGCACGCAGATGCGCAACAACCGCGTCGCCCACGCATCGGTCAGGCGCAGGCGGCGGATACCCATCGAGCGCTGCAGCCGGATCGCCGCGTGCTCGGGGATCACGCCGACACCGACGTTGCGCTCGACCATGCGGCACACCGCGTCGAAGCTGCGCAGCCGCACCCGGTACTTGAGCCGGTACCCCGCGCGTGCGGCATGGCCGGCCAGATAGGCCTGCAAAGCGTTGTCGCCCGTCAGGCCGACGAAATCCTCCTGCAACGTCTCGACGAAGCTCAGTTCGCGGCGCTCGGCGAGCGGGTGATCGCGCGCCGTGACCAGCACGAGGCGATCGTGGCGGAATGGAAATGTCTCAAGGCCCGACAGATCCACCGCGTCGTTGACGATGCCGATGTCTGCGCGGCCCTGGGCAATCGCCTCCACGATCTCGTGGCTGACCAGCTCTTCCAGGTCGATATCGACTTCGGGATGCGTGGAGAGGAACGCGCTCAACGTCTCGGGCAGAAACTCCGTCATGGCCGCGGTGTTGGACAGCAAGCGCACATAGCCCTTGAGGCCCCGCGCATATTCACCGAGTTCGCCCCGCATGCGGTCCATCTGCTGCAGCACGACGCGCGCGTGGTGCATGAGCGTGCGTCCGGCCGCCGTGGTCTCGACGCCGCGCCGGTTGCGGGTGAGCAGCGGTACGCCCAGCGCATCCTCCATGCCGCGGATGCGCGCACTGGCCGACGCCAGCGTCAGGTGTGAGCGCTCCGCACCCGCGGTGATGCTGCCAGCCTCGGCGGTGTGCAGAAAGAGTCTCAGATCTGTCAGGTCAAAACGCACGGTCGATCTCGAAGAAGGCATCAGCCTCAGCTTCAGCCTGAGGCACCGTCAATGTATCGCACATTGTGACGTTGCCGGCAGTGCCAGAAACTGAGGCACGTTCCAACGCAATTCCAACAACGCCCCCAATGGAATCCACCACGCCGCTGCTGTTTGGCGCGGGCCTGCTCGCCGGCATGATGAATGCGCTGGCGGGCGGCGGCTCGTTCGTCACCCTCCCTGCCCTCATGTTCGCCGGCGTGCCGTCCGTGTTTGCGAACGCTTCGAGTACCGTGGCACTGCTGCCCGGGGCAGCCACCTCGGCATGGGCCTACCGAGCGGACTTTCGTGGGTTTGAGCACGTCTCGATGCGTGCCATGGTCGCGGTCAGCCTGGCCGGTGGCCTGCTGGGCGCGCTCCTATTGATGAACACGTCGTCGCGAGCGTTCGACTTCATCGTGCCGTGGCTGCTGCTGATCGGGTCGCTGGCCTTTACATTCGGCAAGCAGGCAGGTGCGTGGCTCCGCCGCCGCGTGCGGATCGGACGAAAGACGCTGCTCGTCACGCAGGGCGGCCTCGCCATCTACGGCGGCTACTTTGGCGGCGCGGTGGGCATCATGATGATGGCTGTCTGGGCATTGCTGGGCCATGAGGACATCAAGGCGCTGAACGCCTCGCGCACGCTGCTGGTGGGTGCGACCAACCTCGTGGCCGTGCTGTGCTTCGCCCTGGCCGGGATGGTCTGGTGGCAGCAGACGCTGGTGATGCTGGTGGCCGCGACAGTGGGCGGTTATCTGGGCGCGCACGCGGGCAAACGGCTGCCGGTGCGGGTGGTCCGGGGGCTCGTTTCCACCTTTGGCTTTTCGATGACGGCGCTGCTGTTCTGGCGCGCCTGGTCGCACGCTTGAGAGAGAGGCGTCATGTCGCGCAAGCCTTACGCCTATTCGGTGCATCACACGCACACGCCGCACTCCCACCGCGACGCGCTGCCAGCGCAGCGGCTGCGATATTCAGCGCGCGCGGCACGGCATTCGCATGGCGTTAAACCTGCTTCGGTCCAGCAGGCGTGCGCAAGTGCGCTGACGATCTTCTACGTTGCCCGCGGCTTTGCCATCTTGCTGACCGCGGTAGCGGTTGGCCTGAGTGCTGCGTCAGACGACGTGGAGCACAGTGCTGCCAGCCACCCCACTTCACCGCACGCGACAGCGCGCTGAAGGGACGCAGAAGAGGCACCCTGTCATCCGCTTCCGCGGTGTACGGCCGGGCAAAGAAAAAGCCCGCGGGCCGGGGGGCGGGCGGGCTTAACATCTTCAGCCTTTGACGACGAAAGATGGTCGGGTGTGCTTTGTGAATGAGCAATGCGCCGGAATTCACAAAGCGCCACCATTATAAAAAGGGCGCTTCCCCTGCCATACCCCAATGATGGGGGGTGCTGTCCCCCACCATGTTTGCATTTCGCTGAACAGCCTGCCAAAACCCGCACCGGCGCACGCGCTACGCCGTCGATTACAGACTGCATTCCGTTCAACGCGCATGGGTGCAGTTAGCTGAGCGAACCCTTATCGCGCGAGCGCAGCGTCCAACGCCTCGGGTGTGAGCAAACCGCTCGACGCGTGACGCGTGCCATCTGCGCGCAGGACGATCGTGCGAGGCGTCTCGCCCTGCCATCCGGGGTCGAGCGCGGCGCGCATGCGCTCGGGCATCGCCTCTGCGTTGGCGTACTGCGGCACGCGTGTGATATCCACCTGTCCGTCTCTGCCTAGCGGCGCGAGCGCGCGGTTCAGCATGTCGGCTTGCTCGGGGCCATCCATCGCCACCATCATCAGGTCCACATGCCGCTTGGTGGATCGCCGCCACTGCGCGATGCGCGCGATGTTTTCGCGGCAGTAGCTGCAGTCGAGCGACCAGATCTCGACGACGAGCGGGCGGGGGCGCGGCGCATGCAGAAGCGCGGGCACGTCGCGCGCATGCAGCGGCTGGAAGCGCAGCGCCTCGCCGGCGTGCGCAGTGAACATGGCAGCAGCGAGCATGAGCCCAACCGCCAGCGGCTTAAAACCGGGTTTCATGGCGCGGCCTCCAACGTTGCGTTGACCGGCACGGCGCCGGTGATGTCGATCAACCGATAGCCTTCCATCTGCGTGCGCCACGACAGATAGACGCGGCCATCGCGGGTCAGCAGTTGCGGGTGATCGCTGCCGCCCTCGGTGGCCGCGAGGCTCGCGGGCGTCGTCCAGTGCGCGCCGCCATCGGTGGACTTGCGCAGCAGGATCTGCATGCGGTCGTCGGCAAACTGCTTCCACACGAGCCACAGCGCGCCGTCGGCCGCGAGCAGCGCGGGGTGCGAAGCCTGCGCGCTCGCCTGTACAGCACCTGCAAATGCCCATGCGTCGCCGATCGGCTTGCCGTCGGCCGAGAGCCGGCTGTAGAACAGGCCGGGCTTGTCCTGCCGCACCGAAAACCACGCCAGGTGCCGAACGCCATCGGGCGTGACGGCGAGCGCCGGACCATGATGCGGGCAGGCATCAACGCGCCATTCCGAGAACGTGGCACGCGTGATGGCGAGCGGCGTGTTATCGGCCGGCAAAGCCGCCAGTGCGTGATCGCGGATCTCCCCCGCGAACACGTTGCGCCACAGCGCGAGCATCTGCCCGTTGGCATCGGGCGCAAGCGCGATCCGGCAGCACTCGCAGGTCTGGTCGGCGACCTTGCGCTCCGGCGCGAACGTGGCGCCACGATCCGTCGATACGGTGTAGTACACCGCCGCGCCGTCATACGGCTGCCTTGCCGCCTGCGCGCGCAGCAGGTCGCGCTTGTCGATCCACGCGACGAAGAGGCGGCCCGCGCCGTCGACGGCAATCGCATCAAAACGATGTGTGATCGGCTGCCGGTCATGATGCACCGTCACCGGCGCGCTCCACGTCTTGCCGCCGTCGAGCGAACGCGAGAAGCGCACGAAGCCCGTGTACGGCGCGTCGAGCGGGCGCGACCAACTCACGTAAAGCGCGCCGTCCGGGCTGGCGATGACCTTCGGCCGGTTCTCGCCGTCGGTATAGATCGGCTCCGGCTGGGGGTTCACGCGCTGCGGGCTGGACAGCGTCTTGCCCAGATCGTCGGACGACGCCACCACCACGTGCTGCCCCTCCGCCCACGTCACCCACAGGCGCCCTGCCCTGTCGAACGCTGCCGTGGTTGCCAGTTGCGGTTTGGCAGCAGGTTTGCCGGCCATGGCCCCATGATTGTGCCCCTCGTGGGCAAGGCACAGCGTTGCCGTCAGGGCGAGCAGCACAGCTACCGCAAATCGGGAAATCGTATGCATTACAGACGCCATTTCAGTTGTCCATAGAAGGTGCGCGACGGATACGGGTGGTAGACGAAGTACCGCTTGTCGGTCAGGTTGTCGACGCCGAGCGCCAGCGTGACATGCTTGTCGATGCGATAGCCCGCCTTCAGATCCACCGTAACGAAGCTGCTGGTGCCGCCATACACGTTCGGCAGCACATCGGTGTTGTCGAGGGTGCCGTATTGCCGGCCTGAGTAGCGCACACCCGCGCCCACCGTCCAGTCGGCCGTGGCGTGCCAGCTGGCAAACAGGTTGGCGCGCACGCGCGGCATGCGGGGCCACGTCTTGTCGACATAGGTCGGGTTGGCGGCATCGGCCAGCGTCTTCGATTGCGTGAACGCCACGTTCGCCTCGACGTCCACACCGCGCACGCCGGCATCCTGCAGGACGTTCTGCCCCGAATACGCAAGCTCGATCCCACGCGTGCGCACGCGATCGACGTTCTGCACATTCGTCACGTTGGGCGTGACGGTGATGTTGGTCTGCGTATAGATGCTGTCGCGCACGTCGCTCTGGAACACGCTGGTGCGCAGCACGCCGTACGGCACCGCCTGCTCGACGGTAAAGTCGACATCGTTGGCGCGCTCAGGCTTGAGGTTCGGGTCGTTGTTGACGATCGTGTTGCCGCTGATCGCCCCCTGGAACAGCTCCGCGACCGTGGGAAAGCGCACGGCCCGGCCGTACGACAGGCGCAGCAGCGTGTCTTGCGTGGCCTGCCATTGCACTGCGGCTTTCGGCGAGAACGCATCGTCGGTGCGGCTGGCGTAGCCCAGCGTGGTCGCGCTGTTGCCCAGCTGGCCGTTGTACGCCCGCCAGCTTTCGTAGCGCAGCCCCAGCGTGGCGAGCCAGCGCGGCGCGAACGCCCAGGCGTCCTGCAAGAAAACCGCCTGCGTCTGCGTATCGCCCTGGTAGCTCGATTTGCGTGTGGAAAGCGTCTCGGTCGACCAGTTCGTGGCGTTGAAGGTCTGGTTGCGCAAGTGATACTGGTCGTAGTGGTAGCCCGTCGTGAACGTGTGGCCGGACACCATGGGCGAGACCGCCTTCACGTCGACGTTCGACCAGCCCGTCCCGTCGCCGTAGAACACGGTGCCGGGGCCATTGCCGGCCGCCGTGTTGGACGCGCGCAGGATGTCGCGCGTCACGTTGTAGACCGACGCGCGGGTGTCGATCTTCCAGCCGCCGAGCTTGCCCTTGAGGCCCACCCCGTAGAGCCAGTTTTCCTGATCACCGTTCTGCGGCGCAAAGGCGTTCTGCGCGATCGTGTAGGGCGTGCCGTTGATCAGCACGTTGCCGCCCGTCATGACATTGCCCGCCGCATCGCGCAGGAAGCTGAACGCCTGGTCGTTGAAGTGGTTTTCCCAGTGGCCGAGCATGAGCGACGCCTCCAGGCGATCGCTGAAGACGTAGCCCAGCCGCACGGTTTCCTGCCATTGCTGCGTGCGCTCAAGCATCTGCGGCCCCAGGATCACTCGGGGCAGGCCATTGGGGCCGAGATCCTGCACCGCCCCCGTCACGGGCACCGGCGTGCCGCCAGCAGTGAACCTGGAGTTGGGTGTGGCGTACTGCATCGGCTGGCTGTCGTTCTCCAGCCGGTCGACCGACACCGCATACCAGAGCTTGCCAATGCGGTCCCCCAGCGACGCGCTCTCATGGTTGCCGGTGACGTTGCGCGAGAAACCATATGCGTCGGCGTAATGCTGGCGCATCACCTGCATCTGCGCGGCGGCCTCGAATATCTCGGGCTGACGCAGGGTCAGCGCGATGGTCGTGCCCATCGAGTTGCCGGGCAGCAGCGCCGAGAACGGGCCGTACAGAATGTCGACGCGTGCCAGGTCATCCGGCCCGATCATCGACCAGCGCGGCGGATACGTATAGCTCGAGCCGAGCAGGTTCGACAGCAGAATGCCGTCGGCGTACAGCAGGCCGCGCGCACTCTGGATCTCGTTGAAATCGCGGCCGGCAAAGATGGAATTGCGGTCGCCGATGAAGCGGCGGCGCACCATCACGTTGGGCAGGTACTTGACCGCGTCTTCGGTCGTGACGACGTTGCGGTCGGCGAGTTGATCGGCCGTGACACTCTGCACGACGGCCGGCGTGTCGCGTGCAAACGGCGCGGGACTGGCAGCGCCGCGCACCACCGTGGGCGCGAGTTCCTGGGTGACGGGCGCGGCGGCCGGGACGTTGTCATCGGCGGCAACGGCGGGCAGCGAGGCGGACAGCGGCACAGCCGCGCACACGGCGAGCGCGGCGCGGCACACCAGCGTGCGCCGGGGCATGGCAGCCACGGCGCGCTTGGGCGAAAGCATGAGGAAGATCTCCGGGTTGCGATGGCGCCGGGCGGATTGACGGCCGGGCGCGAAGGCGCCGCGGAGTCCACCTCCGCAGGCGCGTCAGATCGACAACAGTGGAGAGGCAGGCGGCGCGCGCGAATCGGCCACGCGCAGCGCACTGCGCGCATACACGGGCGCCGGCGTGGCCGGCTGCCGCACGCGATAGACGAAATGCGCGGAAGGAACCTCCAGCGACGGCGGCGATGCCAGCGCAAACCCGCCAGCAAACCCCGGGCAATACAGGCAATGCGCCACGCCATGGTGGGCGCCCGGGTCATCCGCCGGACCGTCGCCGCGCAGGTGGACCACAACCTGCACCGTGCTGCCATGCGGCGCCGTGGCGCTGCAAAGATCGACGGCGAGTGTGCCCGTCTGCGCCGCGCGGGCAGACGCGAGCACCGGCGACAGTACATTGAGTACGATCGCAAGCCAGACGAGGGAGAGCCAGCGGCGAGAGAACATGGAGACAGTCAAAAGCTGCGCGAGTATAGCGCTGCACACGATTCCACACGTTGCCTGCGACGGACTGCCACGCAGATCAAAGAACGCGCATTTCGACCCGCATTAGGGTTAATTATGAGTTCGACTATAATTTATACCGAATCTCATAATCGAGGCTAAAACGGGGCGTTCATGGATTCCGATACCGATACCGGCCGCTTCAATTTCCACCGCCAGGACCTTGCCAACACGCTGTGCGACAGCCTGGAGGGCAAGGGCTTGGCTGATGCCCGCTCCGGCCTGTTCCTGGCGGCCCCGCGCCGCACCGGTAAGAGCACGTTCCTGCGCGAAGACCTGGTGCCCGAGGTCGAACGCCGCAAGTGGATCGCCATTTACGTCGACCTGTGGGCCGACCGCGCCCGGGATCCCGGCCTGCTGATTGCCGATGCCATCAGATCGAAGCTGGCGCAGTTCGACGGACCCATCGCCAAACTGGCCAGGCAGGCCGGCATGGAGAAGGTCGATATTCTGCGCACCTTTACGTTCAACCTCGGCAAGATTGGCTTGCCGGACGGTGTCACGCTGGCTGATGCGCTCGATGTGCTCTACAAGGCGGTGCAGCGGCCGGTCGTGCTGATCATCGACGAAGCGCAGCACGCGCTCTCCACCCAGGCTGGGACCAACGCCATGTTCGCGCTGAAGGCCGCCCGCGACCAGATGAACCAGGGCGTTGACGCCCCGCGGCTGTTCCTGGTCTTCACCGGCTCGAACCGCGACAAGCTGGCCAACCTGCTGCTCAACCGCACACAGCCGTTCTTCGGCTCGCGCGTGACGAACTTCCCGCTGCTGGGGCGCCCCTATGTATCGGCCTACACGGCGTGGGTGAACCAGCACCTGGCACCCGACAACCAGTTCAAGGAAGACGACATGTTCGCCGCCTTCCAGCTCGTCGGGCACCGGCCGGAGATGCTCAAGGGCATCGTCAGCGAGATCGCGCTGGAGCTGGGCGAGGCCGCCAGCCTGGGCGGGCTGCTCAAGCGCGGCGCACAGGGCTTCCGCGACCGCATCTGGGGCGAGATCGAGAGCGAGTACAGCGCGCTGACGGAAATCCAGCGCGCCGTCCTGGCGGTGCTCATCGAGCGCGGGCAAGGTTATTCGCCTTTCTCTGAACAATCCATGAAGGCCTATGCCGCGCGCCTGGGCCACAGCGAATTCTCGACGGCCACGGTGCAGGCGGCGCTCGACGCGCTGCGCGACAAGAACCTCATCTGGAAGGAGTCGCGCGGCGCCTATGCACTGGAAGACGAAAGCGTGGCACTGTGGTTTCGCGAGACGCGCGGCACGCATGCCGTGCCGCCGCGGCTGGGTGAATAGACGGATGACCGATCGGCCATCCTCAACGCTGTGGCGCCTGGCGGCTGGTGCCCGACGACGCGCTACGGCGCGCAGATGCCGGCACGCGAAGGTACCCGCTACACTGCACGCCACACTCAAAACGCCGGGGAGTCGGCTCATGGCACGTCATCGCACCACGTGGCGCGCGCTCGCGACCGCGCTTTGCCTGCTGGCAGGGATGGGCGCCGCCGCCGCGCAGGAGGCGCCGCCTGCAACGGCATCCGCCGCGTCAAGCTGCCCGCCACCCGCCGCCAGTTTCATCCCCAAGGACGGTTGGGCTGCCGCCGCGCGGCGCGCCACCGACCGCGGGCTGCTGTGGCGCATCGAGAAAGACGGCCACACGTCATGGCTCTACGGCACGATCCACGTGGCGCGCGCCGACTGGATGCTGCCTGGCCCTGCCGTGCGCGAGGCGCTCCAGCACGTCGATGCAATCGCGCTTGAACTCGATCTGCTCGACAAGGACACCGACCGCAAGCCGCTGACCGCACAGAACACCAGCGAAGAACGCCGGCTCATGGCTGGACGGCGTGGCGAGCGCTTCAACAAGCTGCTTGCGGCGGCGTGCCTTCCGGACACCGCGCTCACGCAGATCCGCACGTTCCAGCCGACCATGCAATTGGCCTCGCTGGCAGTCCTGGGGGTGCGCACGGACGGGCTGTATCCGGATTTCGGCATCGACCTGTTCCTCACCACATACGCCAGAAGCCGACACCTGCCCATCGTGCCGCTCGAAACACTGGCCCAGCAGATGCGGGTGCTTAATGAAATCGTGCCGAAGCGCGAAGTCGCCCAGCAGTTCGACACCGTGCTCGACGCCATCGAATCGGGCGAAGCCCGCACGCAGACGCTGACCCTCGCCAACGCCTGGGCCGAAAGCGACCTCGATACGCTCGAACGCTACCCACAGTGGTGCGACTGCCTGAAGACGCCTGCCGACAAGCGTGCGTTCACGCGCCTGGTGACGCATCGCAACCTGGCGATGGCCGAGAACATCGCGCGCGTGCACATGAGCGGCCGACGCGTCTTCGGCGCGGTAGGCGCGCTGCACATGATCGGGCCGAAGGGGATTCCAGCGCTACTGGCGGCGAGCGGGTTTACGGTGACGCCGGTCATACCGGCTTCCCACTGAACACTTGGGGGCACGCTCTTTGGACATCCTGCGCGTTGCGCTACTGTTTGCCGTGACCGCCGTGGCCGAAATTCTCGGCTGCTATCTGCCATGGCTCGTGTTGCGGCAGGGCAAGCCGGTCTGGCTATTGCTGCCGGCGGCGGCGGCGCTGGCATTGTTTGCCTGGCTGCTGACCCTGCATCCGACTGCCGCTGGCCGCACGTATGCCGCATATGGCGGCGTGTACATTGCCGTGGCGCTCGTGTGGCTGCGCGTTGTCGACGGCGTGGCGCTCACCCGCTGGGATATCGGCGGTGCCGCCATCGCCCTGGCAGGGATGGCTGTGATCGCCCTGCAACCCCAGGCAAGCTGATCGACTGCACTTTTCCAGGCTTTGCTGATGGCAACGGAACTGGCAGCAACGGCGGCACTCCGATGGAGCATCATTGCTGCCGGACACTGCCCTGACGTCCGGTCGCCCCTTCATCCCACCCGATTCATCCTGGAGGCTGCCATGCCTGCTGCTACAACCCTTAAACACCTCGTCGTCGCATCGGCACTGCTGTCTGCCGCCATGACCGCCTCTGCCCTGACGACGTCTTCCAGCACCTTTTCGCATCAGGACCTGGTGGCCATGCTGGCGCACAGCCAGCCCGGACAGCCGAGCGCACAGGCAGCACCCGCGTCGCAGCCACGGTTGCAGGTTGGCCTGAGCGATCCGGGCACGCAGCTCGTTCTGCCTTGGTTTCTTGCGGATCTGGTCGACGCCGTGAACCAGCGGACGCCGCCCCGGGACCTGGCAAAGAAGCTCCGGGACGGGATCTGACCCCAGCCCCTCCTGCATTTCGGCAGGCAGCGTTTGCAGTGCTGTATATTCATACAGTTATTTTTTGTGACGCCCTGCCGTGCTCGCCGCTTCCTCCCCTCCTGACACCGTTCGCGACCCGGTCACGCCGGGCTACCTGGCCCAGTTGAACGACGCGCAGCGTCAGGCCGTCGAATTCGGCATTTCGGGGCCGGATGCGGCCGAAACCGGCCCGCTGCTCGTCCTGGCCGGGGCCGGCTCGGGTAAAACGCATACGCTGGGTTGGCGCGTCGCGCATCTGGTGGCCAATGGGGCCGATCCGCAACGCATCCTGCTGCTGACGTTCTCCCGCCGGGCGGCAAGCGAACTGTCGAACCGCGCGGGCCACCTGCTGGCCCGCGCCATGCACGGCGAACGCACCAACAGCGCCCTCAATGCGGCGGGCACGTCATACCAGACCACCTTGCCGTGGGCAGGCACCTTTCACGGCATCGGCGCGCGCCTGCTGCGCGAATACGCCGAGCGCGTCGGCCTTGCGCCCGATTTCACCATCCACGACCGCAGCGACTCCGCCGATCTGCTCAACGTCGTGCGGCACGAGCTGAACCTCTCGACCAAGGAACGCCGCTTTCCGCTCAAGCAGACCTGCCTGGCGATCTATTCGCGCGCTGTGAACGCAGAAAGTCCGCTGAACGCCGTGCTCAAGCACCATTTCCCGTGGTGTGCGATGTGGGAGGCGCAGTTGCGCACGCTCTTCGATGCGTATGTCGAGGCCAAGCAGGCGCAGCACGTGCTCGACTACGACGACCTGTTGCTGTATTGGCATGCGATGGTGTCGGACGCCGAACTCGCGGCGGAGATCGGCGCGCGCTTCGACCACATCCTCGTCGACGAATACCAGGACACCAACCGGCTGCAATCGTCCATCCTGCGGGCCCTGCGCCCCGATGGCCGCAGTGTGACCGTGGTCGGCGACGATGCGCAGTCGATCTATGCGTTCCGCGCGGCAACGGTGCGCAACATCCTCGACTTTCCGCGCCACTTCGCGCGGCCCGCGCACACGGTATTGCTGGAGCGCAATTACCGCTCGACGCAGCCGATCCTGGATGCGTCCAACGGCGTCATGCGGTTTGCGACCGAGCGCTTCGCCAAGACGCTCTGGACGGATCGCGCCTCGACGCATCGGCCGCGCCTGATCTCGGTGCGCGATGAAGCCGAGCAGGCGCGCTGCGTGGCCGAACAGGTGCTGCATCAGCGTGAGGGCGGCATGGCGCTGAAGGCGCAGGCGGTGCTCTTTCGCACGGCCAGCCACAGCGCGCCGCTGGAGATCGAACTCACTCGCCGCAACATTCCCTTCGTGAAGTACGGTGGGCTCAAGTTCCTGGAAGCGTCGCACGTAAAAGATGTGTTGTCGGTATTGCGCTGGGCCGAGAACCCGCGCAATCGTATCGCCGGATTTCGCGTCATCCAACTGCTGCCGGGCGCGGGCCCCGCCACCGCCGCGCGCGTGCTTGACGTCATGGCGGAAGCGGTCGACCCCATCGCCGCCCTGCTCGCCTACGAGCCGCCCACGCGCCTGGCGGGCGACTGGGCCATGCTCATGGCGCTGATGCAGACACTGCGCACGCCCAAGGACAGCCTCGCGTGGGCGAGCGAGCTCGAGGCCGTGGGGGCCTGGTACAGCCCGCACATGGAACGCCTGCACGACGATGCGGCCGTGCGCCAGGGCGACCTCGACCAGCTTGCCCGCATGGCCGCGACATACGTCACGCGCGAGCGCTTCCTGACCGAGATGACGCTGGATCCGCCAGAACTCACCAGCGATGAATCGGGGGCCCCGTACCGCGATGAGGACTACCTGATCCTCTCGACCATTCATTCGTCGAAGGGCCAGGAATGGAAAGCCGTGTATGTGCTCAACGCCGTGGATGGCTGCATGCCAGCTGATCTGGGCGCGGGCTCGCACGAAGAACTGGAAGAGGAGCGCCGGCTGCTTTACGTGGCCATGACGCGCGCGCGCGAGCATCTGGACATCCTCGTGCCGCAGCGCTTCTACGTCACGCAGCAGACGCCCAGTGGCGACCGGCACATCTACGCGTCGCGCACGCGGTTCATTCCGCCGGCGCTGCTGCCGCTGTTTGAGGCCTGCTCCTGGCCGCCGCCCGAGCCCGGCGCGGACCCGGCCGCGGAAGCGCGCGCCGCCGCGAAGGTCGACCTGACGAAAAAAATGCGCGGTTTCTGGAAACAGTAGAAGCGGATCAGTGCACCTCTATCTCGGGCCGCTTGATGACGCCGGTCGACTCGAAGCGCGATAGCTGGGCAAAGATCCATGCGGCGGCAGCCGTCATGGCCCCGACGCAGATGAAGGTCTTGTGGAATGCCGCCAGCGTGTCGCGCCCTTCCGGCCCCGCGGTGAAATCCGTAAAGCCCGTGAGCAGCGCGCCGGCGGCGGCCACGCCCAGGCTCATCGACAGCATCATCACCATCGACAGCATGCTGTTGCCGGCGCTGGCCAGCGGCCCGCCCAGGTCTTTGAGCGTGAGCGTGTTCATGGCCGTGAACTGCATGGAGTTGAACGTGCCAAACAGGGCCAATTGCACGATGCGCAGCCACAACGGCCGGTCTGGCGTCATCGCGGCAAAGCTGGCCATCATGAGCCCCACCATCAACGTGTTGACGAACAGCATGCGGCGATAGCCATAGCGCTTGATCGCCCACGTGCCCAACGGTTTGGCGGCCATGCCAGCGGCAGCCACCGGCACCATCATCAGCCCGGCCTGCAAGGGCGAATAACCCAGGCTCACCTGGAGCAGCAGCGGGATCAGGAACGGCATGCCGCCGCTGCCGATGCGCGCAAACAGGTTGCCCAGTACACCGATCGAAAAGCTCGGGATGCCAAACAGCGTGCGCGGAAACAGCGGGCCCGTCACACGGCCGGCGTGCAGCCAATACGCCGTCAGCGCTGCCAACCCGAACATCAGCAGCACCAGCACCGTCGCGTGCTGGAAACCAAGTTCGGAGAGCCCGTCGAGCGAAAACGACACCGCCGCCATCCCGAACGCGAGCATCAGGTAGCCGGACCAATCGAAGCGGTTTTCGTCTTCCGCACGCACGTCGGGCATCACCTTGAGCGTCACGAGCGCGCCGATCAGCCCCACAGGCAGGTTGATGAGAAAGATCCAGTGCCAGGACACGGCCTGCACCAACCACCCTCCCAGCGTCGGACCGATCAGCGGCCCGATCAGCCCCGGGATGGTCACGAAGCTCATGGCGGGCAGGAACTGTTCGCGCGGCACGACCCGCAGCACCGTCAGCCGGCCGACAGGCATCAGCAGCGCGCCGCCCACGCCCTGCACCACACGCGAAGTGATCAGCATGTCAAGGCTGCGTGACTCCGCGCACAGCAGCGAACCGAGGGTGAACAGGAAGATGGCCGCAAAGAACATCCGGCGCGTGCCGAAGCGATCGGCCAGCCAGCCCGATGCCGGCATCAGCATGGCGGTCGTGAGCGTGTAGGCGATGATGACCGACTGCATCTTCAGCGGGCTTTCCGACAGGCTGCGGGCCATGGCCGGCAACGCCGTGTTGACGATGGTCGAATCGAGCGTCTGCATGAACAGCCCGACGGCCACCAGCCAGAGCAATGGCTGCAGCGATTTGTCGACGGAGATGGAAGAGGACATGGCGAGGGGCAAGACTGCATTCGACGGGAGCAGCCGCCATTGTGGCGCGGCGCGTGCGGGCCCGCAAACGATGTACCAGCCCGCCCCGCGCCGATCTGCCCTACCGGCAACAAGGGCATGACCGGCGCCTATACTGATGGGCGTTCGGCCCCGTCATCTTCGCGCATCCGCCCCCTTGCCATGACCTCCCGTATCGAACGCGACACCTTTGGCCCCATTGACGTCCCTGCCGACCGCCTCTGGGGCGCGCAGACGCAGCGCTCGCTGCAGAACTTCGACATTGCGGGCGACCGCATGCCGCGCGAACTGATCGACGCGCTCGCCCGCATCAAGCGTGCCAGCGCCGCCGTCAACGCACGCCTGGGGCTGCTGCCGAAGGACAAGGCCGAGGCCATCATTGCCGCCGCCGACGAGGTCATCGCCGGCAGGCACCCCGACGAATTCCCGCTGGTGGTCTGGCAAACGGGCTCGGGCACGCAGACCAACATGAACATGAACGAGGTGCTTGCCAACCGCGCCAGCGAACTGCTCGGCGGGCAGCGCGGCGAGAGCCGCCTCGTGCATCCGAACGACGACGTGAATCGCAGCCAGTCCTCCAACGATGTGTTCCCGACGGCGATGCATGTAGCCGCGGTGACGGCCATCACGCGGCACCTGATTCCCTCGCTTCGCGCACTGCGCGAAACCCTCGCAGGAAAAGCCGCCGGGTTCGACAGCATCATCAAGATCGGGCGCACGCATCTGCAGGATGCAACCCCACTGACACTCGGCCAGGAATTTTCCGGCTACGTGGCACAGTTGCAGCACAACGAAATGCACCTGAACGCCGCGCTGCCGCATCTGTGCGAACTTGCACTCGGTGGCACGGCAGTCGGCACGGGCCTGAACGCGCCTCCCGGTTACGCCGAACAGGTGGCGGCCGAACTGGCGCAATTGACCGGCCTGCCGTTCGTGACCTCGCCGAACAAGTTCGAGACCATGGCCTCCGCCGACGGCCTGGTGCACGCGCATGGCGCGCTGAAGACCCTGGCCGCCAGCCTCACCAAGATCGCCAACGACATCCGCTGGCTCGCAAGCGGGCCGCGCAGCGGCCTGGGCGAAATCTCCATCCCCGAGAACGAGCCGGGCTCGTCCATCATGCCGGGCAAGGTCAACCCCACGCAAAGCGAAGCCGTGACGATGCTGTGTGCACAAGTGTTCGGCAACGACGTCGCCGTCAACGTCGGCGGCGCCTCGGGCAACTTCGAGCTGAACGTGTTCCGCCCGATGATTGCCTACAACTTCCTGCACAGCGTGCGGCTGCTGGCGGACGGCATGCGCAGCTTCAATGACCACTGCGCCGTGGGCATCGAGCCCAACCGGAGCCGCATCGACGAGCTGGTACAACGCTCGCTGATGCTCGTGACGGCACTCAATCCGCACATTGGCTACGACAAGTCCGCACAGATTGCGAAGAAGGCACACAAGGAAGGCACGAGCCTGCGCGAGGCAGCCCTTGCACTGGGCTATGTCACGGCAGAGCAGTTCGACACCTGGGTGCGACCCGAGAACATGGTCGGCCGCTGATTCGCGCGTGGCCCACGGTTTGCTTCACATGGTTTGCAACATCATCGCCCGTTTCAAGCGCGCCGGTCCCGTCGGCGCCCCCTGCGCATGAAACCCGCCCCGATCCCGCCCAACGAAACCCAACGCCTGGCCTCGCTGCAGGACATGCTGCTGCTCTCCACGCCGGATGAGGAACTGTTCGACCGCGTCACCCGCACCACCAAGCGCGTGTTCGACGCGCCCATCGTGCTCGTCTCGCTCATCGATGCACAGCGCCAGTGGATCAAATCGTGCATCGGCCTGGACATGCGCGAGACCCCGCGCGACGTCTCGTTCTGCGGGCACGCCGTGGCCGAAGACCAGATGCTGGTCATTCCGGACGCAGCGGCTGACCCCCGCTTTGCGGACAACCCGCTCGTCACGGGCGCCCCGCACATCCGTTTCTATGCCGGCCGGCCCGTCAGGAACCTCGCGGGCTACGCGGTCGGCACGCTGTGCGTCATCGACCAGAAGCCGCGAGCCTTCGGTGCCAGCGAACAGGAGCTGCTTGACGATCTGGCCAGTTGGGTGGAATCGGGCTTTCGCGAGCGCGAACTGAGCGAGACACAGCGCTCGATCCTGACCGAGCTGCAGGCGACGCGCCACGAAAGCCTGACCGACCCGATGCTGCACATCTGGAACCGGCGCGCCGTCATGGAACTGCTGACGCGCGAATGTGGCCACGCCATGCTGCACGAGATGCCGCTGACACTGCTCATGGTCGATGTTGATCACTTCAAGCGCGTCAACGATACCTACGGCCATCCGGTCGGCGACAAGGTGCTGATCGAGATTGCGCGCTCGCTGCGGGTGCACTCCCGCCCGGCCGATGCGGTCGGCCGTTACGGCGGCGAAGAGTTTATGGTGGTGCTACCGAACACGACCGCCAAGCAAGGCGCCGCGATCGCCGAGCGGTTGCGCAGCGCCGTGGAGCGGCTGGGAATCACGACGCCGCAGGGGATGCTCCGCAGCACCATCAGCGTCGGTCTGGCGAGTTGCGAAGCCGGCGCGGGGTCATGCACACCGACCGACCTCATCCTGCGCGCCGATGCCGCACTGCTGGCGGCCAAGCGGCTCGGACGCAATCGCGTGGTGCTCGACGGTCAACCGGTGTAGGTCACGCCGCATACGGCGCGCCGCCGCGTTCGCCCGCGCGTGACCGGATGATTCTCGCGTCCCTGCTGCCATTCGACCGCCCCCGCCCGCCGCGCTCAGGGCATAGGCGAGTCCGGACATGAAAAAGCCGCGCAAGGCGGCTGTCCGGTCATACCGAAACGACAGGCGCCTTACCCGGCTGCCGTTGGTGCGGCAGCGCAAGGAGCAGCAGCGACGCCATCAACCGATGTAATTGCAGCTTGTCGGGAGCGCCGTGCCTTCATGCCTGCCAGGCCGGCGCGCTTACCCCTGATGCGGCCACAAGGTGCGGCCGAAGAACGTCAGTGCGCGGTCCCACGCATGCTCGGCCCACACCGGGTCGTACTGCGTGGCAGCGATGCGGTTCGGACCCACCGCCGTCTCGTTGGCGAAGGCGTGGTACGCAAGATAACGGTGGAAGTCAACATCGACGCCAGCGTCAGTCAGCTTCTTTTCCAACGCATCGACCGTTTCAATCTTGAAGAAACCGTCCTGCGTGGCCCAGTGGCCCTGCACCGGCACCTTGATCTTCGAGGCGTCGATGTATTCCAGCGGGGGAAAACCGTACCAGACCACACCGGCATCCGCTTCCGGCACGTTGCTCAGGGTCAGCAGGGTCAGGGCGCCGCCCATGCAGTAGCCGGTCACACCCACGCGGGCACAGGTCTGCTTGAGGTACTGCACGGCGCCGCGCACGTCCTGCGTGGCTGCGTCGCCAAAGTTCAGGTTGGTCATCAGGTGGTGGGCTTCTTCCTCTTCCACCGTCATCTTGCCGCGGTAGAGGTCAGGCACCAGGGCCACGTAGCCCGCGCGCGCCAGGCGGTCGGCCACGCCGCGAATCTGGTCATTCAGACCCCACCACTCCTGGATGACGACGATGCCCGGGGCACCATCCGCCTTGGCCGGCTTGGCCAGATAGCCCTGAACTTCCTGGCCGTCCGGGCGTTTGAACGAAATCATGGATCCTTGCGTTGCAGTCATGCGATGGCTCCTCTATCTGCGGGATCAAGCGAAAGCGCTCAGCATAGCGTCAGACGAAAAAATTTGCAGACGGCGCCACCGTGTCATACGGGGGTACGCAGGTCGCACGCTCTATCATGGGCGCCCATTCACCCATCTCCATCATCATGATCAAAACCCTCGCCCTCATCGCCTATCTGCTGGTACTGCTGATCCATGTCTACATCGTGGTGCTTGAGATGGCGCTGTGGAAATCGCGGGGTCCAAAGGTATTCCGCATCACGCCCGAAAAAGCGGCCGAGACCGCGGCCATGGCATCCAACCAGGGGCTTTACAACGGCTTTCTCGTCGCAGCCCTTGTCATCGGTCTGGTGGCGCCCGACCCGACGGTCAACGCTTCGTTTGCGCTGTTCGGGCTGAGCTGCGTGGCAGTGGCGGGCATCTGGGGGGCGATCACCGTCAACAAGCGGATCGCGTTGGTGCAAACGTTGCCGGCAGCGGCCGCGCTGGTATTGGGCTGGTTTGCCTGAAGCGTACGCGATCGGGGCAAGCGCCTGCCTCGCGGCTTGCCGGAAGCGCGATTGCGCACTAGCTTGAAGAGTGTCCAGGGTGCGATTGCCAGGAAGGGCCATCAGGAGCCATCGCACACCTGCGGGACCGCACCAATACGAAGGTTTCCGCGATGTCTCATGCAAGCCGCACCGCCCGCGTCTTGACGGTCCTGCTGGCAGCCCTGTGCAGCAGCCCCGTTGACGCGCAAGAGAGCATCACCATGACGCTGACCCTGACCTCCCCGGCCTTCACTGCCGGCGGCGCAATCCCCTCCCGCTTCACATGCGAAGGGTCGGATACCTCGCCACCGCTCGCCTGGACCGGCGTGCCCGCGGGCACCCGCAGCTTCGCGCTCGTTGTGGATGACCCGGACGCGCCAGACCCCGCCGCGCCAAAGACGACATGGGTGCACTGGGTGCTCTACAACATTCCGGCCAACGCAACGGCATTGGCCGAGGATGCTGCGCGCAAGGGCCTGCCGCCCGGCACGCGCGCAGGCACCAACGATTGGCAACGCACCGCATACGGCGGCCCTTGCCCGCCAATCGGGCGGCATCGCTACTACCACAAGCTTTACGCCCTCAACCTGGAACTGCCGGAGCTCGGCGCAATCGGCAAGGCTGCGCTCGAACGCGCCATGCGCGGCCATGTACTGGCCGAGGCCGAACTCATCGGCACCTACCAGAAACAGCACCCCTGAAGCACCGCGGTGGCGCGATCAAGGCTTGGCGGCGCCCTGTTTGCGGAACAAGGCATATGGCGTGCCGCGCTCGGGATGCGCCGTGGTCTCTGGGATGAAGCGCTCCACATCCGGCACTTCGCGCAGCGCGTTCATAAACGGCTCGAATGCATACCCCGGCGCCACGCAGCCCTGGACAAGCATCCACTGCTGCCACACCGTCACCCACAGCGTGGTGTTCTGGCGCCAGCCCGGCACGTGAATCGACATCCATTGCAGACGCCGCCTGGCTGTCTCGGCAATCTCGTCGTCGTAAGCGAAGGCATTCGACAGACGGCAGCGTCCCTCCAGCCAGCAATGGTTGCCGTGCTCGATGCGGTGGTGGGAGTCGCGCTTCCACTCGGCCTCGCTGATGCGCGGGCCAGCCGGCTCGGGGCAGTTCGGTACGCCCGATGAAATCTGGAAGAACGGGTCATGGCCCCGGTTCTGCAGGTCGTCCTCGGCGTGGACGGGCGACGCGGCGAGCAACAGCGTCACGGCAAGGCAGCGCAATGACAGCATCACGGTCGGCTCCTCGCCCTCGAAGGGCGTCGGCTTGGGCGATGCTGCGAAGCATAGGCGCTAAGCGACAGGCCAGCCAGTTGCCGGCGTGCACGGCGCCGGGCTATCTCGACTTCACATGTGCCGCCACCATCTCGGCACACACGTCGCTCAGTTCCGTCTTGCCGTAGCGCAGTTCCGACACGCCCTTTTCCACGTCGATCCGTCCGGCGTTGAGCGCGTCATACAGCGCCGTAATGAGCTGCCCGTGGTTGTCGCTCAGGCCGGCGCGCTGCAGCATCGCCGCCCACAGGTTGCGCGGCACCGCGTCGGCGATGATCTCGCGGCCGACCACGGCACTGAACGCGCGTGCAACCTCGATCAGGCTCACGCGGCGCGGGCCTTCGATGCTGACGATGCGGGGCGTCTTGCGTGGCGGCGCGTCGAGCAGCAGCTCAGCGGCCAACGCGCCGACATCCGCCGCGGCCACGGTTGCAAAGCGACGGTCCAGCGGGTCATGCAGGCTGGGCAAACGCCCCGAGGCAAGCATGACGGGCAGCATCGCTGCCCAGTTTTCAGTGTGCTCGGCCGAACGCAACAGCGTCAGATGGGTGGCCAGCAGCTTGAGGCGCGCTTCCAGCAGGTGGAACAGGCCAGTCAGGCCCGTGCCTTGGTCAAGCTCGGCGCCATAGTCCGACAATGCCAATACACAGGCCGGCGGGTTGGCCCGCAGCGCGTCGGCAGCCACGTCGATCATTCGCTCCATGGTCGACGCCGGGTCCACATTCCGCGTGGGTACAGGACAGAGCACTTGCACCGCCGTGGCGCCCTCGATCGCCCGCGCGACGGATGCGCGGTCGGTCAGATCCGCACAGACGATCTCGCAGCCGATCCTGGAAAGACCTTCGCCCCGCCGCGCCTGGCGCACTACTGCGCGCACTGGCCGGCCAGCGTTGCGCAACGCTATGGCGGTGGCCCGCCCGACCTTGCCCGATGCCCCAAAGATGACGTACATGCTCGCGCTCCTCTCAGATGTGAGACGCGAGCTCAGGGCGCCGCAGCGCCCGGCACTTGCAGGAAAAGACGAATCTGGCAGATCCGGAGGGTGGGCGCTCGCAGCGTTACAGCCGGGGCGTGTCTGCCGACGCGGCGGCAGCCCTGCCGGCACGCAGGATTTCACGCGGCGTCACCCCGAGCAGCCGTTTCATCCACTGCGTCATGTGGCTCTGCTGTGCGAAACCCACGTCCAGCGCGATCTGCGATGCGCTATGCCTGCCTTCGAGCAGCAGCATCCTGGCACGCTCCACGCGGCGCTGCACAACATATCGATGGACCGGGACGCCAAGCGTCACGCGGAACAGCACCTTGAAATGCGGCGCGCTCATGCCGGCCACAGCTGCCAGATCGGCGAGTGCAAGGCGCTGGCTGAGATGGGCTTCGATGTAATCGATCACGCGCGCGGCGACACGGGGCGCCAGCGCGCGCGGGTTGGCGACAATGTCACGGCCATCGGTCAACAGGCGAACGACGAGCGCCGTACACAGGCTTTCTGCGTACAGCGGGTCGGAGGTGTCCTGCGCTTCCAGCTCCGCGCCGATGGCCAACGCCAGATGGCGGACGCGCGGGTCGCGCCAGTGCAGGCGCGGCGCGATCTGCGCGCCGCTGCTGATGCGCTCGCCGATGTTCCGCACGAATGCGTCGCTGACGGCGATCCTGAGAATCCGGCAGGCGGATTCGTCCGTCCACATGCCAGCCAGTCCGGCGGGAATCACATCGGCATCGCCGTGCGCCTGAATGCGCGAGTCGCGGCGGCCGTCGCACACGCAATGCGCCCGCACGGGCGCGCCCACGTGCACGCTGATCCGGTGGTGCTCCATCGCCGGCACCCGGTACGTGCCGGGGCGGATGTCGAGCAACGTGGCGGCAAAGCCCTGCCACCCCAGCCCCTCGCTGGATCGCAGGCTGACGGGTGCGGGGTCAGGAAGACATGTCGACACGGCAGTGTTCATGGCAGGACAGTTGGCGCGGTCATTGCCCCGACATTCTGCGCACTGCTGCCCGCCTATCGCCAACATTCAGAATATCAATTGGATCGCCGTGCTCGATAGCCGGATACTTCCACGCGTGGTACCCGGCCTCCCCAGCCGATTTGACCGACGGCCTTCGGGCCGTCTTTTTCTTTCGAGGCACGCCGATCAAGGTGGAGCCTTCGTGCGGCCACCCAGGAGACCCGCCATGCACCGCGACGCATTTGTCAGCGCCCTGAGAGCCGAAGGCTTTATCGAGTTCCACATCGTCATCCGAGAGGCCGGCGAAATGGACGAACACACGCACCCGTTCGAGGCAAGAGCGCTGATCCTGGCAGGCGAAATCCGCATCCGCACCGGCGAAGGCGAACGCACCTACCTGCCCGGAGACGTCTTCCGCTTGGACGCCCACACCCCGCACGCCGAGCGCTACGGCGCGCAAGGGGTGCAATACCTCGTCGCCCGGCGGTAGCCACCGCGTCAGGCGCGTGCCGGATACTGGGCCAGCACCTGGTCGCGGATTGACGGCTTGATGTTGGCCAGCGACATGTCGCCCTTGTAGTGCGCGACCACGCGCGGGTTCATCACACGGAACCACAGCGGCGGCACATAGGCGATGAGGATCATCGCGGCGTAGCCGGCGGGCAGTTGCGGCGAGTTCTCGAAATGCCGCAGCGCCTGGAACGAACGCGTCGGGTTGGCGTGGTGATCGGCGTGACGCTGCAGTTGATACAGGAACAGGTTCGTCACCACGTGGTTGCTGTTCCACGAATGCTGCGGCGTGCAACGCTCGTAGCGGCCGCTGGGCAACTTCTGGCGACACAGGCCGTAGTGTTCAAGGTAGTTCACCACCTCCAGCAGCGAGGCGCCGTAGACGGCCTGGATGAGCAGGAACGGAACAGCCTTGATGCCGACAAAGGCAATGCACACGCCCCACAGCACCACCGTCATCGCCCATGCGTTGAGCACGTCGTTGCGCCATGACCAGACGGAACGGCCCTGCTGCTCCAGGCGCCGCTTCTCCAGCGCCCATGCCGACTTCACGCTCCCCACCGCAGTGCGCGGCAGGAACTCCCAGAACGATTCGCCGTAGCGTGCGCTGGCCGGGTCCGCCGGCGTCGCCACGCGCACGTGGTGGCCGCGGTTGTGCTCCACAAAAAAGTGACCGTAAGCCACGGGCGCCAAGGTGATCTTTGCCAGCCAGCGCTCGAAGCCATCCGTCTTGTGGCCAAGCTCGTGCGCGGTGTTGATCGAAATGCCCGTCACCACACCCACCGAAAACGCAAACGCAATGTAGTCGTACCAGGTCAGCTCGTAGGTCCGAAGCACCCACATTGCCACGGCAAAGCTCACGTACAGCACCGTGGTGGCCAGATAGACAATGCGACGGTAGTAGCGCTGTTTTTCCAGCGTCGGGACGATTTCCTCGGGCGGGTTGTCCGGGTCGTCACCAATGAGAAGGTCCAGCAGCGGGATGATCGTAAACACGATGAAGGGCCCCGCCCACCACAGCGGGTGCCAGCCTGTGGCGAGCGCCGAGACGGCGGCGATGACGGGCAGCGTGATCGTCAACGCGCCGAGCATCCACAGATAGCGCTTGCCGTCAGTCCATTCCACGGACGCGACCATACCGGGTGTTGCCATTGTCTTCCTCCTGTTTGCCCCGCCGGGTAGCTTGGCTTGTATGCGCACATGCGTGCGCCGCCGGGATCGTGCCCGACGCCTGCTTTATAGCCCCGGAAGCCGCCGCGTCCAATGCCCGAAAATAGGCGCGCGCTTCCAAACAGGAACGCCCGTGGCAAGGCGCTCACGGGCGGGGAAAACGGGGGCGCTTGAAACTGCCGATTTACTAACGAGCGTTCGTTTTTGTTGCGGTGCAAAGTGACGTGGCACCGCGCATGTCGGGGTTAACCCAAGGCAGCGACGAACATGCCCGCGGCATCCAGCACGGTGTCCTGCTGTTCGCGGTGCGGCACGTGCCCGCAGCGGGGCACCAGCTTGAGCGTCGCGGGCGCACCGGCCAGCGTGACGATGCGCTCGGGTTGCGCGGTCGAGCCATACTCGTCTTCCATGCCGTGGATCGCCAGCACGGGGCAGCGCACCGCGAGCAACGCATCGTCAAGACACCACTGCGCAAACGCCGCCGACAGCCATGTATTGACCCAGGCGTCGAGCACCCACTGCGCCTTGCTGCCGTGATACTTCTCCAACCGCCCCATCTGACCGGGCTGCGCGAACTGCGCCTGCGCCGCACGAATGCCGGCGCGCGTGCGCTCTTCCACAAACGCCTGGGCCGACTCGGTGATCAGGCCGACGCAGCGGTCGGGGTACGCGGCGGCAATCGACACCGCCATCCCGCCGCCCACGCTGTGGCCGAGGACAACGAAGCGCCCCACCTCAAGCTGCTCGACAAGCGCGGCAAACGCGCCGTGTGCTTCCTGCTGGATGAAGCCAGGCGCAAGTGCGCCCGGATACGGATCAGACTTGCCAAACCCGAGCCGGTCGTAGGCAATGACCCTGCGCCCCGTCGCTTGGGCGAGGCGCAGCGGAAACTCGCGCCACAACGCGACGCAGCCGAGCGAATCGTGCAGCAGCACGATGGGTGCGCGCGCCGCGTCGGCGGCGGCACTTCCCCACTGCCTGGCATGAAGACGGCCACCGGGCGTGGTGATCCACACCTCGGCAGCGTCGAGCGAGAGCGACGCCGTCATCCCGGGCTCAGAACAGGCGATCGAGCCAGCCGTGCGGGTCCGGTGCCCGGCCATTCTGCAGATCGACCAGGGCGGCCTTCAGCTTGGTGGTGATCTCGCCCGCCCCGCCATCGCCGATGGTGAAGTTGTGCTTGTGGCCCTTCACCTTGCCGATGGGCGTGACCACGGCCGCCGTGCCACAGGCAAAGGCCTCGCGCAGGCGACCGCTTTGGGCATCGGATTGCCACTGGTCGATCGAATACGGTGCTTCGCGCACGGTCATGCCCATATCGCGCGCCAGGGTGATGAGCGAATCGCGTGTGATGCCCGGCAGGATCGTGCCCGTGAGCGGCGGCGTCTGCAGCGAGCCGTCATCGAAGACGAAGAACACGTTCATGCCGCCGAGCTCTTCAATCCACTTGCGCTCCACCGCATCGAGGAAGACCACCTGGTCGCAGCCCTCGCGCGTGGCTTCGGCCTGGGCGACCAGGCTGGCCGCATAGTTGCCGCCGCACTTGGCCTCGCCCGTGCCGCCGGGCGCCGCACGCGTGTAGTTGTCGGACACCCAGATCGTGACGCCGGACGATGCACCGCCCTTGAAGTACGCGCCCACCGGGCAGGCAATCACGCAGAACAGGTACTCCGCCGACGGCTTCACGCCCAGCACCACCTCGGTGGCGATCATGAACGGGCGCAGATACAGCGACGAGCCCTGGCCAGACGGAATCCAATCGCGGTCCAGCTTGACCAGTTCGCGCACGGCCTGCAGGAACAGGTCTTCCGGCAGCGACGGCATCGCCAGGCGCTTGGCGGAATTCTGGAACCGGCGCGCATTCGCCTGCGGGCGGAACAGCGCCCCGCCGCCGTCAGGCAGCCGGTAAGCCTTCATGCCCTCGAAAATCTCCTGCGCGTAGTGCAGCACCAGTGTGGACGGATCGCACTGGATCGGGCCGTGCGCACCGATCTTCGCATCGTGCCAGCCCTTGCCCTCGGTGTAGCGGATGGTGGCCATGTGGTCCGTAAAGACGCGGCCGAAAGCGGGGTTCTCCAGCAGACGCGCGCGCTGCTCCGCCGATACCGGGTCCGGGCGCTTTTCGATCGAAAGGGCTGATGCGACAACGTTGTTCATACCATCTCCAGGGTGTGCGAGAGGCGCCAAAGACGCCAAGACCGATATTTTGCGCCAACAGCGCGAGAATGTGGTCACGCATGCGCCCGCGCAGGGGCCCCTGGGCGCGCTGGGCGCCCGGATCGACCCTGGCGCGGCACCTTCGCGCCAGCCGCGTCGCGCTGCACGGCAAGCCCCAATGAGGCGGCATCGGAAGCCGGCGGAGAGCCAGTCACCGGCCGCCAAGCGGGCCACAGCGTGATGTGCGAGACCCAGCGGGCGTGCCCACACCGCATTGCCGATGTCTGGGTGCGGGCGCGTCGTCCAACCAGACTGCCGGATTCGGCTACATTTGCCATCGGGGGTCGATTCCGGCCCAATCTCACCGCCAGCGCGGAGACCGCATGCAACGCCACCCCACGACAACCGACCCGCTCGTGCTGTACGACACACGCGACGGCGTCGTCACCCTTACGCTGAACCGCCCGCTGCAATTCAACGCGCTGTCCGAAGCGATGCTGGACGCGCTGCAGGCCGCGTTGGACGATATTGCCGCCGACGCCAACGCACGCTGTGTGGTCCTGGCCGCGGCCGGCAAGGCGTTCTGCGCCGGGCATGACCTGCGGGAGATGCGCGGCACGCCGCAACTCGCGTATTACCAGGCGCTGTTTGCCCGCTGCAGCACGGTCATGCAGGCCATCCAGGCACTGCCGGTGCCTGTCATCGCGCGGGTCCATGGCGTCGCCACGGCGGCTGGCTGCCAGTTGGTGGGGAGCTGCGACCTGGCGATCGCGTCCCACACCGCGCGGTTTGCCGTCTCGGGCATCAACGTCGGCCTCTTCTGCTCGACGCCTGCCGTGGCGTTGTCGCGCAACGTTTCGGCCAAGCGGGCTTTCGACATGCTGGTCACGGGGCGCTTCATCGACGCGGCAACGGCGGCGGACTGGGGCCTCGTCAACGAAGCCGTACCCGACGCGGCACTCGACGACGCCGTGGCGCGCAAGGTGGCGGACATCGTGGCAAAGAGCCCCGCGGCCATCCGCTACGGCAAGGCGATGTTCTATCGGCAGCGGCAGATGCCGCTGGGCGACGCCTATGCCTACGCTGGCGACGTGATGGCGCGCAACATGATGGAAGACGATGCCGGCGAGGGGATCGACGCGTTTCTTGAGAAGCGTCCGCCGCGGTGGCGGGCCTGATTCGACGCGCCCGTGCTTACTGGAGCGGCAGGTAGCGCTCCACCAGCCTGGCCCAGAACGCAGCGCCAACGACCAGGTTCTCGTCGTTGAAATCGTACGTCGCGCTGTGCAAGGTCTTGCCCCCGTCGGTGAGGCCGTTGCCGATCCGCAGGAATGTGCCGGGGCGCTCCTGCAGCATGTAGGCGAAGTCTTCGCTGCCCATCAATGGCGCCATCTGCGCTTCCACCCGGTCTTCCCCAACCAGTTCCTTCGCGACCTCGATCGCAAGCGCGGTTTCGGCATCGGTGTTGCGCACCACAGGGTAGCCCTCCATGTAGTCGATGACAGCCGTCGCGCCAAAGCTCTCTGCCTGGGCGTGCACGAGGCGGGTGATCCGCTCCTTGAGCATCTGCCGGATACCCGGATCAAACGATCGAACGCTGATGCTCAACTCAACCTCGCCCGGGATCACGTTGGGTGCGGTGCCGCCCGCGAACTTTCCGACCGTCACGACGGCGGATTGGCCGGGGTCGACATTGCGCGACACGATGGTCTGCAAACCCATCACGATGCTGCTGGCCGCGACGATCGGGTCGTTGGCCAGATGCGGGCGGGCAGCGTGGCCGCCCTTGCCCACGATCTTGATGTGGACGCGGTCGCCCGCCGCCATGAAGTTGCCCTTGCGGAACATGAACGTGCCCGCCGGCGCGCCCGGATGGTTGTGCAGGGCAAACACGGCATCACAGGGGAACCGGGCAAACAACCCTTGCTCGACCATGCGCTTGGCGCCGCTGTCAAAGCCGCGCTCCTCCGCCGGCTGAAAAATCAGATGCAGGGTGCCGTCAAAGCGCTGGCGTTGCGCCAGGTGCCGGGCCGCGCCGAGCAGCATGGCGGTATGGCCGTCGTGTCCGCACGCATGCATGCGGCCCGAATAGCGGCTCTTGTGGCCGAACGTGTTGCGCTCTTCAATGGGCAGCGCATCCATGTCGGCGCGGATGCCGACGCTACGATCGCTCGTGCCGAGGCGCAGCGTGCCGACCACGCCCGTGCCGGCAATGCCCGTCGTGACCGAATAGCCGTACGCCGCCAGCCGGGCCGCCACAAGCTCGGCGGTCCGCACTTCTTCGAAGGCCAGTTCCGGGCAGCAGTGCAGCGTGTAGCGAAGCTGCCGCATGTCTTCTGCAAACGGCTGCAGGTCGGCGATGGCACTGAGGTTGGGCAGAAGCATGTTCGAGTCAAGCGGAAACGGAAACGGAAACGGCGGACACACTAGAAGGGGCCCAGATGCATGGCGACGCCCGCTGCAATGGCGACGATGCAGATGACAAACCACGCAGCCAAGAGCGGCGCGACAAAACGCACCCACTTGAGGTACGGAATGCCCGACGTTGCCAGCACGGCCATCAACACACCGGACGTGGGGTTGAAGCAGTTCATGAAGCCCTCGCCGAGCAGTACCGCCTGCACCGTGACCTGCCGGGTCAGGTGCAGCGTGTCGCCCAGCGGCGCGAAGATCGGGATCAGCACAGCCGATTCGCCCGAGCCGGACGAGATGCCGACGTGCATCAGCGCGGCGCTCAAGAACATGGCAATCGCGGCCAGGGTGGAATCCAGCGGCGCCAGTAAGCCGGCGAGCATGTTGACGATCGTGTCGAGGATCTTGCCGTGGCTCAGCACGATCGAGATGGCCCGTGCCAGCCCCACCACCAGCGCCCCCTTGACGAGGCCGCTGCAGCCCTGCAGGAACGTATCCGCGATCCTGCCGGGCCGGATGCCGCTCACGGCACCTGCGGCGATGGCCATGATGAGGAACATGGCCACCATCTCCTTCTCCGCCCAGTGCAGCGTTGACGAGCCGTAGACAAAGACCGCCAGGCAGACGACCACGATGCCGACCACCACCCCCTGCCGCACATCCAACCGTGCGCCTTGTTGCATGGGCGAAGGCTGCACGCCTGCCATGGATTGCGCAGCACCACGCGATTGCGATTGATAGGCGCGCACGCGGATGATGAAAAACACAATGGTGACGATCAGGAACGCAATGTAGATGCACACCCGGAACCCCATGCCGGAGAACATCGGCAGGCCGGCCAGGCGCTGCGTCAAGCCGGTCGTCACCGGGTTCAGGATGCCGGTGTTGAAACCCGCATACGTGCCCAGATAGATCAGCCCCGCACCCATCTCTTTCGACAGGCCCATCGACTCCGCGAGCAGCAGCCCGAGCGGGACGAACGCCACCACCGAATTCGTCACCACGCCCAGCGTGCCCAGCAGCGAGAAGACCACGCAAATGACGATGACGGTGATGTGCGCGCGTGCGCCGTCTCCGCGCGCCACCATGCCAAGCGCATTGCGTACCGCGCCCGTCGCTTCCAGCACGGCCAGCGCACCGCCGGTAAACAAAATCAGAAAGATGATCGCCGCAGAATCCACCAATCCCTTGGCCAGGGCGACAAACATCTCACCGGGCATCACGCCGTGCTGCGGGACGGCTTTCAGGCTGTTGGGCACAACCAGGCTGACGCCATTGCTGACCGTGCGGGAGAACTCGCCCGCCGGCACGAGCCAAGTCGCGAGGGTGGCCACCACCAGCATGCCGAACAGCAGCACGTAGGGGTTGATCGGGTCTTTGCCCTTGGCCGCGTGGGATGCCTGGAGCGTCTGCTCCATGCCTTCAACAGGCTGGCTCGCATTGTTCATGGTGCGCCTCCGTCCATGCGTTCGAGCGTTGATCCGCTCTGTGTTTTGCTTGGTTTGTTCGGCTCGGGAATGCCCGCATCCCTCTACCGACGTTGGAGGCGAGTATCAGTGAAAGCAGGCGTGGAAAGTTGCGCTTCAGCCTGCGAACATGTTGCATTCCATGCAACACAGGAGCCGTCATTGGACGCCCTCGGACAAAGCCTCTCAGAGCGCACATTGCAGTACCTGGTGGCCATCGCCACGTACGGCGGCATGCGCCAGGCCGCGCTTGGCCTGGATGTGAACGTCTCCACCATCAGCCGGCAGGTCGCCCTGGCCGAGCGCGCGTTGCGGCTGTCGCTGGTGACGCGGCGGGGCCGCAAGATGGAGTTGACCGAAGCCGGCCAGATGGCGGTCGATTACTTTCATGATTGCGAACGCAATGCCCGCCGCTTCCGCGCGCAGCTTGATGAATACCGCGGGCTGAAGCGGGGGCAAGTGACGATTGCTGTCGGCGAGGGCATGGTGACGGGCCTGGTCTCGGTTGCGCTCAAGCCCTTCCTGGATAAATACCCCGACATAGTCGTGGAGCTGCGCACCGGGCCACTGTCCCAACTGCTCTCGATGATCCGGGAGGATGTGGTCGACATCTGCGTGTCCATCGGTGCCACGAATGATCCGACGCTGACCGCGCGCCTGTTCCAGAGCGAGCCTTTGTGCGCCATCTTCTCGGTCGACCATCCGATGGCGTCACGCAAGTCCGTCAAGATGGAAGAGCTGGCCGGCGAGCGCCTCGTCTTCATGCCTGCGGAGTTCGGGGTGCAGCGCTACATCAACGCGATCCTGGCCGATATCGGCCGGACGTATGTACCGGCATTCCGATGCGACCGCTTCTGGACGGCGTCGGCCATTGCTGCGCAGAACCTGGCCGTTGCCTTCATGACGCGCGGCGCCGCTCAGGAACGGATCGTCGCGGGACACGTCAAGGCCGTGCCCATCGACCATCCCATCGCGCGTACGTTCGATCGCTATGTGATCACGCGAACCGGGCGGCGGCTGGGTCCGGCGGCGCATTACCTCCTGCGAGAAATCGTCAGGCGCATGTCGACGGTGTAGCCGCGGCTTGCGCATCGGCAGCGCACTCTCGCTTGCCCCGGCAAGGCGCGCGAAGTGCGGGCAGACGCGTCCCAGGCAGGAGGCACCGATGGAGATCGCGACGGCTAGTCCGGGGTGGGCGGCCTCCTCGGGCGCACAAGACGTTCAATCACCTGTGGCCATCACCACCGCACGGTCCTGCCACGGTAGTCGAGATACTCGAGACCGGGACGCCCCCGCTTGTTCAGCAGAACGTCCACGACCCCCGGCACGCTGTCTTCGATCGACAGTCGCGCGTCGGGGCCGCCCAGCTCGGTGCGTACCCAGCCCGGCGCCATCAGCAGCATGGCGCGTGGCGTTTGCGCCTGCCGCGCGGCAAAGCTGCGCATGAACTGGTTCAGCGCCGCCTTGCTGCCGCGATAGACCTCCCGCTGGCCCGACTCGTTATCGGCAACACTGCCTTGCCCGGACGACATGACGCCAATCAGCCCGGTCGGTGGAACGAGATCGCTCAGGCATTCGACAACGCGCATCGGGCCGAGCGCATTGGTGATCATGAGGTTGACGAAATCCTCGGTGGAGACTTCGCCGATGGTCTGCGTCGGATCGGGGTTTGTGGTGCCGGCATTGACGAACAAAATGTCGAAGCTCCGGTTTGACAGGCGGTCTCGCACGGCCCGGATCTGCTCGGGCCGGGTGATGTCCATCGTCTCGATCCCGACCCGCTTCGGATGGGCATCGGCCAGCGCGTGCAGGCGGGTCTTGCCGCTGCCGGCCCGCACGGTTCCGACGACGTTCCATCCTTTGTCCAGAAACGCTGCCGCCATGGCGTACCCCAGACCGCGCGAGGCGCCAATGAGGAGAATGCTTGGGGCGTGGGTGGGGTGAGAGACCGGGCGCATGGGGGCCTGCTTCGTCAGCGATGATGTCGCACAGGTTAGGGGACACTCCAGCCTTGCACCAGACGCCTCGCCTGCAATCCACGTTTGCACGCAGCGCCATGCCAAAGCGGCTTTCCGCTATGCTGAAGCCATGCCACGCGTCGATCTGAACCTGCTCACCGCCCTGGATGCCTTGCTGACCGAGCGAAGCGTCACGGGAGCCGCCAAGCGCCTGAATCTCAGCGTCTCTGCGATGAGCCGCACGCTGACACGCCTGCGCACCGCCACCGGCGACCGGCTGCTGTTGCAGGCCGGCCGCTCGCTGGTTCTCACACCCTATGCCGAACAGTTGAGCCAGCGCCTCCCTGCCCTGGCCCGCGAGGCCGAGGCTGCGCTGAGTCCTGCCCCGCATCGGTTCGAGGTCTCGAGCCTGGAACGCAGCTTCACAGTGCGGGCGGGCGAGGGTTTCATCGATCTGCTTGGCGCGGCGTTGATGAAGCGGATCCAGCACGCGGCGCCCGCCGTGCAACTCCGTTTCACGCCCAAGCCCGACTGGGATGCCCAGCCGCTGCGCGACGGCACGATCGATCTCGAAATCGGCACCGTCAAGACTTCTGCCCCCGAGATGCGGACCCGCCTGCTGTTTCGCGACCGCTACGTGGGAGCGTGCCGGTCAGATCATCCCCTGCTGAACGGCAACCGCGTTGGCATGGCGGACTGGATTGCATGCGGTCATGTACTGGCCGCGCGCTTCGAGGAGGGGGTGCATCCGGTGGATGCCGCGTTGGCGCAATACGGCGCACAACGGAAGATAGCGATGATCGTGCCGTCGTACACGGGTGCGATGCAGGTGGCGCGTCGCTCCGACCTGCTCACCGTCCTCCCGCATTCGTGCGTGGGTAACCGGTTTGCGCCGGATCACGCCGGCGCGAACGGGCTGGGGTGGTTTGAGTTGCCGGTGCCGACGCCAGGTTTCAACGTCTCGGCAATCTGGCACCCGCGCCTGGACCAGGATCCCGCCCATCGCTGGCTGCGCGCGGAGGTTCTCGCGGTATGCCTGGCGGCGTACCCGCCCCCGCAGGCGCAGCAGCCCCCTCTGGCTTGATCCAGAGACGGCTCCCGCCTCCCCTCGATCTCATCCACGAAAGCCTGGAAGCGGGGCGACAGGTTGGCCGCCGGGTCACGGCCAGCGACGCGGCGAGCGGCTCGGCGCGCCGTCTGGCGGTGCCTCTTACGGCAGATAGAGCGTGACGAGTACCGACGTATCCTCGAGCGCTTCAAGCCAGTGCGGTTGCCCAGGCGTCGCGAAGAGCAGATCACCGGCATGCATGGTCTGCACCGCCGCGTCGGTGCCGAACTTCAGGCTGCCTTCGAGACACTGCACGGTGATCTCACCGGGAGCACGATGTTCGGGGATGTGCTTGCCAGCGGGAAGCACAAGCCGCATCACCTCCAGATGATCGGACCGCATGAGGGTGACGGACTTGGCGCCCTTCAAAGCCGGCCCAAGCGGCCGCACGTCGATCAGTTCCCCAGGTGCCGCGCGTGGTGTGGCCATGACGGTTCTCGCTGTTCGGGTCAAAGGATTGGCATGAGATGGTGTGCCGGCAGGGTTCGAACTTCGTCGGCTGCCCGCGCCGGGCCCCCTTCCGAAGGGCGTGGCGCCATGCTTCCATCATGTATATCACGCCGTGACATGATTGAGGGGGCGACGCAGAATCATGCAAAATGCTCGCCATCTTGGGATGGGGAGGCCGGCCCGTGGGGATCAACTTTGACTTGACGGACTTACAGGCGTTTCGCGCGGTAGTGGAGCTGGGCAGCTTCCGGAAGGCCGCTGAAGCCATCAGCATTTCGCAGCCGGCCTTGAGCCGTCGGATCGACAAGCTCGAAAGCGCGCTGGGCGTCCCCCTCTTCGAGCGCACCACGCGCAGTGTCACGCTCACCACGGTCGGTCGCGTGTTTGCGCGCAGCGCTGAACAATTGCTCGACGACCTGGACGCTGCGCTGCTTGGCATCCGCGACGTGTCATCGAGCCGGCTGGGCCACGTGACCATCGCGTGTGTACCTTCGGTGGCGTACTACTTCCTGCCGAACCTCATTGCAGGCTATCACCAGCGCTTTCCCCGCATTCGCGTCAAGCTGCTCGATGCCAGCGCGAACGAGGTGCTCGGGGCGGTCATCAGCGGCGAGGCCGACTTTGGCGTGAGCTTCATGGGCAGCCAGGAGCCCGAGATCGAGTTCAAGCTGCTGTTGCAGGACCGGTTTGTTGCCGCCTGCCGGCGCGATCATCCGCTCGCACGCAAGAAGCGCGTGACGTGGAACGAGCTGTATGAACACGACTACGTGTCAGTCGACAAGACGTCCGGGAACCGCCTGTTGCTGGATCAGGCGCTGTCTGCCGTGGCGCCGGGCGCCCCAAGCATCTGCGAGACGCGGCATGTGACCACCATGCTCGGATTGGTCGAAGCCGGGTTGGGCGTCGCGGCAGTGCCCTCGATGGCCATGCCCGGGCACGAGCACGCGATCCTCACGAGCGTGCCGCTGGTGGAACCGGTGGTGAAACGACGTGTGGGGATCATCAAGCGCCGCGGCCGTCCGTTGACACCGGCGGCAGAGGCGTTTCACCGGATGATCCTTGAGGCGAAGCGAGGCGGCAGAACGAGAGGCGCTGCATAGCAGCGTCGCATCGGCCCCGTCCGCGCGCGACCGGCCTCAGTTTGCAGGCGCGGAATCGAGGCCGGTCGATTTCACGTCCGCCTGTACCGCCGGGGATGCGAGATAGTCGAGCAGCGCCTTCGCTTCCTTCGGATGCTGCGCGCCGACGGGGATGCCCGCCGCAAAGCGCGTGACCGACTGCAGCGACTCGGGAAGCTTCCCGACAAAGGTCGCACCCCGCACCGGCAGCAGCTCGCTTACCTGCTGGAAGCCGATTTCGTAGTCGCCATTGGCCACCACGGACGCCACCGGAATCCGCGGGATCATCCTTGCCTTCGGCTTGACCTGCGCTTCAATGCCGAGCTTCCTGAACAGCTCGCGCTCGATATAGACACCGCTTGCGCTATCCGAGTAGGCGATCGACCTGGCATGCAACAGCACCTGCTTGAGGCCCTCGGCCGAGCTGATGTCGGGCGTCGCCGCGCCTTCGCGCACGACCATGCCGATGCGCGAATCGGCCAGTTCCACGCGCGAATCCGGAATGACCTTGCCATGCTTGATCAGTTCGTCGAGCGCATAGCCGACCATGATGACGGCATCGGCAGGTTCCCCGCGCGCGAGACGGTTCGGAATCGCTTCGGGCGACTTACCCATCGAGGGGCCGAGCGCCGTGTCGAGCGTGTTGCCCGTCTGCGATGCGAACTTCGGGCCGAGCAGCTTGTACGCGGCGGTGAAGCCACCGGAACTCATGACGTGCAGTTCGGCGGCCTGGACGTTGGCTGCCAATGCCGAGGTTGCGATGAGCGCAGCGGCGCAGAATTTCAGAAACCGTGTCTTCATGATGAGGAGCCTGCAGAGTGGGATGGTATCGTCAGCGTCGGGCGTGGGGCATGCGCGCTGCATCAATGCGCCGGAGCCAGCGCCACCGGACGGCGGCGATACAGCGCGAACGTTGCGAGGAGAGCGCACACGGCGGCGAAGCTCATCCAGTAACCCGGCGCTGCCTTGTCACCAGTCATCTGGATCGCCGCGGTCGAGATGGCCGGGGTAAAGCCGCCGAACACCGCCGTCGCGAGGCTGTAGGCCAGCGAGAAGCCCGCAACACGCACCTGCACCGGCATCACTTCGGTAAGCGCAACGACCATCGCGCCGTTATAGATGCCGTACATGAACGAGAGCCACAGCAGCACGAGCAGCATGTTCTGGAAGCTCGGCGCGTGGGCCAGCAGCGAAAGCGCCGGATAGGCGGTCGCGATGGTGAGGAGCGTCATCCCGACCAGGAGCGGGCGGCGGCCGAACTTGTCCGAAAGCGCACCCCCGATGGGCAACCACACGAAGTTCGACACGCCCACGCACAGCGTGGCGAGGAGGCTATCGGCCGTGCTCAGGTGCAGGACGGTCTTGCCGAACGTGGGCGCATACACCGTGATGAGGTAGAAGCTCGTGGTGGTCATGGCCACCAGCATCATGCCGGCGATGACGACGGCCCAGTGTTGCATCAGCGTAGCGAACACGTCCTTCATGCGCGGACGATGCCGGCGCGCCTTGAACTCCTGCGTTTCCTCGAGATTGCGGCGCAGCATGAAGATGCACGGCACGATCATGCAGCCGATAAAGAACGGCACGCGCCATCCCCACGCGGCGATGGCCGGCGCGCTGAGCCATTGGTTGATCGCAAATCCCAGGCCCGCCGCCACCACGATGGCCACTTGCTGGCTGGCGGACTGCCAGCTGGTGAAGAAGCCCTTGCGGCCAGGCGTGGCCATTTCGGCCAGATAGACCGACACGCCACCCAGCTCGGCGCCCGCAGAGAACCCCTGCAGCAGGCGGCCAAGAAGGACGAGCGCCGGCGCCAGCAACCCGATCGTGGCGTAGCCGGGGACAAACGCGATCAGCACGGTCCCACTCGCCATGATGGACAGCGTGACGATCAGCCCCTTGCGACGCCCAACGTCGTCGATATAGGCGCCGAGTACGATCGCGCCCAGCGGCCGCATCAGGAAGCCCGCGCCGAACACGGCAAACGTCAGCATGAGCGAGGCAAATTCGCTCACGGCAGGAAAGAACACGTGAGCGATCTGCGTCGCGTAGAAGCCGAAGAGGAAGAAGTCGAACTGCTCCAGGAAATTCCCGGCAGTCACGCGAAAGACCACAGCGGCCTTGGAATGCCCGGTCGAAAGGCTGGACGGGGGGTGCATCGAGGTGTCTCCTGGAAGCCAAAAAGGAATGCGCCGTGGGGCGGCGCTTGTCGTTCTGGCATTGTTCACCGGGAGACAGGCAAACGGGAAGTGCAATGTTTGGAACGATTGATGTGCGTGGGTTATCAATCGGATTCGACCGTCACCTCACAGGGGTGGATGCGGTTGATGGCTTGCAGCGCGGCACGCTGCGTCAAACGACGACTTCCGTGCGGCTCACCACCTCCTTCAGGCCCATGAACGACCGTACCTGCCGCACGCCCGGCAGATACAGTAACTGCTCCGCGTGCAGCCGCGTGAAGCTCTCGGAATCGCGCGTGCGGATCAGCAGGAAGTAATCGAACTCCCCCGTCACGAGGTGGCATTCCATGCAGCCGGAGATGGTCTGCGCTGCCTTTTCAAAGGCGGCAAAGGATTCCGGCGTGGAGCGATCGAGCACCACGCCGATCAGCACCACCGTGCCCGCCCCCAGCGCCTGCGGATCGAGCAGTGCCACCATGCCCCGGATCACCCCACTGGCCTTGAGCCGTTCCACGCGCCGCAGGCAGGCGGCCGGGCTCAGGCTTACGCGCTTGGCCAGCGCGACATTGCTGATGGAGGCGTCCTTCTGCAGGGCGCGCAGGATCGCCTTGTCCGTGCGATCGAGCTCGGACGCCAAGGCCGCGGCCGCCTTGGTTGGGGCAGGCGTCGACCGGCTTCTGACACGCAATTTTGTTGCCATGAAAAGCTGCCTCACACAATTTCGAATACCACCGTACCCGATTCTGCGTTCCATGATGCGTTACGGAGGGCATCTTCACAAGCCTGTTTCGTGCGTTATTGCCTAGCATGGGCGCATCGACTTGACCGGAGTGACGCCCATGAACCTGCAACGATTCCCTCGCCATCAGCTGACCTTCGGGCCGACGCCCATTCAGGCGTTGCCGCGCCTGTCCGCCCAGTTGGGCGGCAAGGTCGAGGTCTATGCCAAGCGCGAGGACTGCAACAGCGGTCTGGCCTTCGGCGGCAATAAGACGCGCAAGCTGGAATACCTGATTCCGGAGGCACTGGCGCAGGGCTGCGACACGCTGGTCACCATTGGCGGCATCCAGTCGAACCACACGCGGCAGGTTGCAGCGGTGGCGGCACATCTCGGCATGCGCTGCGTGACCGTGCAGGAGAACTGGGTGAACTGGTTCGACAGCGTGTATGACCGCGTGGGCAACATCCAGCTCTCGCGCATCATGGGCGCCGACGTGCGGCTGGTGAACGCGGGCTTCGGCATCGAGTTCAAGCAGAGCTGGGAGCAGGCGCTGGAAGATGTGCGCCGCGCGGGCGGCAAGCCTTATGCGATTCCGGCCGGCGCGTCGGACCACCCGCTGGGCGGTCTGGGCTTCGTGGGTTTTACGGAGGAAGTGCGCGAGCAGGAGAAGGCGCTCGGCTTCACCTTCGACTACATCATCGTGTGTTCCGTCACGGGCAGCACGCAGGCCGGCATGGTCGTGGGCTTTGCGGCAGAGGGCCGCGCAGACCGCGTGATCGGCATCGATGCATCGGCCAAGCCGGAACAGACGCGCGAGCAGATCCTGCGCATTGCGCGGCAGACCGCCGACAAGGTGGACCTGGGCCGCGACATTACCGATGCCGACGTCGTGCTCGACACGCGCTACGCATATCCGGAATACGGCGTGCCGTCGCAGGAGACGCTCGACGCCATCCGCCTGTGCGCCCGTGCCGAGGGCATGCTGACAGACCCCGTGTACGAGGGCAAATCGATGCAGGGCATGATCGACCTGATCCGCCGGGGCGAGATTCCGGCGGGCTCGCGCGTGCTGTATGCACACCTGGGTGGCGTGCCTGCGCTCAACGGTTACAGCTTCCTGTTCCGTGACGGCTGATCGGACGCGCCACCCCGCCCACAATCATCACGCCCACTCCGGAATGCCGGGCACGCGCATGTGCTCGACCTCCGGCAGATCGATGCCAAAGTATTCGACGAGCAGCTCACGCAGCGCGCGGCGATCCTCCAGCTCGATCCTGTGCGGCGTGTTGCCGCGCCAGATGGTCGCGTCGCGGTTCATGACCGTCACACGGCCCTCGTCCGTCAAGGATCGCATCAGGATGCGGTTCCTGAATGGCGACGCCGGATGTGTCGACGTGTAGTGATTCGCCATCTCGAAATCGATCGGGTAGTCCTGCTCCAGCGTGGTCACCCAGGCGTCGACCGGGGTGTCGCTGCGCACCTGCGCGCGCAGCACCCAGCGATTGGCATCACGCCCCATCCAGTGCACCTCGCCGTCGATGCTGGCCTGCATGCCATCGACAAGCGGCACGGGCACGCGCGGTGCCAGTGCGCCAAAACCCGGGTCGACGACGAACGTGCCTTCCGGCAACGGCACCGTAAGAAACATGTGCGTGCGCGGCGCCTCGGTGCGGTCAGACAGCAGGGTCACGCGTGACGAGTGCCGGACCGGCTGAAAGCCGAGCTGCTCCAGCACCGCCGAAAACAGGGTGGCATGTTCGAAGCAGTAACCGCCGCGGCGTGCACGCACAAGCTTGTTCTGCACGCTTTCCACGTCAATCCGGATACCACGCCCGAGCAGCACGTCGAGATTCTCGAACGGGATGTGCCGCATGTGGGCGCGTACCAGTTGCGCGAGCGTTTCGTAGGTCGGGCGGGTGTCGCCGCCCCACTGGATGCGGTGGAAGTAAGCGTCCAGATGAATGGTAGGTGTCACGGTCTGTCTCCTTGCGTCCCGGCGCAGCGGCAGAATGGGTCCACGACCAAGGCACTGCCACAGGGTGTGCCTTCGCCTGGCAGATGACGACAATACCGCAGCCGCTCACTCCGTTGATCCGCCTCCCGTTTTCCGCGTGCATGGCCGGCATTGCGTGGTGCGCCGTGCCGGGGATCGTCCGGCACCACCGGCCGATGGTCTTTTCTGGCTGCATCGATACCGGTCCCCATCGGCAGCGCCGGGTGGGCGCATCGTGCCGCGCACCGCGCTTGCCCCCGCCCCTGCCCGCACAAACCGCCGGACGCCGCGGAGCGCGCTTCGCTCTGGTCGCCCAATGCGGGGCGCGGCTGCATAGTCAGCGCACGCCGCATTGCCGCACCGGATGGGCTCAGGGCTCCATGCGACAATACCGCGCCCCGTGGGCCCATCTGCCCCGCGCGGCTTGCCCGACCCCACCATAGGAGATCCGGACGCATGTTCGGCGATATCACGCGTTTTCTGCTCGACACGATCTTCACGCTTTTTGGCGCCGCACTGCTCTTGCGCGCCTGGACGCAGGCGGTGCGGCTATCGCCGCGCAACCCGCTGTCGCAGGGGATCTTTCAGTTGACGGGGTGGCTGGTACACCCCTTGCGCAGGGTGATTCCGGCCACAGGTTTCATCGACTGGTCTTCGCTGGTCGCGGCCTATGCCACCGCGCTGGTGTATCTGCTCCTGCTGGTGGCTTCTGTGGGGGCCAACCCGCTGGCTGTGCTGCCGATGGGCCTGGTGGCCGCGCTGTTCACGGTGCTCAAATGGGGCTTCAACGTCCTGGTATGGGTGACGATCGTGTCGGCCATCCTGTCATGGGTGGCGCCGCATTCGCCCATGGGCGCCGTGCTGAACACGCTGGTCGATCCGCTGCTGCGGCCGATCCGTCGCGTGGTGCCCCCGCTGGGCGGCCTGGACCTCTCACCGCTGATCCTGCTGGTGGTTGCGCAAGTCATCGTGATCGTGCTGTCGCATCTGTCCATGTCCCCGATGTTCATGTGAGCGCGGCACGTGCCTTGCGCTCCCGAGGGTGCCGTCCGTTGGATCGGGCGAGCTTCTCAGGAGGGCATCATGAACAGATGGAAAACAGTGCTGGTATGTGCCATGGCCGTGCTGACCCCGGCGCTCGCGGCCTGTACGGCAGGCGGCGCGGTGGCGGGCGGCGTGGCAGGTCACGAACTCACGCATAGTCCGGCCGGCACCATCGGCGGTGCCGCAGCCGGCGCAGTCATCGGCCATGAACTGAGCAAGTGATGCCGCGGGCGTCGCATTCTGCCGTCAGGCCTGCGCAAACATCGCACGGTAAGCGCTCGGCGACGTGTGGTACACCCGGCTGAAATGCTGCCGCAGCGACACCGCACTGCCGAAGCCCGCCAACTGCGCGATCGACTCCACAGGCTGGCGCGTCGTTTCCAGCATGCGCTGCGCATAGGCCAGGCGTTGCCCAAGCAGCCAATGGCCGACCGTCGTGCCGGTCAGCTCACGAAAACGCCGGGTGAAATTGCGGCGGCTCATGGCGGCGCGCTCGGCCAGCGAGTCGAGCGTGTGAGGCTCGCCCAGGTTCGCCACCGTCCAGTTCAGGAGATCCGATAAGCGGTCGCCGCCCGGGGCGTCGTGCAACGGCTGCTCGATGTACTGCGCCTGCCCGCCCTGCCGATGCGGGGCCACCACCAGCCGCCGCGCGACGCGGTTGGCCACCTCCGCGCCGTGCCAGCGCCGCACCAGGTGGAGACAGCAGTCCAGCCCCGCCGCGGTGCCGGCGGACGTCACCAGCCGGCCGTCGTCGGCATCCAGATACAGGACATCCGGCACAAGCTTCACGCGCGGGTAGCGGCGCGAGAACACCTCGACCGCGCTCCAGTGCGTGGTCGCCTCAAAGCCCTCCAGCACGCCCGCCTCTGCCAGCACGAACGCGCCCAGGCACAGTCCCACCACCGTGGCGCCACGCTCATATGCGGCACGCACGGCGTCCACCATCGGCGCTGGCGGGCGCTCCTGCGCGCTGCGCCACGAGGGCACGATCAGCACATCAGCACGAGCCGCGTCCTGTAGGGTCAGATCGGTCTGCACCGCAAAACCGGCGGTGGTGCGCAGACCGCCCTTCGGGGCGGGCTCGCCGGCGCAGATGCGCAGGTTGTAGGACGGCAGCCCCGCCCTGACGCGGTCTTCGAACACCAGGCACGGCACGGAAAGGTGAAACGGGCTGATGTCGTTGAAGGCCAGAACGGCGATTTCCCTGGGTGGCATGGCGACTCCGTTGTTTGGCCCGATTCTTTCGCTGAATGTCTTCCGGGCCACTATGCGGAAGGATAGCCATCGACGAAGATGCTGTCCACGGGCTCAAGCAAATGCCCGGTCCCACTCACCTGAAGGAGCCTTGTCATGACTGCAAATGCCACCCCCAAGCGCGCCCTGATCGTCATCGACGTACAGAACGAATATTTCACCGGCGGCTTGCCGATCGAGTATCCGGACCCGCAGCAGAGTGTCGCCAACATCGGCATGGCGATGGATGCGGCGCGCGCCGCGGGCATTCCCGTGATCGTCGTGCAGCAGACCTCGCCGGCCACCTCGCCGCTGTTCGCCATCGATACCGATGGCTGGCAGCTGCATCCGGTGGTGGCGTCGCGCCCGCGCGATCACTACATGCGCAAGCAACTGCCGAGCGCCTACCCCGAGACCGACCTGGCGCAATGGCTGCAGGCGCGCGGCATCGACACGCTCACGGTGGTCGGCTACATGACACACAACTGCGATGCCTCCACGATCAACCATGCGCTGCACAATGGCACGGCGGTCGAGTTTCTGCACGATGCATCCGGCACGGTGCCGTATCAAAACCAGGCCGGCTTCGCGAGCGCCGAAGATATCCACCGGGTGTTCTGCGTGGTGCTGCAATCGCGCTTTGCGGCGGTGATGTCGACCCAGGAATGGGTGCACAGCGTAAAGACCGGTGCGATGCCGGTGCGCGACAACATCTTCAAGTCGAACCAGCGGGCGCGTGGCCTGCTGAAGGACGACGTTGCGCAGCGAGCAGCGTGATCACGCCATTACGAGCCGCACGATGACGGAGTACCCCTTTACGTTTTTCACCGGATAAAGTCCGCAGTGACAGCGCCCTTCGGGGCGCTTTCTCCTTGGTATAAGATTCAGTGCGCCTTGCGCCCTCGAGCCGAGATCAACGGAGCAGTTGTAAGGTCCACACCCCCTGCATCCAGATTGGCAAGATGGCGTTCAATTTCCTCCTCGGTGGCTAGCGATGCGGCAGAAAGCTGGGGGCGGAGCATTTCCACCGTTGCGCGCTCCAGGATTGCCCCTGCGGAGTGCGTCACAGGAAAAAAAGCTTCCGCCGCCACATCGGTGAGGCCGGCATCGCGCAACAATCGGGGAAGCTTGCGGCCATAACTGAGGTCGACGCCACGTTCCTTCATCAAGCGCCGGAAACCATCGCGAATCTTGTTCGCGAGCAATGATTCGCTGCTATGCGCATCAGGGCACGCTAACGATTGCAGCGCTGGATCGGCGTCCTCGATCAAAAGCCAGCCGCCGGGCTTGAGGGAAGCGATCATATGACGAAGTGCTCGCCGCTCACGCTCGGGAACATGGACGAGCACAAGCCGGGCATGCACGAGATCGAGTTCGGTCCATAGCGGTGGATCTTTAGCGACATCGTGGCGGCGAACATCCACCCCTTGCGAAGTCGCGGTGGAAGCCCACACGGTATCGATATCCGTTGCCAACACCCGGCCAGCGGGTGCGACGCGGGCCGCAAGCCATTCAGGAATATTGACGCCTCCTGCACCGACCTCCCAACAGCGCCACCCTGGTGCTATGCCGAGCGCCTCAATTTGCGCGAACGTCCAGCGATCAAACAAAGTCGAAATAGCCTTGAAGCGGGCCCCCGCTTCCGGCCGCGCGTTGTCCAACAGGTAGTTCTTGTTCATTCGTGACGTTAAGGCAGTCGGGCAGCGCTATCGAGAGTAGCGCGAATGCCCTCTTCTTCTCGAAGCGAACAGCGTGCCTCGCGCACGTGGTTCGTGGATCAGACTTCGATATAGGTTGCCTCGTAGCTGATCGGAAAATTGACAGATCGCGCAATGAAGCAAAAATGATGGACTTCATGATGCAGCGAATCGGCCTTTGCCAGGTCCGCGCCGCGCTCCACCGCGATCTTGGGTCGAAGCGCAGCCCTGATGAAACGTCCCTCGCCGCGCGATCCGGTCTCGCCAACCCCAAGAGGAGTGTCCTCATACCGCTTCACGACGATCCCTGCGTTACTTGCTAGGTGCAAATACCAGAGCATATGACAGGCAGAAAGGCTCGCCAGAAGCAGATCTTCCGGATTGGGCTTGGAAGGGTCGCCTCCGAGCATCGGGTCGTTAGAACATGCAATAGGCACCTTGCCCGGCGTTGTAATACGCCAAGTGCGATCATAGCCTCGATAGGTCTTTGTTCCTTCGCCGCGGTCGCCCGTCCAGACAATCTCCGCTGTGTAATCATGGTTTTTGGCCATCTGTTGTCCTTGAAGTATATCTGTATACATGTATACAATACCTTTTTAGCAAAAGCAATGACGAGGTGCACGACAATGACGCCGGAAACGATAGCCAGCGAATTGCGAGGCGAGCTAATGACTGGTGTTCTGCGCCCCGGGACTGATCTGTCCCAGGTCGAGCTTGCCCAGCGATTCGGTGTCAGCCGAATTCCTATTCGGGATGCATTACGCATCCTGGCCGGTGAGGGGCTGGTAGAAATTGAGGTCAATCGTGGCGCCAAAACCATTAGCCTGACTCCTGGCGAAGTTCGCGAGATATATGACCTGCGCATCCTGTTGGAGTGTGACTGCCTTCAGCGAGCCGCAGCAGCTATGACGCCGGACGCCCTTAAAGAGATCGACCGCGTGCGCCTCAAGTCCGATCTGGACGCTGGCGGCCCTGATTGGGCGGATGGCGACTGGGCGTTTCACCGGACGATCTATCAACTCGCAGGACGGCAGCGCCAGCTTGCCATGATCGAAGCCCTGCGTCGGACGTGTGTCCTGTTCATCAGCGCTTACGCCACGATGCCGGTAAAGAAACCTCGTTGGCTGAGCGAACATGACGCTATCGTGAAGCATCTAACTCGAGGCGAAACAGAGCAGGCCGTTCGGAGGCTTCAAGGGCACCTGGAAGGCGCGGCCACACACCTCCTTGCGTGCATGACAGCGTCGCTGGGCTAAGCAAACAACTCGGTTGAAGCGCAGCAGCAGGGCCACTGGCGCGCGTTAAGGCAAAGCCCCCTGGATAGCTGCTTGACGTTCATTGACAATCGTCTGCAGGCAGCGGCAGCGATTCTTGGCCGACCCTGTGACTAGGCTTAGTTCACATTTTCGCAATGAGCCAAACGCGCACAGGTAAGGACTGCAGCCTCGCCTTCGACTTGCAATTCGAGCACGGCGAAAAGAGAACTCTGCCTCTGGTGGGTCGAACCGCTTATGTGCTCGCACGATCGCCAAGTCCCCACGAGCTGCCAGCGAGGCCTTTTCACAGCATGGCTTCGACGAACCAGCGATGGTTCGTTGCCGCTCGACCACGATAATCCTCACACGCATTCGAGTGATGCATCGCGGCATCTGATGGGCGCTCGCATTTGTTCTGGTCTTAGCGCGAACTACACTTCAAGCGATAACGCCTGCCACCCAGGGGGTAGCCATGAAACGCGTGATGAAAAGTTTCCTGCTCGCCGTTGCCCTGTTGACGGTGATTGGCGGCACCATCGGAACCTTTGCGATTCTCTCAGCACCGTCGGCGCATGCCGAACCGTGCGGAGGCCGTGGGTATCCGGAGAGCGGTGGCGGCAGCCGGCCCTGACCCAGATAAGTGGCGCGCCGGTTTGCCGATGCCGGACACGCTCAACTCAGCAGGCGGTTTTCCTCGGCCGGCAAAAAGCCCGGGAACGATAACTCGACCTGTTCCACCATCGACGCCGAGGTCGCCTCGCGCAATGCAGCCACCAGCGCTTCGAATGCACATTCCACAGAAGCGCAGTCAGTGGCCTCGACCAGCCGCATGCGGATCGGATGCTCGACCGAACTGAACGTGCGCGCGGCGATGTCCATCAGATACATGCGCGCTGCAGCCACCGAACGCTTGCGGTGCGGCGTGATGGCCGTCTGGACGGGCGTGGGCGGCCCAGCCACCGGTGCGCTTTGCGCGGCATCGGCTCGCTGGATGAACCCAGCCTCCAGCAAGGCGATCACCGCGCCGGCCTCCAGGCCAAGCTGGCCGGCACGCGCTGCCAGCGCCTGGGCGTCTGTCTGGCCATCGACCATGATCAGCAGTGCGCGGCTCGAGCGGCACAACGTGCCGCCGCGCGTGGCGATCTCGCTGCGCCCCGCCGCGGTTTTTTCAAATCGTCCTACCAGTGCCTGCATGGCATACCCCATCCCCGGAAGATCGGGACACCGTAGAGCGCTTTATTTGCAGAACGGTGAAAACGCATGCGTCGTGCGGCACGCTGGCGCGGCAAACGCTTGCGCAGAACATGGTGTCGCCAAAGCAAAACACCCCGCCTGAAAGCGGGGTGTTGCGTGTGCAAGGGATGCGGTACTCAGTGCGCCGCGGCGGCCGCGCCGTGCATGACTTCGTGCGAGCCGCGAATGCCGTTGAACCAGGCGTTGAGCACCACGGCCACCAGCGTGCCCAGCACGATGCCGCTGTGGGTGATCGGGTGCGTCCAGTCAGGAAAGTGGTGGAAGAACGCCGGCGCCAGCGTCGGCATCATGCCAAAGCCGACCGATACGGCGATGATCAACAGGTTGTGGCGCTGCTGCTGGAAGTCGACCATGCCCAGCATGCGGATGCCGGCTGCGGCCACCATCCCGAACATCACGATGCCCGCGCCGCCCAGCACGTATTGCGGCACGGAAGCCACCACGTAAGACAGCTTCGGAAACAGCCCCAGCACGATCAGCAGCAACCCGCCGGCGGCCGCCACATAGCGCGAACGCACGCCCGTGATCGACACCAGCCCGATGTTCTGCGAGAACGACGTATGCGGAAACGTGTTGAACACCCCCGCCACCACCGTCGCCAGACCGTCGGCACGCAGGCCGTTGGTGAGTTCGTTGCGCGAGATGGGCTTGCCCACCACGTGCGACAGCGCGAGGAACATGCCGGTTGATTCCACCAGCGTGATCACGATCACGATGCACATCGAGATGATGGCCGACAACTCGAACTTCGGCATGCCGAAGTGGAACGGCGTCACCAGCGTCATCAGCGGCGCGGCACTCGCATCGGCCAGCGACACCTTGCCAAACGCCGCCGCCACCAGGGTGCCCGTCACGATGCCAAGCAGCACCGCGATATTGCACAGCAGTGCGTTACCGAACTTCGTCAGCAGCAGGATCGTCACCAGCACGAGCGCTGCGATGGCCAGGCCGAATGGATCGCCGAACGCCGGGTTCGGCACCATGTGCTTCACGCCGTCGACCACCTGCGGAATCATCTGCTGGCCGCCCGCGGCCCAGTTGATGCCTACGCTCAGCAGCGAAAAGCCGATCAGCATGATGACCGTGCCCGTCACCACGCGCGGGAACAGGCCCAGCAACCGGCCCATCAGCGGCGCAATGGCGATGCCGAACACGCCCGAGACGATCGACGCCCCGAAGATGCCGGGCAGCCCCATGCCGGGCTCCACACCAATGGCGATCATCGGTGCCACCGCAGCAAACGTCACGCCCATCATGACCGGCAGGCGGATCCCGAAGATCAGGAACCCGAGCGATTGGATGAGCGTGCCGATACCCGCCGCAAACAGGTCGCAATTGACCAGGTACGACAGATCGCTCTTGGACAGGCCCAGCGCATTGCCGACAATCAGCGGGACCGCAATTGCGCCGGCATACATGACCAGCAGGTGCTGCAGCCCCAGCGCAAACAGACGGGGCAGCGGCAGACGTTCGTTGACGGGATCGACGCGGGGCGCCGAAGCAGGCGATGGTTGGCCGGGGGATTGGCGCATGGTCTTGTCTCCAGGGGCCGCCCCCGTGTACGTGCCGGGAGCGTGCTGAGGCAGACGGGGCAAGGTACTCGGTCTGCCGACATTTGCGCGGCGTGATGCCGCGCATTTGCCGGCATCTTGGCGGCGGCCATTCATCCTGTCAACAATTCGCAGCATCTTTTGTGTACATATTTTGCGTTCCGAAATGCATGTGCGCGCTGATCAACCTGTCCGGCGCCCGGCTGCGCCTGCACCCCGTGAAAGTCGATACGCCTCGGGAATCGAGCAGCGTGCCTCGCACCTGCCTGTTGCGGCATGGCCAGACATGGGTGCGGGATGCCGCCGCTGCGCGCCTTGCCACGGCGCCGCCCAACGAAAAAGCGCGGCCGCGAGGTGACTCGCTGGCCGCGCATTAGGCAACTGGCAGTGGGATGGTGGGCGATATCAGGTCGGCGTCGGCAGCCACGCGCGGTCGCGCAGCCTGGCGCGGATGCGCGCAATGGCCTGGCTGTGGATCTGGCACACGCGCGACTCCGACACGCCCATCACGGCGCCGATTTCACGCAGGTTCAGGTCCTGCTCGTAGTACAGGCTCATCATCAGCTTTTCGCGCTCGGGCAGCCCTTCGATGGCGGCCACCACCGATTCGCGCAGGTCGTGGTCGAGCAATTGGTCCAGCGGGGTGGCGCCGTTTTCAGCGGCGCGGTTCTCGATGAAGGCGTCGGCGTCTTCGCGGTCGAAATCTTCGTAATACAGCAGCTGGCTGCCTTGCAGGTCGACCAGTTGCTTCTGGTATTCGGCCAGCGACATGCCGAGCGCGGCGGCGATTTCCGTTTCCGTGGGCGCCCGGCCCTTCTGCTGCTGCAGCTTCTGGATCGCCTGCTCGATCGTGCGGGCGTTGCGGCGCAGACCGCGCGGCAGCCAGTCGGACCCGCGCAGTTCGTCCAGGATGGCGCCGCGAATACGCTGGGCCGCGTAAAACTCGAACTGCACGCCCTGCGTTTCCTCGTAGCGTGACAGCGCATCGAGCAGGCCCATCATGCCGGCCTGGATGAGGTCGTCCAGCTCGACGCTGGCCGGCAGCTTCACCATCATCTGGTTGGCGATGCGGCGCACCAGTGGTGCGTACGTGGCCATCTCGTCGGACTTGGTCTTGCGACCGGTTGCGGTGTACATATCCATGCCTGCCTTTGGCGCCTCGTTCATGCCGCGCCTCAATAAACCATCTCGGCCGCGCGCGCAGAGGCGCGGGGCGTCGGTATCGACGTCGTCTGTGTCTGCGCCGACACCACTACCCGCGACGGCGTCTCGCCCTCGCCGGCCTGGGCCTCGGCGCTGGCCCAGCTCAGCATCTCCTCGGCAAGCTGGCGGAAGGCCACGGCCGAGGGCGATGCGGGAAACGCGCTGGCCACGGCCTTGCCGAGCGAAAGCGCCAGTTCAACGTGCCGATCCTCGGGGAGGTAGCCGGCAAAATCGATGCGGGTGTTCAGGTACTGGCCGACGGTGTTGGCCAGGTTACTGAACACGCGTACGGCGGAATCCACCGAATGCGCACCGCACACCACGGTGCGGATGCCGGCGCTGCCTTGCAGCACGGCCGTTTTCTTGAGCAGCGTGTACGCGCTCTTGATGCCTTCCGGGCTATCGGAGAAGGTCAGCAGCACGTCATCGCAGGCTTCGGCCACGGTGCTCAGCGCGCGCGTTCCGAAATGCGCGGCCACCAGGGTGACGTCCGCCGTGTCGTCGTGCTGCTCCAGCATGCCGGCCACGGCCAGCGTGGCTTGCGCGCTCACCACGGCCGCGTCGCGGCCCATCGCAGACAGCGCGATGCGCAGGTTGTCGACAAAGTCATCGACCTGCTCCTGCGCGCCAATCACCAGCACGCGGCGGCTGGTGGCCTGGCCGAGCATGCGGCGCAGCCCGGCGGCCTGGTCTTTGACGAATGGCATCGTCATGGTCGCCCCCTTTTCAGGCGAAATCGAAAGCCGCGAGGCCGGGTTCGCGGCTGCGCGCGGCACCTTGCGCCACCAGCAGCGACTCATCCGAATCCAGTGCGAACGAAGACTGCTCCGCGCCCGCGCGGAAGCTGCGGTGGATGAGCAGCTTCTTGTTGGGCACCGCAATGTCTTCCGGCACACGCTGACCGTACGACACGTAGTGCAGCGGCAGGCGGCGGCGGATCATCACGTCCATCGCGTGGCCCACAGAGGCGGCCTCGTCGATCTTGGTCAGGATGCAGCCGGCCAGGTTAGCGTCGCGGTAGGCACCCACCACTTCATCGAGCGTCTTGCCGTTGCTGGCAGCGTTGAGCAGCAGCAGGCGCTTGATCGACGGGCCCACGGCATGCAGCATCGCCATCTGCTCGGACACGGCGCGGTCGCGCTGGCTCATGCCGATGGTGTCGATCAGCACGACGTGCTTCTCGCGCAGGTCGTTCAGCGCCAGGCTCAGGTCTTGCGCGTCTTTCACGGCATGCACCGAGACGCCCAGGATCTTGCCGTAGATGCGCAGTTGCTCATGGCCGCCGATCCGGTAGCTGTCGGTCGAGAGCAGCGCCACGCGCGATGCGCCATGGCGCAGCACGAAGCGCGCGGCCAGCTTGGCGGTCGTGGTGGTCTTGCCCACGCCGGTCGGGCCCATCAGGGCAAACACGCCACCCTGGTCGAGCAGGCTGTTTTCGTCCGGTACCACGGCCAGGTTCTTTTCGATTGCGCGCTGCACGAAGTCCAGCGCCCCTTCATACGAGTCGTGCTGCGGCATGTTCTCCAGCACGTAGCGCGTGAGCTGCGCCGAGAACCCTGCGTTGAGCATGGTCTGGAACAGGCGCGTACGCACCGGGTCGCCCAGCTTCACGCCCAGCGAGGCCAGGCTCGACATGGCGTCGTTCAGCGTGCTCTTGAGCGTTTCGATCTCGCCGACCATGCGGCGGGTCATGGCATCGGTCTCGGCCTTGAAATCCGCCTGGATGGCCGAGCGTTGCAGGCTCATGTCATCGCGCACGATCTCCGGCTTGGCCATCGTGTCTTCCATGCGGACGAAGATGTCTGCAGGCTTGCGGGCCTCGGCCTGCAACTCGGTGCGTGCGGCACGCGCCTGTGCTTCGACGCGCTCGGCGAGGCTGCGAAGCGTGGCCGGCTTCTCATCGTGCTCGCGGCGGGCCGCCGTGCGCTTGACCGACTCGGCAGGTTCTTCCTCTTGCACAACGGTGCGGCGGGCAATGAACTGCGCCGTGCTGGCCAGCGTCTCGGCCGCATCCTGGGTGGCGCGGTCCAGCGACAGGCCCGCCAGCATGCGGGTGGACGCCAACAGCGGATCGTCCGCCGGTGTATCGAGTGCAACGTCATCATCCACGCGCGTCTGCAGCGTGCTGCCCGCGGGCTTGGCCTGGCCGGCGGGCGCGTCCTCCTGCACGGTGTTGCGACGCGACGCGATGAAGCGGTTGCGCAGGCGGGCCAGCGCATTCGAGGCCACAGCCGGCGCGGCCGTCTCGGCCTGAGCCGGTTCCTCGGCAGGCGCTTGCGCGACCGCTTCAGCGACCGGAGCGGGCTCGGGAATAGGCGCAGGCGCCATCGGACGACGCTGGGCAGTCCTGGGCGCCATCGACTGCGTATCGATGAGCGCATCCAGATGGGTATCGGAGGCCGCAATGACTTCGATACCACCCGGCACGGCGCGGTTCGACAGAATCAGCGCGTCATCGCCCAACTGGTCGCGGACCTTGCGCAGCACGTCGCGCGACGTCAGTCCGGTGAATCGATGCATTTTCATGCGCGGCCTCCAAGCATGGCGACAACCTTAATCGTTCGGTGATCTGGAATTTCAGCGTGCGACAGCACGCGCAGGCTCGGTGCGGCACGCTTGAACAGGCGGGCAAGCATCGGACGCAGCGCGGGCGGCACCAGCAGGACACCCGTCTGACCCATCTGTTCGTATTGACGCGACGAATCCGCAGCCGCTTGCATGAGCGAATCGGCCAGTTGCGGTTCGATCGGGCCGGCATTCGAGCCAACGACGCTTTGCACCAAGATGTTCTCCAGATTCGGGTCGAGCGTGACGACCTGCATTTCGGTCTTGTTCGGGAAGAGCTGCTGGGCAATCGCCCGGCCCAGCGCGATCCGCACGGCGGCGGTGAGTTCGGCGGGGTCTTGCGTCCTGCCGCCGTGTTCCGCCAGCGTCTCGACGATGGTGCGGATGTCGCGGATGTGCAGGCCTTCGTCCAGCAGGTTCTGCAGCACTTTCTGCACGGTCGCGACGGGCAACAGCTTGGGCACAACGTCCTCGACCAGCTTCGGTGCTTCCTTGGCCAAATGATCGAGCAACTGCTGCACTTCCAAACGGCCGAGAAGCTCGGTGCTATGGGTGTAAATCAACTGATTGACGTGCGTGGCGATGACCGTGCTGCAATCGACCACGGTGTAGCCCTCGGCCTGGGCGCGGTCGCGCACATCGGCACTGATCCACATGGCCGGAAGGCCGAAGGTCGGGTCCACGGTGGGGGTACCGGGCAATTGGGTGCCCAGGCGGCCATCCTGACCACCCGGGTTGATGGCGAGGAACTTGCCCTGCTGCACCTCGCCGTGGCCGATCTCCACGCCCTTGAGCGTGATGCGGTACGACGACGGACCCAGCTCCAGGTTGTCGCGGATGTGCACCACCGGCGCCAGGAAGCCCATGTCCTGCGTGAACTTCTTGCGGATGCCCTTGATGCGGCGCAGCAGCTCGCCGTCCTGGCTCTTGTCGACCAGCGGGATCAGGCGGTAGCCGATCTCCAGGCCCAGCACGTCGACCCACGACACGTCGTCCCAGCTCGCCTCGGGCGTATCCACCGGGGCAATGGCCTGCAGCACGGGCTCCACCTCGGGCACTTCGCGCTTCTTCTTGAGGTACCAGCCCAGGTAGCCCAGGCCGCCGCCAAACAGCACGAACGGGATGTGCGGCATGCCCGGCACCATGCCCAGCACGCCCAGCACGCCGGCGGTGGTCATCAGCACCGGCGGCATGGCAAACAGCTCGCTCGACAGTTGCTGGCCGACGTCCTTATCGGTGGAAACGCGGCTGACCATGATGCCCGCCGCGGTAGAGATCACCAGCGCCGGAATCTGTGCGACCAGGCCGTCGCCAATGGTCAGCAGCGTGTAGTTGGTGGCCGCGTGGCCGATATCCATGCCGTGCTGGAGCACGCCCACGGCCAGGCCACCCACGATATTGATGAGCAGGATGGCGATACCCGCCACCGAATCCCCGCGCACGAACTTGCTGGCACCGTCCATGGAACCGAAGAATTCGGCTTCCTGCGCGATGGCCGTACGGCGCTTGCGGGCTTCGTCTTCGCGGATCAGGCCGGCGTTCAGGTCGGCGTCGATGGCCATCTGCTTGCCGGGCATTGCGTCCAGGGTGAAGCGCGCGCTGACCTCGGCAATACGGCCCGCGCCCTTGCTGATCACCATGAAGTTGATGATCACCAGAATGACGAACAGCACGATGCCAACGGTGTAGTTGCCACCCACCAGGAAGTGGCCGAAGGCTTCGATCACCTTGCCGGCGGCGTCGGGGCCGGTGTGGCCTTCCATCAGCACCACGCGTGTGGACGCCACGTTCAGCGACAGCCGCATCAGCGTGGTGATCAGCAGGATGCTCGGGAACGACGAGAAATCCAGCGGCTTGAGCGTGTGCATGCTGATCAGCAGCACGATGATCGACAGCGCGATGTTGAACGTGAACAGCAGATCCAGGATGAACGGCGGCAGCGGCAGCACCATCATCGCCAGAATCAGGATGATGAGAACCGGACCGGCGGCCGAGCGGTAGTCGCCCCGGCGCAGGATGTCGGTAACTCGGAGCAGTGCGGCGTTCATGGATGACGGGCAGCGGGGGGCTTTTCGATGGATGCCATCTTGCCGGGCAAGCTGCCAGATCGAAGAAGCGAGAAAGCCGCTCAAAAGGCGGCTTTTCTTTGAAATACCCTCCCACCGGGGGGTGCGGAAGCGGCCATTGGCGCCGTCTGGCCCAAACTGCGCGCCAAGCGAGACATCCGCGAGCCTCAAACAGCCGTTCGCCGAGCTAAAAGTGTCGAGCACGAGGCTTTTTGCTCGGCAGCCCGAGCTCTGAACTCGATGCTTGGAGCTTTGTGCTCGGCGATCCGAGCTCGGAGCTCAGCGCGCGAGGCTTTTTGCTCGGCGAGCCGAGCTCAGAGCTCGACGCATGGAGCTTTTTGCTCGGCGATCCAAGCTCGGAGCTCGGCGCATGGAGCTTTTTGCTCGACAGGCGACGCTTTATGCGTCTTCGGGCTCGTCGTCCGGGCCGGGCTGTGGCCCTGGGTCCATATCGGCCGGCACCGGCAGGTCGGTCGGGCGCACCGGGGCACGGCCACCCACCTGATGCAGGCGGCGCAGCTGGTAGACGTAGGCCAGCACTTCGGCAACAGCCGCATAAAGCGCTTCCGGAATCTGGTGGCCGATCTCGGTATGGCGATACAGCGCACGGGCCAGCGGCGGCGCTTCCAGAATCGGGATCTTGTGCTCGGTCCCCAGCTCGCGGATCTTGGCCGCCACCATGTCGGCGCCCTTGGCCACGACACGGGGTGCGCCGCCCTCCGTCTCGGAATAACGCAGTGCCACGGCGTAGTGCGTCGGGTTGGTGACGATGACGTCCGCCTTGGGCACGTCGGCCATCATGCGGCGTTGGGCCACCTGGCGCTGCATCGCGCGGATACGGCCCTTGACGTGCGGGTCGCCTTCGGATTCGCGATGCTCCTTGCGCACTTCCTCCTTGGTCATGCGGTGCTTGCGGGCGTACTGCCACAGCGCCAACGGCACGTCGACGGCAGCCACCAGCAGCATCACGGCCGCCATGCACAGGAAGGCCACGCCTGCCACGTGCATGGTGTCGCCCATGGCGGTGCGCAGGTCCTGCTGCGGCAATTCGATGAAGTCCGCCCGGTAATGCCGGATCAGCCACCAGCCGACCCCCGCCACCAACGCCAGCTTGATGAGCAGGCGGGGCAACTCGAGCAGGCCTTCGACCGAGAACATGCGCGTGAGGCCCTGCAGCTTGAACAGGCGCGTGATGTCGGGCGTCAGCGGCTTGAAGGAAATCGCCCCGCGCGTGAGCGCCAGCGGCGACAGCGCGGCCAGCACCAGCAGCACCAGCAGCCCGCCCAGCACCACGGCCAAAGGCGTGAACTGCGCGGCCACATAGGTCCACTGGTCCTGCGCGCGCGTGTAGTCGTAACGGTGGAATTCCAGGCACCGCGCCAGGAACGCCGACGCGGCACGCACGATCGACTCGCCCATCACCCACAGCCCGCCGGCGCTGACGGCCAGCAGGGCGAACGAACCCAGTTCCCGTGATCTGGGAACATCGCCTTCCTCGCGCGCCTGCTCGAGGCGCCTCGGAGAGGCGGGTTCGGTTTTTTCGAGATCGCTTTCTTCGGACATGCCGGATGTGCGAGGGGGACATGGACGATCGCATTATCCCGACCCGATCAGCCCATCGAAGCGCAAAGAAGACGCCTTGAAAGCACGCTTATCAACAAAAAGCCGGCACCAATCGTGTCGGCTGAGCGACGCTCCCCGGGTCCATCCCGCACAGTGGCCGCTGCTGGAGCTCGCCGTCATTCGGCCGTAGCGCCTCAGACCCCGGGGTGCCAGCGCCGCCTGCCTCCCCCTTTGGCTCGGGACGGTCGGCCCATGGCTGCACAGACACACCGGACCCCTTAGATGCGATCTGCCGCGCGATGCATGCGGTGCGGCTCGAGATCCTGCAACCGTTCGGCCGTGATATCCGCCGGACGCATCACCATGCCGCCATTGCGCGCGATGAACTGCCGCGCATCCGCCGGATTCCGGAACGCGGGAAGATTGCCGCGCCGCATGGGTCCCGGGACCGTCGATCCCCACACGTAAACAGCTTGCTGTGCCGGAACCCAACCGCCGTCGCCCGTGGCATGCACGTAGCTGGCCGCAACCTCCGCGGCCTCACGCCCTGGTGCATAGCGCTGCAGGTTGCGCAGGTAGATGAACAGGCTCAGCGGTGAATCGAAGAAGTACGCATCGCCGTTGGCAAAAATAAGTTGCGCAGCCCACTCGGGATGGCGAGAGGGAAAGACCCCGCAGACGGGGCAACGGGCGCCAGCGGGAACCGGTCGCGGGGCATCCCGCTGCAATCCGGAGCGCGGATCGTAAGGCACGGCCGGCGCGACAAAGCAGATCTCGTCAGGTAACTGCGGCTCGGCATGGAGCGCTGTACGCCCGACGAACCACCAGAGAGACCAGAGCGTTGCAAGCACTGCGCCCATTGCCAACAGCGGGCGGCGCGTCGTCATGGCCCGCTCCATCGAACGGCGCGGGTACCGCAGGCAAAGACTGCGCTGGACGGAAAGTGACAGCGACGGATCACCAGTGAAAGCTCCAAGGGAAGCCAGCCGTTGCGGCTGCCCCACTGACCAGAGACGGAACGAAGACACCGTGGCGTGGCATGGACGAACCCATTGGCAGTCACAGCCAGCCAAGGCCGGGGTGTCGAGCATAACGGCGCTGCCCATCTTCCCGATTGATCGAGGGCATGCATTGCTGTCGCCATTTTTTAAATCAGCGCTTCTTTCCGGTATTTGCATTTCCTGTTTCTGCATAGCAAAAAAGCGCCCAAAAAAATACCTGACATCGCATTGTGGATAAAAAATGCATCCGCAATACTTGATTTGCATCAATTCCAGCCACGGGGACTCCGGTCAATTGATACGCATCAATCTGTGTTGCAGGCGTCGCGCTACCATCGGCCGCTTCTGATATGTGCGGTGAAATCTTGAACCGTTGCACTCCGCCCCTCCGTGGAACCCTGCCGAATATCGGGCCCACCGGCCTGGCGCACACGCTGCGCTGGACCGCCAGTCCGGCCGCGAGCGCACCGCCCGTGCGGTATCGCTATGCCTTCGACGGCGACACGATGGGCACGACATATCACGTCCGGCTCGCGCTTGCATCGCTTGATGACACGGCATTGCTCGATGCGGCGCGCGCTACCGTGGATGCGGCTGTACAGGGAGTCGACCAACGCATGTCAACGTATCGGGCGGACTCGGAACTGTCGCAACTGAACCGGTATGCGGGCGGGCGCCCCTTAGCGTTGTCCGCCGACACGATCAGCGTATTGCAGATGGCGAGATCAGTGAGCCTCGCAACGGATGGCGCGTTCGATGTCACCGCCGGGAGCTTCGTCAACCTGTGGGGCTTCGGGCCGGAAAAGGCTCAACGTGTGGTAACGCCGTACGAGCTGGCGATGCTCAAGAGCGCAGTCGGCACCGGCGCACTGGAAATCGACCCGCGCACGCGTACCGCCACGAAAGCCGACCCTCGCGTTTATGCCGATCTATCGGCCATCGCAAAGGGTTTTGGTGTCGACCAGGCGGCCATCGCGCTCGACGCGCTTGGCATCTCCGATTACATGGTCGAGGTGGGTGGAGAGGTGCGCGCCAAGGGCCGGCGCCATGACGGGCGCGCGTGGCAAATCGGTATTGAAGAGCCTCAGCGGACGCTACCGCGCCGTGCCCGGTTCATCGTGCCATTGCGCGATCTGGCCATGGCGACGTCGGGTGATTACCGCATCTGCTTCGAGCAGGATGGGCAACATTACTCACACGAGATCGATCCACGTACAGGCCGCCCAATCGCCAATGGCCTGACTTCCGTCACCGTGGTCGCATCGCAGTGTGCGATTGCCGACGCATACGCTACGGCGCTGATTGTGTTGGGCCCCGAGCGCGGCCTCGAGGCGGCCGAGCAACTCGGGCTGGCCGCCTATTTCATCCTGCGCGATGTGGATGGCCGTCATCGAGACCGGATGACAACCGCGTTTGCTGCGCTGGGCGGTCGCCCTGTCACATCCACCTGATCCACTCCGCAACCCGCACAAAGCGCAACGGCATCGTCACATTCATTCATATCCGAATAGCCTCATTAAAAATAGGTTATTCAAATTTCCAATGGTCAATCGAATAGGAGCCATTGCAATTCAATTCGAATGGATGGGTTTTCCATGACCTTTGATGGCTATCAATAGCAAAAATTGACGGTTTGTTAATGTGGTTTCCAATTCTGAGGGAGCGTAAAAGATGAGCCAATCCAAAAATGATTTCGAGAATCCGATTCCTGTCAGTCCGACACGACGCAGCTTTCTGAACCGGACGGCGGCGGGCCTGGTCGGCGTGGGCCTGTCCGCCGGCCTGGCAGCCTGCAACAAAGGCACGGACAAGGACGCGCCTGCGGCAGCGGCACCGGCGGATGGCAAAGCGAGCGCAGCCGGCGGCGTCGACTACAGCAAGTACGAAGTGCCGCCCGGCCAGCTGGACACGTACTACGCGTTCTCCAGCGGCGGCCACTCGGGTGAGGTTCGCATCTACGGTCTGCCTTCGGGGCGCTGCTTCAAGCGCATCCCCGTCTTCAACATCGATTGCCTGGTGGGCTGGGGCATCACCAACGAATCGAAGAAGATCATGGGCACCAACCCGGACGGCACGCTCAAGTACTGGACCGGCGATACCCATCACGTGCATCCGTCCTATACCGACGGCACGTACGACGGGAAATACATCTTCGTCAACGACAAGATCCACAGCCGGCTCGCCCGGGTGCGCATGGACACGATGGAATGCGACAAGATCGTCGAACTGCCGAACGTCCAGGGCTTCCATGGCGTCTTCCCGGACAAGCGGGACCCGGTGGATGACAAGATCAACCACACCACCCGCGTGTTCTGCGGCAACGAGTTCCATATTCCACAGCCCAATGACGGCCGCGACCTGAACGACCCGAAGAAGTATTTCTGCCTGTTCACCTGCGTGGACGCCGAGACGATGGAGCCCCGCTGGCAGGTCAAGGTCGACGGCAACATGGACCTGGTGGCCACGTCGTATGACGGCAAGCTCGCTGCTTCCAACCAGTACAACACCGAAGGCGGCGTGCATTACGAAGAGATGATGTCCGCCGAGCGCGACGCGTGCGTGTTCTTCAACGTGGCACGGATCGAAGCCGCGGTCAAAGCCGGCAAGACCTTCACCATCGGCACCTCGAAAGTCCCTGTTGTCGATGGCACCAAAGCCGCCAACACCGACCCGAAGACCGCGCTGACCTGCTATGTGCCCGTGCCCAAGAACCCGCACGGCGTGAATGCCAGCCCGGACGGCAAGTACTACGCCTGTTCCGGCAAGCTGTCGCCGACGGCAACCCTGATCGAGCACGACCTCGTGTTGAAGTGGTTCAACGGCGAGCTCAAGGAGCCGCGCGACTGCGTCGTCGCCGAACCCGAGATCGGCCTCGGCCCGCTGCACACCGGCTTTGACAACCGCGGCAACGCCTATACAACGCTGTTCCTCGACAGCCAGATCGTCAAATGGAACCTCGAAGCGGCGATCAAGGCGTTCAAGGGCGACAAGACCGCTGTGCCAGTGGTGGACCGCATCGACGTCAATTACCAGCCGGGCCACGGTTTCACCTCGATGGGCGAAACCAAGGAACCGGATGGCAAGTTCTTCATCTCGGACAACAAGTTCTCGAAAGACCGCTTTCTGCCGGTCGGCCCGCTGCACCCGGAAACGGCTCAGCTCATCGACATCTCCGGCGACAAGATGAAGCTCGTGGCAGACCATGCGGTCTATTCCGAGCCGCACGACTCGATCGTCATCCGCCGCGACATCATCAAGACGCGTCAGGTCTACAACATCGATGAGTTCCCGCACGCGGTGAAAGACCCGAAGGAGTGCCGCGTCGAGCGCAAGGGCAAGCAGGTGACGGTCTACCTGACCTCGCAGGCACCTGCCTTTGGCTTGCGCGAGTTCACTGTGAAGAAGGGCGATGAGGTGACGATCATCCTCACCAACCTCGACAAGGTGGAGGACTTGACCCACGGCTTCGCCATCCCGAAGTACAACATCAACTTCATCGTGAACCCGCAGGAAACCAAGTCGGTCACCTTCAAGGTCGACAAGCCCGGGGTCTACTGGTGCTACTGCACCAACTTCTGTCACGCGCTGCACCTGGAAATGCGCTCGCGCATGCTTGTAGAGGCGTAAGGGAGAAGGCGGACGTATGAAACACCTGTTCTCACGATTGGCGGTGATTGCCGCCACTTGTGCGATGGACACGTCCGCGCTGGCGGGCATCAGCGGCATGGCTTATGAGGCGCCGCTGCCCGCCGGTTTATCGACCGACCCGAACCTGTGCGCAATGGTGCCCTGCACGGACGTGCTGCCTGGCGCCAGCAGCTTCTCTCCGCGCAAGGGGCACCCTCCTTACGTAGAGGGCTATCGCGACATTGCGGGCAAGCGCCAGCTGGTCGGCTATGCGTTCCTGTCGACCGACATCGTGGACATGCCCGGCTATTCGGGCAAACCCATCATTACCCTGATGGGCATGGATGCGCACGGCGTGATCACGGGCGTCAAGGTCCTGCGACATTCCGAGCCGATCCTTCTGCTGGGCATTCCAGAAACCCAACTGACGCACTTCACCTCGCAATACGTCGGCAAGTTCGTTGGGGGGAGCATCGAGATCGGCAAATCCCACGCCGTGAGCGAGGGCGCCGTCGAACTCGACGCGATCAGTGGCGCGACCGTGACGGTGATGTCCGAGAATCAGGTCATCCTGCGCAGCGGCAAGGCCGTGGCCGAACAGGCCGGCATCATCGCTCCCAAGCGGCGCGCCCAGGCGAAATTCACGCCGGCAAATCAACCGCTGAGCTGGAAGGCACTGCTCGACCAGGGCGCGGTGCAGCGCCTGACCGTGCACCCTGAAGACGTTGGGCTCCAAGCCAGCGGCCAGCCTTACGTGGACATGGTGTTCGGTGATATCAGTGCGCCTGTCGTAGGGCGCAGCATCCTGGGCGACGCGAATTATGCATCGCTCATGTCGAGCCTGAAGCCCGGCGAACACGCGATCTTCATCGCGTCGAACGGCACGGAAAGTTTCAAAGGCTCCGGCTTCGTGCGCGGGGGCATCTTCGACCGCATCCAGGTCGCCCAGGATACCGACACCTTCACCTTCCGGGACCTCGATTACCAGAACCTCTACGGCATCCGCGCAACCGGTGCGCCTGAGTATCGCGAATCAGGCATCTTCATCATCCGCAGCCCGGGGTTTTCGTCGGCGTATCCGTGGAAGCTGGTGTTCCTGGCCAACAAGTTGGACGCGGAAACCGGCGCAAAGACGTTCACAAGCTTCGACCAGGAATACTGGCTCCCGGCGGATGAGCTGGTTGGCGGGCGGCCGCAGTACGACCGCCCCGCTCCGCCCTGGCTGCAGATCTGGAAGGCGCGCGCCGTCGAGATTGGCCTGTTCGCCCTCCTGTTGATTGGCGCGGGCGCGGTATACGCGTCGCGCGACACGCTGGTGCGCCGCTCCAGGCGCAAGGACAAGCGCTGGGTCTCCTGGCCCAAGTACGCGCTGTGGACCACGAGCATCGGCTTCGCTGGATTCCATCTCATGGCGCAGCCGTCCATCACGCAGGTGCTGACATGGTTCCACGCCATTCTCTTCAAGTGGCGGTGGGATCTGTTCCTGTCCGATCCGTTCATCTTCCTGTTCTGGTGGTTCATCATCATCAGCGTGTTCTTCTGGGGCCGCGGCATGTTCTGCGGTTGGCTGTGCCCCTACGGCTCGCTGAGTGAGATCCTTTACAAGGTGGGGGGCAAACTTGGCCTTGCGCGCTTCCAGTTCCAGTTGCCCAAGGCGCTGCACGACAAGCTCAAGTGGATCAAGTACGGCGTGTTTGCCGGCCTGCTCGGGATGTCGTTCTACTCGATGGGCACCGCCGAGAAGCTGGCGGAGATCGAGCCGTTCAAGACCACGTTCCTGGTCGGCGTCTGGAACCGGACGTGGCCCTTCGTCACGTTCTGGAGCGTGCTGGCTGTCGCCGCCCTGTTCATCGAGCGGCCATTCTGCAAATACCTGTGCCCGCTGGGCGCCTCGCTCGCCATCCCGTCAACGTTCCGGTGGTGGGGTCTGAAACGCAAGCAGGAATGCGGCCCTTGCCGCGCCTGCGAGGCAGGCTGCGGATCGCAAGCCATCGGACGCGACGGCAAGATCGACCAGCGCGAATGCCTGCTGTGCCTGGATTGCATGGTCATGTATTACGACGATCATGCGTGCCCTCCGCTGGTCAAGGAGCGCAAGCACCGCACGAGCGCCGGCTTGAAACTGACACCGATCGGTGCCGACGGCTACTACATCCCGATCCAGCCAGTGCCAAGCGCGCCGCCCAAACCCGCTGCACCGGCGCCCGCTTCGCTGCCGCTGCCTCCGGTGGGCACGCTCGCCCGGTTGCGTCGCGAGCTGACCGACCACCTCTTCCCCTGGAACCGGCAATTCCTCAGCCACCCGTTGTTCTTCCGTGCCGCCGGCATTGGCCTGGCCGTGCTGGTCACCTGGGCGTGGCTGCTCGGTGCGGGCGGCAGGCTTGGCGCCGGCATCGTGCTGGGCTGGTGGTTGGCGTGGTCCGCCTACGAATGGGTCATGCGCATGGCGTGCAAGCCCTATGTGAAGGAAGGCGCCTGGTGGGGTTACAAGCTGCGTACAGCCTCCTGGGCCGACATGGCTGCCTATGTCGGCATGAAGAACCTGCTGATTGGCGCAGGCCTCTTCCTTGCCATGAAGGGCGTGGGCGTGCTGCCGGCGCTGCAATCCCTGCCCCAACTGAAATGGCTCTACTGAACCGGCTCCTCTGCGCGATCTCGGCACTGCTGGTCTGCACTGCGGCCTGCGGTGCAGAGATTCGCGTGCGTGCCGGCAGTTCGATTGCGCAGGCGGTCACGCTCGCGCATGCGGGGGACACCCTCATCATCGAGCGCGGTCGGTATCAAGGCCCGGTCCGAATCGATAAACCGCTGACCCTGGTGGGCATCGACCGCCCCACCATCAGCGGCGGCCTTGCCGGCGATGTAATCCGCGTCGTGTCGCCGGACGTCACGATCGATGGCCTGATTGTCAGCGACAGCGGCGACGACCTCGGCGCGCAGAACGCCGGCATCTACATCCAACCCGGCGCCGATCGCGCCACGGTCAGACACTGCGAGCTCACCTACAACCTGTTCGGCCTGTGGATCGAGGGCGTGAAGGATGTGCACGTCGTGGGCAACGTGATTACCGGCAAGCGCGATTACCCCTCCGCGCAGCGCGGCAACGGCATCCAGCTCTACAACACGACGGGGGCGCAGCTCGACGGCAACGAGATCAGTTTTTCGCGTGACGGCATCTATGTCGATGTCTCGCACCACGCGCTGTTTCGTGCCAACCGCATCCACAACGTGCGCTATGGCACGCACTACATGAACTCCAACGACAACCTGTGGGAGGGCAACGAGTCCTACCACAACCGCGGCGGCCTGGCGCTCATGATGACGCGCCGCCAGATCGTGCGCGGCAACCGCGCCTGGGGCAACACCGACCACGGCATCATGCTGCGCACCATCCAGGATTCGGTCATCGAAGACAACGTGGTGTCCGGAAACCTGCGCGGCTTCTTCGTCTACGACGCCGAATACAACGTGCTGCGCAACAACCTCGTCATCGGCAACACGGTCGGCATGCACGTCTGGGCCGGGTCCATTCACAACAAGGTGGACGGTAACGATTTCATCGATAACCAGGAGCAGGTGCGCTACGTTGCCACGCACGACGAGCCCTGGGGCGGGCGCAGCGGCAATTACTGGAGCAACTATGCCGGATGGGACCGCAACGGCGACGGCCGCGGCGACGTGCCCTATCGCGCAAGCGATCTGATGGACCGGCTGTTGTGGCGCTTCCCGAGCGCCAAGCTGCTGCTCAATAGCCCCGCGGTACAGACGTTGAGGCTGATCTCGGAGCAATTCCCGCTGCTGCGCTCACCCAGTGTGGTCGACGCCAGCCCCCGCATGCGTCCACGGGGCAATGATTGGCGCGCGTGGGTGAACAAGCATGATTGAAGCGCGGCAACTGGTGAAGCGCTACGGTGAGATCGAAGCCGTAGCGGACGTGAGCCTGACGGTGCATCCCGGCGAGCTATTCGGCCTGATCGGCCACAACGGCGCGGGCAAAAGCACGCTGTTCAAGATGCTCCTCGGCCTGGAGGCGCCCACCACGGGTGAAGTGCGCATTGGAGGCCAGCCCATGAGCAGTGGGGCCTTCCGCTCGGTGCGGCGCAACCTTGGCTATCTGCCGGAAAACGTGGTGTTCTATGACAACCTGACTGGTCAGGAAACGCTGGAATTCTTCGCTGCGCTCAAGCGCGCCCCCCGAACGGATTGCGCGCGCGTGCTGGAACGCGTGGGGTTGTCCCATGCCGCAGACCGCCGCGTGCGGGGCTATTCCAAGGGCATGCGCCAGCGCCTCGGTTTCGCCCAGGCCCTGCTCGGCCAGCCCACACTCCTGTTTCTCGACGAGCCCACAAACGGCCTGGACCCGCAGGGGATTCGCGACTTCTATCGCACGCTGGGCGAACTGCAGGCACAGGGCGTGACCATCGTGCTGACCTCGCACATCCTGTCGGAAATCCAGGAGCGCGTGGGCCGCCTGGCGATCATGAAAAACGGACGCGTGCATGCGCAGGGCACGGTGCAATCATTGCGCGAATCGATGGCCCTGCCGCTGTGGTTCGACCTGCGGCTGACGGGCGGCCCTGAGCATGCCGAGCCCGCCCTGCGACGCGCGCTGGCGGCCGCGCCAGGATGCGAACTGCACATCAATGGATCGCGCGCCACCGTGCTGTGCCCGCGGCCGGCGAAGATGCCATTGCTGCAATCGCTATCCACGCTCGGCGCGACACTTGCCGATCTGCAACTGCGCGAACCCTCGCTCGAGGACGTGCTCCTCGGCCAACCTGCTTGAGGCCGGACATGCAACTGACACTCGAACCCCGGCAGATCGGTATCGTCGTCGCCAAGGAATTCCACGACCGCATCCGCAACCGGTGGGTGCTGGCGGTGACCACCGTATTGACAGCCTTTGCGCTGGTGATCGCCTACTTCGGTGCGGCACAGCAAGGCGAAGTCGGGCTGCGCGGCATGGAAGTCACGATCGCCAGCCTGGTCAGCCTGGTGATCTATCTCGTACCGCTGATTGCGTTGATTCTCGGCTTTGATGCGATCGTGGGGGAGCGCGAGCGCGGCTCGCTGGACCTGCTGCTTTCCATGCCGATCACCCGAGTCGAGCTGCTGCTCGGCAAATACCTCGGCTTAGCGGCCGCGCTGGCGTGCTCCACGATCGTCGGCTTTGGGCTGGTCGGGATACTGTTGGCCGTGAAGCTGCCGCTCGCGGCCATGTATCACTACGCCGGCTTCATGCTCAGTTCAGTGCTGCTGGGCATGGCCTTCCTCAGCCTGGCCCTGTTGGTGTCCGTCGTTGCCGCCGATCGCACGCGCGCAAGCGGTGTCGCCATCGCGCTGTGGTTCTTCTTCGTGCTGGTCTTCGATCTGCTCCTACTCGGCGCGCTGATCGCCACGGGCGGAAAGCTGGGATCGGACGCCCTGCCCTACCTGATGCTGCTCAACCCGGCAGACATCTTCCGCATCCTCAACATCTTCAGCTTTGACGAAGTCCGAACACTCTACGGTCTGGCGACCGTATTCCCCGAGCGCATGGCAGACCCGCTCGTGCTCGGCTCCCTCATGACCGCCTGGATCGTCGCTCCGCTCGCCGTGGCAGCATGGAAATTCCGCAAATGAAACGCACACTGCAACCTCCTCTATCCGCCCTGCGCCGCCGTGCGCGCACGGCCCTGTTCGCCACCGCAATCGTCCTGGCCGGCTGCCAAGGCGCCGCGTCTACGCCCGGTCCGATCGAACTCACGCGGGATACGCCCTGCAGCCTCGACGGCATGACGGTGGCTGACTTCCCCGGCCCGAAGGCGCAGATTCTGTATGACAAGGGCGCCCCCGACGTCTTCTGCGACACCATCGAGCTGTTCTCGATCGTGCTGCGCCCTGAACAACAGCGGCACATGCGCGCCATGTACGTGCAAGACATGGCCAAGACAGACTGGAATACGCCGCAGGGCCACTGGATCGATGCCCGCACAGCGTTCTACGTCGTGGGATCGAAGGCGCGCGGATCGATGGGCGCCACGTTTGCATCTTTTGCCACGCAGGCCGATGCGGACGCCTTCGCTACACATCAAGGCGGCAAGGTTTACAAGTTCAATGAAATAACGCCCCAAATGGCACAGCTCGACGGTGGCGTACTGAAAGACCACCAGATGTAACCGCCCCAGAGAACCCGAAATGATCGATTACTTTGCCAATCTACCGCCCGACGATGCCGTTCAGATGGAGCAGCTCAGCCGCTTGTCCTACGAGCTGCGGGAAAGCCGGCGCAAGCTGCTCGAACCCTATGGGGTGAACGACGAGGGGGATCTGCTCGCGCGTATCGCGGCGGCAGACTTGCCGGAGCATCCGGCCTATGAGCATTACCTCGGCTCACTCGCGCTTGCCACCGCCAGGCAAGACGTCACCGCGGAACTGAAGGCGCTGCTGGCGCGCATGGGAGGCTGATCATGCAGCACCTCGAACTCAAAGAGGCACTGGAGGCGCACTACGGTGCGGTGTTGGCGGAACCCCCGACGCTGTGCCAGGACGCCTTACTGGTCTCGCTCAACAACGGCGTTCTGCTCGAACTGCGTTACCCCGCTGCGTCGGAATACGCAATCGCGTGGCGCTGGGGGGATGCGCAATTACGCATCGACACCGCGCCGCTGCATCGCACCCTCGCCACCTTCCCGAACCATCTGCACGATGCGTCGGACGTGCTGCGTGAAGATCGCCTGACCCACCCGAGCGCGGAACCCTGGGCCAACGTGCGCGCCGTGATCGATGCCGTGCTGGTCGACCCGCTGTTGCAAGCATAAGCAAACGGCGCTCACCCGGAGCGCCGCCAACCCTACCCGAGGGCGATGTCGTTACGTCGCCTTCGACGTCATGTAGTCGACCCCCGCCTTCACGTCCTCATCGCTGAGCGATGCATTGCCGCCTTTCGCGGGCATCGTGCCCTTGCTGCCCGTGAAACCGTGCAGCGCGTGATCGTAAAGGGTGTCCTTGCCCTGCGCGATGCGAGGGGCCCAATCGTCCTTCGATTTGAACATCGGCGCACCGCCGGCACCGGTGCCGTGGCACATCGCACAGGTGGACTTGTAGACCTTCTCCCCTTTCTCGACGCCGCCGGCGGCGGCCTGCGCCGGTGCGGGCGCTGCAGCCACAGTTGCGGAGGGCGCAGCGGCGGTGGAGGCTGCCGAAGCCGCTTCGTTTTTGCTGCATGCGGTGAGCAAGGTGAACCCCACAAGGGCAGCAATGGTGATAGGTCGTATGAGCACGTCGATACCTCGAATCAAAAGGAGTGAGAACAGTGGCGCCAAGAGGCCATGACCATGGTAAGAATGAATGCCGCTTCAAGCCTTGACGCCAATCAGGGCAAGGCTTTGTGAGCCGTTATAAGGTGCCAACATCCCTACGGCGGGCAGGGAAATACCGTTCGGATAGCACGGCTCTTGTCACCTTTCTGATCGCCTGCAAGATCCACTCAGGCCGTGTCATCGCCGTACGCTGCCACGCCGCCGCGCATGCGGTGACCATCAGCGTCGCGAGCCATCGAGCCACGCCAGATGTTCAACGCCGATGCCTCGATGCAACATGTTTTCTGATGCAGGCCAAGGTATCGCGACAAGCTCTGCACGACACTGTTGGCCATGCCTAATATCAATCCATCCCGGTCCAGACGCGCCATCGTGCCCTCGATATCCGAACCCACGCGGCCCTCATCGCCGCCGCCTACGCCAGACACACCGCTGACCCGCACGCTACATGCCGGCCTGGGGCTGCTCAGCCTGCTCTTGCTGGCACTCAACACCGTGTTCTGGAGCGTGCCGCTGTTCCTGCTCGCCTTGTTCAAGCTGCTGGTGCCCGCAGCCGCGGTACGGCGGCGGATCGACCCGCTGCTCAATCGCATCGCCACAAGCTGGATCAGTTGCAACAGCGTGTGGATCGGCCTGCTGCAACGCGAGCCCTGGAGCGTGGAGGGCGTCAATGATCTGCGCTATGCGGGCTGGTACCTCGTCAACTGCAATCACCGCTCGTGGGTCGACATCTTCGTGTTGCAGTGGACCCTGAACGGGCGCATCCCGCTGTTGAAGTTCTTCCTCAAGCAACAGTTGATCTACGTGCCGGTGATCGGACTGGCGTGGTGGGCGCTGGACTTCCCCTTCATGCGCCGGCACTCCAAGACGGCATTGCGCCGGCATCCCGAGCTGCGCAATCAGGATCGGGAAACGACACGGCGCGCATGCGCGAAGTTCGCCAAGGTGCCGACCAGCGTCATGAACTTTGCAGAGGGTACGCGTTACACCCCCGCAAAGCATCGCGCGCAGTCATCGCCGTACCGTCATCTGCTCAAGCCCAAGGCAGGCGCCATGGCACTTGCGCTCAACGCCATGGGCGAGCAATTCCAGGCGCTGCTGGATGTCAGCATTGCCTACCCGGACGGCACGCCCAGCTTCTGGGCGCTTGCCAGTGGCCGTGCTGGCCGGGCGATGGTGCACGTACGCGAACTGCCGATTCCGGCGGGGCTGTGCGCGGGCGACTACGCCGCCGATGCGGCATTCCGCGGCGAATTTCATCGCTGGCTGGCACAGCTGTGGGAGGAGAAGGACGCGCAGATCGACGCCATGCTGGCGCGCGCGACGCTACCGAACCAATAAAGGGCATCGCTGCGCTGCAGCCGCGGGCGCGTGGAAGGCCAAGCGGAGAGACGCCGCCCCCCGCATCCCGCGAGGGGCCGGCCATGCAGGCTCAGAAGCCGAGGCTTTCCAGCAGGTCGTCGACCTGTTCCTGGTTGGCCACCACGTCGGGGTGGTTCGGATTGATTTGAGGACCGTTGAGCAGCGAGGAGTTCGCTTCCGTGCGCAGATGTTCCGGCGCGTTGTCGAGCAGGATGCCGACAAGCTGGCTCTCGATGAGCTGGACCACGTCCAGCACCTTCTTGATGACCTGGCCGGTCAGGTCCTGAAAGTCCTGCGCCATCAGGATTTCCATCAGCTGCTGGTTGGTGTCGCGCGTCTTTTGCGGGACGCTGCGCAGGAAACCGTTGGTCTGCCCGACCAGCTCGCGGATGTCGTCGTCGCCCAGTTGGCGGTCCATCCACGACTGCCAGCGGTTGACCAGCGCCTCGGCGTCGGTTTCCAGCGCGTCCTGCACAGGGCGCGCTGCGTCGATGGCATTGAGCACGCGGGTGGCTGCCTGCTCGGTCATGTTGGCGATGTAGTTCAGGCGATCACGCGCATCGGGAATGGCGGATGCGGCTTTCTCCACGCCCTTGTCCAGGCCCAGCTCCCGCATGCTCTCGCGCAGCATGCGCGTGAGGTGGCCGATGCGCTGGAGCATTTCCGGCATGTCGCCGTGATCCACTCCGTCTGCGGCCGGCGCCTGCGCCCCGTCAAGCATCTCGCTCATTACGCCCCCGCTTTTTCGAGCTTCTCGAAAATCTTGCCCAGCTTCTCATCCAGCGTGGCCGCAGTGAACGGCTTGACCACGTAACCGCTGGCGCCAGCCTGGGCCGCGGCAATGATGTTTTCCTTCTTGGCTTCGGCCGTCACCATCAGCACGGGCAGCTTGCTGATGACGGGGTTGGCATCCGCACGGATGCTCTGCAGCATCTGCAGGCCATCCATGTTGGGCATGTTCCAGTCCGAAATCACAAAATCGAACCGGCCTTCCTTGACCTTGGCCAGGCCGGCGGCGCCGTCTTCGGCCTCGTCGACGTTGGAAAAACCGAGTTCCTTGAGCAGGTTACGCACGATTCGGCGCATCGTCGGGAAATCGTCGACGACGAGGAATCGGAACTGGCTCTTGTCCATGGACACAATCTCCGCAAACTGACTGAATTGGGGGGTTTCGGGACTACCTTGGCAGTGTTATCGGCGCCTGGAGCCATTTCTTGAGCGCCGGCACGCGTCGGGGCGCGCCACTGCTGCGTCCCGCAATCGCCGTACCTGCGCGTTACGCGTTAAACACGCGTCACACGACCATGGGCGGACAGCCTGGCCAGCACGTGCGGACCGATCTGCGACAGCGGCAGAACTTCGTGCACGCCGCCGTGGGCGACCGCCTCCTTGGGCATGCCGTAGACCACGCACGACGCCTCGTCCTGGGCGACGTTGTAGGCGCCGGCATTGCGCATTTCCAGCATGCCGGCGGCGCCGTCCTTGCCCATGCCAGTCAGGATCACCCCCAGGGCGTTGGCCCCGGCGTTGCGCGCCGCCGAGCGGAACAGCACATCCACCGCGGGACGGTGGCGATTGACGGGCGGGCCCTGGTCCAGCTCCGTGATGTAGTTGGCGCCGCTGCGGCCGAGCGACAGGTGCATGTCGCCAGGGGCAATGTAGGCGTGACCGGGCAGGACGCGTTCGCCATGCACGGCTTCCTTCACGCGGATGCGGCACAGGCCATCCAGCCGCTTGGCGAATGACGTGGTGAAGCCCGCCGGCATGTGCTGCACGATCAGGATGCCCGGACAATCGGGCGGCATCTCCACGAGGAACTCCTTGATGGCTTCAGTGCCGCCGGTGGAGGCACCCACGATGATGAGCTTTTCCGTCGACGAGAAATGGGTACGCGCCGGGGCAGCCGCCACCGGCGCCGCCGCCGCGTGGTCTGCGCGAACGTGTGCGCCGACGGCTGGACCAACGGCCGCGGCTGCATGGCCCACCACCGGCGCGGCAGGGGCTGCCGTGCGCGGGCGCAGCCTTGCGCGGGCGGCCACGCGGATCTTGTCGGCAATCTGGTCGGCGTACTCGTTCATACCGTCACGCATGCCCAGCTTGGGCTTGGCGACGAAATCCACCGCGCCCAGTTCCAGCGCGCGCAGCGTGGCCTCGGAGCCGCGCTCGGTCAGCGACGAGATCATCACCACTGGCATCGGCCGCAGGCGCATGAGCTTTTCGAGGAAGTCGAGGCCATCCATCTTCGGCATTTCGACGTCCAGCGTGAGCACATCCGGGTTGGTCTGCTTGATGAGGTCGCGCGCGATGATCGGGTCCGGCGCCACACCCACCACTTCCATATCGGGCTGGCTGTTGATGATTTCCTTCAGGATGCTGCGGATCAGTGCGGAATCGTCGATGCACAGCACCTGAATCTTGCGTTTGTCGTTCATGTTGTTGTGGGGCAAGTCCAGGAATTACGTAAACAATTGCAGGCGCGAGGCCGATTTGGCGGCAATGGACTTCGACAGCTTGCTCGCGTACTGCGCTTCGCTGTCGAGATCGGCGGTGGAGCTTTGCGAGCGCAGCTTGCGCACCATGATCTGACCCGTGGATGGCACGAAGTAGACCTTGCGCGGATACACGTCGAAGAGGTCCTTGGCGGCCACGGGCAACCCCTCGCTGCGCAGGAACTCGAGCACGAACTTGCCGTTGCGCTCGCCCACGTCGAGCGTGCTCATGCCGGCCAGCACGGCGGCGCCGCCAAACACCTTGATCTCAAGGTGCTCACGTCGGGCGCCGGCCTTGTAGAGCTGGTTGAGCAGCACTTCCATGGCGTGCGTGCCATAGCGCATGGATGGCGACAGGATCGATTCCCCCTCGTTGCGCGAGGGCAGCATGAAATGGTTCATGCCGCCAATGCCGAGGGTCTTGTCGCGCACGCAGGCCGAGACGCAGGAGCCCAGCACCGTCACCAGCATCAGGTCTTCGGTCGTGACGAAATACTCGCCCGGGAGCACCTTCATGGCGCGGCGGCTGAAGGTGGTGTCGTAGTAGGCGTGCGTGCTGGCGGCCGACTGCGCGAGCGTGGCCATGGCCCCGGCGCTCATTCCGCTGTCGTTGCGCACGGCGTCGGCCATGGCGGCGCGCGGCACGGCCTTCTTGCTGAATTCGATCATCGCGCCCCCGCCACTCTGGCCCGCAATTCAGGCGCGATTTCATACACGGTCTTGCCCCGCAATGACCACGCCTTGGTCACCTGCAGGAAGCTCTCCGAATGGCCGGCAAACAGCAGTCCGTCGGGCTTCATCACGTCGATGAAGTGCTCCAGGATCTTGGCCTGCGTCGGCTTGTCGAAGTAGATCATGACGTTGCGGCAGAAGATCACGTCAAACTTCTGCGTCAGCGGCCAATCGCGGTCGAGCAGGTTGATCTGGCGGAAGTCGATCATCGCCTGCAATTCAGGACGCACCCTCGCATACCCCTCATGCTTACCGGTGCCCCGCAGGAAATACTTCTTCAGGCGCTCGGTGGACAGCGCAGCCACGCGCTCCATCGGGTAGATGCCGGCGCGCGCACGGGCCAGCGCGTTGGTATCGACGTCGGAGGCCACCACGCTCACCTGCCCCGGGTTCATCGAGCCGAAGGTCTCGGCCAGGGTGATGGCGATCGAATACGGTTCTTCTCCGGTGGACGATGCCGAGCACCACACCGAAAACGGCGTGCGCTTGGCCTTGGCATGCTCGGCCAGGATCGGAAAGTGATGCTGCTCGCGAAAGAACGCCGTCAGGTTGGTGGTGAGCGCATTGGTGAACGCTTCCCACTCGTCGGGCAGATGGCCGTTTTCCAGCGCATCAAGATAGTCGCGGAACGAACCGAGGTTGACCACGCGCAGGCGGCGCGCCAGGCGGCTGTAGACCATCTCGCTCTTGCGGTCGGACAACGAAATGCCCACGCGGCGATAGATCAGGTTGCGGATGCGGGTGAAATCTTCCGCCGTAAAGGAAAACTCACGCGACGCAAGCGTCGGCGAGACTGGCGCCAAGGTTTGTGCCATAGCCATAGGTAACTACCCCGAAATGTCGCGGGTCTGGCGCCCGCTTTCCGTCAGTGGCGGGCACCGTACCGCGTGCCGCGCCCGATTTGTGACGGGCGAGGCTGGCGTCAGAACGTGCTCCAATCCTCATCATCGGCAGAAGCCGCTGCCAGCTTGAGGGCTGGCGCCGCTGCGGCGACTGAAACCGCAGCCGTCGCCGCGTGCGCGACCGAAGAATGTGCCTCAAGATGCGCTTTCTCGCCTTGATCCGCCGCAACGGCAGCCGGGTCGCCTGCGCGGTCGGCGCCCGCGAGGCTGCCCGTCACCGGCGCGGCCTGGGGCGATTTGCGCGCGGCAATCGCCCGTGCGACGGAAGGCACCACCTCGTTCACCACCGCGTTCTTCCTGTCCGGCCGCGCCTCGCTGCGCGCGGGCGTGGCAAGCGGCGCCGCAGCCGTCTGGACGGCCGCCCGCTCGGAGTGCGCGGCCCGCCCGTCGGTACGGAACGCCGCCACCGCATCACGCAGCAGCTGCGCCTGCTCCTCCAGCGACAGCGCGGCGGCGGCGGCCTCCTCTACCAGCGCGGCATTCTGCTGCGTGACCTCATCCATCTGGTTCACCGCCTGGTTCACCTGCTCGATACCCGAACTTTGCTCGTCCGAGGCGGCGGATATCTCGCCCATGATGTCGGTCACACGCTTGACGGCCACCACCACTTCGTCGATCACGGTACCGGCCTCGGCCACGAGCGCCGAGCCGTTACGCACGCGGCCGACCGAATCGCCGATCAGTTCCTTGATCTCCTTGGCTGCCGTGGCACTGCGCTGCGCCAGGCTGCGCACTTCACCCGCCACCACCGCAAAGCCCCGCCCCTGCTCGCCCGCGCGCGCGGCTTCCACCGCCGCATTCAGCGCCAGGATGTTGGTCTGGAACGCAATGCCCTCGATCACGCCGATGATGTCCGCGATCTTCTTGCTGCTGGCGTTGATGCCGGCCATGGTTTCCACCACGCGGCCGACCACCTCGCCGCCTTTGACGGCGATGTCCGACGCATTGCCCGCCAACTGGCTCGCCTGGCGGGCGTTGTCCGCGTTCTGCTTCACGATGCTCGTGAGCTCTTCCATGCTCGAGGCAGTTTCTTCCAGCGACGAGGCCTGTTCTTCCGTGCGCTGCGACAGGTCCGCGTTGCCGGCCGCAATCTGCTTGGTCGCACTGGCGATCGAATCTGCCGAGCTCTTGATGTTGGTGATGGTGCCGGTCAGATGCTGCTGCATCTGCGCCATGGCAAACAGCATGCTGCTGCGGTCACCGGGGCGCGTCTGCACGTGCACGGCGAGGTCTCCGGCGGCAATGCGGCGGGCGATGTCGGCGGCATAAGCCGGCTCGCCGCCCAATTGGCGCGACAGGCGCCGGGCGATCACGATGCCCAGCACGATGCCCAGCAGCGCCCCTGCAAACGCCATGACGATCATCACCAGGCGGGAACGGTGGGCCTCGTCGCGGGCCTTGATGGTCGACGCGGAGGACACCTCTTCCACCCGCTTGACCATCTTGTCGAGCGTCTTTTCGAAAGCAGCCGTGTCATCCAGCAAGCCGACGTTTTCCGCCGTCACGCGACTGTCGAACTGGGTCGGGTCCAGCCCCTGCTTGTCCATCAGCGCGACGAAATCCGTCATGCGCTTGCTCCAGACCGGGTAGATCGCATCCACCTCGCGGATCATCTTCTTGCCCTCGTCGGACGTGAAGAGCGGACGGACGTTATCCACGCCGTCCTTCAGGTGCTGCATGCTGTCGTTGATCTGCCCGCTGAGCGCCTTGCGCTCGTTCAGCGTGGTGGCAATCAGCAACGCGGTCTGCGCGCGGCTGGCATGCGCCAGGCTGTTGGCGGCACTGCCCATCTGCGTGATGGCGCGCATCTGCTTCTGTGCCAGTTCTTCGCTGGCCTTGGTTAGCTGCGTGATCGTGTACACGCCCAACCCGCCGATGGCCGCGCCCATGGCGGCCACGACCAGGAATCCACCCATCAGCACCGTGGACACCGGCAAACGCTTGATCCAACCCATCTGTCTACCTCTCTCTCTTTTATATGCCCCTGTAACCGCTATCGGTCCATTGGGGACGGCTCTTTAGAACCGCCGTGGGGTCATGCCACTTCGGAGGGGGGTCGCCCCTTCATCAGCTTGCACGACTTGCCCAGGCAAAAAAAAACCTGCCCCAAGGGGCAGGCTGCACACCACAAACACGCACGAGAGAGCTTTCGCGAGCAGCGAAGATCTCGTGCATACATGGTTAAAAGGTTTCCCAATCGCTATCGTTGCCGCCTGCGGCCACGAGCGTGGGGTGTTGCACGTTGCGCACCGGCGGCGCCGGTCGGGCGGCCGCAGGGCGCTCACGTTGCGGTGCCTTCGCAGCGGCAGGCGCTGCAGCGGCCTGCGCCGTGACTGTTCTGGTGCGCGGCCTGGCATCGCGATGGGCGATTGCGCTGGCCTTCGACACCACCGGCCTGACCGCCTCGGGCGTGCCTGCCCGAAGGGCCGGCATTGCCGCCTGAGGCGCAGCGTCCTGTGTACGGAACAGCGCTACCGCCTCACGCAACCCGTTCGTCTGCTCCTGCAGCGACATGGCGGCGGCAGCGGCCTGCTCGACGAGTGCCGCGTTCTGCTGCGTGCCCTCGTCCATTCTCGTGACGGCCACGTTGACCTGCTCGATCCCTGCGCTCTGCTCGTCGGACGCCGAGCTGATCTCCCCCATGATGTCCGTCACGCGCTTGACGGCGACGACCACCTCGTCGATCACGCTGCCGGCTTCCGCCACCAAGGTCGAACCGTTCTCAACGCGGCCGACTGAATCGCTGATGAGTTCCTTGATTTCCTTGGCTGCCGTGGCACTGCGCTGCGCCAGGCTGCGCACTTCACCCGCCACCACCGCAAAGCCCCGCCCCTGCTCGCCCGCGCGCGCGGCTTCCACCGCCGCATTCAGCGCCAGGATGTTGGTCTGGAACGCAATGCCCTCGATCACGCCGATGATGTCCGCGATCTTCTTGCTGCTGGCGTTGATGCCGGCCATGGTTTCCACCACGCGGCCGACCACCTCGCCGCCTTTGACGGCGATGTCCGACGCATTGCCCGCCAACTGGCTCGCCTGGCGGGCGTTGTCCGCGTTCTGCTTCACGATGCTCGTGAGCTCTTCCATGCTCGAGGCAGTTTCTTCCAGCGACGAGGCCTGTTCTTCCGTGCGCTGCGACAAGTCCGCGTTGCCGGCCGCAATCTGCTTGGTGGCAGCGGCAATCGAGTCAGACCCGGCACGCACCTGCCCCACCATCTTTTGCAGGCTCTCCTGCATGCGCTGCAAGGCCTGCAGCAGTCGGCCGGTTTCATCCACCCGTTCCACACGGATGGTGTGCGTGAGGTCGCCTTGCGTGATGTGCTCTGCCTGTTCAATCGCGCGCGTCAGCGGCAGCGTGATGGAACGGCGCAGCGCCCAGGTCAGCAGCCCACCCGCCACGATGCCAGCGAGCAGCAAACCCGTCGTGAGTGCGGTCAGCGTGTTGTGCTCGTGCTGGCTGGCTTCGTAGCTGCCCCTGGCCACGTCCAACTGCAGGCGGTTGAGCGCCGCCACCTTGTCGCCCAGGGGGCGGTACAGCGCGGGCATGACGTCCATGACCGTCTTGTTGATGCGCGCCTCGTCATGGGCTTGCACCGCCTGCATCAGCACATGGGCGCCATCGCGCACGAATGCGCTGCGCAGCGTCTCGGCCTCATCGGCCATCCTGCGCTCCTCTGCCGTGACGGGTAGCGCGCGATAGCGCTTCCAGGCGGCATCGGACTTATCGAGGAACATTTGCGCACGCTCGACCGTTTTTTCCATGCCCGGCGCGTTCGGCGCCATCGCCGCACGGTCCAGCACGATGCGGAAGCTCAACAGGTTGGAATCGGACTCAGCCAACGCCACCGTCCCCGCCATCTGCACGGCATACGTGTCCTGCACCCGGCTATTGGCATGCCGCATACCGATCAGGCCGGTGACACCCACGATGACGGCGAGTACACCGACGCCTGCCATCATCAGCCCCAACCGGAGCCGGATGGTCATTCTGCTGAACATGCTTTCCTCCCCTTGCGGCGCCGCACCTGTTGACACGGTGTCTTGTCGCCCCCGGACGCCTGCCGCCCGGACACATTGGACGCTGGCACGTGCGAAGTGCCGCGTCCGCGTTTCATGCCGCCGTCAGGCCGCCTCGGCCTCGTCGCACAGCGCCATGTCTGCAGACAGCAGCAGGCGCTCGATGTCCACCAGGATCAGCATGCGCTCGTCGATCGAGCCCAGGCCACGGATGTACTCCGTGTCGAGCGCGCCCGAGAACTCCGGCGCCGGCTTGATCTGCTGGCTTTGCAGCGTCAACACATCCGACACGCCGTCCACCACGATGCCGACCACGCGATCCTTCAGGTTCAGAATGATCACGACGGTGTACTGGTTGTACTCGACGCGCTCGAGCTGGAACTTGATGCGCAGGTCGACGATCGGCACGATGATGCCGCGCAGGTTGATCACCCCCTTGATGAAATCGGGCGCGTTGGCGATGCGCGTGACCGTCTCGTAGCCACGGATTTCCTGCACCTTCAGGATATCGATGCCGTATTCCTCACGGCCCAGCGTGAAGGCCAGGTACTCCTCTCCGCCGGTGTCCTCACCGATCGCATGTTCCTTGACTTCCATTGCGGCTCCCCTCGGCCCCTTGGGGCCATTCAATTGAATTCGTTTTCCGTTGGCTGGCTGCCCGGTCCAGACGGGCCCCGACCCTTATGCCGCTTATGCCGCTTATGCCGCCTATACCGCTTACGCCGCGGACGCCGATTACGCTGCGGCCATCGCCACGGTCGAGAATCGACCTGCCTGAGCTTCGCCCACCTCCGGCTTTTCGGCACTAACGGCACGCATCGCGTTTTCTGAATGGCCCGCGCGCGTCTCGCGCATCAGCGCCGACACATCCACGATCAGGGCCACGCTGCCATCGCCGAGGATGGTCGCGCCGGAGATGCCCGGCACGCGGCGGTAGTTGGTCTCGAGGTTCTTGACGACCACCTGTTGCTGACCGACCAGCTCGTCGACCTGCAGCGCGATCTTCTTGCCCTCCGAATCCAGGATCACGACGATGCCTTCCGACGGATCGGGCAGCGACGGCGTGATGCGGAAGCGTTCGTACATCGGCACCAGCGTCAGGTATTCGTTGCGCACCTTGAGCAGGCGACCACCGCCCGGCACGGCCTTGATGTCTTCCGGACGCGGCTGCAGCGATTCGGCCACGCACGACAGCGGGAGGATGAACACTTCTTCGCCGGTCTTGACCGACATGCCGTCCAGGATTGCCAGCGTGAGCGGCAGCACGATGCGGATCGTCGTGCCCTTGCCCTTCTGCGACTGGATCTCGACGTAGCCGCCCATCGACTGGATGTTCTGCTTGACCACGTCCATGCCCACGCCGCGGCCCGACACGTCCGTCACCTGGTCGGCGGTGGAAAAACCCGGCGCGAAGATGAGCTGGTTGATCTCGTCGTCGGTCATGTTGTCCGACACCGCCAGGCCGCGCTCGCGCGCCTTCTTGAGGATCTTGTCGCGGTTCAGGCCCTGGCCGTCGTCGCTCACCTCGATCACGATGTTGCCGCCCTGGTGGGCAGCGGAGAGCAGCAGCTGGCCGGTCGCGTCCTTGCCGGCCGCCACGCGGGCTTCCGGTGACTCGATACCGTGGTCCAGGCTGTTGCGCACCAGGTGCGTGAGCGGGTCGATGATCCGTTCAATCAGGCCCTTGTCCAGTTCGGTGGATTTGCCGAACGTCGACAGTTCGACCTGCTTGCCCAGCTTGTGCGCCAGGTCGCGCACCAGGCGCGGGAAGCGGTTGAACACATAGTCCATCGGCATCATGCGGATGGACATGGCGGCTTCCTGCAGGTCGCGTGCATTGCGCGTGAGCTGCGAGAGGCCCGCGAACAGGCGTTCGTTGAGGACCGGATCGAACGCCTGCGCCGTCTGGGCCAGCATGGCCTGCGTGATGACGAGTTCGCCGACCAGGTTGATGAGCTGGTCGACCTTCTCCACGCCCACGCGAATCGACGTTTCCGCCGCGACCGTCGGCTTTTCCGCGGCAGCGGGGCGCGAAGGCATCGGGGTGGCACCCGCTGCTGCCGCCGGTGCCTGCGGAGCTTCGTTGGCGGCAGGCGCATGCGCTTCGGTTTGCGCGGCAGCCGGCGTTGGCGCGGCCACGGCAGCCTCGGCCACGGCAGCGGCAGGCGCGGCATCAGCCACGTGCGGCGTGATGACGATCTGGTCGGCATCGATGATGAAGCAGCTCACCGCAACGATATCGTCGGCGGTGCAGGTGCTCTGCAGCACGATGTCGCTGTTGCGGCCGCTGCGCGCGTGGCGCAGCACGGTGCCCAGATGCTTGAGCTCGGACACGATCAGCTCGCAGTCCTCGTCCGACACATTGATGAGCTTGATATCGAGACCGCCATCGATTGCGCCGACCGGCTCGGCTACGGGGGCCTCGACAGCCACCTCGGTCTCGGCAACAGCCGCCGGCGCGAGGGCCGGCGCTGCCGCAGCAGGCTGTGGCGCGACGGCGGCGGCCGGTGCGCCTTCCTCGGCGGTCAGGCTGTTGAGCTTGGCCACCATGTATTCGAGCGTGGCCGTATCGATTGGGTGCTCTTGCCGGTAGGCGTCAAGTTGGCTTTTCAACACGTCTTTCGTTTCCAGGAAGGCATCCACCATGTTCTCGCGCAGCTGCAGGGTACCGGTGCGGGCGCGGTCCAGAATCGACTCCAGCACATGCGTGAGCTCGGTCATGTGCGTGAAACCGAAGGTTGCGGCACCGCCCTTGATGGAGTGGGCGCAGCGGAAGATGGCGTTCAGTTCGTCGGAGGTCGGGTTGGCGAGGTCGAGATCGAGCAGCAGCCGCTCCATGTCGACAAGCAGCTCTTCCGCCTCTTCGAAGAAGGCGCCGAAAAACTGGCTGAGATCGAGATTCATGTCGTGGTCTCTGTCGTTTAATGCGTCGATGCAGACCCGTGGGTCTGCGCGTGCCATTCGAACAGCTGCATCACCGAATCGGTCAGGCCCTCCGGATCGAACGGCTTGGGCAGGAACCCTGTGGCGCCCGCGGCACGCGCCTGTTCGCGGATGGTGCCGTCGGCCTCGGTGGTGAGCATCAGGATCGGCGTGTCGGCATAGGCCGGCAGTGAACGGAGCGCGCGGATGAGCGTGAGGCCGTCCATCGAAGGCATCACCTGGTCGGTGATCACGAGGTGGTGGCTGTCGCCGATATGGTTGCGCACGGCATCAAGCGCGGCGGAGCCATCCACCGCTTCCGTGACCGCAAATCCGCACTCGCGCAGGCATGCGGCGATCATCCGGCGGATCGAAGTGGAATCGTCCACCACCAGGATATGTTTCTCGCTCATTGGCTGTTTCTCCCCTCGGCTCTTATGGCTTGACCTGGCCGGCAGCACCGTCCGGCACTGCTGCCGGCGTGCCGGCACGCGCGGCGGCATCGGTCAGCGTGTCCTTGCCGTCGTTGCGCAGGTCGGCGACCGGCTCGACCCCGCCCGAGCGCACAGCCTCGGCGGCCCGGGCGTTGAGCACGACAATGCTGATGCGCCGGTTGATCGGGTTGTACGGATTCGTCTTGTCCAACGGCACCGATGCCTCCAGGCCCACCACGCGGCTGACCTTCTCGGGCTTCATGCCGCCGGCAACCAGCTCGCGGCGCGAGGCGTTGGCGCGATCGGCAGACAGCTCCCAGTTGCTGTAGCCATGCTGCGTGGCGTACTGCGTTGCATCGGTGTGGCCCGACAGGCTGATCGGATTGGGCACGTCGTTCAGGGCCGCTCCCAGTTCGCGCAGGATGGTGCGCATGTAGGGCTGCACCTCGGCGCTGGCATTGGCGAACATCGGGCGGTTCTGCTGATCCACGATCTGGATGCGCAGGCCCTCGGTGGTCATGTCGATCAGCAACTGGTGCTTGAACTGGCTCATCACCGGATTGGTCTCGACCATCTCGGCAATCTTCTGCTTGAGCCTGTTCAGCGCCGCGTCGTCGGAATCGTCGCGGATATTGCGCTGGCGCTGCACCGTCGGGCTCGGGCTCGGGTTCGGCTGGGGCACGTTCTGCTTGATGGCCGGGCTGCCATTCAGGATGCTTGACTGGTCGCCAGAGCCGGCGCCGCCGAACAGCGCCACCTTCAGCGGCGTGCGGAAATACGTTTCAACGGAGGACAGCTCGGCTTTCGTCACCGAGCTCAGCAGCCACATCAGGAGGAAGAACGCCATCATGGCGGTGACGAAATCGGCGTAGGCGATCTTCCACGCGCCACCGTGGTGGCTGTGTGCGTTCTTCTTGTTGCGCCGGATGACAATGAAGGTCGGCGTACTGGACTTGCTCATGGTCCGTTCCCGTCGGTTCGTGCTGCTTCGTTAGCGGCGCGGCTCATGGGCCGCGCTCTGTCTCATAGGTTCAGCGCTAGGCCGTTTTGGCACCGCGCACGTGGTCTTCCAGTTCTGCAAACGATGGGCGCTCGGTCGAGAACAGCACCTTGCGGCCGAACTCCACGGCAATCGCCGGCGCGTAGCCGTTCATGCTGGCCAGCAGCGTCACCTTGATGCACTGGAACAACTTGGTCGATTCTTCGGCGCGCTGCTCCAGCAGCGAGCCCAGCGGCCCGATGAAGCCGTACGCCAGCAAGATGCCGAGGAACGTACCAACCAGCGCGGACGCGATCAGCTTGCCGAGCTCCGCTGGCGGCAGGCCGACCGAGCCCATGGTGTGCACCACGCCCATCACGGCGGCCACGATGCCGAAGGCCGGCATGGCGTCGCCCACCTTGGTGATGATGCGGGCCGGTTGTTCGGCTTCATGGTGGTGGGTGTCGATTTCCTGATCCATCAGCGCTTCGATCTGGAACGGATTCAGGTTGCCGCCGACCATCAGGCGCAGGTAATCGCAGATGAAATCCAGCGCGTGGTGATCGGCCTGGATGGCGGGGTAATTGGCGAACAGCGTGCTTTCGTGCGGGGCTTCGATGTCGGCTTCGATCGACATCATCCCTTCGCGGCGGATCTTGGACAGCACCACATACAGCAGCGCCATCACTTCCATGTAGAGGGACTTGGTGTACTTCGAACCCTTGAACAGGCCCGGCAGCGCCTTGACCGTGGCATTGATGGCCTTCTTGTCATTGCCGACGACAAAGGCGCCGATGCCGGCGCCGAAGATGATCAGCAGTTCGGTCGGCTGGAACAGCGGCCCAAGGTGCCCCCCGGCCAGCATGTAGCCGCCGAACACCGAGGCGAGAATCACGATGTAACCGATGGCGACTAGCACGGGGCGAACTCCTGAATGGGCGATCCTGCGATCAATACAAGGGGGAATAACGGCATCCCCCCGGTTAACTGAAGGCTTGAGCGCCGGGTTTTACTGCTGCGCGGCGAGGTAAAACCAGGGCGCCGCGCCCTTCTCCAACAAGAACGGCAGCAAAACGGGCGGCTTGAGCGCCACCCTGCCCACGAGGGGCGTCGCCGGCACAACGCACAAAAAAAAGGACGGAAATCGCTTTCCGTCCCCTCACTCACGCGCGGCGGCAAAAAAATGCCGGTCTGCAGTTGCCCGCGACCGGCCTACCCCCTTCCCCTTTTATATGCTGTCTGAGCCCTTGACTTTCCTGCTCTGTGCTCTGGGTTGTGTTGTTGTATGCCGGTCTGACCGGCGGTTCCCGTTGTTCCCGTACGTCCCGTGTTCCCGTCAAACGCCGTTCAGGCGTCGATCGTCTTGTCCGCGACCGCATCGACCTGGCCAGCTACGCGCTTTTTCTTGCCTGCGCGTGACGGCGGCTGGCACACGCCGCACACAAAATCCTGGTGCAGGTCGTCTGCGTGGGCCACGAAATGGCCCGTGCAGCGCTTGCACTTCACGGTGTGCAGCATTTTTCCTTCAAAGAACTTCAGCATCATCCACGCGCGGGTGATCGAGAGCACCTCTTCCTGTTCGTGGACGTGAATGTGTTCCTGGTAAAGCTTGTAGGCCGAGATCAGGCGGCGCACCCCGGTGCTGCGGCTGTTCTCGCCCAGAAAGCGGTAGATGTTCAGGAAGATCGACGAGTGTATGTTGGGCGACCACGTCAGGAACCAGTCCGCCGAGAACGGCAGCATGCCCTTGGGCGGAGATTCACCACGGATTTCCTTGTACAGCCTGACCAGACGCTCACGGCTGAGCGTGGTTTCCTGTTCCAGCAGTTGCAGACGCGCACCGAGCGAAATCAATTCCGCTGCAAGGTGGATCTGCTCGACTTCATTCATGACGCTGGTGTGACGCATGGCACTGCTCCCGCTACGCTTGCTACCCATCCCAATTCCGCAACCACTGAGCCGGCGAAGAACCGCCGCAAAAGACTCAGTTGATCTGCTCAACCGCCTGACGCGCCAGCAGGATCGACATTTGCGATTGCTGCAGGCCCTTGTCACGGTGCGGCTGGGTCACCAGACCCAGGATGGCGTGATCGTCGAAGCGGAAGCGGCACAGCAGCATGTTCGTGCTGGCCAGCTTGACGATCTGCGCGGGCGACATCGTCAGCAGGATGTCAGCCAGTTCTTCAGAGATGCCGAGGCGAAACAGAGCGGCATCGCGATCCTTGGCCAGCATCTGCTGGGCAAGCATCAGATAGGTGAGATTCAGCTCGCTGATCTCGGAAACAATGTCTTGCGTGTCCATGTATGTCCCGTCGTGTGCAGTAAAAGTACAACCTGCATCCGATCACGCATGGTGCTGTCCGGTGGCGCGTTATGTCTTTGCGCCTACCCTCGCCGGGCGTTCACCAATCCCCACAGATCGGATGTTCCTGGCAGTCGGTGCCGTGACCGGCCTTTCTGCCGCCTTCTTACTCACGTCGCTAAAGACATGGTGAAGTTGTTTTCTGTTGAACACATTGTGGGTTTCCGGTCGGGGTAAGTAAAGAAGGGTCGCCCCCTACATCAGAGGGGTGAGGTAATCCGTTTTCTTGTAGGCTATCTTCGTACAAATCTGTTAATAAACGTTGCAAATGAAGCGTTTGCCGCCACCACCAGTCGAGGTGTACGATGCGCTAAAGCGGGCGTTTGACACGTATTTACCCTACTCTCATCAAAAAAATAGCAATTAAATTGCCTAAAGTCGCCACAAATTGACTTCTGGCGCGTCGCACTTCTACGACTGTGAGCATCGGATGCCGGGTTAACCGCTTGTAGGACACTTCTTACCCCTGTCCTACAGGTCTTGTAGGACAGCCGAGACATCCTTTCAGCCAGATTTGTAGGAGTGCTCTTACAGATTGACCGTGATCTTGTAGGAGGCCTCTGACGTTTTCGTCACGATTAAAAGGACGTGTCACCTCTATCGAGACAAAATTCGGCCCGGCAAATGAACCGGAAGAAGCGTTGACGCAACTGCACCTCCGGCCGTTCGCCACTGACGAATGCGGAGCGTTTGCCCGCCCGGGCCATCCGATCGCGCGCGCCCCACCGAGCCTTCCCCTTCGCAGATGGGCTGGCCGACGGCACCGAAATCGAAAGATTTCCGCGTCCGCACCTAAAGTTTTCTGCGCGCCGACCGATCACAGGCGTACTGATCAGCGAGATGGCGATGCAACTCTCTTCCTCTTCCGTTTCCAGTACTGCGGCCGCCGGCGCCTCGGGCAGCGGGAGCAGTTCGGCCAATGAAATCGAGCGTCTGCAGCGCCAGCTCAAGAATCTGCAGAAGTCGATGGCGAATCTGCCCAACCAGGGACTGCCTCCCGACCGGACCAAGGAACAGGCGCAGTTGCTGAGCCAGCAGATCGCGATCGTGCAGGCACAGATCGCGAAGCTGCAGGCCCAGAAAGGCCTGGAGCAGGCCGAAACCCAAGTTGCAAACCGCCACAACGCGCCGAACACGGCCAGCGCGGATGCAGCCACGAAAGCGCGTATCACGGACAAAATCACTGGCGCATCCACAGCCGCCGATGCCCGCCAGCAGGCGCGCCAGCCTCAGGCCGCGCAGGCAGCCCATCCCGCCAGCGCGGAGGCCATTGCACCGGCGCAACCGCCGCTCGTTTCGGTCAGGGCCTGACAGGCGCCCCCCTGGCGGCCGTCCTCCTGCGATGACACCTCCGCCGACGGGTGCCCGGCTCGCCCAACACCCCCTCCCAACGGGGGGAGGCGAGCCTGCGACGCCAAGGGCGACAATCGCGGCGCCGCGTGCCCCTGCTCGGCATCGAGACCACGAATGACCTCCGCCGCCAGCGACGCTCTGCCTCCGCTCACACCTGTCGATCCTCGTCGGCCGCGCCCCCCTTCCCGCAACTTCTTTGCCCGCCACTGGCGAGGCGACTACAGTCTTGCCCGCTCGTACTGGCTGCACACTGCGCTGATGCAATTTGGCGTGGTCGCGCTCAGCGCTGGCATTACGCACGCTTTGGCACACAACGCACCGGCGCGCGCGGCGTCGTCCGCATTGCTGGCCATTTATGCGGTGGGCGTTGCGCTGTGGATCTGGGCGGTGGTCGGCACGTGGCGCTCGGCGGGGCGTGAACAAATCAGCCACCGGCGGGCCGGCGCGTCAAGCGTGTGGCCGGTGGCGGCCAAGCTGATGATCGTGCTGGGCGCCCTCGCGACGAGTGCGCGCGTGGTCAACGATTTGCCGCGCCTGGGCGCGCATCTGCGCACGGCACTGGGCGAGCAGGCTGCCTCGCCGTTCGCGGTCGTGCCGCAACGCGATGGGCGTGCCATTCTCTTTACGGGCGGCATGAACGACGGCGCCGCAGATGCACTGGAGGCCGCGCTGCGCAAGGCGCCACAAGCCACCGCCGTGGTGCTGAATTCCGAAGGCGGCTGGCTGCGGGAAGGTGCGCTGGTCGCGGACGTCATCCGCCGCCACCGCTTGCGCACGTATGTCGAACGCACCTGCGCGTCCGCCTGCACGATCGCCTTTCTGGCGGGCGAGGACCGTGCCGCCGCCCCGGGTGCGCGCATCGGCTTCCACCGCCCGCGCGCGGTGGGCGCCGAACATGATCAGACACCCGGCGCAACCGGCAACGAACTCTGGAGTGCGTACGCCGAAACCGGCCTGCCCGACGCATTCGTGCGCCGCGTGCAGAACACCCCGTTCGACCAGATGTGGTTTCCGAACCCGTCGGAGCTGCTGGCCAGCCACGTCATCACCCGAGCCTCGGCCGGCGGTGAATACGCCACCATGGCCACGCTGCTCCGCAGCCGTCAGGCACTGGCAGCCGAACTGCGCAGCGTCACGCTCTATGCCACGCTCGAGCGCAAGTATCCGGCGCATTTCGGCCACTTGCTCGACACCGTCTGGCAAGCCCTCCAGCGCGGCGCCACGGATGCGCAGGTGATGGCCTTGCTGCGCGCGCAGTCGACCAAGCTGTATCGCGCGCTGATCCCGACCGCGCCCGATGCCCTGTTGTTCGCGAATGCCCAGCTGACGCTGGAAGAAGCGCAGGCCCTGCAGCGACTCAGCCCAGCCGCCTGCGTTGCGTACCTGGACGGCACGGCCGACGCAGGCGCTGCCGCCGCGCAACTGCCGCGCGACCTGATCGCACGCCAGCAAAGCCTCTTTGCCGATCTGGTGCGCGCGGCCGAACCGGAACACGCACCGGCCATCACGCGCGCACAAACCCTTCCCGCCCTGCACTTGGCCGTGGCCGCCCTGCCACCGCACGAGCAACGTGTGCTGACGCTTCCCCAACTGCGTGAGGCAGCCCCGCCGGCTGATCGCTGCCAGGCGTTGATTGGCTTCGCGCGCGCCATCCTCGACTTGCCGGAGGCCGAACGCGCGCTCGCGCTGCGTGGCATGTATGCCGATGCGTCCGGGCCCGATGCCTAGCCCCCGGCGTGATCGCCGGTGCCGCTTCCGTATCGGGCGCACTCAACGGGCCTGAAGTCGAAGCAACGGGAACCGGCGCTTGCGCGCTGCCCCACGAGAAGGCGTGAGCGGAACCGGAGCGTGAACACTAGGACGGACGCAGCGCGTTCAGTGACATGCGCTGGCGCCCCTGCCCGCCAAAGTTCTCCGGCGCCAGCCACCGCTCGAACGCCGTCCGCAGCCGGGGCCATTCGGCATCGATGATCGAAAACCATGCGGTGTCCCGGCTGCGCCCCTTGTAGACCACCGCCTGCCGGAAGATCCCTTCGAACTGAAAGCCGAGCCGTAGCGCGGCCTGCCGTGACGGTGCGTTCAGGCTGTCGCATTTCCACTCGTAGCGCCGATAGCCGAGGTCATCGAACACATGCTTCATCAGCAGGAACTGCGCCTCTGTCGAAGCTGGTGTGCGCTGTAACCGGGGCGAAAACGTCACGGCCCCCACTTCGACCACCCCATGCTCAGGGGTGATGCGCATCAGGGCCAATGTCCCGACCGGGCGATCGGTCCGTGCGTCGATCACGGCGTACTGCAAAGGATCACGGCGCGCCGCGATGCGTTCGACATAAGCGCGGTGCGCGTCTGCATCGGCAAATGGTCCTTCCGTCAGGTAGGTCCAGTCGCGGCCGTCGTCCGCCTGGCGGAATGCCTCGAACAATGCAGTGGCATGGCGGGCGGCATCCAGCGGTTCCAGCCGGCAATAGCGACCGGCCAACGGCGCGTGCGGCGGCACGGGCCGCGCGCTCCAGTCGGGCAACGGCACGCCGATGGGCTGCTGACAGGGGTTAATCGTGGTGGAGGTCATGCAAGTGCGTCGGGATGTCGATGGGGACAGCGGCCAAACGTCACCCTACCCAACCACGTGGCCCTGTGAAAAGAGCCACGGTGGCGGGGCGTGATAGAGCCAGCCGCGCCGGACTCGTCCGTTCGATACCCCACCAAGCGTCGATGGCGTGCACGCGCGCAAGTCGATATGTTGTGACCGGGGGATGGAGCGCCTGCTGACAGCGTAGGCACCGGCTTTGCTGGCAGGAGACATGTGCACATACAGTCAATCGCTCGCCAACCGTGGTCGCCTCCCCCTGCTTTCTCTGCCAGGAGCCAACGCGTGGCGCCATTGAAGACGAGGACGTATCGCCAGCGCGTCCGCCCCACACGGGCGGCGCTGTGGCTCGCGCTCGTCGTGCTGGCGTGGACCGTGCCCATTGCGGCCGCGCCCAGATTGGCCAATCCCGTCACCTTGCGCATCGACGACGGCGCGACACTCGCGCTGCCGCGTGGCTGGGGTCCGCTGCGTCTGGGCCCCGACGCGCCCATCCCCGGCGTTGCCGCAATCATCGCTTCACCGTTCGGGCCGTCCCGCCTGGTCTTGGCGCAACAGGCGGCGCCATCGGAAGCCTTCGGGCTGGTGACAGTACGCAGATCCAGTTTTCCCGACGGCACGCCGGCGTATCTGGAGACCCTGCGCCATCGTGATCTGGCCATCCTGCTCAACCATATGGAATCGCGTGTGCATGATGACTGCCCCGCGTGGGCGGTCCGTCTTGTCCGGGGCAAATCGCCGGCACTGCGATCGCTGGGAGGACATTCGTTGATCTACTGGGAAGGCGAGTGGCGCACGCGGGAAGACCGGACGGCCACGGTGCGCGGGTACGCGTTCTTCGGACATGGCGCGGTGTATCTCCTGCGCGTCTTCGGCACCGCCGGCCATGGCGAGCCTGACTTTGTCGACGAGGCGCGATTTGCCGACGCAGTCGCCACTACCTTTCGCCCACGCTGAACAGGTCGTGCAAGAGCATTATTGTTGCAGCGCAACAACGCCACTCCCAGGCCGTCACGTGGCAGGCGCCAAGCGCGGCCCACGCCACGCAAGGGCTGAAATTTGTTGTTACCTTTGGAACAGTCTGTTCACCTCCCGCCATATTGTTCTTCCGCATTGCAACACCTAAACTTCATGACAGTTGTTCAGACATCGATTGCCTGGACATGCATTGCAAGTGTTGTAAGGAGAACAATCATGAAATGGTTGGATATCGGCGCCGTCATGGCTGCCTGGATCGCAAGCTGCGTTGCAGCCGGCTGGCTCATCAGCGCCGCCGCATTCCTGGCCTGAACGCGCGGCCCAGAAGCAAAACGGCCGAGCGGGAAGCCCCCTTCCCGCCCGGCCCTGAATTCCCCCGGTTGATCGATTCGCAAGGCGCGCCCTACGCGCGGCTCTCTGCAGCCCACTGAACGAATCGGTCCACGAACCCCTGCAGAAACTGGCGCGTGCGCGCGTCCACCACCTGGCCCTGCGCATCGAAGGGCTCTCCCGCAAAGTGGAAGAACACCTCCGGCAAGGGCAGAGCCTTCACGCCTACGGCCGAGAGCACATTGCGTAACTGCGCCTGCGACAACGCCGTGCCGATCGCACCCGGCGAGGCACCGGCAACGCCCGCCGGCTTGCCGCCCCACACGCTCTGGCCGTAGGGTCGCGAACCCCAGTCAATCGCATTTTTCAGCACGCCCGGCATGCCGCGGTTGTATTCCGGCGTCACAAACAGCACGGCGTCCACGCCAGCCACTCCGGCCTTGAAACGCTGCACGGGCTCGGGCAGGTTGCCGTCCAGGTCCTGGTTGTAGAGCGGCAGATCGCCGATCTCGATAAACCTGGCCTCCACCCCTGACGGCAACAAGCCGACCAGCGCGTGCGCGAGCTGGCGGTTGAACGACGCCTTGCGCAGGCTGCCGACGATCACTCCGATACTCAGATTGCCCATGAACACTCCTCGCTACGAAAGATTCGGGGTTGGGTAACAAGCGTAGGGCGTCAGTCCGTTGCTGCCGGCTCTGCCGCCACTTCGCGCTTGATCCGGTTGATCAGGCCGAACATCAGCGGATTTAACAGGATGGACAGGATCGCCGCCGCCAGCAGCAGCCCACGTGCGCGCACCGGCAGGATTTCCAGCCCGATCCCCAGGCCAATCAGGATGAACGAGAACTCGCCGATCTGCGCGAGGCTGGCGGAGATCGTCAGCGCCGTGCGATTGCCGTGGCCGAACGCACGCATTACCCCGAACGCCGCCAGCGATTTGCCCACGACCACGATCAGCACCGTGCCCAGCACCGCCCAGGTGTCTTCAACCAGCACACGCGGGTCGAACAGCATGCCCACCGACACGAAGAACAGCACCGCAAACGCATCGCGCAGCGGCAGCGATTCTTCCGCGGCGCGCTGGCTGAACTCCGACTCGGCCAGCACCATGCCCGCAAAGAACGCACCCAGCGCGAACGACACACCGAACAGGACCGTTGCCCCATAGGCGACACCCAACGCGGTGGCCAGTACACCCAGGCGGAACAGTTCACGGCTGCCCGTCATGACGATGCGCTCGAGCATCCACGGAATCACGCGACGGCCGACCACGAGCATCAGCGCGGCAAAGGCGACCACCTTCGAGAGCGTGATCGCCAGCACCCTGGCGATCTCCCATACGCTGGCGGCCGTGCTGCCGGCACCGCCCAAGGCGCCGGCCAGTGCCGGCAATAACACCAGCGTCACGACCATCACCAGATCTTCGACGATCAGCCAGCCCACGGCGATGTGGCCTTCGTGCGAATGCTCGATGCCGCGATCTTCCAGCGCCTTGAGCAGCACCACGGTACTCGCCACCGACAGTGCCAACCCGAACACCAGCCCGGGGCCCCAATCCCAGCCCAGCAGCCACGCCAGGCCCATGCCCATGAGCGTGGCGAGCGCAATCTGGCCGATGGCGCCCGGAATGGCGATGGCCTTCACGGCCAGCAGTTCCCTCATCGAGAAATGCAGACCGACACCGAACATCAGCAGGATCACGCCCAGCTCGGCCAGTTGGGGCGCGAGGCTCTGGTCGGCCACGAAGCCGGGGGTGAACGGCCCGGCCAGCACGCCCGCCACCAGATAGCCCACCAGCGGCGGCAGCCGCAAACGCTGCGCAATGGTGCCGAAGACAAAGGCCAGCACCAGGCCACCGATGATGGTCGAGATGAGGGGGGTGTCTACGTGCATGCGGTCCTGAAAACGAGGTGCGGGTGGGATCGATCGGGGAATGGGCCTGTCCGGCCCGGGCGCGACAACCGCAATGCAGCATGGTTCGTACGGCCTCACAACTATATAGGACGCCCTTGACCAAACCTTACGAAGCAAATGTCATGCAGAAGACATCGCCCCGAAAACGCCACTCCTACACTGCGCCGCAGGCCGGCCCGGAATGTCCGCACGACCGGCCACGACAGGAGACACCATGCGCTACGCCAACAAGGTCCTTTCCGTGGACGAGGCCGTCGCCCACGTCCGCAGCGGCAGCCGTCTGATGCTGGGCGAATTCGTGGGCGCCGGCGAGCCAGCCTGCTGCATCGAGGCCCTGCTCGCCAGCGGCACCGACCGCCTCACGCTCATCACCAACACGCCGGGACTGCGCGGCGGCTTTCTCAAGGCGAAGTTGTTTGCGTCTGGCCAGCTCGCCGAGTTCATCGGCACGCACGTCGGCACCACGGACGAATCTACCCGGGCGTATCTGACCGACGCGGTGCGCGTGGCCGAGTTCTTCCCCATGGGCACCTGGGCCGAAAAAGTGCGCGCGGGTGCGCTGGGACTGGGCGGCGCCCTCGTGCCGGTGGGCGTGGGCATCCTTGACCAGCCGGGAATGTTCCCGGCGCGCGGCGGGCCAAAGCCGACGATCAGCGTTGACGGCATGACGTGCTTCGTGGAGCCGCCCCTGCGTGCAGACGTCTCGATCATCAAGGGCTGGCGCGCCGATACGTTCGGCAACGTCGAGTTTCGCGGCACGGCGCTGCAGAACCAGCGCGACATCGCCATGGCGGGCGATTACACCATCGTTGAAGTGAACGAGATCGTGGAAGTGGGCGCGATTCCGCCAGAACGGGTCGGCTGCCCGGGCGTATTCGTCAACGCCGTGGTGCAGGGCCTGACGCTGGAAGACCAGCACGCGCTCTACCGGCAACACTGGACCAAGCTCGGCCGCCTGCCTGCTGCCGCGCAAGCATGACCGCACCCCAGCGAGCGATCAAGGAGACCGCCATGCAAGCCCTGCCCGATCACCCCAAGCAACGCATCGCCGCGCGCTGCGCATTGGAGCTGCGCCCCGGAGAAGTCGTCAACCTCGGCCTTGGCATTCCGACGCTCACGGCCAACTACCTGGATGCCGAGGCCGGTGTCATCTTCCACACCGAGAATGGCGCCTTTGGCTTCGGCGGACGCCCCGGCCTGGATGTCATCGACAGCGACCTCACCAACGCCGGGTGCGAGCCCATCACCCTGATGCCCGGCGCCGCCCTCATGGACCTCGCCACGTCGCTCGGCGCGATGCGCAATGGCTATATCGACGTGACCATTCTCGGCGCCCTGCAGGTCGATGCGCTCGGCAATCTCGCCAACTGGGCCTGCCAGCGCGACGGCAAATGGTGGCCCGGCATCGGCGGAGCGATGGACCTGTGCTACGGCACGCGCAAGGTGATCGCAGCGCTTGCGCACACCGACAAGCATGGCAACTCGAAGATCCTGCCGCGCTGCACGCTGCCGCTCACCGGCCAGGGCTGCGTGAAGGTCATCGTGACGGAGCACGCCGTGTTCGACGTGACGGACGGGGGGCTCGTACTGCGCGAAATCCTGTCGCATGCGACACTCGACGATATTCGCGCCATGACCGCAGCGCCCTTCACCCTGGCGCCGCTGCTGCAGATACACGCTGCCTGAGGAGACTCCATGTCCACCACCGTCGATTGGTTCTTCGATGTCATCTCGCCGTTTGCGTACCTGCAGCTCGAGCAGTTCGATCGGCTGCAGCAGGGCCATGACATGGTCGTGCATCCGCGTCCGGTAGTGCTCGGCGCGATCCTGAATCATTGGGGGCAGCGCGGCCCGGCGGAAATCAGCCCGAAGCGCGTCTTCACGTATCGGCATGCGCTGTTCCGGGCGCAGCAGTTGGGCATTCCGTTCCGCATGCCGCCGGCGCACCCGTTCAATCCGATCAAGGCGCTGCGACTGACGATCGCGATGGGCGGGACGCTCGATGCCGTGCGCGCGGTGTTCCGGCACATCTGGCGCGACGGAAACGACGTTGCCTCGCCCGAGGGTTTTGCAGCGCTGTGCGCGGCAGTGGGGTACCCGGAGGGCGCGAGCGCCGTCGAAGATCCGGCCGTGAAGGATGCCCTGCGCCAGCACACCGAAGCCGCGCTCGCGCTCGGCGTCTTCGGCGTCCCCACCCTCGCCCACCACGGTGAACTCTTCTGGGGCGAAGACGCGACCGGCATGTTCCTGCAGTGCCTGCACACGGACTGGCTCGCCACGCCGGAGGTCCGGCGCGTCAGCACGCTGCCAGTGGGCATCCAGCGTGGCTGAACTGGACACGAACGCGCGCCCCGGCATCAGCCGCGCGCGCCTCGCACACATCGCCGCGTGGTCGATCGAGCTGCCTGCCGACGAAGCCGACCGCGCCTGCGCCGGCATCGTCGAAAAGGCTTACGCCCGCGGTGCGTGCATCTGCCCGAAGAACACGCTGCTGGAAAGCTGGACCGGCGTGGTCACTGGCCTCATCAAGATCGGCACGGTATCGCCCGAGGGGCGCAGCGTCACGTTCACCGGGGTACCGGCCGGCGGCTGGTTTGGCGAGGGCACGGTGCTCAAGAACGAGCCGCGCCGCTACGACATCGTCGCGCTGCGCGATACCCGCATGGCCTTCATGGACCGCCCCACCTTCATGTGGCTGGTCGACAACAGCGTCGCCTTTAACCGCTTCCTGGTGAAGCAACTCAACGAGCGGCTCGGGCACTTCATGGCACTGCTCGAATACGACCGCCTGCTCGACGCCACGCCCCGGCTGGCACGCTGCATTGCCTCGCTGTTCAACCCGGTGCTCTACCCCGGTGCAGGCGATCACCTGGAGATCACGCAGGAAGAACTCGGCCTGCTCTCCGGCATGACACGGCAGGTGGCCAACCAGTCGTTGAAGGCGCTCGAGAAGGACGGCGTCGTGCGGCTCGAATACGGCGGCGTGACGGTGGTGAGCCTCGAACGGCTACGGGCTTATGGCGCTTGACGTCGTGGCAGCGTTGCGCCACGGCCGCCAGGCCGCCAATCGTCCTGCGCGATGGGCAAACGGCGCATCGCGCGCTCGGCAGGCGGCCACCTCGCGTGGTACGGCGCCCCTGATCCGGCGGATTGCGCGGCCCGCTTGACCCGACGCCGTGGCCGTTCACGACATGCCGGCCGTGCGCTGCCTCAAGTGCGTCTGAAGCACCGTCCTGACCGTTACGCCTGAGGCAGACCGTAGACGAGCGAGAGCACGGTCATCACCGCCGGCATGGCCGCAGCGGCAAGCACCGTCTGGGCAGCGGTGATGCCCGCCATGAGCGGCGCGTCACCGCCGAGCTGGCGGGCCATGATGTAGGACGACGATGCCGTCGGCAGCGCCTGGAACAGCAAGGCCACCGTCAGCGCAACGTCGGTCAACCCCAGGGCGTGACCCACGGCAAGCGTAAGAACCGGCATGGCCAGAAACTTGACGGCCGATGAGACCATCACAGGATGCGCCCATCCGCGTACACCGCTGAAGTTGAGCGCAGCACCCACGCAGAGCAGCCCCAACGGCATCGACGCTGCGCCCAGCGCGCGCACGGCGGGTTCCACCAGCGCGGGCACCTGCACGCCGCTGGCCTGCATGCCAATGCCGATCGCGCAGGCCACGACCAGCGGGTTCGTCACGATCTGCCGCACCAGCGCCCAGCCGCCGAACCGCACGGAACCATGCCGCGCAAACACCAGCACACAGAGCAGGTTGACGGTCGGCACGATGGCCGCGTTGCACACGGCGGCCAGCGCAACGCCCCGGGTACCGAACATCCCAGCCGCCAGCGAGACGCCGACATAGTTGTTGAAGCGCACGGCCCCCTGGAACACCGACGTGAAACCCGCACCGTCAATCGGTATCCAGCGCCGCGCCAGCATCAGGGCCACGGCGACGACCACTGTTGCGGCAATCAGCGTGGCCGCCAGGGGCAGCACGGGCAGCGCCTGCAGATGGGCGCTGGCCAGGCCGTGCATGAACAGCGCAGGCAGCAGGATGTAGTAGCAAAGCCTTTCTGCCTGGGGCCAGAAGGCGTCGGCAATGAAGCCGGTATGCCGCAGCCCGTAGCCGAGCGCGACCAGGAGGGCCACCGGCGCGAGCGCCAGAAGAATCGCGGCGGTCATCGCCGCGCTCCTGCAAGGGCAGATGCAAGCAAGGAAGACAGGGACGACAGCATGGCAAGGCGGGGGCGAGGATGAAACCCCGCCAAGCTATCACGCCGTGGCAGCAGGAATAATTTTGATTTATCAGCCGATCAACGAGAAATACTCATGTCAGACGCCACCACGGCTTCGGCCAATGCCTGCGTCAAGCGTTGCGCAGGGCGGGACTGGTGCTCGAGCAGGACGACCGCCCGGCGCATCTGCGGTTGACCGAATGGCAGCCGCACGATCGGTGGCAACTGCGTCAGCACCGAATCGGACAGCGCCACCACCGCCGCACCCAGGCCGCTGGCCACCATGCGTACGATCGTTTCCTTGCTGTCGAGCACCATCTCTTCGCGAACACGGATGCCAAGCCGCCGAAGTTCGGAGGCGATCATGCGGCCGGCCCACGCCTGGGCGTCAAAGCGGATGAAAGGCAGGTCGGTCAGCAGCGTGCGCGCATCGTGCCCGGCGTACTGCGGCGGCGCGAGCAACCAGAAGCGGTCTTCATACAGTGTCGACCAGACCAGATCGGCCGGATGCGGACGTACCGGATGCGAAGTGATGGCGGCATCCAGTTCACCGTCGACCACCCGTTGCGCCAGCTCGGCAGACAACCCCGCCGCAACGTGCACGCGCAGGCCCGGATGCTGGCGTCGCAGTGCCAGCAGCGCATCGGGCAGCGGGCCGGCCAACGCGGTGTGGATGGCGCCGATGCGCAAGCGGCCGACCAGCGCTTTCTCATCGCTTAACGCGTCCGGAATGCGGTCGTACAGTGACAGGATCTGCTCGGCCTGGGCGAGCACGATGCGGCCCGCCTCGGTCAACGATGGCTCGCGACGCGAGCGATCGAACAGACGCACGTTGAACGCCGCCTCCAGTGCCTTGACCTGCAGGCTTACTGCAGACTGCGTGAGCCCGACGGCTTCGCCGGCACGAGCGAATGTCCGGTGGCGGGCGATGGCGACAAGCGTTCTCAGTGCGCGGAGCGACATGATCGGTAACGGAGGGCGATCCGCCGAGGATAGCGCATCGCCTCCCGTGCGCCGGCTGCGGGCCCGCTGTCGCGGCCCCGGCATGCCGCGCTTACGCCAGAAGCGCCGCCAACGCCGCGGGCAGCCCGCGATTGTCCTTGCGTGGCGGACGCGCGAAGCTCCCTTCCGTTGCGCCCGACGGTGCCAGCGCGACCAGGCTCTCGCAATGACGAATGGCGCTGGACACGCCGTCCACCACCGGCACGGGAATGCGGTCCTTGAGCGTGCGGGCCAGCCCCGCAAGCGGCGCGCCGGCCACGATGATGACGTCGGCACCGTCCTCGCGCACGGCCTGCAGGCTGAGCGCTTCCAGGCGGGCCGCGTGGTCTTCCTGCACGCTTCCGATATCCCGCAAGGGCTGCTGCAACGAACGCACGCTTGCCAGCCTTGACGACAACCCATTGGCGACCACGCACTCGCGGTACCAGGCCTCGATGCGGTGCGAAATCGCGATGATGGAAAAGCGCTGTCCGAGCAGGCACGCGCTGGCCAGCGCGGCCTCGGTCATGCCAACCACCGGCACGCTGCACAGTTCCTTGATCCCGGCCAGGCCCGGGTCACCAAACGCAGCAACGACCACACCGTCGAACTGGCCATGGTGCTCGGCCACCACGCAGGCAGTGGCGTAGCCACCCACCAACGCCTCGAAACGCGTTTCGATATAGGCCACGCCAAACGGCGCCGTCGCCATGGTGAGCGTGGTGCCCGCAGAAGCCGAACGCTGCGCCTCAGCCTGGATCAGCGCCGTCACGCTCTCGGAAATGTTGGGATTGACGACCAGAATACGCATGATGAAACCCTGAAGATCAGACCAGAGACGGCGCGCCGGCCGCCAGGAACTGCCCACGCCCCGGCGCCGGGTCGAGGTACCTGCCGTTCTCGACGAGCATCTCGCCACGCGAGAAGCAATGCACCGGCCAGCCCGTCACCTCGATGCCTTCGTACGGCGTGTAGTCGACGGCGTGATGCAGTGCGCTGTTGGTGATACGCACGCGGCGTTCCGGGTCCCACAGCGTGATGTCGGCATCGGCGCCCACGGCGATGGTGCCCTTGCGCGGATACAAGCCATACAGGCGCGCCGGACGATACGAGGTCAACTCGACAAACTGGTGCAACGACAGCCTGCCGCGCGCAATGCCGTCAAACAGCAGCGGCAGGCGCGTTTCGATGCCGGGCACGCCATTCGGAATATGGTCGAACGGCTGCGCCTGCCCGCCAAGCTTCTTGCCTTGCGGGTCGTCATAGTTGAACGGCGCGTGGTCGGATGAGAACACGCTGAAGACACCGCCGGCCAGCGCCCGCCACACGGCGGCCTGGTTTTCCGGGTCACGCGGCGGCGGGCTGCAGACGCACTTGGCGCCTTCATATCCATGGTCGCCTTGCAGGCCCATGTCTTCGGCGGTCAGGTAAAGGTATTGCGGGCACGTCTCGGCCAGGATCTGCAGCCCGCGCCCCTGCGCCCAGCGGATCTGCTCGATGGCCTCCTTGCCCGACACATGCACAATCAGGATCGGCACGTCGACAAGTTCAGCGAACGTGATGGCGCGGTGCGTGGCCTCGCGTTCCACGGCCGCGGGCCGCGCAAAGCCGTGGAAGCGCGGCGAGATGCGGCCTTCGCCGACCAGCTTCTCGGTCAGCCACGAGATGCAGTCGGCGTTTTCCGCGTGCACCATCACGAGCGCGTTGTTCTGCTTGGCCACGTCCAGCACGGCCAGCATTTCGCGATCCGACAGTTTCAGGTCGTCATACGTCATGTAGACCTTGAACGATGTGTAGCCCTGGCGGATGAGCTCCGGCAGTTCACGCTGCAGCACGTCGGGCGTCGGATCGGCAACGATCAGATGGAAGCCGTAATCTGCCACGGCGCGGCCTTCCGCGCGGCGATGGTAATCGGCCACCGCCGCCTTGAGCGAGGCACCCTTCTCTTGCGCCGCAAATGGAATGACCGTCGTCGTGCCGCCGCAGACGGCAGCGCGCGTGCCGGTGAAGAAGTCGTCCGCCATGCGCATGCCGTCGGGCATGGGCTGGTCGAGGTGGCAATGACCGTCGACACCGCCGGGCAAGGCCAGCAGACCACTGGCGTCCATTTCGCGCGCCCCGCGCGGCAAGCCCTGCCCCAACATGGCGATGCGGCCATCGCGCACCCCGATGTCGCAGCAGAAGCGGTCCGAAGCGGTCACGACATCCGCGTTGCGGATCACCAAATCGAATTCGGTAGACATGCCTGGTGCTCCTGCTCTGTTAGGCCACGTCGGCAAACAGGCGGCCCCAGCCATGCAACGCGCGCGTGTCCACACCTGCCAGCCGCAACGATTTCCACACGACCGTCGAGATCGTGTCGTACACCGGGATGCCCGTCTCCGCTTCCATCGCCTCGACCAGATGCGCCGCACGCAGGTTGGTGCAGAACGTCGTGATGGCTGCCGGCTTGTGCTGCGCCACGTCGCGCACCATGGCGCGCAGCGTGTCCTCGCTCACGTCGGCAAAGCTGTGATTGACATGCAGATCGAGATGACGCTCGGCCACGCAGCGGTACCCATGGCGCGCGTAGTTCTGAACGATGCGCTGCTGCACGTCGTCGAGGTATGGCGTGACGAGGCCGAAGTCGCGCGCGCCCGTCTTGGCGAGGATCTCGTTGAGCGCCAGCACGGACGTGGTGGCGGGAATACCGGTCGCTTCGGTGATCTGGCGGCAGAGCGCCTCGTCCTTCTCGAAACCCAGCCAGCCGGAGGACGTGCCGTTCCAGGCGATTACGTCGACGCGTGCGTCGGCAAGCAGCCGGGCAGCGTTGAGGATCTTGTCGAGGTCGAACTGCCCGAGCGCCTGATCGCGCAGCGAGATCTCGGTGACGGTGAAGCGTGAGAAATGCGCGCTCACATTCGGCAGGCCGCTCACCATGGCGCTGGTGATGGGTTCCAGCGCCGTGTTGGATGAGGGCGTCAGCATGCCGAGCAGGATACGTTTTGTCATGGGACTCTGTTCCGGTGTTGGTGTGACCCGGCGCACGCGAATCACGGCGCCGCGTCAATCTTTTTGTATCGAATATCGCGTGAATGGCGTGTCCGCTCAGACCGGCAGCTTCTTGCTGTAATCGATCAGCAGCGTGGAGCAGATGAAGAGCCCCGCACCCGCAGCCGCAAACAGTGTGAGCGCCATGTCGTAGGAACCGGTCGCCTGGACGATCACGCCGACGATGATCGGCATGCCGATCCCCGCGACGTTGCCGCCCAGGTTCATGACGCCACCGAGGAAGCCAACGCGCTTGCGCGTGCCGAGGATCGACGGAATGCACCAGAACAGGCCGCACCAGCGCAGGAAGAACAGCGTGATCGACAGCAGCACCACCACGGTCACGGGGTCCGTGAAGCGTGCAACCGTATAGATGGCCACCGTGGCGAACACCGAGGCAATGCCGAACAGCGTGCGCAGCACCCTGGCGCGCGGGGCTCCCGTCGCCATCCATTTGTCGGCGATCCAGCCGCCTACCATTTCACCCACGAAACCGGAGAAGAACATGGCGAACACCGCGCCGCCCATCTGCTTGATGTCGAGGCCCTGCACCTTCGACAGATAGGTCGGCATCCAGGTCAGCAGACCATAGAACAACGCGTTGAAGCACATCCAGCCGGCAAACATGCCCCATACCGAACGGTACTTGAAGAAATCGAACACGTTGCCGCTCACGCTCGTCGGCTCGGCCGCCTGGTCGGCTGCGTGCGCAGCCTCGATGTAGGCGGCTTCCGATGCGTTGACGGACGGATGCTCGCGCGGATGGTTGCGGATGTACCACCACGAGAACAGGCCCGCCACCATGGTGCCGACACCGGCCACCACGAACGAGGTACGCCACGAATCGAACTCAGCGATCAGGCCTGCGATGATGAGTGCGCCCAGCGCTGCCCCCAGCGGTGCGCCGCCGTCGAGCAGCGTGGCGCCACGGCCGCGCTCATTCTGCGTCATCCAGATGGCGTTGAGCTTGCCGCCTGCCGGGTAGATGGGCGCTTCGGCCGCGCCCAGACCCAGGCGAGTGAGCAGCAGCGGCACCCAGCCCGTGCACACCGCCGCCATCGACTGGAATAAACCCCAGCCCAGCGTGGCGCCGGCAATCACGACGCGCGGACCAAATCGGTCCGCCAGCATGCCGCCCGGGATCTGCATGAACGCATACGTCCAGAAGAATGAACTGAGCAGCAGGCCTTGCACCGCCGGGCCGATGTTGAACTCTTTCGCAATCAGCGGCATGGCGACCGACAGCGATGCACGGTCGACATAGTTGATGGAGATCAGCATCAACATCATCAAGAAAATCTTCCAGCGCACGGAGCTCTTCGTCTCCGTTAGCGCCATGGCGTGAGCCTGGCTTGCGGTTTCCATTACGCATGTCTCCTGGTAGCTCCCGAAGCCGTTTCGAGACGCGTGCTTGCTGGCAGGTCTTTTCGCCAGTGTGCCCGCAGCGCCCGCTCGTCGAAACACCTTCCTGAGTCGGTTTGATTAGTGTGTGTTGCGCAACATGGCGGAGTATAGGATACGTAATCTGTAATTACAACATCTGTAAGTTATTGATTTTTATATTCTCAATAAGCACAATATTGGTGTGTGATAGCCTTTTGTGGTGCATCTCCCCCTCTTTGGTGACGCCTGTGACCCAATCGCTGCTCCAATCCCCCCGTCTGCGCACCCTCGGCATGTCGGCCGAAATTGCTTCGCGGCTGCGCACGCTGATCGAAGAAGGCGAGCTGCCGCCCGGCGCCCGCATCGATGAACGCGCCTTCTGCGAACTGTTCGATGTGTCGAAGACGCCGCTGCGCGAAGCGCTCAAGGTGCTGGTGGCCGAAGGGCTGGTGCTGCACCGGCAATACATCGGCTACCGCGTGGCGCCGCTCGATCTTAATGAGCTGCGCGCCACCTTCGAGACGCTGCATGGCCTGGAAGCCATGGCCGGCGAGCTGGCCGCATCGCGCCTCTCGGAAGTCGCCATGGCGCGCCTGGAGCGCAAACACCAGGCCATGCTCGATGCGCACACGGCCGGTCGCCGCACGGACTACTTCCGCATCAACCAGGAGATTCACCAACTCATCATCGACGGCGCGGCCAATCCGGTGCTGGCCGGCATCTACGCCACGCTGATGAGCAAGGTGCACCGTGCGCGCGGCGCGGCCAATGCCGACACGCTGCGCTGGCAGGAATCCCACGAAGAACACGAATTGATCATGCAAGCGCTGCGTGAGCCGGGCCGCCCACGCTTGGCGCAGGTGCTGCGCCAGCACTCCGAAAACACGGCGCAGGAAGTCTTGAGCGTGGTGGCACGCAGCCTGTCTGAAGCCGCCCGCCCCGCCAAGGTCATCAAGCAACACACGAAAGGACATCCATGAAACTCGTACGTGTAGGCCCGCCCGGAGCGGAGCGCCCCGGCCTGATCGATGAACAGGGTCGCGTGCGCGACTTGTCCGGCATCGTGGACCAAATCGGGCCCGGACAACTCTCCGACGAAGCCCTGGCCCAGCTGGCGCGCGTGGAGGGTTCGACCCTCCCGATTCTGCCCGGCGATCGCTTTGGCGTACCGTGGACAGGCATCGGCAAGATCATCGCCATCGGGCTGAACTATGCAGACCATGCTGCCGAGGCGGGCATGGCGCCGCCGGCCGAACCCATCGTCTTTCTCAAGGCCAACAGCGCGCTGAACGGTCCCAACGACAACGTGATGCTGCCCCGGGGCTCCGAAAAATCCGACTGGGAAGTCGAACTCGGCGTCGTGATCGGCAAGACAGCGCGCGATGTCTCACGCGAGGACGCACTGTCGCATGTGGCCGGCTACTGCGTGGTCAATGACGTCTCCGAGCGCGCGTTCCAGCTGGAGCTCGGCGGCACATGGGACAAGGGCAAGGGCTGCGACACCTTCTGCCCGGTCGGCCCGTGGCTGGTCACGCGGGATGAAGTGCCCGACCCGCAGACGTTGGGGCTATGGCTCGACGTCAACGGTGAACGCGTGCAGACGGGCAACACAGCCACCATGGTGTTTGGCGTAGCCCACCTGGTGAGCTACGTGAGCCGCTTCATGACGCTTCACCCCGGCGACCTGATCTGCACCGGCACGCCTCCGGGTGTGGGCATGGGCTTCAAGCCGCCGCGTTATCTCAAGGCCGGCGACACCATGCGTCTGGGCATCGATGGCCTCGGCGTGCAGACCCAGGCGGTGGTGCCTTACGCCTAGGCGCCTGGCCCGGCAACTCAGTGCTGGGCCGAGACCAGCTTGCGCATGGACTCGACGAGCTTCGGGTCGACCGCGCCCAGCGTGTTGGTACGGGCGTTGATCCGGCCGTCTGCGTCGAGCAGCACGATCGTGCTGGAATGGTTGAAGTCGCCGTCCGCCAGCTTTCGATACTGCACGCCCAGCAGCGCGGCCACCTCGCGGGTGCCGCTGGCGGTCGTACGGGCCACCTGCCAGCGGTCGTCCGCTCCATGCGCGGCTGCCGTCTGCTTGAGGGCCGCGACAGAATCACGCTCCGGGTCGATCGTCACCATCAGGACCCGCATCCCGTCGTGTGCGGGCTTGCCACCCTTTGCCAGCGTGGCCCGGATCGTTTCGAAGATCATCGGGCAGACCATCTGGCACGACGAATAGAACATGCTCACGAGCACAGGCTCGCCACGCAGGTCCGCCAGGTGAAAGACCCGGCCGTTCTGGTCCGTCAAGGCCACGTCGGATTGATACAGCGAGCCGGTCGCGGCCGGCCCTGCCGCCTGGGCGCCCGCTGCGCTTGCCGCCAGCAGCGTGGTCAGCAGCACATGACGGATGAGGTTGAGTAGCTTCATGAATGTTCTCCGTTGAGGGTGCGAGCGCAGCGAAAACCCAGGCTGCCCGTGGAATCTGCGCCGCCGAGCGAGGACAGCAGCGCCACGCGCATCAAGACGGCATAGCTATCGCGCCGCACGATGCTGATGGCGCCCGCACCACAGAATTTCTGCTTGTCGGGGTCGCCCTGTGTCCGGCTGTCGCCTGCGATGAAGAGCGCGTTGAAGTCGTCGACCCATTCCCAGATCAGGCCGTGCATGTCGCGCACGCCATGCACATCGGCAGGGCCGCCCACGGGTGGCAGCACGCTCGCGGCCGGCCGCTCGTACCAGTTCAGGATGCGTTGCGCCCATTGCGGATCGTCGCGGGCGTCGGCACGGGTGGCGTCGGCGGCCGCGGCGGATTCCCACTCCAGCCAGGTCGGCAAGCGCGCATCTTCGCTCTCGCAATAGGCGCGGGCGGCAAACCAGCTCACGCCCGTCACCGGCGCTTGCGGCGATGCCTGCGGGTTCGGATGCAGCGCATCAGCCCAGTCGGACAGATAGGCGGGGCCCGCGAAAACCGCGGGTACCCGGTCCCGCTGCCAGGCCGGGTGCGTCTGCAGAAAAGCCTGGAACTCGGCAATGGTCACAGGCAAGGTGCGCAGCTCGAACGGCTCAATGCGGACCCGCTGCGGGAGGTTCGGCGCGTTCTGCGGCAGCACGCTGTCGAAGTCGCCGCCGGGCAACCGCACATAGGCGGCCCCCTGGGCGGCGGTGCTTGCCAGCGCCACCAGCATGGCTGCGATACGCGAGGCGAGGCTGGACATGGCGATCACGCTATCGGTTCAATGCTCGGCCACGGCCTTGGCCGGCGCGGGCTGGGCACGCATCGTCTTGACGTCGTCGGCGCTCACACGGCCACCCGGGTTGTCCCAGCTGTTGAGCACGTAGGTCAGGATGTTGGCGATTTCATCGTCGTTGAGCTGCGTCATCGGCGGCATGACCGAGTCGTATTCCTGGCCGTTCACCTTGATCTTGCCGTTCAGGCCATGCAGCACGATGCCCATCGCCCGCTTCGGGTCGGCTGCCAGGAAATCGGACTTGGCCAGCGGCGGGAATACACCCGGCAGCCCCGCACCGTTACCTTGGTGACACACCGAGCACGTACCCGCAAACAGCGCGCGCCCCGCCTGCACCTGATCCTGTACGGTCAGCGTGCCGGTGACCGAGGCTTCGGTCGCCTTGGTGACCGCCGTCATGTTCGGCGCTGCACGATCGCCGAGGTAGACCGAATCCAGCTCCTTGCCCGAGTAGACCAGCTTGTTCTCCGGCCCATCGACCTTCAGGATCGCCATGGCGCCCTTGTTGAAGGCCCGGAAGATCGAATGGTCGACCAGCACATAGCTGCCGGGCACCTTGGCCGTGAACTTCACGATGGCTGCGCCGCCGGCAGGAATGAGCGTGGTCTGCACATTCTTCTGCACGTTGCTGCCGCCTTCATAGCGCACCTGATCGAAGATCGCGCCAATCACGTGGAAGCTCGACACCAGGTTGGGGCCGCCGTTGCCGACGAAGATGCGCACCGTCTCTCCAGTCTTGGCGTGCATCGCCTTGTCGCCGGTGAGCGCGCCTTCGGCGCCGTTGAAGAGCACGTAGGTCGGGCGTTCATCGATGGCCTTTTCCATGTCGAACGCCTGCAGGCCCTTCTCGCGGTACTTGCCGGCGGTGTAGAAGTCGCCCTGCATCACGTAATACTCATGGTCGACCTTGGGCAAGCCTTCAGGCGGCTCGACCAGGATCAGGCCATACATGCCGTTGGCGATATGCATGCCCACCGGCGCCGTGGCGCAGTGGTAGACATAGATGCCCTCGTTGAGTGCCTTGAAGGTGAATTGCGATTCATGCCCCGGTGCGGTGAAGCTCGATGCCGCGCCGCCGCCGGGCCCGGTCACGCCGTGCAGGTCGATGTTGTGCGGCATCTTGCTGTCGGGGTGGTTCTTCAGGTGGAACTCCACCGTATCGCCCTGGCGCACGCGGATGAAGCTGCCGGGCACCGTGCCGCCGAACGTCCAGAAGGTGTAGTTGACGCCCTCGGAAATCTGCATCTGCTTCTCGACCACCTCCAGCTCCACGATGACCTTGGCTGGATAGTTGCGATGGACCGGTGGCGGCACGTTGGGCGGGCTCGTCAGGACGGCGTGGATCGGTTCGCCGCGCGGCGGCCCGAAGTCGCCAGGGAGCCGGGTGGCTGCACGGGCGGCAGCCCCCGCCACCAGTGCCCCAAGCACTGCAGAAATCAGACCCGCGCGCATCAGACCGCGGAATGTATGGAGACGGCTCATTTTTTCCCCCGTTTGTTCGGTGTGGTGTCGTCTGCTCCACGTTAGAAGCCCCTCACAACCGCGGTGTTGATGCAGCGCAAACGCCAGCCGTGGCCAGTGGCCGGAAGCAACAGCAAGAGCCGCCCTAAAACAAGCATCTGATATACATCAATAACTATGCTTGCCGTCCTCAGTACTATAGATGCATTCTTTATGCATCTTTTGATGTTGAACACCACCTGAACGGAGCACCCATGACCCAGCCCACGCCTTCCATTCAACTCGACCTGCGCGTACTGGCGCCGCGCGAACGCCATCCGCTGATCTTCTCCGCGTTTGGGGAGCTCGACATCGGCCAGAGCCTGGAGTTGATCAATGACCACGATCCGCGTCCGCTGCAGTCCCAGTTCCAGCTCGACCGCCCGGGGCAGTTCGCGTGGGATTACCTGGAACGCGGCCCCCATACGTGGCGCGTGGCCATCACCCGCAAGGCATCTGCAGCCAGTACCGGCCAGTGCTGCGGCAGCTGCGGTGGCGCCTGAACGCTTTCTTCCTATTGCACTCTTGCGAGGAACCTTGTCATGAAAACCAACGGTAGGCTGTGGCGGTGGCTCGGCCTGATCTTCGTCCTGTCATTCGGGGCACTCGGCTATCTGGGGCGGCAGATCTATCTGGCCGCGCCGCCGATCCCGCAGGCAGTCGTCACCACCACCGGTGGCGTGCTCTTTACCGGTGAACAGATCCAGCGCGGCCAACAAGCCTGGCTCGCGGCAGGCGGCCAGCAGCTTGGCACCGTCTGGGGCCACGGCAGCTATGTCGCACCAGACTGGTCAGCCGATTGGCTGCACCGCGAGGCAACCACTCTGCAGACGATCCGCACGCAACAGCAATTCGGCACGACCGCACCGCTGACGGCTTCACAGCAAGCCGCCGTCGATGCGGCCGTGAAGGAAGAGATGCGCCGCAATACGTATGACCCGACGCACGACAGCATCACAGTCTCGGCGGATCGTGCCCGCGCCATCCAGGAAGTTGCGCAGCACTTCGAAGGCCTGTTCGGCACCGATCCGTCGCTCGCCACGCTGCGCGATCAATATGCGATGGGCACTGGCGTGCTGCCGAAGCAGGAGGACCGCGAGGCCCTGGCGGCGTTCTTCTTCTGGACGTCGTGGGCAGCCGCTACCGACCGCCCGGGCGAAACCGACCTGTCGTACACCAGCAACTGGCCGCATGAGCCGCTGGTGGGCAACACCATGACGGGCGGTGCAGCCATGTGGTCGATGGTGAGCATCATCCTGCTGCTGGGCGGCATTGCGGCCATGCTGTGGATTCATGGCAGCAGCAAGCACGAGGAAGAGGCCAAGCCGCTGGCGGCGGACCCTTTCCTCAATGCGGTCGCGACACCGTCGATGAAGGCCACGCGCAAGTACTTCTTTGCCGTGATCGGCCTGATGCTGGTGCAGATCGGCATGGGCGCCATCACCGCGCACTATGCGGTGGAAGGCGAATCGTTCTTCGGGATTCCGCTGGCGCAGGTGCTGCCGTATGTCATCAGCCGCACGGTCCATACGCAGCTTGGCGTGCTGTGGATTGCCACGGCATGGCTGGCCACGGGCCTGTACATTGCGCCGCTGCTGTCGGGGCGTGAACCGAAGCTCCAGAAGCTGGGCGTTGATGTACTGTTCTGGGCGCTGATCTTCATCGTGGTGGGTTCGATCGCCACGGGCTGGCTCGGCACGCTGCAACATCGCGGCGCGGACTTCGGCTTCTGGGTCGGCAATCAGGGCCTGGAATACACCAGCATGGGCCGCGTGTGGCAAATCCTGCTGTTTATCGGCCTGCTGTTCTGGGTGGTGCTGCTCGGCCGCGCCCTGTGGCCGGCGCTGAAGACGCCGTCGGAATCGCGCGGGCTGATCGCCATGGTGTTCCTGTCGGCCACGTGCATCGGCGGTTTCTATTCGACGTCGCTGGTGTGGGACCAACACACGCACTATTCGATGATCGAATACTGGCGCTGGTGGCTCGTCCACCTGTGGGTGGAGGGCTTCTTTGAAGTGTTCGCCACCGCCGTCATCGCGCTGATCTTCACACGCCTGGGCCTGATTCGTGCCAGCAGCGCCAACCGCGCCATCGTGGCAGAGACGATCGTGTTCCTGTTCGGCGGCATCCTGGGTACCCTGCACCACCTGTACTTCACGGGCACGCCGACGTCGATCATCTCGGTCGGCGCGGTGTTCTCGGCGCTGGAAGTCGTGCCGCTTACGCTGATCGGGCTGGAAGCGCTGCAGAACTATCGCCGCACGAAGGATACGCCGTGGCTTGGCGCCTACAAGTGGCCGGTGCTGTGCTTCGTGGCCGTGGGCTTCTGGAACACCGTGGGCGCTGGCCTGCTGGGCTTCGCCATCAACCCGCCGGCTTCGCTGTACTACGTGCAGGGCCTGAACATGACGGCCGCCCACGGGCACGCCGCACTGTTCGGGGTGTACGGCATGCTCGGTATCGGCCTGATGCTGTTCTGCCTGCGCGGCCTGTATGCCCGCAGCCTGCATGCCGACCGCCTGCTCAAGCCCGCGTTCTGGAGCCTGAACATCGGCCTGGCGATGATGGTGTTCATGTCGTTGCTGCCGGCCGGCATTTACCAGGCCTGGGCCAGCGTCACCAAGGGCATGTGGTACGCCCGCTCGCCGGAGGTGGTGCACTCGAAGGTGATGGAAACGCTGGTCTGGCTGCGCGTGCCGGGTGACATCGTGTTCGCCATCGGTGCGCTTGTGCTGGCCTGGTATGCGCTGCGGCTGCTGCGCCGTCCGAAGGCACAACAGACTGAGCCGCTGCCGGCTTCGGCTCGCGCCACGCGTTAATTCTTAACTCAGCAGTTCTCTCAAAAACCCGCAGGGCCCGTGTCGATTCGACCGGGCCCTGCGGGTTTTCCTGTAATGCCAGCCGCTCGCAAGCTCCCTACAATGACAAATCATATAGATGAATAGTTGACCACTTCAGATACCTCATGCCCGCCGATCTCCGCCTGCCCCGCTATCAGCAATTGCGCGACGATCTGGCCGCGCAGATCGCCCAACAGCACTGGCGCCCGGGCGACGCCATCCCCACCGAAGCCGAGCTTGCCAAGACGTACAACGTGGCCGTCGGCACGGTCCGCAAAGCCGTCGACGTGTTGGTGGCCGAAGGCCTGCTCGAACGCTTTCAAGGCCGCGGCACCTTTGTGCGGCGCGCCAGCTTTGCCAGCTCCTTGTTCCGGTTCTTCCGTTTCCAGAGTGAAAGCGGCGAGCGACGCATTCCTGAGAGCCGCATTCTCAAGCGTGACGTGCTGGATGCACCGTCCGCACCGGCTGCGGGCCTGCAGATCGAAACGGGCTCACCGGTCATTCGCCTCACCCGGCTGCGCCTGCTGGATGGCGCGCCCATGCTGGCCGAAGAAATCTGGCTGCCGTACGACCGTTTCGCCCCGCTCGCCACGCTGGAACTCGACGCGTTTGGCGACCTGCTGTATCCGCTGTACGAATCCCACTGCGGCCAGATCATCGCCAGCGCTGAAGAAACGCTTACCGCCGAGGCCGTCAACGCAACGTACGCGCGGCTGTTGCGCATCCAGCCCGGCGATCCGGTGATGGTCATCGAACGCGTTGCGCGCGGCTACGACCGGGTGCCGCTTGAATGGCGGCGCTCGCGCGGCGCGGCGGCGCACTTCCGGTACCACGTGGATATCCGGTAACGCCCTCCCACGCTGCCACCCAACCCGACAAAAACACACACAGGAGACAACATCATGCAGGCCAACTCATCGACCGCGCCGCCGCTGCTGGACGTGCGCGGCGTCACGCTGCAGTACAAGACGCGCCAGCATCTGGTGACCGCCACCTACCGCGTCGACTTTCAGGTCTACCCCGGCGAGCGCTACATCTTGTTGGGCCCATCGGGCTGCGGTAAATCGACATTGCTCAAGGCCATCGGCGGCTACCTCACGCCCACCGAAGGCGAGATCCGCCTGAAAGGCCAGCCCGTGACCAAGCCGGGCCCCGATCGCATGATGGTGTTCCAAGAGTTCGACCAGCTCCTGCCGTGGAAGACCGTGAAAGAGAACGTGCTGTTCCCGCTGCTCTCCACGGGCAAGCTGGGCGCGCGTGAGGCCGAAGAACGCGCCCTGCACTACATCAACAAGGTCAATCTCACCAAATTTGCCGACCACCACCCGCACATGCTGTCGGGCGGGATGAAGCAACGCGTGGCCATCGCACGCGGCATGGCCATGGAGCCCGACGTGCTGCTGATGGACGAGCCCTTCGCCGCGCTCGATGCGCTCACGCGCCGCAAGATGCAGGACGAGCTGCTGCAACTGTGGGATGAAACGCGCTTCACCGTGCTGTTCGTCACGCACTCGATTCCGGAGGCGATCCGCTGCGGCAGCCGCATCCTGATCCTTTCGCCGCATCCGGGCCAAGTCCGCGCCGAGCTGCCGAGCCTTGCGCGCGGCGATGATGACCCGGAGCGCTTCAAAGCCCTCGAAGCCGAGATCCACGACATGCTGTTCGCCCGCACGGTGGAGGAAACCCATGCAGACTGAAACCCTTTCCATGCCGGCCACCACCGACATCAGCAACCGCGCGCCCGTCTACAGCACACCCGTGGCGTTCGAGCGCATCGGCGTGGTGGAAAAGCCGCTCTCGATTGCCGAGCGTTTGTACGAACAGGCGTGGCTGCGCAAGCTCGTCATCCTCGTCGTGCTGGCACTCGCGTGGGAAGGCGGAGCGCGCTGGCTCGACAACCCGCTGCTGATGCCGACCTTCTCCGACACCGTGCAGGCGCTGTGGGCAGGGCTGGCCAGCGGCACACTGTTCGCTCGCATCGGCACGTCAATGCAAACGCTGCTGGCGGGCTACGCGCTTGGCCTGGCCCTGTCGTGCGCATTGGTGGTACTGGGCATCAGCAACCGGCTCGGGCAGGACTTCCTGGAAACGCTCACCGCCATGTTCAACCCGCTGCCCGCCATTGCGCTGCTGCCGATCGCACTCGTGTGGTTTGGTCTCGGCAACGGCAGCCTGATCTTCGTGATCGTGCATTCCGTGGTGTGGGCGGTGTCGCTCAACACGCATGCCGGCTTTCTGTCGGTATCGAACACGCTGCGCATGGTGGGCCGCAACTACGGGCTATCCGGCATGGGGTACCTGACCAAGATCCTGATCCCAGCCGCGTTCCCCTCCATCCTCACCGGCCTGAAGATCGGCTGGGCATTCGCATGGCGCACGTTGATCGCATCGGAACTGGTGTTTGGCGTCAGCTCCGGCCAGGGCGGCCTCGGCTGGTACATCTACGAGAACAAGAACCAACTGCAGATTCCCGAAGTCTTTGCGGGTCTGCTGACGGTGATCATCATCGGCCTGCTGGTAGAGAACCTGGTATTCCGCACGCTGGAAGCCCGCACCGTCAAACGCTGGGGCATGCAGAACTAAGGGCGCGCTTGAATACCGAAACCGTCCAGGCGCTCACAGTCGCCCCTCGACGGTTTGGCCGTACCCTGCCCTATGCGGCGCCTTGAATTTTTGTGAGCGGGCGGAAAAAGGAAGGAGGCTTGTCTGAGCGAAGCGAGTTTGCCTCCTTCCCCGCACGGTCACAGAAATTCAAGGGGAAGCCGCCGCATCGGGCGCGCCTTTCTTTGCTTACTTTCTTTGGCAAGACAAAGAAAGTGAGTCGCCCCCGGCAGGGGGTGAAACAAGGGATACACCACCAACAAACATAAAGACCAACAGCGCAACAAGGAGACAACACATGCACCAACCCCGCCGCACCATCCTCCGCCTGACCATGGCCACCACGCTGGCCGCATCGCTCCTGGGCGGCACCATCAGCACCGCCCACGCAGAAGCCACCGAAGTCCGCATCTCCCACGGCTACGGCATCCTCTACCTCCCCATCATGGTGATGGCCAGCGAGCACCTGCTGGAGAAGCAAGCCAAGGCGGCCGGCCTGGGCGACGTCAAGGTCAACTACCGCATCCTCGATGGCGGCAACGTCATCAACGACGCCATGCTCTCGGGCGCGCTGGACATCGCCTCGCTGGGCGTGCCGGGCTTCCTCACGCTGTGGGACAAGACCCGCGGCAGCGCGATGGAAGTGCGCGGGCTGTCGTCGCTCAGCTCATCGTCGATGTACCTGATGACGCGCAACCCGAACGTGAAGGCGCTGGCCGATTTCTCCGACAAGGACCGCATTGCCGTGCCCGGCATCAAGACCTCGCTGCCGGCCGTGGTGCTTCAGATGGCTGCCGCCAAGACCTTCGGCGACAAGCAATTCAACAAGCTTGACCCGATCACCGTGCCGCTGCCGCACCCCGACGCCACCGCCGTCATGCTGGCCGGCGGCAGCCAGATCAACAGCCACATGGCCTCGCCGCCGTTCTCGTACACCGAGGCCGCGGCGCCCGGCCTGCACCGCGTGTTCAACACGGTTGACGTGCTCGGCAACATCACGCTGGACATGACCTACACCAGCAAGAAGTTCTACGAGGCCAACCCGAAGCTGTCGGCGGCCTTCGTGGCCGCGCTGGATGAAGCCAACGCCCTCATCGCCAAGGACAAGACCAAGGCCGCGCAGATCTACATTGCGCAATCGAAGGTGAAGAGTTCACCGGAAGACGTGAAGAAGATCCTGGACGATCCAGATTCGCGCTTCACGACCACGCCGGTGGGCGTCGCGCACTATGCTGAGTTCATGCAGCGCGTGGGCACGCTCAAGAACAAGCCCGCGTCGTGGAAGGATGTGTTTTTCCCGACGGTGCAGAACCGGCCGGGTTCGTAACGCATCACGTCCGATCACAACGCGCGGCATCCGCACGGAGGCAGTCCATGGCACTACGCATCGTCCGGCTCGGCGAGCCGCGTTACCCCGATGAAGGCTTGCGCATCGGCACCGTGCGGCGCCCGCCGCGCGGTGTGCCCAAGGAAGCATTCGCCAGCCGCGATTTCTACGACGTGTGGATGCCGCTGCTCTCGCCCACGCCGGAACTCGTCAAGCAAGCGCTGGCCGCGCAATCCAAGCACGACGAAAAAGGCTGGCAAACCTTCGTGCGCCACTTCCGCGCCGAAATGCGCGACGGCGACGCCGCGCGCCTGCTCGACATGCTGGCGGCGCTGTCCCATCAGACCAATCTGGCGATCGGCTGCTATTGCGAGGACGAGGCGCACTGCCATCGCTCCGTGCTGCGGGACTTGCTGACGGAGCGCGGCGCAGACATCGCCAGGTAAAGCCGTCGACAGCCGACCGCACCCGGCGCTTGTTGAGGCAGCGCCTCGGCGTCAGGCCAGCGCGCGGCGCGTCGTCCAGCGTGCGCGCAAGTGGTCATACGCAAAGTTGAAGAAGAACGTGTACGGCAGGAACAGCAGCATGATGCCGATGTCGAGCACGAACGCTTCCCACAGGCCCACGTCGAGCCACCACGCCGCCAGCGGCACCAGCATCAGGACCAGACCGCCCTCGAACAGACAGGCATGCACCACGCGCACGGCCACGGTGCGCGAAAGCCTGTAGCGACGCTCCACGCGCTCGAACATGGCGTTGAACACCATGTTCCATACCATCGCCACCGCGGCAAACATGAGCGTCATGACGCCCATTTCAGCCAACGGCAACTCCATCAGCCAACTAAACAGCGGCGCACAGATGAGCATGGCGACCAGCTCGAACGTCAGCGCATGGACAAGGCGCTCGGCTGGCGTTTTGTAGATAACTTGCATTGCAATAACCTCCAATCAACAGGGAGGATTTTCATCGGTAGCAGCCGTCTTATCCAGTTTTTTACTATCGGTTTTTCCGATATATTGCACGATGCACCCTCGTCCGGAACATCCGATGCGCCACTCACCCGAAGCCCTGCTCGCCTTTGCCGAAGCCGCCACGCTCGGTTCGTTCTCCGCCGCAGCCCGAAAGCTGGGCAAGCGCCAGTCGACGATCAGCGAGGCCATCGCCAATCTTGAAATCGATCTGGGCCTGACGCTGTTCGACCGCAGCACGCGCCAGCCGACGCTAACCGAAGCCGGCCGGGCCATGTTCACGCAGGCGCGTCGCGTGCTCGACGCCAGCGAGCAGATGGACCGCCTGGCGGCACAGATGGCCGGCGGCCTGGAAGCGCGCCTGACGCTCGTCGTGTCGGACACATATCAGTCCGACCGTTACGAGCAGACGCTCGCCACGCTGGAGCAGCGCTACCCCGACCTCGAACTCGAATGCCTGATCGCCGAGCACGAAGATGTGGTCGACATCATCCAACTGGGCCGTGCCCAGCTCGGCCTGGTCGCAGCGCAGACGGTTTATCCCGCCGACATCGGCGCGGCGGCCATCGCCGAGCAATCAGAGATCGGGCTGTTCGTCGGGCTGCAGCACCCGCTCGCCCGATATGGCGCGGAGGAAGTTCCGCATGCGGTATTGCGCGAGGCGCGCGAGCTGCGGCTGAACACCTTCGTCGATCCCGTAGGCCCGCGCGCCAACGCCGCGCCGGTGCGCAGCCCACGGCGATGGTCTGCGCCGAGCTACCTGATGTTGCTGGAGATGGCGGTGCTGGGATTTGGCTGGACCGAACTGCCGCGCTGGCTGGTCGATCACTTCGCCGCCGATCGCCTGCATGAGGTGCGGGCACGCGGCTGGCCTCGCCAGTTGCCGGTGGATGTGGTGTGGTCGCGCCAGCGCCCACTCGGCCAGGCGGGCGCGTGGCTTCTGGAAACGATGCTGGCCGGTAAGGATTGAGCGTCGCTGCTACTACTCTTCCAGCCGTTCGATGATCAGGTGCGAAAGGCGCGCCGTCTGCTCCTTCGACAGCGAAAACTCCACCCCGAACGACACAAACCCGGCTGCCGACGCGCCGTGCACCGGCGACCCGCTGGCAACCCGCCCCGAGATGGAGAAATCTTCCTGCTGCCCGTCCACATAGGCGCTGAAGTCCAGGCAGAGAGGATCACCAGGCTGGAACGACGCATCGGCACTCTGCACGAGCGCACCGTTGAGGCAGATGTCGCGAATGACCGCCACGCGTTTCACGGCCGAGGCTGCCTGCCCTTCGGCACGCAGCGTCGCGCCGATGCGCACCTGGACGCGCTTGGCCTTGCGCAGTTGCACCTTGTGCACCTTGGTGGGCATGGCCAGCACCAGATAGGGCGAAGGAAACTGCCCCATCGCAACCACGCTGGAAAGCATGCTGACCACCGCTCGCCCTGAGAATCCCCGCAGCAGCAATACGTCGCGCACTTCCGGGCGCAGCGTGCGCTTCGCATCGGCGGGCTGCGTGATAAAGAGCGCCTCTCCTTCGATGTAACCGATCAGGCGGCAAGGCAAGGCCGCGCGCGACGGCGCAGACTTCTCCTGCACCTGCAGGACGGTACCGATGGACAGGCCGGTGGCGCCCAGGCGTGGCTTGGCCTCAGCCGTTTCGAGCGGGGCGCCGGATACCGCGTCGCCCGATGGGTCGGCAGCCAGCACGGGGCCGTGCTGGAACAGCAGCCGCGCATCTTCGGCAACGGGCACGATGGCACCAGCCGGCAGCAGCAGACGACCCGCGCCATCGGCCAGGGCAAAGGGCAGCGGTTGGCCAATCGGTACGTCGTCCTGCGTCAGTTGCCGCGTGGGGTGGCTCATGTGGGCGCAATATCGTGTCGTTCAAAGCCGGGGTGCATGCTTCGGCTGGCGTTCCTCGCATTTTGCAACAACGGCCAACGGACGGACAACGCATCACACCGCCACGCTTCCCCTTCTCTGACACGTATCAACATCGGGCGATTGCATCAGCCGCCCAGCGCGACGGCTTCGATTTCCACGGCCACCCCGCCATGCAGTGCGGGCACCGGCACCACGGCGCGCGCCGGACGCGTGTCGCCGATCCAATCACGATAGAGCGCATCGAAGGCGGGCCAGTGCGTCTCCATGTCGGTCACGTACACGCGCACCTGCACCAGGCGGGAGCGGTCGGTTGCGGCAGCGGCCAGCACGGCGTCAAGATTGGCCAGCACCTGCCGTACTTGCCTTTCGAACGACGCGGCAACCAACCGCTCACCGGCCGGCGTGACGGGAATCTGCCCTGCTACAAACACGAATCCGTTGGCGCAGACCGCGTGCGAATAGTGCCCGGCAGGCGGACGCAAGTCGGGTGCGTTCAGGTAGCGGGCGCCATTCATACGGTGGACGCCGTCCCGGGGTGCGTCATCCGTCCAAGGCGATGCCAGTGGCCGAACACCATCCCGGCGGGATGCGTTGCTGCCGCACCGAGCCCGCGCCCCATGCTCATGCCGCCTCCAGCACAAGCCTGGAAAACAGCCGCAGATCCACGTTTCCGCCCGACACGATCACGCCGACGCGCTTGCCGCGCACATCGACCTTGCCATTCAACGCTGCGGCAGCGGCCAGGCAGCCGGTGGGTTCGACCACGGCCTTCATGCGTGACGCAAAGAACTGCATGGTACTGACGAGCTCCGCATCGCTCACGGTGACGATGTCCTCGACCAGCTCGCGGATCACCGCAAACGTGTAGCCGCCCAGATGCTGCGTCTGCGCCCCATCGGCCAGCGTCTTCGGCGTGTCGATATGGACGATCTTGCCTGTGCGAAAGCTCTGCTGGCCGTCGTTGCCAGCCTCGGGCTCCACGCCGATGATCCTGCACGCGGGGTTCAGCGCGCGCGCCGCCGTGGCGCAGCCGGAAAGCAGCCCGCCGCCGCCCAGCGGAGCCAGCAGCACGTCGAGCGGGCCGGCCTCTTCGATCAGTTCCTTGGCTGCCGTGCCTTGCCCGGCCATCACATGCGGATGGTCATACGGCGGGATCAGCGTCAAGCCGTGTTCCTCGGCCAGCTTGCGGCCGATGGCCTCGCGGTCTTCGGTGTAGCGATCGAAGAACACCACCTCGCCGCCATAGCCGCGTGTCGCTTCGACTTTGACGACAGGCGCATCCTTGGGCATGACGATGACGGCGCGCATGCCCAGCAGCCGCGCCGACAGCGCAATCGCCTGTGCGTGATTGCCCGACGAGAACGTGATCACGCCCGCCTTGCGCTGCGCCGGCGTGAACTGCGACAGCGCGTTGTACGCCCCGCGAAACTTGAACGCGCCCATGCGCTGGAAACACTCGGCCTTGAAGAACAACTGGGCGCCGCACATCGCATTGGCGATGCCCGAGGTCAGGACGGGCGTCTTGTGGGCAACACCTTGCAGGCGCGCGTGGGCGGCAACGACGTCGTCGTAGGAGATCGGCAGGCTCATGCAGGATTCTCGGGAAGGTAGGTGTAGACGGTGGAGCGCGCCACGCCCAGTGTTTGCGCGACTTCGGTCAAGGCGCGGCGCAGGTTGAGCAGGCCGCTGGCGGCCAGCTCGCGCATGGCCTCGCGACGCTGGTCCAGCGTCATGGCCATGGGCGTGGTGTTGCGCGCCGCTGCAAAGCGTTCGAGTGCATCGCGCACTTCTTCCACACGACGCGGCGCCAGCGATTCCGGCACGGGGGGCGCCGCCACATCGATGCGCATCAGTTGCGTGAGGCTGGCCGTCATGGCGCTGAGCATGGACACGTCCATGTTCAGGCAGATGGCCGCCACGTAATCGCCACGGCTGTTCTTCAACCCGATCGACGTGCTCTTGGCCGGTCGTCCGTCGGGAAACCGGTTGGCATAGTTTTCGATGACTTCCGGGAAGTCGGGATCGGCCATGCGCGCCAGGCCCATCTCGGTGGCGGCATCGCCAGCCCGACGGCCGGACAGGTTGTTGGCGATGGCCACGACGGAATGGTCCGGCTCCGTCAGGTCGTGCAGCACGACCTCCACGAGCGGCGCCAGTGTCTTGCCCAGCGCCTCGACGATCTTGCGGCCCTCGCGCAGGAGGAGGTGGTTTTCTTCAGCCAGTGTCATGATGATGACGATATGTCAATTGTTGACGTTTCGTCAATGCCGCATCTTCATCATCGGCTCGTATGGCCGTCGGCTTCGGCCGGTGATGACCGCGCGCGCGCCTTTCCCTGCGAATGCCTGGGCGGCTGACCCTCCGATGCTGCTGTTGCCGATGGCCACCGGCCATGCCCAACCGGGAGTGCGACCTTGGCGTAGTGGCGGAGGTGTGTGCCCTCCCTCCCACTGCGGCATCGCTGCTTGCACACGGTGAACTGATGAAGCAGCGCACGGCAGACCCACGCGAGCCGAATGTGCTCTACGTCGGCAGGCGCAGCGCCGACGGAGACGGCCGCCCGCTCCGGTGGTGGCTCGGACAGTTGCGCCAGCCGCAGCTGGTCAAGGGCCTTGTGCAGGGCATCGACACATGCGCCGAAACCTCGCCGGGCCGCCTGATCTTGCCTATGCTGAAGCGACGCTGGCACCGCAGCCTGCAACGACGCAACATCTGCCTGCCAACTGTTGCGAAATGATCAATGTTGATGCGTTTGTCCTCAGACAAACCCTTGGTCTGGTCAACGCGTACTGTCAGTTGACGTTATTCGGTCACGCACGTATCTCCGTGCCTCGTTGAGGGTCTCGACATGAAATTGTCTGCGTTGATGTTTTCGATGGGCGCGCTGGTGATGGGCTCGGCGTTTGCGCAGGGCACGACGGCGCCCGCCACCGCACCGGCCGCAGCGCCCGCCGCTGTCCATGCGGTCTGCAAGGACGGCACGCCCTACACCGGCGCAACGCTCAAGGGCGCCTGCCGCGGCCATGGCGGCGTCGACAAGAAGGCCAGCGCCGCCAGCGCACCGGCCGCGCCCGCGGCTGCACCCGCAGCACCCGCGTCCGCCAAGCCCGCACCGGCCACCACTGCGGCACCGATGCCGGCGCCGGCCCCCGCCAAGCCGGCAGCCGCTGCACCGGCCAAGCCAGCAGCAGCCGCACCGGCGAGCGTGGCCCCAGGCGGCGGCGCTGACAAGGTCTGGGCCAACGCCACCACCAAGGTTTATCACTGCCCAGGCGATCGCTACTACGGCAAGACCAAGCAAGGTGAATACATGACCGAGGCCGACGCCAAGGCACAAGGCATGCGCCCGAGCCGCGGCAAGGCCTGCACCAAGTAAGGTCATCCAGAAGCACGCTATGCACGCCGCGGCCCACTCCGGGTCGCGGCGTCTTCCTTTTCCGCCGCACCGCCGTACCGCATGCCCCCCCGCTACGAACACCCCGCAAACGCCCTGCAGCATCCCGACCGCTTTGTGCCATTGGGCACACCGCCGCTGCCGACCCAGCAACGCGTGCTGCGCGACGTCATCGCGGGGCTCTCGATCGCGGGCCTGCTGCTGCCCGAGGCCGTCGCCTATGCGGGTATCGCCAGCCTGCCGCCGCAGGCGGGGCTGATCGCCCTGCTCTGCGGGCTGGTGGTGTACGCGCTGCTTGGCACAAGCCGTTTTGCCATCGTCTCGGCCACGTCGTCATCTGCCGCGGTGCTGTTCGCGACGGTGCTTTCCGAACCCGGGAACAACGGTTCACCAGCGCTCACGCTGGCAGCCGCGCTGATCATCGCAACCGGTGCGCTATTCATCCTGGCAGGCGCGGCACGACTGGGCGGCATGTCGGATTTCATCGCACGCCCGGTGCTGCGCGGCTTCACCTTCGGCCTGGCATTGACCATCGCGGTCAAGCAGTTGCCGAAGATCCTGGATGTGACCGTCCGCCACAGCGACACCCCGCGCATGATGCTGGACCTGCTCACCAGCGTGCCTGGGGCCAACCACTACAGCACCGCGCTGGGCGCGACGGCACTGGCGGCGCTGTTCGGACTTGGCCGATGGGGCCGCATCCCGGCCACGCTGCTCGTCATCGTGCTGGCCATCGCGGCGGGCTTCTGGATCGACTGGCATGCCTATGGCATTGCCATCGTCGGCCACATCGATCTGCAGAACATCAGCTTTGGCGTGCCCAGCCTCAACCGCACGCAGTGGATGCAAAGCGCGGAACTGGGCTTTGCGCTGATGCTGATCCTCTATGCGGAATCCTATGGCTCGATCCGCAACTTTGCGCTCAAGCACGGCGACAGCATCTCTGCCAACCGCGACCTCGTCGCCCTGGGCTGCGCCAACCTGCTCTCAGGCCTGCTGCATGGCATGCCGGTCGGCGCCGGGTACTCGGCCACCTCTGCCAACGAAGCGGCCGGCGCGCAGTCGCGCCTGGCGGGCCTCTGCGCGGCGGCCGTGGTCGCTGTGATCATCTGGCTGTTCCTGCCGCAACTCGCGCGCATCCCCGAGCCGGTGCTCGCCGCCATCGTGATCTTTGCTGTCAGCCACTCGCTGCATCCGAGTGTGTTCAAGCCCTACTGGACATGGCATCGCGACCGCATGGTCGTGATTGCCGCGCTGCTGGCCGTGCTTGTCCTCGGCGTGCTGCACGGCTTGCTGGCCGCCATCGGCGTGAGCCTGCTGCTGACGCTGCGCAAGCTATCGGAGCCCAACGTGAGCGAACTGGGCCGGCTGCGTGACAGCCATGATTTTGTCGATGTGTCCTTGCATCCGGAAGCCAAGGCGGTGCCGGGCGTGCTGATCGTGCGGCCGGAGGTGCCCTTGTTCTTCGCCAACGCAGAGCGCGTGCTGGGCAAGGTCCGCGCGCTGCTGCGCACGCCGGCCGAGCCGCCGCTGCACACCATCATGCTGAGCCTGGAAGAGAGTCCCGATGTGGACGGCTCGGCAATCGAGGCGCTGCGCATCTTTGCCGCCGAATGCACGGCACGCGACTTGCGATTGATGCTCGTGCGACTCAAGCCGCGTGCCCTCACGGCCCTGCAGCGCGCGACCGACGCCACGCTGCAGCCCGAGATGCTGCACGAACTGAGCGTGGATGAATGCGTGCAATCGCTGGCGAGCAACGCGTCCGCCAAGACATGACGGCCCCACCGCTGCAGCGCCGGCAGCCTAGCGCGAAGCGTTGCCCGCCACGCGCGCTCCTTCCAGAATGATGCGCGCCAGCTTGGCGTAGTCGCCATCAAAGTGATGACCGCCCGGGAGTTTCACGAGCTGGATCTGCTTCGGGTCCAGACCCGGGCAGTTGGTGTCCGTCTCTTCCTTGCCGTAGATGCACATGCCAAGGCCTGCGGGCAGCTTCTGTACCTCGGGCAGGATCAGCAGGCCCGAGGTGCTGCTCGACATCCAGTTGGTCATGTGAAACTCGAAGTCTGCACGCTTGCCCAGACCCATCATCACGGCCAGCGCAACATGCTCGCGCGAAGCCGCTGGCAGGCGATTGACGATGAAGGGCAGCACGTCCGCGCCTTGCGAATAGCCGATCAGCAGGACCTTCTGCTTCTTCCAGCGCGTGGCGTAGAAACGCACGATGCGGTCGACGTCGGCTGCCGCGGAGGCCGGCGTGCGCGGCGTCCAGAAGTAGCGCAGTGAATCGATGCCGACCACCGGCACACCCGATTTGGACAATGCGGCGGCGACCTCCTTGTCCAGCCCTGCCCAGCCGCCGTCGCCCGACAGCAGCACGGCAAACAGTTCCGACGACGTGCCCGGTTGCGCGGCCACCTCGATGATCGGCAAGTCCGACACCGCGGCAGGCGGCGGCGGGGGCAGCGGCTTGCGCTGTGCCACCAGCTTGGCGAACGCAGCCTCGAAGGGTTCGCTTGCGGTCACCGGCGGCGTATTGGCGGCGGGCGCAGCATGCGGCAGCGCCACCGACTGCGCGCCGGCAATCGTGTCGATGAAGGTTTGCGTGGCGCGCGCCTCGCACAGCGGCCCGGAGCGCCGCGCAAACGGCGTCAGCACGCCAGATTGCAAGGCCACCCAGGGCGCCGAAAGCTTCGTGGCCGGCAGCAGCACCACGCCTGCGTTCTCGGGCGGCTTGTTGCGCTTGGCGGTGGTGCGACTCTCGCTTTGGCGGCGGCTGAAGTGCACGCCCTCACCCTTGCACAGCGGCTTGCGCAGCTCCAGCACGGGGCAGAACTCCATCGACATGGCCGCGGCAAAGATGTTCGGGCGTGCCTGCGCGATCATGGCGTAGGCGAGCGCGCCACCTTCGTTGTCACCCACGAGGATGGGTGGGTAATAACCCGGCACCTTCTCGTAGGCCTGCAGGAAACGGCTGAAGTTCTCGAGATCGCCATCGGGAAAGGCGCAGTCGCCAAAATCGGCCTCGAGGCTGGAGAACAGCGCCGGCGTCGACAGTCCGGCCACGAGCGCCCCTTGCTCTGCCAGGGCCTGCGCCATGCGCGATGTCGCGGGCGTCCAGCCCTGGTCACCCGAGAGCATGAGCACGACGGAGCGGATTTCGCCCTTGGGCTTGTAGACCGGTACGTCGCGAAAGCGCCCGTGCGTGACGAACTCCACGGCGCCAGGCGCGGCAGCGGACGTAGCGGGCGCCACCACGGGCAGCGAGAGCACGCCGCCGTTGGCGACCTTGTTGGCGGTGACGGCGGCCGCGCTCATCTGCAGACGCGGCGGCGCATCGCCCTGAGCAGGAACTGCCACGACGCCGCTGGCACCCGTCATGCCGACGGGTGGTACCAGCACCGGCCCCTGCACGGGCGGCGTCCTGGACGCCGAGACCGCCGCGGGCGCGGCAGCCGCCACGGCCCAGGATGCCGTCAAACCGGCCGCAAGAAGCACGGCGCCAGCCATGTGCAGACGCCAGCCACCGTGCTGCGCTCCCCTGTGCCGCGCCTCTTGCGTGCGCGGTGCTTGGCAACTCATTTGGAGATCACTCCCTTCAACCCGCCGCCGATCAATGCGGCAACGTCCGTCAATGTGAATAGCGGTGCCAGTCCGCCACGCGTGAGCAGGTAGCGGGGTTCCCACACCGGCTCGAACTTGTCCTTGAAACTGCGCAGCCCTCTGAAATTGTAGAAGCGCGCGCCATGGCGGAACATCATCCGTCCGAATCGATGCCAGCGTGGCGCAAGCTGATGCTCGACCATGCCCGACATGGGCGCCATGCCCAGTCCAAAGCGCTGATACCCCGCCGCCTGGAAATGCAGGATCAGCTTGCCGAAGAGGAAGTCCATCGTGCCCGGCGGCACGTTGGCGCGCTGGCGCATCAGGTCAACGCTTGCCTCGATGCGCAGCACGTCGGGGCACATCAGCGTGGCAAACGCGAGGATAGCCCCTTCGCGGCGCACTACTGCCACCGGCTGGCTGCGCACGTAGCGGTCGTCGAAGGCGCCGAGGGAGAACCCCTTCTCGCGCGCGTGCTGGTTGCGCAGCCATTCATCAGAGATGACACGCAGTGCTTCCAGTATGGCGGGCACACCTTCCACCGGCACGATCTCGAACGACAGGCCCTCGCGCTCGCCGCGCGTCACGCCGTGGCGCAGGTTGGCGCGGCGCGATCCCTTGAGGCTGAACTCCGGCAGCGACACATAGGCCTCTTCGCCCAGCTTGTAGGCGCGCAGCCCTGCATCCAGGTACAGCGGCAGCGTTTGCGGCCGCGTCTTGTAGAACGCGGCGCGGCCGCCGTGCGCATCGGCCATTTCGATGAAGCGCCAAATGAGCTCCGGCCACTCCTGCTGCGCGCCCACCGGATCGGACAGCGCCACCCACGAACGCCCCTGCTTGGCATACATGATGAAGGCGTTGCCCGACGGCGAGAACAACAGGCTCTTGTCACCCATCAGCGCGAGCACGGCGTCGGCGGCGGGCTGCTTGCGGATGATCGCGGCGGCGCGGTCGAGGTCCTGCTCGCTCGGGAATGTCGTGACCCCCGGCTCCTTGCGGAAGAGCTGCCACATCCCGAACCCGAGGCCCGTGACGGCCACCGCCATCAGCGCGCGGATGGAGCGCGGCGCGTCGCCGTCAAACGTGAACTGCCACCAGAGCTGGTTGGCGTACGCGACTTCCCGGTAGGCGAAAAAGAGAATCCACACGCAGGCCGCAAACACGCACACCATGGCGATCAGCCAGCCCGGTTCCAGCCGTTGCGAAAACAGCGAAGACGGCCGATCAAACTGCCGCCGGGAAATGACGAGCAGCGCGGCCAGCGTGGCCAGCACGGCCATCTCGGATACGGCGATGCCCTTTGGCAAGGCCAGCACGCCCGTCAGCACGGACAGCACAAGCGCCGCCCACCAGGCGGCATCAAGCCGATGCAGCAGCCCCCGCGCGACGAACAGCATGATGAGCCCCGCTACGCTGCCGATCATGTGCGATGCCTCCACCACGAACAGTGGCACATGCATGCGCAGGAGGTCTTCGGCTTCGTCGGAGGCCGGCGTCACGCCAGAGACGAGCAGCATCACGCCCGCCACCATCGTCAGCGCGGCCAGCAGGCCGGGCGAGAGCCTGACCGCCGCCCGGCCGAACGGTGCGCCCGCGCCCGAGCGCAATTCGAAGACGCCGAGCATGGCCGTGGCCACCACGAGCGGCAGCAGAAAGTAGATGGCCCGGTAATACAGCAGTGCAGCGAGCACCTCGGCGGGCGGCGACTGACCGCTGCAGCCAAGCAGCATGACGGCCTCGAACACACCGAGCCCACCCGGGCTCTGGCTCAGCACCCCCAGCGTGACCGCCAGCGCATAGAACGCCACAAACGTCGGCAGGTCGACCGCGCCGGCCGGCATCAGGAACCACAGCGCCGCCGCCGCCGCGCTCAGGTCTGCCGCCGAGATGGCGAACTGGCGCGCTGCCAGCCCGGGCGGCGGCAAGCGGATCTCCCACCTGCCGAACAGCGTCACGTGCCGGCTGCGCATGCACAACGCCAACAGCACGAACACCCCGGCGAGCACCAGCAGCGCAACGGCCTCCAGCAGCGCTGCGGGCAAATGCGTGATGGCGGCAATGTGCGGCGCGCCCCAGAGCAGTCCGACTGCTCCGAACGCCGTGGTCGATACCCCAAGCGCACCGGCGTCGAAGGCGACCGCCTCGGTGACGCGGGCCGCGTCCACGCCGGCTGCCGCGTATAGACGCGTACGCACCGCACTCGCGGTCAGCGAACCCAGCCCAACGGCATTCCCCAGCGCGTAGGCGATGAACGACGTGGTCGCCACCGTCCCAGGTGCCATGTGAGCTCCGGCATACCGCAGGCCGGAGGCGTCATAGCGGGTGAGCGCCGCATAGCTGAGGGCCGTGGCCACGATGGCCAGCCATACGTGCAGGCTCGGCGTGGCCTGCAGCGCAGCGAGCATGTCGGCGTAGTGCACGTGATCGAGCAGCGCGTACAGGCTATCGAACACCAGCGCACCCAACACGAGCACGATGCCGATCATGGCCCAGCCGCCCAGTCCCAGGCCCGGATCGCGCGGGCGAGCGGGGGACACGGCAGCAGATGGGCTGTCCGGTGGTCGGGACGGATGGGGGCTGGCGTCGTTGGACGCGGCTTCAGGCATGGAGCAAAGGCAAAAGGAATCCGGCTGGCGTGGGCTGCGTACCCGTGCCAGGTTGATCAAAAAAGAGACAGCGGGGCTGGGGCGAACAAGCGCGCCGCGCCGCAGCCAATATCACGCTTACGGCCTCGACGTCCCTGCCGGACCGAGGCAGGCCGGTGCAGGTGGTTTCCCGCTACGCCGACACCGTTTCCGGCCGGCATGCCAGCTTCCCGCCGAGTCGCGCACGCAGGATCCGCGCGTTGTTTCCGGTGTCACCTCATACGGCTGAAACAGCCGTTTTGTTGACACGCACAGCGCATTTTACGGTTTGGGCGCACTCCCTGGCACTTTTGGCGCCCCATCGGGCTTGCCGGTATCGACCGACACCGGATCGCTGGCCGGGAAGGTCTCTTCCAGGCCTTCGTCCAGCAGCGATTCTTCGTGCGAATCCGGCACCGGCGGATGCGGGTTGGCGGGCATGGGGGTGGGCGACGCGCGATCGTCTGGCATGGCGTTCTCCGAGAGTGCAGACCCAGCATAGGCAACGCTGGCGGAATCGGTGACGGGCGCCTGTTCCGCCCGCGGCCCGGGACCGGATACCACGCTTGCGCCACCCAGACCTTCCCGCAGCAAGGTCTGCACCTGCCGCCGGCGACCGTGGGTTGGCATTCAACTTGGCACAACGGGCAAACACGGCAAACGATTGCGAACCCGACAAAAACTCTGGGCTTCATCGCCTGAACAGGTGGAGTGCAGTGCACAATCCTGTGCGGCGATTTTCCATCGTCTCACCCTGCATGACGCGCAGGCGACCGGTGCCCTGGTGCCTTGGCCGGCTGCCGCTGGTTGCGCGGTCCTTGATGACGGAGCGGCAACGCGCACTGACGCGGCAGACGTCGTGCCAGGCGTGCCACCTTCGCGAGGCATGTGCGGCACGCCCCACTTCAGAGGCATGCCGCAGGGCCATGCTGCTTCTGCACAATGACGTCGGTCTTCGGGAACCCATCGTGAGCAAAGCGCCCCACTCTCATTTCGATACGCGTTCCGTGCCGCGCGAGCAGCAGTTTGCGGCGTGGCGCGACGCCATCAACGTCCTGTTCGACATTCGTGCCGCCGCACCCGAGGCACACGGCTTCGAAGCCAGCGTGGACGCCTATCTGTGCGGGGAAACAGGCCTCGGGATGATCCACACGCAGGGACAGCACTACGATCGCTCGCGCTCCAAGCTCGGGCGTGACGGTGTGGACGCCTACATCCTCCAGTACTACCTGCAGGGCAGCTGCGGACAGCGCGACGGCGCCACCGGCACTGCCACGCGCCCAGGCGACCTGTTCATCGTGGATGCCGCGCAACCGTTGGCGACCAGCACCACCGACAGCCAATTCCTGAGCCTGGTCGTGCCGCGACGCCTGATGGCGCCGCTGCTGCGCTCGCCGGACGAACTCAGCATGCGCGTGCTGCGCGGGGACAGCCCGATGATCGGACTGCTGCGCGATCACTTGTGCGCGCTGTACCGATCGGCCGGGCACCTGACCGATGGCGAGATACAGGCGGTCATCCCGAGCACGCTGCAATTGGCGGCGGCCGCCATCAATTCGCAGGTGACCGAATCGAATGTGCGCGCGGTGCGTGAGAGCCTGTTCGCCGCCATCTGCCGCCATATCGCACACAGCCTGGCCGATCTGGAACTCTCGCCCGAGGGGGTGGCCGCGCACTTTGGCATCTCACGCGCCACACTGTACCGCCTGTTCGAGCAGGAGGGAGGCTTCGTCAATTACGTTCGCGCACAGCGCCTGCGGCAATGCCATGCCATCCTGGCCGACCGCTCGCAAACTCATCGCTCGGTCGCGGAGATTGCACTGACGTACGGTTTTTCCGACGCGTCGAACTTCACGCGCGCCTATCGCCGGGCGTGCGGCATGTCGCCACGCGAGACGCGCATGCTGGCGCTCGAGGGCCGGGCGGCCGCCCTGCCTTTCATCCAGCACAAGGACTGGCGGACCTGGCTGACGCAGATGCGCTGACGCCCCAACCATCGCTCACCTGCTCACACCCGCGCCCCCTCCTCCTACCCTCCAGACGCGCTCGGCCTGAGACGCGCAGACAGGTTCGCGCGACAGCCGCACCGATCCGCGGCCACCAGCGCGTTCTTCGTTGAATCCCCCGCCAGGTGCATGCGAGCATCCGGCCCGACCTGACTGGCGCCCATGCGCTCGCGACGTGCACGACCTCGTGCAATCGCTTCGTCGCCGGGTCGGACAGCAGACGGACACACCGTCCTTTGCACAACACACAATGAAAAAAACGGGGGTCTCGTGAAGATCGTGACGGGAAAAACGCTGGCGTTGACGCTGCTTGCAGCCGCAGCGCTGACCGCGTGCGGGGGCGGCGATTCGCCCAGCTCCAATGCAAGCAATGGCGGCACCGCGCCGGCATCCACCTGTGTGGAAACCGGCGTCGATGCCAAGTACGCCTGCCAGACCGGCAGCACCGAACCGCTGTACGCCTACCAATGGGCGCTCAAGCAAGCCAGCAGCTTCTTCGCGGCGTTCGGCCTGGTGGCCAATGGCACGACGGACATCAACGTGGAAGAGGCGCACTCGGCAGGCATCAAGGGCCAAGGCGTGAACGTCCTGGTGCTGGACGACGGGGTCGACATCCGCAACGAAGACCTCGCGGCCAACGTCAACCGGTCGATGACGTACAACTTCGACGACGGCACGACGGACCCGACACCGGCGGACATCCCCGCCAACATTGCAGATGCGCATGGCACCAACGTGGCCGGCATCATTGCTGCCGCACAAAACGGCAAGGGCGTGATGGGCATCGCACCCCGCGCGACGCTGGGCGGCGCCCGCTTCATCGGTTCGCCCAATGCCGACACCAACGCCGCCTACGGCGGAGCGGACTGGTCAAAGAACGCCTACCTCATCAATGCATCGTATGGCGCCAACCCGCCGGTGCCCACGGAGTACGACACGGCCACCTCCACGCAGGCAGCCGTGCGAGCGTTTCCGAACCTGCGAAACGGCCGCGGCCTGGTGATGCTCAAGGCCTCGGGCAACGAGTACGAGTCCATCAGCAACGGCCCGGGAGTTCCGCCCCGGACCTGCCCCACCGTGGGCGCCGGCAATGGCATGATCGCCTGCGAGAATCCGGCCAACGACATCGAGACGCTCGAGCCTGGCGTGATCGTGGTCGGCGCAGCCAATGCCATGGGCATCAAGTCAAGCTACTCGAATGCGGGGGCGGTCAACTGGATCACCGGCCTGGGCGGCGAATTTGGCGACGGCGGCAAGTACGGTGAAGTGGGTACCGGCCCGATGATCTTCTCGACCGACCTGTCCGGCTGCGCGCGCGGCTACAGCCGCAATGGCGTCACCGGCCCCAACGATTTTGCGGTGGGCGGCTCGGCCACCAACACCAAGGACAACGCCAACTGCGACTACTCCAGCATGAACGGCACATCAGCGGCCACGCCGACGCTGTCGGGCGTGGTCGCATTGATGCTGGCAGCCAACCCGAACCTGACCTGGCGCGACGTGCGCGAGATCCTGCGCGCCACCGCCCGCAAGATCGATCCCGACTACGGCAGCCGCGACGGCCGCAACGCCCGGATCGACCTGACCACGGGCGCTGCCACCGCCGACACCGGCACGGCGCTCACCGATGGCGCCACCACCGCCCGCCTCGACTACGGATGGCAGACCAACGGCGCAGGCAACGCGTACTCCACGTGGTACGGCTTCGGCCTGGCCGACGCCTCCGCAGCCGTCAAGATGGCCAAGGCCTACACCGCATACAAGCCGGCCGCCCTGTCCGTGCCGGACTTCGCCGCCGCCTTTGGCAACGTCAATCAACTGAACTACGGGTCGGTGCAGAAGCTCGGCCAGTTCATCGTGACGGGTTCTGACAAGGTGGATGCGCTGCAACTTCGCCTGACGGGCTCGGTGTGTATCGGCAGCGTCGGCTTCTTCGTAAAGTCGCCGTCGGGCACCGTATCGGCGCTGTCCTTGCCGTACAACAGCTACTACAACGATGGCGTCAACGCCGTCAGCAGCTACGGCCTGGGCAGCTACGCGTTCTACGGAGAGAACGCTGCGGGCACCTGGGAGGTCTACGCTGTCAGCGGCGTACCGACCAATGCCTGCTCGTCTTACCTGCCCCAAGGCGGCACACGTACCGTGACCCTGGCGGCACCGCTCGCCGTCGAGTACCGCGTCATCGCCGCCAAGTAAGCCCTTTTGAGAGCCTTCAACATGTTCATTTCCTCAGCATTCAAAACCCTGGCCGTGGTGCTCGTCTCTGCTGCCGTGGCGGGTCAGGCCATGGCAGCTGACCTGGCGATCGGTAAGCGTCTGTCGAAGCAGGAGCTGTCGCAGTACGCCAGCGCGCCGGTGGTGCAGGTCGAATCGCAGTCGTTCAAGGTGCTGTCCAGCGGCACGCGGACCAAAGGCGCCGGCGCCACCTCGACTGCCGTCACGCAGGTCGCCAACGAACGCGGCGTGGTGGGCGAAAGCCGTAACGAGGTCGTCGTCTCGCAGGTGTCGGCAGACAGTGTGCGTCAAGCTGTGGGCAGCCTCACGACCGCCCCCGTATCGGCGGAGTACTACGGCCACATGAAGGTCAGCACGCTGCGCTTTGCGACGTTCCAGGAAGCAGTCAACGCACGTACCCAACTGAAAAAGCTGCTGCCGCAGGCACGCGTGGACGTGCCGATCCAGTACGCTAAGCCCGTGGCACGCTGATCCCGTACCGCCCAGCGCTGCACGCCCCGCCTTGCGCGGGGCGTCTTGCCTGGATGGAGAGGGTACCGAGTGCGCTGCCGGCCCGGCGCCTTGCCCCAGTGGCAGATCCACACTGCGGCATGATCGAGGCAAGCGCACCCCCATGACTGCCAGCGAGCCTACGCGGCGGCAATCCACAGGCCAGCCATGATTGCGGCTACCCCGCCGTCACGTCCGATTGCGCGGACGGGCGCTTTGCATGGCCGATGCGCTGCGCGTGGTAGATGCCCGTATGGCCCGAGAAGAGATAGCTCACCACGCAAGCCATCCCCGCGAACGTGCCCACCTCCGGGCCGAACAGCTCCATGGCCATGATGGTCGACGCGATCGGTGTGTTGGCCGCGCCCGCGAACACGGCGACAAACCCCAGCCCCGCCAGGAGGGGAAACGGCAGTGGGAGCACATAGCCGAGTGCATTGCCGAGCGTGGCGCCGATGTAGAACAGCGGCGTGACTTCGCCGCCCTTGAATCCCGAGGCCAGCGTCACGATGGTGAAGGCCGCCTTGCCGGCAAAGTCGTAGGCCGGCAGCGGGTTGCGGAACGCGTCGACGATGACCGGAATCCCCAACCCAAGGTATCGGTCGGTACCGAGCGCCAGCGCGGCCCCAGCCACCACGCAGCCGCCCAGCACGGGGCGCAGCGGCCCGAACGGAATGTGGCGCTTCAGCAAGCGGCTGACCCCGTGCGTCCATGCGGCAAACGCCATGCCGACCAGGCCAAAGACGATGCCCGCGAGCACCACCGCCCCGATCGCAACAGGCGTGAGATGCGGAACGAACGGGATCGCATATGGCGTGTGATGAACGCCCAGCCATGGCGGCACAAGATCCCCGACGATGGCCGCAATGAAGCACGGGAAGATTGCGTCATAGCGCAGGCGCCCGATCGCCAGCACCTCCAGCCCGAATACCGCGCCGGCCAGGGGCGTGCCGAACACCGATGCAAACCCCGCGCTGATGCCGGACATCAGCAGGATGCGGCGGTCGCTTGCGTCGAGCGAGAACAGCCGGGTCAGGTAGTCCGCAAAGCTGCCGCCCATCTGCACCGCCGTGCCCTCGCGCCCGGCCGAGCCACCGAAGAGATGCGTGACGACGGTGCCGAGCAGGATCAGCGGCGCCATGCGCTTGGGCACCACGCGCTTGGGGTCGTGGATCTCGTCGATGAGGAGGTTGTTGCCGCCCTCCACAGCGCGGCCCGTGTAGTGGTACAGCAACCCCACAGAAAGACCGGCAAGTGGCAGCAGCCAGAGCAGCCAGGGGTGGGCCGTACGTGTATCAGTCGCCCATTCCAGCGCAAGCAGCAGGACCGCCGAGCCCACCCCGGCAAGCACGCCGACAAGCGACCCCAGCGGTAACCAGCGCAGCAGGTACCCCAGCATCAGCAGGGCCTCGGGGCGCGTATTCGTGTTCTTCATGATGACCAGATTCGAAGGACGCAAACCTGGACGACAGGATGTCGTATGGACGTGTGCCTACAACTTCCCTGTCCAGGAACCTGTAGGCATCATCAGCCGGCGAGCCGGCGATTCAGGGAGGAATGCCATCTCCACAAGGTGGCGCATTGTGCCTGAAAGCGGCCTGTCGGCACAAGCCGACCCCCCATCCCACAGCGTCCTGCCCACCGCCACCTCAGGGCTTGGCGAGCATGTCCTCGATGGCATGCTCGAACACACTCAGGCCTTGTGCGCCGACGATCAGGCGACCCTGCACCACGCCGTTCACCTGCCTGCCGATCACAAACGACGGCGTGCCGGAAATGCCCAGGGATTGAGCGTACTGGCGATCGGCGTTGATATCGGCGAGGTACTTGTTGGCCGTCATGCACTGCTGATACTGGCTGGCATCGAGCCCCAGGTCCTGGGCGTATGACGCCAGTGCAACGGTATCGATCCGAGCCTGGTTCTTGAACACCAGGTCCTTCATTTCCCAATATTTGTTCTGATCGCCCGCGCAGCGCACCGATTGCGCGGCGTTGATCGCCAAGGGATGGAAGTCGAGCGGGACATCTCGCAAGACATAGCGCATCTTGCCCGTATCGATGTACTTCTTCTTGAGCTCGGGAAACGTGCTGGCTTCAAAGCGCGCGCAGTAAGGGCACTGGAAATCGGTAAAGGCGACCAGCGTGACCGGCGCGTCCGCCTTGCCCATCACATGCGTCGCTGGCGCCTTGACAGACAGCGTGCGTGCCGGCGCGGCATTGCCCGGCGCTGCGGGTGCCGCCTGCCGGGCCAGCAGCTGGTGGATCGCGCGCAGCTCGTTCAGGATGGCCTCGCCCTGCTGCTGGGTCATGGGCGCGTCGGCGTAGGCGGCACACGAGAGGAACATGCTGCCGATACAAGCGAACATGGCTGGCCAGAACTTCATGACTTTCCTTGGTTTCAGATGAATGAAGGGCTCACCGGTCAGTGGCAGACGCCAGCCGTGCACACGCCGGATAGACAGTCGGTCGACACCAGGCAGGTCTGTCCTGCCGCGCAGGCGCCGCAGGCACCACCGCCACAGTCAATGGCGGTCTCGCTACCGTTCTTGACGCCGTCAAAACAGCTCGCCGCCTGGCAGACGCCAGACGCGCAGACGCCCGTGGTGCAATCGCTCGGCACAGCACAGTGTTGCCCCGCCGCACATGCGGAACATGTGCCGCCACCGCAGTCCACGTCGGTTTCCTGGCCATCGCGCAAGCCATCGGTGCAGGTGGGCGCCTGGCATGTGCCGCCCAGGCAGACATCTCCGCCCGAACAGTCGGCATTTGTCGAACACGCCGCGGGCACGCAAGCGCTCGCACTGCAGGCGGTGTTGGCGGGGCAGACGACGCCGCATCCGCCGCAGTTGTTCGAGTCCGTTGCGGTATCGACGCACGTACCGCTGCAAGCGCTATAGCCCGACGCGCACGAACACGACACGGACACGTTCGTTACGTTGCCGCTGATGGTTCCGGAGGCGTTCGCCACCGGACAGCTCAGATTGGCCGGCTGGCTCGAGACAGTCACGACGTAAGGATTGCCATAGGCCACGGCTGATGGAAACGTGAAGCTGCCGTTGACACTGCGCGAGAGACTGTCGCCACCATTGTTCTTGAGCACCACCGTGCCACCGCTCAAACCCGAGAGCGTGCCGCCCACGGTGTAGGCGTTGGTTGTGCAGGTGACCGCAACCGTGCTGATATCGCCTGCGCCCATCGTGCCGGAGCCGTTGGCGACGCTGCAGCTCTGCCCAGCCGGATTGGTCTGCACCGTGACGGCAAATCCGCCGCCCTGCGCAACGGGCGCGGCAAAAACAAAAGCGCCGTTGGACGAACGGCTCAGGCTGTCCGCGCCGTTGTTCTGCAAGATGACGGTGCCGTTCAATCCGGAAATCGAGCCGCCAACCTTGAATGCATTCGTGGCACAGACCACGGACACGTTGCCGACATTCGCTGCCGAAACGGTGCCGGCGCCATTGGTTACGGTGCACGTCTGGGTGGCAGGCTGCGTCGATACGGTGACGTTGTACCCTGCGCCGTTGGATACGCTGGTCGCAAAAGTGAACGCGCCGTTGGCGCTGACGGCCAGATCATCGCCGGCGTTGTTCTGGAGCACCACGGTGCCGGACAGGCCCGTGACCGACCCGCCAATCGCATAGCCCTGCGCCGCAGGCGCTGTCGGCCCCGTGGACCCGGCAGAGGCCGTACCACTGGCGCCGCTTCCGTCGCCCCCGCCGCAAGCCGACAGGCCCAGGACAACGCAGCAGGCCAGCAGCCCGCTTGAGAACATCTTCGATACGCTCATTTGAAGTCCAGCGGGTGGCCGCATCCAGAACGATGCCCGCGACGACATGCACGGCGCGCGGCAAGGCGACATCCCGCCTGCAGCTGCCCGCTGCCGGGGGATGAACCACAAGAAAGTCATTGAAGTGCGGTCTGGAAAAGGCCTGGCAGGCCGTGCCGACGCGCCGCCGGAAACCACCATCCCGAAACATGTGGCACGTCAGCGCTTGCCGCTGACTCGGTATGGCACGACGCATCAAGCCGCGCCCCGTCAGCCTGGCCGACCCTCGGCACGCACGCGCCGATGATGACCATTCGCTGGACCGCCGGATTCGCAGGTCTGGCCGGCGACATCCGCCCCGCCAACGTCTGCATTCCCCCGCTTACAATCGACTTCTTCTTATAGGCATGTGTAATTTTGTGGCATAGGCTACACATCCCACCCCACACCCGCAAGGGGTATTTCGAGGGGGCTCGCACCCTCCGGCGGTGGGCGAGTCGCGCGGATTCCCTGAGGCTCTGCGTTGTTCAATGGCATTCACCAGTGTGAGCCATCCGGGGCAGATTGTTCACTGTGGATTCCTCCGGCATGCTCGGTCAACTCACCCGCAGTCCGATCGACCCACGTCGAAATATCGCGCCATTGCCGCAGGAGACACGCATGACCGCCAGCCTGATCTTTGAAGATCGCCCGACCGATGCAGAGACCCTCCTGGCACGCGGCGCGGCCCTTGCCGGCGGGTTGCGGCGCATGGGCGTGCAGGAAGGCGACGTGATCGGCGTGCTGTTGCGCAATGCGCCCGCCTATATCGACGTGATGCACGCCTGTCGCATCGCGGGGTGCCACTTCTGCCCGATCAACTGGCACTTCACGCCTGGCGAGGTGGAATTCCTGATGCGCGATTCCGGCGCCAAGGTGCTGATCGGCCACCGTGACCTCGTGGATGCCGTCGAGCCGCTGCTGCCAGCCCACGTACAACTGCTGCGCGTGGACGCCGAAGGCACCGACCGCGCCGATGGCTACGCCAACTGGCTGGCACTGCAGCCGCCGTACGACGGCCCGCTGGTCTCACCGCGGGGGCACATGGCCTACACCTCGGGCACCACGGGCCGGCCCAAGGGCGTGGTGCGCCAGGCCGTGCCGCTCGACCAGCTCGATGCCCACCTGCAGAAGGCGCGCGCCGTGGTGGCCGCCACCTTCGGCATCGTGCCGGGCTGCCGCGCGCTGCTGCCGGCGCCGCTCTATCACAGCGCCCCCAGCCTGTTCGCGCAGCAGGCCGCGCAGATGGCCGAAGTGCTCGTGCTGCATGCGCGCTTCGATGCGCTGCGCGTGCTCGAGCAGATCGAGCGCTACCGCATCGACACGGTCTATCTCGTGCCGATCATGTACGTACGCCTGCTGAAACTGACCGATGAGGAACGCAGCCGCTACGACCTGTCTTCACTGCGCTTCGTGGCATCCACGGGTGCGCCCTGCGCGCCTGAGATCAAGCGCCGCATGATCGACTGGCTCGGCCCTGTCATCTACGAGACATACGCCTCCAGCGAAACCGGCATGATCACCGTCATGGACCCTGGGGATGCCGCCGCACGCCCCGGCAGCGCCGGCCGCCCCGTGTGCGACGCACAAGTCCGCATCCTGCGCGAAGACGGCACGCCGTGCGCCACCGGCGAGATCGGCCTGATCTACAGCCGCCAGCCCGCCTACCCTGACTTCACCTACCGCGGCAACGACGAGGCGCGCCGCAAGGCCGAGCGCGATGGCCTCGTCACGCTGGGCGACATGGGCTATCTCGATGCCGACGGCTATCTCTACGTCTGCGACCGCGCATCCGACATGGTCATCTCGGGCGGCGTCAACATCTATCCGGCCGAGATCGAGCACGCGCTGCTGCGCCATCCCGATGTGGTCGACTGCGCCGTCTTCGGCGTACCGGACGACGAATACGGCGAGCGCCTTATCGCAGTTGTGCAGACTGAACGCGAAGGTCTGCAGGCCGAGCCCATGATCGCGTGGCTGCGCGACCAGATTGCCGGATTCAAGATCCCGCGCCAGATCGAATTCACCGCCGCACTACCGCGCGACGACAACGGCAAGATCGCCAAGCGCCGCCTGCGCGACGCGTGGTGGGGCAGCCGGCAGCGCCGCGTCTAGGATGGCCGCTGGAGGCGGTGCGGCAGCCATGCCTGCGCTGCCGTGCCACAGAAGGGCCTGCGCCGCCTTCCGTCTACTGCACGCCCAGTCCTGCCAGTGGATGTACCTCCGACCGCCAGGGCGACGCCAGAAAATGCTGCACGCGCTCGGGGCGCACCTGCGGCAACGTAGCCGGCGCCCAACCCGGGCGATGATCCTTGTCGACGAGATGTGCGCGCACGCCTTCGCAGAAATCACCTTCCTGAATGCCACGCGCCACGATACCCAGTTCCATCTGGAAGCATTCGGCCAGTGACAGCTGCCGCCCACGCAACAGCGCCTCGCGCGTGACGTTCAGCATCGTCGGCGAATGCGAGGTCAATGCGTCGAGCGTAGCCTGCAGCCACTGGCGCAATTCACGCTCGGATTCCCGCTCCAGGCTCTCGCGCAGCGTGGCAACGATGCGATCGACCGACGAACGCCGATCGAAGTAGCGCAGCACCCACGGCGTCGCCTGTGCCAGCGGCGCGTGCGGCACGACGTTGCACGGCGGCTCGAACACGCGGCGCAGGGCCTGCATGAGGTCGCCGTCGTGCGGCATGCGTTGCAGGCGCTCTTCGAAGGAGGCAAGCCATTCCGCAGGCACGCACACATCGGCCAGGTGGCAATGCAGCGCGTCGGCGCCCGTGAGCGTCACGCCCGTCAGCCCGACATATAGCTCAAGCTCGGGGGACATCACGCTCAGGAAGCGCGTGGCGCCCACGTCGGGCAGGAAGCCGATGCGCGTCTCTGGCATCGCCATCTTGGTGCGCTCGGTCACGACACGCAGGCGTGCGGCTTGCCCCAGGCCCATGCCACCGCCCATGGTGATGCCGTCCATCAGCGCAACGATGGGCTTCGGGAACTGATGCAGCGCGTAGTCGAGCCGGTATTCGTCAACGAAGAACTGCAGCCAGCCGTCGTCGCCATCCATGCGGCCCTGTTGCGCAAGCTGATAGAGCGAGCGCACATCGCCGCCGGCGCAGAAGCCTTTCTGGCCAGCGCCGCGCAGCACCAGCGCGACGATGCCGTCTTCATGCCGGCATTGCTCTAGCAGCGTCGCCAACTGGCGCACCATGCCGTGCGACAGCGCATTCAAGGCTGCTGGCCGGTTCAACGTGATGATGGCCACGCGGTTCACCACGCGCATCAATACCTCGGGTTCGGCAGCGGCTGCCTCGGGCAGCGTTGCCTGACGTTGGACGGCACTCATTGCAGCGTCTCCGATTCGTGTGCGGCATGCCAGCGCGGCGCGCGCTTCTCCAGAAAGGCGTTCACGCCTTCACGTTGATCCGGATGGTCAAACAGATCGACGAAGCGCTCGCGCTCCACGGCCAGCGCTGCGCTGCGCGGCACGCCATTGCGCGCTTGGTGGATGAGCTGCTTGCTGAAGGTGACGGCCTGCGGGCTCAACGTGGTCACACGCAGCGCCATGGCGATGGCGGCTTCGCGTGCGGCACCGGTTTCCACGACTTCCTCGACCAGGCCGATGCGCAGGGCGGTCTGCGCATCGACGCGCTCGCCGGTCAGGATCATGCGCTTGGCCCAGCCTTCACCCACGAGCCACGGCAGCGTCTGCGTGCCGCAACCGCAGCAGAGCAGGCCGACGGCCGTCTCGGGCACGGCCAGCTTGGCGTGGGCCTCGGCGATGCGGATGTCACATGCGAGCGCGCACTCCAGGCCGCCGCCCATCGCAAAGCCATTGATGGCCGCGATCACCACCGGCCGCGCATTCTGCAGCGCCTCGAACGCGGCACCGAAGCGCGCAGCGGCCTCGCGGGCCACATCGCGGTCGCCATCGGCAAAGGTATTGAGATCCGCCCCTGCGCTGAAGAACTTCGGCCCATCGCCGGTGACGACGATGGCGCGCACGCGCGCGTCGGCGTTCAACCGTTCGACGGTGGCTTGCAGTTGCAGCAGACCTTCCGGCGTGAATGCGTTGGCCGGCGGACGCTTGAGCGTCAGCACCGCGATGGTGCCGTCATGCAGCGTTTCCAGTTCGATCATCACACCGCTCCGTCTTTCCGATACAGCTTGATGACGGCGGAGAAATCCAGCTTGCCATCGCCCTTGCTGCTCACGGTTTGATAGAGCTGCTGTGCGAGCGCCCCCAGGTAGACCGGTTGGCGGACGGATTTTGCGGCGTCACCCGCCAGGCCCAGATCCTTGAGCATCAGGTCGGTGCCGAAGCCGCCGGTGTAGCCGCGCGAGGATGGCGCGGTTTCGATCACGCCCGGGAACGGGTTGTAAGTGTCGGAACTCCAGCAGCGTCCCGTCGACGTGTTGATGATGCCGCCGAGCACCTTCGGGTCGATGCCGAGCGCCTCGCCCAATGACATGGCCTCGGCCACGCCAGCCATGGTGATGCCGAGCACGAGGTTGTTGCAGATCTTCGCGCCCTGCCCGGCGCCGGAGTCACCGCAATGCACGAGGTTCTTGCCCATGGCGGAAAGCACGGGGCGCACCTGTTCGAACGCCGCCGCGCTGCCGCCCACCATGAAGGTCAACGTGCCGGCCGCTGCGCCGCCCGTACCGCCAGAGACCGGGGCATCGACAAAGGTGTTGCCGTGCTCCGCCGCCAGCGCAGCAAACGCCTTCACGCTGGCCGGGTCGATGGTGCTGGAATCAATGATCGGCACGCCCTTCGCGATGCCCGCCAGCACGCCATCTTCCGCCGTCAGCACGTGGCGCACGTGGGCGGCGGCGGGCAGCATGGTGATGACCGTCTCCGCGCCGGTCACAGCGTCCTTGGGGGATTCGGCGGCCACGGCACCGGCTTCCACCAGCGCGCCCACCGCCTGCGCGTTCAGGTCGAATACGCTCAGTGCGTGGCCCGCCTTGAGCAGGTTGCGCGCCATGGGGGCGCCCATGTTGCCCAGGCCGATGAATGCGATTTTCATGACAACGCTCCCGGTGCGATCAGCGCAGGCTGATGGTGGTGTTCACGCCGCCGGCGTCGACCGCATCGTCAAACCAGCGCGCCGTGACCGTCTTCGTTTGCGTATAGAACTGCACGACCTGCTTGCCGTACGGGCCCAGGTCGCCCAGCTTGGACCCACGCGAGCCGGTAAAGCTGAAGTACGGCACGGGCACCGGAATGGGAATGTTGATGCCCACCTGACCGATGTCGATCTCGCTCTGGAACTTGCGTGCAGCTGCGCCGCTCTGCGTGAACAGCCCCACACCGTTGCCGAACGGGTTGGCGCTGACCAGCGCAATCGCGTCGTCCAGCGTGGGTGCAGTCAGCACCAGCAGCACGGGGCCGAAGATTTCGTTGGTGTAGATGTCCATGTCGGTCTTCACGTCGGTAAAGACCGTGGGGCCGATAAAGTTGCCGTCTTCGTAACCGGCCACGCGCACGTCGCGGCCGTCAAGCGCGAGCGTGGCGCCCTGCTGCACGCCGGATTCGATCAAACCGAGGATGCGTTGCTTGGCGGCACGCGAGACAACTGGGCCGACGTCGGTACCCGGCTCCACACCGGCATTCACCTTGAGCGTTTTTGCCTTGGCGATCAGGTCCGGCACCCACTGCTGCGCCGCGCCCACCAGCACGACGACGGAGGTCGCCATGCAGCGTTGCCCCGCCGCGCCAAAGGCCGCGCCCACCAGCGCGTTGATGGCCTGCTCGCGGTTCGCATCGGGCAACACCACGGCGTGGTTCTTCGCGCCCATCATCGATTGCACGCGCTTGCCGTGCTCGCTGCCGAGGCGATACACGTGCGTGCCGACCGCGGTGGACCCGACAAACGAAATCGCCTTCACATGTTCGTGCGTGCACAGTGCGTCCACCACGTCCTTGCCGCCGTGCACGACGTTCAGCACACCCGGCGGCACACCGGCTTCCAATGCCAGCTCAACGAGTTGCATGGTCGAGAGCGGATCCTGCTCCGAAGGCTTGAGCACGAACGTGTTGCCGCACACGATCGCCATCGGGAACATCCACAGCGGAATCATGGCCGGGAAGTTGAACGGCGTAATGCCCGCGCACACGCCAATCGGCTGGCGCAGCGTATACGTATCGACCGCGCCGGCCACGTTCTCCAGGAACTCGCCTTGTTGCAGCGAGCCCACCGAGCACGCGTGCTCCACCACCTCCAGCCCGCGGAAGATGTCGCCTTCGGCATCGGGCAGCGTCTTGCCCTGCTCGGCCGTCAGCGTGCGGGCGATGCGCGGCGAGTGCTCACGAATCAGCGCCTGGAACTTCAGCATGATGCGCATGCGCGCACCGACCGGCGTGTTCTTCCACGTGGCAAACGCGGCATGTGCGGAGCGGATGGCTGCATCCACTTCGCCGGCCGTGGCAAACGGCACGCGCGCCAGCACTTCCTGCGTGGCGGGGTTGACGATGTCGCGCCATTCCTTCGACTGCGATTCGACAAACTCGCCGCCAATCAGCAGCTTGACGGTGGGCGGGGTGTCCTGCTGTGCAGCAGGCTTGGCGGAAGCGAGGGAAGCAACGGCGCTCATGGGAGTCTCCTGGCGAATCGGTGTCGGTTGCGGTGGCGGTAACGGGTTCAATGCGGGATGGGCAAGTCAGGCGAAGTCTTCTTCCCAGTACTCGCCTGGCAGGCGAGCCGGCTGGGGCGTGCGTTCCAGTTCGAGCCGGCGCAGTTCAACGCGGCGGATCTTTCCGGAGATCGTCTTGGGCAGCTCGCTGAACTGGAGGCGGCGAATGCGCTTGTAGGGCGCGAGCTTTTCTCGCGAGAAGAGGAACACGGCGCGCGCGAGTTCGGGGCCGGCTTCGTAGCCCTGGCGCACCGTCACGAACGCCTTGGGCACCGACAAACGCAGCGGATCGGAACTTGGCACCACAGCCGCCTCGGCAATGGCCTCGTGCTCGATCAGCACGCTTTCCAGCTCGAACGGGCTCAGGCGATAGTCGGACGATTTGAATACGTCGTCGGTGCGGCCCACGTAGACGAAGTACCCGTCGTCGCGGCGCATCGCCACGTCGGACGTGTGGTAATAGCCATTGCGCATGGCTTCGCTCGTGGCTTTGGCGTTGTTGGCGTAGCCCTGCATCAGGCCAAGCGGGCGGTGTGAGAGCGGCAGCACGATTTCGCCTTCGCTGGCGGGCTGGTCGTCGTGGTCGACCAGCTCCACGCGGTAGCCCGGCAACGGGCGCCCGACCGAACCCGGCACGACCGGCTGTCCGGGCGTGTTGCCGATCTGGCAGGTGGTCTCGGTCTGGCCGAAGCCGTCGCGAATGGTCACGCCCCAGGCGCTGCGCACGCGTTCGATGATCTCGGGGTTCAGCGGCTCGCCCGCACCGACGATCTCGCGCAGCTTGACGGCGTAGGAGGCCAGCGGCTCCTGCACCAGCATGCGCCACACGGTGGGCGGCGCGCACAGCGTGGTCACGTTGAAGCGCACCAGCACGTCCAGCGTGTCCTTCGGCACGAAGCGCGCGTAGTTGTAGACGAACACGCAGGCCTGCGCGTTCCAGGGTGCGAAGAAGCAGCTCCAGGCATGCTTGGCCCAGCCTGGTGAGCTGATGTTCCAGTGGATGTCGCCGGGTTGCAGCCCGATCCAGTACATGGTCGACAGGTGACCGACCGGATAGCTCTGGTGCGTGTGTTCCACCAGCTTCGGCTTGGACGTGGTGCCCGAGGTGAAATACAGCAGCAGCGGGTCGGTCGCCTTGGTCGGACCGTCAGGCGTGAACTGCGCGGGCGCGTCGTAGGCTGCTGCCACGTCGATCCAGCCATCGCGCTGCGCGCCCACGGCGATGCGCTTGACGCTCGCATCGACACTATCGAACTTGTGCAGCTCCGCTGCGTCGACGACCACGCAGTTCGCGCCCCCGAGTTCCACGCGGTCGCGCACGTCATCCGGGGAAAGCTGCGTGGTGGCCGGCAGCACCACCGCGCCCAGCTTCATTGCCGCGAGCATCACGTCCCACAGTTCAACGCGGTTCGGCAGCATCAGCAGCAGGCGGTCACCACGCACGATGCCCAGCCCACGCAGAAAGTTCGCCATGCGCGATGAGCGCTCCGACATCTGCGCAAACGAGAGCTTCAACCCGCCGCTTTGCGGGTCATCGACGATCCACAGCGCCGGGTTGTCGTTGCCGCGCGCCATCACATCGAAGTAATCGAGCGCCCAGTTGAACGTGTCCAGCTTCGGCCACGCAAACTCGCGATACGCGCGGTCGTAGTCGGTGCGATGGCGCAGCAGAAAATCGCGCGCTTCCACAAAACCCTGTGCTGCAGATACCGCTTCGTTCATCGTCGTCTCCTGGTCGGCGCGTTTGCGCTCTTTCGTATGCGGTCGATGGGCGCGGGGCGTGCTACACGTGCCGCGCGATCACCATCCGCTGGACTTCGCTGGTGCCTTCATAGATCTGGGTGATGCGTGCATCGCGGTAGTGGCGCTCGACAGCGTAGTCGGCCAGATAGCCGTAGCCGCCGTGGATCTGGATGGCGTTGGAGCAGATCTCTTCGGCCAGTTCCGATGCGTAGAGCTTGGCCTGCGAGGCCTCCGACAGACACGGTTTGTCTGCGCTGCGCAGGCGCGCCGCGTGGTGGACGAGCAGGCGCGCCGCATTCAGGCGCGTGGCCATGTCGGCCAGCATGTTGGCGATGGTCTGGTGCTCGCGCAGCGCCTTGCCGAACTGGATGCGTTCATTCGCGTAGTTGCGTGCCGCATCGAACGCGGCGCGCGCAATGCCAACGGCCTGCGCGGCAATGCCGATGCGCCCGCCTTCCAGGTTCGACAGCGCGATCTTCAGGCCCTCGCCACGCTCGCCCAGCAGGTTCTCTTCGGGCACGGCGCAGTCTTCCAGCGTGATCGGGCAGGTGTCCGATGCGCGGATGCCAAGCTTGTGTTCGGGCCGGCCAACGTGAAAGCCCGGCGTGTCCGTCGGCACGATGAAGGCGGAGATGCCGCGCTTGCCCGCCTCAGGATCCGTCACGGCAAATACGATCGCGATGTCTGCGCGCGCGCCGTTGGTGACGAACTGCTTGTTGCCGTTGAGCACCCACTTGCCGTCGCGGAGCACCGCACGCGTGCGCAGGTTGTTGGCCTCGGAGCCAGCGTGCGGCTCGGTCAAACAAAACGCGCCGATCGCGCGACCGGTGGCCAGATCCGGCAGGTAACGCGTCTTCTGCGCCTCGGTGCCGAACTTGAGGATCGGGCCGCAGCCGACCGAGTTGTGCACGCTCATCATCGTCGCACTGGCGGCGCAACCGGCGGCCACCTCTTCCAGCGCAAGCGCATAGGCCACGTAGTCGGTGTACGAACCGCCCCACTCCGCCGGCACGATCATGCCCAGCAGGCCCAGCTCGCCCATCTCGCGCACCACCTCGTCGGGCAGGGCGCCGTCACGGTCCCACTGCGCGGCGTTGGGCGCCAGGCGCTCGGTGGCAAAATCGCGCGCAGCGTCCTGGATCATCCGCTGCTCTTCGGTATAGAAGTCGTCCATCGCTTGGCTCTTGCTTGTTGGCTGACCGGTGCCGCGTGACGCTGCCTGTGCAGGCGCCTTACACTGTGCAGCCCGCGGCGCTCGGGTTCGATGGGGAAAAAGTGTAGGCACGCGGCTGGGCGGCTTCGATGCCCGTCACGATCAACTTGCGTGAGCGGATTTGCCATACCAATGAAAAACAACGAAAAGGGAACCGTCTCGGTCAGCCTCGTCAACGAGGCCGTCACGCGTGCACGCGCGCATGGCGTGGACATGCAGTCCATCATGGCGGCAGCGGGCATCACGCCGCAGATGCTGGCGCAGCCGCGCAGCCGCGTGTCGTCCGCACAGTACGGCGCACTGTGGGCCGGCATTGCGCAGGCCATGGACGATGAGTTTTTCGGGCAGGATGCGCACCCCATGCGCTGGGGCAGCTTCGTGGCGATGACGCAGGCGGCGCTCACCGCGCGCACGGGCCGGCAGGCGCTGGCCCGGGCCACGGGCTTTCTGCGGCTGGTGCTGGACGATCTGCACGTGCGCGTTGAAGAAGACGATCGGCGTGTGCGTCTCGTCTTTGTGCACCGCAAGGGCACGCGCGTGCCGCCCATGTTCACCTACGCCACGTGGCTCATCATGGTCTACGGGCTGGTGTGCTGGCTCGTGGGGCGGCGCATTCCGTTCATTGTTGCGCGCTTCCGTTGCGCGGCGCCGCAGGATGCGCAGGAATATCGCCTGATGTTCTGCGACGACATGGCGTTCAAGCACGATGCGTCGTACGTCGACCTATCGCCCGACTTTCTCGACCTGCCGGTCATTCAGACGGCCGCGTCCATCAAGACCTTCCTGCGCGACGCGCCGGGCAACTTCATCGTCAAGTACCGCAACCCGGATTCCTTCGCCGCGCGCGTGCGCAAGACGCTGCGCAATCTGCCGGTGGCAGGCTGGCCGGCATCGGACGCGATGGCGGTCAGGCTGAACGTGGCCGAGGCCACCATGCGGCGGCGCCTGAAGCTCGAAGGCCACACATATCAGTCCATCAAGGACGACCTGCGGCGCGACATTGCCATCGGCCAGTTGCAGGACACGCGCCGCACCATCGCCGACATAGCCGTCGCAGTGGGCTTTGCAGAACCGAGCGCCTTCCACCGCGCCTTCCGCAAATGGACGGGCATGCGGCCTACCGATTACCGGTCGAAAGCCTAATGATCCAGCCACAGCGCCATGTGCTCTTCTTCGTAGAAGCGATCACCGACACGCATGGCGCGGCGCTCGATGCCGAAAGTCTCGAAACCCGCGTTGCGATACAGCGTTTGCGCACGCGGGTTCTCGGCGTTCACGCAGAGATGAATCTGCAGCACCTGTGCAGCACGCGCATGCGCAATGGCGGCGTTGAGGAGACGGCCGGCAATACCGCCTCGCCGGTGTGCGGGATCAACAAACACGCCCCACAGCACGGCCTTGTGCGCGACCTGCGCCAGCGGCTCGCGACGCAGCCCGGCAATGCCAATCAGCGCCGGCCCGGAAAATGCACCGAAGACGATCTGATGCTCGGTCGCCCGGATGCGGTTGCGGGTGTCCTCCAGCGTGCGCCCCGACTCTTCATCGTGCGTCGGCCAGATGGCAGTAGGCGCGTCTTGAATGGCCTTCAGGCGCAGCGCCTTGAACGCTGCAGCATCCTCGTCGATCAACGGGCGGATGGCGACGGCGCTCATGGCTGTTTGGCCTCCACGGAAAATGCATCGCCGGTTTCGAAGAACGCGCCGCCCGCGAGATAATGCACGGTCTTGCTGCCCGCATCGGTAAAGTGCCAGCGGCCGTTGCTGAACAGCGCAGGGTCCGCCCAGGCGGCTGTCACTTCTGCGATGAAGAGGTCGTAGCGCTTCTCGTTGTGCGGTTCGGGAATGACTCGGCATTCCAGCCACCCTGCGCAACCTGCCACCAGCGGCACGTCGATCGTGCGGGCGGGCATGGTGGCCAGGCCGAGCGCCTCGAACTTGTCGCCATCCCGGCCAGACAGCGTGCCCACCGCGAGCGTCGTCTCGGCAATGGCGCGCGTCGGGATGTTGAGCGCGAACACGCCCGAGGCTTCGATCAGCTCACGTGTGAGCGTGCGGCTGTCGACCACGACCAGCACCTTGGGCGGGTCAAAGTCGAGTGGCATCGCCCAGGCGGCTGCCATGACGTTGCGCACGCCGTTGTGGGCGCTGGTGACCAAGGTGGTCGGGCCGTGGTTCAGGAGGCGGTAGGACTTTGCCAGCTCTACTGGGGCGAGTGTGATGGGGTTGGGCATGATGGCGAGGGGACTCAGGGGAGGCGTCATCATAGGCCAACGATGTTGTGGGTGGTTTTGTGTTGGTTTTATTGTTGTTGGTGCATCCCTTGTTTCATCCCCTGCCGGGGCTGACTCACTTTCTTTGGTCTTGCCCAAAGAAACTAAGCAAAGAAATGCGCGCCCGAGATGGCGACCCACTCCTTGAATTTATGTCGCAGGGAGGGAGGGTAGGCAAACTCGCTACGCTCAGACAGGCCCCCCCTCTTTTTCCTCCCTGCAACAGAAATTCAAGGCGCCATCTAGGGCAGGAAAGTCAAAGACCAAACCAACGCAGCGCAGGCCTACACGACAAAGGCCAACCGCGCGATGGGTTGGCCTTTCTCTTTTGACGTTGAGCCCTTGATGGCGCCTTGAATTTTCGTAAGCGGGCGGAAAAAAGAACGGGAACTGTTTGAGCGCAGCGAGTTTTCCCGTTCTCCGCCCGGTTACGCAAATTCAAGGAGTCTTTCGCCATCTCGGGCGCGCCTTTCTTTTGCTTACTTTTCTTTGGCAAGACAAAAAAAGTGAGTCGTGCCCGGCAGGGTACGAAACAGGGATGAACCACAAGAACAAAAACAAACCCCAGCGAAAATTCACTGGGGTTCAATTTCACTCAGCAACCCGTCGAGCAATATGCTCCAACGCCTCCTCCACCTGATCAATCAAAATCAGGCAGAGATCCCCCGGCTGCAACCGCCCCAATGCGGTGTCGATAGCCAGAAATTCACCTCGGATTTCATCCACACGGCTCGTGCGCGACGCACCCTGCAGCCCTTCACGCAACAGCGCGAGCACTTCACCGTCGGCGCGCCCGCGCTGGCATTGGTCTTCGTACAGGACCACATCGTCAAACACGCCGCCCAGAATCTGCGTCTGCCGGCGGATATCCTCGTCGCGGCGATCGCCCGCCCCACTGATCACCACCGAGCGGCGCTTGGCCGGCATGGTGGCGACCGCATTGCATAGCGCCTGGATGGCATCGGGATTGTGGCCGTAGTCGGCGATGAGCGTGGCGCCCTTGTAGTCGAATACGTTGAAGCGGCCTGGCGCGGTGGCGGCGTCGTTCACAAAGGTGGCGAGGCCGCGGCGGATGATCGCCCAGTCGATGCCAAGCGCCCATGCAGCAGCAATCGACGACATCGCGTTTTCCACCTGGAAGCCGATCGTGCCGTTGCGCGTGAGCGGAATGTCGGCCAGTGCGATGCGCGTTTCGTTGGCGCCTTCGGTGGCCACAATCTCGGCACCGTCGACAAACACCACGCGCTTGCCCTGCGCACGATGCAGCGCCATGATCGGCAGGCTGGCGTCGTGCGCGAAGAACGTGACCGATCCGGGGCAGCCGTCGGCCATGCGCGCGACCATCGGGTCGGCGGCGTTGAGCACCGCCATGCCACGCGGCGCCACGTTCTGCACGATCACGCTCTTGAGCACGGCCAGGTCTTCCACCGTGCTGATGTAGTTCAGGCCCAGGTGGTCGCCTTCGCCCACGTTGGTTACCACAGCCACATCGCAGCGATCGAACGCGAGACCTTCGCGCAGCAGGCCGCCACGCGCGGTTTCGAAGACGGCTGCGTCGACGTCCGGATGCAGCAGCACGTTACGCGCACTGCGCGGGCCGCTGCAATCGCCGGTGTCGATGCGCTGACCCTGGATGTACACGCCATCGGTGCCGGTCATGCCCATGCGCAGGCCGCTGGAGGCCAGCAGATGCGTGATCAGGCGCACGGTCGTGGTCTTGCCGTTGGTACCGGAGACCGCCACCACGGGAATGCGGCCATCATCGCCGTCGGCAAACATCGTGGAGACGATGGCTTCGCCCACGGCGCGACCCTTCCCGTACGACGGCTGCAAGTGCATGCGCAGGCCGGGCGCGGCGTTGACTTCCACGATGCCGCCGGCCTGTTCCTCGAACGGCTTGAGCATCGTTTCGCACACGGCGTCCACGCCGCAGATGTCGAGGCCGACCATCTGCGCTGCCGCCACGGCACGCGCCGCGATGGCGGGGTGCACGTCGTCGGTCACGTCGGTGGCGGTGCCACCCGTGGAGAGGTTCGCGTTGTTGCGCAACACCACACGCGTGCCCTTGGGCGGCACGGCGTCCGCGCTCAGGCCCTGCTTGGCGAGCGTGGCCAGCGCAATGTCGTCAAAGCGGATTTTCGTGAGCGACGTGGCATGACCCTCGCCGCGGCGCGGGTCGCGGTTCACCTCGTCGACCAGCTCGCGCACGGTGTGCGTGCCGTCGCCGATGACTTGCGGCGGGTCGCGGCGCGCAGCAGCCACGAGCTGCTTGCCCACCACGAGCAGGCGGAAGTCATGGCCGGGGATGTAGCGCTCGACGATGACGTCCGACGAGATATCGGCTGCCACCGCATACGCGGCCATCACTTCCTCGCGCGTGCGGATGCGCACGGCCACGCCCTTGCCCTGGTTGCCGTCGCGCGGCTTGACGACGACGGGACCATTGATTTCCTGCGCCGCCTCCCACGCCTCTTCGGCGCTGTTCACCGATCGTCCCATCGGCACGGGCACGCCTGCCGCATGCAGCAGCGCCTTGGTCAGCTCCTTGTCCTGCGCAATGGATTCGGCCACGGCGCTGGTCATGTCGGTTTCAGCGGCCTGGATGCGGCGCTGCTTGCTGCCCCAGCCGAACTGCACCATCGAGCCCTGCGTGAGGCGGCGATACGGAATGCCGCGCGCCACGGCGGCATAGACAATCGAGCCGGTGCTCGGCCCCAGGCGTACGTCTTCGTCGAGGTCACGCAAGCGGTGCAAGGCATCGTCAAGATCGAACGGCTGATCATCGCGCGCGGCCAGGCAGAGTTGCCCGGCAAGCTCGAACGCCAGCCGCCCGACTTCTTCTTCGGTGTATTCGACGACGACCTGATAGGTGCCGGGTTCGAGCGTGGGCTCGGTGTGGCTGAACGTAACAGGACAACCCGCCGCGGCCTGCAAGCCGAGCGCGGCCGCTTCCAGCGCGTGCGCCATCGACAGCGCGCCGGCTTCATCGTCCGAGCGCAGCGGGCCAATGGCCGGAAAGCGCGCGCGCAGGCGATCATCAAAACCTGGCAGCTCGGCCAGCAGATGCGATTGGTCAGAACAGGCCACGATGGCTTCGATGGCCGTGTGACGACACCAGAGATTCGGGCCGCGCAGGGCGCGGATACGAGAGACTTCCATACAGTCGGCTTTCCGTTGTGCTTTGGGTGTCAGGCCCGGTGTTCCGCGCGGCCCATCCACTGATGTACCTGCTCGACCGTACCTTCGATCGCGCACTCGTCGCATTGCAGCACCAGCAAATCGCCGGCCGTGAGCTGCGAGAGGGCTGCTTCCACGGCCTCCCGACGCTTGCCACCATCCACGACGATCTCGGCCACGCGGCCGCCTTGCTGCAGCCCCGTCTTGACTAGCGCACGCGCGTGCGGCTCGAAGGCGGCATCGTCGCGTCTGACGCTGCTGTCTTCGCAGAGCAGCACGCGATCGAACGTCTTGCCGATGATCGCCCCTTGCGCCACGAGGTCTTCGTCGCGGCGTTTCAGGCCCGCACCAAAGACAAGGCTGCGGCGCTGCGCCGGGAAGTTGTCCATTGCTGCGGCCAGCGCCTCGAGAGCCGGCGCATTGTGGGCGTCATCCACGATGATCGTGGCGCCGTTATGCTGAAACAGCGTGAAGCGGCCGGGCACGTCGACCTGCCCGGCATCGAACGTGACGATGCCGGCGCGAATCAACTCGTTGGAGATGCCAAGTGCCCAACCGGTGGCCACGGCGGCAAGAACGTTCTCGACCTGGAAAGGAACTCGGCCCGCGTACGTGAGCGGAATGTCCGCCACGCCCGCCAGTGGCTGTTCGTCGGGGCCGTCGGCAAGCACCACCTTGCCGTCGCGCACGAACACCGCGCGCTTGCCGGCTGCGCGATGCGCGGCGATGGCCGGCAGGTCAGCCGACAGGGCGAAGAGGATCACGTCGCCATCGCACAGCTCGGCCATCTCGACCAGGCGAGCATCGGCGGCGTTGAGCACGGCCACGCCGGTCTTCAACACAACGTCCACCTGCGTGCGCAGGACGTTGTACATGCGGTCTTCGTCCTCGACGTAGAAGTCATCGAGATGGTCGGGCGCGCCGAAGTTGGTGACCACGCCCACCTGGCAACGGTCATAGGGCAGCCCTTGCGACAGGATCATGCCGCTGTCGCTTTCGAACACGGCCGCTTCCACGGCGCGGTTCATCAGGATGCGATGGCAGGCGTCCCAGGCCGCACGGTCTCCACGGTCGCCGGCCTCCACCTGGCGGCGGTCGAGGTACAGCCCATCGCTGCAGCCCAGGCCGGTGTGCTTGCCGGAGAGCAGCAGCAATTGCGCGACCAGCTTGGCGACAACGGTCTTGCCGTTGGTGCCGGTGATGCCGACGATCGGGATGCGGCCATCGTCCGCCACGCCGTCCTTCTCGGGAAACAGGTGATCGACAATCGCCCGCCCGACGGGGCGCGGTTCACCCTGGGCCGGCCGGATGTGCATCAGCAGCCCGGGCCCGGCATTGACTTCGACGATGGCGCCACGCTGCTCATCCAGTGGCCGCGAAATATCCTCGGCCACCAGGTCCACACCGGCAATGTCCAGCCCCACCACGCGCGCTGCCAGCGATGCATGGGCCGCCACGCTCGGGTGCACGCGGTCGGTCACGTCAAAGGCCACGTTGCCGTTGCGCTGGATCAGCACGCTGCGGCCCGCAGGCGGCACGGCGCTGCCGTCGGCATAGCCCTGGCGCTTCAGTTCCAGGCGTGCGGCGGAATCCAGGCGTACCGGATTGAGGGGATGATCCTCGGTGCTGCCCCGGCGCGGATCCGAGTTGATCTGCGAATCGATCAGCGCCTCGATCGTGGAACGGCCGTCACCGACCACCGTAGCGGTCTCGCCCATCGCCGCCGCCGCCACGCGGCCGCCTACGACCAGCAGGCGATGCTCGTTGCCGGACACGAAGCGCTCGACGATCACGCCGCTGCCTTCTTCAATGGCCACCGCATAGGCGGTCTCCACTTCCTCGCGCGTCATGAGGTTGGTGAAGACGCCGCGGCCGTGATTGCCGTCATACGGCTTGACCACCACCGGGACGCCGATATCTTCCGCGGCTTCCCAGGCATCGTCCGCGCTCTCGACCATGCGGCCCTCCGGCACGGGCACACCGCACGACTGCAGCAGGCTCTTCGTCAGGTCCTTGTCACGCGAAATCGATTCCGCGATGGCGCTGGTGCGGTCGGTCTCGGCCGTCCAGATGCGGCGCTGCCGCGCGCCGTAGCCGAGCTGCACGAGGTTGCCGTCCGACAGGCGGATCGATGGGATATCGCGGTCGTCCGCCGCATCGACGATGCAGGCGGTGCTCGGCCCAAGGCAATGGTCGTCCACCAGATCACGCAGTTTTTCGACGGCTGCCTCCACGTCGAACGGGCGGTCTTCGATGGCAGCCATGACAAGATCCCGCGCGGCGAGTAGTGCTGCGCGGGTCACCTGTTCATGCCATGCGCGCACGATCACCTTGTAGACGCCGCGCACGGGCGTCTCGCGTGCCTTGCCGAAGCCGCCCGGCATGCCGGCCAGATTCTGCAGCTCGAGGGTGACGTGCTCCAGGATGTGGCCGGGCCAGGTGCCTTCCTTCAGGCGCATCAGGAAGCCGCCGCGCACGCCCGGACTGCAGCGGTGCTCGATCAGCGTTGGCAGCCACGTCGACAGGCGCTCGTAGAACCCCGGAATCGTGTTGGAAGGAAAATCTTCCAGTTCACCAATGTCGACCCATGCCTCGAGCACTGGCCGATATGTCCACATATTCGGGCCGCGCAGCGACATGACATCGAGAATCTCAATGTCCTTCTTTTTCATCAAATTTGCTTGAGGCAGGGGGCGAAGTGCCCGAGAAATCGAAGCGTTACCTTTCAATAACGTTACAACGGCTTCGGCGTTGACCTCTTGAGTGCGACGTGCATTGTGCACCGCACCAAATGCCGGGTTCGCTACGCTATGTATACTTGCGAGCAAAAATGGCGGGCCGCCAGACGCGCGCTCCCGCACCATCGCTCCAATTTATGTCCGTCCTTTTTCCGTTGTGGGCCATTGGGACGCGCTTTTTGAGTTCTTTGCGCCAATCATGACCCAGTCCTCCCCATCGTCCGTCGCTGCCGTCGCCCGTGCTCGAGACCCCTGGAGTGCCGAGCTCGGCACGAGCCTCGCTCCAGAGGAAACCGTCCTGGCCGGGCTACGGCTGGATTTGGACGCACGGCTGCATTTTACCCAAGGCTGGCTGGTTGTTACGAATTGCCGGCTGATCGGGCTGGCACCGGGTGAAACGGGTCTGCAAAGCTGGGATATCGCGCCCGGCATGACACTCTCGCATATCGACCACGCCGGCGTCGGCACGCTGGAGCTGTCCGACGGCCAGCGCCGCCTGGCAAGCTGGCGCTACACGCTCGGCCAGAACGCCGACGCGCTGCGGGTCGCCGACCTGTTCGACGCCCACCGTGACGCGCTCACCACGGGCGCGCAGGCCACGCAGGCCGACATCGACGTCTGCCCGACCTGCAAGGCGCCGCTCCCGCCGGGCGAGGATGCCTGCCCGCAATGCAGCCGCGAACTGGAACAGCCGCCATCCACGTGGGCGCTCCTGCGCCTGTGGCGCTTCGCCCGGCCGTATCGGTGGGAACTGCTGGCGGGATTCGCCCTTCTGCTGCTGGGCACGGCCGCCACCCTGGTGCCGCCATACCTGACGATGCCGCTGATGGACAAGGTGCTGATCCCGTACCAGAACGGCAAGCCGATCGACTACAGCCTCGTCACGCTCTACCTCTCCGGCCTCTTTGGCGCCGCGCTGGTGGCGTGGGCGCTCGGCTGGGCCCGGACCTACCTGCTCGCGCGGGTCTCCGAGCGCATCAGCGCCGACCTGCGCACGACCACGTACGAGCACCTGCTCAAGCTGTCGCTCGAATACTTTGGCGGCAAGCGCACCGGCGACCTGATGGCGCGCATCGGCTCCGAAAGCGACCGGATCAGCGTCTTCCTCTCGCTGCACCTGCTCGACTTCGCCACCGACGTGCTGATGATCGCGATGACGGCGGTGATCCTCGTGTCGATCGACCCGTGGCTGGCACTCGTCACACTGATGCCGCTGCCCTTCATCGCGTGGATGATCCACCTGGTGCGAGACCGCCTGCGCCACGGCTTCGAGAAGATCGACCGCATCTGGTCGGAAATCACCAACGTGCTGGCCGACACGATCCCGGGCATCCGCGTGGTCAAGGCCTTCGCACAGGAAAAGCGCGAAGTGGCGCGTTTTCGCGAAGCCAACAAGCACAACCTGGCCATCAACGACCGGGTCAATGCCGTCTGGTCGCTGTTCACGCCGACCGTCACCATGCTGACCGAGGTCGGACTCCTCGTCGTCTGGATCTTCGGGATCTGGCAGGTCAGCCACGACGCCATTACGGTGGGCGTGCTGGTCGCGTTCCTGACCTACATCAGCCGCTTCTACACGCGCCTGGATTCGATGAGCCGCATCGTTTCCGTTACGCAGAAGGCGGCGGCGGGCGCCAAGCGGATCTTCGATATCCTCGACCATGTGTCGAGCGTGCCAGAGCCAGCCAGACCCGTGCATCTCGAAAAGGTCAACGGCGCAATCGAGCTGCGCGACCTCGGGTTCCGCTATGGCAACCGGGCGGTGATCCGCGGCCTGAACCTGTCGATCCAGCCGGGCGAGATGATCGGCCTGGTGGGCCACAGCGGCTCGGGCAAGAGCACGCTCGTGAACCTGATCTGCCGCTTTTACGATGTGTCGGAAGGCGCGATCCGTGTCGATGGCGTCGATATCCGCTCGCTGCCCGTGTCGGAATTCCGCCGCAACATCGGCCTGGTGCTGCAGGAGCCGTTCCTCTTCTTCGGCACGATTGCCGACAACATCGCCTACGGCAAGCCCGACGCCACGCGCGAAGAGATCATTGCCGCCGCCCGCGCGGCCCACGCGCACGAGTTCATCCTGCGCCTGCCGCACGGCTACGATTCACTGGTGGGCGAACGCGGCCAGGCGCTGTCGGGCGGCGAACGCCAGCGTATTTCGATTGCGCGCGCGCTGCTCATCAACCCGCGCATCCTGATCATGGACGAGGCCACGTCTTCCGTGGATACGACGACCGAGAAGGAAATCCAGAAGGCGCTCGACAACCTTGTGCAGGGCCGCACGACCATCGCCATCGCGCACCGTTTGTCGACGCTGCGCAAGGCGGATCGCCTGGTCGTCATGGATCGCGGCCAGATTGTCGAAGTGGGCAACCACGATGAGCTACTCGCGCGCGAAGGGGCGTATTACAAGCTGTATCAGGCGCAGGCCCGCAATGTCGACGCCGACAGCGACGTGACCAGCGACGGTGAACGCGAAAACGCCGCCGAGCCGGTCTACGCGCAGTGATCACGTTTTTTGGAAAGACCGCAGGATCGACTGGAATGCAGACGCCCGATTTCACCCTGAGCCGGAACAGCTTCGGCAAGCTTGTCGTCACGCTGGCCGACGGGACGGCCCACGAAGGCGTGGTTCCCGTGCGCGCGTTTCCGATTTCCGCGGCCAGCCAGGGGCTGAGCCTGATGAGCACCGATGGTCGTGAACTGGCCTGGATTGCACAGCCCGACGCGCTGCCCGCGCCGGTGCGCGAGCTGATCGACGCGGAACTCGCCACACGCGAGTTCATGCCCGAGATTCGCAGGATCGTCGGTGTGTCGACTTATGCCACGCCCAGCACGTGGACGGTAGAAACCGACCGCGGCCAGACCGACCTCGTCCTGCGCGGAGAAGAGGATATCCGCCGGCTGACCGGCACCACGCTCCTCATTTCGGACAGCCACGGCATCCATTACCTGATTCGCGACCAGCTTGCGCTCGACAAGCACAGCCGGAAGATCCTCGACCGGTTCCTCTGAACCGCACAGCACTCACCGACCGACCGGCGTCGCAGGCTCCACCGTGGTCATCACGCGCTCCAGAAGCGTCTCGGCCTGCTTCCAGCTGGCGCGCTGGTTGTAATCGCCCGCCGTGGTAACCACCACCATGTCGAGCGCCGGAATGACCCACAAGCGCTGGCCACCATTGCCGATGCCGCCGATCCACGGCTGCTCGACGCCGTTCACCTCGATCGTTCCCAGCCACCATTGGTAGCCATAGCGCAAACCCGGTGCGATACCCGTGTCGATGTGGGGGCGTGTTGATTCGGCAATCCACTCCGCAGGCACAATCTGCCGCCCATTCCATTGGCCGTGCTGCAGCACGAGCTGGCCGATGCGCGCCAGGTCTCGGGGGCGCAGGCGCACGCCGGCAAACGCCAGCGGGCGGCCACGGTAGTCGTCCACCCATTCCCAGTCGGTGATGCCCAGCGGTTCGAACAGTTGCGTGCGCGCGTACTCCGGCAACGACATGCCGACGCGCTCTGCCTGCAATTGCGCCAGTACCGCCGTGTTGCCGCCGTTGTAATTGAACTGCGTGCCAGCCGGCGCCGCCATCGGGCGGTCGAGCACGTAATGCGCCTGAGAGGTGTGCCAGAACAGTCCGAACTCGTCGTTGCTCAGGAAGCTCGTCGCACGCCATTCGTTCCAGGCAAGGCCGCTGGACATTGACAGCATCTGCGAGAGCGTAATCGCCTCGCGGCCATCGCGATTCAGATCGGCCAGCCCGGGAAACAGCGACAGCACTGGCGTGTCGAGCGGCGGCATCTTCCCCTGCCCTTGCGCAATGCCCCACAGCAGGCTCGTCACCGATTTGCTGATCGAGCGGATGTCGTGGAGCGTGCTGGCGTCGAACGTGCGCGCGGTGCGGAACAGATCCTTCACGCGCTCATCTTTGCCGGCGTGATAGACCTCCGCCACCAGATGGCCATGGCGCACCACGAGCAGGCTGTGGAAGTTGATATCGGCGCCGGCAAAACTGCGCAGCACGGCGCAGAGTTGGCGGGCATCGAAGCCGGCTGCGGCGGGGTCGGCTTCGGTCTGCCAGCCGTCGTTCAACTGGGCTGGCGCGTCGCAGGGTGCCGCCTGGGCGCCGCCTACCGCGCAAACCAATGCCAAAGCGATGCCGATGCTGCGCAGTCGTAGCGTCATCCCAGCCCCCGTTTGATGTGTCGTCAAGTATCGTAACCGGCACTTGAAAGGTCAAACGCTCTGCGATGAATGGTCGATTTGGGCGTCCGAACGGCGCTGGATCGGCCATCCGGGGGAGTGTTCAGCCCGCGTCGGAACCTGGGCCCGCGTTACCATGTCGGACCCTTCCTATTCATCAGTCACATCACAGGCACCTATGGTCACACGTCGAACCCTTCTTGCCTCCGCATCCGTTACCGCCACGCTGGCTGCGCTCGGCATCACGCCCGAAGCGCTGGCCGCCAATCGCGTCAAGCTCGGCGATGCCGCGCCGTTTTCATTCGATGCGCTGATCGAACGCGCCCGCTCGATGGCCGGCAAGCCTTACACGCCGCCCGCCACGGCACCGGCTGACATCCTGTCCAAGATCGATTACGAGGCGCACGGCAAGATCAAGTTCGACACCGCCCACGCGCTCTTTGCCGACGGCCCCGGCCAGTTTCCGGTGACGTTCTTCCACCTGGGGACGTTCTTCCGCGCGCCGGTGCGCATGCACGTGGTGGAAAAAGGTGCCGCACGCGAGGTCGTCTACGACGAATCGTATTTCGACATGCCCGCCGACAGCCCGGCGCGCAAGCTGCCGCGCGGCAGCGGCTTTGCCGGCTTCCGCTTCCAGGAAAGCCGCCTGGGCGATCAGAAAAAACTCGACTGGAAAAAGAACGACTGGGTTGCCTTCCTGGGCGCGTCGTACTTCCGCGCCATCGGCGAGCTGTACCAGTACGGGCTGTCCGCACGCGGCATTGCGCTCGACGTGGCGCAGGCCGGCAAGCCCGAAGAATTCCCCAACTTCACGCACGTGTGGTTCGACACGCCGGCAGACAACCGCGCCGATTCCGTGACGATCTACACCCTGCTCGACGGCCCGAGCATCACCGGTGCGTACCGCTTTGTCATGCATCGCACGAAGGGCGTGGTGATGGACATCGACACGGCCATCTTCCTGCGCAAGGACGTGGACCGCTTCGGCATCGCGCCGGCCACATCGATGTACTGGTTCTCGGAAACCGCCAAGGGCACGGCCACCGATTGGCGCCCCGAAGTGCACGACTCCGATGGCCTGGCCCTGTGGACAGGCAGCGGCGAACGCATCTGGCGCCCGCTGAACGATCCGCCGCGCACGATGGCGTCTGCCTTTGGCGACAACAACCCGCGCGGCTTCGGCCTGCTGCAGCGCGACCGCGACTTCAACAACTACCAGGACGGCGTGCACTACGAGCGCCGCCCGAGCCTGTGGGTGGAGCCGCTGGAAGGCTGGGGCGAAGGCGCCGTGCAGCTCATCGAGATCCCGACCGACGACGAGATCCACGACAACATCGTCGCCATGTGGGTGCCAAAGGCCCCGGCGCGGGCGGGCAGCCAATACCGTCTGCGCTATCGCCTGCACTGGCTGGCCGATGAGCCGTATCCGACGCAACTGGCGCGCTGCGTGGCCACACGCATGGGCAACGGCGGGCAGCCGGGCCAGCCGCGTCCGCGCGGCGTGCGCAAGTTCATGGTTGAGTTCAAGGGCGGCCCGCTGGAGAAACTGCCGTTCGGCACCAAGCCGGAGGCCGTGCTGAGCACCTCGCGCGGCACGTTCTCGTATGTGTTTACCGAAGCCGTGCCGAACGGCGTGCCCGGCCACTGGCGTGCGCAGTTCGATCTGACGGTCGACGGGAAGGAACCGGTGGATATGCGGCTGTTCCTGCGCGTGGATGGCAAGCCGCTGTCGGAGACGTGGCTGTACCAATACCACCCGTTCCAATCGCCGGTGGGGCCGGTGGCGTCGTAAACGCCATCGCGGCGGTCAACAAAAAAAGGCGGGGATTCCCGCCTTTTTTCATTACTGGTAGGAGAGTGTCACCACAGCCAGCGCTGGCTCACCCCCCGGCAAGCGCGACACGGTCAGCGTGCCGTCGTTTGCCATCAGCAAGTTGGCCTTGAAACCTCCGTACTGGACCAAGACGTCCGCGTGGTCGCGCGCATCGCCCACCCGCAGGGGCTTGAGCGATGACGCCGCGCACGCCTCAACCGACACATCGACCGGCACCACCCGCACCGCTGTCGAGCGAAAATCCAACACGACCTGGTCACCGGACGCGGACGCACGCGCCTGCATCGCGGCGTGCGCCCCGGTCGCCTGCTGCGCCGACCGCACGTGGAACCCGGCCTCGACGATGGCGCCGGTGAAATAGATCATGCCGTCCTGGCTGCCCCCCGCCAGCGCGCCCGTCGATCCGACGGCCGCCGCCATGGCGACCGCCGTTGCCTTGCAGACCCTGAACATAACAACCCTCGCTGCCCGACCCTTGGGCGATGTGTCGCATCTGCCCGTCTTTCGACGGACGAACGTAATAGTTTTTTACGATTTTCATCGTCCTCCAGATCGATCTGATTGTGGATTGCGGGCATCCCTGATTGCGGCTCAGACGGTGGAACGTGCAGATGCCCCGCTCATGGCGCCTGCCAGACCGCCAGCGCCTGCATCAACTGCTTGCCCAGCAGAATGCGCTTGGCCATATCGCCTTCACGAGGCATGTCGATGTTCAGCGCGAAGGCATACACACGCCCCGCGCGCTCCACCCAGCCCACCCACCAGCCGATCTGCGGCTGATATTCGGTCGCGACGCCCGTCTTGGCGTACAACCCGTCATCGCCCTGCTGTTCGATCCGCAGCATGCGGTGGACCATGTCCCACGTGCGCGGCGACCAGCGAGAGAACATGGAAAGCTCCTTGAATTGAGTGATTGGCTGCCGGCAACCCTCGACACGCGGATGAGCCGGCGCTGCGCATCGTAGGGAGCGCGCCGTGCCACCGCCAGCGCACCCACCTCGCCGCACGTCACGCGCGTAACTCCCGTAACAAGGGGCTTGGCGCACAATGGCGCCACGTTTCGCTTCGCCTGATTGCCTGGATGACACTGCCTGCCCTGCCCGCCCTCCATGTCGAGCTGACCACACCGCAAACCGTCGACGGCCGGCGTGCGCCGTTCCAGAGCCTGTGGCTGCTGGTGCGGCTTGCCTACGCGCACCGTCTGTCGCCGGAACAACCGCTGGTGCGCCTGGCCGACCTGCGCGGCGCCGTATCGGACGCCAGCACGCAGCGCATGATGATCAGCCGCGCCTTTCGCGACTGGCAGAACTGGGGCGTGCAGGCCGGCTGGGGTGAGGCGCGCGATCGCGAGCCGCGCTTTCTCAACGCAGACAAGCGCAGCCAAGGGCCCTTCTGGCTCACCCCCGAAGACGCAGAGCGCGTGGTCTGCGTGGTTGAAGGGCGCATTGCCGATGATGCCGATGTGCGTGCCTTCCTCGGGATTGCCGCGCCGGATGGCAGCACGGACAACACCACCGAAACCAATGCCAGCGCGCTGTCCGGCCCGGCGCCTGGCACGCCCAACCCCGCGTTCTGGCACGCCTTTCTGACCGCGCGCCACGCCATGCGCGAAGGCCGTCTGCTGCATGCGCTGGGCGCCAGCACCGGCGCGTCCGACACCGAGCGGGGCGGCGCCCTGCTTGCGCTGCGCCACGCCAGTGACGCCGCCGACAACGACTTCCAACGCGCCCTCGTCACCCTGGGCGAGGCAATGGCCGCGCGCCGCCTGGGCGACTCCACACGCGCCAGCGCCCTGCTCTCGCAACTGCGCGCGCACCGCCGGCAGCGCCACGTGCTGGGCAACGATTACCTCGCGGCCATGGAGCGCATCGTCACCGCATGGTGTGCGTATGACCGCCGCGACCTCGACCTCGCCGCCGGCCTGCTCGCCCGTCTGGCCGATGCCGAGCCCGGCCGCAGCCTGCTGCGCTATCACCCACAGATCCGCTTCGAGTGGAACAACCTCAGCGCCCTCATCGAACGCGCCCGCCTGCTCTACGCCGATGCCGATGGCCTTGCATTGGACCTACGCGCCCAGGCCGCACAGTGCATCGTCGCGCAATTCGAAACCGCGCTGGCTGCCGCACTGGAAAGCCAGGCGTCCGACGCGGTGCAGCAAGTTGCCGCCAACCTCGGCATGACGTGCTGGCTGCTGCGCGATGTGCTTGGCAACTCAGCGCATGCCGACGGCACGGTCGATGCCGTCCGCTGGCTGGCCATGAGCGAATGGCAAGCGCTGCGCAACGGTGGGCCGCTGCAATCGGCGTGGAACGCCATCGCGCTGATGCGCATTGCACGCGCCGACACACGTCGGGCTGCGCTCACGTTGGCCGACCTCCGCACGCAGGCGGGGCCGTTTGCCGAAGCCTTTGACGCGCGCTACTGGCCGCAGCGCTGGACCGACGTGGCCGCACTGCGCCTGCGCGAACACGACAGCGGCCGTCATCGCTACGGCCACGTACAGGTGAGCGGGTTGCTACTGGAGCTGGCATGGTTTGCCCACGCAGAGCGCGATCACGTCACCGCCCGCACAACGATGGAGCGCCTCTCGCAAGCCATGCAGAACTTGGCGCCGCACGATCGGGCGTACTTCGTCCAGGCGCTGAAGCAGCTGACGAATACGGCAGAAGCGGCGCCTTAGGCTGCACGTTAAACGGATCGACAAAGTAAGCGCAGCTGCGATGCACTGACACACGCAATGTCACGTGGCTGAACCGACGCGACAGGCCAGCCAGGCTTCTTCTCTTGCGCGACAACAATCAGGCAACCAGCGGCATCAGCAACATCCGCGCAGCCAACTCCTGTCGAAAGCCTTCCAAGGCCCGCATGCCGGAATCGGCGCCGCGCGCGGTGTTCTGCAAGCGGATGCCTTCGACCTGACGGATGCCCACCGTGGCAAACACATACCGCAGATACGGCATCAGGAAATCGGTCTGCGCGTGGGCGCCATCGAAGTTGCCGCCGGAAGCAGACACCACCAGCACCGAGCGATCGGTCAGCATGCCCACCTTGCCCGTGGGCGTGCGGCGGAACGTGCGCTCGGGCCGCACTACCAGATCGATCCACGCCTTCAACGCCGAAGGCACCGTGTAGTTGTGCACCGGCGTGGAGATCAGCACGGCATCCGCGGCTTCCAGCTCGCCGATCAATGTTTCCGACAACGCCAGCGCGGCGCGGTGCGCTGCAGTGCGGTCGGCATCGGGCATGAGGCTGGCCTCGACAAAGCCGGCATCGGGATGCGGCAGCGGTGTCGCCGCCAGGTCGCGCTCGATGATGCGCAGGCCCCCGACGGCTTCAGCCAATTGTGCAATCACCAATTGCGCGCCACGCCGGCTGTGCGAGCGATCGTCGCGCGGGCTCACGGTCACGTGCAGCAACGTTGTCATCGTGCAGCTCCGGGTTGCATGTTCATGCCAAAGCGCAAAGCACCTGCGAGCAGCCCATTGCGATAGTAGAAGCGATGGCCGAGCACGTTGGACAGCGGCGTGTCGAGCACGAGCCGTGCACAGCCCAGGCGCTCGGCTTCGGCCTTGAGGTGGTCCATCAGCACGTTGCCGAGGCCGCTGCTGCGCAGGTTGGCATCGGTCACCAGATCGTCGACATACATGAACGGACCGTAGACGAGGTTCTCCTGCTGCCGATATCCCGCCAGCGCAACCGGCACGCCATCGCGCCAGACGGCGATGAGGCGATAGCCGTCTTCCACCTGCCGGCGCCAGCGCGCGGCCAGCTCGTCGGCGTCGGCAAGATGCGGCCGCAGTTGATGCATGACGGGAAAGCACGCACGCAACGCGGCTTCGTCTTCGATGGGGCGGATGGTGTCCATGGTCATGCTTCCTCTGCGGCCACGGCGGCCGGCACCTGCGGCGCAAAGCGCATCGCGACGGCAATACGGTTCCACGCCTGGATGTTGGCGACGGCGGCCGTGAGGAACGCGACTTCCGTCCTGGAGAAATGCTGAAGCACGGCGTCGTATTCGTGATCTTCCACGCCGTGGTCGGCGGCGCGGGCCAGGGTGGTCAGCGCTTCCGTCCAGGCCAGCGCGGCACGCTCGCGCGGCGTAAAAACCGCCGGCGTGTCGCGCCAGACCGCCACCAGATCGAGCTTGGCCGGCGCCACGCGCAGCTTGCGCGCCAGGTTCAGGTGGAACTGCACGCAGAACGCGCATCCGTTGATTTGCGAGGCACGCAGCTTGACGAGCTCGGTCAGCGGCTTTTCCAGCCCTGAGGCATCGACTGCCTTGCCAAGCGCCTGCAACGCCGGGGCCACGCCGACGGCGGTGTCGACAAATTCCGAGTAATCCATGCGAGGGGAGAGATCTTCCATGTCTGGCTCCTGTTAAAGGCCCGGGTTGGAGGAATGGTAATATCAGTGCTCGAACATAATATTCGAACTCTGACATTATGAGCAAGCGCACCCCTGCCGCCGGCAAGGAAACCGACCCGCCCCGCAACTCGCCCTCCATCCCCGAGCCCGGACAGGGCAAGCGCGGCGAAGAAGGCTATCTTGGCTATCTGCTGCGCCAGGCCAGCGCCGCGCACCGGCTCCGCATGGAACGGGCCATGGCCGACGTGGGTGTCACGCTGCCGCAATTCCTGGTGCTCACGATGCTCCGGGCCTACCCGGGCATCTCGAATGCCGACCTCGCCCGGTTGACCATGCTCACACCCCAGACGGTGAGCGTGATCGTCACCAACCTGGAGCGCAGCGGCGCCATCACCCGCCGGCCCCACGCCGTGCACGGCCGAATCCAGCACATCGACGTCACAGCGGAGGGCTCTGCCCTGCTTGCAGCGTGCCGAGAACGCTCCGGCGGCATCGAGCAGGACTTGCTGGAAGGGTTCTCGGCCAAGGAAGAAGAGGTCGTGCGGCGTTGGCTTGTACACGTCGCAACACTCGGCAGCGACAAACCCGCCCCCTGATTCGCACGTCATTGTTCTCCGCTGTCCTTGACTTCTGGACGGCCGCCACTATCATCCGATGTATCTTACGATATATCTGATGATGTTCTTCAGGAGACTGACAATGCGCGGTTGGTTCGGGCATCACCACAAAATGTGGATTGCAAAACACTTCGTGATGGGCCGCCACGGTCATGGCGGACACGGCTTCGGGCGTGGCATGGGCGGCTTTGGGGGCTCCGGCGGCTACGGTGAAGGCGATGACGACGGTGGCAACCCGTGGCGCGGCCGCCGGCTCAGTTCGGCCGACTTGCAGCTCGTGTTGCTGGCGCTGCTCAAGGGCACGCCCCGCCACGGCTATGAATTGATCAAGGCAGTGGAAGAGCATTCGCTCGGCTTCTACACGCCAAGCCCGGGCATGGTGTATCCGGCGCTGTCGTACCTGGAAGACCACGGCTTCGCTTCCGTTACCGCCGAAGGCAACAAGAAGCGCTACGGCATCACGCCGGAAGGCGAGGCCTGGCTGGCAGAACGCCAGCAAAGCGCGGACGCCATCCTTGCACAACTGCGCGCCATGGGCGAGCGTGTGAAGCGCATGAACGAGGCCATGGCCTTCGACCGCGAAACCGACAACGCCGCCGAGTGGACAGACACGGGGCATGACCCGCTGCGCACCGCGCGCTGGCGTCTGAAGTTCGCGCTCATGGAAAAACGCTTCGCCTCGCGCGAAGAACAGCAACGCGTGGCAGACATCCTGCTGCGTGCCCTGAAGGAAATCACCGGAGAGCGTTGACCCGCCCCCGCCCTGATCTGCCGCCCACTATGTTCGCCCTCCACCGCACACAAGGTCTGATGTCGCAGCTGCTGAGTCCCGCCAAACCCGCCACGCGCCGGGTGCGCGTGCGCGCCGTCCATACGTTGTCGCCGCGCATGCGGCGGGTGATCTTCACGGGGGTGGCGGCAGCCGATCTTGGCGACCTCGAAAAGGCGCCGCCCGGTGCCGCGATCAAACTGATGTTCCCGCACGACGGTGCGCACCCTGGCCGCATGCTTGGCCGGGCTTACACGATCCGCCGTTATCACGCCGCGCGGGCCGAGCTGGAAGTCGACTTTGTCGTGCATGACGAAACGCCAGCCGCGGCGCACGGCCCCGCTGCCCGTTGGCTGAAGCGCGTGCTGCCCGGCGACGAGCTCGAGTTTGCCGGACCGAAGCCAGGGTTCGTGCCGGACCCCGCTGCACCGTGGACCCTGCTGATCGGCGATGAAACGGCACTGCCCGCCATCTTCTCCCTCCTGGAGAGCCTGCCGGCACACGCCAACGTGCAAGCCTACATTGCGATCGGTGATGCCCGTGCGCGCCTGCCGCTCGAGGGCGACTTTTCGTTGCGCTCCCGCAGCCAGGCCATCCACTGGATCGAAGCCGATACCGCACACGCCGGCGCCATGATGGTCGGCGCCCTCAGCGCCCACAAGATGCCGCCCGGCACGCCACAGGTGTTTCTTGCCGGCGAGGCCTCGTTGCTCAAGCCGGTGCGTACGCTGCTCGAAGGCGCCTGGGCCGTGCCGCATGACGCCATCCATGCCAAGGGCTACTGGACAGCCGGCCTCTCGCGCGAGGCGCGCAAGGCCCGCGAGGCGCGTTGACTGGCACGCCGCCGGTTCAAGCGACAGACTCCGCGTCGGAAGGGGCTGCCCCACGCACCCAATCGCGCACCAGCCGCTGCCCGTACAGGAGCGCGGCATCCATCGCCTCCCGCGGTGAGCCAAACGTGCAGCCCGGCCGCACAGGCCGTGAGCCGGCGAGCGAGTGGCCCTCCTCGCTGCGAAACACCACCTCGATACGCGCCTCCCAGCCGCGTGCCCCGGCAGGCGTCACATGCGGGACGATCTCGACATCCCCACGGATCTTGTGCACTTCATTCCTCCGTCTTCAGCGTCTGCGCGACGCATTGCGGTCAATTTAGCAACGGGCATGCCCATTTGCGGGCGCACGGGCAGGTTGATGCAGATCAAAGCGCACCACGGGCGCAGCCTTCAGTGCCTCGCCGGCCTGCCGATGAAAGGGAGGATTTCCGTCCACTTTCGTTTATCCGCGCCCAAGAAGCGCGGCATCATCATGCGCAAGAACCTACCGGTCACCCAAGCCGAAACCGCCCTCACCCCGACGGATTACCTCATTTCACGGACCGACCCCAAGGGCCGTATCGTCTTTGCCAACCCGGCGTTCGTGCGTGTCAGCGGCTATTCGCAGGAAGAACTCCTGGGCTCGCCGCATAACCTCGTGCGCCACCCTGACATGCCCGAGGCGGCCTTCGCCGATCTGTGGGCCACCTTGAAGGCAGGACGGGCCTGGCGCGGGCTGGTCAAGAACCGCCGCAAGGACGGTGGCTTCTACTGGGTGCTTGCCAACGTCACGCCGGTGTTCCAGGACCGCACCATCGCGGGCTACACGTCGGTGCGCTCCATGGCCACCCCCGCGCAGATCGCGCGGGCGCAACGCGCCTACACCGCCATCAATGAGGGCGACCGGTCCTACGCCGTGCGCGCGGGCCGCATCCTGCGCACCGGGTGGCGCCGCGGCCTGAACCTGTTCCAGCGCGACAGCCTGCGCTTCAAGGTGATCGGGCTGCAAAGCCTGATTGCCGTGGCGATCCTCATCGGCACACTCTGGGCGCATATCGCCCTGGAAGCGGCCGACCTGCACGGCACGTCATGGCTGGTGCTCAGCCGCGACTGGCTATGGCTCACTGGCGTAGGCTGCGCGGGGCTCGCGACGCTCTCGGGCGTACTGCTCGCCCGTACCCTGATCGGCCCGCTGGAAGAAGCCGCCACCCTTGCCACGCGCCTGGCCGCCGGCGACCTGACAACCACCGTGGCCGTGCGCTCCAGCGATGAAGTGGGCGAGGTGATGCGCGCCATGGGCACCATGCGTGCGAGCCTGTCCTCCATCGTGCGAGATATTCAGGACGGCGCGTCCAACGTGGCGCACAGCACCCTGCAGATCTCGGCGGGCAACCACGATCTGTCGGCCCGCACGGAACAGCAAGCCGCCGCATTGGAGGAAACCGCTTCGAGCATGGAAGAGCTCACGTCGATGGTGGCGCAGAACGCCGACCACGCCCGCGAAGCCAGCGCGCTGGCCGAACAGGCCTCCACCATCGCTGCCGACGGCGGCCAGGTGGTACAGCAGGTCGTCCACACCATGGACGCCATCCGCGCCGACAGCCAGCGCGTGACGGAGATCATTGCGACCATCGAGAGCATCGCCTTCCAGACCAACATCCTCGCACTCAATGCCGCGGTGGAAGCCGCGCGCGCGGGCGAGGAGGGCCGCGGCTTTGCCGTTGTGGCGGGCGAGGTGCGCAGCCTGGCGCAGCGCAGCGCCCAGGCGGCCGCGCAGAGCAAGGAGATCATCCGCGCTTCCGATCAATCCGTGCGCGACGGGGTCGAACTGGTGCACAAGGCCGGCGCCACGATGACGCAGATCGTGCAATCCGTGCAGACCGTCACGCAGCTCATGTCGGAAATCTCGGCCAGTTCGCGCGAACAGAGCAGCGGTATCGCGCAGATCAATGCCTCGGTCTCGCAACTCGATGGGGTGACGCAGCAGAACGCCACCCTGGTGGAAGAAGCGGCCGCAGCCACCTCGGTGCTGGCGCGCCAATCCGAAGATCTGAAACACGCTGTCGCGGTATTCCGGGCGTAGCGCACCTCTCGGGGGCACGTGCCACGGCGGGAACGAGCGCGCTTTCGCCAGCTATAGGACGAAGCGCGCGTCGCGCTCCAGCAGCGCCGTCACCGCATCGGGCGGCAGCGGCTCGCTGAAGTGATAGCCCTGCAGCACGTCGCACCGGTGCGACGTCAGGAAAGCCGACTGGACCGCGTCCTCCACGCCTTCCGCGCACACCGTCACGCCCAGGTTGTGCGCAAGCGCCACGACGGTCGTGCAGATCGCGGCGTCGTTGGAATCGCGGTCGATGTCCTTGACAAAGGCACGGTCGATCTTGATGAGGTCGATCGGCAGGCGCTTCAGATACGCCAGGCTCGAATACCCCGTGCCGAAATCGTCGATGGCGATGCGCACGCCAAGCTGGCGGATCGCGGTGAGGTCTTCGATGGTGCGCTCGGTGCCTTCCATCAGCATCGACTCGGTCACCTCCAGTTCAAGGAAACCAGAGCCCAGACCATACTGGCGCTGCAGCTTGAGCAGCGTCGGCAGCACCGTGCCGCGCTTGAACTGCAGCGGCGACACGTTCACGGCGATCGTCAGATCGTCGGCCAGACCACGCGCGTGCCATTCGGCGCGCTGCCGCGCCGCTTCCGCCAGCACCCAGTTGCCAATGTCGACGATCAGCCCGCTCTCCTCGGCCACCGGAATGAACGCCGCCGGCGGCAGCAGCCCGCGCGTCGGGTGGATCCAGCGAATGAGCGCTTCGAGCCCGCAGACGCGGCCGTCCCTGGTGTCGATCTGCGGCTGATAGAGCAGCCGGAACTGGCCTTGCTCCAGCGCGGCCCGGATCTGATGCTCCAGGTTCAGCCGGTATGACACGCCGATGTCCATCTCCGGCGCAAAGAACTCCAGCCGGTTGCGGCCGTTCTGCTTGGCGGAATACATCGCCATCTCGGCATGGCGGATCAGCGTATCGGCGTCTGCGCCGTGCGCCGGGTATTCGGCCACGCCAATGCTGGCCGTCACGAACACCTCGTGCCCTTCGACGCGGATCGGATCGGCAAACAGGTCAAAGCCGAATTCGACGCCGCGCGAACCCGCATGCGAAATCACCAGCGCAAACACGTCGCCGCCAAAGCGCGCCACGGTATCGACGGTGTCGGCCTCATCGCGCAGGCGCTCAGCGACACGGCGCAACACCTCGTCGCCCAGCAGGTGACCCAGGCTGTCGTTGATGACTTTGAAGCGGTCGATGTTGACCAGCACCACGTGGAAGCGGCTGCGCTGGCGTGCCGCCATTTCCACCGCCTGCTGCACGCGGTCAGACAGCAGCGTGCGGTTGGGCAGGCCCGTGAGCGCATCGATGGTCGCGTGCTGCGCCAGGCGGGCGCGCGTCATTTCCTGCTCGGTCACATCGTCCTGGATGGCGACATAGTGCGTGACGGCCCCTTTGGCGTCGCGCACCGGCGAGAGCAGGAAGTTGTTCAGGAACGGGTGGCCATCCTTGCGGAAGTTGCGCAGCAGCACCCGGATTTCACGCTCCTCGCGCAGCGCGGCGCGCACCTCGTTGAGCGCAGGCTGCCCGGGTTCCGAAGAATGCAGGAAGCGACAGTTGCGGCCCAGCACCTCTTCGGCACGGTAGCCCGTCATGCGCTCGAAACCCGGGTTGACGTAAACCACGGGCAGATCGGGCCGCTGCGCATCGGCCACGGTGATGCCCGAAGGCACCGACTCGACCACGCGGCGCAGCAGCCGCAGCTGCTCGTCGGATTCGCGCCGCTCCGTGATGTCCTGCATGGTGCCGAACAGGGCAACCACCTCGTCGCGTTCGTTGCGCTCGATGTTGCCGCGCGAGAGCACCCAGCGGTGCTCGCCGTCGCGCCGGATCATCTCGAGCTCCAACGAATACGGCTCGCCCTCGGTGACCGCGCGGCTGGCGGCTTCGCGCAGGCGGTTGTAGCTCTCGGCGGTGAAGAACTGCGCCTGCTGCGCAAAGGTGGGCGGCGGGCCGGGCGGCGTACCGGTCAGCACGTACATCCCCGAAGACCACGTGGCGGAATCACGCAGGACATCCCAGCGCCAGCTGCCGAGTTGCGCAATCTGCTCGGCCACGCTCAGGTTCGCCTCGCTCGCGCGCAGATCCTGCTCCATGGCCGAGCGCTGCGAAATGTCGGTCACCCCACCGACCATGCGGATGGCGCGACCGTCCTTGCCGCGATAGACGCTCGCACGGATCTCCACCGTGCGCGTGGCGCGGCTGGCATCGATCACGCGGCAGACCGTGTGCCAACTGTCGCGCTCCGAATGCAGCACGGCGCGCAGCTCCTTCCCGAATGCGTCAACGTCCTCCGGATGCACGAATTGATGGAACGTCAGCGTGCGCGACACGCCGTCGCCATCGCCCGGGCCAAGCAGTGCGTCGCTGCCCAGCAGTCGATGCAGGCTGGCGTTGGCCCAGGATTCGCCCGTGGCGATATCCCAGTCGAAGATCCAGTCATTGGTGGCGCGCGCGACGCGCTGGAAGCGCTCGGTCAGGCGGTGCACCGTGGCGTCGTGGCGCGCGATGGCCGTGCGCATCTCGTCGAATGTTCTTTCGAGCAGCGAAAGCTCATCGCGCGCGGGGCCCTGTTCGACCACGCGAGCCGAGAAGTCGCCCGCAGCGTAATGGCGCGCCGCATCGACCAGCGCATCGACGCGCGGTAGCACCAGCCGCCGCATCGCCAGCTGGATCAGGGCCAGCAGCAGCACGATCATCAAGACGATGGCACCGCCGCCGGCCAGCGTGATGTCGCGCTGCTGGCGGATGATGTCGGACGCGTCCACGCCGCGCACCACGCGCAGCCGCCCGGCAGCGGCATGCGGCACGATCACGGCTGCGTAGGCGCGGCGCACGCCATCGGCGTCGTCCACCAGCACCGGTTCGGCCGGCTCCTGGCCGGCCATCGCGACCAGCGGCCCCTTCACGATGGCCGGCACCTGGGCCGCCGGCATCAAGCCATTGATGGACAGCACGGTGCCGGAGGCATCCACCAGGTAGACCGGCGCGCCGGGCATGCCGCCGGCGGCCGCAGCGATCAAAGCCGCCTGGCGCACGGCCGCATAGGCCACGCCGCGAATGGCCCCGTCGTTGCCAGTCATGGGCCGGGCGGAAACCATCACCGCCTGGTTGGAAGCCCGCCCCGTCACGAACGTCGACAGGGCGGGCTGGCCGGTTGCCAGCACGTCGTTGACGTACTCGCGGTCGGACAGATCGACGCCAAGGCTCGCGATGCTCGGCGTACAGACCAGCTTGCCGCGCGCGTCGATGATGCCGAGATTGGCCAGTTCGTTCTGGTTATGGAAGACGCGGCTGACGAAGCGGCTGCATTCTTGCGGGTCCATGCGCAAGGCGGCGTCATCGGCCACCAGCACGGAGAGCAGTTCGTTGGCGTTGGACAACACCATGCCGACGCGTGCGGCGGCGGCCTCGGTCTCGTGGGTCAGGCGCTGGGCAAGGTGGTCATTGAGCCGGTCTCGGTAGAGCGCCACGCCAGCCACCGCCACGACAATGGCCGGCAAGGCGGCCACCGCGGCCAGTGCGAGCAAGCGGCCGCGAAGCGTAGTCGGAAAGAAAGCGTGCTTCGGCACTTGGATGACCGGTAGAGCCTTGGTATGGAGAGAGGCTGCACGATGCGCGGCTAAGGAACCGCACCCCAAGCGCACGATGCAGTTGCAGCATCGTGCCGGACAACGGCTGACGCAGTGCGCAAGCATTTTGCTAGCAATTCCTATCGCACGCAACTTGCGGATAGCGGCTGGACAACTGTTGTAATGAAGCCGGTTTTCTTGACATGCAGAGCGTCTCGAACGGCAAACTGGTTCTACAATCCGGGCCCATGTCGTCCCCATCCCCGCTCACCATTCCGCGCCGCCTGCTGTTTCGTCTGCTGCCGGGCGTGGTGGTGGCCGCGCTGATACCGTTTGCGGGGCTGATCGCCGTAGCGGTATCCACCGTCTATGACGATACGCGGCAGGAAATCGGCAGCCGGCTGGAGGAGGTGATGTCGCAGGCGGCGCGCCCCATCGACGCGCGGCTGACCGACATCATCGACCGCCTCTCCAGCTCCGCCGAACCCGCCAGCGCCCCGCGCACGCCGGCCGACGGCCAGGCGTGGCTGGACGCCCACGCAGAGCTGCGGGGCGCATTCGACAACGTTCTGCTGGTGGGCGCCGACGGCACCATCCTGGCCGACGCGCCGCCATTGCCGGGCCGACGCGGCGACAACATGGCCAACCATCCGATCTTCCTGGCTGCGCGCAGCACGCAGCGGCTCGTCATGCCCGAGCCGTTCCTGGCGCCGGCGGGCAACCGCCCCGTGGCCTCGTTCGCCATGCCGCTGCACGGCGACGACGGCCGTTTCACGGGATTGGTGATCGGCTCGATCGAGCTGTCGCGCAATCCGATGTTCACGGACCTGGAAGCCATCCGGCTAAGGCGCACGGGCCGCGTCGTCATCGTTTCGGAGGCGGGCAACTATATCGTCGCGCCGGACCGCTCGCGCTTGCTGCAACCCGCACCCGACCTGGCGGCCATGCCTGCCCCGAAGCGCGCCGCCGCCAGGCAGTGGAACCCGGGCAGCGAGATCGCCCTGCCCGGTCAGCCTGCCGTCCTTGTGGGATATCGACGCCTGAATGCCGTGCCCTGGAGCATCGGGGTCTGGTGGCCGGCGCGGGAGGCCTACGCCGGCGCTGCGCGTACGACGCATACGCTCATCGCCGCCGGTATCGCGTTTGGTGCCGTATGCCTGCTGCTCGCATGGTTCTGGATCGAACGCGCCGTCAGCCCCCTCGAGCGGCTGCGTCACGAGGTGGAGGGCGGCATGCCGATCCACCCGGTGGCGCCGGCTTCCGGCCGCCCCCCGCTGCAAGATGCGCAGCCTCCGGGCCCGCTCTCCCGCCTGGCCGAGCTCGCGGACCCCACAACATCCGCCTTTGACCCGGCCACCGAAGTAGGCGCACTGGCCGCCCGCATCGGGCTGCTCGCCCAGCATTGGGAAGGGGCGCTGGCGGCCAGCGAGCAGGATGTCGCCTTCTTTCGCGGGTTGGCGGAACAGGCGCCGGTGGGGCTGGCGTTTCTGGATCGCGCGCTGGTCGTGTCATTTGCCAACGTGCGGTTCGAACGATTGCTCGGGATCAGCGCGCACGCCATCGGCAACGCCTTGCAAGCCGAGGACGACGTCCCCGCCTGCCCCGTCGCACGCGCTGTCGCTGCTGCGCTGTCGCTACTGCCGCGCACACCGCTGGCGCTGGCAGACCAGCCGATGGTCATCACCACGGGTCAGGGCGCCGGCATCGGGGCGGTGTTGCTGACGGCGAGGCCCATCGGCGGACCGGGTGCACCGTTGGCCGGATGGATCGTTGCGGTGGTGGACAGCACCCGCGAGCAGCAGGTCAAGGAGGCGCTCGAACAGGAGGTCCGTTCGGCCTTGCTCGTGCTCGACGCCATCCAGGAGCCACTGCTTACGATTGACGGCGACGGCAGCGTCACCCATGCCAGCGGTGCGATCGAGACGCTCATCGGCGTGCACCCCGCGCGGGCCGTCGGTCAATCGATCAACCGCCTGCTGCATCTCGTCGAGCACGACAGCGGAAGGCGCGTCATCCCGACGCAACTGCTTCGTGCAGGCGGCAAGCTGTCAGGCAGCCTGCGCCTGGAGCGCTTCGATGGCCAACGCCACGATGTCGAGCTTTCCTGGGGACCGCTGCCGGGCACCTCCGGAAGCGGCGTGCTGGTGCTGCGCGATGTCTCGGCCACGCGCGAGACCGTGCAGCGCATTGCCTGGGACGCCACGCACGATGTATTGACGGGCCTGCTGAACCGGCGCGGCTTCGACGCCATTTTGCGCGCGCAATTCGAGGCGCACCGCAGCGGCAACCCGGCGGCACGCGCGCCCATGGCGCTCATCCTGATCGATCTGGATGGCTTCAAGGCCATCAATGACCGCTACGGGCACGCTGCAGGCGACGACGTACTGCGCGGCGTCGCGGAACGTATCGTGCAAAGCACACGTACGCAGGACCACGTCGCCCGGCTCGGCGGAGATGAGTTTGCCGTGATCCTGCCCCACTGCGACCGGCAGGCGGCAGTCACATTCGCAGACCGGATCCGTGCGGCGCTCGCACGGCAGCCGGTTCGGGCTGCTGGCGCCCGTGCCGAGATCGCCCTGTCACAAGGGGTGGTGGAACTGCGCACCGACGATGCGGACGCCGGCGCATTCCTGGCACGCGCCGACGCAGCCTGCTACCGGGCGAAGAACGAAGGCCGAGGCGCCATCGCCACCGATTGAAAGACGCGCAGACGAGCGCACATGAAAAAAGCCACCGGATAGCGGTACCCGGTGGCCTCAAGAATACGCTTTGAACGGGGAAGTTCAGCGCAGTTGAAGCATAGGCAATGACCGTCATTCGCGCCAATACCCAGGATAAGGTAATTTGGCAAAAACCCTGCGCAGCCAGCGGTTTTGCGGGCGCCAGCCCCATTCTGTGCCTTCGGCGCAACGTTTCAGGGGGCGCCTCGAGCATCAATAGGCCCAGTGCAGCCCTCCTCCAAAATATCCATCCTGGCGACACCCTGCCGCAGTCTGCAGTGCGCCATGTTGCGATACAATGAAAACGATTCGCATTCACGCGACTCGCGTATCCTTTCCGCAAGTAACACGTTAACGATCACACACGATGCGGCTTTCCGAGCTTTCCCGCCGGGCAACGGCGGTGGTGGATCACGTTGAAGACCGCGAGACCGCCGACCCCATCAGCCAGCGCCTGCGCGAACTTGGGTTCGTGGCGGGGGAAGAGGTGCGCGTGGTGGCCGTCGGTCCGTTTGGCGGCGATCCGCTGGTGGTGCAGGTCGGCTTTACGCGCTTTGCGCTGCGCCGCCAGGAAGCCGCCCGCGTGCGTGTGCGCACCGAGGCCGCCACGCAGGCTGCCACGCCAGGCGGCATCGCGCGCAAGACCGCCCCGCCAGCGCAAGTGCGCGAGGCGGCGTAGCCCGCGCCAACCGCCGCCGCTTTCCGGCTTCGCTTATCCGGCCTCATGCAGATGCACGCTTCTTCCTCCTCCGCTACCCCATCCGCGCTGCGCGTTGCCCTGGTAGGCAACCCGAATTGCGGCAAAACGGCGCTGTTCAACCTCCTGACGGGCAGCCGGCAGAAGGTGGCCAACTATGCGGGCGTGACCGTCGAGCGCAAGGAAGGCCGCTTTACCGCGCCGTCAGGCCGGCACGTACAGATTCTCGATCTTCCTGGTGCCTACAGCCTGGTCGCCACCAGCCCGGACGAAGCCATCACGCGGGATATCTGCCTGGGCACGTTCCGTGGCGAGCCGCGACCCGACCTGCTGGTCTGCGTGGTCGATGCCACGAACCTGCGCCTGCACCTGCGCTTCGTCCTGGAGTTGCAGCGCCTGGGCTTGCCGATGGTATTGGCGCTCAACATGGTGGACGCCGCCGAACGCCGGGGTATCCGGATCGATCGCGCCAAGCTGGAAGCGGCCCTCGGCGTGCCGGTCGTCGAGACCGTTGCCATCAGGCGCAACGGCGCGGCCGACCTCGTCGCACATATCGATCACGCCAGACTGCCGGCGGTGCCGGTGGGCCTGCCGCCCGACGCCGATCCGCATGTCGAGGTCAAGCGCCTGCTCGATGCCGCGGTGACCATGCCGCGCAGCACGGCCGAACTGGACGACCGGCTCGACCGCATCGTGCTGCACCCGGTGCTGGGTCTGCTCCTGCTGGCCGTGCTGATGTTCTTCATGTTCCAGGCGGTGTTCTCGTGGGCAAAGCCCCTGATGGACGGCATCCAGGGCGGCGTCGAGGCCGTTGGCGTGTGGGTGAGCGCGGTGATGCCCGACGGCATGCTCAAGAGCCTGCTGGTCAACGGGATCATCGCGGGCACGGGCAGCGTGCTGGTCTTCCTGCCGCAGATCCTGATCCTGTTCCTCTTCATCCTGTCACTGGAAGAATCCGGTTATCTGCCGCGTGCGGCCTTCCTGCTCGACCGTCTGATGGCGGGTGCGGGGCTGTCGGGCCGTTCGTTCATCCCGCTGCTTTCGAGCTTCGCGTGCGCCATTCCCGGCGTGATGGCCACCCGCACCATCCAGGACCCGCGCGACCGGCTCGTCACGATCCTGGTCGCGCCGCTGATGACGTGCTCCGCGCGGCTGCCCGTGTACGCGCTGCTGATCGGCGCGTTCATCCCCGTGAGGCAGGTGGGCGGCATCTTCAACCTGCAGGGCCTGGTGCTGTTCGGGCTCTACATGGCGGGCATCGTGTCGGCGCTGGTGGTGGCCTACGTGCTGAAGTATCTCAAGCGGGATCGTAATGAACACCCGCTCATCCTGGAGCTTCCGTCGTACCGCCTGCCGAGCGTGCGCAACCTCGCCGTGGGACTGATCGAGCGTGCCCGCATCTTCCTGCGCCGTATCGGCACGGTCATCCTCAAGATGATGGTGTTGCTGTGGTTCCTGTCGAGCTTCCCCGCGCCGCCGGCCAACGCCACGATGCCGGCCATCGATTACAGCCTTGCCGGCCACATCGGCCGGGCGCTGGAAGTCGTGTTCGCGCCGATCGGGTTCACCTGGCAGATGTGCATCGCGCTGATTCCCGGCATGGCCGCGCGTGAAGTCGCAGTGGGTGCGCTGGCGACCGTGTACTCGCTCTCTGCCACGCATGAGGATGCCGCGGCGCAACTGGCGCCGGTCATCGCGCAGCAATGGTCGCTGGCAACCGCGTTGGCCTTCCTGGCGTGGTACGTCTACGCGCCGCAATGCATCTCGACGCTGGCCACGATCCGCCGCGAAACCAACTCCTGGAAGGTGATGGCCGGCACCGCCGGTTACCTCTTCGCCCTGGCCTACCTGGCCGCATTCGCCACTTACCAGATCACACGGGTGCTGACATGAGCGTGTACCACGTTGTCGAAACCGGCGTCGTCGCCACGGTGGTGGCACTGAGCGCGTTGTCGATGACCGGCCGCTACGCGCCGGCCATGCGCGCACGGGCGATGGCACGCGTGGCTGGCTGGTGCGATCGGCCATCACGCCCAGACTGGGTACAAGCCTTCGGCCAGCGGCTGCTGACGCCGGGCGAGGCGCCTTCATGCCACTCCGATCCGCTCTCTGGCAGCGCATGCGGCAGCGGCTGCAGCGGTTGCGCCTCGGGAAGCTCGTCGCCGCCGGCGGACGTTGCGCAGCCGATCCACTTCATGCGCCGCAAGTAAGCAGGCGCGACGCGGCGTCACCACGCCAACGGGCTCGCATTGTGCGGGCCCGTTTTGTTTTTGAGGCGTGAAGCGTAGACTGGTCCAAACCTGAACGGGGGACGCATCATGACCGAAGAACTGCTGGTCCAGCTGATTGCGGAAGTCGAGAAGGAAGACCCGGTGGATTTCGCCAACCTGCCCTTCGACGAGCAGATGCTGCGCGACCTGGTCTGCAAGCTGGTGTCGCGCCAGCTGTCGCAAATGGAAGATGCCCACTTCAGCCAGGACGAAGTCATCGTCTCGCTCACGGCGAGCATTGCCAAGCTGGTGCTCGAAAACCTGGTGCTCAACGCACGCCTGCTGGCGCAGCAAGGACACAGCGAGAGCGCCCGCGAATTACTGGAACGCATCGCCCGGCAGGCGAAGGGTTAGCGCGATCAGCGCGCGACGTTGTACTGCGTGCGCGCCCGCATCAGCAGACGCTTGGCGACGGAGAGGCCGCGAATGGCCACTTCCTCATCCTCGGTCTGGAAGTCGAACTCCGCGCTCCAGTTGCAGCCGGTGTGATCCGGACGATGAACGCACATTGCACGTAACTCGCACTGTGCACATTCCGGATGTTGCTGGACGCAGCGGGCTAGCAGGCTCTTGAGTTCATCTTCGGATTTCAGACGGCGTCGCATCGGCATCTCCTGGGTAACACGGTGTGTTGGAACCCTTGCCACCCGATGAGTTTCGCCAAGATTGCCCCGATGATGTTTCAGGGCGTTACCGCGTCACATCAGTGTGAAGCGCCAGCAGGCTCCTGGCAGCCTGGGCAGAGACCGTAAAGCGCCAGCGCGTGATCGCGCAGCACGAAACCGCGGTCGTTTGCCACGCGCTCCTGCCGTGCCTCGATGGCATCGTCGTGAAATTCCTCCACGCAGCCGCATGACAGGCAGATCAGGTGGTCGTGATGCGCGCCCTCGTCCATCTCATAGACGGCGTGGCTCGCCTCGAAGGTATGTTGCAGCAGCACGCCTGCATCCACCAGTTGGTTAAGCACGCGATAGACCGTTGAAATGCCGACATCCAACTCGGCAGCCAGCAATTGGCGATACACGTCTTCCGCGCTCAGGTGGCGACCGTGCTCCGTGCCGCCGGCAAGGATTTCCAGAATCTTGAGGCGCGGCGACGTGGCTTTGAGCCCGGCCCGTCGCAGGTCGGTCGAATTTGGCATGGCCTGATGTGCGTTTCGGATGCGAGGTGGATAGGGCGTGCGCAGCGGTCGAGCCAATCGAAAACAGCGCCGCGACAGGGAAAAAAAAACGGCATGGCTGGCGGCCCGGGAAAGTCGCAGTCGGGAAAGCGGGGTCTGAGTGCTTTCCCGACTGTCGGGCGGCTTGCTACGGCCAAACGCTCTGTGTGTCAGAGCGGTCCCCACAAAAGATCGATTGCCAGCGCGCCGTAGACCTGCCGGCAGGCGCGCATGACGAAAGGCGGTTCAATGCGTTGCACCCCGGGAGGCAGACTCCATGACTGCAACGACGTCGATGGCGTCACTATAAACGCGAATGATTCGCATTACAAGAGTTTTGTGGCGTGTGCTGCGGGGAGGTTGTTCCGTATCCTCAGCACGTGACCGACGCGCCCGGTGAGGCGGCCGGCTGCAGACGTTGGGAGCGCGCCAGCGCCTCGCAAGCCAAACGGCATCTACCCGCCGGGATGCCTTACCGCGATCGGCCGCCAACCTGCGACAAAAAAGCCGGGCCCGCTTTCGCGCTGCCCGGCCTGGTCCCACGTGGTCGCCGCATCAGGCCGCTTCGGCCAGCGGTACGCGGATCAGGTGGTCGAACGCCGACAGCGCGGCCTTGGCACCCTCACCCGTGGCGATGATGATCTGCTTGAACGGCGTCGTGGTCGCATCACCTGCCGCAAACACACCTTCCGCGCTGGTCTGGCCGCGTGCATCGACGACGATCTCGCCAAAGCGGTTGCGCTCAAGCGTACCATCCAGCCATTCGGTGTTGGGCACCAGACCGATCTGCACGAACACGCCTTCGAGCGCGACAGTGTGCTCGACGCCATCCACGCGGCTCTTGTAACGCAGGCCATTGACCTTCTGGCCGTCACCGGTGATCTCGGTGGTCTGCGCGTTGGTCACGATGGTCGCGTTCGGCAGGCTTTGCAGCTTGCGCACCAGCACGGCATCGGCCTTCAGCTCGCTGGCGAATTCCAGCAGCGTGACGTGGTTCACCAGGCCCGCCAGGTCGATAGCCGCTTCCACGCCCGAGTTGCCGCCGCCGATGACCGCCACGCGCTTGCCCTTGAACAGCGGGCCATCGCAGTGCGGGCAGTACGCCACGCCCTTGTTCTTGTATTCCTGCTCGCCCGGCACGTTGATGTTGCGCCAGCGGGCGCCCGTAGACAGGATGACCGAGCGGCCCTTGAGCACCGCGCCGTTGGCCAGCGTCACCTCGGCAAAGCCGCCCGGCTTGTCTGCCGGCGTGAGCTTGACCGCGCGCTGCGTGTTCATGATGTCGACGTCGTACTGGCGCACGTGCTGCTCCAGCGCGGCGGCAAACTTCGGCCCTTCGGTCTCCTGCACGGAGATGAAGTTCTCGATGCCCAGCGTATCGAGCACCTGCCCGCCAAAACGCTCGGCCACCACGCCGGTGCGCACGCCCTTGCGTGCCGCGTACACGGCAGCCGCCGCGCCGGCCGGGCCACCACCCACGATCAGCACGTCAAACGCTTCCTTGGCGGCGAGCTTTTCAGCATCACGCGCGGCAGCGCCGGTGTCGATCTTGGCGAGGATCTCTTCCACGCCCATGCGGCCCGTGCCGAACGTCTCGCCGTTCAGGAACACGGTCGGCACGGCCATGATCTGGCGCGCCTCGATTTCGCCCTGATACAGCGCGCCGTCGATGGCGACGTGCTGGATGCGCGGGTTGATGACCGACATCACGTTCAGCGCCTGGACCACGTCCGGGCAGTTCTGGCACGTGAGCGACATGTAGGTCTCGAAGCGGAAATCCCCTTCGATATTGCGAATCTGTTCGATGACGTCGGCTTCGAGCTTGGGCGCATAGCCGCCCACCTGCAGCAGCGCCAGCACGAGCGAGGTGAACTCGTGACCCGTCGGGATGGCGGCAAAACGCACGCTCACATCGGCGCCGGTGCGGCGGATCAGGAACGACGGTGCGCGCTCGGCGGCATCGCGTTGTTCGGTCAGCACGATCATGCTGGACTGCTCGGCCACGTCGCGCAGCAAGTCCATCATGTCGCGGGAGCCCTCGCTGTCATCGACGTTGGCGACCAGCTCAATGGGCTGCACGAGGCGTTCGAGGTAGGCCTTCAGTTGGGCCTTGACATCAGCATCCAGCATGACGACTTCCTTTATTCGTTTTGATTCAGTGACAGGGCGCGGCACATGCCTGCGCCCTTAAGCAAACGGCCGGCAGAGCCGGCCGTTTTTCGCGCTGCATGTCTGCAGCAACAGCCTTTACAACTTAGATCTTGCCGACCAGGTCCAGCGACGGCTTGATCGTCTTGGCGCCTTCGTTCCACTTGGCCGGGCACACGTTGCCCGGGTTGTTGGCGACGAACTGGGCGGCCTTGAGCTTGCGCAGGGTTTCCTTCACGTCGCGGGCGATGGCGTTGTCGTGCACTTCCATCGTCTTGATCACGCCTTGCGGGTCGATCACGAACGTGCCGCGCAGTGCCAGGCCTTCTTCCGGAATGTGCACGCCGAAAGCGTTGGTCAGCGTGTGGGTCGGATCGCCCACCAGCGGGAACTGTGCCTTGCCCACGGCCGGCGAGGTTTCGTGCCACACCTTGTGCGAGAAGTGCGTGTCGGTCGTGACGACATAGACCTCGGCGCCTGCCTTCTGGAACTCGGCGTAGTGTTCAGCGGCGTCTTCGACTTCGGTCGGGCAGTTGAAGGTGAACGCGGCCGGCATGAAGATCAGCACGGACCACTTGCCCTTGAGCGACTCATCCGTGACTTCGATGAACTTGCCGTTATGGAACGCTTGGGCCTTGAACGGTTGGACTTGAGTATTGATCAGCGACATAGTGGTTTTCAGTAGGTTGCTTGGTTGACAACGGAAGGAATCGTAGCGTCGTTCATTCAATTGCACAAGTTGATTGATATGATTTTATCGATTGTTTTTTTCTATTAGGCCGTGGCGCATCACGAGGCGGGCGCGCCTTGGCCAGGATGGGCGAAATTACACAGTGCATGCCCAGGTTGCACACCCCGCACCTGCTTGCACCGGCCCCGGGGCGCCTGAAGCCAAGGCGCAGCAGGCTACGCTTGCTGCCCTGTCAGCGTCTGTCCGACTGGCATAGCTCTTGCGCGATGCGAAGGATCGCAAACCTCCGCCACGCGCAGGCACCGTCCACTGCTCATGCGGTTGGGCCATGGGCCAGCGAGGGCGGTTCCCCCGGGAGCATGACCTTGTCGCTGAACATCCTCTTTGTGGCTTCAGAAGCGGTGCCGCTGGCCAAGACCGGCGGACTTGGAGATATGGTCGGTGCGTGCGCAGGCGCATTGCAGCGGGCCGGCGTGCAACTGAGCGTGATGTTGCCGGGATATCCCAATGCCATCGCCCAGGTCAGGCACGCGCGCACGGTGTGCGAATGGACCGACCTGCCGGGCGGCCATGCGCGCCTGCTGAGCGGCCGCATGGGCACACAGGGCATCCCCGTGCTCGTATTCGATGCGCCGGCGCTGTTTGCACGGCCGGGCAATCCGTATCTCGACGATCACGGCGAGCCCTATGAGGACAATGCCCTGCGCTTTGCGGCGTTCAACCATGCGGCGGCCCGTGTGGCGAGCGGCGTGCCGGATGTCCCGCACTTCGACATCGTGCACGCCCATGATTGGCATGCGGGTCTCGTACCGATGCTCATCAAGCGAGGCGGCGCGGCGGTCAAGACGGTCTTTACCGTGCACAACCTGGCCTTCCAGGGCAACTTCCCGATGGGGGTTGCGCCGCAGATCGGCATACCCGCCGACGCTGCCCATGCGGCCGAGTTCTGGGGCCGCTTCAGCTTCCTGAAGGCGGGTCTGCTGTGGGCCGATCGCATCAGCACCGTGAGCCACGCCTACGCGCGCGAGATCCTCGGCGATACGGCGGGATGCGGCATGCAAGACTTGCTGCGCGCACGCCAGCAGGACCTGTTCGCCATCCTCAACGGCATCGACAACGATGTCTGGAATCCATCGAAGGATGCCTTCCTTCCCATGCCCTTCTTTGCCGGTGACCTGACCGGCAAGCACGTCGCCAAGCGCGCGCTGCAGCAACGCTTCGGCCTGCCGGAAGATGCGCGGGCTCCGCTGCTGGCCCTGGGTAGCCGCCTGACCCACCAGAAGATGGCCGACGTCGCACTGCTGGCCCTGCCGCAACTGCTGGAATCGAACCCGCGCCTGCAGGTGGCGGTGCTCGGCTGCGGCGAGCGCCGTTACGAAGCGGGGATGGCCGACCTCGCAGCGCGCTACCCGCGCCAGGTGGCAGCCCGGATCGGCTACACCGAGCCGCTCGCCCACCTGCTGCACGCAGGCGCGGACATCCTCCTGCACGGCAGCCGCTTCGAGCCGTGCGGCCTGACACCGCTCTATGCGATGCGCTACGGCACGGTGCCGGTGGCGTCGCGCGTGGGCGGACTGGTCGACACCATCACCGACCGCGGCTCGCCAGAGGCTGCCTGGCGCGGCGCCACGGGCTTCCTGTTCGACGGGGATTCGCCCGACGCGATGGCAGCGGCGGTGGAGCGCGCGCTGCACGTATTCGCTCAGCCGCAGGCCTGGCGCATCCTGCAATACAACGGCATGACCACCGACTTTGGCTGGTCGCAGCCGGCGCGCGAGTACGTGGCGCTTTATCGGACGCTGGTCCCGGCGGCGACGCCGATGCCCGCGCTGACGCTGGCCGCAGCGCATCTGAGTCAGGACGCGCACGAACCGCAGCCGGCGCATCAACCGGACAAGCCGCCCGTACGCACGCCCGCGCGCCGCCGCACCTCCGTGCTGCCGGACGCCGTGCGCGCGCACGCAGTGGCACGCGCCGCCAGCACCGAGAAGATCCGCGCCTGATGTTCGACCGGCTGTCACGCATGCCTCCGACCCAGACACCCAAACCGGCTTCCACCTCTCGCAAGACAACGGCGACCCTCAAGGTCGACCGACCCTCCGGCAACCAGGCTGCCACGCTGACTAAGCCGCCGGCCCGGCCGCCAGGGACGCCCCTCTATGCGCCGGCGATCTGCTATCTCCACCCGCTGCAGATCGGCCGGCTGGACAGATGGGACAGCACGCTCGATCGCATCGCCTCGCTGGGTTTTGATCATGTACTGATGGCCCCGCCATTTGCGGTGGGCGCAGGCGGCAATGTCTTCGTCACGCGTGACCACGCGCACTTGCACGCCGCGCTGGGCGGAGGGGCCGCCGAACCGGCGCTCGCCGGGTTGGCGCGAGCGTGCGAGACGCGCGGGCTGACCTTGCTGCTCGATCTGGTGATCGACCGCATCGCGACCGATGCACCGCTGCGCGCCGATCATCCCGATTGGTTCGCCAGCCACGCCGAAGACGGCAATCCGCTGGACCCGCGTTTGCCGCCATCGCATCTGGAGGTCGCCGCCTTCCGTTATGACGACCCGCGCCGCGCGGAGGCCGTCCTCGCGTGGTGGGCACAGCAACTGCGCGCATGGGTGGCGCTCGGTATCGGCGGATTCCGCTGCGAGGCGCCGGCGCGCCTGCCCGCCGTGCAATGGCGCACGCTGATCGCTGACGTGCGCAAGGATGCCGCTGCCCGCTTCTTAGCATGGACACCGGGCATGGACGCAGCCGCCATCGAGGCGCTCGCGGGCGCGGGCTTCGACGCAACGTTTTCGTCGCTGCGATGGTGGGATTTCCGGGCGGGCTGGATGGTGGAGGAACACGCAAGGCTCGCCAGCGTGGCACCGCCCATTGCCACCGTGGAAGCGCCCTTCGGCACGCGCTATGGGCAGGCATTCGGTGATGCGGTGGTCCGCGAGCGTGCCTATCGCCGCATCCTCCACGCGGCCGATTCGCTCGATGCGGGCTGGCTGATGCCGCTGGGCTTTGAACGCGGGGCGCTGCTGCCGATGCTGGCCGAGCGCGGCGATCCGTCCGACCCGCAATGGATCGACGCGCACGCGGCCTTTGACCTGAGCGATGCGGTGCGCGACGTGAATGCCACCATTCGCGCCGCACGTGACGCCGGCACCCTCGCGCCCCATGCCGAACTCCGCATGCTGACCGGGCCCGACGCACCGGCCACCGCGCTGCTGCGCGCCGATGGGCCCGACCTGCGCGCGGGTGATGCCGCCACGCTCGTCGTCATCAATCCCGATCTCCACGTGGGCGTGTCGGTGCATGCCGACCACTTCCTGCCCGGCGTGGCGGGCAGCTTTACCCGCGGTGTGGCGCTGGACCTCGTGACCGAACCGGCGGGCAGCTGCGACGAGGCACTGCGGCCGCATGCGCGCCCCCTGACCGAGATCGATCTGCTGCCGGGGGGCGTTCAGGTCTTTCGCGTGTTCCGTCACGCGCCCGTGCGTCATCGCGCCGCGGGCCAGCCAGCCAGGCGCACGCGGTCGAAGGCCGGGGCGGCAAAGGAGCCCGTCGATGCCGCCATCGCCGCGCCGCGCATTGCCATCGAACAGGTGCAGCCCGCCGTGGATGATGGCCGGTTCGCCGCAAAACGCCTGGTGGGCGACGATATCGTCGTCGAAGCCGACGTGCTGATGGACGGGCATGACCGGCTCGCGGTGCATCTGCTCTGGCGCGCGCAGGATGAAGACGCCTGGCAGCACGTGCCCATGGTGGCGCTGGGCAATGACCGTTGGCGCTGCGCGTTCCGGCCTGAACGCCTGGGGCGGCACGTCTATGCCATCGGCGCGTGGCGCGATGCGTTCGGCACGTACCGGTCGGAGCTGGACAAAAAGCACACCGCTGGCCTGGACGTGACGCTGGAACTGGAAGAAGGCGCGCGGCTGGTCGCCCAGGCGGCCGAGCAGGCCCCCGCAGATGCGCCGGTACACGCGTTGCACACGCTGGCCCGCCTGCTGGCAGAGGCCGATGCCACGCACCGCCTGAAGCTGCTGCTGGACGCATCCACCGCGCAACTGATGGCGCACGCATCGCACTACCGGCCGTTCTACGTGGAGAGCGTGGCGTACCCGCTCGAGGTTGAACGTGTGGGCGCGGCATTCGCCAGCTGGTACGAACTGTTTCCCCGCTCCGCATCGGACGACGAACGGCGCCACGGCACGTTCGATGATGTCATCCGCCGCCTGGGGGCCATCCGCGGCATGGGATTCGACGTGCTGTATTTCCCGCCCATCCACCCCATCGGGCACACCAACCGCAAGGGACGTAACAACAGCCTGCACGCCGCGCCCGACGACCCGGGCAGCCCCTACGCCATCGGAGCAGAAGAAGGCGGCCACGACGCCATCCACCCGCAGCTCGGCACGCTCGAGGATTTCCGTCGCCTGCGCGATGCCGCGCGCGAGAAGGGGCTGGAACTCGCGCTGGATTTCGCCATCCAGTGTTCGCCGGATCATCCGTGGCTGCACGAGCACCCAGGCTGGTTTGCCTGGCGTCCGGACGGAAGCATCAAGTACGCCGAGAACCCGCCCAAGAAGTACGAGGACATCGTCAACGTCGACTTCTACGCCGACGACGCCAAACCGGCCCTCTGGATCGCGCTGCGCGACGTGGTGATGTTCTGGGCCGATGAAGGCGTGCGATTGTTCCGCGTCGACAACCCGCACACCAAGCCCCTGCCGTTCTGGGAATGGATGATCGGCGAGGTACGGGCGCGCTATCCGGATGCCGTGTTCCTCTCGGAGGCGTTCACGCGGCCGAAGGTGATGTACCGGCTCGCCAAGATCGGGTTCTCGCAGTCGTATACGTATTTCACGTGGCGGCACACCAAGCAGGAATTCATCGACTACCTGACCGAGCTGACGCGCACGCCCGTGCGCGAATATTTCCGCCCGCATTTCTTCGTCAACACGCCGGACATCAACCCGGTGTTCCTGCAGACGTCGGGGCGGCCCGGCTTCCTGATCCGCGCGGCGCTGGCGGCCACGCTTTCGGGGCTCTGGGGCGTCTACAGCGGCTTCGAGCTGTGCGAAGGACAGGCGCTGCCGGGCAAGGAGGAGTATCTCGACTCAGAGAAGTACCAGTTGCGCGCGTGGGACCACAACCGCCCCGGCAACATCGTGCGCGAGATCGCGTTGCTCAACCGCATCCGCCGCGCCAACCCGGCGCTGCACTCGCACCTGGGCGTGACGTTCCAGCCGGCCACGGGCGAGCACATCCTGTTCTTCAGCAAGTCGACACCGCCCGTGCTGCCCATGCAGCCCGATGCCTCGACAGCGGAACGGGCCAACGCCCTGCCGCCCGACCGCTTTGGCGATAACACGCTCTTCGTCGCCATCAATCTCGATCCGCACCACGCACACGCGTGCGACATCGAACTGCCGCTGTGGCAATGGGGGCTGCCCGACCATGGCGCGCTGATGGCAGAAAACCTCGTGACGACCCAGCGCACGGTATGGCGCGGCAAGCGGCAGCACATCCGCCTGGAACCGGAGCAGCCCTTTGCCATCTGGCGCGTGCGGCCCGCACTGCCATCGGAGGAGCAACCGTCATGACGCGCAACCCGACCGCACTGCTGGTGGACGACCCGCTCTGGTACAAGGACGCCGTCATCTACCAGTTGCACGTCAAGTCGTTCTGCGATTCCAACAATGACGGCGTGGGCGATTTTCCGGGCCTGATCTCCAAGCTCGACTACATCGCCGAGCTGGGCGTGGACGTGATCTGGCTGTTGCCGTTTTACCCATCGCCTCGCCGTGACGACGGTTACGACATCGCCGAATACCGCGGCGTGCACCCGGACTACGGCAGCATGGCCGACGCGCGCCGCTTCATTGCCGAGGCGCATGCGCGCGGGCTGCGCGTCATCACCGAGCTCGTCATCAACCACACGTCGGACCAGCACCCGTGGTTCCAGCGCGCACGCCGCGCCAAGCCGGGCTCCGCCCTGCGCGACTTCTACGTGTGGTCCGACCACGACAAGAAGTACGCCGGCACCCGCATCATCTTCATCGACACCGAGCCCTCCAACTGGACCTGGGACCCCGTGGCCAATGCCTATTACTGGCATCGCTTCTATTCGCACCAGCCGGACCTGAATTTCGACAACCCCCGCGTGCTCAAGGCGGTGATCGGCGTCATGAAGTTCTGGCTGAACCTGGGCGTGGACGGTCTGCGCCTGGACGCGGTGCCGTACCTCGTGGAACGCGAAGGCACCTCCAACGAGAACCTGCCCGAAACGCACGACGTGCTGCGCAAGCTGCGCGCCGCGATGGACGCGGAGTTCAAGAACCGCCTGCTGCTGGCCGAGGCCAACCAGTGGCCAGAAGACACACAGGAATACTTCGGTGCCGGCAACGAATGCCACATGGCCTTCCACTTTCCGCTGATGCCGCGCATGTACATGGCCATCGCGCGCGAAGACCGCTTCCCGATCACCGACATCATGCGGCAGACGCCGGAAGTGCCCGGCACATGCCAATGGGCCATCTTCCTGCGCAACCACGACGAGCTCACGCTCGAAATGGTGACCGACGCCGAGCGCGACTACCTCTGGGAGGTCTACGCCAGCGACCGCCGTGCGCGCCTGAACCTCGGCATCCGCCGCCGGCTGGCGCCGCTGCTGGAGCGCGACCGCCGCCGCGTCGAGCTGATGAACAGCCTGCTGTTCTCCATGCCAGGCACGCCCGTCATGTACTACGGCGACGAAATCGGCATGGGTGACAACATCCACCTGGGCGACCGCGACGGCGTGCGCACGCCCATGCAGTGGTCGCCCGACCGCAATGGCGGCTTCTCGCGCGCCGACCCCGAGCAGCTCGTGCTGCCGGCCATCATGGGCTCGCTGTACGGCTATGAATCCGTCAACGTCGAAGCGCAGAGCCGCGACGCGCATTCGCTGCTGAACTGGACGCGCCGGTTGCTCGCCACCCGCAAGCGGCATCGCGTGTTCGGGCGCGGCGCCATCCAGTTCCTGCACCCGGCCAATCGCAAGGTGCTGGCGTATATCCGTGCGCTGGATGGCGAGGCACCCATCCTGTGCGTGGCGAATCTGTCGCGCGCCTCACAGGCCGTGGAGCTTGACCTGTCGGCCTTTGCGCAGCGCGTGCCGGTGGAATTGATTGGCGGGACGGCGTTTCCGCCGATCGGTCAGTTGTCGTATCTGCTCACGCTGCCGCCCTATGCCTTCTACTGGCTGGAGCTGCGCGAGAACGAGCCGGGCCCGAGCTGGTCGCAGCCAGCCGCCGAGCAGTTGCCGGAGTTCACCACGCTGGTGCTGCGCGCGGGGCTCGACGCGCTGGCCGACACCAGGCAGCGTGAGGCGCACCGACAATTGATCGAGCGCGAAATCCTGCCGACCTACCTGCCCAAGCGCCGCTGGTTTGCGGCCAAGAACAGCGTGCTGCGCAGCGCGAAGTTTGTCTGGGGCGCGGCGGTGCCGGTGGATGCCGCGTCCACCAACCGCCCGCTGGCCGGGGCGACACGCCCCGAAGTGTTCTTCAACGAAGTTGCCGTCACGCTGGGTAACGCGGACGGCAGCGAACGCGTCGAGCGCTACCTGCTGCCCCTGTCGATCGCGTGGGAATCGGCCACGCTGCCGGCCCTGCCGATCCAGCTGGCGCTGGCACGCGTGCGGCGCGGCCGCCATGTCGGCTACCTGACCGACGCCTTCACCACCGAGACCTTCGCCCGCGCATTGCTCACCAACCTCGTACGCGGCGTCACGCTCAAGGCCAACGACGGCACCGTGTGCTTCGAGCCCGAACCGAACATCGCCGGGCTGGCCGAACCCGCGCAAGCCGCCGAGGCCGCAGGCGTGCGCCCCACCCCGCTGCCGCTTGCGCCGGACGCGCCCATCCACTGGCTTGCGGCTGAGCAGTCGAACAGCTCGCTGGTGATTGGCGAGGCCGTCATCGTCAAGCTGATCCGCCGCGTTGCCTCGGGCATTCACCCCGAGGTGGAAGTGACGCGCCGCCTGACGCGCCAGGGCTATGCCAACACAGCCGCACTGATCGGCGAGATCGCGCACGTGAGCGCAGGCGGGGAGCGCTCCACGCTGGCCGTGATGCAGAGCTTCGTCCCCAATCAGGGCGACGCCTGGACGTGGGCGCTGGACTACCTGCGCCGCACGATCGACGAACTGGCCGTCGTGACGGAGGGTGTGACGACCGGCGATGGCGAAGCAGCGCCGGTGGCCGTGACCGAGGCACGTGTGGATACCGACGAGGCGCTGGCCGGCTATATCGGCTTCATCGGCATGATCGGCACGCGCCTGGGCGAACTTCACGCTGCGCTGGCTGCCCCGAGCGAGGATCCAAACTTTGGCGCGCGCGTCGCCGATGCCAGCGACGTGGCGCACTGGCGCGACCGATTGAGCGACCAGCTCACGCGCGCGCTTGATCAACTGGCGGCGTGGCAGCAGGAAAACGACCCGCACCCCGACGTGCAATGGCTGCTGTCGCAACGCGACGCGCTGCTGCTCGCAGCCCGCGAACACGCCGAAGACGGACTGGGTGCGCAGCTTTCGCGCATCCATGGCGACTTCCACCTTGGCCAGGTGCTGGTGGCGCAGGGCGACGCCTTCCTGATCGACTTCGAAGGCGAACCTTCGCGCCCGGTGGAAGAGCGCCGCCGCAAGTCCAGCCCGCTGCGCGACGTGGCCGGGCTGCTGCGCTCGCTGGACTACGTGGTGGGCGCCATGCGACAGGGCCCGGACCACGTGGCCGGCCCCGCACAGGAACGCCGCGACCATCTGCTCGAACGGTTCCGTGAGGCGTCCACCGAGCGCTTCCTGGAGGCCTATGCAGCCGCCGTCCGCGCGCCGGAGGCGAACGCGCCCGACCAGACCGTCATCGACTTCACGCTACTCGATCTCTTCCTGCTGGAGAAAGCCGCGTATGAGGTGAACTACGAAGCCGCCAACCGGCCCGGCTGGCTGCGGATTCCGCTGGCAGGCCTTGCGCGGGTGGCACGCCGGGTGCTGCACGCAGAACCGCCCGCACACGCCGCGGAAAACTCAACCGGAGGCCCACCGTGACCGCGCTCGACTTTGCCACGCCACGCCCGGCGCCTACCGCCCCGGAGCCGCCCGCCGCGCTACCGCCCGGCGTCGGGCAGGCACAGGTCGATGCACTCACGCACGGCCGCCTGGGCGATCCGTTCTCCGTGCTCGGGCCCCATCGTGCCGCCCTGGCAGAAGGTACCCGCTGGACGGTGCGGGCGTTCTACCCGGGCGCGCGCCGCGTCCAGGCCATCGATGCACGCGGCGAGATCGTCACCGAGCTCACGGCCGTGGGCCGCACCGGGCTCTTCCACGGGCCGCTGCCTGCCGACGCGGATGACGTGTACGGCCACCCGCAGGCGTACCGCCTGCGCGTCATCTGGCCCGCTGGCACCAGCCATGAAGCCGTGCAGGAAACCGAAGACCCGTACGCCTTTGGCTTGCTGCTCGGCGACATGGATCTGCACCTCATCAGCGAGGGCACGCACTGGGCCCTGGCCGGTTGCCTCGGCGCGCAAGCCATGCGCATGGACGGCATCACCGGGGTGCGCTTTGCCGTGTGGGCGCCCAACGCGCAGCGCGTATCGGTAGTCGGCGACTTCAACCAGTGGGACGGCCGTCGCCATCCCATGCGGCTGCGCCACCAGGCCGGCGTGTGGGAACTGTTCCTGCCCAGCGGCCTGGGCGTGGGCCCGGGCGCGCGCTACAAGTTCGAGCTGGTCGGCGCCGATGGCCATCTGCTCATCAAAGCCGACCCCGTTGCCCGCCAGACCGAGCCGCCGCCGGCCACCGCATCGGTCGTGGCGGACCCGTCTGCGCTGCGCTGGAACGACACGCCATGGATGCAGGCGCGCGCCGAACGCCAGAAGCCCGACGCACCCATCAGCATCTACGAGGTACATGCCGGCTCCTGGCTGCGCGATCTGGAAGACGGCGGCCGCAGCCTGCAATGGGATGAACTGGCCGACCGGCTGATCCCGTACGTCAGCGCGCTGGGCTTCACGCATATCGAGCTGCTGCCGGTGGCAGAGCACCCGTTTGGCGGCAGCTGGGGCTATCAGCCGCTGGGGTTGTTCGCGCCGTCTGCGCGCTTCGGCGCACCCGAGACCTTCGCGCGCTTTGTCGACCGCTGCCACCTGGCCAACCTCGGCGTCATCGTCGACTGGGTGCCCGCGCACTTCCCGACCGACGCCCACGGCCCCACCCGCTTCGACGGGACGGCGCTCTACGAGCACGAGGACCCGCGCGAAGGCTTCCACCAGGACTGGAACACGCTCATCTACAACTTCGGTCGCAACGAAGTGCGCGGCTTCCTGATCGCCAGCGCGCTGGAATGGCTCGAGCGCTTTCACATCGACGGCCTGCGCGTGGACGCCGTCGCGTCGATGCTCTACCGCGACTACTCGCGCCGCGCCGGCGAGTGGATACCCAACCGCTACGGCGGGCGCGAGAACCTCGAAGCCGTTGCCTTCCTGCAGCAGATGAACACCGTGGTGCATGAACGCTGCCCCGGCGCCATCACCATCGCCGAAGAGTCGACCGCATGGCCCGGCGTGACCGCGCCGGTCGAGTTCAACGGCCTGGGCTTCGACTACAAGTGGAACATGGGCTGGATGCACGACACGCTGCACTACATGCAGCGAGACCCGGTATACCGCCAGCACCACCACGACGGCATGACGTTCGGCCTGGTGTACGCCTTCTCGGAACACTTCATCCTGCCGATCTCGCACGACGAAGTGGTGCATGGCAAGGGGTCGCTGCTGGGGAAGATGCCCGGCGACGAATGGCAGCGCCTGGCAAACCTGCGCGCCTACCTCGCCTTCATGTGGACGCACCCGGGCAAGAAGCTGCTGTTCATGGGCTGCGAGTTTGGCCAGGTGGGCGAATGGAACCACGATGCCTCACCCGAATGGCACCTGCTGGACGACCCGCGCCACCGCGGCGTGCAGCGCCTCGTGCATGACCTCAACGCGTTGTACCGCAACGAGCCGTCCCTGCACGCGCGGGATTGTGCACCCGAGGGTTTCAACTGGGTGATCGGCGACGACCGGGCAAACAGCGTGTTTGCCTTCCTGCGGCTGGATGGCGAGGGACGCCCGATGCTGGTGGTCGCAAACATGACGCCGGTGCCGCGCGAGGGCTATCGCATTGGCGTGCCGCCAGCCAATGGGGCCACGCGCTGGCGCGAAGTGCTGAACACAGATGCCGCCGTGTATGGCGGCAGCGATCTCGGGAACGGTGGGGCGGTGGATGTGGATCATGTGGCTGCGCATGGGCAAGGGCAGTCGGTGGTGTTGAGGCTGCCGCCGTTGGGGGTTGTGATTTTGAAGGCTTGAGTTTTTTTGCTTTGGTACATCCCTGGTTTCATCCCTTGCCGGGGCTGACTCACTGTCTTTGTCTTGCCAAAGAAAGTAAGCAAAGAAAGGCGCGCCCGAGATGGCGAAGGATTCCTTGAATTTATGTCGAAGAGAGGGAGGAGAGGCACACTCGCTTCGCTCAAACAGCCTCCCCGCTTTTTCCTCTCTGCAACAGAAATTCAAGGCGCCATCTAGGGCAGGGGGCGGCCACACCGTCGTGGCGCTGGCGTTGGCGTGGGAGCAAACCGCTTCGCGCGCCACGCTCTTGCGGTGGTTTGTGGATCCGCGCGTCAACTTCGAGGTTCAGAACCCCGAGTTTGCGGTTCTGAACGCTTGCTTTGGAGTTCTGGGACTTCGACGTTGAGGTTCTGAACTCGGACTTTGAGGTTCTGGACTTCAGCTTTGCGGTTCTGAACCCGGAGATCGAGGTTCTGAACGCCAGCTTTGAGGTTCCGAACGGCGGCTTTGAAGTACTCGAACGCCAACGTTGAGGTTCCGAGCTTCAGCGTTGAGGTTCAGAACGCCAACGTTGGCGTTCCGAACCCCAATCCCGGGGCTTTGAGCTTCGGCAGGAGGAAGCACACAGCGCCACGGGCGGTGCCCAGCCGGTTTGGCCGTACCTGCCCTGGATGGCGCCTTGAATTTTCGTAAGCGGGCGGAAAAAAGAACGGGAACTGTCTGAGCGAAGCGAGTTTTCCCGTTCTCCGCCCGGTTACGAAAATTCAAGGAGGGGGTCGCCATCTCGGGCGCGCCTTTCTTTTGCTTACTTTTCTTTGGCAAGACAAAGAAAAGTGAGTCGTGCCCGGCAGGGTACGAAACAGGGATGAACCACCAAGGCAAAAAGACGCAAAACGCCTCAACCAATGCTCCGCTTCCCCAAAACCCTCGCCCCCGGCAAACCCTTCCCCCTAGGCGCCCAATGGGACGGCCTGGGCATCAACTTCGCTGTCTTCTCCGCCAACGCCAGCAAGATCGAACTCTGCATCTTCGACCCAACCGGCCGCAAGGAGCTGGTCCGCTTCGCCCTGCCCGAATGCACAGACGAGGTCTGGCACGGCTACCTGCCCGACGTCGAAGCCGGGCTGGTCTACGGCTATCGCGCCTACGGTCCATGGGAGCCGCAGCATGGTCACCGCTTCAACCCGCACAAGCTGTTGCTCGATCCATACGCCCGCCGGCTCGCAGGCGCCCTGCGCTGGTCGGATGCGCTCTTCGGGTATCGGCTCAACTCCAATCGGGGGGATCTCTCGTTCGATCGCCGCGACAGCGCGCCTGCCATGCCCAAGGGCGTGGTCACCGACGAATCGTTCAACTGGGGCAACGACGTGCGTCCGAACATCCCGTGGTCGCGCACTGTCATCTACGAAGCCCACGTGCGCGGCCTGTCGATGCTGCGCGACGACCTGCTACCGCCCGAGCGCGGCACCTTCAGCGCGCTGGGTGACGCCGCGTTGATCGACCATCTGCACACGCTGGGCGTCACGGCGGTCGAACTGCTGCCGATCCATGCATTCGTGCAGGATCAGTTCCTGCTGGAGCGCGGGCTGCGCAACTACTGGGGCTACAACACGCTCAGCTTCTTTGCGCCGGAACCGGGTTACCTGTCGACGCCTTCGCTGCATGAGTTGAAGGTGGCGATCCGGCGGCTGCATGCGGCAGGCATCGAAGTCATCCTGGATGTCGTCTACAACCACACCTGCGAAGGCAGCGAACTGGGGCCCACGCTGTCCTTTCGCGGACTGGACAACGCGAGCTACTACCGCCTGGTGCCCGGGCAGGAGCGCTATTTCATCAACGATACGGGCTGCGGCAACACGCTCAACCTGTCGCACCCGCGCGTACTGCAGATGGTGATGGATTCACTGCGCTACTGGGTCAACGCGTTCCATGTGGATGGCTTCCGCTTCGACCTCGGCGTCACGCTCGGGCGCGAGGGCAACGGCTTCGATCCGGGCTCGGGCTTTTTCGACGCCGTGCGGCAGGACCCTGTGCTCTCCACGGTCAAGCTCATCGCCGAGCCTTGGGACGTGGGCCCCGACGGCTACCAGGTCGGCAACCACCCGCCGGGCTTTGCGGAATGGAACGATCGGTTTCGCGATGGCGTGCGCCGCTTCTGGCGCGGTGATGCCGGTCTGCGCCCCGATCTGGCGGCACGCCTGACCGGCAGCGGAGACCTGTTCGACCGCCGGCATCGCCGGCCTTGGGCATCGGTCAACTACGTGGCCTCGCACGACGGCTTCACGCTGCGCGACCTCGTCACCTATGCCGACAAGCACAACGAGGCCAACGGAGAAGACAACCGCGATGGCCACAACGACAACTGCAGCGCCAACTGGGGGATCGAAGGCCCGACCGATGATCCCGCCATCCGGGCCGTGCGCGAACGCGTGATCCGTTCGCTGCTGGCCACGGTGTTGTTCTCCAACGGCACGCCGATGCTGCTGGCGGGGGATGAGTTCGGCCGCACGCAGGATGGCAATAACAATGCGTATTGTCAGGACAACGCCATGTCCTGGCTCGACTGGGCATTGCTTGAGAAAGGCCCGGGGCAAGCGCTTTCGCGCTATACGGCACGACTGATTGCACTGCGCAGGGCCAGTCCGGCCCTGCGCTGTCCGCACTACGTGCACGGCAACGTCGAGATCCTGCCCGGGGTGCAGGACATTGCGTGGTTCGACGAGCGCGCACAGGTGCTCTCGCCCGACGCATGGAACGACAGCGAGGCCCGCGCGCTCGCGCTGCGCCGCGCCTGCGTCGAGACCATCGACGGCGAGGCGCGGCCGCACGTGGCACTGCTGCTGATCAACGGTGCGGCCGCCGACCTGACCTTCGTGCTGCCCGAACCTGCCATGGATTGGCTCCTGGTCGTCGACAGCGCAGCGCCCGAGCAGGACGCACACCCACACGCCGGCGGCACGCTGAAGGTGGCGGGCCGCAGCGTGGTACTGATGCTCGCCACGCAACTGGCCAGCATCGCGCAGATTGCAGACCACCCCGATGCAGACGTTGCCGCCGAGACCGTCGGGGACGCGTCGCAAACCGAGCACCATCCCCATCAGGACGCGCGCGTCGAACCCACCATGCAGGATCAGGCCGAGCCCGCCGCAGGCAATGGAGACGCCACGCTATGACCGAACCCGCCGCCCGCTTCGTCCACGACATGCCGTTCGGCGCCACCGTTCTGCCCGATGGCACCACCCGCTTCCGCCTGTGGGCGCCCGATGCCGCTGAAGTCTGGGTCGATTCCGACAACCGCAACACCCTCCGCATGGCTGCGGAGCCGGACGGCTGGTTCGCCGCCGTGGCGCCGGTCGGGGAGGGTACGAGCTACCGATACCGCGTCACCAGCCGGCAGGGGATCACCCTGTCGGTGCCCGACCCCGCCGCGCGCGCACAGTGGCAGGACCTGGCCGGCCCCAGCCTGGTCATCGACCCGCGACGCTACCGCTGGCAGCATGCCGGCTGGCGCGGCCGGCCCTGGCACGAGACCGTGCTGTACGAGCTGCACGTCGGTGCGCTGGGTGGGTTTCGCGGCGTACGGGCGCGCCTGCACGAGCTGGCACGGCTCGGCGTCACCGCTGTCGAGCTGATGCCCGTGGCCGAGTTTCCGGGCGCGCGCAACTGGGGCTACGACGGCGTGCTGCCCTTCGCGCCCGACGCAAGCTATGGCACGCCCGACGATCTCAAGGCGCTCATCGACACCGCGCACGGTCTCGGCATCATGGTGTTCCTCGATGTGGTCTACAACCACTTCGGGCCGGACGGCAATGCCCTGCATCACTACGCACAGGGCTTCTTTCGGGATGACGTGCATACACCCTGGGGCGCGGCCATCGACTTTCGCGTGCCCGAAGTGCGTGAGTTCTTCATCCAGAACGCGCTGATGTGGCTCATGGAATATCGCTTCGATGGCCTGCGGCTCGACGCCGTCCACGCCATCACCGAACGCGACTGGCTCGGTGAACTGGCCGCGCGCGTGCGCCTGGCGGCAGAGCCCGGGCGGCACGTCCACCTCGTGCTCGAGAACGAACACAATGCGGCATCGCTGTTGCGCGACGCGGGCGCCCACGGCGATTTCGACGCCCAATGGAACGACGACGGGCACAACGCCCTCCACGTGCTGCTGACCGGCGAGCACGAGGCCTACTACGCCGCCTATGCCGATGCGCCCGCCCAGCGGCTCGCACGCGTGCTGCAGGAAGGCTTCAGCTACCAGGGCGAGCCTTCGCCCATCCACAACAACGCACCGCGTGGCGAGCCAAGCGCCCACTTGCCGCCGACCGCGTTCGTGCTGTTCCTGCAGAACCACGACCAGATCGGCAACCGTGCCTTCGGCGAACGCCTGACCCAACTCGTGCACCCAGACGCGTTGCACGCTGCGCAGACGCTCCTGCTACTGAGCCCTCAGATACCGATGCTGTTCATGGGCGAGGAATGGGGCAGCACGTGCCCGTTCCTGTACTTCACCAGCCATCACGGCGCACTCGCCGATGCCGTGCGTGAGGGACGCCGGCGGGAGTTCGCCAGGTTCGCGGCGTTTGCCGACCCGCATCAGCGCGCGCGCATTCCCGACCCGAACGACGAGCGCACCTACCTCGCGTCTTGCCCGGGCGAGGCCGACGCACGCAACCCCGAACACGTCGGATGGCTCAGCCGCGTGCACCGGCTGCTGGCCTTGCGCCACGCCGAGATCATGCCCCGACTGCCCGGCGCCCGCGCGCTCGACGCCGTGCCGCTTGGCGCCACCGGCGCGCTAGCCCGCTGGCGCCTGGGCGATGGCAGCCTGCTGACGCTGGCGCTCAACGTCGGGGCCCAGCCCGTCGCCGTGCCCACCGCGCTCGCCGGCAGCCCGGCCGACCTGCTGCACGAGTCGCGTGAGGGCGCGGCGACGGCACTCATCGCGCATCGACTGCCCGGTCGCGCCTGCGTGGCCCTGCTGCACAGGCCCATGCCCGCCTCATTCGCCTGAGCATCATGGACTCCACCCGCAACGCACCCGGCACACCCTTCACGCCACTGCAGCAGCTGGCTTCCGAGGCCGGCCTCCTCGTCGACTGGGAGGATGCCGCCAGCCGTCCCATGCGCGTGGCCGACGACGTCCTGCGCGCCGTGCTGGGCTCGCTCGGCCTGCCGGCCGCCACCTCGGCCGACGTGGCGGACAGCCAGGGACGCCTGCGCGCGGAAGCCGAAGCAACGGCCATCCCGCCGCTGGTGACCGGCGTGGTGGGGCAGCCCATCGCGCTTCACACGACGGCGCCGCAAGCGGCCTTGCTTGCCGGCCGGCGTTACCGCATCGACTTCGAACGCGAAGGCGGCACCGACGCCACGCTCAGCATGAGCGCTGACGCGCGCCAGGCTACCCTGCAGCTGGCACCCGTGCAGGTGGCGGGGTACCACCGCCTGCGCATCGAGGCCGGGCCGGATGCCGTCATCGACAGCAACCTCGCCATCGCCCCCGCGCGGTGTTACAGCGTGGCCGACGCACTGCGCGAGCGGGGTCGCCCTGCCAACGCGCGCCTTTGGGGCAGTTCGGCGCAACTCTACGGCCTGCGATGCGGTGGAGACCACGCTGCAGTCAGCGCAGGCCTGGGCGATTACACCGCGGCCGGCGCGCTCGCCCGCCACCTGGCGCGACACGGCGCCGATGCGCTCGCCCTGAGCCCGGTCCATGCGATGTTCACTTCGGATGCCCACCGCTACTCGCCCTACTCGCCGTCCAGCCGCTTGTTCTTGAACGCGTGGATGATCGACCCGGCCGCCCTATTTGGCGACGACGCCGTCCGGCAGGTGGTGATCGATTCCAGCCTCGTCGATGACTTTGCCCGCCTCGAGGCGGCCCCCCTGATCGACTGGGCCGCCAGTGGCAGGGCGCGCATGACGGTGCTGCGCGCGTTGCATCGGCAGATGCTGCAATCGGCGGCGGGCAATGGCGCGGGTCGGCCGCTGGTTGAGGACTACCTTGCGTTCTGCGCCGCGGCCGGGCGCAGCCTGCTCGATCACGCTCACTTCGAGACACTGGACGCGCACCTGGGCCCGGCGCACTGGAAGCAGTGGCCGGCGCAGTATCAGGACCCGACGTACCTCGCCGTCCAGGCGTTCGCACGCGAGCACGCGGACGACGTGGACTTCCATCTCTTCCTGCAGTGGGCGGCTTCCCGACAGTTGGCAGCGGCCCAGCGGGCGGCGCAGGACGCCGGCATGGCCATCGGTCTGATCGCCGATCTCGCCGTCGGCACCGACAGCGCGGGCAGCCACGCGTGGTCGCAGCAGCAGGCGCTGCTGATCGGCGTGACGGTGGGTGCGCCGCCCGACATGTTCAACGCGCACGGCCAGGGCTGGGGCCTGACCACGTTCAGCCCCCGAGCCATGCGCACGCAGGGCTTTGCGGCGTTCATCGACATGCTGCGCGCCGTGATGGCGGTGCCCGGCGGCGTGCGCATCGACCACGTGCTCGGCCTCATGCGGCTGTGGGTGATTCCCGACGGCGCGCGACCGCTGGATGGCGTGTACCTGCGCTACCCGCTGCAAGACCTGCTGCGGCTGGTGGCACTGGAATCGTGGCGCAATCGCTGCGTCGTCATCGGGGAAGACCTGGGCACGGTGCCCGCCGGCCTGCGCGACCGGCTTGCCGACGATGGCCTGCTCGGCATGCGCATCCTTTGGTTCGAGCGCGACGACACGCAGATCGACGCGCCGTACCGGGCGCCGTACACCTGGGCGCCCGCCTCGGTGGCGATGACCAGTACACACGACACCCCTACGCTGGTTGGCTGGTGGGTGGGCAACGACCTGCGCTGGCAAGGCAAGCTCGGCCTGCTGCCGGTCGGCATGAGCGAGCGCGACGCACACGTGCAGCGCATGCATGATCGCGTCGCGCTGGTGGAAGCATTTGCCGACCACAACCGCCAGGTGCTGGCCGAGGGCGGTGTGCCGCGCCTCTGCGTGGCGCCTTTGCAGGCCGCACTGGAGCACGCGCGCAACAGCAGCGCCCCGCTGGCCGACGCCATCCTGCAAGCGAGCGCGCAGGACTTTGCCACGGCGGCTACTGCATTCACGGGGGCGGCAACCACACCGCTGGCCCTCGTCCCGCTCGAAGACCTGCTGGGCCTGGCAGAACAGCCCAACCTGCCCAGCACGATCGACACGCATCCGAACTGGCGCCGCCGCCTGCCCGCACCGCTCGACACGCTGCTGGACGCGCCCGCCATCCGGGCCCGCCTGGCAGCCCTGGCAAATGCACGCGGGAGCCTTCCATGAGCACGCCTGTCATGCCCCTCCTGCCCCGGCCGGTGCCGCGCGCCACCGTGCGCCTGCAGTTGCACCGCGGCTTCACGTTCGACGATGCAAGGGCGCTGCTGGACGACTTTGCGACGCTCGGCATCTCGCACGTGTACACGTCCCCCATCACCACGGCGCAGCCCGGTTCGACGCATGGCTATGACGTGGTCGACCCCACCCGCGTGAACCCCGAACTGGGCGGTGAATCGTCTCTCGGGCAGCTCGTGGATGCGCTGCATGCACGGGGCATGGGCCTCATCGTCGATATCGTGCCCAATCACATGGGCGTGGGCGGCGCGCACAACGCCTGGTGGCTCGACGTGCTCGAATGCGGGCCCGACAGCGCCTATGCGGGCTTCTTCGACATCGACTGGCAGCCCGCCAACCCGGCGCTGCGCGACCGGGTGCTTGCGCCGTTCCTTGGCGAACCCTACGCCGATGCGCTGGCGGGTGCGCGCCTGCAGCTGGCATACGAACCAGCCGCCGCGCGGCTCGACATCACGTACTACGACCATCGCTTCCCAGTCGCCCTGAGCGATTACGCAACGCTGCTGGGCACCGGCGACGCAGACGCAACCGCGCGGGCGGTGGCTGATCTGTTTGCCGCACTGGGCACGATCCGCTCCGTGCACGCGCGCCGTGAATGCGCCGATGCCGCGCGCGATGCGCTACGCAACTTTGCGGCCACCGACGCGGGCGCCGCGCACATCGCCCAGGTGCTGCAGGCGCTGAACGCGCAGCCGGACCAGCTGGATGCCCTGATGACGCGCCAGCACTGGCGCCTCGCCCACTGGCGCACGGCCAACGACGAGGTCAACTGGCGCCGCTTTTTCGACATCAGTTCGCTGGCCGGGCTGCGCATCGAACGCGCGGACGTCTTCGAAGCCACGCATGCGCTGCTGTTCAGGCTCTATCGACAGGGCTGGATCGACGGAGTGCGCATCGACCACGTCGACGGCCTGGCCGATCCCGCCGCCTATTGCCGCCAGCTGCGCCGCAGGCTACAGGCCGAGCACACCGCGCGCCCGGCGGATCGGCGTGGCAGCCGCTCCTGGATCGTGGTGGAGAAGATCCTCGCTCACGATGAGGCCATGCGCACCGACTGGGACATCGACGGCACGAGCGGCTACGACTTCATGAACGAGGTCGGCGCCCTGCTGCATGACGCGCAGGGCGAAGACGCACTGACGCAAGGCTGGCTGGAATGGACCGGCGCCCCGGCTTGCGAGGCTGCATTCAGGGCGACGGCGCTGCCAGCGCGCGGGCAGATTCTGCGTGAACACTTCGCGGCGGAACTCGACGCGGCCACGACGGCGCTGCATGCCGTGGCCCAGCAGCAGCGCGAAACGCACGACGTCACGTGGCACGGCATCCGTCGCGCCTTGACCGAGGTGGTGGTGCATTTTCCGGTGTACCGCACCTATGCCAACGCGCATGGCCGGGATGCACAGGACACCGCCATCGTGCGGACCGCGATCGAGCACGCGAGGACGTGCCTGCGACGGGTGGATCAGCCGGTGCTGCGCTGGCTGGATGCATGGCTGGGCGGTCAACCCGCCGGACAGAACAAGCTGCGGCAGCACGCTTTGCGCCGATGCCAGCAGTTGTCCTCGCCAGTCGCGGCCAAGGCGGTGGAGGACACGGCGTGCTACCGCTACGGGCGGCTGCTGTCGCGCAACGAGGTCGGTGCGGACCCGGGGCAGTTCGCCTTGAGCGCGGCTGCCTTTCACCGGGCCATGCAGGCGCGTGCCGGCACCTGGCCGCACGCGCTGCTTGCTACCGCCACGCACGATCACAAGCGCGGGGAAGACGTGCGCGCGCGGCTGGCCGTACTCTCGGAACAGGCCGCGCACTGGCTGGCCACCGCACACCAATGGCGCGCCGATCACGCGGCATGGGTGCGCCATCTGCCGGGAGGGCCGGCCCCTTCACCGGCGACGCAATGGATGCTGTATCAAACCCTGGTGGGCGTCTGGCCCGCCGGACTCGACTGGCGCAACACCGACGCCGTGCGTGCGCTGGCAGAACGTGTCGCCCGCTGGCAGGAAAAGGCGCAGCGCGAAGCGAAGCTGCGCACCGACTGGTTTGCGCCCGATGCGGGCTACGAGGCCGCGTGCCGCGAGTTCGTCTTCACGCTGCTCACGGGTGAGGCTGCGCCCGCCTTTCTGCCCTCGCTGTCGGCCTTCGTGCAAGGCATCGCGCCGGCTGCGGCGGTCAATGGCCTGACCCAGGCCCTGCTGCGCGTGACGGCCCCCGGGGTGCCCGACCTCTACCAGGGCACCGACTTCTGGGACACCAGCCTGGTCGACCCCGACAACCGCCAGCCGGTCGACTACGCTGCGCGGCACCGCGCCTTGCATGCGCTGAACGTGCATGCCGGCCACAGCCTCGCCGCGTTGCTGACGCATTGGGCCGATGGCCGCATCAAGCAGGCCATGCTGGCACGGGCGTTGACCTTGCGTGCTGCGCGGCCAGCCGTGTTCGAGACAGGCGGTTACCAGCCGCTCGCGGTGAGCGGCAGCGGCGCCGCGCATGTGCTGGCATTCGCGCGCGAGCATGAAGACCGGGCAGTGGTCGTCATCGTGCCGCTGCACGTCTCTGCGCTGCTGGGGCACGCCACGACACCCGCCTTTCCCACCGGGGCATGGCGGGATACCACCGTCTGCCTGCCGGCCGCCCTCTGCCAGACGGCGCTGCACAGCGTGTTCGATGGGCAGACGCTGCACAGCCCGCGCCTCGCGCTCGGGCAGGTGTTGGCGCACCTGCCGGTCGCCTTGCTGCACACCTGATAGCCACCTGCCGCCAAGGTCCACGGTCTCGCCTCACTCCGGTTCACGGGTTAACACCGACTGCGGGCCACCCCGGACCGATCTAAAATTCCTCTATTCATATAGATGACTAAAGCACTGCGTCACTGACGCGTCGCCCGCGTCACCCGGAGGAGACCGCATGTTCGGCTGGTTCAAAGAGATTTCACAACGGGAAAAGCGCACGTTCTGGGCCTGCTTTGGCGGCTGGGCGCTGGATGCGCTGGACGTGCAGATGTTCAGCCTCGTCATTCCCACCATCATTGCCGCATGGCACATCGGCAAGGCAGAGGCCGGGCTGGTGTCGGGCGTGACGCTGGTCGCTTCGGCGCTGGGCGGCTGGATTGCCGGCGCACTGACCGACCGCTTTGGCCGGGTGCGCACACTGCAGATCACGGTGCTGTGGTTCTCGGTGGCGACGTTCGCTTCGGCGTTCGCACAGAACTTCGAGCAGTTCCTCGTACTCAAGGCCATCCAGGGCTTCGGCTTTGGCGGTGAATGGGCGGCCGGCGCCGTGCTGATGGCCGAGAGCATCCGGCCCAGCCATCGCGGCAAGGCCATGGGCACCGTGCAGAGCGCCTGGGCCGTGGGCTGGGGCGCGGCGGTGCTGCTGTATGCGCTCACCTATTCCTTCATCGAGCCGGAACTCGCCTGGCGCGTGATGTTTGCCGCCGGGTTGCTGCCGGCGCTGCTCATCATCTACATCCGCCGTGGCGTGCAGGAACCCGCGCCGGCCGCCCGGCCCGACGCGAACGCCGATGCGATGCCGATCTCGCGCTTTCCGCTGCTCGACATCTTCCGCCCGCAGGTGCTGCGCATGACGCTGATCGGCGGGCTGCTCGGGGTGGGTGCGCATGGCGGCTACTACGCGCTCATGACCTGGCTGCCGACCTTCCTGAAGACGGAGCGCCACCTGTCGGTGCTGGGCACGGGGGGTTATCTGGCGGTCATCATCTTCGCTTTCTGGTGCGGTTGCGTGGCGAGCGCCTGGCTGCTGGACGTGCTCGGCCGGCGCGGCAACATCCTGCTGTTCTCGTGCTGCTGCGTGGTGACGGTGCTGGTGTATCTGCTGCTGCCGCTGTCCGACACCGCCATGCTCGTGCTGGGCTTTCCGCTGGGCTTCTTCGCGGCGGGCATCCCGGCCAGCATGGGCGCGCTCTTCAACGAGCTGTATCCGCAGGGTGTGCGCGGCACGGGGGTGGGCTTCTGCTACAACTTCGGCCGCGTCGTGTCGGCGGCGTTCCCGGTGCTGGTGGGCAAGATGAGCGCGTCGATGTCGCTCGGCACGGCCATCGGTATCGACGCGGCCATCGCCTATGCGATCGTCGCGGTGGCGGTGCTGATGCTGCCCGAAACGCGCGGCCGCGATCTGGCTGCCGTGACCGCCTGATGCCTTCGCTTGTCCGTCATGACCCACACCACACCACATCAGGAGACTCCATGCCGTCGCGCCGCGCCTTCAACACCGGGTTGCTTGCCATGCTAGGTTCCACCGCCCTCGCCGGCTGCGCCACGAACGGCGCGCGCGAACCGGCCACGCGCATCACGGCCATCGACACGCACGCGCACGTCTTCGAGCGTGGCCTGCCGCTGGCCAACGCGCGCCGCTATGCCCCCAGCTACGACGCAACGCTGCCGGCTTACCTGGCGCAGCTCGACGCGCATGGCGTATCGCATGGCGTGCTGATCCAGCCCAGCTTCCTGGGCGTCGACAACAGCTACCTGCTGGCCGCGCTCAAGCAAGCGCCGCAGCGGCTGCGCGGCGTGGCCGTGATCGACCCTGCAGCACCCGAGGCGTTGCTCGCGCAGATGCACACGGAGGGCATCGTCGGCATCCGTCTGAACCTGATCGGCACGCCCAACCCGCCGTTGACATCGCCTGTGTGGCGGGCTGCGCTGGCGCGCCTGCACGCGCTCGGCTGGCATGTCGAGCTGCATGCGGAAGCACGCCGCCTGCCCGCGCTCATGCAGCCGCTGCTCGACGCGCAGGTCAATGTGGTGGTAGACCACTTCGGCCGGCCGGACCCGACCCTTGGCGTTGACGACCCAGGCTTTGTCGCGCTGCTCGCCGCCGGCAGCACACGCCGCGTGTGGGTCAAGATTTCCGGCGCTTACCGCAATGGCAGCCACGGACGCGGCGAAGCCATCGCCCAGGCCGCCATGCCGCGCTTGAAAGATGCGCTGGGCCTGGACCGCCTCGTCTGGGGCAGCGACTGGCCGCATACCCAGTTCGAATCGCAGATCAGCTACGACAAGATGTGGGCGTTCGCCGGCGTGCTGTTGCCCGACGCCGCAGAGCGCCGACAGGTGCTGGTCGACACGCCCGCGCAGTTGTTCCGCTTTGTCTGAAGGCCTGCACGCCTCCTCGGGGCTTCCCACGCGATACCCGGTTTCGCCAATCACGAATGTCGCCGTGGGAGCCGCGCTCCTACACTGGCCGCTCCTCGTTCAGACCCGCGCAAAGGAGCAGCCATGCAGCAGCATCGACTCGTCGACCAGCAATTCGGCCAGGTGGCCCAGGCGTACCTGACCAGCGTCGTGCACGCACAGGGCGCCGATCTCGACGCGCTGGCCGCGCTGGCGCAGTCCGTGCCGCATGCCAAGGTACTCGACCTCGGCTGCGGCGGCGGGCATGTGAGCTTTGCCATGGCGCCGCACGCGGCCACCGTGGTCGCCTATGACCTCTCGGAAGACATGCTGGCGGTCGTGGCCGCCGAAGCCTCGCGCCGCGGCCTGACGGACCTGCACACGCGGGCAGGCCGCGCCGAAGCGCTGCCGTTTGACGATGCGACCTTCGATATCGTTGCCTCGCGGTTCTCCGTGCATCACTGGTATGACGCGCGCAAGGGTCTGGCCGAAGCGCGCCGCGTGCTCAAACCCGGCGGCAGGCTCGTCATCGTGGACGTCTTTGCACCGGAGGTGCCCTTGCTCGACACGTTCCTGCAAGCGGCCGAGGTTTTGCGCGACGCGTCGCACGTGCGCAACTACCGTCTCTCGGAATGGCAGGCCATGCTGGCCGAAGCGGGTTTCCAGCCCGCGTCGCCGCGCACGTGGAAACTGCCCATGGCCTTTGAGGGCTGGATCGCGCGGATCCGCACGCCGCAAGTCCGCGCCGATGCGATCCGCCACCTGTTCGATCACGCCGCGGAGGAAGCACGCGGGTACTTTGCCGTGACACCCGACCATTCGTTCGCCATCGACGCCATGATGATCGAAGCGATCTAATCCGTTCGACTTCCCTACGTTCGGATGAGATGCCCCACCCATCCGGCACGGAACCGGGACATGACGCAAAACCTGAGATCGGGCACCGTTCCGCTGGCACCCAAAAGCCATTACGCTTGAGGGCTGCCGGCGGCCCGCCGCTGCGATGGCACTGACTTCCGCGCCGGCACCCGATCCATGTACGCACTGCTTCCCGCCTTCGTTTCCTCGCTGTTCCTGTTCTATGGCGTCTACGTGCTCGGCACGCGTGGCCGCTCCCGCGCCAGCCTGGCCTTCTTCGCGCTCACGGTACTGACCTTCCTGTGGCAAGGCCTGTGGGCGTTCCTGTTCCGCGCGCCGGACGCCGCTACGGCACAGGTGCTGGCCAAGCTGGGCTGGCTGGCCATCCTGCCGTTGCCCACCACGATCTATCACTTCTCCGCCGAGATGGCCGAACGCCCCGGCGAGCGGCGCTGGCTGCTGGCCTCATATGCCCTTGCGGCGGTGCTGATGGCGCTGCTGCCCGGCACCGACTGGGTCATCTCCGGGGTCCGGCGGTTCGATTTCGGTTTCTATCCGAAGGCCGGCCCGCTGGAGGCCGTGCACATCGTCCAGACAACGGCGCTGATCCTGCGCAGCCTCTGGCTGCTGTACGCCGGCCAGCGGCACGCCACGCCCGAAAAACGCAAACGACTGCGCCTGTGCATGCTGGGCGTGGGGGTGTACTCGCTGGCGGCTTCGGACTACGCCGTGAACTACGGCCTGGCGCCGTATCCGCCCGGCGTGCTGTTCATCGCCTGCAGCCCGCTGCTGATCACGTGGGCACTGGTCCGGCTCGACCTCATGCGCCCGTACGCGGTGGCTGCCGGCATCGCGCATGAGCTGCGCGCACCGCTGGTCACCATCCGCATGCAGGCCACGGAAATGGCACGCGCCTGGCCGATCCTGTTCAAGGGCTATCAGTTGGCGGTCAGCAAGGGGCTATGTGCTGACACGCTGGCACCGGATTCACTCAGGCGGATGTCGCAACTCGCGACCGCCATCGATGCCGAAGCGGCCACCGCCCACACGGTCATCGACATGGCGCTGGCCTCGGTCACGCTCGATCGCTTCGACACACGTCACTTTGCCGCGCACAGCCTGTATGAATGTGTCGCAGAGGCGATCGATCGCTACCCGTTCCAGGTTGGGGAACGGGCCCGGCTGACGCTGGTACCGTTTGATCCCGCCTGGCGCTTTTTCGGCTCCGACACGCTGCTCGTGTACGTTGTCTTCAATCTGATCAAGAACGCGCTCTACGCGATCCACACCGCCGGCAGCGGCAGCATCGAGATCAGCGCCACCTGGAGTGGCGAGCACTATGTGGTCGAATTCCGCGATACGGGCTGCGGCATTGCACCGGAGCACGTCGGACGCGTCTTCGATCCGTTCTTCTCGACCAAGCACCATGGCAGCGGACACGGCATGGGACTGGCGTTCTGCCGGCGGGTGATGGAGTCGCTCAACGGCCGCATCGATTGCCAGTCGACACTGGGCAAGGGCACGTGCTTTTCACTGTCGTTCCGGCGCCTGCCGGGGGGCTGAGCCGCGAGCGGCCTCAGTCTGTGCCGCCCACGGTGCGCAAACCCGGCGCTCCCAGATGGAAGCGGAACGTATTGCGCCCGTTGCGCTTGGCTTCGTAAAGCGCCACGTCCGCATGCTCGAACAGGGCATCGAGCCGTTCATCGCCGGGGGTGAGCGTCACCGCGCCGGCAGACAGCGTCACGTAGGGCGCCACCGTGGAGGCCGCGTGCGGCTGCGCCCGCTCCGCCACCGCGGAGACCATGCGCGCAATCACATGGCGCGCATCGTCCAGCCCGAGATCGAACAGCATGGCGGCGAACTCCTCTCCACCCACGCGGGCGATGAAATCATCCGGGTGGCGGCAGGCGGCGGTCAACGTTTCGGCCACCGTGCGCAGGCACTCGTCGCCCTGCAGATGGCCGTAGGTGTCGTTGTATTGCTTGAAGCAGTCGATGTCGAACAGCGCCAGCGTGATGGTGCGGCCGTCGCGGCGCGCGTGGTCGAGCAGGCGCGGCGCCTGTGTCTCGAAGAAGCGGCGGTTGAACAGATGCGTGAGCGAGTCCCGGTTGACGTCGTTCTCGAGCAGGCTCAGCTTGGCCTGCGTGCGTTGCAGTTCGCCGCGCAGGGCATTCTGGGCGCTGGCCATGCCCGCGCGCCGCAACTGCTCGACGGTCACATCGCGCAGCAGGAGAAAGGCACCGGCATGGCGGCCGCGCGCATCGGTCAGGCCTTCCAGCGTCATCTCCAGCGTCCGTCCGCTCTCGCGCAGCCAGACCTGGTGGCGGTTGGGCACCCGCGTGCGCTCGAACTCGCGCAGGAGGGCCGGTACCTCCAGCTCGGCCGGCAATGGTGTGTAGAGCCGCGCCGCCGGCAACAGATGACGCGCGGCGGCATTGATGCTGGCGACGCGGCCGTCGGATGCCAGCACGATGCAACCGTCCCGCATGGCTTCGACGATCTTGCCGCGCGCGTAGACGGCTGTGTCGCGCAGTCGCGGCAACAGGACACACCAGCCCAACAGCGCGGTGCTGATCGCAAATGTGGCCGGCGTGAGGTCACCGCCCAGCGCGGTGGTCCAGTGTTGCAGATAGGCCAGATGTGCCACCAGCGGCAGCAATTGCCCGACCACCAGCGCCAGCCGGACCCGCGTGCGCGACGGACCGTAGAGCGCGGTGACAGCCTCGCTGGGTGGCAGGGTCAGCAGCACAAGGCTTATGGCCAGCAGCAGGTAACTGTAGGCGGTCGCGACCCAGAACATGCGTCCGTGGTCGAACACCGCGCGCTGCACGCCCTCGATGACAATGAAGCGCGCATCCAGCCAGACCAGGTGATGCAGTTCGTTGGTGGCGACCAGGCCGAGGAAGCCCGCAGCCACCAGCAGCGCCGCGACCCATCCCATGCGCACCACGGGCAGCGCGTTGCACTCCGGCCGGGTCAGCCCCACCACCATGCGCAGCCAGGCGGCCGGCACGATCATGATCCCGACATAGGCGACCTTGGCCCAACCCACGCGCGCGGGCATGTCAAGGGTGACGACCTCCATGAGCCGCGCGCCGCTCCAGAGTGCGGAGCCCAGGGCGAGCAGCATGAAGGCGCCGACCTCGGGGTCGTCGCGGCGTGCCCATGACACGCCGATCAGCGCGATGGAAATGAGCGCAGCGCACGCCAGTGCCGCGATCAGCATGATCGGCACATCCCACGCGCACAGCGACGCCGGCAGATACTGTTGCCAGCCGGTCTCTCCACGTTGCACTCCCCGTCGGTCATTGTTGTCAGAGGTTCGAGCCTCACTGCCTGCGACAGTGCGGTTACGCTGCGCTCGATTGCCTGTCAAGCCTTATCGGCACAAACTGTAAAAACTGAAGCGCCATCTTGGTTTACAGCGGTTGACATGGTGCACGTCTGCGGGTGCGCTGCCAATGCATTCGTTTGCGTGCTGCTTTATTCACATCTCGCCCGCTGGCTATCTGACGCTCACAAAACGTCGGTATGATCGAACCATGACCGATACCCGCGCCACCGCTCATCTCTACCCCGCGCACGACCTGGCGGTCTGCACGGACGCCGACACCGCCGTCGAGCGTATCACCGCCATCTACGAGCGCTCTGCACAAACGATCCGCGAGCGCTTCCAAGCCTTCGCACACGGCGAAGATTGCGCGGACGACGCGCCTGCCTGCTATCCCTACCTCGGCATCACCGTCGACCCGAAAACGCTCGTGAGCGATGCGCGCCCGGCCTGGGGCACAGTGGCGTATCCGGGCGTGTACGGCACGACGCTCACACGCCCCGATCTGTTCCGGGAGTACTACCGCGGGCAGATCGAACGCCTGCTGCACTATCACAACAGCCCGGTGGTGGTGGGCGTGAGCAACCGGCCGATTCCGCTGCCGTTCGTGGTGGAAGCCTCCACCGTGGACATCACGCCGGAACAGGCCCGTGCCCTGGGCGGCGCCTTCACGCTGCCCGATCTCGCGCAGATCGACGACTCGATCGCCAACGGCACCTATCGCCCGGTTGGAGACGAGCCCCAGCCGCTGTCGATGTTCACCGCCGAGCGTGTAGACCTGGCCCTGCAGCGCCTTTACCACTACACGGCCACCCACCCCAAGCATTTCCAGCGCTTCGTGCTGTTCACGAACTACCAGCGCTATGTCGATGAGTTTGCCGCCCTGGGCCGCAAGCTGATGGAAGAAGGCAACGACGAGGGCTACATCCGCTTCATCGAGCCCGGCGACACGGTGCACGAACTGGGCACACCGGCGCCCGACGACGCGCATCGCATCAAGGGCCTGCCGCAGATGCCCGCCTACCATCTGGTGCGCGAAGACCGCCTTGGGGTGACGCTGGTCAACATTGGCGTGGGCCCATCGAACGCCAAGACCATCACCGACCACCTCGCCGTGCTGCGTCCGCACTGCTGGATGATGATCGGCCACTGCGGCGGCCTGCGCCGGTCGCAGCAACTGGGCGACTACGTGCTCGCCCACGCCTACGTGCGCGACGACCATGTGCTCGACCAGGACCTGCCGCCGTGGGTGCCCGTGCCGCCCATCGCGGAAATCCAGGTGGCGCTGCAGGAGGCGGTGGCACGCATCACCGGGCTCTCGGGCGTCGACATGAAGTCGCGCATGCGCACCGGTACGGTGGTCTCCACCGATGACCGCAATTGGGAGCTCAAATACCAGGCGCTCTACACGCGCTTCAACCAGTCGCGCGCCATCGCCATCGACATGGAAAGCGCGACGATCGCCGCCAACGGCTTCCGCCTGCGTGTGCCATACGGCACCCTGCTGTGCGTGTCGGACAAGCCGCTGCATGGCGAGCTGAAGCTGCGCGGCATGGCCAACCTGTTCTATCGCCAGCGCGTGAGCCAGCACTTGGCCATTGGCATGGAAACCGTGCGCCTGCTGCGTGAGAACGGTGTCGAGACGCTGCACTCACGCAAGCTGCGCAGCTTCGACGAGCCGGCGTTCCGGTAAACACGGAAGGGGCTACGGCGCACCGGGCGCGGCGGCTGACCAGCGACGGAAAGCCGCCAGTGAAGCGCAAGACCCAAAAAAGGGCCATCGGAAATGCATGAAGAAACGCCCGCAACGTGGCGGGCGTGGCGGTGCGTGTTCCGCGCTAATGCGGCAACGCTGACAGTCGATGTTCGGCGAGCAAGACGCTGGCGCTAAGGGCCAGTTGGGCGGAGACAAAGCCCTCGGGTATCTCGATCGCCTCCCAGTCGCACACGATGCGGCCCGCGCGGGTGACCTGAAAGCGTGCCGTCCAGCGGTGGTCGGCGCGCTGGAGCGGGTCGATGAAGATCACGTGCCCGCCATGTGTCACTTCCTGAATCGGCATGGTGTTGCCCCGCTGGTCATCGTTGGACCTTCACCTTAGCAGACGCGGAGGACACCATCTGTCCGCCGCACACCTACAAACGGGTGACAGCGGACGCACTAGGGCTCTCCCACGTCACCTCAGCCGACCAGCGGATCGGGCCGCGCCGAAGAACGGGTATTCGGCAAGGGGTCATTGTCCGGACCGTAATACGTGAATACCGCCGAGAACTTGACGGCACCCGTCTGGTTGGCGCGCGCCGCGTGGAAGGTGTCGCAGTGGAAGAGCAGCACATCGCCCGGCAGCAGAGGGACCGGGCGCGCAGTGTCGATCAGCTCGCGGTTCTCGGCGATGTCCTGGCGCAGGAAGAGCTTTTCGTCGAAGCGCTCGGCGGGCAGCGTGAGCTTGTGGCTGCCCGGGATCACCCACAGGCAGCCGTTGTCCACCGTCTCTTCCACCAGTGCCAGCCATGACGACACCAGCGCATTGCGCGCGAACGACCAATAGCGGCTGTCGCGATGCCAGTGCGTGGCGGTGCCGAATGCAGGATGCTTGGTCATCACGCAGTTGTGATGCGCGCGCGAGAGGTGGACCGGGCTGCCGATCAGCTGGGCAATGGCACCGGCGACACGCGCATCGCGTGCCCATTCGGTGTACGGCGTGCCTCGCGAGTCCGCATCCAGCAGGCGGCGCACCGTGTGGCCGCCTTCGGCCTCGCGCGAAGCGGGCGCGCCGGCATATCCGACGTCCGTTTCCAGCTCCACCGGCGGCACCGCATGCGCCAGCGCCTCCTGCGCGGCTGCGAGCAACGCCGCGCACTCCTGCTGCGTGGCAAGGCCCCGTAGCACGACATAGCCGTGCTCGTGGAAGAACGCCTGTTGGTCGGCAGAAAGCGGCTTCGGGAGCGCGGGGGCGGGGATGGGCGTGCTGGCAGACGCGGTCATGGCGGGAAGATCGTACGAAGACGGCGAAAGTCGATGAGTGTAGCGCGCCGTCCCGGCGCGTGCAGGCCTGGCGCGTGCTCAGGCCTGCCCCGGATCAAACGGCGCTCACTCCAGTTCCAGCACGGTGACGGTCAGCACGCCGTTGATCTGTTCCGCTGTGAAGCGGACCTTGCTGCCAACGTGCACTTTCGACAGCATGGCCGGGTCTTGCACGCGGAAGACCATCGTCATGGCATCCATGTCGAGATTGACGAGCGGACCATGCTTGATGGTGAGCTTGCCGGCGGCGGTGTCGACCTTCTTGATCTCGCCTTCGGATATCGGGGCGGCGGCAGGCGCCGAGGCCGTGGGTGCGGGGGCCGCGCCTCCGGCGGAATGGGCAACCGGGGCGCCGGCCAGCAGCACGGCGAGCATCAGGGCATGGCGGAGGGACATGTTGGGCTCCTTATTCAAAAAGAGGAAAGCGAAGGGGTCAGGACTTGATCGAGGGCGCCGGCAGCACGTGTACCGCGCCGCGCATGCCAGCCTCGAAGTGGCCGGGCTGCAGGCAGCCGAATTCCACCGTGCCGGCTTGCGTGAAATGCCAGACGAGCTCACCGGCCTCGCCGGGGGCGACGGTGACGGCGTTGGCGTCGGCATGTTCCATTCCGGGGTGCTGGCGCATCTGGGCAGCGTGGGCGGCCAGATCGGCGGGGGTGCCGAGCGTCATCTCGTGCCGCAGGCGGCCGTTGTTGACGACCCGGAAGCGAATCGTCTCGCCGTCCTGCACATGGATCTGCGCGGGGCTGAAGCGCATGGCGTCGTCCATGTCGACGCGCACGGCGCGGGTGACATGTGTCGAGTCGCCGGGCGCGCCGATGGCGGTATCGGCGTGGTCATGGCTACCGGCAGGATTGCCGGACGCATGGGCGGCGGCGGCCATCGCCAGCAGCGTGGCCAAAAGGGTCTTGTGAATCCGGTTGCGTTGCATGGTGGGTCGCATCGTTGCAGTCGGGGTCAGTTCAGGTGTCGGCATCGTTGCCGGTGTATTCATAGGCGACCGTGCCCTTGGGGTGCCTGTACCAGCCGGGGTCGGCGTAGCTGCCGCGCGGCAGGTCGCGGCGCACCTTCATCACGGTGAACATGCCGCCCATCTCGATGGCGCCGAACGGGCCCTGCCCGGTCATCATCGGGAGCGTGTTGTCGGGCAGCGGCATTTCCATCTCGCCCATGTCGGCCATGCCCGCCTGGCCCATGCCCATGTAGTCGGGCACCAGCGCGTTCATCTTCTTGGCAAGATCTTTCTGCTGCACACCGATCATGGTGGGAACGTTGTGCCCCATGGCGTTCATCGTGTGGTGCGACTTGTGGCAGTGGAACGCCCAGTCGCCGGGGTTGTCGGCGACGAACTCGATGGCGCGCATCTGCCCGACCGCCACATCCACCGTGACCTCGGGCCACCGCGCACCGGGCGGTACCCAGCCGCCATCCGTGCCGGCAACCTCGAACGTATGGCCGTGCACGTGCATCGGGTGGTTGGTCATGGTGAGGTTGCCCATGCGGATGCGCACGCGATCGCCCAGGCGCACGGGCAGCGGGTCGATGCCCGGGAAGACGCGGCTGTTCCACGTCCACATGTTGAACTCGGTCATCTGCGCCACGCGCGGCGTGTACGAGCCCGGGTCGATGTCGTAGGCGGCGAGCAGAAAGATGAAGTCGCGGTCGACACGATGCTGCGCGGGGTCCTTCGGGTGCACGACGATCGAGCCCATCATCCCCATCGCCATCTGGACCATCTCATCGGAATGGGGGTGGTACATGAACGTCCCGGACTTCTTCATCTCGAACTCGTAGACGAACGTCTTGCCTGGCGGAATGTGCGGTTGCGAGAGGCCGCCGACGCCATCCATGCCGGCCGGCAGGATCATGCCGTGCCAATGCACCGTGGTGTGCTCCGGCAGCTTGTTGGTCACGAAGATGCGCACGCGATCGCCCTCCACGCATTCGATCGTCGGGCCGGGGCTCTGGCCGTTGTAGCCCCACAGGTAGCCTTTCATGCCAGGTGCGAATTCGCGCTCGACGGGTTCGGCGACCAGATGAAACTCCTTCCAGCCGCCCCGCATGCGCCAGGGCAGCGTCCACCCATTCAGGGTCACGACCGGGTTGTAGGGGCGGCCATTGGGCGGCGCGAGCGGTGGCTGGGTAGCGGGCTGCGATTGCAGCGGCGCTTCGGGCAGTGCAGCGGCGCCGGCGCGCGAGACCATCGCCGTGCCCAGCATGGCCGCGCCCGTGCCCCCGAGGAATTGACGTCGGGATACCATGTTCAGTGTCCTTGTGGAGAGTTGGGTGCAGATGCGGGCGCATTGGCCTCGGCGGGTGGCAGCTTGCCGCCCAGCGCCATCTGCAGGTCCGTCTGGGCAAGCCAGTAGCCGCGCAGCGCATCGATGTAGCCGTTGACGGCATTCACCTGTTCACGCGCATCGGTCAGCAGTTCGAACACGCTGACGAGCATGCCGTTGTAGCGCAGCAGCATCTCGTCGGAGATGGTCTTGCGCAGCGGCACGACCTCGTCACGGTAATGGCGCGTCAGGTCATACGCGGTCTGGTAGCGCACATACGATTCCCGTACTTCGGAGCGCGCGCGCACGGCCGTGTCCGCCAACTGGTCGGCAGCTTGCATGTAGATCGCTTGCGCACGCGCCACGCGCGCGCCGCCCCAGTCAAACAGGGGAATCTCGATGCCGATCTCGTAGCCCGTTTCGCGGGGCGCGCCGGTCTTGCTGTTGCGCACGTAGCCCAGGTCCAGCACGTTGATGAAGCGTGTGGCCCGTGTCAGCCCAAGCGAAGACGCCAGCCCATCGACCTGCAGCTTGCCGGCCTGAATGTCCAGCCGGTTGCGCAGCGCGTAGGCTTCGATCTGCTGCAGCTCCGGGCGATCCTTCGGCAGGTCCGGCAGGCGCTCGGGCAACGTGAATGCGATATCCGCGCCCCACACGCCGAGCATGCGGATCAGCGCCTCGCGCTCGGCCTGCGCCTGCTGGCGCGCGCGCGCCAGACTGGCGGTGGCCTCCGCATAAAAGGCCTGTTCGCGGGCGCGGTCCAGTTTGCTGAACGTGCCGGCAGCCGCCAGACGCCGCGCATACTCGGCCCCGGCCTCCGCCGCCTGCTGCACTTGCGCCGCATACGCTGCCGATTGCTCTGCCGCCACGGCATTGACGTACGCCCGCCGCGTGTCTGCCGCCACCTGCAGCATCTGGTTGGCGACCAGCAGCTTCGTCTGCTCGAAGTAGCGGCTTTCGATGCGCGAGGCCATCGGCAACGTCAGCAGGTTGAGAAACGACAGTGAAAACGTGCGCTCGATCGACAGGTCGTCGCCGCTGCGCGTGCGCTTGAAGGTAAAACCCGGGTTGGGCAGACGGCTGGCCTGCACCAGCGCCGCCTCGGACAGGCCAAGCTCCGCATACGAAGCCTGCAGGCCCCGGTTGTTGAGCAGTGCGATCTGCACGGCGCTGTCCATCGTGAGCGGCTGGGCCAGCAATTCGCGCGTGCGTTGCGCTGCGCTGTCGCGTGCCTCGGGCGAGCGTTGCCACGTGGCGTCCTTGCCAAGCCGGTCGCGCGCCACATCGGCAACCGTCTTGAAGCCGCTGTCCTGCGTGATGCTGGCGCACCCGCCAAGCAGCAGCGTGGCGGCCAGCGCCCCGACGGCGAGACGGCGCATGGAAGTGTTCAGCATGGCGCCTCCCTCAGTGATGGTGCATGCCGGGCATCGGCATGCCAGCGGGCATGTCTGGAGCCGCGGCGGGCGCGCTCGCCGGCATGGCATGCCCAGCATGGTCGCTCTGCCCTGATGCGCTGCTACGGGGCTTGGGTGCGACAGCAGCGTTGGTCTCGCGCCAGGGCGCCGGGCCAGCGTCGCGATAGGCGTGGTAGCGATCGAACGTGCGCGGCGCAGAGACTGCGGGCACGGATGCTTCGGCATTCAAGGGATCAGGCGGGGCGACTGGCGCGGACGCTGCACCTTGCGCCACTGCCCATGGCGACACCAGTGCCAGCAGCGCGGCGGCCGCGAGCCATCGTGTGTAAGACATGGAAAACCTCGATCAAACGTATAGACGCACGGCCGCTGTGCCGGACACGGTGCCGTGAAACCAAAGGCCAGCCCGCCCTATGGACGGACTGGTGGCGTCAGACGCGAATCGAAGGTGGACGTTGCAACGCTTCGGGAACGAAGCTGCGGAAGGAGACGGACAGCTCGTGCGGCGCGGCGGCCGGCAGCTCGAGCAGCGGCATGCCAAGGGAGGCGGCCAGCGGAAGCGCCGACCCGAGCGAGCAGGCAGCGCAGATTGGACAGGTCTTGCAGTGCGCCGGCGAGGGTGCCTTCGAACTCGCATCGGCGGTCATTGCCTCGCCGTGATCGTGGCAGGCGTCGGCAACCGTCGCTTCGTCAGCGTTCATGGCCATTGCCATGGCAACGCGGCCGGCTCGTCCGCCGTGCCGGCGCGGGCCATCATGGCCGTCGCGGCAACCCCTTGCAACGGGATCGCCAGGACAACCAGCCAGAGCAGGAGGCGGGTCAGCAAGCGGTACATGAACGGGAAACTGTCGGCCGGAAAGGTCGCCACGAAGGCCGCTAGTGTAGCGCGATGCCATCAATTTTCGCTGCAAGCCGCACAAGATGGGCTGGGCACGGCACAATGGCTGCCGCCGCGTACCCATTTCTGCGCGCCCGCCTGACCCCTTCTGTTCAGCTTTACCTTCCCCATCAACGCCCCATGAATACCCAATCCCACCAGCTCAGCATGACCGTGCTGATGACGCCCGACATGGCCAATTTTTCCGGCAACGTGCACGGCGGCAACATCCTCAAGCTGCTCGACCAGGTCGCCTACGCCTGTGCGAGCCGCTATGCTGGCCGTTACGTCGTCACCCTGTCGGTCGACCAGGTGGTGTTCCGCCAGCCGATCCACGTCGGCGAACTGGTGACGTTCCTCGCCTCGGTCAACTACACGGGGCGCACGTCGATGGAGATCGGTATCAAGGTGGTCACGGAAAACATCCGCAATCAGGTCGTGCGCCACACCAACAGCTGCTACTTCACCATGGTGGCCGTGGACGACGACGGCAAGCCCGCCGATGTGCCGCCGCTCACGCCCGCTAACGCGGAAGAAAAGGAACGCTTCGAAGCCGCCCAGCAGCGCCGCGCGCTGCGGCAGGAAATGGAAGCCCGGCACAAGGCCATCAAGGCCGCATACAGCACGTCTGAAGCCATCAACTGAACACCCTGCACCCCAGCCTGCCTACGCCGTCAGCAGCGAACGGTGAATGGCATGGCGCCACGGTCGGGCCGCGTTATCCACAGGCTTACCCACCGTTTCTGTGGATAAACCCGGCTCGCTTGCGCAAATGCGCTCAGCCTCGCGCAAACCCCGCCGAAAGGATCACGTCGACAGGCTGCGCCACGATCGGCACGCCAAAGCTCGAGATCGCGGCCAGCGTCGCGTTGTGATGCTCGCGGAGGGCCTCGCCGCCGGCCTGCGGTTTGTCATGCGTCGGATGGGCGTCCGCCGCCAGCGTGACGGCATATCGACCGCGATGAGGGCTGCGGCAAAGGTGCGGCGCCGCACGTGGCGAAGCGCGTCAGCTCATCATCGAAGGCATTCACGGCAGCCCCATGAAACGTTACGTTGCACTTGGGAGAACTAGCGCCCTTCCTCGATCGTCACGCCCAGTTCGGTGAGCACCTCGCGCGCCGAGCGGAACGCCTCGATGGCTGCCGGGGCGCCCGCGTAGATCGCGCTGTGCAGCAAGACTTCGCGGATCTCGACCGCGGTTGCGCCGTTGTTGATGGCGCCGCGTACGTGACCCTTCAACTCGGTGCTGCGCCCAAGCGCCGCCAGCATGGCGCACGTGCAGAGGCTGCGCGTCTTGAGGTCGATGCCCTCGCGCTGCCACGTGCTGCCCCACGCATGCTCGTTGAGCCAGTCCTGCAGCGGTGCGGAAAACGCATCCAGCCCGCTCATCGCGCGTTCTACAAACGCGTCGCCCATCACCTGCGCACGGCGTGCGCGCCCAGCTTGCCTGTCTTGTTCAGCCACGATGCCTCCTCGATTGCAGTGTTTGTAAAGCCCCGTTCAACCCGGTTTGACCAGCAACATGGTCAGCGCCGTGCCCAGCAGCACCGCGCAGAATACGAGCCGCAAGCGCACGGGCGAAAACCGGTACGCCAGCGCGACGCCCCAGGACACGCTCAAGATGCCGCCGATGGCCAGCGGCACACCCGTGCTCCAGTCGACATGCCCCGCGTGGGCGTAGGTTGCCAGCGCGATCAGCGAACCCGGCACCACGAGGGCAAGCGCCATGCCCTGTGCACGCGTCTGGGGCATGCCAAAGACCGTCACCAGCGCCGGCACAACCACCAGTCCACCGCCCACTGTGAAGATGCCTGACATGACCCCGCTTGCAATGCCCATCAGCGGCATGGCGGCGGCTGGCATGGCCTGTGATGCACCATGGCCGGCGCAACCGGCGCTACGCACTCCACCCGCCGTATCCTTGAGCTGCAAGACAAAATACGCCGCCAGCGCGATCAGGAATAGCGCAAACGCCGTACGTAGAAGGTGCGCATCCAGGCCGGCCGCAAAGCGCGCCGCCACATAGGTCGCCATCATCGAGAACGCACAGATGAGCGCGACCGAGCGCAGGTGCACCGGGTGGCGCTGGTGATAGCGCAGAAAACCGACCAGCACATTCGGCGCGATCATCACCAGCGCCGTTCCCTGGGCCAGGTGTTGGTCCATGCCGTACAGGTAGCCGAGGACCGGGATGGCGATCAGGCCGCCGCCAATACCCAACAGCCCGCCGGCCACGCCCAGGCCCATGCCGAGCAGCAGATTGATCAGGCCTGTCAGGACCACGTGAGACGTCATGCCAGCGAAAGCGGAAGAAGAATGAACACGGCGGCGCACCACGCTGATCGCGATGCGCCGCCGCAAGGCCAAGCGGCAAATTGTAGCGCCGGGCGGTTCGTCCATGTGGGCCGCAACGCCCGATCTGCCAGGGGCGATTGTCCTTGCCTTGCACACCACCGGCGGTGCGCCAACGGACCTGCGACGCCATGCTGCCAGGGCGCCTGGTGCGCGGGTCTGAGATGTCGATGCCGTGACACGAGCGCGTCCATCGGCGCCTGCGCATCAATGGCCGCGCAACGCGATCGTGACGCCGATATGACGCGGGCCCCGCGCTGATATCGCGGCACATCCCTCTGCGTCGGTTTCCGACAACGCTCGAAGCTGGTTCGGTGCGTTTGCACACGCTGTATTTGCCGGGAAGGCACCGCCCCGGTAGAGTCTCCGTCCAATGGGCTCCAGCCCAGAGCGGAGGCAAAACCGGGGTAATCCGGTGACGCAAAGCTATAGGGACTTCTGACGAAGTCAGCCAGTTACCCGAAGGCCTGCCATGGCCTCGGGCCAATGGATGCACGCAAACTCCAGCGTGCTCGGGAGGCACACAATGAAAACAACGCACACGGGGGGGCGCACGCCCGCATTCGCCGCAACGCTCGCGGCATCATTGGCAGGCAGCGCAACGCGCAGGTTTGTGCGCGTCGCCTGCTCGGCCGTGGCACTGGTGGCGGGCGCACTGACCGGCGCGCCGCACGCCAACGCCGAAGGGCTGCTGGTGCCAGCCTACATCTACCCATCGGGCAGTGGCGCGACGCAGTGGAGCACCCTTGCCACCACGGCCCAGACCGTACCGACCACCGTCATCCTCAACCCGAACAGCGGCCCCGGCACCACCCAGGATCCGAACTACGTGGCAGCCGTGGCCCAGGTTCACGCCGCAGGCGGCAAAGTGATCGGCTACGTATCGACGTCGTACGCACAGCGCTCGCTCTCCGCGGTGGTGCAGGACATCAACACGTATCAGGCGCTGTACCAGGTGGACGGATTCTTCATCGACGAGATGACCGCGGACAGCGTGACCGCGCATATCCAGTTCTATCAGTCGGTCTACAACTACATCAAGGGGCTGTCTTCCGCGTACACGGTCACGGGCAACCCAGGCACCAACGTGCCGGAGATCTATGCGAGCCTGCCGGTGGCCGACCAGATCGTCGTGTTCGAAGACAGCGCCAAGCACTACAAGACGTACGCTCCCCTGGCCTGGCAGGCGAACTACCCGATCAGCCGTTTCGCACATATCGTCTACGCGGCATCAGCCACGCAGATGCTGACGTTTGTAGCTAACGCATCAAGCCTTGGCGCTGGCAGCGTGTATATCACCTCCAAGACGCTACCCAATCCATATGGAGCGCTGCCGAGCTACTGGAGCCAGGAAGTCACCGCGGTGTCGGTTGCAAAATGACGTGAGGTGCCCAGGCCGGGATGCGGGCATCCCGGCGCATGCCTTATAGTCGGGACCACGTTCGCATTCCGCCCCGCCCGCCACAGCATGCGGGTCTTGGAGCAACAACAAGGAGAACCCCGTGGCCCTGGCTCCCAACAAGCTGCCCCAATGGACCCTTGCCGCCCCCGTGCTCGCGTGGGTTGTACTGGTCGCTGGCACACTCATGCCACCTCCCGGCTGGCTGATCGCGCTGATGGCGCTGGCGCTTGCCGGCGCGGTCTTTTCTGCCGTGCATCATGCCGAAGTGGTCGCGCACAAGGTCGGCGAGCCCTTCGGCACACTCGTGCTCGCCATTGCCGTCACCGTGATCGAGGTCGCGCTGATCGTTTCGGTCATGCTGTCGTCCGGCCCCGAGAAGGCGGGACTGGCGCGCGATACGGTCTTTGCCGCCGTCATGATCATCTGTAACGGCATCGTGGGCCTGTGCCTGTTCGTGGGCGGCCTGCGCCACCGTGAGCAGGCATTCCAGGCGCCCGGTGCCAACGCCGCGCTGGCCGTGCTCGCGGCGCTGGTGACCTTGACGATGGTGCTGCCCAACTACACCAGTTCCACGCCCGGGCCGGTTCTCACCTCGTCGCAGCTCGCCTTTGCCGGCGTGACCTCCCTACTGCTGTATGGCTGCTTCGTGATTGTGCAGACGATCCGCCACCGTGATTACTTCCTGGCCGACAGCCCGAATGAAGACGTGCACGCCCCGCCGCCGCCGACGCGCGTCGCCCTGACCAGCATGGTGCTGCTCATGGTGAGCCTGGTGGCGGTGGTGGGCCTGGCCAAGATCCTGTCGCCATCGGTGGAGGCGGCGCTTCTGAACGCGGGGGCGCCGGCAGCGGCGGTCGGGATCGTCATTGCCGCGCTGGTGCTGCTGCCCGAAGGGCTGGCGGCCCTGCGCGCGGCCAATGCCGATCGCATTCAGACCAGCCTGAACCTGGCACTGGGCTCGGCGCTGGCCAGCATCGGACTGACGATCCCCACGGTGGCTGCCGTGTTCATCTGGATCGGCCGGCCGCTCGAACTCGGGCTCGGGCCCAAGGAGACCGTCCTGCTCGTCCTCACGCTGATTGTGTCGACGCTCACGCTGGGCAACGGCCGCACGACGATCCTGCAAGGCGTGGTGCACCTGGCCATCTTTGCGGCGTATCTGTTCCTGTCGATCGTGCCGTAACCCGAAAACGCCGTAGGTCATGGGCGCCTGACAGGCGCCTTTTTTATTTGAGCGATGGCACAGGCTGCATGTCCTGCAGCAGCGTGGGCACCAGTTCCGACACCGTCGGATGAATGTGCATGGCTCGGCTGATGGTGGTGTACGGCGCCTTTGCATACATGACATCGAGCAGCGAATGCACCACCTCATCGCCGCCCACGCCCAGGATGGCGGCGCCGAGAATCTCCTGCGTCTGCGCGTCGACCACCACGCGCATGAAACCCTGGCTCTCGCCCTTCTCCACCGCGCGGCCGACGCGCGTCATGGGCCGATGCCCCACCAGCAGCTTGCGTCCCGACTGCTTGGCTTCGGCAAGCGACATGCCAATGCGCGCGAGGGGCGGATCGATATACATCGCATACGCCTGGATGCGGTCAGACACCTTGCGCGGATCGTTGTCGAGCAGATTGGCCGCGACGATCTCGTAATCGTTGTACGACGTGTGGGTAAACGCGCCGCGCCCGTTGCAATCGCCAAGGGCCCAGACGCCGGGCACGTTGGTGCGCAATTGTTCATCCACGCGGATGTAGCCGCGCGCATCGGTTTCGATGCCGGCCTTGTCGAGAGCCAGATCGTCCGTATTGGGCACGCGCCCCACGGCCATCAGCAGATGCGAGCCCGATACCTCGCGCCCGCCGCCAGCGCTGTCCAGCCCCACGATCACTTCGGCGGCATCGCGCCGGACGCTCAGGCAGTTGGCATTGAGCTGCACATCGATGCCCTCCGCCTCCAGAATCTCGCGGACAGCCTGCGACACGTCTTCGTCTTCCCGGCCGATCAGGCGTGGACCTTTTTCGACAATCGTGACGCGCGAGCCGAAGCGCCGGTACATCTGCCCAAACTCCAGCCCCACATAGCTGCCGCCGATCACGATCAGGTGTTCGGGCAGGAAATCCACATCCATCATGGTCGCGTTGGTCAGGTACGGCACCTGGTCGAGACCCGGCATGGGCGGGACCAGCGCCCGCCCCCCCACGTTGATGAAGATGCGCCCAGCCTCGAGCCGTTCGTCGCCAACGCGCACGACATGTGCGTCCTCGAAGCGCGCGTGCCCCTGGAAAACAGTGCCGTGCTCCAGGGCGCGCACCCATTGCTCCACGCCCCTGCTGGAGCGTCCGGACACCTCGTCCTTGCGCGCCTTCACGCGCCGCATATCCACCGAGATTTGCCCGTCGATGACCACGCCATACTCCGCCGCCCGCTGGGCCATGCGCGCGGCATAGGCGCTCGCCACCAGTGTCTTGGTCGGAATGCACCCGGTGTTGACGCACGTGCCGCCAAAGCGGCCGCGCTCGATGATGGCCACCTTCATGCCCGCAGCGGACAACCGCGCCGCGAGCGGCGATCCCGCCTGGCCGGTACCAATGATGATGGCGTCGAAGCGTTGCGTCATGGGGCTCTCCTGGATGGCTGCGGCGGTGTGCGTACGCCGTGTCTGCTCGGCCATGGTAGGTCGCGCGCGTGTCAACGGCGACCAGTTTCTGGAAGGCGTTGCGCCTTCGCCCGGCAGGAGGAGCGTCGAAAGCCACACGGCCACACCGAGGCACGGCCGTTGCATGCGGGTGCTCAGCAGCGAGCACCCGGTGAAGGCATCACATCAATGATGATGATGGTGTTTGCCGCGATGGCCACGGCCCCGGCCGTAACCATCGTAGTCGGAGTACGAATTACGCTGCACGTTGCCGCCGAGCGCCGCGCCCGCGCCACCGCCCAGGCCCGCGCCGACGATACCGCCCGTGCGGCCGCCCATGGCGTTGCCCGCTGCCGCACCCACGCCGCCGCCCAATGCACCGCCGACGATCGCGCCCTTGCGCTCGCGGCCATTGGCCGTCAGTGCACCGCCTGCGCCACCGCCGATCGCTCCACCGATGACGGAGCCGGTCTGCCCGCCCAGCGCGCCGCCCACGGCAGCACCGCCAGCCCCGCCCAGCGCGCCGCCGAGCGCGTTGGACAAGTCATCCGCTGCCGCCGGCAGCGCCGTCAAACCGGCCAGGGCCGCAAGGATCAGGGTAGGGGCCAATTTCTTCAACATGCTAGGTTCTCCTCGTTCATTTGGACATCACGCGGGCGGCACGCACCGCTGGCTCGCCGGTTCTGGCTGAACCGATTTGCGCCGCAGAATACAAGGCTCACGGCCGATGGGGTTAAACACCCGCGTCAAACTGGTAACAGAATGTTGCCAATATGCTGATTGCACCACCCCTGCGGGTGCCCAGTCAGCGTTTGATAAGACCGCCCTAACAGGAGCCCTCATGCCAACCTATGTTGCGTTCCTGCGCGCCGTCAATGTTGGCGGCACCGGGAAGCTGCCCATGGCCGAACTGCGCGCCCTGTGCGAATCCATCGGCTTGACCAAGGTACGCACCTACATTGCGAGCGGCAATGTCGTGTTTCACAGCCCGCTGAGCGAGTCCGCGGTCAAGACCCGGCTGGAGCGCTGCCTGGAGGCGTACGCCGGCAAGCCCGTTGGTGTGCTGGTGCGCACTGGCGACGAGCTGGCTGCCGTGCTGCAGGACAATCCGTTCAAGTCGGCGGCGCCCAATCGGACCGTCGCCATCTTCCTTGATACGCCGCCGCCCGCCGACGCACTCGCCAGCGCCACCGGCCGGCAATCCGAAGCGATCGCACTCGGCACGCGCGAAATCTACGTGCACTACGGCGATGGCATGGCCCGTTCCAAGCTGAAGATTCCCGCCACACAGGCCGGAACCGCACGCAACATCAACACCATCACGACCCTGGTCGCGTGGGCGGCGGAGTAGCGCCGGACCGCGCCCGGCCCCCATCAAGGCGCGGAGACCTTGCGCTGCGCCATGTGATGGAGGTAAGCCAGCAGATCATTGAGCTGCGCGTCGGACAAGGTCTTCTCGTCGATGGCCGACATGCGCGCGTTGGGCCACCACCGCAGCGATTGCGGGTTGCGGATGAGGTGGCGCAGCTTGTCGTCGCCCAGGTACTCCACGGGGCTGTACGGCACGTTCAGATCGGGCCCCAGGGCGGCATCGCCTGCGCGATTGAGCGTATGGCACGAGAAACAGACGCGCTGGAAGACGGCAAAACCCCGCATGACGGCGCCATCGGCTGGCAGCCCTGCCGCTGGCCGGATGGCAGCAAAGCGCGCTCCCGGCAAGGCCGCGACGTCGATGCGCACGATGTTGTAGGTCCACAGGCTCTCGTTCACGGCGGCCGCCTTGTCCGCAGGGGCGGTCCAGATCAGCCGGAACGGGCCGATATCCTGCCCCTTGAGCATGGGCCAGGGGGCAGCCGGATCTTCCACGGCCAGCCAGGCGCGGGGGCCGTCTGCCCGGTCGGCCAGCAGCAGGCGCATGGGCAAGTGCGACACGTAGCCGTCGCTGGCCGCCGTGGTGGCGCTGGCATCGGGGCTGGCCGGCTGACCCTTGAAGAACTCGCTGACGGGAATGGCCTTGAAGGTCAGGCGACGCTTCAGGTTTTCATCGTCGACGGTGACATCGGCCATCCGTGGGTCGTGCAACAGCGCATCGCGCGCCCACGTGCGATGCTGCGCGCCAACATTGATGATCAGTGCCGTGGCATCCGCCGCGTGCGCCGTGCCACCGAGCATCGCGCAAGTGAGCCACCCCGCCAGGGTGATGAGCCAGTGCTTCATGGGTTCTCCGTTCAATCAAGCCGTCCGCTCGAGAGTGTATGCAAGGCGACGCCATCTGGCATGGGTGTCATGACTAACCGGCCGGGGCCTTGATGCGCAGCCTCACGATGGCACCGCGCGGCGCCCGTCGGGGCAAGGCAGCATCGGGGGCGAGCGCAGGCAAGCGCATCACCCCTGACTGGCCGGGCGGGTTCAAAGTGCATCCGGCCTCGACAGCCACTGGCGCAGAATCGCCACGCTGTAACGCGAATCCACCTGCGCGATGAACTGCATGAAGTCCACGCTGGCCGCGTCGTCGGCCCGGTCCGAAATGGTACGGATGGCTGCAAATGGCACCCCCCACTCGTGACAGACCTGGGCGACGGCCGCGCCTTCCATTTCAACGGCCAGCGCGTCGGGTAGCGCCTCCCGCAGCGCTGCGCTCTCGGCCGATGTGCAGACAAAGCGGTCGCCGCTGATGATCAGGCCGCTGTGCACGCGCGGCGTGCGGATCCCGAACGCGGCCATGACTTCAGCCCCCAGCAGCACGTGCGGGTCAGCCAGCACGGCGTCGGCGCTCTCGCGCAGCGTCTGCGCGAGCCTGGCATCGGCCGGAAAGCGCGCCACACCGGTGAGGGGAATCTCCCAGCGGGGGAACAGCGGAGACGCATCCACGTCGTGCTGCAGCAGCTCCGCCGATACCACGACATCCCCTACCGACACCTCGGATGCAAGCCCGCCCGCCACTCCCGCAAACACCGCCGCGCGCACGCCGAAATGGGTGATGAGGGCGACCGCGGTCGAAGCGGCCGCCACCTTGCCAACGCGCGACAGCACGACGACCACGGGCCGGCCATCCAGCTCGCCCGTCCAGAAATCGCGGCTGCCGATGTGCACGCAACGCGCATTCGACAGCAACGGCAGCAGGTCACTGATTTCTTGACGCAATGCGGCCACGATGCCGACCGGACCGTTGGATGGAGAGCGCTGGAGGTTCATGCGGGCACAGGGGCGATCGAAGGAAACCGCCATTGTCGCCGCAATCCTGCCCGCGCCGGGCTCCGCTGTCAGATCCGCTGCGCAGCCGCTTGTACCGCGACGTAGCGGTCGGCTCGCAAGCGATCCAGCCGTTCGGTCACGGCCTGCAGGATGTGCGGCGCCGCCCGCTCTGGTCGCCCGCAATCAAACGGGGGCGCGGGCGCGTACTCGATGCCGAGCTGCACGGCTTGCGCGTGCTCCGCGCCGGTAATGTCGGCCATGACCGAGAGCGCCATGTCGATGCCGGCCGTCACGCCGCCGCCCGTGATGAGGTTGCCATCCCGCACCACGCGACTCTCGTCCACCGTGGCACCGAACGCGGGCAGCAGATCGCGCCAGGCCCAATGGCACGCCGCGCGCTTGCCTTGCAGCAGCCCGGCGGCCCCCAGGACGAGCGACCCCGTGCACACGGAAGTCACGTAGCGGGCGCCCGCCGCCAACCGCCGGACCTCCCCCACGAAATCGGCATCGCCCATCGCCTCGATCACACCAAACCCGCCCGGCACACAGATGAGATCGGCGTGTGCGACGTCGGCCAGCCGCTGCACGTTGGCGATGGTGAGGCCACCATCGGCGTGGATCGCGCCACCGCGTGCCGACGCCATCACGCATTGCGCGCCGGGCAGGCGCCAGAAGACTTCGTCCGGGCCGGTGAAATCGAGTTGGGTGACACGGTCGTACAGCGCAAAGACCACGACGAATGGGGAAGCCGACATGATGTCCATCTCCTGTTGGGTAATTGACGCTGCGTAGCATCGCGCTCTATTGTGTTGGCAGCAATGTCATGTAACCCACGTTTTCTGCCATGCCTCACCGGATTGCCGTGCTGATCTTTCCCGACTTCCAGGTGCTCGACGCCGCTGGGCCCGTGGCCGCGTTCGAGGTGGCAAGCCGCTACCGGGACGGGCATTACGCCGTGCGCACGGTGGCCGCGCACCCTGGCCTGGTTCGCAGCTCGTCTGGCGCGAGCTGGGTGGCGGAGGCACTGCCGACGGCCAGCCGGGTGGATACCCTGCTCGTGGCCGGCGGTGACGGCGTGGATGCCGCCATGGCCGACCCGCGCACGCGCCGCTTCGTGCAGCGCTGCGCCGCGCGCGGTGCCCGCGTGGCCAGCGTGTGCTCGGGCAGCCTGCTGCTGGCCTCAACAGGGGTGCTGGATGGCCGGCGCGCCACCACACATTGGTGCCGAACCGACCAATTTGCGCGCCAGTTCCCACAGGTGCAGCTCGAAGCCGACCACATCTACGTGAATGATGGCCGCTTCTGGACCAGTGCCGGCATCAGCGCCGGTATCGACCTGGCGCTCGCCCTGATCGCGGAAGACCTGGGCGAGCGCGTGGCACGCGCGGTGGCGCGGCAGCTTGTCGTCTATTACCGGCGGCCCGGCGGGCAGTCTCAGTTTTCTGCGCTCAACGAGATGGACTCTGCCCGTGGCCGCTTCAAGCCATTGCTGGACCACGTCCGCCGCAACCTCGGCGACGCCCATCGTGTCGACGATCTGGCTGAACACGCCTGCATGAGCCCCCGCCATTTCGCGCGCGCCTTTCAGGCTGAAACCGGACTCACCCCCGCCAAGGCCGTCGAAAAACTGCGCGTGGAAGCCGCACGGGCGGCGCTGGAGAGCGGAGCCACCTCGATGCAGCGCGTCGCGCAGGAATGCGGCTTTGGCGATACCGAGCGCATGCGCCGGAGCTTTCAGCGGCTCCTGGGGGTGCCGCCATCGTCGTTGCGGGCGCGCTAGGGCCTGCCCAGGCACCGCGCCGCATGGCGCGCGGCCACCCACTCCTCGTTCGTCGGTTCCACCGCCACGCGGATCCGGCTGGCAGGCGTGGAGATGGTCAAGGCGTTTGCCTCGTTGGCTGCGTCGTCAAGCTGCGCGCCAAGAAAGCCGAACGCGTGGACGACACGTTCGCGCAGCGCGGCGTTGTGTTCGCCGATACCCGCTGTGAAGACGAGCAGGTCCAGGCCGCCGAGCACGGCCACCAGCGCGCCGATCTCGCGGACGATTCGGCGCACGTAAAGCGCAAGCGCCGCGCGCGCGCGCGGGTCATTCCCCTCGAGCCGCAGCAGGTCACGCGGGTCGGATGACACCCCGGACACCCCCAGCAAGCCCGACTCGTGATACAGCACGTGCCCGACCTCGGCCGGAGACAGGTGTTCCGTCTCCATCATGTACAGCACGGCGCCGGGGTCCAGCGCGCCGCAGCGCGTGCCCATCATGAGGCCGTCGAGCGCGGAGAATCCCATCGTGGTGGCCACGCTCGCCAGCCCGTGCATCGCACACAGGCTCGCGCCGCTGCCCAGGTGCGCGACGATCGTCCGCCCCCGTGCGACATCGCCGTGCCGCTCCGGCAGGGCCATCGACATGTATTCATACGACAGCCCGTGAAAGCCATAGCGCCGCAGCCCGCGCTCCCATGCCGCATACGGCAGCGCCAGCAGGCTCTCGACCTGCGGCAGCGTGTGGTGGAACGCCGTATCGAAACAGGCAACCTGCGGTACGTCGGGCAGCGCAACCAATAGCGCCTCGATGGCTTCCAGTGCAAACGGCTGGTGCAGGGGCGCCAGCGGGATATAGCTGCGCAGATCCGCCAGTACCGTGGCATCGACACGGACAGGCGCAAAATACTTCGCACCGCCATGAACGACCCGATGCGCCACTGCGGCGAGCCGGCGATCGCCCAGGGCCTGCTCTGCCCGCTGGCGGATGTGCACAAGCGCAGCGTGATACGGCTGCGCGGCATCCAGCGACACAGGCTCCGCGGGCGCACCGCTGAGCGTCAAAGCAGCGCGGTCGGTGCCGATGCCTTCCACCTTGCCGCCCCACAGCGGCGTGCGCGGCAACGGCGATTGCGAACCGTCGAACAGCGCGAACTTGATGCTGGACGAGCCGCAGTTCAGTACGACGATGGCATCGTTCATGGCGGCAGGATGCGATAACGGTGCGCCAGCAGTGTGGCAATCGCGCACGACGCGATGCGCGATTCGCGCGAATCGGCACGGCTGGTGAGGACGATGGGCACGCGCGCGCCCAGCACGATTCCCGCACTGGCTGCGCCGCCCAGGTACTCCAGCTGCTTGGCCAGCATGTTGCCGCTCTCGAGATCTGGCACCACCAGCACGTCCGCCTGCCCCGCCACCTCCGAGACGATCCCCTTGATGCGCGCGGCAGCCGCCGACACTGCGTTGTCGAACGCCAGCGGCCCGTCCAGCACGCCGCCTTCAATCTGGCCACGGTCGGCCATCTTGCACAGTGCCGCCGCATCGAGCGTGGCGGGCATGCGCGGGTTGACGGTTTCGACCGCCGCCAGGATCGCCACGTGCGGCCGTTCGACACCAATCGCATGGGCCAGGTCGATGGCGTTGCGCACGATGTCGGCCTTTTCGTCCAGCGTCGGCGCGATGTTGATCGCCGCATCCGTCACGATGAACGGGCGCGGATACGCGGGCGACTGAATCAGGAAGCAGTGGCTGATGCGGCGCTTGGTGCGCAGCCCCGCTTCGGCACGCACCACCGCGGCCATCAGTTCGTCCGTATGCAGGCTGCCCTTCATGAGCGCTTCCACCTTGCCCTGCGTCGCCAGCTCCACGGCGCGGGTGGCGGCCGCGCTGCTGTGCGGCACGTCTTCGATTTCAATGCCACTCAGATCAAGCCCCGCCTCGGCGGCAACGTGCATCAGCTTGGCAAGCGGCGCCACCAGGCACGGCACGATCAGCCCTTCGGCGCGCGCGTCCAGCGCGGCAGACAGGCTCAGTGCGTCGCACGGGTGGACGACCGCCGTGCGGATCGCTCCCAGCGGACGCACGTGATCGAGCAATCGGTGAATGCCGCTGCCGCCCATGGCCATCCGCACATCGGGCAGCGTCGTGCGCGGGCGCTCGATCCGTTCGGTGGGGGCAACAACCTCGGCCTCGCCCGTGATGGCAACGGTACCGGCGTCGTTGGTGCAGGTACACGTCAGCTTGAGGCGCTTGCTTTCCTCGTCCTTGCTGGTCACGGACACGCGCACGGTCAACGTATCGCCGATGCGCACGGGCGCGTGGAACCGCAGGGTCTGTCCCAGATAGATCGTGCCGGGCCCCGGCAGGCGTGTGCCGAGCACGGCAGAGATCAACGCGCCGCCCAGCATGCCGTGAACGATCACCCCGTGGTATCGCGTGGACGCGGCAAACTCCGCATCCAGATGCTGGGGATTGACGTCGCCCGAGAGCACGGCAAAGAGCTGCACGTCTTCGGCAGTGAGCGTGCGCTGGATGGCGGCACTGTCGCCAATGGCGATTTCGTCGAAGGTGCGGTTGCGCACGACGCTCAAGTCGCCGCCCGGGAGCGACGCCGGTGGTGCGGTCAGGTGGTCGGATGCCATGCGGGTTCCTCAGGAGGCTTTGCGAAGCTGGCCATTGCCCTTGCTTCGCGCGGATACGGCGGCCGGCGGCACGGCCACCGGATTGACAAACGCATCGGCGGGCATGCCTAGCGCAGACAGCATGTTCTGCAGCGTCGTATGGACCGGCATGGCGTTGCCCGCAGCGCTCAGGGCCTGCACCGACGCCTGCTGCCACGCCAGCATGGCACGCTGGAGGTCCGTGGCAATGGTGGTCTGGTTCTTGACCGCAGTCTGTACGACGCCCTGCATCAGGTCGACCCCGCGCTGGCTCGCCTGCCAGAACGCGTTGGGAAGCAACGCCGCCAGGGCTTGCCAGTCCTCAACGCGCCTGAGGTCGGACAAGGCCGATTCGGTGCGGGCAATATCATCGGCAAGCAGGTCGGCACCAAGTTCAAACCAGCGCTGACGCGCCGTCTTGAACAGGCTCAGCGTCTGCATGCCCAGTGCAAGTTGCGCCTTGTAGAGCGCAAGGGGGAGGTTGGCAGCGGTATCCATATCGGCTCCTTACGCCATCTGACTGATGGTCTGACGAAAGCGCGTCAACGACGCAACGAACAGCGCGGCACCGATCCCGCAGAGGGCCAGACATTGCGGCCACACCACGGACAGTCCCGCGCCACGGTAAAGAATCGCCTGCGAGGCGGCCACGAAGTGCGTGGTGGGTGCCGCCAGCATGATGTCCTGCACCAGCACCGGCATGCTCTCGCGCGGGGTGCTGCCGCCCGAGAGCAGCTCCAGCGGCAGCAGCACCAGAACCAGCAGCATGCCGAACTGCGGCATGGAGCGCGCCACCGTCGCCAGAAAGATTCCCATCGAGGTGGTGGCAAACAGGTGCAGCGTAGCGACCCCCATGAACAGCAGGATCGACCCCTCGATCGGCACGCGCAGCGCGCCCTGCACGACGCACACCAGCGCGACCAGCGCGGCAAACACCACCACCAGGCCCATCGACCACACCTTGGCCGTCATGATCTCGAACGGCGTGACGGGCATCACGAGCAGGTGCTCGATGGTGCCGTGCTCGCGCTCGCGGATGAGCGCGGCACCCGTCAGGATGATCGACAGCATGGTCACATTGTTGATGATCTCCATCAGGGAGCCAAACCACGTCTGCTCCAGATTGGGGTTGAAGCGCGTGCGCAGCACGAGGTCAACCGGCGCACTGGGCGCCGCGCGATGGCGCTCCAGGAACTCGCTCACCTCGCCCGAGACGATCTGCTGGATATAGCCGTTGCCCGTGAACGCCTGGCTCATGCGCGTGGCATCGATGTTCAGTTGGATGGCCGGTGCGCGCCCGGCCAGCACGTCTTGCTGAAAATTGGGCGGGATGTCGAGCACAAAGGTATAGCGTCCGCTGTCCATGCCCGGGTCCATCTCGGTGAGCGGAATCAGCTGCGGCGTGCGGAAATGCGGCGGATAAAAGGCCGAGACGATGCGCGCGGACAGCGGCGAGCTGTCTTCGTCCACGATGGCCATGGAGGCGTTGTGCAGGCTCGCCGGCATGGCGGTGGCGGCCACGTAGATCGACAGCGTAAAGGTGTAGACGATGAGCACCAGCATCATCGGGTCGCGCACCAGGCTCCACAGCTCCTTGATGCCGAGGCGATAGATATTGCTCAGGCGGGCGGACGGACGGTTTGCCATGGCGCGGCTCCTATCGGTCCTGCTTGCGAAGCATCAGCAGCGTCGCGGCCAGGATGACGGGCACGGCCGCCAGCAGGGGCCAGAACGCGCTGCCCAGCGCGCTCACATCCAGCGCCTTGCTGAACACGCCGCGGCTGATGGTCAGGAAATGCGTGGCCGGATACACGCGCCCGATCAGGGCACCCGCGCCCTCCAGCGAGGACACCGGGTTCAGCAGCCCCGCAAACTGCACGCACGGGATGATGGTGCCGATCATGGTGACGAACATGGCGGCAATCTGGCTTCGCGTGAAGGTGGAGGCAAACAGCCCGAAGCCGGTCGAGCACGTGACGAAGATCAGTGCGCCAAGCGCCAGCGTCGCAAAGCTGCCCTTGATCGGCACACCGAACACCGTCACGGCCAGCAGCGCCAGCACCAGAAAATTGAGCATGGCCAACACGATGTACGGCGCCTGCTTGCCCAGCAGAAACTCCGCGCGCGTCACCGGCGTGACGTAGAAGTTGATGATGGAGCCCAGTTCCTTTTCCCGCACGACCGACAGCGCCGCCAGCATGGCGGGAATCATCATCAGCAGCATCGGGATCACGGCGGGCACCATGGCGGGCAGGCTCTTCACGTCGGGGTTGTAGCGATAGCGCGTTTCGATCGTGCTGGGCATGCCAGGCCGTAGCCCCAGCCGGTGCACTGCCGTGTCCGCCATCCAGAGCTGGTGGATGGCCTGCACATAGCCGCGCACCGTCTCCGCCCGGGTCGGCATGGCGCCGTCCACCCAGGCGCCGATCTGCACCGGTGTGCCGCGCTCCAGGTCGCGTGCAAAGCCAGGCGGGATCTCGATGGCGAGCGACAGCTCGCCGCTGCGCATGCGTCGATCCAGTTCAGCGTAGTCGCTGATCGGCGGCTTCTCGATGAAATACCGCGAGCCAGCAAGATTGAGTGTGTAATCGCGCGACAGCGTGGTCTGGTCGCGGTCGAGCACGGCGTAGGTGAGGTTCTCCACGTCCAGGCTGATGCCGTAACCAATGATGAACATCAGGATGGCCGTGCCGAGCAGGGCCAGCGTGGCACGCACGGGGTCGCGGCGCAGCTCCAGCGCTTCGCGCAGCGAATAGCTCAACGCACGGGCAAGGCTGAAGCGGCCGCGCCTCGTCGCCCGGGTGGCAGGCGGATCCGTCGACGCCACGTGCGCAACCGGCGGCGGGGTCGCCTCTGCCGCGTTGCCAGCTTCCGAGGCCTCCCGCAGGTAGGCAATGAACGCTTCTTCCAGCGTGTGGGTGCCGCGCGCCGCCACCAGCGCGGCAGGCGCATCGCTCACCAGCACGCGCCCGGCATGCATCAACGAGATGCGATCGCAACGCTCGGCCTCGTTCATGAAATGCGTGGAGATAAAGATCGTCACGCGATCCTGCCGCGCAAGGTCGAGCATGAGGCGCCAGAACATGTCGCGCGCAACCGGGTCGACGCCGGAAGTGGGCTCATCCAGGATCAGCAGCTCCGGCTTGTGCACCATCGCCACGGCCAGCGACAGGCGCTGGCGCATGCCCAGCGGCACGCTCTCGGGCAAGCTCTCGGCCGCTTCCTCGAGGCCGAAGCGGGCCAGCATCTCGTTCACACGAGGTTCGACTTCGGACGCTGGCACCTGGAACAAGCGCGCGTGCAGCACCAGGTTCTGGCGCACAGTCAGCTCGCCGTACAACGAGAACGACTGCGACATGTAGCCGACGCGGCGGCGCGTGTCGAGGTCCTTCGGGTCGACCGGATGCCCAAACAGCCACGCCTGCCCGTCGCTGGCGGGCAGCAGGCCGGTGAGCATCTTCATGGTGGTCGACTTGCCACAGCCGTTCGAGCCGAGAAACCCGAAGATCTCGCCGCGCCGGATGCGGAAGTCGACATGATCGACCGCCACGAAATCGCCAAAACGCATCGTCAGGCCACGCGCCTGCACTGCCACGTCGTCTTCTGCGCCGGCCACCAGGGGCGGCACCACCACGGCCTGGTGCCCCTGGCGACGGGACTCCGGCAACAGCGCAATGAACGCGGCCTCCAGCGATTCGGCGCCCGTGCGGCCGCGCAGGTCCGCTGGCGTGCCGGTGGCCAGCACGCGCCCGGCGTCCATGGCGACCAGCCAGTCGAAGCGCTCGGCCTCTTCCATGTAGGCCGTCGCCACCACCACGCTCATGCCCGGGCGGGCCGCGCGAATGCGGCCGATCAGATCCCAGAACTGGCTGCGCGACAGCGGGTCCACACCCGTGGTCGGCTCATCCAGGATGAGCAGGTCGGGATCGTGGATGAGTGCGCAGCACAGCGACAGCTTCTGCTTCATGCCGCCCGAGAGCTTGCCCGCCGGCCGCGACAGGAATGGCCGCAAGCCGGTACTGGCCGTCAAGGCATCGATACGGCGGCGACGCTCGGCGGCGTCGTGGCCGAACAGCCTGCCGAAGAACTGCAGGTTCTCTTCAATCGATAACGTGGGATACAGGTTGCGCCCCAGCCCCTGCGGCATGTATGCGATGCGCGGGCCGACGCTTGCCCGCGCATGGCGGTCCGCCATGTCGATGCCGAGCACATGCACCGTGCCTTCCTGCAAGGCGCGTGCGCCCGCCACCAGCGACAGCAGGCTCGACTTACCCACGCCATCGGGCCCGATCAGCCCCACCATGCCGCCGGCGGGCAGGTCGAGCGTAACGCCGTCGAGCGCCAGGGTCTTGCCGCGCCCGTGTCCGTAACGCAGGCTGACCCCCGCCAGGCGCGCCACGGGGGGCGGCACCTGTCCGGCGCCGTCCACGCGAGGCGGTTCGGCCACGGTGCTCACTGCGGAACCTTGATCGCGAGGTTCGCCGGCCACTCGGCCTGCGGGTCAAGCTTGAGCCACGCCATGCCGGGCAGGCCGGTCTTGACCAGCTTCAGGTGTTTGCGCAGCAGATCACGATCGATCTGCGCCTTCACGCGGAACATCAGCTTCTGCCGCTCGCTGGCCGTTTCCACCGTCTTGGGCGTGAACTGCGCGGTGCTTGCCACGTAGGACACGTGGGCCGGGATCACGAACTGCGGTGCAGCGTCGAGCACGATGCGCACTTCGCTGCCCATGGCGATCCGGCCCGCGTCGGTTTCGGGCACGAAGAAGGTCATGTACACGTCGGACAGATCGACGAGATTGAGCAACCGCCCTCCCCCGGCCAGCACCTCGCCGGGCTGGGCGATACGGTACTGCACCCGCGCATCACGCGGGGCCGTCAACGCGCTGTCGTCAATGTCTGCCTTGATGCGCAGCACCGTGGCATCCGCCGCCTTGACGGTGGCGTTGGCACCGGCCACCTGCGTGCGTGCCGCCGACGCGGCCGCCTGCGCCGCTTCAGCCTGCGCGCGCGCGGCCACCAGCGCGGCCTTCGCGCTGCGCACGCGGGCGCGGTCGTCGTCCAGCTCCTGCAAGGAGGACGCCCCTTCAAGCGACAGCTTTTCGGACCGCGCCAGCCGGCGCTGCGCGGCGTCGAGATCGCTCTCGCGCAACGCGATCTGCGCCTGCGCTGCCTGCACGTCCGCCTCGCGCACCGCCACCTGCGCCTGCGCGCTCGCTACCGCAGACACGGACTGCTGCTGCCGCGCAAGCGCCTCGTCACGCTGGGCCTCCAGCGTCTGCACCTGCATGTGCGCCAGCGCCTGGCCGGCCTTCACGAAGTCGCCCTCGTCCACGAGAATGTCCTGCACGCGGCCGGGAAGCTTGGTTGCCACGTCGATCTCGGTGGCCTCGATGCGGCCATTGCCGCTCACAAAGCCCTTGCCGGGTCCGTCGTGACGCAAGGACTTCCACGCAAGGGCGCCGCCGGCGACCACCAGGGTGGCCACGATCAGCGCAATCCATCGTTGTCGGGTGGGTAGTGTCATGGGGTGGCTCCGCCAGGTGCGCGCGAGGGCGGCGTCGGTTTCAGGGGGGCGTTGGGATCGGATGCGGCGGGCTCGGCAGCCTGCGTGCCGCCACCAAGCGCCGCATACAGGCCCACGCGGCTGGACAGGAGGGCGCGGCGCACCTGCACCACTTGCTGTTGCGCAGCCAGCAGATCGCGCTGGGCGTCCAGCACTTCCAGGTACGTCGATGATCCGGCATCGAACCGCAGTTGCGACAGGCGCGCGCGTTCGGTCTGCGCTGCCAGTGCGGCCTGCGCGATGTCGAGCTGCTCAGCCAGCCATTTGCGCGCGGAAAGCGCATCGGACACGTCGCGGAACGCCGCCTGCACGGTCTTCTCATAGCTGGCGACGGCCAGGTCGCGGCGGGCTTCCGCCAGATCGAGGTTGCTGCGCAGCTTGCCGCCCTCGAACAGCGGCACGCTGATGCTCGGCGCAAAGATCCATGCGCGGGTGCCCGGGGCGAACAGGTTGCCCAGCTCGGGGCTGATCGTGCCGTAGGCCGCAGTGAGCGCCACACGCGGAAAGAACGCCGCGCGCGCCGCGCCGATATTGGCGTGCGCCGCACGCAGCCGGTGCTCCGCGGCGACAATGTCCGGGCGCTGCGTCAGCAGGTCCGACGGCAGGCCCGCGCGCAGGTCAGCCAGCATGCGGTGTTCGTCAAGCGGCTCGGTCACGGGCGGCAGGTCGATGGGCTTGCCGACCAGCAGTGCGAGGCCGTGTGCCTGCGCATCGCGCGCCTGCTGTAACTGCGCGAGCAGCGCCTGCGCCTGTGTCAGCAGGGTCTGGACTTGCGTACGGTTCAGCTCCGACGTGGCGCCCTCCTCCACGCGGCGCGAAAAGATGCGCAGCGTTTCGGTGCGGCTGTTGACGGTGGCGCGAGCAAGCGCGATGCGCTCGTCCAGCTCGCACAGCACGAGGTAGCTGTCGGCCACCTGCGCGATCAGCCCGAGCGCCACGGCACGCCGCGCCGCGTCGGAGGCGACGTAGTTTTCGAGCGCCGCCTCGTTGAGGTTGCGCACCCGGCCCCAGAAGTCGATTTCCCAACTGGACACGCCGGCCCCTACCTGATACTGGCTCACACGCATGGGGGCCCCGAAGAGGCTCATGTCGCCGGGGATGCTCAGGCGGCTCATGCCGGCCAGCCCTTCGAGATGCGGAAACGTATCGGCACGCTGAATGCCGAACGCCGCGCGCGCCTCTTCCACGCGCAGGACAGCCGTGCGCAGATCGCGGTTGTTCTCAAGCGCCTGCGCAATCAATGCCTGCATGCGCGCGTCAGTAAAGTACGCCTGCCAGCCCGTCGCTGCCGCAGGCAGCCCACCGCGACCGTCATCCGCGTCATAGCGACCGGCGACCGGCAAGGTGGGCGTCTCATAGGGGGGCGCCATCGAGATGCAGCCCGACAGCGACGCGATCGCGGCGGCCAATGCAGCCACGCGCGTGCCTGCGCTCCAGCCGCGCGCCGCGAGGGAAATCTGCGCACGCATTTACTTCTCCAGCACGTAGGTACCCGGCGCGTCGCCCAGCGGCGGCTGCCCCGGGAGGCCCATGCGCGGCGGCTTGACCGGCGTGGCCGTTGCCGCATGCGCCACCAGCCATGCGTGCCACGCCGGCCACCACGAGCCGTCCTGCGCAGGCGCCGACGCCAGCCAGTCATCCTGGCCCATCGACGTCTTGCCTTCGTGACGCGTCTGCATCTGGAAACGCCGATGCGAGTTTTCCGGCGGGCTGACAATGCCGGCGTTATGGCCGCCGCTGGTGAGGACGAACGTCAGTTCCGCCTCGGTCAGGTGATGCAGCTTGTAGACCGAGCGCCAGGGCGCGACGTGGTCAGTCAGCGTGCCGACCACGAAGATGGGGATGTCGATGTCGTTCAGATGCACCGGCTTGCTGTTGACCGGGTAGCGGCCTTCGCTCAGGTCGTCGTTCAGGAACAGGTGCCGCAAATACTGGGCATGCATGCGCGCGGGCATGCGCGTGGCGTCGGCATTCCACGCCATCAGGTCGTTCAGCGGGGCGCGGTCACCCATCAGGTATTCGCCCACGATGCGTGACCACAGCAGGTCATAAGAGCGCAGCATCTGAAAGGCGCCGGCCATCTGGCTGGCTCGCAGGTAGCCCGTCTGCCCCATCTGGGCCTCGAGCAGACTCACCTGCGCCTCGTCGATGAACAGGCCGAGTTCGCCCGGCTCGCAGAAGTCGGTCTGCGCGGCAAAGAGCGTCATCGATGCCAACCGCGCGTCGTCATCGCGCGCCATCGCCGCGGCGGCGATGGCCAGCAGCGTACCGCCCAGGCAATAGCCCGTGGCGTGTACCCGCCGGCCCGGCACGATGGCATTGACGGCATCGAGCGCGTCGAACACGCCGAGCCTGAGGTAGTCGTCCATGTCGAGGTCCCGGTCGGCCTCGCCGGGGTTCTTCCACGAAATGCAGAACACGGTGTGGCCTTGTTCGACCAGGTAGCGGATCAGCGAATTGTGCTCAGACAGATCGAGGATGTAGTACTTCATGATCCACGCCGGCACGATCAGGATCGGCTCCGCCTGAACCTTGGGTGTGGCTGGCGCGTACTGGATCAGCTCGATCAGCCGGTTGCGCAGCACGACCTTGCCCGGTGTCACGGCCACGTTGTGGCCGACCTCGAAGCGTTCGGTCCCCGCCGTCGGCGCCCCGCTCATCGCGCGCTCCAGATCGTCCAGGGCATTGAGTGCGCCACGCACAAGGTTGGTGCCGCGCTGCTCGAAGGTCTGGCGCAGGACGACGGGATTGGTCGCGAGCTGGTTGCCCGGCGACATCATGTCGAGCCACTGGCGGGCGGCAAAGGCGACCACATCCTCGTGGTGCTTGGCCACGCCCCACACACCGCGCGTGGCAGCCTCCCACCATTGTTCAGTCAGGAGGAAGGCCTGGTGCAGCACATTGAATGGCCACAGGCGCCACTCCTCTGCGGTAAAGCGCCGATCCTGCGCGGGCGGCTGCACACACGGGCACGCCTGCTGTGGGCCGGCAGCCATGCAGTCGCGCACATAGCGGCCGATCTGCTCGGCCTGCGACAGCGCCAGCCGAAAAAGGTCCAGCCGCTTGCCGGGCGAAACGGCCAGGTGAAGCGCCCAGTCCATCAGGGCCAATTGCATCGACACAAGCGAAAGCGAACCCGACGCGCGCGCAAGCGCAGCGTGAAACGGCGGATCGATCTGCTCGGCGGCAGGAGAAAACGGCACGGGGGCGGTGCGCATGGTGATGGGGGCGGCGTTAAACGATTGCGGTTCTGTCTATGCAGTCCATTAGATGCCACCCGCCATGCGCTCACGTTGATACATCTCAAGTCGGCGGGAGAGCACTACCTCTAGTGCGTTTCATATTTCCGACACGTTCGCGCAGCCACCAACGCACATTGATCGGCATCAGCCTTGGCCACACCCGACAAGCGTACGCTCGCAACCATAAGACAGGGCCTGGCAATGCGGCCTGAAACAAGGAAGGAAACGGGGAAACCATGTTGGAATTGCAACCCGACGACGTGGTCAGCGCCACGCTATGGGAGCTGGAAGAAGCCGTGAGTGCGGTATTGCCGTCGTGCGCGCTGGTTCAGGCGTCGCCAAGCGCTTGCGGCGGATACAACGTCCTGGCGCAATGGTCATCTGCCGGCATGCATGGCAACCCGACACGCTGCACCCTGACACTGCACGTTACCGTCACCGCCGTGCGCACCTATTGCCGCTGGAATCATCCGAAACGCGAAGCGGCCTGCCGCCAGCTCAGCGATTGGCTTGGCGAGCAGGTTGCCAGGCAGGCGGCCGACGTGCCGGCGGATACCGGGTTCGACCTGCACGGCGTCGCACCCGAGCCCTTCTTCGAAGACGACGCGACGCCCGTGCGCGTCACCGCGCGGGACCGGGCGCACGATTTCGCGCTTTACCGCGGCGCTCCGCCGCCACCCTTGACCTAATTCGCACGCACCTGATCGAAGAACTTCCACGACGCCTGCCGCGGACCATAGAACTTGTGCACGGCCGTCACATCGGAGTGCTTCGCCATCAAGTCGCCGGCCATGGCCAGCGTGCGCCGCACGCCCTGCACGTCGCGCAAGAAGGCCTCAACCGCCTGCGGATCAAAGTATGTCCCGCTGCGCTCTGCCAGGACGGCCAGCGCGTGGTCCTCCGTCATGCCCTCGCGGTAGACGCGCGGCTCGGTCATCGCGTCAAAGGCGTCGGCAACGGCCACGATGCGCGCCGCAAGCGGAATGCCGTTGCCCGCAAGCCCGTCGGGGTAGCCCGTGCCGTCGAAGTGCTCGTGGTGGTGGCGCGCCACGTCTGCGGCGCACTGCAGCAACGCGTCGGAACTGCCGCCGAGCATGTCGGCCCCGATGCTCGAATGGCGCTGCATGATCCGCTGCTCGTCCTCGCTCAGCGCGCCCGGTTTGAGCAGCACGTGATCCGGCACCCCCAGCTTGCCGACGTCATGCACGGGGGCTGTGAGATAGATCTGAAACTGCGCGGCCTCCTCCAGGCCCATGCGTTCGGCCAGACGGGCGCTCATGCAGGCGGTCCGGATGAGATGCCCGAGCGCAGACGGATGCCGTAACCCGCCCGCCAGGGTAAGGCTGGCCAACAACAGGTGCGGGTGGTGGTGTGTTGTCATGCTTGCTGCAATGCTCTTTGTCTGTCGCCCCGGACATGGGTACCACAAGCGACGCCTTGTGTCGTATCACCGTGGCGTCATTGCCCGGCATGGATTGGGAGAGGCCACCCGGCCGGCCTGGCCAGGGTTGATCCATCGCCGTCCGATTCGCCAGATGCGGGTGTCGATGTTAGCAGCGAGCCTGTCGATGCGGTGGGGCGTTCTCCGGCCTGCGCTGCGGTCCGCTGTTCTGGATCAACGAAACCTCGGCCGTCGGAAAAAGTTGTCTGGCCGCGTCATGCCGACGGCACGACGCGCACTACACGATGAGGGCGGCACGCATCACAAAACATCCGTCAGCAATACGGCGTTGAGACGCGCCACGAGCACGGTCCCTCCCGTGGCCAACACGAGGCAGCAACGACACGAGCAGGCCCCACACAAAGTCGTATCCAATTGTTAACGGTGTGAGGCGCGGTCGACTTGGCCAGCGGCATCCGGCGACATGCTGCAGTACAGTCCAAGCCATGAAAGCCGCCCTCTACTCCCCGCCCCCCGCCACGTCCGTCGCCCTCGCCTTCGCCCTGCTGGCGCCCCTCGCCCTGCTGGGTGCGTGCGCTTCGACATCACCGCCGTCGGCATCGGCGCAGCAACAGGCGACCGCCGAGGCGGCGGGCGCTACCAGCCCCGACAGCGGCTGGCTGGCCCTGCGCGCCAAGTACATGGATTGCGTGCAGCACCAAGCCGACGCCGGCATGTCGGGCAACGGCCAGACCAAGGCTGTCGTGGCTGCGGCGCTGGACGCATGCACAGGTGAATTGCAGACCATGCACGATGCCTTTCGCGATTACCTCAGCGCGGAGATGGTGTCCTCGCATGGCAAGGCCGGTGCGCGCCACGCGGCGGACCGCGTGACGAAAGACACGCGTGAGAAAGCCCGTGTCTACCTGATGGGCTATGTCGACCACGAGCGCTACCTGGCCAAATCGCGCTGAACGGGCACGCTGCGCTACGCATGGCCGGCCATCCGGCCTGCGCCCTCGGCCGTCTACAGCATTTCCAGCGGGCGCGGCCCCCGGGGCGGCGGAAAGAGAACGTCCAGTGCAGCGAGCTGCCCGGGCGTCAGCGTATGGGCCAGCGCACCGACGTTCTCGCGCAACCGCTGACGATTGCCAGTCTTGGGAATCGCGATGACCCCGTCGCGCGCCAGCAGCCACGCGAGCGCAACCTGTGCAGGCGTCATGCCGGCCTCGCGCGCAAACTGCACCAGCCCCGGGTGCCTCAGCAGCCGCGCCTGCTCGATCGGCGAGTAGGCCATCACCGGCACATGACGCTCGCGTAACCAGGGCAGCAAGTCCCACTCGATTCCACGGCGGCTCAGGTTGTAGAGCAACTGATTGGTTGCCACCTGGGTGCCGCCCGGGATGCTCCAGAGGGCCCGCATGTCAGACAGGTCGAGGTTGCTCACGCCGTAGTGGCGGATCTTGCCTTCCCGTTGCAAGGCTTGCAGGCCTTGCACGGTCTCTTCCAGCGGGATGCTGCCACGCCAATGCAGCAGGTACAGGTCGATGCGGTCGGTGCCGAGCCGCCGCAGGCTGCGCTCGCAGGCGGCTGCCACGCCGCGCCGGCTGGCGTTGTGCGGATAGACCTTGCTGACGAGGAACACCTCGTCGCGCCGCCCTGCGATGGCCTCGCCGATGAGCGATTCCGACAGGCCCTCGCCGTACATCTCTGCGGTGTCGATCAGGCGCAGGCCGAGATCGAGGCCCAGACGCAGCGTGGCGATTTCTTCGGCACGCGCGGCTGGGTCCTCGCCCATATTCCACGTACCCATCCCAAGCGCCGGCACGCGCTCGCCATCGGGCAGGGTGACATCGTTCATGCATGACCTCCGTTGATGCCGCGGGCTGCTCTGCTGGCCACCCGCGCACGTTGCGCATGGTGTCAATCTACAAGACCACCCTTGCACCGAAAAGCGCGTGGCCATCCGCTCAGAAAATACGCTGCCGCGCAGCCATCGGCAGCCTGCCCGGCGGCAGTGGCAGTGCCGTGCCCCGCCTTCTGCACGCTGGCATGGGTGGCACGCGGCGAGCACATACCCGTGCGACGCCACGGCAGATCAAACCCGCAATGCCATACCCCCCATCAGGGTTATCCGCCATTCCCCCGCGCGCACCGCTTTCGGACACTCCTGCCACACCACCAATAAAACAACAGGGGCGGAGACAGGCATGGACAGGAGGCAGTTCGTTCGTAGTTCAGTTGTGTTGGGTGGCGCCATGATGCTGGCGCCCATGGCGCGCGCGGCAGACGCCGGCGTGTTTGCAGACAGGATCGTCTTTGGGCAGACGGTGGGGTTCGACAGCGTATGGGGCAGCCTGTACAAGAACTACACCGACGGCATGCTGGCCTGCTTCGAGCAAGTCAACGCGCAGGGCGGCGTGGCGGGCCGCAAGCTGGTCGTCAAGCGGCTGGAAGACAACTACGTGCCAGAGAAGACGGTGGCCAACGTCAGGACGCTGATCCAGGAAGGCGTGTTCGGGCTGGTCTGCATGGGGGGCACGGGCAACACCGTTGCCGCCCTGCCCCTGCTGGAGCAATACCGCGTGCCCGCCGTGGGCGCCATGACGGGCGCCGTCGCCGCGCGCAAGGCCAGCGCCCCGCTCTTCCACACGCGTGCCAGCTATACCGACGAAGTCACGAAGATGGTCCAGCACGCCACCACCATCGGGCTCAAGCGCATTGCCGTGGTGTACCAGGACAACGCCTTCGGCGCCGGCAATGCCGATGCGGCCAAGGCGGCCGCCAACAAGTTCGGCGCACAGATCGTTGCGCTCATCCCGCACAACGTCAACGGCGGCGACAGCGACATGGTGGTCGACAGGATCGCCTCGGCCAACCCGCAGACCACGCTGCTCTTCACGTCGCCATCGTCCGTGGCGGACATGCTGCTGCGCTTTCAGGCCAAGTACAGCCCGCTGCCGCTGCCGCAACCGTGGGTGCTGTCTGTCACCACGCCCAAGACGGTTTTCGAGAAGGCCGGCACACTGGCCCACGGCGTGGCCGTCACGCAGGTCATGCCGGGCCCGAACGCGCGCACCCAGCCGCTGGTGCGCGCGTTTCGGGAGGCCAACGACAAGTTTGGCGTGCGCACCAACCAGACCTACGAAGCCGTCGAAGGCTTCCTCACCGGCCGGGTGATCGTCGAGGGCCTGCGCGCCTGCGGCGCCAATCCCACGCGTGAGGCGTTCATCCAGGCGCTGGAGGGCTTCGGCACGCGCGACTTTGGCGGCGTGCGCGTGCATTACGACCGCACCAACCACGCCGGGCTCAACTACGTGGACGTGGCGATGATCGGGGCCAATGGCAACCTGGTGGGCTGAGTTGCGCGGCACACGCTCGCCACGACCCCGCCCATGATTCGCACAGACCCGCCCCCGTGGCGGGTTTTTTCATGACGGGCCGCGCCGGTCGCCCCTTGCGAAGCGGCGCGGCGCATGTGCGGAGTCCACTCCACCCTGCCCGTCAGCCTCTAGCCGCCAGTCTCCAGCCACCCAGCGTGAGCAGCCCGCCATGACGAGTGCCGCGACCCGCTACCACGTGTACGGGAAGCGAAGCGTGAAGACATAGTTCGGGGCATCGGGCGTCAGGCCCATCGCCAGCGTCGCGCTGATCGACAGGTTCTTGGTGAGCACGTGGCTGATCCCGAACGTCATGGTGCCGACGTTGGTCTTGCTGCCGACGACGGATTGCTCGGTGCCGCCATCCGGCGTGATGCGCGTGTTGCCCGAGAACGCGGTGCTGTACGCCATGGTGAGCGCAGTGCGATCGTTGAGCGCCAGCGCCAGGCCGCCGCCCAGCGTGATCGTGTCGCCCAGCTTGACCTTGCCGGGCTGCACAACCCCCTCCGTCGACGAGAGATCGGCAAACGACCGCGGCACGTAGTAGGTGTAGCTGGCGTTGGCGAACAAGACCACCGGGTCGTACGTCTTCAGGAACGACAGGCCAAGGGTGCCGCTCCACACACCATTGCCGGTGGGCAGTTGCTGATCGATGATGAGGTTGTTGTTGTTGGCATCCGCCTGGATCAGCTTGATGCCGAAGGGTGACCGTCCGGTCGGCGCCCGCAACCGGAAGCTGCCGACAATATCGGGCCAGTCGGCAGACTCCTTGAGCAGTTGATAGTAGAGGCCCGCGCTGACGTCGCCGATGCCCGCGGACGTCTTGTCCGCCTCGCTCACCGTACTGGATGCCCCACCCGCCCCGCCACTGAAGAACGTGCTGGAGCGGTACACCGCCGGCACCGTAAAGTCGGCACTCAGCCGGTCGGTAAAGCCGTACCGGCCCGTGACGTCGAACGTGGTCAGGTTGGCCTTGGTCTGCACCAGGTTGATCTGGCCCAGGAAGATGGCGTCCAGCGCCAGGAAGCCCGAGAGCGCCAGATTGCGCCGATCGTAGTAGCTGTAGCTGATGCCGGTGTCGAGCGTGAAACGCCGCTCGAACAACGGCGCGTGCTCCGACTGGAACACAAGATCCTTGCTCTGGATGCGCGGCTTCTCGTTCGGGTCGGGCCGAGCGGCGGTCGTGCTTTCCGAAGCGGGTGGTGCGTTGCCCGACTGCGCAACCAACGCTGCCGAAGGAGCCTGTACGGAGCCCTTTGCCGTACCTGACGGCGCCGGTTGGCTCGCAGCCTGCGCGCGGACGCCCCCGACGCCCCTGCCACGCACGCGCACCAGCTCAAGATCGGTCACGCGCTCTTCAAGCGCCTGGATGACCTTCTGCTGGTGCTCGATGATGCGCGACAGCCGGGCCAACCGTGCGTCGAACGCGCTGTCGCCCGTTTGGGCCTGCGCCCATGTCGTTGCCGGAAGCAGTGACCAACATGCCACTGCGCACGCCACTGCGGTGCGTTGATGTCCCATGTTTCCCCCCGGAAAGCAAGGTCGAGACTCGACAGTCTCTAAAGCGGCACGCGAGCCCAGTGGCTGCGCGCCGGATTGTGAATGTGCTCTTGTGCGCTTCTATCTGTTCAACGGGTCTTTCGTGGCTAGCGGCGCAACCCTGCAATCGACCGCAACGCCTGCGCCACGCCCACTTGTGCCAACTGCTGATGCGACATGCCTTGCATCTGCAACTGGATCGACAACTGGTTGGCAATCACCTGCGCATTCCCCGCCAGTTGGGCCACCTGCATCACGCTCCCCGCCGCCCCGGCCAGATTGGGTGACGCCGATTGCGAGGCGACGCCCATCGGGCTGGTGATGGCAACCTGCACACCGCCTGTGCCCGCCTGGGCCCGGGCGACAAAACCGTTCTCCGCTGCCATCGCGGCTGAACCGCCTGACGGCAGCGCAGGCAATGGCTGCGTCTGCATCGAGATCGATGTGGCGTTGGCCGCCAGATTGTTGCTGCCAGCCACCTGCGTGACCTGCCCCACGCCATTGACCTGCACGCCGGCGCCGCCAGACGCGCTGGCGCCCGGTGCTGCACCGTCGAGGGCTCCCGGCCCCATGTGTACCGAGGCCTGGGTGCTGACGGCCACGTGGGCAGCGTTGCTGCGCAGGTCCGTGGCGAGCATGCGCGCCTGCGCAGACGCCTGCCCCGCTTCGTTACGCCACTGCGACGCCATTTCGATCATGAAACCGCTCACGATGCTGGCGCCCAGATACTTGCCGCGCTGCCGGGCGAGTTCAGCGTCATCGGCCAGCTCGACCGCCGTGCCAGCGTGCAACAGCACCGCACCATCGTGCGCATCCGGTACCGCCGGTGTGCTGGCCAGCGGCGCAGCGCCCGCGCCGGCGCACCATCCGGCCCACGCCAGCGGCACGATCCATGAGAGTGTTTTGGCTTTCATCAGAACAAGTCCCACCGCGCAGGCCCGAATTCCATCTGGATCGGCAGGGCGCCACCGCCAATGGCGGCGCTTTCACGCGCACGCAGCGTCGGAGCGTTGGTCTGCAACAACCCGGAATCCGCCTGAACGGACGTATCGCCAACAATTGCAAAGACCAGGCCATTCCATGCAGGCGCAAACTCCCACTCCTGCATGATGCGGTTACCCAGCGCGGGGTCGGCGATGAACACCCGCCCGTGAGCAGCCCGCTTGACGACCACGAAGTGTTGATACCCGTTCAGGTTCAGCAGGACGATCACCGGGATGGCCAGGTCGCGCAACGCCGTCATGTCAACGCGGTAACCCCGGCCACGAAAGCCCAGCGTCTGCACGTAGTTGCGCATGTCGAGCATCGAGAAACCCTGCTCTGCAACCTGCTTGGGGTCGCTCACCTTCATCATCTCGGCGATGATCCGGCGCTCGTCGATGTCCATGCCATAGGCATAGCGCAGCAACGTACCGACGGCCGCCGCACCACAACTGAAATCCTGCTGCTGGCGCATTACGCTGCGATACCGCAGCTCCGCCATGCTCCTGACCGGCTTGTTGAGCGGCATCTCGCTGTCGGCGCGCAACGCAATCGCGCCCTCCTGGGCCGCGCACAAGCCGCACGCGCTGGCCAGGATCAGCATCAACACGCCGCGCAATCGCCGGTTCCGTCGCATGTCACCCCCACGGTGACCACACGCCCGACCACGCAAGGCAGCCGGGCGACAGGTCAGTTGGTTACGCTCAGTTCATGCCCCGGGCCGTGGCAATGGCCAGACCGTTATGCTGCAGATTGCCCGCGCCAGCGGCGATGTTCACGCCGATGTTGCCCATGGCGTTCATCAGCGCCGTTCCGCTCAGCGATGCCACGTTGGTCGGATCGCAACCGTTCAGGCGCAGCGAGTTGTTGTCGGCCGCCTGCTTGTTGTAGACCGTGGCCTTGGCGATGTTGCCCGAGCTGTTGGTCGACGCCGCCATGCCGTTCTCTTGCAGCTCGCCCGCACCGGCAGCGATGTTCACGCCGATCGTGCCCTTGGCGCCATTGAGCGCGCTGCCGCCCAACGTGGCCGTGTTGGCTGCGTTACCAATCGACAACGACTCACCCGGATCAGCCTGGTTGTTGAAGACCTGGGCGGATGCGAAGACCTTGCCCGCGTCCACCGCGGCCAGCGCAACGTCGTTCGATTGCACATTGCCGGCGCCCGCCGTCACGTTCAGGCCCACGGCGCCCTGCGCACCCTGCAGTGCCTGGCCGTTGACCGATGCGCGGTTGGTGCCGCTCGGCAGATCCATGGAGTTGTTGTTGCTCGTCTGCGTGGAATCGACCACGGCAGAGGATTCCGCGCTGAACGGCATGAAGCCGAGTGCCAGCCCGTAACCCTGCACGTGGATGTCGTTGCTGATTTCCGTCACATTGCGGATGGTCGCGCCCGAAGCGCCCGGGCCATCGTCCCGGCCACTTGCCTGTGCAGCGCCTGTGGCAAGCAGAGCGAGTACGGCAATGGCAGTCAGTTTGGCTTTCATGGTGATCTCCCTTCCTTGTTCCAGTTAAAAAAGAGTGCCCGCCGGGGGACGGAGCACAAAGCTGTTGGACGTGACATTCCCCGTTCCAGCCGTCTGGTTCACCTGCACGACACCAGAGGTATTGCGCAACGCAGTCGAGGCAATCGACGCGTCTTGCCGGCCCTCTGCCGCCTGCGGGGCGTCCTGACGGCGAACCTGTACCGCCACGCCCGACATGGCGCTGTCGGCGAGCGGTTCGATGTGATGGGATTGCTGTTGCACCACGGAGGCTGTCGGTGCGATCAGGGCGACGTTGCTCTGCGCGTTGCCCGCGCCGCCCGCCTGATTGATCGACACCAACCCCGCGGCGCCGTTGAAAGCCGAACCCGCCATCCGGCTGGATGCGGAGAGGCCCCACGGCGCCGGGCCAATACGTTGCGATGACACGATGCCCGCCTCGCCTGTCGACAAGGCCGCCAGGTTGGCCTGCACATTGCCCGTGCCGGACGCCTGATTGACCGCGACCCGCCCGGTGGCATGCGCCGCCGCGTCGCCGTCCATGACCGCAGCCACCGGCGCGCCCTGGGCCCAGGCTGCGCCCGCAACGCCAAGGCCAGCCGCCGCCACGAGCCAGCGCCACGCTGAGCCCTTCACGGCTGCACCCCGCGCGAGAGCGGCGCCAGCGCGCCTGTGATCTGCGAGGCGATACCGGCCGTTGCCTGCACCACCTGCCCGCCGACCCCGCCCACTGCGACCCCGCCGGCGGCGGACCCCACCGCAAAGCCGCCTGCTGCCGCAGGCTGTGCACCGGCCATCTGGGGCGTAATTGCCTGACGGAGCCCGATTGACGCCCCGCCAACGGATGCGTGAGACGTGCCAAGCTCGCCGTCGGAGAGCACGGACATTACCGAGCCGACAGACTGATTGAACGATTGGGTGGGAAACGGACTGACAGCGGTTCGGATGGGCAGCGACGGCGTCGGCACCCCGCGATAGGCAATGCGTGGCGTGACATCGCGCAGCACGACGATGTCGCCCTCATCTGCCAGCGCAGGCTGGCTGGCCAGCACCATTGCCATGCCGCAAGCGACAGCGGTCAGCACAGGCACGCAATTGAGCAGCAGACGCCGGGCACGGCGCTGTGAGGCGATGGTTGACATGGCTCGCTCCTCCCCGGGGGGCGTAGAGCGACATCTGTGCCACGTTTGCTAAGCCCCTGATTCAAGGGGAGAACCGCCTGGCGACAGCCACGATTGACAGCCGTGGCACACGTTTTCGTGTCATGACTGAAACAGGCGAGACACGGAATATCGGGGAGCGCGCAACCGATTGCCCGCGCCAACAGGGCGCAAGCCGATTCAAAAGGTGTTTCAACCATGTAGCAGCGGGCCAGCGGGCTGGGTGCCGCCAAACCGCAAAAAGAGGCGAAACCCTGCGGCGCCCGGGCAAGTCACACCGCATTTCACGGAGGACTCTTATGGAGGCGTCAGCCAAGCACGCGCTTGCCAAGGTGCCCGAAGTCACACTGGGCTTCTGGCTACTCAAAATCGCGGCCACCACGCTAGGGGAGACCGGCGGCGATGCGGTCTCGATGTCGATGAACTTCGGCTATCTGGTAAGCACCGGCATCTTTGCTGCCGTTTTTCTTGTGGCCGTTGCCGCACAAATCAAGGCGGGGCGGTTCAACCCGCTGCTGTACTGGACGACCATCATTGCCACCACCACCGTTGGCACCACGCTGGCCGACTTTGCCGACCGCTCGCTCGGCATCGGATACGCAGGCGGCTCCGCCCTGCTGCTCGGCCTGCTCCTGTGCTCGCTGTATACGTGGTATCGCACCCTGGGGTCTGTGTCGGTCCAGACCGTGCATTCGCCCAAGGCCGAGGCGTTCTACTGGGTCACGATCATGTTTTCGCAAACGCTGGGCACCGCGCTGGGCGACTGGACGGCGGATAGCGCCGGCCTGGGCTACACAGGTGCGGCCATTGTGTTTGGTGCGCTGCTTGCGTTGATCGTGGCGGCTTACTACTGGACGCACATTTCACGCACGCTGCTGTTCTGGGCAGCCTTCATCCTCACCCGGCCGCTGGGCGCCGTGGTGGGCGACTTTCTGGACAAGCCACACAGCGCAGGCGGGCTCGCCCTGAGCCGCTACTCGGCGTCCGCAGCCCTGCTTGCCTTTATCGGAATCGGCCTTCTGCTGTTCAGACAGCGGGCTGCGCGGGTGGCACATTGACCGCGCGCGCGGGCGCACTCGGCACGTGAGGCTTTTTTCTCGGCGCACGGAGCTCTGAGCTCGGCGAATGGAGTTCTGTGCTCGGTGTGCGGAGCTTTTTGCTCGGCAAACGGAGTCCTGAGCTCGGTATGTGGCGCTTTTTGCTCGGCGAGTGGAGTTCTGAGCTCGACGTGCGGAGCTTTTTGCTCGGCGAGTGGCGTTCTGTGCTCGACGTGTGGAGCTTTTTGCTCGGCGAATGGAGTTCTGTGCTCGGCGTGCGGAGCTTTTTGCGCGGCAGATGGAGCGCGGAGGTTGGCGTGTGAGCCGATTTGCTCGGGATTCCGAGCTGGGAGACTGGCGATCTTGCCGCTGGGTGCAACGGTCTTACGGTTTGGCATCCCCGCCCGTATCGGGGCTGCGTTTTACGGCTGTCTTCTTATTCTTCGTTACCTTCGGTGTTCAGCACGCGAAGTATGTTCCACCGATACGGCTCGACCAGCACCCCCTCAAGCGTGGTCAACACGTATGCGCCAATCGCATCCAAAAACCCGGCCTGGAATTCGGCTGACTTGTCCAGCACGTGAATCTGGTATTCCCAGCGCAGCGTCTTGGGCTCGAAGTGGCGGTGCAGCTTCAGGTCTGCCTGCGTGCGGCGCAGAAAGTCTCGCCCGAACACGGCGCCTTTCATGTATTGGCGGCTCTGTTGAAGGGTCGTCATTGGGCACCTCCTGGCAGCGTGCGCGGCATCAGACGGCTAATGCTGGTGGGAGGCGGAATGGCGGGGCAGTGCCCGCGTGGGGTGGGTGTGACTTGAGTCGGATGACGCATTGTCTTGTCCTCTGGTTTGAGTAAGGAGCCACCCACCTGTGAGGGTGGGCGGGCACACGACAAGGTCTGCAATACCGATCAACTATTCCAAAACCGGCAGGGCCGAAGCCCTCCCTGCCGGGCCCGCCCATGAGGACGAACGACGGCACGCGAGGGCTATAACGGCACTCACGGGAATAGTTGAATTCGGGATTGCAGTCCCGGCTGCGGTTGTTGCCGCGGCGGGGGGAGTGTAACGGGGACCATCGCGACCAAGCAAGTACTAAAGGCTATGCTGCGTCGCTCACAATTTTGCCAATGATTTCGCGAATCTCTGAAACATATTCATTACTCTCGTTGCGCCAGTTTTTTAATTCCTCTGAGCAAAATTTAGCTATGTGAGAAATATCAGCATGGGATCCGCCTACGTAATTCTCTATTGCGCCCTTTTTGAGAATGAATATTCCATCTCTATACTTCGAAGCAATCGCTTCATCAACCTCGGGGTGTCTCCTCCTGATTTCCTGAACAATCTCCGCGTTGGGAACACTTACAAAATTTATAAACATATCTATGACAGGCTTCCAAAGCTCTCTATTTGGCTTTGATATGCACCCCTCATCCCCAACCAGATTATTAAAAGCCGATTCAAATGCCGCCTTCTTCTCGCTAGGCAAATCATTAAGTTTATGCTGTTTCAGATCAGCCTCGATTAAGAATTTTTCCGCCTTATCAATGATCGTATTTCCATCTGCAAACTTCATTGACAAAACATTATCGAAATCACCAATGCAATAGACCACCAAACCAAATGCCTCAAAGAATCTTTTCCATTTTATAAACCCACCCTTTCCGCCAACATCGAGAACAGCCAACTCCTGAGTTAAATCAGGATAAAATTCTTTAAATATTGCTCTAAAAAAATACCTATCGGAATCACCCTCGACCAGAACAACTTTTTTAGAAAAAAACGCGTATGTTGATCTTGTGTTATCAAGTATTTTAACTAGATCCCTTTGATTTTCCTCAAGGACCGGAGCACACACAATGGACTCTCTATCGGAATTTAGGGCGATCCGACGGACTTTACCAATCGTGTTGGAATTTATTAGAGATTCTGAGTGCGTGACTATGATGTACTGACAGCTCTTCTCTGAATTTATTTCCTCTATTATCCTCAGATACTCATGTTGAAATTGGTAGTGAAGATGAATTTCTGGCTCATCAATTATTACCACACCACCCTTAAGCTCCCCTCTCCCATAAGCCTCAAAAACAAGATGAACAATTGCTTTTTGACCTGCACTGAGGCTATTAATATCAGGAAGCGGTTGATTTCTTTTAAGATCAATAAATGAAAACGAATACAACCAAGTCCGCTTCTCGAGTAGATTTATCTGGACCCTCAATCCAATTAATTTCAATTTATCGTTTATTTTACGCAAGAATATTACGTTGTTCGCATAATCTTCAGCCTCACGAGCCAGTCCCTCGTCTCCGAATCTTGCATAATGTCTCTCAGCCACAAGCAAGCGAACAAGGGAAAAGATTGTCGGTTCATTTGTTTCTATTCCGTTTGCGCTTCTTAAAATCTCAGTAGCGCGGACTGCTTGAATTTGATGCTCAACGCTTGCTCCCGAGAGCGAAACCGCATTCACAAAATTGTTATAGTTTCTGTATCCACCTATTAAGGCAAATGATTCGAACAAAAGTGGAATTTCGTCCCTCCCCACTTCTGCATTATAAAGAAGTGCCAACTCGCGAAGTAAATTATATTTTGTGAGGTATAGCTCCGCGATATCGTTTCCGTGATGAATAATCGAAACGACGTAGTTGTTGGTGTTCGCTGGAAACCTCACTTCAACGAAAATTTCTTCTATAGAGGAAACAAACTGCTGATACGAAACAGAATCGTAACTATATCTCTCAGCAATAATTCTATATTTTTCAAAATTGCTTACGATGCTTTCGATGTTCCGCCTATCAATCGAATCTAACTTCAAAGTAACTCGGATTAGCTGATCTTCATTAGGAGTATTCCAGTTTGGCTCAAGACGAAATCCAACGCGCGAGCCTTGGTCATTATGTTTTTGAACTACTCGCTTAACATCGCTCTGCGCGATAGTAGCCCGTCTCCCGTAAGCGTCCCTATCGACAGAGTAATGACAAAGAATGGCTCTTTTAAAAACAAAGTTTATTATTTCTAATATCGTTGATTTGCCAGCTCCATTTTGCCCTATAATAATGTTTGTATCCCCATCAAATCTGATTTCAGTGGCGCTTTCAATATTTCCACTATGAGGGAAACTCAAAACGTTAGATATTTTTATCGATGAAATTTTCATAAAATAATTCCAGCGTATATTATTACTTCAAGCTAGCACATCAATTGCCGTGGAGCCCCATCTGCAACGTATACCGACACCCCGTCCGATAATTCACACACCCCCAAAACGCCCCACCCTTCCCCTTCCGCGCCACCAGCTTCACCCCACAAGCAGGACACGAAGGCGTGCGGTAATCCCCCTCAAACACCTTCGCCAGCAGCGCGGCTTGCTTGTCGGCTTCCAGCGCACGAATGCGCTCAAGAATGGCCGGGCCGTCCAGTAGCTGAATCCCCGCGCTCTCTGAAAACGCCTGCACTGGCATGCCCACATAGCCGGACAGAGACCAGAACACGCCCCGCTTGACCTTGTGCGCCAGCATGGAGCCGCCCAGCGCCCGCACCTGCTCCACCTTCACAGGCTTGGTCCATGCCTTGCACTGGACCACCGCCACGGGCGCATCCAGCCCGGCCTTGTAGAGCGTGGCGTCAATGCCGCCGTCCGGGCCGTGCGGCACGGTTTTGACGAGAAAGCCGCTGTGCCGGTAGTACTGCTCGCACAGCAGCTCGAAGCGCTTCCACTCAAGGGATTGGATGGCCTCCAGCGTCCAGCTTTGGGGCGCGGCGGGTGCGGATGTGGGTGCTTGCGGGGGTGTGGCGGTGTCGCGCGTGGCGCTGGGCGGGGTGTTGGGCGCTGCGGTGGGTGCGGTGGGTGCGGTGGGTGCGGGCTGGGGCGTTGCCTTCTGAGGCGGGCGGGGCGCGGCCGGTTGGCTGCGCACGGGGCGGGGCCGCGCATCGGCCTGCTGCCTGTGCTCGCGCACGTAAGACAGCACGGCAAAGAAGCCCAGCAGCAGCGCGGGCAGCCACGCAAGGCCCTGCACGAGCATGGCCACGGCGCCCAGATACGGGTTGCGTGCCAGCGCGGCCGGAAGAATGTTGTGGAGGATGAGGTAGCTGCCCAGCGCGCCAATCGCCAGCATCCACCACGGCAGCGCCAGGAGCGCATCGCTGGTGGATGGTTGCTTCTTTCTCCTGCGCCCCATTAACCGCCCCCGGTAACGGCTTTTTGCTCTGTTGGATGAGGCGCTTGTTCTGATAATCAGCCCGAATACCGTGCGCCTGCGATTTTCGGGAAACAGCATAGGCGATGGGTTGGCGTTTTACCCGCCCCTGTTGGTGGGGTATTCCACAGGGCTTTTGATTTTGGCGTGGACGCAAATCGGCGCCAGCGCTGGGTTCTGTTTATCGTGAATATCTGAATTAAAAATTTAGAAGAGCCGAAGGGCGAGATTGGGCAGGGTGGTGGCAGGTACGGCAGGGCAGTTGATGCATTGCCGCAAGCGGGCTGGCGTCTCGGTGACGTGCGACCCGCCCCCACGCGCACGGCGTGCTCGGGCAGGTGCTCACGCGCTGGGTGCTGGCCCAAGCCCGGAGGGGTGCCGCGCACGACGTGGCCACGCCGTACGGTTTGCGTCACCCGGCAAACTTATAATGTCGCCCGGCTACCCGCCCACGCCGCCACCCGGGCGCTGCGCACGAAACTTGCGCCGCACACGCCGTGGCATCGCCGGGCTCTTTACAGCGCATCGCCCGGCCAAGCCCTTTTTGCCCACACCATGTCCAACCGCTTTCGTCTGTCGTTCGTCTCGTGCGCCATCGTCGCTGCCTTGTCGGCTTGCAGCTCTTCGCCCACGCCGCTGTATCAGCAGGAACAGTTTGATGCGGCGGCCAGCCCCTACGCGCGCACGTTCCACGCCCGGTCGGATGCCACGTGCGAGGCGGCACGCCGGGCGCTGCTGAGCCAGGGCTATGTGTCGAGCTCGCCGCGCGCAGACACGATCGACGGCAGCAAGAACTTCCAGCCGAGCACGGACTCGCACGTGGTCATCTCGTTCCATGTGGTGTGTGCGGATGCCAATGCCGATGGCACGTCGAGCACGGCCTATGTGAACGCGGTGCAAGACCGCTACTCGCTCAAGAAGACGAGCACGTCGGCCAGCGTGGGGCTGAGCGTGCTGGGCTCGCTGTCGCTGCCGATCGGGTCGGGCGACGATTCCATGGTGAAGGTGGCCAGCGAGACGATTCCGGCCGGGGTGTTTTACGAGCGTTATTTCAACCTGGTTGATCACTTCCTGAAGATCGACCCGGCGCGCCACGACCGCAAGGTGGCGAAGGCCGCCGAGAAGGAGCACGTGGCTCCGCTGCCCGAGCCCGCCCCCACGCCGCAGGGCGAGCCGATGAAGATGACCACGCCCGTGGTGCCGACTCCGCCGGCGCCGCCTGTGCCGGTGGTGCCGGCTTCGGCTCCGGCTGCGGCTTCCGTGCCTGCCGCGTCCGCCCCGGCGGCTTCCACGCCTGCGGTTGCACCGGCACCGGCACCGGCCCCTGCACCGGCATCTGCGCCCGCTGCCATGCCTGCGGTGCCCGCGACCAAGCCGGAGCCCGCGCCTGCATCGGCACCGCAGGTCACGCAGCCATCAGCGCCAGCCTCGGCGCCCGCGGCCACGACGACTGGCGGGGGGAGCTGAGCCCGCTGCGGGCCGGTTGCCTTTTCGACAGGACAGGTTCGAGGGCTGCGCGCGCTGCGGGCGGCTGGCGTGTGCACGCGCCCGAGCGGGTGTAGCGCCCGGCGCAACCTCCGACAGCGGCGTGCCAGCGGTCTGGCTGCGCCACTGGCCGGGCGCGCTGTGATGCGTGTTGCGGAGGGTGGGAGCTATCCGACCTGCAAGCGCCGCCACAGCGTCGTCTTGCTGATCCCCAGTGCGGCGCACACGGCGTCGCGGTCGCCGTCGTGTGCGGCCAGGGCGGCGCGAATTTCTTCTGCCTCCACCCCACGGCTGCGTTCTCGCAGCGTCAACGCGCCAGGCTTGCCGCGAGCGGGCTGCGCGAACACTTCGGGCGCGATGATGCGCAAGGTGTCTTGCGTGAGCGCGTGCGCGCTGGCGCCGGCATCGTCGGCGTCGGCCAGCTCCACGGCAATGCGCTCGATCACGCTTTGCAGTTCGCGCACATTGCCGGGCCACGCGTAGTGCTGCAGCGGCTCGGCGGCGGCGGCCAGCACGCGGGCGGCCACCTCGGTATCCGGAATGCGCAGGAGCAGACGCGGTTCGCGGCGGGCGGCCTGCACGAGCAGTTCGGCGGCGAGGGGCATGACGTCGTCGGGGCGTTCACGCAGCGCGGGCAGCGCGATGCTGAGGATGTTGAGGCGGTAATACAGGTCTGCACGGAAGGCGCCGGCCTCCACGGCGTCGGTCAGCGCGCGGTGCGTGGCGGCCACCACGCGGATATCGACACGTGTGGGCTCGGTGGAACCCAGCCGCACGACCTCGCGCTCCTGCAGCACGCGCAGCAGCCGGCTTTGCAGCGGCAGGGGCATCTCGCCAATCTCGTCGAGGAAGAGCGTGCCGCGGTGCGCGGCTTCGATCAGCCCGGCCTTGCCGCCCTTGCGCGCCCCGGTGAAGGCGCCTTCTTCGTAGCCAAAGAGTTCGCTCTCGAGCAGCGCTTCCGGAAACGCGCCACAGTTGATGGCGACAAACGGAAAATCGCGGCGTGCGCTCAGCTCGTGCATGCTCTGCGCGACCATTTCCTTGCCGGTGCCCGATTCGCCCAGCACCAGCACGGTGGCGTCGGACCGGGCATAGCGGCGCACCAGTGTGCGCACGCGCTCGATGGGCGGTGATGCGCCCACGAGGTCATCCAGCCGGTAGCGCGCACTGAACTGCTGCGAGCGCTGGCGTGAACGCAGCGTGCGGTCCAGCCGCTCCACCGCGCGCGATTCCTGGAACGTGAATACGGTGCCCTCTGCCGCGCCCGTGCCGGTTCCCGCCAGTGGCCCGCGGTGGATGACGTAACTCACGCCGCGCACGGTGCCCAGCGTGTCGCCATCGGCATCGGGCAGCAGGCCGAGCAGGTTGGGCGCGATGCCGAGCAGCGGCTGGCCGATGGCCTGCTTTGCGTCGATGCCCAGCGCCACGGCAAGCCGCTCGTTGATGGCTTCCACACGGCCCTGCGCATCGAGCGCGACCACGCCGTCGCGCAGATGCTGGAGCAGGTTGTCCAGCCGCTGACGGCGCAGTGTCTCGCGACGGGTGGCCTGGACGACTTCCAGCGCGGTGTCGAACGCGGCACGCACGGAATCACGCGAATACAGGAACACTGCGTGCATGCCGGCGCGCGCGGCCAGGTCGGTCACCAGGCCGGGGCCGACGATTGCGCCCACGCCGCGATCGCGCAGGTCGAGCACGCAGCTCTCCGCGTCCTGGCGCGATGCATAAGACCCGAACACCACATCCATGTTGTAGGCCGCCACAAAGCGACGCACCTCGTCGGGCGTCTCACCGTGAGTGACGAGCGCGACCGACTGGGCATCGCGCCGCGCGCGGGCCAGCGCGTGCATCACGTCAAACCCGGTCGGGTTGATGACGACCACCGGCAGCGACAGCCGGGGCTTGAGATAGGCGCCGTTGGAGCCGCCCGCCACCACCACGTCGGGCCGCTGTGTGCCGGCGGCGTCGATCTCGCGCACGACGTCTTCAAACCCGCGCGTGATGACGCGCAGCTCGGCGCGGTCGTTGTACTCGGCAGCGATATCGAGGAAGAGGTCGCTCAGGCGACTGATACCGCACGCCCAGATGCGGGGGCGGTCAACGAGGTGGGCAAGGTCGGCGGTTGGCGTCATGGTGCAGCGATTATGCGCCGATCCTTTCCACTTTGAAATCCAAATTTCATTTTTGAAATGCACCGCGTGCAATCGACGCAGCCACGTCCATACAAATCAACGGGTTAGGCGCCGGCCCGCAGGTGGCCCGCTTCCTGCTCTATAGAGCCATTCTTTGTGGAGCACCCATGAGCACAACCAAACGTCAGCCCGCCAGCGCGGGCGCCAAGTTCCGCCAGGCGGTGGCCGAATCCCAACCGCTGCAGGTGGTGGGCGCCATCACGGCCTATGCCGCCAAGATGGCCGAGCAGACCGGCTTCAAGGCCGTGTACCTGTCGGGCGGCGGCGTGGCCGCCAACTCGCTGGGCATTCCGGACCTGGGCATCAGCACGATGGAAGATGTGCTGATCGATGCCCGCCGCATTACGGATGCCGTGCAGATTCCGCTGATGGTCGACATCGACACCGGCTGGGGCGGCGCCTTCAACATTGCGCGCACGATCCGCTCGTTCATCAAGGCCGGTGTGGCGGCGGTGCACCTGGAAGACCAGGTTGGCCAGAAGCGCTGCGGCCATCGCCCGGGCAAGGAAGTGGTGTCGACCGATGAAATGGTCGACCGCGTGAAGGCCGCCGTGGATGCCCGCACCGATGACGATTTCGTCATCATGGCGCGCACCGATGCGGCCGCCTCCGAAGGCATCGACGCGGCCATCGAGCGCGCCGTGGCCTATGTGGAAGCCGGCGCGGACATGATCTTCCCGGAAGCCATGAAGACGCTGGACGACTACCGCCGCTTCAAGGCCGCCGTGAAGGTGCCCATCCTGGCCAACCTGACGGAGTTTGGCAGCACGCCGCTGTTCACCACCGACGAGCTGCGCAGCGCCAACGTCGACATCGCCCTGTACTGCTGCGGCGCCTACCGCGCCATGAACGCGGCCGCGCTCAACTTCTATCAGACGGTGATGCGTGACGGCACGCAAAAGGCGGCTGTCGAAACCATGCAGACCCGCGCCGATCTGTATCAATATCTCGGCTACCACGCGTACGAAGACAAGCTCGACGCGCTGTTTGCCGCCAAGAAATAACGCCCACCCCACGCTACGAATCCAAGGAGACCTCTCATGAGCGAAGCAGACAACAGCACCCCGAACGCCGGCGCCTTCAAGCCGAAGAAGTCGGTCGCCCTGTCGGGCGTGACGGCGGGCAACACTGCGCTGTGTACCGTTGGCCGCACCGGCAACGACCTGCACTACCGCGGCTACGACATCCTCGACCTGGCAGCCGCCTGCGAATTTGAAGAAGTCGCGCACCTGCTGGTGCACGGCAAGCTGCCGAACAAGGCCGAACTGGCCGCCTACAAGACCAAGCTGAAGGCACTGCGCGGCCTGCCCGCCAATGTGAAGGCTGCGCTGGAATGGGTGCCGGCCTCTGCCCACCCGATGGACGTGATGCGCACCGGCGTGTCGGTGCTCGGCACCGTGCTGCCCGAGAAGGACGACCACAACACCCCCGGCGCACGCGACATTGCCGACCGCCTGATGGCATCGCTCGGCTCGATGCTGCTGTACTGGTACCACTACAGCCACAACGGCAAGCGCATCGAAGTCGAAACGGACGACGACTCCATCGGCGGCCACTTCCTGCACCTGCTGCACGGCGTGGAGCCGCCCAAGTCGTGGGTCGATGCCATGCACGTCTCGCTCAACCTGTATGCCGAACACGAGTTCAACGCATCGACATTTACCGGCCGCGTGATTGCCGGCACGGGCTCGGACATCTACTCGGCCATCACCGGTGCGATTGGTGCGCTGCGCGGTCCGAAGCACGGCGGCGCCAATGAAGTCGCGTTCGAAATCCAGAAGCGCTACGACACCCCGGACGAGGCCGAGGCCGACATCCGCCGCCGCGTCGAAGCCAAGGAAGTCGTGATCGGCTTCGGCCACCCGGTGTACACCGTGTCCGACCCGCGTAACAAGGTCATCAAGGAAGTGGCGAAGAAGCTGTCGAAGGAAGCCAGCAACACCAAGATGTTCGACATTGCCGAGCGCCTGGAAACCGTGATGTGGGACATCAAGAAGATGTTCCCCAACCTGGACTGGTTCAGCGCCGTGTCGTACCACATGATGGGCGTGCCGACCGCGATGTTCACCCCGCTGTTCGTGATCGCGCGTACGTCGGGCTGGGCAGCGCACATCATCGAGCAACGCATCGACAACAAGATCATCCGCCCGAGCGCCAACTACACTGGCCCGGATGACCTGAAGTTCGTGCCGATCAGCAAGCGCCCGTAAGAAGTAGGAAAGCAAAAAAAAGAACGTCAACGCAAACCCACCGACGGTGTGGCCGTTGACGTTCCTGCCCTGGATGGCGCCTTGAATTTCTGTAAGCGGGCGGAAAAAAGACGGGGAACTGTCTGAGCGAAGCGAGTTTTCCCCGTCTCCGCCCGGTTACATAAATTCAAGGGGAAGTCGCCATCTCGGGCGCGCCTTTCTTTGCTTACTTTCTTTGGCAAGACAAAGAAAGTGAGTCGGCCCCGGCAGGGGACGAAACCGGCGGATGCACAACAGCATCAACCGCAGACCGAACACCAGGCAGGCACAAGCACCATGAATACCACCCACAGAAAGCCCCTCCCCGGCACAAAGCTCGACTACTTCGACGCTCGCGAAGCTGTAGAAGCCATCAAACAAGGCGCCTACGACAAGCTGCCCTACACGTCACGCGTGCTGGCCGAAAACCTGGTCCGCCGCTGCGACCCCGCCACCCTCACCGACTCGCTCAAGCAACTCATCGAGCGCAAGCGCGATCTGGATTTCCCGTGGTTTCCGGCGCGCGTGGTCTGCCACGACATCCTGGGCCAGACCGCGCTGGTGGATCTGGCCGGCCTGCGCGACGCCATTGCCGACCAGGGCGGCGACCCCGCCAAGGTCAATCCGGTGGTGCCGGTGCAGTTGATCGTCGACCACTCGCTGGCCGTGGAGTGCGGCGGCTTCGACCCCGATGCCTTCGCCAAGAACCGCGCCATTGAGGACCGCCGCAACGAAGACCGCTTCCACTTCATCGACTGGACCAAGCTCGCGTTCAAGAACGTCGATGTGATCCCGGCGGGCAACGGCATCATGCACCAGATCAATCTGGAGAAGATGTCGCCCGTCGTCCAGGCGCACGACGGCGTGGCTTATCCCGACACCTGCGTCGGCACCGACAGCCACACGCCGCACGTGGATGCACTCGGCGTGATCGCCATCGGCGTGGGCGGCTTGGAAGCCGAGAACGTGATGCTCGGCCGCGCCTCGTGGATGCGCCTGCCGGACATCGTCGGCGTAGAGCTGACCGGCCAGCGCCAACCCGGCATCACCGCCACCGATATCGTGCTGGCGCTGACCGAATTCCTGCGCAAGCAGAAGGTGGTGGGCGCGTATCTTGAGTTCTACGGCGAAGGTGCATCCAAGCTGACGCTGGGCGACCGCGCCACCATCTCCAACATGGCCCCCGAGTACGGCGCCACCGCGGCGATGTTCTCGATTGACGACAACACGCTCGACTACCTGCGCCTGACCGGCCGCACCGACGAGCAGGTCAAGCTGGTCGAGACGTATGCCAAGACCGCGGGCCTGTGGTCCGACACGCTCAAGCACGCCGAATACGAACGCGTGCTGCGCTTCGATCTGTCGAGCGTGGTGCGCAACATGGCCGGCCCGTCCAACCCGCACGCGCGTGTGGCAACGACCGACCTGGCCGCCAAGGGCATCGCCGGCAAGTGGGAAGAAACGCCGGGCCAGATGCCGGATGGCGCGGTCATCATCGCGGCCATCACGAGCTGCACGAACACCAGCAACCCGCGCAACGTGATTGCCGCCGCGCTGCTGGCGCGCAACGCCAATCGCCTGGGCTTGACGCGTAAGCCGTGGGTGAAAAGCTCGCTGGCGCCGGGCTCCAAGGCCGTTGAGCTGTATCTGGAAGAAGCCGGCCTCAAGCACGAACTCGAAAAGCTCGGCTTCGGCATCGTCGCGTTTGCCTGCACCACCTGCAACGGCATGAGCGGCGCACTGGACCCGAAGATCCAGCAAGAGATCATCGACCGCGACCTGTACGCCACGGCCGTGCTGTCGGGCAACCGCAACTTCGACGGCCGCATCCACCCGTATGCCAAGCAAGCGTTCCTCGCATCCCCGCCGCTGGTGGTGGCCTATGCGATTGCGGGCACGGTACGTTTCGACATCGAGCGTGACAGCTTCGGCACCGATGCCAACGGCAAGCCGATCCTGCTGAAGGACCTGTGGCCGACCGACGAAGAGATCGACGCCATCGTGCGTGCGGCCGTCAAGCCGGAGCAGTTCCGCAAGGTGTACATCCCGATGTTCGAGCAGCGCAGCGCGTCTGTTGCCAACGTGAGCCCGCTGTACGACTGGCGCCCGCAGAGCACCTACATCCGCCGCCCGCCGTACTGGGAAGGCGCACTGGCTGGTGAACGCACGCTCAAGGGCCTGCGCCCGCTGGCCGTGCTGGGCGACAACATCACGACCGATCACCTCTCGCCGTCCAACGCCATCCTGGCCAGCAGCGCCGCCGGTGAATACCTCGCCAAGATGGGCCTGCCGGAAGAGGACTTCAACTCGTACGCCACGCACCGCGGCGATCACCTGACCGCGCAACGCGCGACCTTCGCCAACCCGACGCTCATCAACGAGATGGCCGTGGTGGATGGCGTGGTGAAGAAGGGTTCGCTGGCGCGCATCGAGCCCGAAGGCAAGGTCACGCGCATGTGGGAAGCCATCGAGACCTACATGGACCGCAAGCAACCGCTGATCGTGATTGCCGGTGCCGACTACGGCCAGGGCAGCTCGCGTGACTGGGCCGCCAAGGGCGTGCGCCTGGCTGGCGTGGAAGCCATCGTGGCCGAAGGCTTCGAGCGCATCCACCGCACGAACCTGATCGGCATGGGCGTGCTGCCGCTGGAGTTCAAGCCGGGCACCACGCGCCTGACGCTGGGCATTGACGGCACCGAAACGTATGACGTGATCGGCGAACGCAAGCCGCGTGCAGACCTCACGCTCGTCATCCACCGCAAGAACGGCGAACGCGTGGAAGTGCCCGTCACGTGCCGTCTGGACAGCGACGAGGAAGTCTCGATCTACGAAGCCGGCGGTGTGCTGCAGCGCTTTGCGCAGGACTTCCTTGAGTCTTCGAAGGAGGCAGCATGAGCCACCCCGCGCAAGTGAAGATTCCCGCCACGTACATGCGTGGCGGCACCAGCAAGGGCGTGTTCTTCCGTCTGCAAGACCTGCCGCCGGCAGCACAGCAGCCCGGCGCTGCTCGCGACGCCTTGCTCATGCGCGTGATCGGCAGCCCCGACCCATACGGCAAGCAGATCGACGGCATGGGCGGCGCCACGTCGAGCACCAGCAAGACGGTGATCCTCAGCAAGAGCACGCGCCCGGACCACGACGTGGATTACCTGTTCGGCCAGGTCTCCATCGACAAGCCGTTCGTGGACTGGTCGGGCAACTGCGGCAACCTCTCCGCAGCGGTCGGCCCGTTCGCCATCAGCAACGGGCTGGTCGATGCGAGCCGTGTACCGCAGAACGGCACCGCCATCATCCGCATCTGGCAGGCCAACATCGGCAAGACCATCATTGCGCATGTGCCGATTACCAACGGCGCGGTGCAGGAAACGGGCGACTTTGAGCTGGACGGCGTGACCTTCCCGGCGGCGGAAGTGCAGCTCGAATTCCTCGACCCCGCAGCCGAGGAAGACGGTGACGGCGGCGGCGCGATGTTCCCCACCGGCAACCTCGTCGACGACCTGGACGTGCCCGGCGTGGGCACGCTCAAGGCGACGATGATCAACGCGGGCATCCCGACGATCTTCATCAACGCAGAGGCCATCGGCTACACCGGCACCGAGCTGCAGGACGCCATCAACGGCGATGCGAAGGCGCTGGCGATGTTCGAGACCATCCGCGCGCACGGCGCGGTGCGCATGGGGCTGATCAAGAGCATCGACGAAGCCGCCACGCGGCAGCACACGCCGAAGGTGGCGTTTGTCGCACCGCCGAAGGACTACGTGGCGTCGAGCGGCAAGCAGGTCGGCGCGGGCGATGTGGACTTGCTGGTGCGCGCGCTGTCGATGGGCAAGCTGCACCACGCGATGATGGGCACGGCGGCGGTGGCCATTGGTACGGCAGCGGCCATTCCTGGCACGCTGGTCAACCTGGCGGCCGGCGGCGGAGAACGTGGTGCGGTGCGCTTCGGGCATCCGTCGGGCACGCTGCGCGTGGGCGCGGAGGCCAAGCTGGTGGACGGCGAATGGACGGTCACCAAGGCCATCATGAGCCGCAGCGCACGCGTGTTGATGGAAGGCTGGGTGCGCGTGCCGGGCGCCTGAGCCGGAGCAACAAAGAAACAAGCCGTTCAGCTCGCGCATGAACGGCTTGGTGATGGGCAAGCCTTGCTGGCCCATTTGCATTGCAGGGCCGCGCTCAGTGCGGCAGGGCTCCGCCGATGGTGGTCAGTGCGCCGCCCACCGTGCCCGTCACAGGTGCCAGCGGCGTGCCGGCGCCCGTGGACGTGACGGACGTGCCCACACTGGTGACCAGCGAGCCAATCGGCGCCGTGCCGCCAGCGGTTGGCGACCCGCCCAACGCATTCGTGATCGGAGCCAACGGACTGCCCGAGGTGCTACCGCCAGCCAACAGGCCGCCGAGGGCCCCTACCGTGTTGCCCGTCGCCGTGACCACGCCGCCCAGGCCGGAGACGACCGGTGCGTTCGTGGCGGTCAATGATGTCCCCGCGTTGGCGACATCGTCACCTACCATCTCCAGCAGGTTCTTGGCAGGCGTACCCAGACCGGTGCTGTTGCCCAGCGTCTGCGTGGCGGTGGTCACTTGCGACGTCAGCGGCACCACGGCAGAACTGACCTGCTGCGTCACCTGTTCCACCGGCCCCGTCGACAAGGCCGTGCCCAGCGTGCCGCCCGCGTTGGCCACCGCCTGACCCACTTGCGAGACCCCGCCGCCCACCGGCGTCGTCACCGGCGACAGCGGCTGCAGCGGACCCGACCCCACGCCGCTCACCAGGCTGCCGGTGGCTTCAACTGTCTTGCCTGCTTCGGTCACGACATTGCCGGTGCTCGACACGGTGGTGCCGACCGGGTTGGGGTTCGTGCCCATGCTGCCCAGACCGGACTGCACGCCCGTGCCGAGCGCGGAAACCGTACTGCCGACACCGCCGACGACGCTGCCCAGCGCGGACGCACTGGGTACGTTGCTGCTGCCAATGGTGGAACCCAGACTGCTGATCGCACCGCCGGAGGCCGTCAGCACGCCGCCACTCTTGTAGGCGACGGTGCCGGTGGGGGTGTTGGATGCCGTCGTGGCCGTTCCGCCCGAGCCGGTCGACCCTGAGCCTCCGCCACTGCTGGCCGAGCTGCCGTCGCCGCTCGAGCCGCTCGTCCCGCTCATGTCGCCGGAGCCGGAACTGGCGCAACCGCCCAGAATCAGCAGCCCGGCGAGCGTGGCAGACAGCAGTGCACCACGATGTTTTGTCTTCATATCAGCCTCCCGTTTCAAAAATGCGCAGAATCATGCGCCGACTGAGCCAACCCCGTCGCGTTTCAGATGCCCACGCATTCACTGATATCGGCTTGAAATGCAGTCTATTCAGCGGGCTGCTGTTTGATTGCAAACATTGTCAAACGCTGCGGTGGCACGCCACAGGCGGCACTGCGGGGCGATCGCATCCCGCCAGCCCAGCCAATACGACACCGCAAACGTTCGCGAATCCACGCTGAAAAATCGATTATGTTTCGAGTGCCACATCTAAATTACCTTATCTGCGTTACATAATCGGCACGCATTCCCCCGCCCGGCTGCCCGTCGCCTCGTGGCGGCGGGAGACGAACTGACAGGCAGGCCAGGCGCGCTGCGGGCGGCGCGAGCGGATCAACGTGGTGGCGTGCTGTAACGGTGTCGCTTGCCGCCCCTTGGGGCCACCACACGCGAGCAACCGCAAACCTGCCCGCACCTGGGGCAGCTTCTTTGGGCGGATCGACAGCGTGACGACGTTAGCGCAGGCGGACTCGCGCGAGGGCAGTGCGCCACTCGGTGAAACGCTGCGCCCGCGCCCGAGCGTCACCATCGTCACGGCCGTAGCGGAGGGCGACATAGCCGGCGGCGGCCTGTCGCAGCGCTGGTGCCGCTGCTGGAAACTGCGCGGCGGCACGCTCGGCGTAGGCGATGGGCCCTTCCGCCGGACCGCGTGCACATCCGTGCCGTGCCAGGCGGTCGCACAGACGTTGCCACTGCGCCTGCACCGGATCAAGCCTGGGCTTGCGCTGCTGCCACAACAGGGGCAATGCGGCCAGCAGAAAGATCGCCGACACACCCCACAGGACCGCACGCGGGTCGGCGGCATCCAGGCCGAGCCATGCGAACAGCTGGGCCTGCCGAGTGCGGTCGTAGCCGAGCACCCAGCGGTTCCAGCCGCTGATGAGGCCGTCCAGCCCCCAGCGCACGCTGCGCAGCCACGTGGGCTCCTCCACGCGGCGCGAGCGGAACTCGCTGGCGGGAACGGCGGCGGCCAGCCCGCGCTCGACGCGCTGCGGCGCGACGGCGGCGGTCGGGTCCACGCGCACCCAGCCGCGGCCAGCCAGCCACACCTCCGCCCACGCGTGCGCATCGGACTGACGCACGATGATGTCGCCGCTCATGGCGTTCACCTCGCCGCCGAGGTAGCCCACCACCACGCGTGCCGGCACGCCCGCCGCGCGCATCAGGAAGACAAAGCTGCCCGCGTAGTGCTCACAGAAGCCGCGGTGTGTGCGAAAGAGGAAATCGTCGATCTGCTGGCCCTGCAGGGGCTCGGGTTGGAGCGTGTAGGCAAACGGGGCGCGACCAAACAGCCTGAGTGCGGCCGACACACGCTCGGCGGGCGGCAACCCGGCCCACTGCGCGGCAAGCGCGCGTGCCTGCGGGTTGCCGGGCGGCAGCGCGAGCGCCAACTGCTGCGTGAACGGATCGAGCGGCTGTGCATCGTCCACGCGATTGCGATCGGGCAGGCGCGAACGCGCGTGGTAGCGCATCCGCTGGTCGAGCGGCTGCTTGCTGATGAACTCCGTATCGATACTGCGGCCAATGTCGTCGCGTGCGTCGATCGACACGCCACGATCGAGTGCGAACAGCCAGCGCTGGTGCGTCGCCTCCAGCGTGATGTTGTAGTTGACGGCGTCGGGCGCGGCGCCTGCGCTGTCCGCAGAATCGGGTACGCCCCCACGCGCAGGCCGCTGCCGAATCGAGACGGCAGTCCATGCCTGGCCGTCAAAACGCCACAACACCATGCCGCGCCAATAGAGCGTGTCGAGCGGGGGCGGCGTACCGCTGAAGTCGGCACGGAAGGCGAGTTCGTCCGACAGGATCAGTTGGCCGATCGAACCCGGTGCCATGCGGTCGGAGATACCGCTGGTGCCGGTTTCGGCGGATCGCGGCAGGCTCCAGAGCGGGTGGTCCAGGCGCGGGAACAGCAGGAACAGCACCGCCGCGCACGGCAGGCCCATCGCGACCAAGCGGATCAGCACACGCACCGGCGAGACGCGCAGGCGCGCCTGTGGATGCAACAGCAGCAGCCAGTTGCGCAGCAACAGCGCCGCCGTCGCCAGCATGGTGGCGGCCAGCCACGGCGGCTGGTCGAACAGCACCTGCGAGAGCAGCAGGAAGCAGCACAACTGCGTCACGAGAATGCCGTTGCGCACGGTGTGTGATTCCATGAGCTTGAGCACGAGAAACGCGCCCAGCAGGGCCACGGAGAGGTCGCGCCCGATATTGCCGCCGGTGCGCAGGGCCAGCGCCAGCGTGACGAGCAGCGTGGCGAGGCCGGTCAGCCCCAGCACCCATTTACCCGGCAACGGTGCGCGGCGCACCCACAACAGCGTGCGCAGGAGCAGCAGCACCCCGAACACCGCGCATGTCACCAGAGGGAGCGCGCGCAGCAGCGGGGCCAGCACAATCGCAAGCTGAGCGATCAGCCAGCCGTGCTCGCGGTGCGTGAGCGCGCGCGTCGGGCCGAACACGGGAGTCCCGGTCGCAAGGCTCACGACGCGTCCTCCGGCATGGCCGGCTTGCCCCACAGCGCCAATGCGCGCAGGCAGGCATCCCGATGCGCCGGGCCGCGCGACGGACCGAGCGTGATACCGGGCAGACTCAGCGTGTATTCCGGTGCTTCGCCGGCCATGCCCTGCTCCGCGGCCAGCACCCAGGCGCACAGCCGCGACAGCCGTTGCTCCACATGCATCGACGCTGGAAGCGCATCCCACGCGAGGACACACTGCGCGTGGTGCACCTGCTGGCCGGTGCGGCTCATCCAGGTGTCCAGCCGCGCGCTGTGCTTCCACGCGATGCTGCGCAGCGGGTCGCCAGGACGGTAGGGGCGAAGCTGATCGACGGCGTCTTCGACGTGGGTACGGGGGGTGGTCGCGCTGGGCTCTTCGCCCGGGTCGGGCACGAAGCTCGCGGGCAGCGGCGGCGCAGCGGGCTCGGGCGCGGGATAGACCAGGAGGGTGAGCGGGGCATCGGCATAGCTCCACGCCCGGAACAGTCCGAGCGGAAAGCGCGTCGACACCGTCAGGCGCGGCAGGCGGAACCACCCGCGAGGCTGCCCCGCGAATGACAGCGCCGCAACGATGGCATCCCGCGCATCGAGCGACGTCTCCACCGCGGCGGCCTCGCGCGCGCTCACGTCCACCCCGACGCGCGCCCACGGCGTGACGTTGGCCAGCGCCACACTCACGTTCAGTGCGTGCCCCGCGAAGACGGCTTCGCCCACTGCGCCGCGCACCTCCAGGTCCACCAGGTTGCGATGCGTCTGCCACATGGCGGAGGCTGCCACGCCTGCCAGCACGAACGTCAGCAGGAAGCCCAGGCTCACGTTGTAGTTCAGGGAAGTCAGCAGCATCACGATCAGCAGCAACGCAAAGCTGGCCCCCGCTCCGGTGGGCAGGATGTAGACGTGATTGCGGTCGAGGCGGATGCGGCCTTCAAGCGGCGTGCGCGGCCGCTGCAGAAAGCGCTGCACGCGCGTCCGCGCCAGGCGGACGCCCGGCAACGCAGCCAGCCCGGCACCCAGCGCGCGCAGCGGCACCGCCAGCACGGAAGCGACACGCGCCATGGCGCCCACCGCTCAGGGGATGGCCACGGTATCGAGCAGCCGCTGCGCCAGGGCAGTCGCCGAAAGCGTGCCACCCGTGGGCAGCAGCCGGTGCGCGGCCACGGCCGTGAACACGGCCTGCACGTCTTCGGGCAACACCGCGTCGCGGCCGTCGATCAGAGCCCACGCACGTGCGGCGGCCAGCAGCGCGAGCCCCGCACGCGGCGACAGGCCCATCTGCACCTGCGCGTCGGTGCGCGTGGCGTTGACCAGTGCCAGCACGTAGTCGACCAGCGCCGGCGCCGCGTGCACGGCATCCGCGCCGGCCTGCAATGCGACGACCTGTGCGGCGGTCAGCACCGGCTCGATGTCCTGCCGCGCGCCGCCACCCAGATAGAGCGCGCGCTCCGAATGCTGATCGGGGTAGCCGAGCGATAGCCGCATCGTGAAACGGTCGAGCTGCGACTCGGGCAGCGGATGCGTGCCGATCTGGTTGAGTGGGTTTTGCGTCGCGATCACGAAGAACGGTTCGGGCAGCGGGTACGTCGCGCCATCGTGCGTGACCTGCCCTTCGGCCATGGCTTCGAGCAGGGCGCTCTGCGCCTTGGGCGTGGCGCGGTTGATCTCGTCGGCCAGCACCACTTGCGCGAACAGCGGGCCCGGATGGAACTCGAAGGCGCCCTTCTCTTTCACGTAGATCGACACGCCGATCAGGTCAGCGGGGAGCAGGTCGCTGGTGAATTGCACGCGCTGGTATTGCAGGCCGAGCGTGCGGGCCAGTGCGTGCGCCAGCGTGGTCTTGCCCACCCCCGGCAAGTCTTCGAGCAAGAGGTGCCCGCGAGACAGCAGGCACGCCAGCGCCAGCCGGATCTGCAGCGTCTTGCCCAGCACGATGCGATCGAGCGCGCGTTGCGCCTGCAGGAGCGCGGCAGGCAAAGACGACGGCTGCATGCCGGCGGCCGGCGCCGTGCGTACGGGCGAAAGCGGAACTTGGTTGGGCGTCATCGAATGAGGTGCGGCCAGAGCAACAATGCCAGCGAGTGTAGCGGCATCGTGTGGAACCGGCTTGCCCATGTTTGGGCGGGGTGCCGCCGCTACAACACGCGCCGACAACGCTTCAGCAAACGCTGCGCCAATCAGCGCGCCGGGATGTTGGCATCGAGCAGCACGCGGGCCGTGCGCGGCAGGCACTTGATGAGGCGCGGTGCGTCGGTGCCGAAGGTCTGGCTGGCGGTGTACGCCCCTTCGATCAGGAAGGCCAGATCGTCGGCCAGCGCATCGGGGTCGGCGGCGCCGGCGGCTTCGGCACGCTCGCGCAGCCGCGCCAGCAGCCGCGCCTTGTTGCGTTGGACGAACTGCCGCGCGGCGTGCGACAGATCGGGAAACTCGGCCGCCACGTTCACGAACGGGCAACCGCGATAACCCGGGCGCGACGCCCTTTCCGAGACATCGATGAAGAACTGCAGCAGCTGCGCACGGGCGTCATCCGGGTGTTTGGCCATGCTGTTGTCAAAGTAGCCCCAGAAGCTCTCGTCGCTGCGCTCCAGGTACGCGAGCACGAGGTCGTCCTTCGACTTGAACTGGCGGTACAGGCTCATCTTGTTGACACCGGCCTTCTCGACCACGGCCTCGACGCCCACGGCACGCACGCCTTCGTAGTAGAACAGCTGGCGCGCCGCCTCGAGCAGGCTGGCGTGCGCGTCTTCACCGCTGATGCGGCGCGGGCCGGGCTTGGGTTGTTCAACGGTGGAAACGGTGCGTGGGCCGCGTGCTGCCATGATGGTGCTCCTGCAGGCACGGCAGCGGGGCAAACCCCGGCCGCGCCAGTGACATTCGATGCTGCTTGACATGTTACCGATCGGTACCTACTATCGCAACCACGTTGTTACCGGTCGGTAACGAAAAAGTCATTGCCGCCACAACAAGAAACGGACACCCCATGCAGCGACTTGCCCGCCTCATCGCCCCACGTTTTCACTACAGCTGGATCGCCCTGGCCGTCGTGTTCCTGATCCTGCTGTGTGCGGCCGGCACCCGCGCCACGCCCAGCGTGATGATGCTGCCGCTGGAGCACGAGTTCGGCTGGAGCCGCAGCACGATCTCGCTGGCCATCTCGATCGGCATTGCGCTGTATGGACTGACGGGCCCGTTTGCGGCCGCGTCGATGCAGTACTTCGGCATCCGCCCCACCGTGCTCGGCGCGCTGGCGGTGCTGGTGTCGGGCACGGCGCTCTCGGCGATGATGCACGAGCCGTGGCAGATGGTGCTGCTGTGGGGCGTCATGGTTGGCGGCGGCACCGGCGTGGCAGCCATCACCCTGGGCGCGACGGTGGTCAACCGCTGGTTCACGTCGCACCGGGGCCTGGCGATGGGGATTCTCACCGCCAGCTCGGCTACGGGCCAGCTCGTGTTCCTGCCGATGATGGCGGCGGTGGTGGAGCACTACGGCTGGCGCCCGGTGGTGCTGATCGTGGCGGGTGCGCTGGCGCTGCTGCTGCCGATCGTGGCGCTGCTGCTGCCGGAGTCGCCCAGGAGCGTGGGCCTGCGCACCTATGGCGAGCCCGCCGATGCGCCGGAAACCAGCCAGGGCCCGCGCGCCAACCCCATCTCGCTGGCCATGCAGACGCTCGTGCAGGCCATGCGCAAGCGCGACTTCTGGCTGCTGTTCGCGAGCTTCTTCATCTGCGGCGCAAGCACCAACGGCTACATCGGCACGCACTTCATCGCCATGTGCGCGGACCACGGGTTCTCTGAAGTGAAGGGCGCGAGCCTGCTGGCGGCCATGGGGATCTTCGACCTGGTCGGGACCACGCTGTCGGGCTGGCTGTCCGACCGTTACAACAGCCGCGTGCTGCTGTTCTGGTACTACGGCCTGCGCGGGCTCTCGCTGATCTACCTGCCGTATGCGTTCGGCTTCGAATTCTTCGGCCTGCCCGTGTTTGCCATCTTCTACGGGCTGGACTGGATCGCCACCGTGCCGCCCACCGTGCGCCTGACCAACGACGTGTTCGGCAAGGCCGCCGCGCCCATCGTGTTCGGCTGGATCGTGGCCGGCCACCAACTGGGCGCGGCGTTCGCGACGCTGGGTGCGGGCATGATGCGCGCCTCGCTGGGCAACTACACGCTGTCGTCGATGATCTCCGGCGGTCTGTGCGTGGCCGGCGCCTTCCTGGTGCTGCGCATTCATCGCACGCCCAAGCAGGACGCCGGGCGTGCCGGCCAGCCGGCCACGGCCTGATCGATCAGGGCTTCAGGAAACCGTATTTGGCAAGCACCGCCTGCCCTGCAGGCGACATCACAAACGCCACGAAGTCGGTCGCCTGTTGCGGCTGCTTCGTGCCCGACGTCACGGCGATCGGGTAGGTGAGCGGCACATTCAGCGGCACGGCGCTCGCCACCTTCACCTTGTCGGCAGCGATGGCGGCATCGGTGGAGAACACCAGGCCGGCTTCGACCTCGCCGCGCGATACGTAGTCCAGCGCCTGGCGCACGTTCTGCGCCAGCACCGCCTTGGCCGAGACCGGCTCCCAGAGCTGGGCCGCATCCAGCGCACGTTTGGCATAGCGGCCGACCGGCACCGATGCCGGATTGCCGATCGCCACGCGCTTCACTTCGGGCCGGGTCAGATCAGCCAGCGCATGCACGGGCACCGTGCCCGTGGCGGGCACGATCAGCACGAGCTGGTTGGCCACGAAGTCGTGGCGCGATTCGGGCTTGATCACCTTCTCGGCCACGGCCTTGTCCATCGCCTGCTGATCGGCGGAGGCAAACACATCGGCCGGGGCGCCGCGCGCGATCTGCTGCATCAGTACGTCCGACGCTCCGAAGTTCAGCACGACCTTGGTGTCCGGATGCTGCGCTTCGTATTGCTGCGCAATTGCCTTGAATGCGTTGGTCAGGCTCGCGGCGGCTGACACCACAAGTTCCGCCGCATGAGCCGGCGCGGCCAGCCCCAGCGACAGCGCAGCCACCCACCCCGCGGCGCGCATCGGCGCCCGAAACGCGAACCTCAGCGAGAAACACGGCATGAGATACCCGGCTCCGTAAAGGAAAGATGGGGCGTAATATACGAGCCGATATAACGGTTGGTCAACGTCACCCCGCGCCATGCCGGGTATCACATGCGCGTCATGGCGCGCGGGCGGCCTCGTCGATGCAATCGGCCAGGCGGCCGGCGATGGGCTGGCGGCTATGCCGCGGGCGCTCGATCAGGCCGATCTCGCGGGTGAACGTGTCGTTGCCCAGGTCGATGGCCCGCACGCCGGGCGGCCATGCGCCCTGGGCGGCAGTCTGCGGTGCAAGCGCCACGCCCTGTCCGCGCGCGACGAGCTGCGTCATGCCTTGCAGCTCGTCCAGCTCGATCACGTCATGCGTGGTGATGTGCTGGTCGCGCAGGAATTGGTCGACGCGGCGGCCTCCGAACGAGCGGCGGTCGTAACGAATGAAAGGCTGGTGTCCAAGCAGCACGCGCCAGTCATCACCCGGCACGCTGTCGGGCACGAGCAGCACGAACGGTTCGGCAACGAGCGTGCGCCATTCAAGATCCGCCGGCACGCCAAACGGCGGGCGAATCAGCACGGCCATGTCGATCTCACCTGCATCCACCAGGCCGAGCAGATCCAGCGACACGCCGGGCACGATGCGCGTGCGGCAATGCGGAAACTCCAGCCGGAACCGCACCAATGCATCGATCAGGAAGGACGCCTGCACCGAGGCGATCGCGCCGATGCGCACAAGGCCGCGCTGCTCGTTGCCGCTGGCCTGGTCGCCCAGGCGGTCGTACAGGGTGACGATCTGTTCGGCCTGCGCGAGTGCATCGCGCCCGGCCGCGTTGAGCGTGGCCGAGCGGCCGGTGCGGTCGAACAACTGGAAGCCCAGCGATGCTTCCAGGCGCTGAATCTGCGCGCTGACGGCAGATTGCGTGAGGCCGATGCGCTCGCCCGCGCCGGCGAACGTGCCGTGCCGCGCAACCGCAATGAAGGTTTTGAGTTCTCGGAGCATGGGGCGCGCGCATCAATGCGAAAACCCGAGCATACGCGCGCCCGCGCTCGTCACTTGGCGAACAGCGATGCCATGTTGGCGAATGCCTTGATCTCCAGCGCGTTGCCCGACGGATCGAGGAAGAACATCGTGGCCTGCTCGCCCACCTCGCCCTTGAAGCGGATGTGCGGCTCGATGATGAAGTCGACGCCCGCAGCGCGCAGCTTGTTGGCGGCGGCATCCCACTCCGGCATGGACAGTACGACGCCGAAATGCCGCACCGGCACGGCGTCACCATCGACGGCGCTGGTCTTGCGATGGCCGGCCTCCTCGGGTGCCAGATGCGCGACGATCTGATGGCCGTAAAAATTGAAATCGACCCAGTCCGGCGCGCTGCGGCCCTCCGGACAGCCGAGGACCCCACCGTAGAACGCGCGTGCTGCGGCAATGTCGTGCACCGGGAACGCGAGGTGAAAAGGGGCAAGGACAGGCGTGACGTCGCTCATGGGGCACAGGCGGAATGGTGGAAGGGGTGCGGCACCGGCACGCAAGTGGGGGGGCCACCCACGCACCAGGCCACGCGGCTGAGTCTAAGGGCATCCATCCAGGCGAAAAAGCGATGTTTTTTTGCGCTGAGCAACACAAATTTCGATGCATGCGCACAAAAAAGAAGCCGCTCAGCGGCGGCGAAAGAGACACACGGTAAGCGCACCCGCCTGGACGGGCGCGCACGAACGGCACGCTTCAGACGAAGACGAACGGCGTCACGGCGGCTTCCGCCTGCGCCAGCGGTAGCCGCACGGTGCAAACGGTTGCATCGCCAGGCACATTGGCAAGCCGGAAACCCGCATCGCGGGCCAGTCCGATCATGCGGCGATTCGTGGCCAGCACTTCGCCGAAGACCTCTCGGGCGCCCGACACCCGGGCCGCGCGCACCAGCGTGGCAAACAGGCGCCGGCCGACGCCCTTGCCCTGCCAGGCATCGGCCACCAGCATGGCGAATTCGGCCACGCCGTCTTCGATGACGAACCTGCCATCTGCGATCAGGTCCTCGCCCGTGCCGTCTGGCCGGGCGACGCTGACCACGAGCGCCATATGGCTGACGTAATCGATCTGGGTGTAGGCGCTCAGCATCTCGTCGGAGAGCCGTCCGCCGCCGACCAGGAAGCGCGCATAGCGGGACTCAGACGACAATCCCTCTACCAGCGCGGCCTCCAGCGGCGCGTCTTGCGGCAAAATCGGGCGCACGGTGGCGACGGAGCCGTCATGCATGGTCCAGCGGTCGATCCATTCGGCGGGGTAGCGGTGGATGGTGTACAGCATGGGGATCTCCTCACGCGATGGATCGTGATGCTTGACCGCCAGAACGGGATCGCCGCCTGGCTTTTCAATTTGAACTCAGCTTAGCAGAAACCCTGGCTTTTGCAAATAAAGTTAGTGGTCTATCCTTTTTTTCATGAAGACACCCGAGACTCTCTCCACCACGCCGGCGTCCGACCTGGTGCCGTCGATGGATCCGCCCTGTTCCATCGCGGCCGCGGTGTCGATCGTCGGTGAGAAATGGACGCTGCTGGTGTTGCGCGAAGCGTTTTCGGGCGTTACGCGTTTCGATGAGTTCCTGCGCCGCACGGGGTGCTCGTCGGCGATCCTGTCGTCGCGGCTCAAGGCGCTGGTGACGTACGGCATCCTGCGCCGCGTGCCTTACCAGGAGCCGGGCGACCGCGTACGCGACGCGTACAAGCTGACGCGCGCGGGCGTCGATCTGTTGCCCGCCATCGTGGCGCTGATGCAGTGGGGCGACCGGTATCTCACGCCCGACGGTGAAGGCCCGATCCTGCTGCGCGATCGCGAGAGCGGCACGCCGATTCACGTGGCGCTGGTCAATGCATTGGGCGAGCCGGTCGCGCCCAAGAATTCGATGCGCGAGCCGAACCCGCGTTATGGTCACGGCAACGACCCGGCATCCACGGCACCCGCCCCCGCAGACACGTCTGCGGCCGACGAATAAGTCACAACTTTACACACTCACCAAAACCCCCTATCGTCGCGAATAGATGGGTGAATGCCTGCTGACGGCCGCCTATTAATCCGTTCCTCCCGCGCCTGGCCGCCCCCTCTGGCGGCCGCCCTTTCCGACCTCGAGCCGCTCCGCGCCCCGGACCCACGACCGCCATGCCCGATGCCGTGGTACCGCTTTACCACCAGATTTACGTCGTCCTGCGCCAGCAGATTCTCGAAGGCAAGTTCGGGGATGGGCCGATGCCGGGCGAGATCGAGCTCGCCCGCCAATTCGGTGCGTCGCGCGTCACGATGCGGCGCGTGTTCGATTACCTCGTCAAGGAAGGGCTGGTGCGCCGGCATCGGGGCATGGGCACCTTCGTGGTCAAGCCCGATGATCCGGCGGCGCAGGGTAGCGCTGGCCAGACGCTGCTGCAGAACATCATCGACGTGGGCGAGCGCACCTCCGCCGTGGTGGTCGAGTTCGAAGATGTGCTGGCGCCGCCCGACGAGGCCAAATGCCTCGAGGTGGCGCCCGGCACGCCAGTCAAGAAGCTCGTGCGCGTGCGCCACCTGGAAGACACGCCCATGGCGCTCATCACTACGTGGCTGCCGCTGGACGTCACCAGCAAGCTCACGCTCGATCGGCTGGCAAACCAGTCGCTGCTGCGGCTGATCGAGGGCTCGGGCGTGCGCATCGACCGCGCGTCGCAAGTGGTCTCGGCCCGCCTGGCGGATGTGGCGACTGCGCAGTACCTGGATGTGGCAGTGGGCGCGCCGCTGCTTTCCGTGCAACGGATCGTGCGTGAGATGAGCGGGCGCCCCGTTCAACTGCTGCAGGGCCTGTACCGGCCTGACCGTTACGAATACCGCATGGAGCTCTCGCGTGTTGGGGAGGACCGTGCCCGCCTGTGGATCGACAACGCAGGCCACGATGTGCTGGGCGGCCACAGCGAGGACGTGGAAGACGTGCCAACGCCCGCCGCGGCGGGCCGCATCGAGCACAGCTGACACCACGGGCGGCAAGGTTATTGGCCGTCTGCAAGCCCGCTGGAAAGTTGTTAGCATCGCCGCTTCGTTGCGATGCAACAATCTTCCAAAGAGGTTCCCATGTCGGCCTCGCCTGCGTCCCCTACACCTTCCGCCACCACTGCGCCCGCGGCCACCCACAGTGACACGCAAGGGCTCATCCGCCTGCTGACTGCCGGTGCGGGTATCAGTGTGGCGTGCATCTACCTGAACCACCCGCTGCTCGGTCTGATCAGCCGCGACCTGAACATCGCGCCAAATGCGTTGGGCGTGCTGCCTACGCTCACGGCGGCAGGCTACGCCAGCGGCATCTTCTTCTTCGGGCCGTTGGGCGACCGCTACGACCGCCGCCTCGTGATCCTGTGGAAGGCGGTCCTGCTGACGCTGGCGCTCATCGGCAGCTGCCTGGCACCCAACCTGCCGCTGCTGGCGGCCGCGGGCTTTGCGATCGGGCTGTCGGCCACCATCGCGCAGGACTTCGTACCCAGCGCCGCCGCCATCAGCACGGACCACAACCGCAATCGCAACATCGGCACGGTAATGACCGGTCTTTTGATCGGCATCGTCAGTTCACGCGTGTTCAGCGGCATCGTGGCAGACCACTTCGGCTGGCGGGCGGCGTTTGGCGTGTCGGCAGTGGCCATCGTCGGGCTGGCTATCGCCGTGCGGGCATCCCATTTTGGCGTGACACCTGCCACGCGGCAGCCGTACTTCACGTTGCTGCGCTCGCTGGGCACGCTGTTCATGCAGCATCCGCGCCTGCGTGCGTCGGCGCTGACACAGGCGTTCATCGGTATCGCGTTCTCGGGATTCTGGTCGACGGTTGCGTTGCATCTGACGCGTTCCCTGGGGCTGTCGACGGGGCAAGCCGGCCTGCTGGGGCTGGCCGGCGCCGCAGGGGCGCTTGGCGCGAGTATTGCGGGCCGGCTGTCGGGTCGCGTGGCGCCGGGCCGCATCGCTGCCGGCGGCGCGCTGCTGATGGCGGTCACGTTTGCCTCGATGGCGATGTTCCCGCAGTCGCTCATCGCCATCGTGATCGGCACCCTGGTGTTCGATGTGGGCGTGCAGGCGGCATTGGTTTCGCATCAGACCATCATCTACGCGCTGGCCCCCGAAGCGCGCAGCCGCATCAATGCAGTGTTCATGACCGCATTGTTCATCGGCATGTCAGTAGGGGCTTACGGTGCAAGCCTGGCGTGGAATGCCGGACGCTGGTCGGGCCTGATGACGTTCTGCGCGTCGGCGTCCCTGGTGGCACTGGGCTTGCGGGCACTGTTCAACGCGCGGCTGGGCGCACACTGAGCGTGACGCGCGCGGCCGCGCAAGCAACCGCCGTACCCGTTTCTGCGTCGCCTGCGCGCGCCCAGCAACGCGTCATCCCTCCCATCGGGGCAATTACGGGGCGCGGCATTGCCATACATGTCGTTACAATCCTGAGCCTCAGCTTAGGCTGCCCCACAAGAACACTCATACCGAGACGCTCCCATGGATACCACTGCCACCCCGCACGCAGTCGACCCGCACGACACGCGCCGCCGCATCTTTGCCATCGTCGGCGCCTCGTCGGGCAACCTCGTCGAATGGTTCGACTTCTACGTCTACGCGTTCTGCTCGCTGTACTTCGCGCCGGCCTTCTTCCCCAGCGGCGACAGGACGACGCAGCTCCTGAACACGGCCGGCGTGTTCGCAGCGGGCTTCCTCATGCGGCCGATTGGCGGCTGGCTGTTTGGCCGCATTGCGGACAAGCACGGCCGGCGCGCCGCGATGATGATCTCGGTGCTGATGATGTGCGGTGGCTCGCTCGTGATCGCCGTGGTGCCGACGTATGCGCAGATCGGCGCGCTCGCGCCGTTCATCCTCCTGCTCGCACGCCTGTTCCAGGGCCTGTCGGTGGGCGGCGAGTACGGCACCAGCGCGACCTACATGAGCGAAGTCGCGCTCAAGGGCCGTCGCGGCTTCTTCGCATCGTTCCAGTATGTGACGCTGATCGGCGGTCAACTGTGCGCGCTGCTCGTGCTTGTCGTCCTGCAGCAGTTGCTCACCACGGCCGAGCTGAAGGCCTGGGGCTGGCGCATTCCGTTTGCAGTGGGCGCGCTGACGGCGCTGGTCTCGCTGTACCTGCGCAAGTCGCTGCAGGAAACGCAGACCGTTGCGTCGCGCACCGCCAAGGGCGCCGGCACGATTCGCGGGGCCTGGCAGCACAAGGGCGCATTCCTCCGTGTGATCGGATTTACCGCCGGCGGCTCGCTGATCTTCTACACGTTCACCACGTACATGCAGAAGTACCTCGTCAACACGGCGGGCATGAACACCAAGGTGGCTTCCAACGTGATGACGGCGGCGCTGTTTGTTTACATGGTGCTGCAACCGGTGTTCGGGGCGCTGTCTGACCGCATTGGCCGGCGCACCTCGATGCTGTTCTTTGGCGTGTTGTCGGTGCTCGGCACAGTCCCGCTGATGCATGCGCTGGCCACGGTGTCGAGCCCCTATGCGGCCTTCGGCCTGATCACGGTGGCGCTGGCCATCGTGAGCTTCTACACGTCGATCAGCGGCCTGATCAAGGCCGAGATGTTCCCGCCGGAAGTGCGCGCGATGGGCGTCGGCCTGTCGTATGCGATTGCCAACGCGGTGTTCGGCGGTTCAGCCGAATACGTGGCGCTCTGGTTCAAGAAGGCCGGTACCGAGCCGACGTTCTACTGGTACGTGACTGCGCTGTGCGCGTTGTCGCTGGTGGTGACGTACTTCATGCCGGATCCGAGCAAGGAAGGGTATCTGCGCAACGAGCCGTAACCCGGCCGGGTACCGTGTGCCGATGCGTGGCGCTCCGTTTGCAGCGGAGCGCCGGCGGACGACAAACACGTCGTACCAAAGTCCTGTGCCGACCCCGCCATACAGCGTGGCGTTCGACTGGGCGAACGCGGTGCGTGCGCATATTGCCAGCGACGCGGCTGCGATGTACTTCGACTTCATCGTGTTGGGTCTCCTCTTTTGTTGTCGTCCCCGGCCACGCCGGGGTTCATTCAGAACGGCTTGCGGCCGTTCAGTCTCGTGCGACCCTCCTGCGATAACGCGTTGAGCGTCCCAGACTCCGGGAGGTCGGAACGTGTGTGTAGACAACAGCGCGCGGCAGTTCTGGGCCAGCCGGTGCGGCCTCGTGCGGACCTCCTCTTGCCTCGTGTCCGGTTTTTGGCAGACGCGTGTGCTCATCTGTCCAGGTCACCTTGGGTGGTACCTGGCACACGCCCCTTCGAGGACAAGGTGATCGCGTCAAGCATGTGGCGCAGGTCAAGACAAGCACGCCGCTGAATGCAGTCAGCGTTGTTGGCCAGATGGCACGGGAGGCCGCGTCAGCCGTGGAGCTGGGATGCCACAGGACAGGCCGGCCCCAACGCCGCATTGGTGCGAAGTCCAACACGCGCCGCCACCAGGAAGCACATGCCCGACATGACTGCCAGCACGTCCGTCCCCAACAGGACGAAGGTCAGCGGCGCCGAGGCTCCCGTTCGGGCAAGCCGATCGCTGAGCAGACCGACGGCGAGATTGCCAAGCGTAATGGCGAACACGTTGATCAGCAGCATGCTGAAGCCGGAAATGGTCGCGCGCATATGCACCGGCACCTGGCTCAGGATGACCGTATTGGTCGGGCCATACAGTGCCAACGGCAGGAAGAAGCCAGCGCACATGCCCACGTAGAACAGGGCCGAACCGGGGGGCGCGAAGCGATAAGCGATCATCAACGGGCCGCAGATGGCGACCAGCAGCACCATGAAACCCACATGTCCGCCAGGCATGCGCCTGGCGAGGCGATCCCCCACCATGCCGCCCGCGACCGACCCCAGGGTGCCGACAATCAGCTGCAGCGCGCCGATGGTCCGCGCGATGGTGGCGGCGTCGAGTCCACGCTCGCGCACCAGCCACAACTGCGTAAATGACAGGCCGGCAAACACCATGTGCACCAGAACAAAACCGACCGTCACCGCCAGCAAGGCCGGATTGCCAGCCAGCACGCTCAAAGCGCCGCGCATTTGCGTAAAGAAAGGTGCGCCCCGCTGTTGCGGGCCGGTACTCTTGGGCGCCTCTTTCATGAAGGCGAGCGATACAGCGATCACCACACCGACAACCCCAAGCACCTGAAATGTGGAGCGCCAACCATGCGTGGCCCCGAAGGTGCCCGCCAGCAGGAAGCTGAAACCGATGCCGGCCGGGATGCCCATGAAGAACAGCCCGATCGCGGTGCCACGCTGCTTCTCTGGGAACAACTCGCCCAGCATCGCCAATGCCGCGGGTACCAGCGCAGCCTCGCCGCTGGAGACCAGGAAGCGGGCCGCCGCCATTTGCTCGAAGTTCTGCGCAAAACCGGATGCCGCCGTGCAAGCGCTCCAGACCAGCAACCCACCCGCAATCACGCGTGTGCGGCTGAAGCGATCCGCCAGCGTACCGAGGAAGACGGCCATCACCCCAAAGCTCAATACCCAGACGGCCCCCACCAGGAAACCGTATTGCGCATTGCTCAGGCCAAGATCGGCAATCACCTGCGACGAAAAACCCAGCAGCATGTTGCGATCGATATGCGCCAGCGTATGGATGACCAGCAATGCAATCAAAGCGATCATGGGGCGTTTCTGAAACATGCTTGTCTCCTGAGATTGCGCCGCTTGAGCTGCGTCTTGCTCTTGGGTTTCGCTGCCATGCCAGCCAGATTCCGACCTGGCTCTCTGAACACGCCTGCACCCGCCCCCCGGCTCCGGCTAGAACATCCCGCCATTCGGGCTGATGATCTGACCCGCGATGTAATGCCCGTCCGCAGCCAGATAGACGGCAAGCGAGGCGTATTCCTCGGGCGTGCCCAGTCGGCCCAGCGGGACGAGTTGAAAGAGCTGGTTGCGCTTCTCTTCGCCGATACCCTGAAGAAAGGCTTCGAAATGGTCGGTATGCACACCACCCGGGGCGATGGCGTTGACGAAGATATTGGCGCCAGCCACCTCGGCTGCCACCGAGCGCGTGAACGCCACGACGGCGCCCTTGGTCGCTGAATAGTGCGGGCTGTGCGCGCTCAGCGCCGCCAGCCCCGCAATCGACGCGATATTGATGACCTTGCCGTCGCCCTGCGGCTCCATCCGCTTGAGCGCCTCACGCGTGCAGTAGAAAACGCCATGTACGTTCACATCCCAGAAGCGATGCCAATCATCGTCGGTCATGCTGCTGGTAAAGCCCAGCGTGTGGCGCGGTTGCGGCGTTGTGAGGTAGGCGTAATGCTGCAGGCGGCGCTGCTCGTCAACCGGCTGGGATGGAATCACGGCCGCATTGTTGACGAGGACGTGCACTGTTCCGAAGTGCGCGTCGATCTGTTCAAACATGTTCGCGACGGCCGTGCTCGAGCCCACATTGCAGTGCAAGGCCAGGCATTCGGCGCTGCGGGATTCGATCTCGGCACGGGTCACTTCCAGCGCAGTCGTGTTGATGTCGCAAACGACGAGCTTGGCACCCGCATCGGCGTAGGCCAATGCGATGGCTTTTCCAAAACCGCCAGCCGCCCCTGTCACCACGGCAACCTTCTTATCCAGCTTCATGCGTCATGTCCCGAACAAACCGTCACTGGCGGGCATCCCGTTGCGGCAACGTCCACCGGCGTCAACACACCAAAGCGGGCGCGCCACCATGGTGCGCCCGCCGCTTGCTGCGCTCTCAGGCGGCCAGTTGGAAGCCGCGCTGCCCCGGCTTGCGATTGGGCTCATAACCCACGGCCGCAAGCGTCTCGTCGATGCCGTTGTAGTGCTCGCCGATCTTGTAGATGCGGCGGGCGTCCGTGCCGCTCGCCACATCGCGATGCAGTTCGCGTGCGATGCGCACCATCTGTTCGACCTGCTGCACCGACGTCATGCGCTCGCCCTTCTTGCCCCACAGGTTGTCCTCGATGCCAACGCGTACATGCAGGCCCATGGCGATGGCCATGGTATTGAGCGGCAGCACGTGGCGCATCAGGCTTTCGATCGTGAGCACCGCACCTTGCGGACAGCGGTTGATGAACTCCATCATGTTGCGCGGGTTGGGGCCGTCCGCGCCGCCGCCGATGGCGACCCAGTTCAGCACGACGGGGCCGGTGTAGTGACCGCGGCGGATCAGGCGCTCGACGGTCTCGAGCTGCCCTACATCGGCCAGCATGAAGTGCGGCTGGATGCCGCTCGCCTGCAGTCGCTTGAGGTGCTCCTCGACAAAGGTCGGACCCGACGGAATCCACATCTCCTTGTAGGCCTGGAAATAGGCGGGCTCGGCCATCGAGGTGCCGGCGCAATCGTCGTGCGTCAGCAGCTCGGTCACATTCATCTGGTTGGTGTTGATGGCAATCGTCACCTGGTCGGGCCTCGGCGACAGCTCGGCCAGCATGTGGCGCGTGTCATCGCTGAGCCATTTGGCCGCAGCGCCCTCGTCTTCCGGCGCGAATGAGATCGAGCCCCCCACCTGCAGCACCATGTTCGGCACGGCTTCGCGCAGGCGCGTCAGCATTTCGTTGAACTTCGACAGACGCTTGCTGCCCTTGCCGTCTTCCTCGCGCACGTGCACGTGCAGCACGGTCGCGCCGGCGTTGTAGCAATCCACCGCTTTCTGGATTTGCGCGTCCATCGAGACGGCGATGTCGTCGGAGTCGCTGGGAAGGAATTGCGGCCCGAACGGCGCCACCTGAATCACCAATGGCTCCTGGTTCTCGGGCAGCATCGAATCGTCAAAGAATTGCATGTGTGTCTCCTTTCGGTATCAGTTCGCCCCGAGGCTTATTCCACGGTGGCGGTCGTGTTCTCGCGGGCGGCAAGTTCTTCCAGCAGGATGGGCGCGCCCAGGCTCATGCTGTGAATGCCGAGCACCGACACGGCCTGCAGCACCGCCGTGATCTCTTCTTTGGTGGCACCCAGTTCAAGCGCCTTGCGGATGTGGCGACGCACGCCGGGCGCGTACATGTGCGTGCACGACGCATCGACGGCAATGGCAAGGAATTCCAGCGTTTTCGGATCAAGCACGCGATGCGGCATGACTCCCATGGCCATGAATTTTTCAGTCCATGCCGGGTCAAGTTCTGCAAAGGGCTCCCAGTTGGGATTCCAGTTGCCGGTGGCGCGCATGCTGTCGCAGACCGGGGTTGCGGATGGGTCAATCGGGGCGTTTGTCGTCATTGCAAAGTTCCTTGCCAGAGCTGTCACGCTCGGTTCTGCAGCACATTGGGGATGTCTGGATTCTAGGTACCGCCCGCGTTTTACGATTGACCTTACGGGACATTTTGTTAACATCTCGGGACACCCTGGGAAGACCCTGATGCCTTACCTTGTCCGCAGCGCCAGCCTGACCGGATACGCCGAAGCCGCCCGCGCGGGCGGGCTGGACCCGTTCCGCATGCTGGCGGAGGTGGGGCTTCCGGCGGACAGCCTGTCTGATGTCGACCTCAAGATTCCGGCCGACAAGGTGGGCAGGCTGCTTGAGCTGTCTGCCCAGCGCAGCGGCATCGAAACATTTGGCCTGCGGATGGCGGAGACACGGCGCGCGTCGAACCTCGGTCCATTGATCCTCCTCGTGCATGACGAGCCGACGCTGCGCCAGGCATTGCAGGCGATGGCGCGCTACGGCCATCTGCACAACGAGGCGATCTTTCTTCACGTCGAAGAAGAAGACGGCATTGCGGTCATCCGTGACGAGGTGCTGGCCAGCGACGTTGGATCGCTCAAGCAGGCGACCGAGCTGGTTGTAGGGGTGCTGTTCCGGCTACTGCGCTTCTTCCTTGGTGATGATTGGCACCCCAAGACCGTCCTTTTTGCGCATGGCGCGCCGAAAGACCGCTCCGTGCATACCCGGGTCTTTGGCTCAAACGTGGAGTTCGGCCATGCGTTCAGCGGCATTGTCTGTAACGCCAGCGACCTGGACCTGCCGCTGCCCTCGGCTGATCCCGTCATGGCACGCTACGTTCGCCGCTACCTGAATGATCTTGACCCGGAGGGCGGCAAGCGGATGTCGGACGAGGTCCGCCAGATGGTGATCATGCTGCTACCGTCCGGCCGTGCCACGGTCGACCATATCGCGCGGCATCTGGGTGTCAACCGACGCACCATTCATCGTCATCTCACGCAGGAAGGCACCACGTTTTCATCGATTCTCGACGCCGTGCGCAGCGAGCTTGCCGTGCGCTACCTGGACCAGGGTGAGCGCCAATGCGCCGAGATCTCGGGCTTTTTGGGCTTCTCGGAGCCGAGTGCGTTCACACGGTGGTTCAGGGGAACGTTCGGATGCAGCCCGACGCAGTTCAAGGTGTCGAAAGCCAGCGCGTTTGACAAAGGCATGATCAGCCGAAGCCATGCGGGCGATCAGAAGAAAAAGACGCGGCGATCGCGTCTTTCGTGACGTCGTTGGCGTCAGGGCTTCCTTTTCCGCTCGAGGGCGAAGCGGGGCGGGGCGGGGCGAATATCCATGCCCTGCGGTCTTGCCTCGAGGTTGACGCCTCCGCAGCTGCGTTTGAAGGTTGCACGCTGGTGCGCGCATCATTGCGCGCTGGCGCAGCGGTCGAGTGTGGCGAACCTCCGCCATGGAAAGCCAGAGGCTGCACTGATGTGCTTTTGACGGCGAAAGGCATCCGCTTGCGCTGCAGCCCAGGAAATCATCAACGTGTTCCCTGGCTACAGACTTTCTGATGCGTCGTTAAGCGTCGTTTTTTTCAGTCCGGCACCACCGCCGTCACCTCGATTTCCACCTTTGCGCGGTCTTCCACCAGCGCGGCCACTTCCACTGCCGTCATCGCAATGCTGAAGCTGCCGATCAGTTCGCGGAACGCCTGGCCGATCTCGGGATAGGCCGCCACGTAGGCCTTCTTGTCGGTCACGTACCACGTCATGCGCACGATGTGCTCGGGCTTGGCGTCGCCGGCGGCCAGCACCTCGACGATGTTCTGCAGCGCCTGGCGGACCTGACCGGCCAGGTCATCCGTGTGGAACACGCCCTGCGCATCCCAGCCGATCATGCCGGCCACGAACACCATGCGCCCGCGTGCGGACACACCGTTGGCATAGCCCTTCGGACGCGGCCAGTTGGGAGGGAGGAGTACTTCCATGATGCAAATCCTTCTAGTTCGATTGCGACTGTTGAACGCTCGCCTCGATCGCCTGCCGCACATCGGGCGGCACCGCGATCGCGCGATGCGTATTGAGATCAGTAAACACCAGCACCTGCTGTGACTGCACGCGCTGTTCATTGCCCGCCCAGCAATCGAGCGCCAGCGTGAGCGACGCATTGCCCAGCCGCTCCAGCTTCAACTTGAACTGCACGTCGTCGCCCATGCGGCTGATGGCGCTGAACTCGCAATGCAGCTTGACGATGGGCAGGCCGATGCGGCGCGGGCCCAGCATCTGCGCATACGAAACGCCCAGGCCGTCGGTAAACCAGTCTTCGACCAGGCCATTGAACAGTACAAGGTACTGCGGAAAGTAGACGATGCCGGCCGGGTCGCAGTGTGCAAAGCGGATGCGGGCGGCACGCTCGAAGTGGTAGTCACTCATGATTTGTCGTGTTCGCGCAGGCGGTAGCGCAGCAGCTTGCCGACTTCACTGCGCGGCAGGCTCGTACGGAACTCGATGGCGCGCGGATACTTGTACGGGGCCACGGTCTGCTTCACGAAGTCCTGCAGCGTCTTGACCATCTCCGGCCCCGCCGAGTGGCCCGGGTGCAATACAACGAAGGCCTTGACGATCTGCCCGCGCTCTTCGTCGGGCTCGCCGATCACGCCACACTCGGCCACGGCCGGATGCTGCATCAGCGCGTCTTCCACCTCGGGCGCGGCAATGTTGTAGCCGGACGAGATGATCATGTCGTCGGTGCGCGAGTGGTAGTGGAAGTAGCCTTCCTCGTCCATCACATAGGCATCCCCCGTGAGGTTCCAGCCGTTGCGCACGTAGGCGCGCTGGCGGTCATCGGCCAGGTAGCGGCAGCCGGTCGGGCCTTGCACCGCCAGGCGGCCCACCGTGCCCGGCGGCACAGGGTTGCCTGCATCATCCACGACTTGTGCGACATAGCCGGGGACGGCCTTGCCGGTGGCGCCTGGGCGCACGTCGGCGTCGGCAGCGGAGATAAAGATATGCAGCATCTCGGTCGCGCCAATGCCGTCAATCAGCTCGATGCCGGTGGCGTCCTTCCACAGCGTGCGCGTGGCCACCGGCAGCGCCTCGCCGGCCGACACACAGCGGCGCAGCGGCGTGGCACGCAACTCGTCTCCGCGCGCCGCGATGATGCGGTACGTGGTGGGCGCCGTAAACAGCACCGTCGCGCCAAACGTGCGGATGCCATCGACCAGATCGTTCGGCGATGCCTTTTCCAGCAGCACCGTCGATGCACCCACGCTCATCGGAAACAGCAGCAGACCGCCGAGCCCGAACGTGAACGCCATCGGCGGGCTGCCGATGAAGATGTCGTCCGCGCGCGGCTGCAGCACGTGCGGCGGCCAGCACGCGCAAATGGCGAGGATGTCGCGATGAAAATGCATCGTCGCTTTCGGCACGCCCGTCGTGCCCGACGTGAAGGCGAGCAGGCACGTGTCGTCCGCCGCCGTATCGACGTTGGTGAAGGTGGCCGGCTGGCGCACCATGGCCGCCTCCAGCCCTTCCGGCGTGTCATCGTGAAAGCACAGCAGTTGCACGGGCTTGGCCGCTTGCGTCACGGCATCGCGTAGCTCGTCGACGAGCCGCGCATCGCACAGCGCGAAGCCAATCTCGCCCTTGCCCAGAATCTGCCCCAGCTCTTTGGCGCGCAGCAGCGGCATGGTGGTCACCGCAATCGCACCCACTTTCATCACGGCAAACCAGCAGGCGGCGAGCATCGGGCTGTTGGGCGAGCGCAGCAGCACGCGGTTGCCCGGCACGACGCCCATCTCATTGACCAGCACGTTGGCGATGCGGTTGGCGTGCGCCTGCAGGTCGGCGTACGTCCAGCGGATGCCGGTCGCCTGGATGCAAAGGCGGCCGCCCTCGCCCGCGGCAACACGGCGGTCGAGCAGTTCGGTGGCGCAGTTGAGCTGCGGCGGAAACTGCAGCGCTGGCAGGTCGAAGCGATACACCGGTTGCAGCTCCGCCGGCGGCAGCCGGTCGCGGGCGAAGGTGTCGATATGGGCGCTGGGCATGGAGGACTCTCCGTCTCTGGCGTGGACGTGGCGTATTCAGGACTTGGCGGGCGCCGCCGCACGCAGCAGTTCGCGCGCGATGATGAGTTGCTGCACTTCCGTCGCGCCTTCGTAGATCCGCAGCGAGCGGATCTCGCGGTACAGGCGCTCGACAGGCTGCTCGCTCACCACGCCCAGGCCACCCCACATCTGCACGGCGGCGTCGATCACCTGCTGCGCGTTCTCGGTGGCGGTCAACTTGGCCATGGCGGCTTCGCGCGTCACGTTGCGGCCCTGGTCGCGCTGCCACGCGGCGCGGTACGTCAGCAGCGCGGCGCTGTCAATGGCGGTGGCCATCTGCGCGAGCTTGGCCTGCGTGAGTTGGAAATCGGCCAGCACGCCGCTGAACATCTTGCGGGTGGTGGCGCGCGCCAGCGCTTCGTCCAGCGCGCGGCGTGCAAAGCCCAGCGCGGCTGCGGCCACCGAGGTACGGAACACATCGAGCGTGCGCATCGCCACCTTGAAGCCCTCGCCCGCCGCGCCCACGCGCTGGCTGGCTGGAATGCGGCAGTTGGTAAAGCGCAGGCGCGCGAGCGGGTGCGGTGCAATCACGTCGATACGCTCCGCAATCTCAAAGCCCGGCGTACCGGCTTCGACGATGAACGCGCTGATGCCGCGCGAGCCCGGCGCCTCGCCGGTGCGGGCAAACACGACGTAGAAGTCGGCGATGCCGCCATTGGAAATCCACGTCTTCTCGCCGTCGAGCACGTAATCAGTGCCGTCTTCACGCGCGGCGCAAGCCATGGCCGCGACATCGGAGCCAGCATCGGGTTCGGACAGCGCAAATGCAGAGATGGCCTCGCCACGCGCCACTTTCGTCAGATAGCGCTCGCGCTGCTCGGGCGTGCCGTGCAACGAAATGGCGCCCGACCCCAGCCCCTGCATCGCAAAGGCAAAGTCGGCCAGGCCGGAATGGCGCGCCAACGTTTCGCGGATCAGGCAGATGGCGCGCGTGTCGATGGTCTCGCCCGCACCGCCGTGCGCCGTGCCGCCCACCGCATGACGCAGCCAGCCACCCTGGCCGAGCAGCTTCACCAACGCACGGCACTCGGCATCCACATCCGGGCCGTGGTCGTGCGCGATGTGCTTCGTGGCCCAGGCGTCGAGTTCGGCTTCGAGCTGGCGGTGCTTGTCGTCAAAGAAGGGCCATTGCAGATAGTCTTTGTCGCTCATCTCAGTTCCCCTCGAAGACCGGTTTCTGCTTGGCGACAAACGCGTGATACGCCCGCGAGAAATCTTCGGTCAGCATGCAGATGGCCTGTGCCTGCGCCTCGGCCTCGATGGCCTGCTCGATCGTCATCGTCCATTCCTGGTGCAGCATCGTCTTGGTAATGCCGTTGGCGAAGGTCGGGCCGGCGGCCAGGTCGGCGGCCAGGGCTTGCGCTTGGCTCAGCACCTGGGCCGGTTCGCACAGGCGGTTGAAGAAGCCCCAGCGCTCGCCCTCTTCGCCGTTCATCGAACGCCCCGTGTAGAGCAGTTCGCTCGCGCGGCCCTGACCGATGATGCGCGGCAGGATCGCGCAGGCGCCCATGTCGCAGCCGGCCAGGCCGACGCGGTTGAAGAGGAACGCCGTCTTGCTGCGCGCCGTGCCCAGGCGCAGGTCGGAAGACATCGCCAGGATGGCGCCCGCGCCCGCGCACACGCCGTCAATGGCAGCGACGATGGGCTGCGGGCACGCGCGCATCGCCTTCACCAGTTCGCCCGTCATGCGCGTGAACATCAGCAGCTCGGGCGCCTTCAGTTGCACGAGCGGGCCGATGATCTCGTGCACGTCGCCGCCGGAGCAGAAGTTGTCGCTCGCACCGGCCAGCACGATGGCCTTGACGTCATCCGCCCACTTGAGCTGATGAAACAGGTCGCGCAGCTCGGCATACGAATCGAACGTGAGCGGGTTCTTGCGCTCGGGCCGGTTGAGCGTGATGGTGGCAACGCCGCCTTCGACGCTCCACAGGAAATGCTTGGCTTGATAGCCCGCCAGCGGTCGGCGGTTGCCGGCCAGCAGGGCCGGGTCCACATGGTGATTCGGGTCGGTCATGGTTGGGTCGGATTCGTTCAGGGTTGATCTTCGCGGGCGTCCAGCTCTTGCTCGCGCTGCGCGAGATGAACGCGCAGGTGGCCGAGCTGCGCATAGAGCGCGTCTTTGTTAGCAATGCCAAGGCCGTCGAACATCTCGATCAGCCAGCGTTCGTGCTCGGCGGCCATCTCGGCAAAGTGGCGGCGGCCGGCGTCGGTCAGCAGCACGCGAAAGGACCGGCGATCATCCGGATCCGCCTCGCGGTTGACAAGCCCTTCCTTCTCCAACTGGTCGGTCAGGCCGGTGACGTTGCCGCCGGTCACCATCAGGTAGCGCGACAGCACGTTCATGCGCAGGCCGTCCGGATGCCTGTCGAGTTGTGCCAGATAGTCGAAGCGCGGCAACGTGGTGTTGAAACGCGTGCGCAGGCGCTGGCGGATCTGCTGTTCGATCTGCGTGCTGCAGGCCAACAGGCGCAGCCAGATCTTGACGTCCATGTGGTCGTCCACATGCGCGCGGGCTTCCAGGCCGATATGTTGGTCGCCCAACGCCTGCACGACAGCGTGGTGGCCGGAGGCGCGCGTGGCCAGCGCGGTTTTGCGTGGCTTGCTCACATCACCTCCCCGCCGGATACCGAGATGGATTGCCCGGTGATGGAAGACGCGCCATCGGAGCACAGCCACACCACGGCGTTCGCCACTTCGTACGGCGTGATCAGCCGGCCTTGCGGATTGCCCTTCACCAGCTCGGCCCGCGCTTCTTCCGCACTGCGGCCGGTGCGGGCGACGATGCGGTCGATGCTCTCGCGCACGATGTCGGTTTCCGTATAGCCGGGGCAGACTGCGTTGACGGTGACGCCGCGCGCCGCCAGCTCCAGCGCCAGCGAGCGCGTGAGGCCAATGACGCCATGCTTGGCGGCCACATACGCCGACACATACGCATAACCGCGCTGCCCCGCCGTGCTGGCAATGTTCACGATGCGGCCGCGGCCCGACGCCTGCACATCGGCCAGCGCCGCCTGTGTGCACAGGAACGTGCCCGTCAGGTTGACGGCCAACATACGCTGCCATTGGTCGAGCGTGGTCTTGGCAAACGGCGCACTCTCAGCCTGGCCCGCGTTGTTGACAAGGATGGAGATGGGGCCGAGCCCCGCGCGTGCAGATTCGAACGCCGCCGACACGCTCGCCTCGTCGGTCACATCGCACGTCACGACTTGCGCGCGGGCGCTGTCTGGCAACGTCCTTGCGGTGGCTTGCAGCACATCGGCGTTGCGGCCCGTCAGTGTGAGCGTGGCGCCATGCGCCGCCAGTTGGGCGGCAATCGCAGCGCCGATCCCGCGCCCTGCGCCCGTAACGACGGCGTGGTGCCCGGTGAGCATTGCAGGTGTCGCCATCTCAAACCCCCTGCATGCGGTTGGCCTGCTCCAGCGGAGACAGCCCCGCCGCCTGCGCGGCCATCGCGCGCTCGCGCTCCAGGTTGCGCTCCAGCTGCAGCTTGCCCGCGCGATATTGCTTGGGCCACGGCATGTCGAGGTAGCCGATGCGGGCGGCTTCGTTCAGCGTCCAGGCCGGGTTGGCCAGGTGCGGGCGCGCCACGGCGCACAGGTCGGCACGGCCCGCCGCGATGATGCTGTTGACGTGGTCCGCCTCGGAGATGGCCCCCACGGCAATTGTGGCGATGCCCGCCTCGTTGCGCACGCGGTCGGCAAACGGCGTCTGGAACATGCGGCCATACACTGGCTGCTCCTTCTTGCTGACCTGGCCCGATGAGCAATCGATCATGTCCGCGCCTGCGGCCTTGAAGATGCGCGCAATTTCCACTGCATCGTCGGGCGTAATACCGCCCTCCACCCAGTCGTGCGCGGAAATCCGCACCGACATGGGCTTGTTGCTCGGCCACACTTCACGCACCGCGTGGAAGACTTCGAGCGGAAAACGCAAGCGGTTTTCCAGCGAGCCGCCATATTCGTCATTGCGCTGATTCGTCAACGGCGAGATGAACGATGACAGCAAATAGCCATGCGCACAGTGCAGCTCCAGCCAGTCGAATCCGGCGTCCGCCGCCAGGCGCGCGGCGTGAACAAAGTCGTCACGCACGCGGTCCATGTCGTCGCGCGTCATGGCGCGCGACCACTGGCTCACGCCATCCAGGTACTGCTGCGGCGATGCCGAGATCAGCGGCCAGTTCTGCCCGCCTTCCAGCGGCAGATCGATGCCCTCCCACGCCACGCGCGTCGAGCCCTTGGCACCGGCATGGCCGAGCTGGATTCCGAGCTTCGCATCGCTGTTGGCGTGCACAAACTGCACGATGCGCGCCCAGCCGTCGCGCTGGTCGGTGTTCCACAAGCCCGGGCAGCCCGGGGTGATGCGCGCGTCCGGCGACACGCACGTCATCTCGGCCATCACCAGGCCGGCGCCCCCCATGGCGCGCGCGCCCAGGTGCACGAGGTGGTAATCCGCCGGCTGACCGTCTTCGCACGAGTACTGCGCCATGGGCGACACCACCACGCGGTTCTTGAGCGTGACGCCACGCACCGTGAAGGGCGTGAACATCGGCGGCACGGGGCCGTGCTGCGGCCCGCGCGGGGCGCCGGCCTGCTCGGCAATCCAGTCTTCAAACTGTTCGAGATAACGCTTGTCGCGCTGACGCAGGTTTTCGTGACTGATGCGCTGGCTGCGCGTGAGCAGCGAATACGCAAATTGTTCGGTCGGCAGGTTGGCGTAGCGGTCTACATTTTCAAACCACTCGGTCGAGTTGCGCGCCGCGTTCTGGATGCGCAGCACTTCCACGCTGCGCACTGCCTCGTAGTGCTCAAGCGCGGCACGCAAATCGCCAGGGTGCTGGCCGATGCTGCGCGCAAGTTCAATCGAATCTTCCAGCGCCAGTTTGGTGCCCGACCCGATCGAGAAATGCGCCGTGTGCGCGGCGTCGCCCATCAGCACCACCGGCGTGCCGTGCGCGTTGGTATGCACCCAATGCCGGCAAACCACGCGCGGAAAGCGAATCCACTGCGCCGAGCCCCGCAGATGCGTGGCGTTGGAGATCAGCTTGTTGCCGTCGAGGTACTTGGCGAAGAGCCGCTCGCAGTACGCGATGGCCTCTTCCTTCTCCATGGTCTCCAGCCCGGCGGCGCGCCATACCTCTTCGGGTGTCTCGACGATGAAGGTGGAGGTCTCGTCGTCAAAGCGGTATGCATGCGCCTGGAACCAGCCGTGCTCGGTCTCTTCAAATGCAAACGTGAAGGCCTCGAACAGCTTGTGCGTGCCCAGCCAGACAAAGCGGCATCGGCGCGTGTCGATATCGGGTTGATAGGTTGCGGCGTACTTGGTGCGGATGCGGCTGTTCAGGCCGTCGCTGGCGATGATGAGGTCGGCATCGGCGTAGGACGTGTCATCTTGCACGTCTGTTTCAAAGACGAGCTTGACGCCCTCTTCCTCACAGCGCGCCTGCAGGATGTTCAGCAGGCGCTTGCGCCCGATGCCGCAGAAGCCGTGCCCGCCCGAGCGCACCACCTGGCCGCGGATGTGCACCTCAATGTCGTCCCAGTGGTTGAAGGCGTCGAGGATCTGCGCGGCGCTTTTGGCGTCGGCGCGCTGCAGGTTGCCCAGCGTCTGGTCGGAGAACACCACGCCCCAGCCGAACGTGTCATACGGCCGGTTGCGCTCCACCACGGTGATGTCGTGCGACGGGTCCTGCAGCTTCATCAGCAGGGCAAAGTACAGGCCGGCCGGCCCACCACCAATACAGACAATCTTCATGACAGCTCCGCGTTCGATGCAGATACATTAGTCATGAATAGTTTAGTTGTAAAGTAATTAGGCGGGATGCGGGCCCGGGGTTTACACCAAAGCGGCGACGGCAAACGTACATCAAAGGAGCATTGGCGTCCCGCCCGGCCAGGCCGATGGGGAGTGGCACCGTCGGGTTACAGGCCGTTACACAGCCCGGGCCGGCTTTAATGTTCGCTTAAGACTGGCGACCTAGCCTGCACACGTCGCACATCAACCGGATGGGAAAAACCGCCATGTCCCCGCAAGAACAGCAAGCCCTGGAAACCTTCCTGGCCCAATTGACGCAAGCGCGCGCCGGGACCAAGGACCCGCAGGCCGAGGCCCGGATTCTGGACGCCGTGGCGCGCCAACCCGACGCAGCGTATCTGCTGGTACAGCGCGCCATGCTGCTCGACCAGGCACTTGCCTCTGCGCAGGCCCAGATTGCGACGTTGCAGAGCCAGCTTCAGGCGGCACAGGCCGGGCGTAGCACGTCGTTCATGGATGCCGCCAGCAACTGGGGAAGCCACGCCAACGGGGCAACGCCCGCCCCTGGCTATACGCCGCAGCAAGCAGCTCCAGCATCGATGCCTACCGCTGCCCAGCCGATGCCCTCCCAGCCTGCGCGCGGCGGTTTCCTGAGCGGCGGGCTTGGCAGCACGCTCGGCAGCATCGCCACCACGGCGGCGGGCGTGGCCGGCGGCGCGTTGCTGTTCCAGGGGATCGAAAACCTGTTCCACCACAACAGCGGCGGCGGCTTCTTCGGCCAGCAGCCGATGCTGGGCGGCCCGTCGGAAACCATCATCAACAACATCTACGAGGGCGACAGCGGTCGGTCATCCAACCTCGACACGTCGTCACGCGACGACGGCCTACTCGATACGGATTTCAGCGACAGTGACTATTCAGATGATGATTCGACGCTGATTTAGGCAATCCAGGCGTACGTCGTCACTCGGCCATCGCCCGCGCCGATGACGACCGATGCATCAGGCCGCCGCCTGGTGCATCGCCTCATGCCGATCGCCGCCCAGGCTCTCGACCAGATCGGTCAACATCCGCCCGAGTTCACCCGTCATCAGGGCGACGTCCGATTCGAAGCGTTCGTCGTCATTCTGCGCGGTGGCGTCCGCCGCTTCCTTGATGACGTCGAGCGGCGTCACGCGCTTGATCGTCAGCGACGGCGTCAGCAGGAACGAGATCCGGTTGTCCCATGTCATCGCGAGGCGCGTGCACTGCTTGCCGGCCTCGATATGCCGGCGCATGTCGTCCGCTTCCAGCGCGTGGCCGACGTATCGCACCGTGGCGCCGCCTTCGCCGGTCGAGCGCAGTTCAGCGTCCTGGTCGACGGTGAATCCGCCCGGCGCCTCACCGGAGAGCAGCCAGTCCGTCATCGCGGCAACCGGTGACCGCGCCACCTGGACGCTCGTGATCGGCAACCGGTCGATCGACTTCACCAGCAGGCTGCGAACGTCGTCGGCCACGCCCTGCGCAGCCGCATCGATGACGAGCCAGCCGTTGACCGGATCGATCCACACACGGGTATCGCGGCGGATGGCGAACGCACGGGGGAGCAATTCATCGGTCACCTGCTCCTTCAGTTCGCGCATCTGTTTGCGCCCGACCTTGAAGCCTTGCTGCTCTTCGAGTTCAACCGCGCGGGCCCTGGTCACCTGATTGACGACCGACGCCGGGAGCAGTTTCTTCTCGGCACGGAACACGAGCAGCATCTGCCGGTTGGTCGAATAGACGAGCGCGCCGTCATCGCGTGGCGATGCCCATCCGGCGCTTTGCATGTCGAGGCTGTTTCCGGGCCGGAACGCGTGGGGCGCCAGCCATTGTTCGATCTGGTCGGGCGTCACGGCCCAGGGTGCCGGCAGACGATGAAGCTGAAGATTCTTGAACCACATGGAGTGAGGGAGTCCGGGCAAAGTGCGCGATTTTAAATGACGGCCACACATGCCCGTCGATTGCCGTCGGGCACACGCTCGCACAGTCGGATTTCACGGGTGGCGCGCCGCACTTCGCGCCTGGCTGCTCGCATTCGACAGTCTGAGGTTCAAACGCCTCCCGGAAGCCGTCGATGCCCCCTGCTCGAGCATCGGCGTCCACGGCTCACCACTCGAGCGCTGCTGCACCGTGCCCGCCGCTGACTTGCACAAAGTCTATCTTTCGAATATATTGGAAATATGGAAGAAAATGATGTCGTCCGATCCCTTGCTGCCCTTGCCCATCACCTCCGCCTGCAGGTTTTCCGCATGCTGGTGGTAGCCGGGCCAACGGGCATGACGCCAGGCGCGCTTGCCGAACAGCTCGACGTGCCGGGCGCCACGTTGTCGTTCCACCTCAAGGAACTGATGAACGCGCGCCTCGTCACGCAGGAGCGCGATGGCCGCAACCTGATCTATCGCGCGGCCTACGACCACATGGCGGCCTTGCTGGGCTTCCTGACGGCCAATTGCTGCCAGGGGGCGGCCTGCCTGGAACCCAGCACCACCGATTGCAAATGCTGAAGGAGTACCCCATGAAACGATTCCACGTGCATGTCCACGTTGATGACCTGTCGAAGAGCATCGCGTTCTATTCGAAGCTGTTCGCGGCCGAGCCGACCCGTGTCGAAAGCGACTATGCGAAGTGGATGCTGGACGACCCGCGCATCAACTTCGCCATCTCCACACGGGGCAGCACGCCTGGCGTGGATCATCTGGGCTTTCAGGTGGATGACGCGGCTGAACTGGCCGAGCTGAAAGCACGTGCCGAGGCCGCCGACATGGCGCTGCTGGACGAGGGCGAAACCACCTGCTGCTACGCGCGCAGCGACAAGCATTGGATCACCGACCCGCAGGGCATCGCCTGGGAGCACTTCCACTCGCTCGCCAACATTCCGGTATTCAGTGAAGGCACGCAGGAAGCGGCCCCGGCCGAGGCCTCGGCATGTTGCGCCCCGCGCGCGCCGGGGGGAAAGCCGGTCGGCATCGCGGTCAAGTCGGGCTCGTCCTGCTGCTAGGAGCGCCGAGATGGCCGACCACACCACTAACGTCCTGATCCTCTGCACCCACAACTCCGCACGCAGCGTACTGAGCGAAGGCATGCTCAACCATTGGGCGCGGACGCTGGGCAAGGATGTCCGCGCCTACAGCGCGGGCAGCGCGCCCAGCGGGCGAATCAACCCATTCGCCGTCGAGGCGTTGGAACAAGCCGGCGTCGACACCACGGGCTATCGCAGCAAGAGCTGGGACGAGTTCGTCGCCGACGGCGCGCCGCAGATGCGCATCGTCATCACCGTCTGCGACAGCGCCGCGGCCGAGACCTGCCCGTACTGGCCCGGCAGCCCCGTGAAGGTGCATTGGGGCTACCCCGATCCATCCAACGCGCAGGGCGGTGACGCGGGCAAACGGCAGGCTTTCGAGTTGACGCGCCAGGCCATCGGATACCGCATGCTGCAACTGCTGATGCTGCCGCTCGACACGCTCGACAACGCTGCGTTGCAGGCGCATCTCGACCGTATCTCGCAAAGCTGATCCGCCGCGCGGCGGCTTACCACCCTGGCCTACCGGCGCCTTTCGGCGTGAATTCTCTTCTTCAGGCAGCCCGATGCATCTCTCAAACGTAGCCCCACCGAACAACGTCATTGCGAAGCCCGCGATCAACTTCTTCGAGCGTTATCTGACGGTCTGGGTCGCGCTGTGCATCGTCGTTGGCATGGCGCTTGGGCAGGTGTTTCCTGGCGTCTTCCAGCGCATCGGCCGCATGGAGTATGCGCAGGTCAACCTGCCCGTCGGGTTGCTGATCTGGGTAATGATCATCCCGATGCTCGTCAAGGTCGACTTCGGCGCGTTGCATGAGGTGCGTCAGCACATCAGGGGGATCGGCGTCACGCTCGTGGTGAACTGGCTCGTCAAACCGTTCTCGATGGCATTTCTCGGCTGGCTGTTCATCAAGCAGCTCTTTGCGCCGATGCTGCCCGCCGCGCAGCTCGACAGTTACATCGCCGGCCTGATCCTGCTCGCTGCCGCGCCGTGCACGGCGATGGTCTTCGTCTGGAGCCGGTTGACCGGTGGGGACCCGCTCTTCACGCTGTCGCAAGTCGCGCTGAACGACAGCATCATGGTGATCGCGTTCGCGCCGCTCGTCGGCCTGCTGCTGGGCATGTCGGCGATCACCGTGCCATGGGCAACGCTGCTCACGTCAGTGGTGCTCTACATCGTGATTCCGGTGCTTCTGGCACAGGCCCTGCGTAAGGCCCTGCTGGCCAAAGGACAGCCTGCATTGGACGCGGTCATGGCAAGGATCGGCCCGTGGTCCATCACCGCGCTGCTGGCGACGCTCGTGCTGCTGTTCGCGTTCCAGGGCGAGGCGATTCTCAAGCAGCCGCTGGTCATTGCCTTGCTTGCCGTGCCGATCCTGATTCAGGTGCTCTTCAACTCGGCGCTCGCCTACTGGCTCAATCGTGCGGTCGGCGAAAAGCACAGCGTCGCGTGCCCGTCGGCGCTCATTGGTGCGTCCAACTTTTTCGAGCTGGCGGTCGCTGCCGCGATCAGCCTCTTCGGTTTCCATTCTGGGGCGGCACTCGCGACGGTCGTCGGCGTGCTGATTGAAGTCCCGGTCATGCTGTTGGTCGTGCGGATCGTCAACCAATCCAAAGGTTGGTACGAACGCGCTTGATCAGACCACGACGACCTCTTCAATGACCCGCATGGCATTCGCACGCAGACGATGAGCCCTCTCGTTCTCCGCCTCGCAAGCCCGCAAGACTTTGCCGCCATCCGGGCACTGCTTGTCGAAGCGGGGTTGCCCGTCGAAGACGTGAGACCCGAACGCATTCCGCATGTCGTCGTGGCATCGGATGACGCGGGATTGCAGGGCTGCGTCGCGCTGGAGCAGCTCGGCAGCGCGGCGCTGCTGCGCTCGCTGGCCGTTCGTCGGACCGCGCGGCGCCGCGGTCTCGATCGTATGCTGGTTGCGCGTGCAGAAAGCGACGCGCGCGCGATGGGCGTCGATCAACTGTTTCTGCTGACCACATCGGCTTCCGGCTATTTTGAAACGCTCGGCTACGCCGTGGTCGATCGCGACGCCGCGCCTGATGCGATGAAGGCATCATCGCAGTTCGCGGCGCTGTGTCTTGGCAAGATTCTGTAGCGCCGCCAGACAGTCGAACAACGCTGTCCGAGCGTCAAAGCGTCGTCTGAACCGGCGGTGCTTCGCGCTTCCGGGATTGTCCGCACGGTCGACGCAGACGAATCCGTGCGCCCCCCGCCTGTTCGTCTGCAGGCGCGCCGTGCTGGCGCAACTACACGACCGCCATGGACAGACCGGGCGCAAATCCATCGATGATGTCTTCCGCCATCTTGGCAGCGGCACGCTTTGCCGTACCGATGTTCTCCCACGGGGTCGCGCTCAAGCGGAAGATGCGGGAATGCTCCAGGCTCGGCTGCTCGCCGGCCTGGCAGATCAACACGGAGGCATTGTAGGAGCGGTCCGGACGCCGCTCGTGCCACTCACGGGGCGGGTCGAACAGGTAGACGAGGGGATAGACATCAAACCCCTTGTAGCGGCAAATCGGATAGGCATCCATGGCGAACTCCGTTGGAGGGGGAGCCCCACTGTACGCTCTTTCCCTCAGCGCCAGCGAACTATCTGGGGCCAGATGGCAATCGCAATTGACCTTGCATGACGCGGCGGCGTGAGGCGCTCAACCGGGTGAACGCTGACCGGGCGACCTCGGGGCGCTGCGGGCGCCCGCTGGCTTGAGTTCGCCTTCCCAGGGGGGCGCGTGCAAGTCGAGCCGGTGGTCGCCCACGGCAGTCATTGCATAAAGGCTGTCGCGCATCACTTGCCCGATGGCCATCCGGCACAGACTCTCGATGCTGCACCGGGCGGCGGAAGGTACGTCTTCCTCACTCGCCAGCACCCTGAACGACCGCCTCCCTTCACCGACGAAACTGGTGAACTGCACACAGTTCGGATGCGTCGGGTCGATAAAGCCCACGGTAATGGAGTACGCCATGTCTCTCTTCGGCCCCGGAAGCGTGCAGAGAAAACTCGTCTTCTCGGGCGTCGGGATCATCTTGTGTCCAGGCAGGTCACGCACGCCAAGCTCCTATCCAACTCAAAGCCAAAAGACCACGCCCCTTGGAAACACGTTGCGCGATTGCCGCCGCGCCAGCGAATCACCGGGCACCGGACCGTCGCGGGCGTCTGCACCGCTCTGGCGCCGCAGCCTCACTCTACTCCCGTCCGCGCACGGTACGCGGCACTTGCGACTGGCGGGCGCGAAAAAAAACCCCGCATTGCGGGGTTCTCGTCGAGGGGTGCAACGGGAAAGGGCGGGCACCTTCCGGCACCGGCCCTTCCCCTGACTAAAAGACGCGTCAATCAACCTGCCTGACGCAGCGCGGGCGCTTCTTCGCCGCGCTTGCCGAAAATCAGCTGCACCACCACCGCCACGACAATGTTGAAGGCCAGTGCGGCCAGACCCGTGTAGATGGTGTACTTGTCGCCGCCAATCACAAAGGTGTGCACGGGCTTGATGCCGTCGGTGAATGCCAGCCAGCTGCCGCCGATCATGCCGGCCGCCCAGCCTGCCAGCAGCGCCGGCGCGCGGAAGCGGTTGGAGAGCTTGAACAGCCCGAACACCACCGACGGGAAGGTCTGCACGATCCACACGCCACCGAGCAGCTGCAGATCCAGCGCGAACTTGGTCGGCAGGAACAGGATGAACACCAGCGCGCCCGCCTTGACGATCAGCGAGATCACCTTGGCCACCTTTTCTTCACCCGCGTGCGACAGGTCCGGGGCCACGTAAGGCTTCCAGAAATTACGCGTGAAGAGGTTGGCCGCACCAATCGACATGACTGCCGCCGGCACCAGCGCACCGATGGCGATGGCCGAGAACGCGAAGCCCGTGAACCAGCTCGGGAACAGCGCGTTGAACAGCGCAGGTACCACGTCGTTGTTGTTGGTGACCTTGACGCCAGCGGCGTAGGCCATGAAACCCAGCAGCGCGATCAGGCCCAGCAGCACGGTGTAGGCCGGCAGGAACACCGCATTCTTGCGGATCGTATCTGCACTGCGCGCCGCAAAGATGCCGGTGAGCGTGTGCGGATACATGAACGCCGCCAGTGCGGAGCCGATGGCCAGCGTGGCGAACGGCAGGAACTGCGCGGGCTTGAGCGTCAGGCCCGTGGCGCCGCCCTTCACGGCAAACGCATCATGCGCGTGGGCAAACACGGCACCGTAGCCGCCGAGCTTGGCCGGTACCAGCACCACCGCCACCAGCACCACGATGTAGATCATGATGTCCTTGACGAAGGCGATGAGGGCCGGTGCACGCAAGCCGGCGGAGTACGTGTACAGCGCCAGGATCACGAAGGCTGCCGCCAGCGGCAGTTCGCCCGTCAGGCCCAGCGCCTTGATCACGACTTCCATGCCGATGAGCTGCAGGGCGATGTAGGGCATCGTCGCCACCACACCCGTGAGCGCCACCGCAAACTCCAGCGGACGCGAGCCATAGCGGCCATACACCGCATCGGCTGCCGTCACGTGTCCCTTGGCATGGGCCACTTTCCACAGCTTGGGCATGATCAGGAACACGATCGGGTACACCAGGATCGTGTACGGCAGCGCAAAGAAGCCATACGCGCCCACCGCATACACGAGTGCCGGCACGGCGATCACGGTGTAGGCGGTGTAGAAATCGCCGCCCACCAGGAACCACGTGATCCAGGTACCGAAGTTGCGGCCGCCCAGGCCCCATTCCTCGATGTGGGCGCCCTTGTCAGATTGCCCACGTTGCCAGCGCGAGGCGATGAAACCCATCACCGTCACCAGCGCAAAGAAAAAGACGAATACGGCAAGCGCAGTCCAGTTGATCTGTCCGTCCATCATTCTTCTCCTTGGCTCTGGCCGTTCTTGAAGACGATCCAGATCAGCAGCGACGTGATCGGCACCCACAGGAACTGGTACCAGTAGAAGAACGGAAAGCCAAATAGCGACGGCAATTCCTGGTTGTAGAACGGCACCCACAGCAGGCCGATGAATGGCAGTGCGAGTAAGAACTTCATGGGTTGTCTCCTGATATTCGAGGGACTTCGGATGTTGTTTTGAACCGGTGAGGGGCCACGCAAGGCATGGCAGGCGGAAATTCCTGGAAATGGTTCTCCGTCTTGTCGTTGTGCGCGCACTCTGATCGCGCCATCCACAGAAGACCATCCGCACCTGTACGCAGCCACAACACGTAGTACTACGTAGTAAGCGTAGGCTTTTCGCGTGAAATAACCAATCGCTAAGGTTGGCGCGGGTTTCCTAGGGTTTTCACGAATTCCAGCAGCTCGGATTGGCTTCTGGATGCACGGGCGGAAGCCACGGAGTGCCTGGGGCCGCGTTCCATCGGGCGCAGCGGACTGCCGGCATGGCGCCCGAGGCGGATGCCGCGTCGCAACAAACATCCCTGACACGACCAAGGGCATTTTCCCGGCGTAGCCGCGATGAAAACCTCGTCCGGTCGTGGGCGAATCGAATCCAGATTCGCATCTTTTAAGCATCCGATCGCATGGATCACGATCATGCAGCGGGACGCAGGGAGATCATTCGCCTCGGCATGTTTTATTGTTCGCAGCGATTTTCATAACTCGGAAATCGTTCGCCCATCGCCTGCAGACGGCACCATGGTTGGTGACAACCCGTCATTCAAAGATGCGATTCAAGCGTGCGTTTATCCAGAAGAATGGCCCGCGACCGCGTCGCCTTTTAAGATTGTTTTCAATCAATATGAAAAGGCTCGATATCGTTCTCTCATCCAGCGATTTCCATCCCACTTAGCCCGGCATCCCCTCGCCGGGTATTTTTTTGGGTCGACCGCCATACCAGCATGCGGTCGTTCAGCCGGGTTGTTCACCATGCCGCCAGGCCACGGCCGCGCAAGCCAGTTGGACGAGGCCCCCGCACAGCATGGCCACACGCAGCCCAGCGGCGCCACTGCCGCACGCGGCATACACCGCGCCCAGCATGGCGACGCCCAACGTGGCTCCGCTCATGCGCGCCACGTTCACGAGTGCAGACGCCGTGCCCGAACGCTCCGGCCCGACCGCGCCCACGGCGGCCCCCATCAGCGGGCCGGTGGCGAAGCCCATGCCGAGCCCTGTCAGGGCGAGCCCGATGGCCAACGGCACGATCGACACTGCGCCGCCAAATCCGGCCAGCACCAGCAGCCCCAGCGCAATGATGCCCACGCCGCCAGCCGTGGCCATTCGCGTGCCGACCCGGCGCGCCACCGTGCCGGAAGTCGGCGACACCGCCATGAAGACCAGCGCCATCGGCATCAGCGCGATACCAGCGCCCACCACGGTAAAGCGCCCCGTGCTCTGCCACATGAGCGGCAGCAGAAAAAGCGCGCCGTACATGCCGAAGGTCATCCCGGCCGTGGCAGTGATGGCGCCGCGAAACTCGCGCACGGAAAACAGATCGAGCGGCACCAGCGCGGCGCTGCCGTGGCGCGCTTCCACGCGGACAAACCACGCCAACGCTGCCAGCGCAAGTACGAACACACCACCTCCCACGGTAGGCGCGTGGTAGGCCTCGATCGCGGCAAACGCGAAGCCGCCCAGAGCAATCGCACCCAGCACCTGTGCCAGGGCATCGAAGCGCCGGTGCGCGGCGTCTGCCGATTCGGGCACCACGCGCACGGCCAGCACCATGATGGCCACGCTCACGGGCACAACCACCCAGAACACGGCGCGCCAACCGAAGTGCGTCACCAACAAGCCGCCGGCCGTTGGTCCGATCGCCATGGCCAGGCCGTTGCATGCCGCCCAGACGCCCAGCGCGTGCGCGCGTTCGGCAGGGTCGCGCCACACCACGCGCAAGATCGCCAGCGATGCGGGCAGCAGCAATGACGCCCCCACGCCTGCCATGGCGCGCGCACCGATCAGCCAGCCGATGGAAGCGGCCAGGGCACACAGCACCGACGCCACCGAGAACACCGCCGCGCCTGTCACGAACGCGCGTCGGCGCCCATACAGATCGGCCAGCAGGCCGCCGCTGAGCAGCAGTGCAGCGTAGGCAAGGTTGTAGGCATCGATCACCCATTGCAGCGGACCGACATCCGCATGGAAGAACTGTCCGATCGGCCGTACGGCCAAGTTCACCACGGCTGTGTCGATCTGCGCGACCAGCACCGCCATGGAGAGCACACACAGCACCAGCCACTTGCGGGGTACGGTATCGGCGTGCGTGGGTTGCATCGTGACGGCATCCATATCGGGGGCCCTGAAAGCGATGACCCCAGCGTAGTGCCCGCGCCCCGGGCAACGCTTCGATGCGTGTCGAAGCATCGCGGCAAGAGGCTCCCTAGAATGGCCACATGACAAGGAGTCCGACATGTCGCATCCGAACAGCTTTTCCGGCACGGCGTTCCTGCTTGCCGACCCCGCGCGTGCCGCCATGCTCACCGCCCTGCTTGACGGGCACGCGTTGCCTGCGGGCGAGCTTGCCCATGCGGCTGGTATCACCGCGCAGACGGCCAGCACGCACCTGGCCAAGTTGCTCGACGGTGGCTTGGTGGTGGTGGAAACCGAGGGGCGCCACAAGTACTTCCGGTTAGCGGGCGAGCATGTGGCGCAAGCGCTGGAACATCTGGCCGCGATCACGCCCTCGGCCGTGGTACGCCGGACCACGCCCAGCCCGACAGCGCGCGAACTGGGCTTCTGCCGCTGCTGCTATGACCACCTTGCGGGGCAGGTAGGCGTAGCCGTCACACAGGCGCTGCAATCACACGGCTATCTGCTGCCGATGCCAGACAAGCAATACGAGATCACGCCCGCGGGCATCGCGTGGTTTGGCGACGTGGGGCTCAATGTGCAGGACATCCGCCCGACGCGACGCGGCCTGGCGCGGCAATGCCTGGACTGGACCGAGCGCGCGCACCACCTGGCGGGGCCGTTGGGCGTGCATTTCCTGCGTCGTCTGTGCGATGCGGGTTGGATGCTGCGGGCACGCAACTCACGCGCGGTGCTGGTCACGCCCAAGGGCTGGCAAGAACTGCATCAGCGCCTGGGCGTGGATGAAGCAACGGTGCGCAGCGACGCCGGACATCGTCATGCATAGCGCCCTCGATCAATGCCCCGCAAAGGCCAGCACTTCCGGCAGGCGGGCAAGCAGCGCATCGCGCGAGCGGATGCCGCCCGAGGTCGGCTCCACCTTGTCGTCCTGGATGAGGTTGGCGAATACATACGTCTTATCACCCTTCTTGGCCCAGCCGACAAACCAGCCGTAAGCGTGCGCCTGGTCCCACGTGCCATCAGGTGACGTATTGCCTGGCGCCGGGCCGGCGGTGCCCGTCTTGCCCTGCACGGCCCAGCCGCCCGGCACCTGCCAGGTCTGCACGGTACGGTCGACCATCTCGTAGGTGTGCGCGGACACCGGCAGCTGCCGGTTGACGATCCTGCGCATGAAGTCGACCTGCTCTTGCGGCGAGATCTTCAGCGACGAGGTGATCCACGAGCGGTCCATGCCGTTGTGCTTGCCCGGGTCGCCGCTCACGTCCATGTTGCCGTAGCCGAGCTTACGCACGTAGGCCTGGAACGTCTGCGCGCCCATCGCATGCGTAATGCGCTGCGAATACCAGACCACCGAATATTGAAGCCACAGCGCCGGGTCGATGGGCTGGTGCCAGGCTTCGCCACCCCAGTCGGGGTCACCGCGCCTGAAGTGCTCGACGGGGGTGTGCTCGTCCTTGAGGAAGCCGTGATCAAACCCCATGACAGCCAGCGCCAGCTTGAAGGTCGAAGCGGGCGTCACCCGCTCATCGCACTTGCCTTCGTGCAGGACGACCGTGCCCGTAGCGGCATCAGCCACGATCGTGCAGATCGGGTGCTCGGCGTGGGCAAAGGTGGCAAGCGCAGCGAGCAGGGCGCCGGTGGCGGCGTGGCGGAGTTTCATCATCGATCAACCTCGTTGAATGGACTGCGGTGAACTGCGCGGCAGCGTAGCAGCGCGGTGACCGTTTTGCTGACGGCCACGGGCGTAACGGCTGTAACGCTCCGGCGCGGGAGTGAATTGCCGATCCAACAACAAGGGCTTGCAAATTTTTGGGCGGTCGGTAAAATGCGTCGCTCACCTAGCCCAGGTGGCGGAATTGGTAGACGCACTAGTTTCAGGTACTAGCGGGTAACTCCGTGGAGGTTCGAGTCCTCTCTTGGGCACCAGAACACAGTCCGAGACAGTTCGTGGACTAAAAAAACCCGCGAGGCATTGCGCCTTGCGGGTTTTTTGTTGCCTGCAACAATCAGATTTTTACGCGTCCCCCATCCATTCTGTAGAGCAGGAAGCCGGGCGAAAACCCAGACCACAGTCCAACTGCGATGCCCACGCCGTTACACATTCCCCAGCGCACCAGCGCAACGCTGCCGTCTTGACCGATGGCAGCGGCGCTAGTTGTAGCCCATCACAAACGCGACAGAAGTATTGGCTGTACCGGGCACGATTTGATTGGCAGTCTGGTAATAAGCCGCCTGCAACGGAATGTTGAAGTTACCGCCCTGCTTGTCGTATTGCGCAAATTGGAGCTTGGTCTTTAAAGCTACCGGATTGCCCGCGCTGTTGAGCAACTGCACGCCCACGCCCTTGGCGGTCGAGCCGGCATCGAGCGCGACAACCGAACGCGATGCATCCACAATGGCCGAGTTGGGGTTCAGTTGGTACGACACCTTGTTGAGACCTTCAGGGCATTCTTTCAAGGCAATGGAAAACCTGACGGGAGACAGTGATGTGCCGACACCCTGGAAGCCCCTCACCTCGTTCTGGTCGCCCATCTTGACTGTGACGCTGGGCGTCTTGCAGCTGCGCGTGGCGACTGTCGATGTATTACTCGTTTTGTACGTGAGTGGAGTGATTTGATTCTCTACGGTGTGATAGCCAAGTACGCAGCACGGAACACTAGCATCCGCCCCGACTTGGCCGATCTTCTTGATACGAAGCACGAGCGGACCAGTGACAGACCAATATGTCGTTGATGCACCATCGATCTCCCATGTGGTTGTGGCCTGCGTCATATCCGCTATGTTGACACTCCATGCCAATCCGGTCGTTCCAATCGGTTCATCAGTTTTCTGATCTGCGCTAGCGGCACCCCCCACCCAATTGATCGTGCCGGCCTTGAAGCTTGTCGAACACTTCCAACTGTGGCCAGTCGGCACATTCATGGGTGCCGACTCCCATACAACCGTACCAACTGGCGCGTCCCGCGGGACTGTCAGGCTGTAAGGTATTGTGAACTGCATCGTCTTCCCGGAATTACCCGGTTTAAAGCTGCACGTGACCGCGTGCGCGTGCGTAGCAAAACAGATCACCAATCCCACTGGTAGCCAAACAACTGCGCGAACAAATAAGAGTCGAATAACCCGCGCCACACGCATATCCCGCCCCTTCAATTCCATTTAACTAATAGACAATGTTCATTTACTCTCACGATATTGCTCGCATATTAGCAAGTAGTAATATGAATATCTATTTCAAATAGACTTTGACATCACGAGGATACCAAATCAATCCGCAGATTCTGAGTCTTCGGGCTCTCGTCCTGAAACGAGATCTGCAGGACTATTCATAGCTCATCACAAACGTGACAGAGGTATTGGCTCTACCGGGCACGATTTGACCGGCAGTCTGGTCGTACGCCGCTTTCAGTGGAAGGTTGAAGTTGCCGCCCAGCTTGTCGTACTCAGCAAATCAGAGGGTCGTCTTTAGAGCTACCGGGCTGCTCACGTTATCGCGCAACTGCAAGCCCCACTTCCTTGGCGGTTGAGCCGCCATCGAGCCCGCTGCATCGACAATGCCCGTATTGAGATTCAGTTGATACGACACCTTGTTGATGTTTTCGGGACATGCTTGCAAATCAATCGAAGAACTGACCAGAGACAGCAACGTGCCGACGCCCTTGAAGGGCCCCACATCGTTCTGGTCGCCCAGGTTGACTGTCACATCAGGTGTCTTACAGCTGCGCGTGGTCACAGAGGTTTCGTTGCCCGCTTTGATTGTAAAGTGGTCAATTTCATTCGCTGCGATCATATAACCGAGGATACTCTGCGGAACAGTTGCGCCCGGCTCGATCGCGCCAACCTTCACGATCTTGAGATTGATCTTGGCGGTGCCGAAAGAATAGATACCGGCAAGCATCGTCTGGCCATAAGCGATATCGCTACACCCGACAGACCAAGCCAGACCGCTCTTCCCTACAGGAAGAACGCTGTTCCTGTCCGCAGTGGACGTAACTCCCGTTGCGTTGACCATTCCATTTGAAAGCTGCTGCTACACATCCGCCTGTGCCCTTCTGGGAGAGCTAGCCCTTCCGGTGTCCAAATGACGGAACCAACGGCGACATCACGTGGAAAGGTAGGGTGGAGGACACCATAAACGTCATCGTCTTATTGCCATTACCTTCGACAAAAGGTGCAGTTTGCGGCGTGGACTGGTGCGAGAGACCAGAGCGTCAAGGAGACGATTACCAATACACCCAGGCTGCCCGATACGCGGTTAGGTGTAGCGCAAAGAACGATTGTCTTGATCAATGCCTCTTCCCGGCTCTACCTCTTCTGATTGACTGACGGACCTGCCGTGCAGATGTGGATTGCGCGGGACACTGGTACTTCGCCGCTGCGCGGATTCGGCAAGAAGCGCAACGCGTTCTGGTGTTGCGCGTCTTGTCGAGCCCGGGCAGCGGCGGATGAAAGCGAGCTCAGCGGTGAGGACGTTGCGCCTGCCAGCACTCAACGACAGCGCAGCGTCTGCTTCCGGTAGTTCCGTCCGGGTTCAGCCTGACCCAACGCATACGGCGCCTGACACTGGTTGTCTTTCCACTTCACCGTCAAGGTGCCCTGCTCCTGCCGGAGCAGCACGAACGCGTTGCCGTTCGGATCCGTAATGCCGAGGTGTCTGCCCGTTGGCGCTTCTTCCACGCTGGCGCCGAATGGCACCGGCTTGCCATCGGGCTGCTGGAACGCAAACTGGGCGCGCTGTCCGCTGTAGCCCTTGAAAGTCGCCTGGACGATTGCGCCGCGGCGCGGCACCACCTGCTTGACGGTGTCTTCCAGTTCTACGTCCGCGCCAAGGTTGTGGGTGTCGGGGCTCAGCGCATTCAGTCGATAGGGCTGCGCATAGGTGATCACCGCATAGCCGTTGCGGCCGACCGAGACGCCAGCATCGGTCTTCATGTCCACGCCCTTGATTCCTTCCACCTTCATCAAGGCGAAGGTATCGCCGACGGTGCGGCCCAGGTTAACGCCCCCACGATGGACTACCACCGAGCCCGTGGCGCCCACGCTGGCCGATTGATAGTCGCGCGCAACGTTCACGTTGGCGTTGAGCTGGCCCATATCGGTATCGCGCGTGAGGCTTGCCCCGCCGGTAGCGCCGCGTCCACTGCCGGTGTAACCGGCCTGCATGGCATACGACGTGTTGTCGTTGACGAAGCCGCTCAGCCCGCTCTGGACAGTGGTGCCGCCGTTGTTGGTATTGCTGATGTTGGTATAGGCGCGCGGCGAGTGCAGCTTGCTGCCAAGCGGAATCGACATTGTCAGCATGACTTGCGTGCTGTTGCCGCTCCCGCTGAAGCGCGTGTCGTTCGTCTGGCTCAGACTGAGGTTGTAACTCAGCTGCTTCCAGTTGTTGCCGTAGCCGAGACTGATGCTGCGGCTCGAGCCCGGCTGGTTCCAGAAAGTCTGCTGGCTGACGTTCAGGTAGACACTGCCGTATTGGCGCTCTATGCCACCGAGGTCCTGGCTGGTCGTCAGGTCAATGCGTGAGCGGCTACGACCCGCCTGGAAGCCCGTGGCGTTGAACCACGCGTTGCCTGCGTTGTTGCTCAGGTCGTTGACGTGGTCGTTGAAGGTGCGATAACCCGACGTCGAATAGCGATAGGCAGCAAGCGTGAAGTTGGTGTTGGTGCTCGTAAACGTCTTGGCGTACAGGATCCGCACACTCTGCCCGGTATCCCGCTCGCCGCGCACACGGCTGCTGGATTGGGTCAGGTCAACGGAGAGCGCGCCGATGGGCGTGTTGGTACCAACGCCCACGTTCACCGCCTGGAAATCCTTCGAGACCTGCAGGCCGCCAGCTACCGTGCTGTTGTCGGTCAGACCGTAGACGAGCGAGCCGCTGAGCAGATTGGGCGACGGACCTTGGTCGCCGTCGTACTTGCCCGCCGCAAAGTTGTACTTCAGGCGGCCCTTGCGCAGCATCAGCGGCAGGCTGGAGAACGCCTGATGCGTGACGCGCCGGGTGCCGTCGGCTTCGATCACGGTGATCTCGAGATCGCCGTTGGAGCCGGAGGGGAAAATGTCAGTCAGCTGGAACGGACCTGGCGGCACGTTGGCCCGATAGAGCACATAACCGCTCTGGCGCACCTCAACCACTGCGTTGGTGGCCGCCTGGCCACGCACGACTGGAGCGTAGCCGCGCTCGCTGTCGGGCAGCATCGCGTCGTCGGAGCCGATTTGCACACCGCGAAAGCGCACGCTGTCGAACAGCGTGGCGTCGGAATACTGTTCGCCAAGGGTCAGCTGGCCCTTGATGGCATCGACGTCGCGCTGCACGAGCGTGCGGTTGCTCTTGAAGCGGGTCTGGCCGCTGTTGCTGCCGCTGACCGTGGACTCGTTTCGCAACCGCCAACGACCAATATTCACGCCGTTCTGCAAGCCGATGAAGTAGCTGCTGCTGTCGTTGCCGGTGCCGCTGTGGCCGTAGTTGCCGCTGAACTGGTAGTTGACGTAGCCGGCGGTGACACCCTCGTCCCACAACGCAGGGTCGACATACCCGCGCGCAGCACGGGACAGGAACGCCTGCGGAATGCTGAGGTTGAGCTGCAGCCGGCCCGCATCGAAATCGGCGGAAGCCTGGTCCAGCACGTGCGGCAAATCCAGGCAGGCGTGGCTGTTGATGTCCAGCGGCGGCGTAATGGAGCTCAGGCTGACGCCAAAGTCCTGCAGCATCTTGGCCGTCAGGCACGGGCGCAGCTTGGCTTTGTCGCTGTCCTGATAGAAGTCGATGTCGCGGCGGCCGACCAGATTACCGTTGACCTGCACCTCGACCCGATACGTACCTGGCGGCACGCTGCTGCCAGAACTGAGCACAGCGCTCAGATCAGCCGGACGCCCTTGACCTTGCAGGAAACTCGTGTTGTACGCAAGCAGCGTCGGATCCACCTGCGCGACGAGCGTCTCCCCCTCGGCAGCGCGCGCGGTGTTCATCATTGCCAGACATACGGCCAGATACAGCGGCGTTGCGCTCGGACGCGCAGCAACCGCTTTTCCATTGGTCTTTCTGGAGAACGCTTGGGTCGTCTGGCAGGTAGACATCGCAATGCTCGCTTCTAGCTTGGTGAATCGGGGGGCTGTCACATAGGCAAGCTCCGCTACGATTGGCGCGGGCTAAGCCAGCCCAGGCGGGCTGGTGCAATCGAACCGGCCCGCGGCCGGCTCGATCAATTGCCGGTGGAAACCGGCGTGCTCGGCTGGCTGCCGTGCAGGGTGACGCGGTAGCTTTGTCGGCCACCGTAGTCATTGATGACGTCGTAGCGCAGCTCGGGTGCGGCGGCGTTGGTCGGCAGCTTCACGGGCAGCGTCACCGTGGAATTTGGCGCGACCATCTTGGCATCGATGACTGACTCTTCTGCGCTGCCGCCGTGCACCTTTGCGTCCACCACGGTCACGTGGTAGAGGCTCGGGTTGCTCAGACGCAGCATCGCCTTGCCACCATCCTGGTTCAGTTGCCATTGCAGGCTCGCCGGGGCCTTCTGTGGGTCTGCGTTCAGACCGGCCGGTCGATAGAACACCTTGATGCGCTGGCGGACCGCCAGCTGCAACACGTTGTCGTTATGGGCGGTCTGCGGAACCTCTTGTACATTCAGCCAGAAGGCCGACTCGCGGTCGGTCGGCATGCCTACGCCTTCGTACAACACACGCAGCAGTTGCTGCTGCTTTGCTGCCACCTTGGCCAGCGGCGGGGTAATGGCAAACGGCAGTTGGCTGTTGGCGCCTTCGTCAAGCGGGTCGAGCCACGCTTGGATCAGTGCATCAGCACCATCGTTGTTGACGACCACGGACGTTTCCTTGTTCTTGCCGTCGAAGATCAACCGGGTGGTGCTGAGGGAAATGCTGGCGTGACTCGCGGACGCAGCCAACGCGCACGCCAACGCCGCGCCAGCGGCGCATCGTTTTGCTTTCATATCCGGAATAGCCTGTGAAGAAACAGACGGCAGCGGGGAAGTACCGCTGCCGATTGAAACCAGCCGAATCGGCTGGCGCCTGGCTTACTCGTAGGTGAGCGTGAACGGCAGGCTGGCGTTGGCGATACCCGGCTTGATCTTGGTCGGGTCTGCGGCCACATAGGCTGCGGCAAAGCGCACGTTGACTGCGCCACCGGTCGACGGCACCGTGGTTTGTGCCAGCAGGTTGCCGGCGCTGAGGTCGAACGCGTTAGCGCCAGCGCCCGTACCTTCGTACACGGCAATGCTCACGCCTTGTGCGAAGCCTGCGGCGGTGTTGCCGTTGTTCACGCGCAGCGTCTTCTTGTCTGCGCTCAGCTCAGCCGTCTTGCCGGCGAACTTCATGCTGACCTTGGCGCCGGTCTTGCAGACCACGTCAATGTTGGCCGAGCCAGCGCCGTTGGCGAGGTTCTTCGGTGCGGTCAGCGTACCGATGTCATCGGCAGCAATGGTGCCCATGTCGACGTTGATCGTGCCTGCGTCGCCGGTCAGCGAGGAGACCTTGCAGGTGTCGCTCAGGATCGTGCCTTGGAAATTGATGACGCCATCCACCGACGTAGGCGTCGTTTGGGCCATTGCGGCGGCCGACAGCGTAGACATGGCGACGCCAGCCAGGAACAGTTTTGCTTTCATTGACTTACCCTTAGATTGAATCCACGGCACAAGCGTGCGGGATTTGGTCGAGAACAAATGCCTATCGAAAGAGGCAGGCGCAAGTATTCCAAGCGCCACTCAGCGGGCATATCGGACTACTCTGAAAAATGGCTCAAAAATGCTGACGCTGATTGCCCCAGAGGGCCGAGGCGCCGGACTGCTTCCGCCGGAGAAGCGCCGGCCGGAAGGCCATGCAGAACGTGGGATGTGAGATGTGGCGCGCAAGCGGCACGAGGCCGAAGCTGGATCAGCAGGAAAAACAGCGTGCGCGTGGCGTCGTGGCCAGCGGTTCTCCGCGTGCGCGGACGCTGAATGGAATTCGCCATCGTGCGGTCACAAGAAGTGCCACGCGGCAGCCTCAGCGCAGAATTTCGGTCGGCGGCCGCGGTACACGCCAACCCTGGCTCAGGCGCGGGAGACTCAGGGCTGTCTGCTGTGGTCGAGCATATCGGCCGCGTGCGCGGATTGCAGCTCGGCGAGCAGTGCGTGGACATCCGGCGTGACCTCGCCAGACGGCGCCGACAGGCGGCGCTCGAGTTCGGCAGCCAGGTCACGCGTGCGCAGCCGGTCGACCACGGCAGCGGCGCCGGCAATCCGGTGGGCTGCATGGCGCGCCTGTGCGATGTCCCGCGTCATCACCCCGTGCGCGAGGCTCTTGAGATCCGCCGTCATGCTCTCCTGGTAGATCGCGATCAGCGCTGCAGAGGCCACCGCTTCACTGGACGGGGTGGCGCTAGGCACCGCGTTGCCATGGGCGCACCAGAGATCGATCATCTCGCGCAAGGCGGCGAGGCGCAGTGGCTTGGCGAGCACGCCATCCATGCCACTGTCGAAACATCGCACCCGATGCGTGTCGTCCGTCGATGCCGAGATGGCGATGATGGGCGCGCGCTGGCCTTGATGCTGCTCCATGTCGCGCATGCGCTGCGCAACCGTGTATCCGTCGATCCCCGGCAGATCGCAGTCGAGCAGCACCATGTCAAATGCGCTTGGCCGGAACTGTTCGAGCGCGGCTTCGCCCGTGCCGGCGATGGCCGTCCGGCAGCCCAGTGCGTCAAGTTGATGCTGGATGGCGTGTTGCACCGCTTCGTGATCGTCGACCACGAGGATGAGCGGTCCTTCAATGGGCAGCGGCGACGGTTGCTTCGTTGCGCGGGCACGTGCCTGCGGCCACGGTGCCGCCGCAACGCCTTCGGGGCGTGCGTCGGCTTGCGGTTCGCGCACCGGTAGCATGACGGTGAAGACGGTGCCGATCTCGGGGTTGCTGCTGACCGTGATCACGCCTCTCATCAGGTTGACCAGCTCACGGCAAATGGACAAACCCAGCCCGCTGCCGCTTGCGCCGCGGTGGCCCAGGCCCTCCACACGCTCGTAGGGCTCGAAGACCTTGCGCTGACGTTCCGGAGGAATGCCGATGCCGGTATCGCGCACTTCGAGCACAAGCGTGCCGCCGCCGCGACGCTTGGCCGGCAGGTAATCGACCCGCAGCACAACCGAACCGGACGCGGTGAACTTGATCGCATTGACAAGCAGGTTCAGCACAATCTGCCGCACGCGCATCGAGTCGATGTCGATGAAGAGGTCGGGCGCGCATGCGAGATCGAGCGACAGCGCCAGCTTCTTTTCGTCCGAGCGCCAGCGCACCATGTCGATGCTCTGCTGTGCCCATGGCCCAATCGCCGTGGGCTGGGGCGCGAGCTTTACGCTGCGCGATTCCAGGCGCGAGTACTCAAGGACATCGTCGAGCAGCGCCAGCAGCGTTTCGGATGCCGAAATCGCCGCAACCGCGCGGCTTGCCTGCTGCCCGTTCAGCTGCGAACGTTGCAGCAGTTCCAGCGACGAGAGGATCGTATGCATGGGCGTGCGGATCTCGTGGCTGATGAACGCGACGAACATCGCCTTGTCCCGCTCGCTGCGCACCGCGGCAACGCGTGCACGCCATAGCACGTAGGCCAGCACTGCGAAGGCCAGCAGCACGGCACTCATGGCAACGACCTGGCGCCAGCGGTAATGCAGGATCGATGCCAGCGACGGGGCGCCATAGTCGGTCGTTTCCAGCCAGCGGTGCCGGATTGCATCGGCGTCCGACGCGGAAATGGCGGTCAGCGATTTATCGAGAATCGACGCCAGCACGGGGTTGTCCTTTCGCGTCACCATCGTCAGCGCATAGGGTGAATCCCAGATGCTTCCCGAGAGAAAAAGCCGGCCCTTGAACTGCCGCTGCAACTGCGGAAGGATCGACGCGTCAGTGCCGAGGGCAGCGTCGGCCTTGCCCGCGGCGACGGCCTCCAGCGCGTCGGATTCATCCTGGAACGTCAACAACGTCACCGGCACGCCGTTATGACGCATGGCAAGTTCGAGGCCCCCGCCCCCTTTGATCGCAACCCGCTTGCCCGCCAATTGCTGAGAACCGCCGAACAGGTTTTCGCGTTCAGCGGTGACGATCGAAATGGTGCCGACAAAGTAGGGGGTGCTGGCAATGAAGCCTTGGCGATAGCGCGCCATGTCCTCATCGCTGCTCCAGTCGGGGGACATGTCGATCCTCCCGGACTTCAGCGCCTCGACCGATCCGTGCCAGCACGCGCCGTCGACGTATTCAAACTGCAATCCGCTGATGTCCGAGACCGCATCGAGAAACGACGGCACGATACCGACGATCTTGCCGTCTTCGACAAATTCGAACGGGCGCCAGTGTGCGTCGACGCAGGTGCGCACGACCGGGTGCGCGGCGATCCATGCGCGCTCCTCCGCCGTGAATGCCGAGGCGGACGCCGCCTGGCCGGCCCCCGGCATCAGACACAGCAACACACTCGCGACTAGCGCGTATGCCGCAACGATTCCCTTCACATACCCTCCATCGGCAGGACGGATTCCAGGCCGACTGCGGATTCCGGCATACGCCTACCTGTCCGCAAAACGGTCGGTTGCGGCAACAAGCTGATCGAGGATGCCGGGCTCCGTCCACGCATGGCCGGCGCCTTCGATCAGGTAAAAGTCGGCGTCCGGCCACGCCTGGTGCAGCGCATAGGCATAGCGCACAGGGCACGGCATGTCGTAGCGGCCGTGCACGATCACGCCCGGGATGCCCGCCAGCCGCTGCGCCTCGCGCAGCAGTTGGCCTTCTTCCAGCCAGCATTGGTGGGTGAAGTAGTGGTTCTCCAGCCGCGCAAAGGCCAAGGCGAAATGGTCGTCGGCGTGCTTGGCGCTGTTGCCGGGATCGGGCAACAGGGTGATGGTCTCGCCCTCCCATACGCTCCAGGCGCGTGCCGCTTCGATCTGCCTGGCGCGGTCCTCGCCCGTGAGGACCTTGCGATAGGCTGCGATCATGTCGCCACGTTCGGCCTCGGGAATGGGCGCCTGAAAGCGTGCCCATTTCTCGGGGAACATCTCCGACACGCCGTATTGGTAGTACCACCGCAGTTCGGCCTGCGTCACGGTGTAGACACCGCGCAGCACCAGTTCGCTCACACGCTCGGGAGACTTTTGTGCGTAAGCGAGCGCCAGCGTCGAACCCCATGAACCGCCGAATACGAGCCACCGCTCGGCACCCACCATCGCCCGCAGGCGTTCGATGTCGGCCACGAGGTGCCACGTGGTGTTGGCTTCGAGCCCCGCGTACGGCGTGGACCGACCACAGCCGCGCTGGTCGAACAGCATCACGTCGTAGCGCGCGGGGTCAAACACACGGCGATGGTCGGGCGAGATGCCGCCACCCGGCCCACCGTGCAGGAACACTGCGGGCTTGGCACCGGGGGTGCCGACGCGCTCGTAATAAATCGTGTGGCCATCGCCAACGTCGAGCATGCCGGTTTCGTACGGCTCGATGGGCGGATACAGCGTGCGCAATTCAGACATGGTCGCTCCTGTCGAGACGTTGCGGGTTGGTTGGCCTGATTCTACCTAGCCCATCGATCTTGCATATATTTTTGAACGACGTATAAAATTCAACATCGTCAAATCTTAACGGATCCGTCATGCCTTCCAGTCCGATGCCCATCGAAACCGGTCGCCGCGAGCGCAAGCGCTCACAAACGCTGGATCACCTCGCGGCCACGGCCTTCGCCCTGTTCGAAGCGCACGGCTACGACGCGGTGACGATGGAGCAGATCGCCGCGCAGGCCGATGTTTCAAAGGGCACGTTGTACAACCACTTTCCGGTCAAGGAAGCGCTGCTGGCGCACCAGTTCCACGCCGAGCTGGCCGCGGGCGGCATGCAATTGCGTGCGCAGATCGAGGCACAGCCGGATTTCGCATCGCGCATGGCGGTGCTGCTTTCCGCCTCCGCCGACTGGTGCCAGGCACGTCGCCCGTACCTGGCCGCGTATTTCCGCTATCGCTTCGCCAGCGCCGACCTGGCCTCACGCAACCGCGACGCCGACAAGCGCAGCGGACTGGAAGCGGTCTTCGCGATGTTGATCGACGCCGGGCAGCGATCAGGTGAACTCGACACACAGCTCGACGCCGAGCATCTCGCCGGGCTCTTCGAGTATCTCTATCTTGGAGCACTGATGCGCTGGCTGGCCCGCCCAGACACGGACTTGCACGAGGGCTTCTCCGTGATCATTGACCTGTTCCTGCGCGGCATCGGCCGCACGGAGGCGTAATGCACACGCTGGTGCTCGACTGGACCGACGCGGCCGCTGACGGCGCCGCCGTTGCGGGCGGCAAGGGCTGGCAACTGGGCCGCATGGCAACGCTGGGCGTGCCGGTGCCCGAAGGCTTCGTGCTGGCCGCCCAGGCCAGCCATGGCCGTGCGTATGGCGATGCCGTGCCGCCCGCGGTGCTCGACGTACTCACACAGGCGCTTGCCGACCGTGGCTGGCACGACACGCCGCTGGCGGTGCGGTCTTCCGCCCCACAGGAGGATGCTTCGCAGCATTCCTTTGCAGGCATTCACGAGACCCGCCTGAACGTCATTGGCACGCACGCGCTGGCACAAGCCGTGCAGGCGGTATGGGATTCGGCGCACGCGCCCCACGCCCTGGCATACCGCGAGCGCTTCGGCATCGACGCTGCCGACCGGGAAATGGCCGTGGTGATCATGCCCCTGCTGCCCACCGTGGCGGCAGGCATCGCCTTTACAAGCGACCCGCTGAGCGGCCGCGACGACCACATCGTCATCAACGCGCACTGGGGTCTGGGTGAAGCGCTGGTGGGCGGACAGGCCGATGGAGACACGTTCCGGATCGAAGTCTCAGCCGAAAGCGACAGCCTGCACGTGATCGAACGCCGGATCGGCCAGAAGACCCGCATGACGCGCACCCTGGCCGAGGGCGGCACATCGTTGTGCGACACCGCTGCGCAAGACGTCCGCCGTGCCGTGCTGGACGACGCGCAGCTCATCGCCCTCGCCACCTTGGCCCACGACACGGCAAGCGCGCTCGACTTCGCGCAACCTCGATACGACATCGAATGGGTCTGGGACGGCCAACGCTTCTGGATCGTGCAGGCACGTCCCATCACTACACGAGGCCGCCACGTCTACGCCGCGCTGCAAGACCAGCCGACGTTCTGGACGCGCGGCAACACGCGCGAGGTGTTTCCCGCTCCGCTGTCGCCCATTGATTGGACGCTCTACGGCCACGCTGCCAACCGCATGCTCACGTTGGCTTATGCACTAGCGGGGTACCCGCTGATGCCGGGGTTGGATCGCACCGCACTTTTCCGGGGCCGCCTGTATCTCAACGTTTCGCTGATGCAATGGGAAGCGTTTGACGCGTTCGGCATTGCTCCGGCGGCCATCAACCGCATGTTGGGCGGAAGCCAGCCGGAGATTTCTGTGCCGCGTATCACGTGGCCGCAGCGGGCGGCGCGCGCTGCCCGGCTCGCGCGCTATCTGCTGAGCGCCGGTTCCGCACGCCGTCAGGCGCAGCGCGATCTGAACCGCGCCCGCCAGGAGGCCGCGCAATGGCGCGACGGTGAGTGGCCCGACAACGCCGTGGAACTGGCCGGGTGCCTGCACGCGCGGTTCATGACGGCGCGGCGCGCGGACAGTCTCTTCTTCCTGCAGGGTTCGGCGGGCGGCGCGGTCTCTGGCCTGGTCGACTTCATTGACAAGCAGTGCCCCGGCGAGGGCCACGCGCTGACCGCAGCGCTCATGGCCGGCGCCGAGCCAAGTGTTACTGCCCAGCAGAGTTATGACCTGATGGCGCTGGCACAAACCGCAGCAGCGGACACTGAAGCGCTCGCGTGGCTACGGGCCGACACGCGCACCGGCACGCTATGGGCACAGCAGCTTCCGGCGCATAGCCCATTCCGCCAGCAATTTGGGGCCTTTCTGGAGCGCTACGGTCATCGCGCCATCGAAGAAAGCTACTTCCGCCACGCCCGCTGGCGTGAACAGCCAGACTATCTGCTCGACCTTATCGCCGGGCTCGTGGGCAGTCATGCGCAGACCGTGCGGCAACGCCAGCAAGTGGCGGCGTCCCGCGCGTGGCAGCGCGTGCCATTCTGGATGCGGCCGGTTGTGCGGGCCATGCTCAAAGGCGCGGTGCGCGACAGCAATCAGCGGGAGGCGGCACGCAGCGCTTTGGTGGCGTACCTGGAGGCCTTGCGCATCGGCCTGCTGAGGCTGGCAGAAAAACTGTGCCCGGCGGGCGCGCTGGATCAACCGGAAGACATCTTCAACCTGACGCTGGACGAATGTCTGCGCGCCGCTCAAGGCACGCTCGCCCCGCGCTTCGTCGCACAGCGCGCACGCGACCGCCGGCAGTTGCTGTCGCGCTGGGCCACAGAGTCGGAAGCAGACATCGTCTCTGAGCACGACGAGGCGCCAATCGCCCCTGCTCTACCCGTCGCCACGGGCGCAGACGTTTGGACCGGCACTGCTGTTGGTGCAGGTGCCGCGCAGGGGCGCACCCGTCTTGTCGACCACGCCGCAGCCGGCACTGCGCTGCAAGCTGGCGATATCCTCGTCGCGCCGAGCACCGATCCGGCATGGACGCCGCTGTTTCTGAAGGCCGGTGCCCTGGTCATGGAAACCGGTGGGTACCTGTCGCACGGGGCAATCGTTGCGCGCGAGTTCGGCATCCCGGCGGTGGTCAACGTCCCCGGCATCCGGGCACAGTTGAAAGACGGCGAAACGATCCGGGTGGACGGCAATGCCGGCACGATCAGCAGAGTAGCGGCCTAGCCACGCACATGTGGTGATGAGGCGACACTGGCAAATGCGATTTGCTGCGTTGCAATATTCAGACTAATATTCGGGTATTCCCTAATAGGGGTTATCCCTAAATCAGTCCTCAGAAGGAATCGCCATGAACACCGTCGCTCTCCAAGCCGCCCCCGCCTCGCGCCTCGCCCGTTTCTGGCAAATCGTGCGCCGTGAAGCCAGCCGCGCCGTTGCGCTGCACGTGGAAAGCTGCGGCATGATGGCCGAGCTGTATCGCCGTTCGGGCCACTGAGCCGAATCGCACGGCTCACAGTGCGTCGCACCGCCACGGGTGTGACGCTGGGCGCTCAGATCAGGTCTCGCTCCACTGCCGCATCAGGTTGTGATACACGCCGATGAGCGTGCGGCGCGCGGTGGCATCCGCGTCGGTCTGGTTGAGCGTCTGGATGGCGTTGTCCAGGTCGAACAGCATGGCGCGCTGCGCGTCGTCGCGAATCAGGCTCTGGATCCAGAAGAAGCTCGCTACGCGCACCCCGCGCGTGATGGGCGTCACCTGATGCAGGCTCGTTGCCGGGTAGATGACCAAGTCGCCGGCATTGAGCTTGACGCTGTGCATGCCGTACGTGTCTTCAATCTGCAGTTCGCCGCCGTCGTAGCTGGCGGGGTCTGACAGAAACAGCGTGGCCGAGATGTCGGTGCGCAGCTTTGTACCGTTGTGCGGATGGATGCGCACGCTGCCATCGACATGCGCGCCGAAGGTCATGCCCTCGCCGTAGCGGTTGAACATCGGCGGGTACACCACGTTCGGCAACGCCGCGCTGATGAAGCGCGGGTGCCGCTCCAGCACGCTCAGGATGAGCTGCTGGCACTGCAGGGCCACTTCTGCGCCCTCATCAATCTGCTGGTTGACCTTGACCGGCGCCCCCGAATATCCGGCCGACACGCGGCCATCGACCCAGGCATCGCCCGCGCTATCGAGCAGATCGCGCAGCGCAGCGACCTGCGCGGCGGTGAAGACGTTGGGAATGCAGACAAGCATGGCGCTGGAAGGAAACGGGGATGCAGCCGAGGGCCCATCCCCCAGCCATTACATCCGATACACCACCGAGAGCATCGCCGCACGGCCGGTGCCCGGCACGGCGCGACCGCCATCGGAAGGAATCAGCGCATCGTAATACGTCTTGTTGAACACGTTGAACAGGTTCAGCCGCACGTCGTATTTCGGCTGATGGTAGGCCAGCATTGCGTCCCAACGCACGAAGCCGCCCGTCTGCACGGTGTTGGTGTTGTTGGCATACCGCTGGGACATGTAGAACGCGCCCGCACCCACTTCCCAGTTCGGCACAAAGGCGTAGCTCGTCCATACTGTGGCCGAATGCTTGGGCGTGTTGGCCGGCGTCATGCCCTGCGTGCCCGCGGCGATGCCATTGACGATCTGCGCATCCAGGTACGTATAGCCCGCGAAGATCTGCAGCTTGTCGGTGACATGGCCCGTGGCACCCAGGCGCGCACCGCGCACGCGGATCTTGCCGGCCGACGTGTAGGTCGTGCTGTCGATCTGTGTGCGGGCGTTGTCCTTGGTGATCTGGAACAGCGCCGAGCTGACCGACAGGTCGCCGTTGAGCAGATCCCACTTGCCACCGGCTTCATACGACTTGTTCTTCTCCGGGTCCAACCCCTGCTGGCCCGTGGTGCCCACGAGTTGTTCCAATGACGGGTTGAACGACGTGCCGTACGACACGTAGTACGACTGCCAGTCCGTCGGCTGCCAGATGCCGCCCAGGCGCGTGCTGACAAAGTTCACGCTCTGCTGCGCATACGGCAGCGCGGTGATCTTGGCCGACGCCGGCGTGTTCGCTGAATTCAGCGAGTTCGAAATGCTCGCCACGTAGCGGTCATAGCGCAGGCCGGCGACGGCCTTCCATTGCTTGGTGAATTCGATCGAATCGTTGAAGTACGCCGCTACCGTGTTGGCCGAGCCGCCCTGCAGGTTACCCAGGCTCGACGGCGTGCTGGCCGGCGACGTGGTGTAGCTCGGGCTGACCAGTGGCTCGCACGAGACGAAGCCGCTTGTCATGCTCGACTGCGCCAGCGGCGTGCCGTTGCACGAGCCGTTGCGGTAATAGTTTTGGTTGTCGTAACCGTCGTGGCCGAACTCGGTGCCGACCAGCAGCGTGTGCTTGACCGAACCCGTATCGAACTTGGCTGTCAGCTCGGTCTGGTTGAACAGCGAATAGTCACGGATGCGGCGGTCATGGCTTTGCAGACGCACCGACAGCGCCGAGATCGGCAGATTGCTGTTGGTCAGCGCCGTGAACACGCCCGACGAATTGACCGTACCCACCGCGTTGGGCGCCGTCTCGCGCGCATCGGTCTGTACGTAATTGAACTGCGTCTGATTGCGCAGCCGCAGGTTGGGCGAGAACTTGTGATCGATATTGGCCGAGAACGACGCCACGTCCTGTGTAGTGCGGTCATCGGTGTAGCCGTAATACGTCTTGGGGCTGACGTTGACCGGGTGGCCGTTGAGGTTCGGCACGCCGTAGTCGGGCATGTCGCGGTTGTGCTGCAGCAGCGCGGACAGCGTCACCTCGGTTGGCGTGCCGATGCCGAAACGCCACGACGGCGCGATGCCGAAATCCTGCGCGGTCATCTCGTCGCGCGTGCTCGTCTTGCCGTTCTGCGCCATCGCGGCGATGCGGAAGGCGGAGGTATCGGACGTCGGCGTGTTGACGTCCGCAGTGGCGCGCACGAGGCCGTTGGTCGTGACCGAACCGGTGATTTCCGTGGCCGCCTTCAGCTTCGGCTTCTTCGTCACCTGGTTGATGACGCCGCCCGTTGAACCGCGGCCAAACAGCATCGACGACGGGCCCATCAGCACTTCCACCGAATCGAGGGCGAACAGGTCGCGGTAGTACTGGCCGCGATCCCGGAAGCCATCAAGGTAGATATCGGTACGCGCCGAGAACCCGTTCAGGTTGATGTTGTTGCCGATCTGCCCGCCTTCGGCCGCACCGATGGTGATGCCCGGCACGTTGCGTAGCGCATCGGCCAGCGAGCTGCCGCCTTGCGCATCGGTCAGCGCCTTGGGCACGACCGTCACCGATTGCGGCACATCGCGCAGGTTCTCGGGCAGCTTCGAGATGGAGCTTTTGGCGGCGTTGTAGTCGTCGCGCGGGGCAGTCGCCCGCACGACGGCTTCTGGCAACGTGGTGGTGGCAGCGATCGGGCTCGAAGGTGCTTGTTGGGCGAGCGCGACAGGGGGCGTGGCGAACAGGGCCAGCAGTGCGCTGGCGACGGGCGTGCGGCGGTTCATGTGACGTGGTTCCTCCAGCGGCGCGCCTCTTTTGGGATGCCAGCCGCTGCGGAACGCCCTGCTGCGCCCCGTGCCGCCGTGCACGAGCGCGCACTACGATTTGCGGACGCAAATATAAATGACAACGATTCTCAATAGCAACAAGTGGTTGCTAAATCCCCTAAAAATTGATGGAGTGCTCCCGCAAAAGAAATCAGAAAATCACTTTAGCGGGGCAAAGTAAGGGCGGCGGTACAACTGGGACCGGGCGGCAAAGCGTCCGAACGTACCTATTTCTGCGTAGCTTCCGAAGCCGATGGCAGATGCTGCGCGTCGTCACGATTGCGCGCCAGTGCACGTGCGTACACCGACGGTGCGCCTGTCGCATGCGCCGTGACGTAGCCGGTAATGCAGGCGAGCATCAGCGGCAGTACCACTTGATATGACAGCGTCATCTCGAAAATCATCAGGATCGACATGAGCGGCGCGTGCGTGGTGGCGGCCAGCAGCGCGCCCATGCCCACCACCGCGTAACTGATCGGCACCGGCGCCGCGCCGGGCAGCAAGGCGTGCATGCCGGTGCCGTAGAGCAGCCCCAGCGCCGCGCCGCAAAACAGCGTGGGCGTGAACACGCCACCGACTGCGCCCGAGCCGGCGCTGGCCGCTGTGGCCGCCACCTTGCAGATCAGCACGAGCGCCACTGTCTGCCACAGCCACGGCTCGTGCAGGAAACCGTTGACCACGCTGTATCCATTGCCCCAGACCTCTGGTACCCGTGTCGACAGCACGCCGACAATCAGCCCGCCTACGGCCAGCCGCAACGTCAGCGGCAGCTTCGTCCGGGAGAACGCATCGCGCGCGCGATCGATCAAGCCCAGCAGCAAGGGGCCAGCCATCCCGGCCGCCAGCCCCAGCCCCAGATACGTCAGCACTTCCCAGCCAGAGACGAAATCGAAATGCGGCATCTCGTAGACCGCGCCATAGCCGAAGAACTGGCGCAGCACGATATCGGCGGTGACGGCTGCTACCAGCAGCGGCCCGAGCGTTGCCGTGGTGATGACACCGAAAACGATCTCGCAGACAAACACGGCGCCCGCGATGGGCGCGTTGTAAGCCGAGGTGATACCCGCTGCCGCCCCACACGCGACCAGCAGCCGCAGCTGCTCGACCGAAACCGGCATCACGCGCCGTAACGCCCGGCCCAACAGCGAACCGCACATCGCCGAAAGCTGCACCATCGGCCCCTCGCGCCCGATGGACGCACCGCTGGCCACCGAGCACAGCGACGACGCACTGCGCACCAGGCTCTGCCGAGCGCTCAGCACGCCGTCGCCCACGGCAATGGCCTCCATGTAGTCTTCCGAACCCTTGCGCGGAATCCACTTCAGACCGAACTGAAGCGTCAGCCCTGCGAGGATGCCACCCACGGTCGGCACCAGCAGCCGCGCCCACCAGGGCAGCGCTCGCGCCGTAGCCACCAGGCCCTGGTCGGTGCCGGAAATCCACCACTGCAATTGCCGCAGGCACTCGCGGAAGAGAATCGTCGAGAACGCCCCCGCGCAGCCGATCAGGCCCGCGAATACGAACACCAGGTGCACGCGCCCGAATGGCAATCGCGCGGCCACACGCTGCCACCACGCCGGGCGTGGCAATGGAGGGGGGGATGGAGGCGGCGTATCGGTCATGACGGTCCCGTGAACGGCAGACCGTCATGATAGCTGGCACGCGGCGCAGGTTTTACGTCGGCATGGCGACCGTGGCGTCGGGCAACCACGCCTGTGGCACGTCGGCGCTGCGCCTGTTCGGGCCCCAGGCGATGAGGCGCACCTCCACCAGGTTCTCGAGGACAAAGGGATCGCGCATGACGATGGCATCGATCTCATCGCGTGATCCGGCTCGCGCAAGAATGCCGCCGCCCTCGCGCGGGAAGAACGGCCCCGACATCAGGAAATGGCCGCTCGCGTAGTGCGCGTCGAGGTGCGCGCGGTGCGCGGGCAACACACGCTCCATCTCGGACAGCGGTGCGCGATAGGTGAAAAGAATCAAGTACAGCATGGAACAGCCTCCCTGAGAGTTGTGGGCAAAGCGGTGAAATACACGTTGCGCTCGGCACCAGCCGCGTGGCTGGCACGCCGCAGAAACGGGTACGCTCAAGGACGCAGCAGCAACGCGCCCGACGTGCGCCCGTCCTCGAGCGCCGCGTGCGCGGCGGCCGCGTCAGCCAGCGCGTAGGTGCCGCCCACCGGCACACGCACGCCCTCCAGCATGCGCTGCAGCGCTGCCTGCGCACCCACCCGGTAGCGCGACAGCTCCGTCATGTAGCGGAACACGCCCGGCCGTGCCAGTGCAATCGAACGCGACGGCCCAAGCGCGGCAAGATCGACGGCGCTCGTCTGCACGTTGCTCACGTCGCCAGCCTGACCGATGCTTGCGACCATGCCGAACGGCCGCGTCACAGCAAGGGACGTCTGCAGCATCGGCCCGCCGACCCCGTCGATGACATAATCGACGCCCTCACCTGCCGTCAGTTGCAGCACAGCCTCGCGCACATCCTGCTGGCGGTGCAGCACGACGTGGTCTGCTCCGTGGCCAAGCGCTGTCGCTGCCTTGGCTTCGCTACCGACCGTGCCGATCACGCGTGCGCCCAGGCGCTTTGCCCATTGCACGAGGAGCACGCCCAGGCCTCCTGCTGCTGCGTGCACCAGCACCGTGTCACCCACGCCAACCTGCCGAACGCGCGTCAGCAACATGTGTGCGGTGATGCCACGCAGCAGCGTGGCGGCAACGGTTTCGTCGTCCAGCGCATCGGGCAAGGCAATTGCGCGGTTGGCGGGAATGTTGCGATGGCTGGCGTAGCCGCCGGGAGCACCATCCATTAGTCCGGCCCACGCCACGCGCTGGCCTACGACAAAGCCACGTACGTCGGTGCCCACGGCTTCCACCACGCCGACGCCCTCGACACCGAGCACCGCCGGAAATGCCGGCACGGGATAGAGGCCGGTGCGGTGATACACGTCGACAAAGTTCACGCCCACGGCGGTGTGCCGCACCGTCAGCACATTCGCGCCGGGCGGCGGAAGCATCTGGTCCGCTGGCTGTAACCCCAGTGCTGGACCGGGTTCACCGAGTTGGATCAACCTGGCATGCATGGCAAAAGTCCTCGCAGAAATAGGTACGCTTTTGGGTGTTCGTGATGCCAATGACTGCTTGCATCACGTTGTGCAACAAGCGTATTCCGTTCAGAATCACCCTGGAATTCGCAAAACCTGACCATCTTCTGTGCAAAAAAGCTCAGACTTGTCTAAACGTTCGTTGGCGCGTGCGGTGACGGCCGACCCCTCGTCTTCCTTGCAGTGGGATGACGTGCGCTACTTTCTCGTGCTGGCGCGCGAGGGCAGCCTGTCGGCCGCTGCGCGGCGGCTTGGGGTGGAACACACCACGGTGGCGCGCCGTGCCGACGCGCTGGAACAGTCGTTGGGCGTGCGTCTGTTCGACCGTCTGCCACGCGGCTGGCGCCTGACAGCCGAGGGCAGCGCCTTGGCCGAACGGGCTGAACGCATGGAGCAGGAAGCCGCCAGCTTTGCACGCGCAGCGGCAGGAGCGGGCAGCCTGCGGGGGACGGTGCGCATTTCAGCGCCGCCAACGGTGGCGAGCCACGTCATCGCACCGAACCTGACGTTGCTGCGCAAGCAGTGGCCCGGCATCGACCTCGTATTGCTGGGCGAAAAGCGCAATGCCAACCTGATGGCACACGAGGCGGATCTCGCCGTCCGTCTGTCACGGCCCACGGCTTCGACACTGGCCGCACGCCCGCTGGGCAGCCTCGGCTATGGCTTATATGCGACGCCCGAGGTACTGGCGCAGCCCGAAGCGCAATGGCAGTTCATCGGCTACGACGAGCGCCTTCGCCACGTACCCCAGCAGCGCTGGCTGGACGACTACGCTGGCGCGCGACGCGTCGTCTTGCGTTGCAGCGACCTGTCGGCCATGCATCAGGCTGCCCTGGCCGGCGTGGGTGTCGCAGCGCTTCCTCACCTCCTGGGTGCGCCCGCAGAAACGGGTACGCTTTTGCGGCGCGTGCCGGTGGATGACCCTGCGCTACATCGGGAAATCTGGCTTGCCATTCATCCGGACGTACGGCGCTCGCCGCGAGTTCGGGCGGTAGCCGATGCGCTGATCGCACTGTTCGATACGCAGCGGCACGTATTGGCGGGCCATTGAGCGCACGCAGAAATAGGTACGCTTGGCGATAAAAAACCGGCGCCAGAGAGGGCGCCGGTTTTTGACAGCACGCTCAGCCGCCGAGGTAGGCCTCGAGCACGCGCGGATTGCCCAGCAGGTTGCGCCCGCTGTCGGCCAGCACGATCTGACCGGTCTCCAACACATAGCCGTGCTGGGCGATCTTCAACGCCTGCCGCACGTTCTGCTCAACCAGGAAGATCGTCAGTCCTTCCGCGTTGATGGTGCGCAGGATGCGGAAAATCTCCTGCACGATGATCGGTGCGAGGCCCATCGACGGCTCGTCAAGCAGCAGCACACGGGGGCGGGCCATCAACGCGCGGCCGATGGCGAGCATCTGCTGTTCGCCGCCCGACAGGTTGCCGGCCATGCCATCGATGCGCTCTTTCAGGCGCGGGAACAGGTGGAAGACACGCTCCAGGTCGGAAGCGATCTGGCTGCGGTCCTTGCGCGTATAAGCGCCAAGCTCGAGGTTTTCGCGCACCGTCATGGTGGTCAACGTGGCACGGCCCTCCGCGACCTGCACGATGCCGCGCTCCACACGCTTGTGGGCCGACCACTGCGAAACGTCGTCCCCCTCGAACAGGATCTGGCCACGCACGTCGCCCTGCGACTTCGGGATCAGCCCCGAGAGCGCCAGCAGCGTGGTCGACTTGCCCGCGCCGTTCGCGCCCACCAGCGAGGTGATCTCGCCGGCCTTGAGCGCAAAGTCGATACCCTTGACGGCTGCGATGTGTCCGTACGACACCTGCAGCCCTTTGACTTCCAGCAGCGTGGTCATGCCGTCTCCTTCTCTGCGGCAGCAGAACCGTCCGCCTCGTCGTCGTCCCGGCCGAGATAGGCTTCGATGACTTGCGGGTTGTTGCGAATGGCCTCCGGCGGCCCTTCGGCGATGATGCGGCCGAAGTTGAGCACCGCAATGCGCTCGCACAGGCCCATCACAAAGCGCATGTCGTGCTCGATCATGAAGATCGTGTAGCCGCGCGCCTTGATGTTCTCGATCTCGGCCATCAGGTCGACCTTCTCGCCGGTGTTCATGCCAGCGACGGGCTCGTCGAGCAACAGCAGCTTGGGCTCGGTGGCCAGCGCCCGCGCGAGCTCGAGCTTGCGCTGGTCGCCGTACGAGAGGTTGTCGGCAATGTCGTGCGCCTTGTGATCGAGCTTGACCCACGAGAGCAGCTCCAGTGCACGGTCGCGCGCGCGGCGCTCGGCAGCGCGGTACTTTGGCAGCGACAGCAGCAGGCCCGGTGCACCGTAGTCCAGATGCCGGTGCATGCCCACCACGACGTTCTCCAGCAGCGTCATCTCCTTGAAGATGCGGATGTTCTGGAACGTGCGCGCGATGCCCATCTGCGTGATCTGGTGCGGCTTCTTGCCGACAAGATTTTCGCCGTTGAACGTCAGCGAGCCGCCCGTGGGTGCCAGCAGGCCGGTGATCAGGTTGAAGACGGTCGTCTTGCCGGCGCCGTTCGGGCCGATCAAGCCGAAGATGGTGCCTTGCGGCACTTCAATGTTGACGTCCTGCAGCACCGACAGGCCGCCAAAGCGCTTGGAAATGGAGGTGAGTTTCAGCATGGCGGCCTCAGTGCGATTCATTGGAAGCAGCCGGGGTGTTGCCCGTGCCCGGCATGGTGCCGCCGCGCTTGATGCCGAACCAGCGCGCGAAACGCGCCGGATCCCAGATGCCCTTGGGCAGGAACAGCACGATCACCATCAGGATCACGCCGTTGACGACCAGGCGGAAATCCTTGAACGCACGCAGCAACTCGGGCAGCAGCGACAGGATCAGGCTGCCGAGCACCGGGCCCGTCAGGCCGTTCGTGCCGCCCAGGATCGTCATCGTGAGGATTTCCACGCCGCGGTCGAAGCCGAATTCGTTCGGGCCGATGAAGAAGGTCAGATGCGCGTTGAGCGCGCCCGCGAGCCCGGCGATGACGGCGCCCAGCGTGAACGCCAGCAGCTTCGTGCCGGCCACGTTGATACCCATCAGACCCGCAGCCGTCTCATCTTCCTTGATGGCTTCGAATGCGCGGCCAACCTTGGAGCGGCGCATGCGTGCGAGCACGAACATCGTCAGCGCCACGGCCAACGCCACATGCCACCATTCGGTCAGCTGCGGAATGCCGTTCAGGCCCAGCGCGCCGCCGGTCCAGTCTTCGGTGTTCAGGATCAGCACGCGCACGACTTCGCCAAAACCAAGCGTGGCCATGGCCAGATACACGCCGGAAAGACGCAGCGTGGGCCGCCCGATGACCACGGCCACCACGGCCGGCGCCACCATGCCGCCCAACAGCGCGACGGAAAACGGCATCTCGGCGTTCATCGTCAGCAGCGCCGCCGTGTAGGCGCCGATGCCCATGAAGGCCGCATTCGCCATCGCCAGCAAGCCGCACGACAGCGTCAGGTAGATGGACAGCGCCAGCAGCGCATTGATGCCGAGCGTGAGCACCAGATTGCTGTAGACCGACCAGAAATTGTCGAACCATTCCATGTCGTCGGTCTCCTTATGCCTTGCGTTCCAGCACCTTGCCGAACAGCCCTTGCGGCCGCACCAGCAGGATCAGGAACAACAGGCCGAACGCTACGGCATCGCGCATCGTCGAGCCGATGTAGGCCACCGACAGCACCTCGGCAAACCCGAGGAACAGCCCGCCCAGCATGGCGCCGCGGATATCGCCCAGGCCGCCCAGGATGATGACCGCGATGCCCTTGTGCAGCATCGGCTGGCCCATCAGCGGGAATACGGCATTTGAATACAGGCCGATCAGCACGCCGGCCAGGCCGCCCAATGCCGCTGCTGCGAACGACGTCAGCAGAAACAGCCCTTCGACATTGATACCGAGCAGCGCCGCCGCCTTGGGCGACTCTGCAATCGCGCGCAGCGCGCGGCCCAGTTGCGTGCGCTTGAGCAGCAGCATCAGCCCGGCCATCAGCGCAAACGACAGCACGATGATGCCCAGTTCCAGCGGCATGAGATGGATGCCGCCCAGATCCAGCGACGCATCCGACACAAGCCCCGCCGGGAAGCGCAGGTTCTCCGCCCCGAACACGCCCTGCATGGCGTTATTGATGGCGATGCCCGCACCGATGGTCCCGATCATCGGGATCAGGTGCGGCGCGTTGCGCCGGCGCAGCGGGCGCAGCAGCAGCACATCGATGATGAGCCCGGCCACGCCGCTTACGACAAAGCCGACAGCCAGTGCCGCCCACAGCGGCAGCTCAAAGTGCGTCACGACCTGCAGTGCCGCATAGGCGCCGAGCATGAAGACGGCGCCGTGCGACAGGTTGATCACGCCCAGGATGCCGAAAACCAGCGTGAACCCCAGGGCGAACAACGCATACACGCAGCCGAGCGACAGCGCGTTGACGAGTTGCTGTTCCAGCATGATGAATGAGAGTGAAGTGCGACTTGGTGCCGCAAAAATGCGATGGGGCGTAGGTTTGCCTACGCCCCGCGGTTCGGTCTCTACGAGAACCGAAAGTTACTTCTCGATCGTGTACTTGCCGTTCTTGGTCACGCTCACGATCGGCGTCTGCACAGCGTCGTAGCCAGCCGGCTTGCCGCGCGCCGTCACCTGGCGGAATGCGAACGCGCCGGTTGCGCCGATGTGCTTGACGCCCGGCAGCGCATCGCGGATCGCCTTGCGGTCGGCTTCCAGCTTGCCGCTGAACTTGACCGTCTTCAGCGCCTTGCTCGCGATGTACATGGCGTCATACGCCTGCGCGGCGAACTGGTCCGGCGCTGCCTTGTACTTGGCGGTGTAGGCGGTGATGAACTTGCTGTTCTCGGCCGTGTGGTTCTCGATCGACCACGGGCTGCCCACCCACAGGTTGTCGGACTTGTCCTTGGCCAGGTCGAACACCTTGACCGAGTTCATGCCATTGCCGCCGATGATGGGCACGTTCAGGCCAAGCTGACGCGCCTGCACCATGATCGGGCCACCCTCCGCAATCAGGGCCGACAGCACGATCGCATCCGGATTCGTCGCCTTGATCTTGGTGAGCTGGGCCTTGAAGTCCACGTCGCCCTTGGCGAAGGTCTCGGTGGTCGTGACCGGAATCTTCAGGTCTTCGAGCGCCTTCTTGAAGTTGTCGTAGCCGCTCTTGGTGAAGACGTCGTCGTTGCCGTACAGCACCGCGACCTTCTTCACGCCCGCCTTCTTCACGACAGTCTGGATGGTGGCCGGCAGCACGTCGGCTTCGGTCACGGAGTTGCGGAAGACGAAATCGCCGATGCTGGTGACGCCGTCAGCGGTGTTGGAGGTGCCGAACACGACCGTCTTGGCGCCCTGCGCAATCGGGTCCGCTGCCTGTGCCGAGTTGGACAGCGTGGGGCCGAACACCATGGCGACCTTGTCCTGGAAGATCAGCTTCTTGAAAACGTTGATGGCCTCTTCCTTCTTGCCCTGCTCGTCTTCGATCACCAGCGCGATCTTGCTGCCGTTGATGCCGCCCGCGGCATTGATCTCATCAGCGGCCAGCTGGAAGCCGTTGCGGATGGCCACGCCGTACTGGGCTGCACCGCCCGACAGCGCCTCGGCCACGCCGATCTTGATGTCCTGGGCCGCGAACGTCGTGCCCGTTGCGATAGCCGCCCCCGCAGCCGCCGCCGTCACCAGCAGCCGTTTGATCGTCTTTTGCATGTGAACCTGCTCCTTGTTATCCGTCGCGATTGCGATTCGTTCCGAAGAGTGCGTTGGCCCAACACCGTCGCTCCCCCATGCGCCCTGCATCGCGTCCGGCCGCCCGCCTGCCGAAGCACGCGCCATCCGCGCGGACGGGCGAAACATCAGCGAGCCTGCTGCCTGCGCGGTACCGGATCGGGCATGCGCGGCGGGCAGTTGCGTCGGAGAGTGAAGCGAAGGCGCCATGGGTACAGCGCTCTCGTGCCACGCGCCAGGGTGGCCGGCGCGCGCAGTCAGTCGCGGGACTTTACCGGAAACCGCACGACCGTGCGATAGGGAATTGTCCGCCACTCCGCCTGGGGGGCCGATACTGCGTCGCAACATGGGCCGCACGGGGCACCGGCTTGCGGTCAAAGCGTACCCAATTCTGCGTCATTTGCGGCATGGCGGAATCAGCCTGTCGGCAGTTCGTCCGCGCTCACGAACAGGCCCTTGCCGCGCGACTTGGCTTCATACAACGCCTCGTCGGCTGCCTCGAAGACAACGCCCTGTGCCAGCGTGCGGGCGTCGAAACCGGCAATGCCGATGCTGACCCCGACCTGCACCGCCCGTTCACCCAGACGGAAGGGCCGGTTGCATACGCCAAGGATCGAGGCAGCGACGGCTTTTGCGTCGTCCGGCTGCGACAGGTTCTCAAGGATGACGGCGAACTCGTCCCCGCCAAAGCGCGCCACGCCGTCGCTGGGGCGCACCGCGCGCACCAGCCGCTGCGCGACCGTGCGCAACAAGGCGTCGCCCATCGTATGACCGTACGTATCGTTGACGGCCTTGAAACCGTCCAGGTCGATGAGGAGCAGCGCCCCGGCCGTGTCACTGACGCGCGCCTGGTCCAGCGCGGCCGACAGGCGCGCTTCAAAGCCTGCGCGATTCAGCAGACCGGTCAGATGGTCGGTGGTGGTCAGCGCGCGCAGACGCAGCTCCTGCTTCTTGCGCTCGGTGATATCAAGGGTGACCGAATGCACACCGGCAACACGGCCGTGTGCGTCGAACTGCGGCAAATAGTTGATTTCTTCGCAGCGGTACGCCTCGCGATTGCGCTGCTCTCGTTCGAAGACGATGGTTTCGCCCGCCAGCGCGCGGTGCAGGGCATCGCGCACGCTGCGATAACTCTCGTCACCCGCCACCTCGCAGACCGTCTTGCCGAGCATGGCGGCAGTGGGCTGGCCGTAAGCCTTCTCGTACGCGGCGTTCAGGAAACGGAAGCGCTCGTCCACATCGATGAAGGCGACCAGGGCGGGCATGGCATCGGTCACTGTCTGCAGCGTCTCACGACTGCGCTGCAGTGCCTCCTTAGCCGCCCTGTCCTGCGTGATGTCGCGCATGATCGACGAGAAGTACTCCATGTGCCCCGCGGGGTCGCGATGCGCGATGAGCATGTGATTGACGGGCACCGCCACGCGCTGCTGCCCCCGCACGGTCGTCTCGCCAATCCACACGCCGTCGCGCACAGCGGCAGGCACTGCCACCTCGCGCAGCCAGTCCATCGTCGCGGGCGGATAGAAATCCGCGACCGTCATGCCGCGAATGTCCTGGTCCAGTGCGATGCCGACAAAGCGGCGGCCGGCCGGGTTCATGTAGGTGACGTTGCCGTGCACGTCGGTCTGCGCGACAAAATCGGTCGTGGAGTCGAGGATCTTGGTGAGCACGCGCGAAGCCTGCTGGGCGCGTGCCCGCACGGTGATGTCTTCCATGGTGCCGACGTGGCCGATCACCTCGCCATCCACACGTACCGGTGCCGTGTTGACCACCATCAGGCGCTCGCCCTCGCCCGGCACGAGCACCCGCTGCTCTGCGGTGTAGACGGTGCCGCGGCGGATCGCTTCGTGCCAGCCCGTCATGGCGGCTTCGCGGTCGTTGGGATGCTGACGCGTGAGCCACACTTCAGCCAGTGCCTCTTCGTGCGTGAGGCCGAGGAGCCGGCGATAAGCTTCATTCGCGTAGACGATGCGGCCCTCGACATCTGCCCGGAACAGGCCCAGCGGGGAGGCGTCGTTCACGGCCTCGAGCTCGGCACGCTGGCGCGCGACCTCGTCCATCAGCTTGCGGAAGGCGGTCGACACGGCGTCGATCTCGGCCGAAGCATCCGGCAGCTCAAGCGGTGGCGCATCGCGCAGGTCCGTGGTGGAAAGCTGCGACATCGCAGCGTGCAGTCGTGCCAGCGGGCGCAGCAGCCACAGCATCGCCGCCCACACCGAAACGCCGATCAGGACGGCCAGCAACACCAGCGACAGCCGAAAGCGCTGGTGCATGGCAAAGAGCTGCCGATTGGCTTCGGCGCCCGGCAACACTGCCCCCAACGTCCAGCCTGTTGCGACCACGTCCTGCATCGTGACGACGTCGCCGCCGCGCTCAGGCGATGCGGACGGGTCCGAGCGGAGCGCGGCAGCGACTGCAGGATCGGAATCGAGCGGTGCGAGCACCTTGTCGGGATCGGGATGGACAACGAAGATCGGGTGCTGGCCTTGCGTAATCAGATAGACGTGGCCGGTCTTGCCGATGCGCATGTCACGCAGCAGGCCAAGAAAGTTGGGCTTGAGCAGGTAGAGCGCGGCGCCGATCAGCCCGACCAGCCGGCCGTCGTTGTCATGCACTGGCGCGGCCATGATGACGATGGGTTCACCACCGATGCGATTGCGCAACGGCGCAGAAATGGTGGGCTGGCCGCTCACCATGATCTGCTTGAAGTAATCGCGGTCCGTAATGTCGAGGCCCACGACTCCCGGACGGTGGGCAGAGGTGGCCGTCACCTTGCCCGCCGAGGTGGCGAGGAATACGCCATCGAACAGGCCGCTCGCAGGCCGGATCGACCGGAAGAAGGTGGCCTCCTGCTCCGGGGTGTCGAAGCGAACGGTGTGCATTTGCCGGGCCGTACGTTCGAGCACGCCCAGGTAGATGTCCAGCCGCTGCCTGAGATCGTCGGCGGACTCCCTGACCAGCGCCGTCTGCTGCGCCTGGATCTGCGCCATCATCTCGCGGCGGATCGGCTCACGTTGCGACCAGCCGAACAGGCTCACCAGCGTCACGCTGATGACGGTCGCCATGATGGCCGCCTGCGACTTCAGTGTGGGTTTCATCGAACGGTAGGCCAGTGCCGGCACCCGCGTGGCCGGCCAGGAGTGAGCGGGGCAGTTTTCATAGTGCTATGCCGGAGGGTCCTTGTCGAGCCGGCACTGCACATGGCATGTCCTAGCGACGCGCGCAGACGTAGGCGGCCGATCGGGCAGCCAGGGTGCCCGGACGGATGCGCATCCAGTGCGCACCAGCCGCGGTATCGGTATCGAGCGTGGCACCGTCGGGGCCGCGCACTACATAGTCCACGAGGCGGATACGCTGCCGCCGGCAGTCGATCTCCTGCCGCGAGAGGATCATCGTGCCCGGTCGATAGCGGGTGCCATGGGCGCGACGCTCGCCGCGCTTGAGTACCGTACGGGCAAGAAAGGTCTTGTGGCCCGCGCGGCTCGAACGCAGCGAGCCCCGCTCGATGGAGGCCGAGACCGAGGTCGTCTTGAGGTATTCGTGCCAGCGCGCGGCGTGTGCAGACGCCATCACACCCAGGATGCCCATGCTGAAACCACACACCCAGATCCACCGCCACATCATGCGTTTCACGACCGTCTGCCCTGCCATGTCAATAGTTGCGGCACCGCCTGCCGCTAACACGCATTGTAACAATCGCCCCCACCATGCGCGTCTGCGGTACTCGGGTAGCATCCTGGCAGTCTGATCTACGTCATCCGCCATGCCCTCCGTCCCGCCGCTCGCGCTCGCCGCGCACGCTCTCGCTGCCTTGCTGATCGCCGGTGTGCCGATCGGCGCGTGGTTATGGCTGCGGCGGCGCTTTGACCTGGCCTGGCGTGACATTGGCGTGGGCGCGGGGGTGTTCGTCCTGTTTGCGCTGATCCTGGAGCGCACGCTCCATGTTTATCTGCTGCAGCTCAACCCGGTGACGGCGCAATGGCTGCGCGTGCCCGCGCTCTTCATCATCTATGGTGCGCTGATGGCGGGGCTGTTCGAAGAATGCGGACGCTGGCTCGGGCTGCGGCACCTCACGCGCACACCCGGCGATGCAGCCACGCCGGTGGCCTATGCGCTAGGGCATGCCGGCGCGGAAGCGTGGCTGGTCGGTGCCGCATCGCAAGCGCAGATGGTGATGTTCGGCGTCGCCGCCAACCAGGGCCAACTGGATGCGCGGCTGGCCGCCAGCGGCGCACAAAGCATGAGCGGCGCCATCCACGCGCTGCTCGCGCAGCTCTCGCCGTGGCTTGCCGCAGGGGCGGTGGTCGAGCGCATTGCGGCGATGCTGATCCAGTTCACCCTCACGCTGCTGGTCTGGCACGCGGTACGCCAGCGGCGGCTGTTGCCCGTCATCCTGGCGGTGCTGCTGCATGCGGTGGCCGATCTGCCCGCCGCCCTTTACCAGGTACACGTGATGCCGCTGGCCGTGACCGAGTCGGTCTACGCGGTCATCGCCGTGCTGCTGGCGGCCACGTGCTGGCCGCCGCAGGGTGGGCGCAGGGTAGGAGAATCGTCGCTGCGTTAGCTGGAGCGGAAACGGTCCGGCTCGATGCCGTGCCGGTTCAGCTTGTCATAGAGCGTCTTGCGCGGCACGGCGAGCAGGTCGGCGGTGCGGGCAACGTTGCCTTCAGTGGCACGCAACGCCTCTTCAATCGTGGCGCGTTCGACTGCCATCATGCGGCCCGCCAATGAATGCTGGCTCGCCTCCGAAGCCATCAGGCCGTCGTCCAGCCCCAGGCAGAAACGCTCGGCGACGTTCTTCAGCTCACGCACATTGCCGGGCCAATCGTGGTGCTGCCAGCGCATCATGTCCTGCGCCGACCAGTCCGGCACGGGACGATCGTAACGAACCGCCGCCTGTTGCAGGAAATAAGCCATCAGCAAAGGGATATCTTCTGCGCGCTGGCGCAGCGGCGGCAGCGCGATCGATACCACATTCAGCCGGTAGTACAGATCCGCGCGGAAGGCTCCGCGGTCAGACGCCTCCTTCAGGTCCACCTTGGCCGCCGCTACCACACGGCAATCGATCGGCACGCTGGCGTTGCTTCCCAACCGCTCGATACTGCGCTCCTGCAACGCGCGCAGGAGTTTCGCCTGCAAGGCGAGTGGCATCGATTCGATCTCGTCGAGGAACAGCGTGCCGCCATTGGCATATTCCATCTTGCCGATGCGGCGGCGGTTGGCACCGGTGAAGGCGCCTGCCTCGTGTCCGAACATTTCGCTTTCGAACACGGATTCCGGCAGTGCCGCACAGTTGAGCGCAACAAAAGGCCCGCGCCGCCGGCTACCTTCGTGGATGGCACGCGCGAGCACTTCCTTGCCCGAGCCGGTCTCGCCCGTGACGAGGATGTCGGCGTCCGTTGGGGCGAGCGCGGCAACCAGCCGCCGCACGTTCTGCATGGCCGCGCTCTGACCGATCAGCGGATAGGCCTGACGGCCCTGCAGCGCCTCGCGCAGGCGCAGGTTTTCTGCCGTGAGCCTGCGTTTTTCCAGCGCACGTCGCACCACGTCGACCAGGCGTTCGGAGTGGAACGGCTTCTCCATGAAATCGTAGGCACCGGCGCGCATGGCGGCCACGGCCATCGTCACATCGCCATGGCCGGTGATGAGGATGACCGGCAACTGGCGATCGTGCTGCAGCATCTCGCGCAGTACGGCCAGACCGTCGCGGCCCGGCAGCCGCACGTCGGTCACGACCACGGCGGGCGTCTGCGCCGCCAGGGCGGCCAGCGCGCTTTCTGCATCGGCAAAAGACTGCACCGGCACATCCGCCAGCGCGAGCGCTTGCTCGCAGCCCAAGCGAACCACATCATCATCCTCGATCAGGAAGACAGGGGCGTGGTCGATGGAAGACATGTCGGGAGTGGCGTGTTCAGTCATGCGGGATTCACAGCACGTTCAAGCTCGATGATGAAGGCGGCGCCGCCCCCCTCATCGTCGGCGTTGCGGCCTTCGAGCCGTCCGCCGAAATCTTCGATGATCGCCAGCGAAATCGCCAGCCCCAGACCGAGCCCCTGCCCGTCGACCTTGGTGGTGAAGAACGGTTCGAACAGGCGCGGCAGCACATCGGCGGGAATGCCGGGGCCGAAGTCGCGCACGGTGATGCGTACCCATTTCTCGACCGGCTCGACGCTCACATGCACGGTGGCGGATCGAGGTTGCGGCGTTTCGGCCGAGGCATCGATGGCGTTGCGAATCAGGTTTACCAGCACCTGTTCCAGCCGGACGGCATTGGCCCAGACGGCAAGATCCGCCGGCACCGAGGGGGCGGTCACCGTCACGCCTACCTGGCGGCGACGTGTCTCCACCAGCATCAGGGCCTGGCGAATGGCTTCGTCCACCGACACCGCTGCGCGCGCGGCATCGCCCTTGCGGGAAAACGCCTTGATGTGCGAGACGATGCGGCCCATGCGGTTGGCGAGCTGGCTGATGTGCGTGAGGTTGCCGCGAACCTCGTCGATACGGCCGCGTTCGGCAAGCTGGTTCGCATTGTCGGACAGCGTGGTGAGCGCCGTGAGCGGCTGGTTGAGTTCGTGCGTGATGCCGGCGGCCATCTGGCCCAGCACAGCGAGCTTGCCCGCCTGCACCGCAGCGTCGCGCGTTTCCCGCAGGATGCGCTGCGCGGCGTCGAGTGCCTCCACCTTGCTCGCGAGCGCTGTGTTGGCTGAGGTCAGTTCAGCCGTGCGCTGTGCGATGCGCGCTTCCAGGTCGCGCTGGACTTCGCGCAGCGCGGCGCGCGCACGGCGTTGTTCTTCGCGTCGGCGCGTCCGCAGGCGCAGCGCAACGAGCACGGCGAAGGCGAGGGCCATCGCAAAGGATGCACTGGCGCCGGCAACCAGCGCGGTGCGCTGCTCGTCGCGTGGGTCGATCAACACGGCGACCTGCCAGCCGAGCAGGCCGACCGGGCGGTATTGCACACGCAGCACCGACGCCGATTTGCCGGGCAATGCCACGCGCACGGCCTGAGGTGGCTGGTCCGCAGAAAAGGGTACGCTGCCAGCTCGGGGATCCACCGGCACAAGCGTGTGCGGTGCATATTGGCGCGTCGCATCGAGCGCAGCGCGTTGGTCGACGCTCAGGGTGCCGAGCGTGCGGTACTTCAACGCGGGCACCGAGGACAGGAAGATCACGCCGTAGCGGTCCACCAGCAAGACCGTATCGCCGCTGCGCGACAGGGTGGCCTCGAACGCGTCGAGGTTGATCTTTACCACCACCGCGCCGATCGGCCTGCTGCCGTCGCGCACGGGCGCGGCGAGGAAATAGCCCGTCTCGCCCGTGGTGTTGCCCACGCCGTAGAAGCGGCCGAGGCCTTCGCGCATGGCCTCGGCAAAGTAAGGGCGGAATGCGTAGTTCTGTCCGACAAAGGAAGACGGCAGATCCCAGTTGCTGGCCGCCAGCGTGAGCCCGGTCGTGTCCAGCAGATAGGCGGCCGACAGGTCTGTAGCCGCCTGAACCTCTTTCAGGTAGGCATTGGCGGCGCCCCGCGCAACGGCATCGCCCGGCGGATGGTTCGCCTGCAATGCGGCGTGCAGCACGTGCTCCAGCGCCGCCAGCCGCGGCAACGATTCATAGCGCGCCAGTGTGCTGCGCAGGCTCTGCGCGTAGAAGGTGGTGCGCTGGCCGGCCTCTTCGGCGCGCGCGGCAACGTAGCGCTGCAGGGCGATGGCGTAAGCGCCCCACCCTGCCGCCGCGCAGCACGCGGCCATCGCCAGCGCGACGGCCATTCGCCAGCCGCGCCCGCGGGCGGGGTGGGGAAGGTCGGCATGGCCGTCGGATGGAGGCATCAGGTCAGTGTTCGATACGGGAATGCTCGCGAGTATCGCGCATGAACACGTAGACCAACAGCGACAGGAAGATGGTGCCCGTCACATACCAGTAGAACAGCGACTCGTGGCCCGCCTGCTTGAGCCACAGTGCGATGTACTCCGCCGTGCCGCCGAAGATCGACACCGTGAGCGCATACGGTAGCCCCACGCCCAGCGCACGCACCTCTGCCGGGAACAGTTCGGCCTTCACCACCGCGTTGATCGACGTGTAGCCGGAAACGATCACCAGCGCGGCCATGATGAGGAAAAAGGCTGACCACGGGTTCGTCGTGTGACTGATGCCGGTCATGATAGGCACCGTCAAGAGCGTACCCAGCACGCCGAACGCGATCAGGATCGGGCGACGGCCGATACGGTCGGACAACCCGCCCACGATGGGCTGCAGGAGCGCGAAGAGCAGCAGCGTCGCGCCTGACACCAGCGTTGCCTGGCTCTTCGACAGGCCCACCGTGTTCGCCAGGAACTTCTGCATGTAGATCGAGTACGTGTAGAACGCAACCGTCCCGCCCAGCGTCAGGCCCACGACGATGGCCACCGCGCGCGGATGCTTGGCGAGTTCGGCCAGCGTGCCGCGTTTCTTATTCTCTTTCGCAGCCGTGAATGACTGCGTTTCCTCCATGTGCGAACGCATGCGCATCGCCACCAGCGCGCACAGTGCACCAACGAAGAATGGAATGCGCCAGCCCCATGCGTCCAGCTGCGCCGGTGACAGCACGAACTGCTGCAGCACGATCAGCAGCGCCAGCGCCGTCAGCTGGCCGGCGATGAGCGTGACGTATTGGAAGCTGGAATAGAAGCCGCGATGTTCCTTGTTGGCGACCTCGCTGAGGTACGTGGCCGATGTGCCGTACTCCCCGCCGACCGACAACCCCTGCAGCAGGCGCGCCAGCACCAGCAGCACCGGCGCCGCGACGCCGATGGCCGCATAGCTGGGCGTCAGGGCAATGATCAGCGAGCCCAGGCACATCAGCACCACGGAGAAGAACAGCGCGCGCTTGCGGCCATAGCGATCGGCATAAATGCCCATCAACCAGCCGCCCACCGGCCGCGCCAGGAAACCGACGGCAAACACCGCGGCTGTGTTGAGCAACTGCGCGGTCTGATCGCCCTTCGGGAAAAACGACTTGGCGAAATACAGCGCAAACGCCGAATACACGTACCAGTCGTACCACTCGACGAGGTTGCCGATCGAGCCCGAGAAGATGGAACGCAGACGACGACGAACGTCTTGCGGAGTGTCTTTGTCTCTAGCGGGGGCTTGGGCGGGCGAGAATTCGCCCGGCATCGTGCCAGCTTGGGGCTGTGTCATGGTGTCTCCTTGGAGCGTCAGCGGCGGCAGTGCCAGCGGCATGCGGCCTGTCCACCGGTTTATAGGTGGGCGCTATTACTCAAGAAGCATTCCATGCGGAACCCACACGGCGCCTTGGGCCGCAAACGGCTCTGGCACAAGGCTTTGAGGTCAACGGCAAATCGGCGGGTCAGCGACGGAGTGTGCGGTTTCCCGGAAACCGCCAGGCGGGCGGTGCGAAAACCCGCACACCCGCTCGGAAGCCCTCCTCAATGCCGGTCAGGCCGCCACACTCAGCGCAATGGTGTCTTCGCGCAACCGCCGGTCCGACTTGCCCAAGGGTGTCGCCTGGTCGGGCGCCCGACCAAGGCGTTCGTTCAGATACGTTTCGAAGTCAGCGCGCACTTCCGGATGGCGAAGCGCAAACTCGACCGTCGCCTGCAGGTAGCCAAACTTGCTGCCGCAGTCGAATCGCTGACCGCGGTAGCGATACGCCAGGATCTGTTCTTCGGCCAGAAGGCTCTGGATCGCATCGGTCAATTGCAGTTCGCCGCCGGCACCCGGCCTCAGGTTGCGCAGATGATCGAAGATACGCGGCGTCAGGATATAGCGCCCAACCACGCCCAGATTGGACGGCGCCTCGCTTGGCGCCGGCTTCTCCACGATGCCATCGAGCTTGACCAGCCGGTCATCCCATTCCCGCCCCGCCACGACGCCGTATGAACGCGTCGCCTCCGGCGCGATCGTCTCGACACCGACAATGGAGCAGCGGTAGTGGTCGTACAGCTCGGTCATCTGCTGCATGACGGGGGGCTCGTGATCGAGCAGATCGTCCGCCAGAATCACGGCAAAGGGCTCGTCGCGTACCAATTTCTGCGCGCACAACACCGCGTGGCCAAGCCCCAGCGTCTCGGGCTGGCGCACATAGAAACACTCGACGCCGGCCGGCTTGATTGACTGCACCATGTCCAGCAACGCCTGCTTGTTCTTGGCCGCCAGTTCGGTTTCGAGTTCGTACGCCTTGTCAAAGTGGTCTTCGATTGCGCGCTTGGCGCGCCCGGTGATGAAGATCATCTCCGTAATGCCCGCCGCGGCCGCCTCTTCCACCGCATATTGGATGAGCGGCTTGTCGACGATCGGCAACATCTCTTTGGGGCTGGCCTTGGTGGCGGGTAGGAAACGCGTACCGAGCCCCGCCACGGGAAACACGGCCTTGGTGATCTTCTCGTTCATGACGACTCCATCGATGAGACCTAGGGTCGCGAGCAAGCCCCATGCCTGCAATCGCCTCTTGACCCACGGACACACCGATACCGACCGTTGAACGAAGAGAACTCCTGTTGGCGGAGCCTTTTCTACAATCGGTTGCAAGTCCGCCACGTCAACTTTCAGCGCCGAAAGTTGGAAAAGCGTACCCAATTCTGCGTCCGATCTGGCACGCCGATTCCGGTCCGCCGAACAGTGAGTGCACGCTAACGCGGCTTCAGGAAGCGGGCTTCACCCAGCCACGTGACACCGGCGCGGCGCGTTCAGGCATACGTCGGTAGGCGTCGAGTTGCGTGCGCAGCTGAGCGACCTCTGCTTCGAGCGTGCGAATGCGCTGGCGCAATTGCTCGGCCTCGTTCTGCGTCTGCTGCCGGACCGCATCGTTTTGCAGGCGCAAAAATCGTTCGGTACCCGCCAGCGCGCTGGCAGCCCCCTCGAGGCGGGCTACCGTTTCGATTGTCTGTTCAATGCGCTCGAGCGTGGAATCGGTCAGCTTTGGCGAGACGGCTGGCGCCGTGGCAAGCGCCTCGCCAAGGCGGCGCTCCAGATCAGCCATGGCAGCCTGTAGCTGTCGGTTGCGCGCAGCCTCGTGTTCCAGCGCGCGTTCCGCCACTTCGGCGCGGATGCGCGCCTCCATCCACTCTGCTCCCGCACCGGGTGCGCCAATCGCCCTTGAAGCTACGCGATCGCGCTCTTCACGTGAGGCGTGCGCGCTCGACATCACTGGCGTACCCGTTTCTGCGGCGGTCCAAGGGATCGGCCAAGGCTCGACGGTGTCCGGCGTCTCACCAAGCCCTCTCCCGCTTCGCCCATGCGCCCGGTTCACTGCCTTCTGCAGCGTCATGTTGCTAGGCCGCCGCGTTACACCGGCTTCAGCAAGCCATTGCGAGTAACGCCGGGCGCCATAGATGCGCCGCGTCACAGCGTGCACGGCGTCAATCAGTTCGTCCAGGAACACGGCGTTGTCGTGAGGGAACGCAATGTCCAGCCGGCGGATCGCTTCGAGGATCCGCTGCTGCTGTTCGTTGGAGAAATGGAGAGCCGGCCTAGCCATCCGGATGCCTCAGAATGATGTTATTAAAGTGTACATCAAGGGTTAACAACCTCAAAGTGATTATATAACACGTCATTATTTTTATAAGAGCGATATATTGTTTCAGCTCCTGACTGGAGGATGTTCTGCGCTTTCGACAGCGCTTCGCAGCTGCTTCTGCTCCGTGTAAGCCGGGCTGCGTCCGCAGAAACGGGTACGGAATCGAGCTACCCAGGTACCTGATCGTGCCTTGGCCCTGCTTTCCAAAAAAGAAAAGCGCCCCGGAGGGCGCTTACGTTTGAAGCTTCTGCACAGCGGACTATAGGAGGGCCACGTCTAGCCCGAAGCGGCTTTTCAACGCTTCCACCAAGGATTCGCGGGCCGCGCGGTCACTCAGCTTCACGTCCAACATGACGCGGCCGGAATCCCACTCCTTGATTGTGCCTAGTAGATCACCTTCGCTGTTACGAATCTTGTACTGGCGGCTGACTTCCTTGACTTTGCGCGTCCGTCCTTCTTGGGCGATTTTCCGAATCTGCTCCACATCACGGCTTGACAGGCCTTCTTCCAACACGCGATGCACAAGCTCGCGCGTTCGCTCCTCACCCGCACTCTTGCAGTACAGCGTCAGTTCATAGCCAGTCGCAATGCCAATACCAGCCGGACGCTCCTTCATCACGTCAAGCACCGAGTCCGGCAACTTCAGCAGTGCCAAGGTCTTGTTGACGGTACCCGCTGACACGCCGGTAATCTCACAAATATCTTCTTCTTTTTTGACTTTTCCTTCATCTAGCAACTGCCGCCACGCGATGGCGTTATCCAGCACCGACTGCCCCGAGCGCTGCTCATTCAGGACGAAGGAGAGTCGGTAGAAATCGATGTCAGATAAGCCCTCTTCGACAAAGCAATCCATCTCCGCTTTGCCGGCAGCCGCCAAGGCACGTTTGCGATAGTGACCGTCGATGAGGACATACCAACCTGGCTTGCTTGGATGGGGCGCCGCAAGTCCTGGGGTCTGCTGGCCATGCGTGGCAATGGAGGCAGCCCGCTCCTGAACGGTTTGAGGGTCGTAGATACGACGAGCGTTGAGCGGATTTTCGTGTAGCCGGTCCAGCGGAATCTTGATGACGCGCCGCTCGGATGTATTGGCCGACTCGGCACTTTCAGCGCTGAAAGTCGGGGCGGCAGGTTGGCCGAGCAAACCGCGCGGATGCGACACAATGGCTTGCTCTGCGAGCGCAAAGCGATCGACCGGCGCCGCTTTTGTCTTTTCTGCCGCAATCCCGGCCAGCATCCCAGCCTTGAGCGATTTCAGCTTGCCGCTCATACGCGTTCCTCCTGCAACAACTGCAACACTTCATCGACCATGATGTCGACCTCACTGACGGCTTCCCGTGCGCCCGAGACCCCATGTACCGTCGCACCAATGGCTTGGCATTCCCGAAAGGCCGACCGCGAACCGATCATGGATTCCATCAAGGGAATGTCGCCATCATCACCAAGAATTTCGATGGCTTGCTTGGCAAGCGATACCCGGCGCTGGACCATATTCGCCAGCACGCGAATTCTCAGTGTTTCGTTCGTGACTTGGGCCTGCTGCGCCAATGCCTTGGCGGCCACCGCGGCCCATAAGTCGGGAGGCGAGGGCACCACCGGAATCAATGCAATATCCGAAATCAGCAGCGCGCTCGATGAGGAAGGGGAATGCACGGCCGGTGGACAATCGATCACGATATAGTCGTAATCGGCCACGAACTTCCGTACCTCCCTGTGCATCGCTCCGCCCGACGGGGCCAGGCCAATGACGGACGCAGGGAAAGGCTTCTCGTCCGGCGCCTGCGCGGCCCACCGCGTCGCTGTACCCTGCTCGTCCATATCGACCAGCAAGGTCTTGTTGCCCCTCAATCCGAGGGTTCCGGCGATGTGCATGCTGACTGTGGTCTTCCCGCAGCCGCCTTTTTGATTGAATACCGTTACGATCTTGGCGCTCACTCGTCCTCCACTTTCAGCGCTGAAAGTCAGTGCCGCCCATCTTAGGGAAGGGTGGAACAAAACACAAGATCAAAATAAATCAATTCAAACAAATCACAGGGAAGCTTCACACGTACACATGGCATGTTCAACTCGCCTGAATAGAGATATAAATGCGGCCTTTAGCGCATAAGTTCGAACAATTGCGAGCCCATCTTCAGGCGTTCTAGGTGTTTACCAGCGGGTGCATAAAAGCGACATTTTGGAAAAATGCCGCCCATCGACACTGTGGACCAAACTGGTTATGATGATCAGACAGTCGTCTGAAGACTTTGTCTACGCAAGATTCGGAATGAGCCGGACTCTTCGTGCGATGTCCGGATCGGCTGGACGACGTGTTTTTTGTTTTTTTTAAGGAATTTTTGCATGGCCACGGGTACTGTCAAATGGTTTAACGAAACCAAAGGCTTCGGCTTCATCACTCCGGACGGCGGCGGCGCAGATCTGTTCGCGCACTTCTCCGAAATTCAGGGTTCCGGCTTCAAGACCCTGAAGGACGGTCAGAAGGTCTCCTTCGAGGTGAAGCAAGGCCCGAAGGGTCTGCAAGCCTCCGGGATCAGGCCGGAATAAGCATTTCAGGCTGACACGCCAGAAATGAAAAAGGGGAGCTTCGGCTCCCCTTTCTTTTTGCCCTCATCCTTTTGCGTCAAGCCAACTTTCGCACGCTGGTGCGTGAAGGCTGCAGGATCAGGGCTTTGGACGAATCTGCATCGACCTTGGCGTCCGGATAGACGACCAGCACGTCCTTCAACGCCTTGCGAAACAGCGCCCGGAATTTGCGCTCGCTCTCCGTCTCGGTACCGAACTGCATTTGCAGCGCCTCCCACGGTATCTCCGTACGCTTCTGGATGGTGAAGAAGCGATAGGTGAGCCAAGAATAGACGTCCAGCGCGAACGGGGATTGTTTGAGCGCTTTCAGCGCACGCATGTCGACAGGCACGGGCCGATTGACGAGCTCGTTGAAGAACGGCTCCGACAGCACCACGAAACTCTCGAACATCGACCCTTGTCCGGGTTGCATCGGGTCCCACCAGGTCGAGAGCTGATCTGCCAGGAGATAACCGATCCGGTCGATGGATAGCGGCTCCTGATTCTGGTTCTGATTGGGGGCGGACTTGTTCTGCACGATGGCAATCGTCGCCGAGAACAACCGGATCATCTGCTGGCGTACCAGCGTCATGGTCCCCCGCTTGCCCCCGGTCGCCATCGGGATGCCCAGGTTATACATGAACTCGGAAAGCGAGTTGCCGAGCGAGATGCGCCGGTCCTCCACGGTACCCTGGAATTCGCCTCGCTTCTTCTTGGCCATGATTTCCTTGCCGATCCACGCCAGCATCAGCCGGGGATACGAGCCGTAGGGATAGCCGAACGAGACAGTCTCGGAGACGATCCGTTGCCGGCCGTTGCTGGCCCGTTCCGAGCGCTGCTGCGTGAAGTAGCCCGGCTGGATCATGAGGGAGATGTTGCCGCTCGACCGGGTCCATACCGGCGGCGAGCCCTTGGGCGCCCGGTAGGGCAACGTGACCTGCACGCTCGCGCGACTCAGAAAGCCCACTTCGCCGCTTTGCCAGGCGTCTTCACGCTCCATGGCCTGGGCTTCATCGAAGAGCCGCTGAAACTTTTCCGGCGCAGCAATCACCTGTCCTCCCGAAGGGACGATGATGCGGCCGGGTGCGGCGTCTTCCGGCTTCCCGTTGGCTGTCAGGCGTTTGGTGACCATGATGGGCAAGAATTGTTCAAAGCCTTTGTACTAAAACGCCTTCTCCTTGTCACGCAGAATCGGGTACGTTTTCTGATTTTTACTCGTTGCTGGGGGAAGGGCGTCGGTGGGCAACCTGTAGGGTTGTCCACGGAAGACCTTTCCTAACTACCAGCCATATATACCTACTACGTTTACTACAGGTAAACCGTATACGCGCCCCGCAAAGCGTTGCTGGCGCTGGGTTTAGGGGGCAAAAGCGTACTCGATTCTGCGGCGCAGCGAACCTGAATCTGCGAGACAGCGTACCCGCTTCTGCGCATAACCGTACCCGCTTCTGCGCAATCCCCGTACCGGAATCTGCGGGGACAACCTTGAGTTGTCCACAGTGTTATCCACAGAACACGGGCGAAAAATGCCACCCGTTGTGGGCTCTTGGGCCCATCGTACCCGTTTCTGCGGATTCATCGACGGACTTGACCTTTGCACCGGTGTCTTTTTGACTTATGCGTACCCGTTTCTGCGTCCACGTTGGCTGTAACGCCACTGGAAGGCGTACCAGAATCTGCGAGTCTTCCGTGGGTCGGCATCATTTCGGTACCCGTAGGCAAAGACTTTCCATGAAAGCGAGCGCACGCTCTGTCTAGGCACCTGCGCAGACAGGCGTACCCGTTTCTGCGATGTCCACATCGACATGCGGAACGCTGCGCTTGCGCGTTGAGCTCAACAGGCAACGCCTAGGCCTCAAACTTTCATCGCTGAAACCAATGGACGAGGCGGATCAGCTGTTGATCGGCAACGACGTGCGGGCCGTACCTGTTTCTGCGGGTAAAAACCCTTATTCGCCAACGCCTTACAGCGCGGGCTGCAACGGTAGCCGTACCCGTTTCTGCGTATGCCTGCGCAGAAACAGGTACGCTGCTCACGACAATCCTCTCGCAGAAACGGGTTCGCTTGTCTTTTCCGGGCGCGGGGGTGCTACGCAGAAATGGGTACGCGTGCTTATTGCCCCCATAGCTGATGCCCCTGATGGCGGCGGCCCTTATGCGTACCTGTTTCTGCGACATCACGCGCAGAAATGGGTACGCAAATTCGCCTGCAACCTGCTTGCCGGAACCGTTTCGCAGAAACGGGTACGCGTTGCGCCGACAGCCCAGCAGGCGTTCGGGCGGCGATGCACTGCCACGGCCTGTGCAGGTGGCTGGCGTTTCAGGCATCATGCGCGTCCCGCGCGCGGCGCTCTGGCACTTGGCTTGCGCGCTCTCCATCCCTCCCATCGCATGAACAGCATTTCAATCCGTGACGCCCTGCGCCCGGGAATCCTGCCAAGCGTCATGTTGTCCCGCGGGGCACACGCGGCAGAGCATCCGTGTGCCATGCCGAGCCAGCCGGCGATGGCGCTTCACGACAAGAGGAGACAACCGGCATGACCTGGCTTACGCGCTTTTTCAAGCTCAAGGAACACCAGACCGACGTGCGCACCGAGGTGCTCGCCGGCCTGACGACGTTCCTCACAATGGCGTACATCGTCTTCGTGAACCCGAACATCCTGGCCGACGCGGGCATGCCCCACGACGCCGTGTTCGTGGCCACCTGCATCGCTGCCGCCACCGGCACGATCATCATGGGGATGTACGCCAACTATCCGATCGCCATGGCGCCCGGCATGGGGCTGAACGCCTATTTTGCGTATGCGGTGGTCAAAGGCATGGGCTTTACGTGGCAGGCGGCGCTCGGCGCGGTGTTCATTTCGGGCTGCCTGTTCCTGCTGGTGAGCGTATTCCGCATCCGCGAAATGATCGTCAACGGGATTCCGCATTCGATCCGCGTGGCGATCACGGCGGGAATCGGGCTGTTCCTGGGCATCGTGTCGCTGCGGGGTGCCGGCCTGGTCGTCGGCAATCCGGCGACGCTGGTTTCCCTGGGCGATGTGCATCAGCCATCGGTCATTCTCGCCGTGATCGGCTTCTTCCTGATCGTGGCACTGGACCATCTGCGCGTGAAGGGCGCCATCCTGATCGGCATTCTGGCCGTGACGGCAGCGAGCTTCTTCTTTGCCGGCAACACTTTCCACGGGGTGGTGTCGATGCCGCCGTCGCTGACGCCGACGCTGCTCCAGCTCGACATCATGGGCGCGCTCTCGGTTGGCATCCTCAACGTGGTGCTGGTGTTCTTCCTGGTGGAGCTGTTTGACGCGACCGGCACGCTGATGGGCGTGGCCAACCGTGCCGGTCTGCTCAAGCAGGGCAAGATGGACCGTCTGAACAAGGCGTTGCTGGCGGACAGCACGGCCATCATGGCCGGGTCGCTGCTGGGCACGTCGTCCACCCCGGCCTACATCGAAAGCGCGTCCGGGGTGCAAGCCGGAGGCCGCACGGGCCTGACCGCACTGACGGTTGCGGTGCTGTTTCTGCTGTGCCTGTTCTTCTCGCCGCTGGCCGGGGTGGTACCGGCGTACGCCACCGCGCCCGCGCTGCTGTACGTGTCCTGCCTGATGCTGCGCGAACTGGTGGACCTGAACTGGGAGGACACCACCGAAGCCGTGCCGGCCGTGCTGACCGCGCTGATGATGCCGTTCACCTATTCGATTGCCAATGGTGTCGCGTTTGGCTTCATCACCTACTCGGGCCTCAAGCTATTTACCGGCCGTGCCCGCGAGGTGCCGATCATCGTGTGGATCATCTCGGCCGTGTTTCTGTTCCGATTCTTCTATCTGTCGGGCGGACACTGAGTGCCTTGCCTGGCAGAAAAACGCGGACCGTTGCGTCCGCGTTTTTTTGCCAGCTACCAAGCCGTACCCGTTTCTGCGACCGACGATGGGCCCGGGCGTACCCGTTTCTGCGTGCTATTGCCAGCGCCCGTACTTCGGAGCGTACCTACTTCTGCGTACGAAGTTAGCGACAACTGTCTGCTAGATGCCCGTGCCATGGGGGCTTGGTGCAGTGTGCTCCCGAAGGGCCCGTCTGGCTTGCGTACCCGTTTCTGCGTCGTGTGTGGAGGCGTGTCAGGCCGAGGGCGTGGCCAGTTTGCGGGCCGCGTCGGCGATGCTGGCGGCCAGGTCGGCTTCACGTGCGCGTACGGCGACCGCCGGCAATGCGGCGAGGCCCAGTGCACGGGCAACGTCGGCAGCGGCCTCTCCGGCGGCGAGCCGCTCGCGCAGATGCGCCGTGCGTACACCCCGCAGCGAGGCATGCGCCAGACGTGCTGCGGCATCGGGCTGACCCATGGCTCGTGCGTAGTCGACCGCCTCGCTCAGCATGGCTTTGACGATCAGCAGCAGTTGCGAGCGTGAAGCGAGGCCTTTGCGTTCGCCGAAGTCACGGCGCAGCGAAGGGGAATCGATGATGCTGCCGTCTGCGCGTCGTGGCGACCGCCTGCGCACCGAGAGAAGCAACGGCGTGGCTTCGTTAGGCAGCGGCAGCGGCGACAGGCCGAACGCCGTACGGTATTCGCGCAACGCACCCATGATCGCGTCGCACGGCAGCCAGCGCTGAGAGCGTCCGCTACCCGCGCGGAGCAGCCAGACTGACGCGGGCAGGGAGGCATCGGGTGCCGCGTCGGCGGGCGGTACCGCGTGCAATGCCACATCGCCCATGCGTGCGGCGACCAGCTCCGCTACCCGCAGGCTGGCGTGCGCGAGCAGGACTGCCAGGAAGTGGTCGCGTGCCTGCCGCAGCCGCGCTTCGCGGCCCAGAGCCACGCGCGCCCGCACCGCATCGACGATCAGCCCCATGTCGGCAGCGCTCAGGCGCGATTGTGGCTGCGTCGGTGTCGCGCCGGCAATGGACGCCTCCGTTGCGGTTCCCGTTCCCGCTTCCGGAGGCGGGACGGTGATGACGATGGCGTCATCGTCGAGAAATGGGTTCGCGCGCAGATATCCGGCACGCTGAAGCCATCCGCAGAGGTTGGCGGCAATGATGCTGCATTGTCGGGTGGAGCGCGCGGAAAGCGCGCCTCGCAGCGGCGTCCAGTTGACATCGCTGCGATCGATGCCGCGCGCACTGATTGCCCACGGCGGCGGATCTTGCAAAAAGCGCAGATAGGTGAGCGCGTCTTCACGCTGCCAGGCGGCGATCGGCTTGCCAACGGTGCGCGCATACCAGCACACGCGATCCGCTTCCACGCGGTATTGCGACAGTGTCGACGCGCCAACCGCACGGGCGCCTGAAGCGCGCGCATCGAGCCAAGCCTGCACACGTTCGCGCTCCAGTGCAAACGCCTGCGGATCCGCTTGGGAGGCCGCATGGTGAGGGAGGGGCGCGGCGTTTGCCGGACGCGGATCGAACATGCTGAAAGGTCGGTCGAGGTGACAAGCACGGATCGCGCAAGTATAGCGAGACGCATTGACGCGCAGCCGCATGCGCCGTCCCAGCACAGCGAATCAACAGGCGCGGGCACGCGGCCTGCTCGGTGGTCTGCGTCGCACGCGTGTCGGAGTGTCTCCGACATGACGTTCGGAGCAGGATCGATAGGCGTGCCGTCAAGTGCGCGGCTATCGTTTGCTCCCACGCGTCGACAACAACGTACACGGGCCGGCAGATCATGCGGCCCGCTTCAAGACGCTTTCCTCGAGGTGCAAGATGAAGATGCAGATCAAGAAGATCGCAGCCGTGCTGCTGTTGGGTTCGCTCGGTATGCTCGCGGCGTGTGGCGGCGGCAGTGATGACATTGGCCAGATCATCGGTACCAGCTCACCGCAGTACCGGACGATGCACGTCAATCCATTCATTGGTAACGTGGACTTCGGGGTCAACGGCACCACCAGGATCGCCAATGTCGGCTTCAAGAACGTTAGCAACTATTTCGGTATCGATGCCGTTGCGACGACCGCCACAGTGTCAAACGCTGGCAGCGCGACACCGCTTGCTTCGGCCAATTTCAATCCGGCCAACGGTCATCGCTATACGGCGCTTGCCATCGTAGGCGCCACGGCCTCGGCCACCAGCCTGGCGATCATCGATGATCCATATGACAAATCGATTCTCTCGGACAAGGCGCGTGTGCGTACCTTCAACGCCGCGTACAACGCCCCCAATGTCGATGTCTACGTGACGGCGCCGAACGCAGATATTTCGGCTGTGCCACCGACCATGGGCGGCGCCGCATACGGTAGCGCGTCGCCTGCCAGCACACAGGATTCCATCTATGTGGACGGTGGCACGTACGAGATACGCGTGACGACGGCCGGCACAAAGAGCGTCATCTTCGCCTCGCAGCCATTCAGCCTGGCCAACAATGCGGACTGGCTGATCACCACGCTGCCCGCAGGCGGCGCGGGCACGGTCACCCCCAACGCCATCCGCGTGCTCGTGGCCCAGGCCAACGGCGCATCGCAAACGGCTTCCGAATTACCCGCGCAGTAAGCTTTCACGTAGCACGACGCGGTGCCCAGGCACCGCTTTTTTTTCTTGCGCGGGCCGGGAATGAAAACTGCTAAGCAAAGTCGCGGTGAGCACATCTGTATCCGGCCTGCTGGCACCGGCACACCGCGTGCCGCAGGCGCGTGTCGTTTTCTTTGGCGGGAAGCTTCTCGACGTGTTCTGGATTGATGATCCGTTGACGGGAACACGCTTGCACGTCAGCGCAGCAGCGCAGACCTGGGGCGTACGGGCTGAGTCCTTGTGTGGCGATCGCGAGCAGTGGCTGGCCCACGTGCATCCCGACGACCACGCGGCCCTGCGCGCGGCATGGGACGGCCTGGCTCGCGGGCAGGACTTCGTGCTCGAGTACCGGTGGATCGGCGTCGATCACCGGGAGCAGCGCGTGCGCGAGCGTGGCTACCTGATGCCGTCGCCCAACGGCGGGCCCGCCCACGCCGTCGGCGTGATCGAAGACGTGACGCAGCGCCAGCAAACGCTGACCGCACTCACCGAATCGGAATTCCAACTGCAGTGGTTGACCGAGAGCGTGCCGTTTCCGCTGGTGCAGATCGATCCGGAGCACCGCGTGCGCTTTGCGAACCGGGCGTATGCGCAGCGCTTTGGCATGCTGCCCGACGCGGTGGTTGGTTCGCATCTGCGGGCGGTGATGGGCGAGGCAGCGTATGCGCGCATCCTCGCCCATCTGGGTGAGGGCTTCGCGGGCCGGCGCGTCGATTTCGAAATCGAACTGCCGTACCCGGAGGACATTGGCTCGCGCTTCGTCCACGCAGCCTATTCGCCGCAACAGGGGCCCGACGGGAGCGTGCAGGCCCTCGTATGTCTGGAGGAGGACATCACCGAGCGCAAGGAGGCCGAGCGCGAGCGCTACCGCCACCAGCGCGAATTCGTCACGCTTGTCGAGAATGCACCGGACGTGATCGCACGGCTTGATCGGGACCTGCATTGCGTCTACGTCAACTGCGCGGTGATCCATGCCTTTGGTGTGACGCCGGCCGCCATGACAGGCCGCACGCTGTCGGCATCACCCTTGCCCGCGACGGTTGCCGGCCCGCTGGACGCAGCGGCGCGGCTGGCATTCACCACGGGCGCCGAGCAGACGCTCACGCTGCACCTGGATGCCGGGGAGCGTCGCACCGGCATCGCACATTACAACGTGCGCGTGATTCCAGAGGAGGACCGCACTGGCACCATCGAATCTGCGATGCTGATCGTGTACGACGTCACCGAGCGCACCGAGGCGGAGCGCGAACGCGATGCGCTGTTGCTGCGCGAGCAGACGGCGCGTGCGCACGCCGAGGCGGCCACCCTGGCGCGCGACCAGTTTCTCGCAGTGGTGTCGCACGAACTGCGCTCACCGCTCAACGGGATCCAGAACTGGACCTATGTGCTGGAGAACCAGTTGTCTGACGGCTCACCGCTCGTGCAACGCGCGCTGGCCGGCATCAAGACCGGCGTAGAGCAGCAGGTACGGCTGATCGAGGACCTGCTTGACGCTACGCGCGTCATGAGCGGCAAGTTGCGCCTGACGCGCGAGCCATTCGTTCTGAGCCTCGCGATCGAGCGTGCGCTCAACAGTGTGCGCGCGCTGGCTGCGGAGCGCGGCATTACGCTGCATGTGGCCAGCCTGCTTGAAGCGCATGAAATCGATGGTGACGCAGATCGCGTCGAGCAGATCGTCTGGAACCTGCTGACCAACGCCATCAAGTTCACGCACGAAGGCGGTGATGTATGGCTGTCAGCGGACCTCGTGGGCGAGGTCGCCCGGATCGTGGTGCGTGACAACGGGCGCGGCATCGGGCCCGCATTCCTGCCCTATCTGTTCGATCCATTCCGGCAGGCCGATGGTGCGCACACCCGCCGCACCGGCGGTCTCGGCCTGGGGCTTGCGCTGGTCAAGCGCCTGACCGAGCTGCATGGCGGACGCGTGCATGCCCATAGCGATGGCGAGCGCAGCGGCGCGGTCTTCACGGTTTATCTGCCGCTGCATGCCGGAGCCGAGTTGACACCGCCGCTCGCCGAGGACCTTGCGCGCAGCGGCCCGCTTCCGTCGCTGGCGGGCTTGCGTGTGCTGCTCGTCGATGATCAGCAAGACGCGCGCGATGCGCTTGCCACGCTGCTGGCGCAAGTCGGTGCCGACGTGGCCAGCGTGGGGTCGGGCCAGGAAGCCATGACGCAGCTCGACACGTGGGGTGTGCCGGCGCGGCCGCGGGCCGTGGTGTGCGACATCGCCCTGCCTGATGAAGACGGTTACGCGATCCTGCAGAAGATCCGTACCTGGGAGCGGCTGCACGTGCCAGCGGGCGCCTCCCCAATCGCAGCCATTGCCCTGACGGCCTTTGCCCAGCCAGACGATCGCGCGCGTGCGCTGGCGAGCGGTTTTCAGGAGCACCTGGTCAAGCCCGTGTCGCCTTATGACCTGGTGCGTACGTTGCGCAACCTGGCCGCGCCCTGAGATGCCGCGCCCGCGCGGAACAGGGCGCACCACGTTCCTTGCCATGTCCGACCCGCTTCCGACCCACTCGACGCAGGCGCCTCCAGGCCCCGGGCCGGCGCCCCAGCCGACGCTATTGACCGGCCTCCAGCAGCCGGCGTGGCGGCTGGCGATGGTGCTGGTCGCCATTGGCGGCACGCTGGTCTTCCTGCAGTGGGCCCGCGTGTTCCTGGTGCCGCTTACGTTTGGTGTGGTGCTCGCATTTGCGCTGAATCCGCTGGTGGTACGCCTGCAGCATTGGTATGTGCCGCGCCCCGTGGCAGCGGCTGTCATCGTGCTTGGCTTGTGGCTCGCAGGCGGTGCGGTGGTCTTCGGCATGCAGGATGGCGTGTCTGCCGTGGCCGAGCGCGTTCCGCTGGCGGCAGAGCGCATGGCTGAATCGGTCGATCGGGTCCGTGATCGCCTGAGCGGTGCAGTGGACAAGATGCGGCAAGTGACGACGGCCGTCGAGCATGCGACCGAAGGCGTGCCGGCCAAGCCGCCGTCGCAGCCTGCACGGCGTCCGGCGGCAGCCGCGCCACCCGCGCCACACGACACGCTGCCGGTATTGCCCCTGCGCGAGTTCGTGTGGACAGGATCGGCCAGCCTGTTTGCCCTGGCCGGGCAACTGGTGGTGGTCTCGTTCCTCGTGTACTTCCTGCTCGCTTCCGGGCAGGCGCTCAAGCGCAAATGGGTACGGGCGGTTGGTCGCACCCTGAGCGAGAAGAAGCGGGCGGTGCGGATGATGGCCGGGATCGGCACCCAGATCCAATACTCGCTGCTGGTGCTCTTCGCCAGCAACATCATGCTGGGGATCCTGACGGCCGTGGCCTTTGCGCTTCTGGGTATGGACGACGCGACGGTGTGGGGCCTGGCGGCGGCCGTGTTGCACTTCGTGCCGTACCTCGGTTCGGTCGTGATGGTGGTGGCCAGCGGCATCGGCGCCTATCTGCAGATGGGCACCTGGGCGGATGCGTTGATCGTGGCGGGAACGACCCTCGTGTTTGCCACGCTGGTCGGCACGTTGCTCATGACCTGGCTGCAGAGCCGTGCGTCCAAGCTGGACCCGTGCGTGGTCTATATCGGGTTGCTGCTGTGGGGCTGGCTGTGGGGAGTGTGGGGGTTGCTGCTGGGGACCTCTGTCACGGCAATGATCAAGGTGGTGTGCGATCACGTCGAGCGGCTGCGCCCGCTTGGCGTCCTGCTTGGCACGACCGACGCGCCCGCGGGGGTATGGCAACGCCTGCTCGATCGTCTGCGCGGCAGGCCGACACGGCGCCGGCAAGGCGCGCCGCGGCGTTGAGCTGGTGGTTGGGCAGCAAGCGTTACAAGCGGCGATGTAACCGTTACGCGACAAGCGCGATCCCTGCATCGGCAACGGTCGGCCGCCGTGCCCCGAGCGTCAGGCGTGGCGGGCCGGCCATGCCGGACGGCAAGCGCCTGAATGCCTGGCACGTCAGTTGCGGTTTGCATGACATCTTCAGTTCGTCCGCAGGAGGGCGTCATGATCCCGCATCGAGATGCTGTCGTCTGCGGCGCCAACCAGCGCGACGCAACGTCCGCAGGCGCCAGTCCGCCGCGCCCGCCAGCCGCAGAACGGGAAGAATGCGTTGACGCCGTATTGGGCAAGCCCGAGCAGGACATACCGGAGCGCAGAACGGCAGACCGCCCGCCGCATGCGCGCGATGAGCGGCTCGAGGCACAGCGCTCCGGCCCGCGCGCCGATATCGAACAGGCCGCGCGCGACATCGACAGCGGGCAGCTCGACACCGATCTGCACAACACTCCCGGGGTTGAGCGCGTGGTGCGCGAACACCATGCAGCCAACCGTGAAGATCCCGATCGGCGGGTTGCCAACCGCAGTGCGGACGACCTGGCCGACAAGCGCAACGAGGCCGGCAGGCCCGGCCCCAGTCGCGCAGAACGCAAGCCCTGAACGCCATCATGCGCATCGCCTACGTGACCGAGACCTGGCCTCCCGAACTCAACGGCGTATCGCTCACGGCTGCGCGGACGGTGGCGTTTCTGCGCGCCCGGGAGCACGACGTGATGCTGGTGCGGCCCCGTCAGCGAGTCATCGATACGGGCCAGCCGCCGCTTTCCGGCGGCACACTGCGCGTCAGGGGGATGCCCATTCCACGCTATCCGGCGCTGCGCATGGGCCTGCCTGCGCGCCGCGGTCTTGTGCGCGCATGGCGGGCGTATCGGCCGGACCTGGTGCACGTGGCCACCGAGGGACCGCTGGGCTGGTCGGCGATTCGCGCGGCCCGGCAACTGGGCGTGCCCGTGACCTCGGACTTCCGCACGCGCTTCGATGAGTACGGCCGCCACTACGCCTGGGACGGTGCGGCGGCGCTGGTGCGCGCTTACCTCCGCGCATTCCACAATCGCACCGACCGCACGTTCGTGCCAACGCGTGAGTTGCAGCGCCAATTGCGTGCGTTGGCCTTCGAGCGCCTCAGCATCAGCACGCGCGGTGTCGATGCGCGCCAGTTCGCGCCGCACCATCGGAGCGAGGCGCTACGTGCACAGTGGCATGCCGCGGACGATGCGCCGGTCGTGCTGACGGTCGGGCGGCTGGCGGTGGAGAAGAATCTCGGGGTGGCGCTGGACGCATTCGATGCGATTCGGCACAACGTGCCCGGTGCCCGCCTGGTCATGGTGGGCGACGGCCCGCTGCGGCGGGTGTTGCAGCAGCGCTGCCCTGAAGCGGTGTTTGCCGGCATGCAGCAAGGACAGGCACTGGCCGCGCATTACGCGTCGGCGGATCTGTTTCTCTTTCCGAGCCTGACCGAAACCTTCGGAAATGTGGTCGTTGAAGCCATGGCCAGCGGCCTGCCCGTGGTGGCGTTCGATACCGCCGCTGCTGGCATGCACGTGCGCAGCGGCGAGAACGGCCTGCTCGTTCCCGTCGGCGACGCAGGCGCCTTCGTGCGTGCCGCCACTGAGCTTGCGGCAGACGCGGCCCTGTGCTGTCGTCTCGGCGGTGCTGCCCGGCAGACCGCTCAGACGCTTGACTGGCCGCGCGTGCTCGAGCGCTTTGAAGCGGCGCTCATGGCCGTTCACCACGCGGCCGTTGCCGGGGGGGCCTACCATGGCGACCCACGTCTGGCCTGACTGGAAGCGCTGGCGCGAGCGCGACCGGCGGCTTGCCGTTGCGCTCAACAACGTCGCCGGCGATCCGTCCGTCATGCGCTTCTATCGTGGCGTCAGTCGCCTGGGCGACGGCATGCTGTGGTACGCGCTGATGGCTGCCCTGCCCGTCGTTGGTGGCGATACCGGCTGGGAATGCGCCAAGCAGATGGGTCTCACGGGGCTGCTGTCGCTGGTCATCTACATCGTGCTCAAGCGCGGCGTGTGCCGGCCGAGGCCGTATCTGTCCTGTGAAGAGATCCATCTGTGCGGGCGCGTGCTCGATCAGTTCAGCTTTCCGTCGGGGCATACGCTGCATGCCGTGTCGTTCAGCATCGTGATGGCGGCGTACTACCCGCGCATGGCCCTGGCTCTGGCGCCATTCACCCTCATGGTGGCGCTGTCGCGCGTGATACTCGGCCTGCATTATCCGAGCGATGTGCTCGCCGGCGCGGGGCTCGGCGTGCTGATCGGCGGGTTATCGGTGTGGCTGTTCTAGGCAGGGCTAGTACGACGTCTGCGGATGGCCGGCGGATGCGGTTTCCGGGCCGCTCATCCACGCCTGCGTGAACACCTGCGCAAAGCCGTTCTTGGTGACGGGCGTGCGCGTCTCCAGGCTCGACGCGAGCAGCTCCTGCCAATGGCGGATGACATCCGGATGGGCGGCATCGGCCGGATGCAGGCCGAGGCGGAGCACTGGCAGATTCGCATGCTGCCGGGCCAGCCACTGCAGGTAGTAGCGCGAAACCAGTCGCCGCGCAGGGGTGCGGACGCTGTAGGTCAGGCATGGTGCAGCGAGTGCGCGTGTCGGGTGCAGCAGAAAGAAGCGCCGCAGCGTCGTCGTATAGCGCAGCGGCAATCCGTCGAGCGCCTGCCACGTGGCGGCGTTCATCAACCACGCCGGGGCGACGAAGCCGTGCAGCGGCCAACCGTTAGCGGCAAACCAGGCGGCTCCGGCCTCGATCCGGTGGCGAGCGGCCGCGAGCGGTATGGCAGCGAACTCGCCCTCGCCGGCCGTGTACCGGGTGCGGATCAGTTGATCGAGGATGCCGCCGGGCGGCTGATCGTCCAGATGCGCATAGCCGTGCAGCACGAGTTCGTCGCCTTCTGCCAGGCATTCGCTCATCAAGCGGCAGAAGCGGTCGCTGTTGCGTGCGGTCGGGCCACGATAGAAGTTCGGAATGACCAGCAGGGATTTCGGTACCCGGCACACCTCATCCAGCGCGTTCAGCAGGACCTTGCATGCCGGCCACGTGGCCGGTGTGACATCGTGCATGGCGAGAATGAGGTAGCGTGACATGATGGGCTGCCGGTCTGCTTATCGGATGCGCGCGGTACGTGGGCGCACGCGCGTGACATGAAGTGGGTCGCTGGCAGCGCTCGCCTGCCGCCCCAGCAGCGCCAGGTAGCGGCGCAGCAACTGCGGCAACACGGCGCGCCAGTCATAATGCATGGCGTGCCGGCGCGCGGCATGCGCGAGCGCGACCGGATCGCGCCGCCGCAGGGCGTGCAGCGCCTGGGCGAAATCGTCGGCGCTGCAGCGTGGCACCGCATAGCCGACGTGCTCATCCACCAGTTCACCCAGGCCGCCTGCCGCGCAGGCGACGACGGGTAGGCCGCTGGCCATCGCTTCCAGCGCGACCAGCCCGAAGGTCTCCTGGTCGCCTGCATGGACGAACGCATCGGCGCTGGCCATGGCCGCCGCCAGTTGCTGGGCATCGCCCTCGTAGGGCAGCGCGCGCACGTGCCTGCCGCGCGGCGGTGTCGGGCCGGAACCGATCGTGACCAGCAGGGTCCCGTCGTCGAGCCTGTCGACCGCGTCGCACAGCACGTGCAGGTTCTTTTCCGGGGCATAGCGGCCGACATAGAGGAGCACGCGCGCATCGCGGGGCAGGCCGAGTTGCGCCCGCCAGCGCAATGACCGCCGCGCCGGATGAAACAGGCGCGTGTCGACGCCCAAGGGTTGCAGTTCAACCTGCTGTACGCCCAGCTCAGCGACCTTCTGCGCGACGTAGCGGCTCGGCGCGAAGACGGTGTCGAAATGCGGATACAGCCTGCGCGCATAGGCCGCCGCGAAGTGTTCGGCAGGTGCGCCGCCCAATCGACGGAAGAAGGCCGGCAAGTCTGAGTGGCAGAAGGCCGCCACCGGTACCCCAAGGCGAGCGCCCGCGCGCAGCGCGGCCCACGACAACCGATACGGATCGCCCGCTTCGATGAGATCCGGCGACAGCGCGCACAAGGCCCGCTCGGCAGGTCCCGCGCGCAGCGGAATACGATAGCCATGCGACAGCGGCAGCGGCACTCCGGGCACCACCGCGATGGCGTTCGTCGCATCCTCCGCGATGCCTGGCACGACCAGCGTGTGCCGCCAGTGCGTGGAGCGGAGGAAATCGTGCTTGGCGCGCAGATAGCGCTTGACGCCTCCGCTTTCCGCCGCCCAGAACATCGTCACGTCGGCCAGGTGGAGCGACGCCTCGGCAGCGTCGTTCATAGCGTGGTCGATCGGCAGCTTGCGCACGGCGGTCCTCCGGGGGATGCGCGGGGTCAGACCTGGCGGCGCATTTCCGCCGGCGCAATGCGCATCAGCCCACGGTACTTGGCGACCGTGCGGCGCGCGACGATCACACCCTGCTCGGCCAGTATCTTGGCCAGCGACACGTCGGAGAGCGGTGCGTCGGCGTCTTCGGCCTCGATCATCTCCTTGAGCAGCGCCCGCACCGAGGCAGCCGAGCATGCGCCGCCCGTGTCGGTGGCCAGTTGCCGGGAGAAGAAATACTTGAATTCGAAGATACCGCGCGGCGTGGCCATGTACTTGTTGCCGGTCGCGCGTGAAATGGTGGACTCATGCAAGCCCAGCTCTTCGGCCACATCGCGCAGCACCAGCGGTTTCATGGCCACTTCGCCGTACTCCAGGAAATGCTTCTGATGCGCGACGATCGCCTCCGCCACGCGTTGGATCGTGGCGAAGCGCTGCTGCGCGTTGCGGATGAGCCAGCGCGCTTCCTGCAGCTGGTGCGCCAGCGGTGTGCGATGGTAGCCGCGCGTCTGGGCAAACAGTTCGGCATAGACCTTGTTGATGCGCGCGCAGGGCGCTACCGCCGGGTTGGTCACCGCGATCCACTTGCCCCGGATCTTGGCGACGATCACATCGGGCACGATGTAGCCCGCGTGTGCTTGCGAGAAGCGCAGTCCCGGGCGTGGGTCGAGCATGCGAATGAGCGCGCAGGCATCGCGAAGCTCATCTTCCGTGCAGCCGAGCGCGCGGCGCATCTGTGTGAATTCGCGCTTGGCGAGGCGGGGCAGGTGGCTGCGCACGATGTCGTGGGCGACCTCCTGGATGCGCTCCTCGGCCTCGGTGTCGGCGGGCCGCGCCTCGATCTGCAGACGCAGGCATTCAGACAGGTCGCGCGCCGCCACGCCCGGGGGATCGAGGCTCTGCACGAGCGCCAGGGCGATCTGCATTTCCTTCTCGGTTGGCGGAGGTTCCACCGGCGCAAGCGGAATGAGTTCGGAGAGCAGTTGGCGCAGGTAGCCGTCGTCGTCAAGCGCCTCGATCACCGTCTGCCCCAGCAGGCAATCACGCTGCGACAGGCGGTAGCTGCGCAACTCCTGGTGCAGATGTTCGCGCAGGCTTGGCGTGGCGTGCACCCATTCGCCAATGTCGCTGTCTTCGCCGTCGCCATGGTGTGCGCCGCCATGGCTGTAGTACGTGCCGAAATCGGCAGGAAACTCATCTGCTGTGGCAAGCGCCGGGTCGGTCTCGATGGCGCTCGTGGTGGTTTCCAGCGGCAATGCTTCGGACGGCGTGTGGTCGGTGCCGCTGCCATCCAGGTCTGCCGGGCCGGGCAGGTCGTTCGCACGGGTCGCATCCGGCTGCGCACCGGCTTCTTGCTCGACCTCCTCCAGGAACGGGTTGCTTGCGAGCGCTTCTTGCATTTCCTGCGCAAATTCGGTTGCGGATAACTGCAGCAGCTTGACGGACTGCTGCAGCCGCGGCGTCAGCGCGAGATGCTGCTTCGCACGCATTTCCAGAGCGGCCTTGACCATTCGCCTTGCCTCCTTGAGTGAGTGGGCGCCGACGTTCCGCCGGCATCTCCACGGAGCAATGCAAAGCGTGTGCCATGTCAGCAAAGCGAGATACGGCAAGGCTTTGCGGGTGGCTGGCACGCCGTTTCTACATGGTCATGTCGTTTTTATATGCGCATTGTTGCCTGCGCATGACAGGCATGCAGGTGTCAGGCGTGCCAGGGTCATCGCAGTTGCACAGGGGCGAGCGGGAACATGCGTTGCTGCAGGGCTCACGGGGCAGCCGCGGGCTTGCCTCATCTTTTTGCCACTCGTGTCTACCAGGAGAAGCCGATGCATTCACGAACCCTGATCGCCGCCATCGCGAGCGCTGCCCTGACTTTCGGGACGACAGTGGCTGTGGCGCAGTCCACCACGCCGCCCGCTCCCGCAGCCGATGGCCAGAGCGCCATGCCGGCGGCGGGCGCTGCCGAGGCACATGCATCGACAGGCAAGCCGATGCACAGGAAATCGCGACACCACAAGACATCCAAGGCCAAGGGGGGCGCCAACAGTGCCGGCGATATGTCGCACTCGGGCGTGCAGTCCGGCGGCAACGAGGCGGCTACCACCACGGGCAACTCGCAGCCGGCCACCTCCAGGCAAGACCAGTAACGGGCGAGGGGACGGCCATGCCGATGTCATCCGCTGAACCACGCCGCATGGGCCCGCGCATGCGCGCGGAAACCGAGCCGGCACCGCGCCGGCCCGCGCCTCCACCGCATGAGCGCCGCCGCCACGAACACCCGGGCGAGCGCGCGCACGCCCATCCGCGCTAGGACGTCCGCGCGGATGCCACGTGCGTTGAACGCCCGACGGTGCGACAGGCGGGGACGGTCAGGCCGCCATGCCAGCGGCCGCCGCGCCTTGATAGAGATCCAGGCGGTTGTACAGCGTCTTCAGGCTGACGCCGAGCGTCTTGGCCGCCTGGCGCTTGTCGCCGTGGAAATGCTCGAGCGTGGCCAGGATCATGGCGCGCTGGGCCTCGGCCAGCGTGACGCCGACCGACAGGTTCAGCACGCCTTCCTTGACGGTCGGTCGGGTAGGGCCGCGCGGCGAGCTGATCGGATTGTCCAGATCGACCGTCTTTTCGCCAAGGATGTAGCCGCGTTGTACGGCATTGCGCAGTTCCCGAACGTTGCCGGGCCAGCCGTGGTTGCGCAGTACCGTGAGTGCTGTGCGCGAAAACACTTTGTCCGTCTGGTGGGCTGCGTTGAACTGCGCCAGGAAATGCAGGGCAAGTTCTTCGATGTCGTCGCCCCGGTCTCGCAGCGGCGGCACATGCAAGGGCACGACGGCCAGGCGGTACATCAGGTCTTCGCGAAAGGCGCCGTCCGCCACCGCTTCCATCAGGTTACGGTTGGTCGCCGCGATGATGCGCGCGCGTGTCTGGATCGGCTCGGTGCCACCCACGCGCATGAACACGCCGGTCTCCAGCACGCGCAGCAGCTTGACCTGCATCTCGACCGGCATTTCGGTGATTTCGTCCAGGAAGATGGTCCCGCCGCAGGCATGCTCGAAATAGCCGGTATGCCGCTGGGTTGCGCCGGTGAAGCTGCCTTTCTCGTGGCCGAAGAGTTCCGACTCGATCAGGTTGGGCGAGATCGCGCCGCAGTTCACGGCAATGAATGCCTGGTCCGCGCGCGGGCTCATGTCGTGCACCGTACGCGCGATGAGTTCTTTGCCGGTGCCCGATTCACCGATGATCAGCACGGTGGCCAGCGTGCCTGAGACCTTGCCGATCTGGTTGTACAGCGCGCGCATGACGGGCGAGCGGCCGTACAGATGGCCGAAGTCGGGCTCCGCAATGGCGATGGCCTGGGCGGCGGCGGGGTCGACGTCGTCAAACTCCGCGATATCGGTCAGGCTGGGGGGGCAGGGCAGTCGCCCGGCCGTCGTGGCGTGCTCGTCTGCGAAGGCTTCGCTCAAGGACATGGCTCCCTCGTGGTCGGTCACGACGGGACGTCGTTGCGCGGAGCCCATCCGCTCAGCGGTACGGGCTACTGGTTGCTTGGCGCGTCGTCATCCCGTCACATTGTGTTCAAAAGTTGAGTCATTATCGGGGCCGTTCCCGCGCGTTGTATGTCGGGCAGGCGCTGACGTTTCGGCCGTCCTGTCGGCCAAACGCTGACAAGAATCGCGCCCAAGACGCTTGTGGGACGGGGATTTCGCGGCAAGAAGGGACGTTCCCTTTCCATTTGCCCCGATGGGTGGCGAACCGCCGGCCTTCTCAACTATGCTGAACGCAACCCCGTCGCAAGGGCTCCTCAACCCGAGTGACGCATGCGAGCCTTTTCTTGCACGGCGCGGTGTAAAAATTACCAGCGCCCGCGTCACACACCCCGTCCGGGACGCGTGATTGCCGTGGCCGTATTCGCTGGAATACTTTTTGCACCTGCCGCGCGCCTGGTGCACGCACCAGCCCCAAGCATTGACCGCCGGCAGTGGCCGGCCCATCCAACCGAACCGAGATGCCACATATCCTGATTGTCGAAGATGATGCCAACGCGCGCGCCGCGCTAGGTGAGCTGGTCGGTGCAGAAGGCTTTACCACCGCGCTGGCCGGGTCGTTGCGCGATGCGCGCATTCAGATGTCGCGTCACAGCCCCGACGCGGTGCTGATCGACCTGATCCTGCCCGATGGCAACGGCATGGACCTGATGGAAGACATCGCGCCCCACTCCGGCACGGAGATCATCGTCATGACCGGCCACGCCAGCGTCGAGACAGCGGTCGAGGCGCTGCGCATGGGCGCGGCCGATTACCTCGTCAAGCCGGTCAATTTCCAGCGGCTCAAATCGGTGCTCGCGCGCATTCCTCGCCCGGGCGATCTCAAGGCCGAGATCGGCAACCTGCGGGGTGAGTTGCGCCGCCTGGGCCTCTTCGGCCAGATGCTGGGCAACTCGACGGTGATGCAGACCCTGTATGACCAGGTCAGCCGCGTGGCGCCCACCGAGGCGACCGTCCTGCTCATTGGCGAATCGGGCACCGGCAAGGAACTGGCCGCGCAGACCATCCACGACCTGAGCCTGCGCCGCAAGCAGCCTTTCCTGCCGGTCAACTGCGGCGCCATCTCGCCCAACCTGATCGAATCGGAGATGTTTGGCCACGAGCGCGGCAGCTTTACCGGCGCGGATCGCCAGCACAAGGGCTACTTCGAGCGCGCCAACGGGGGCACGCTGTTCCTGGATGAGATCACCGAGATGCCGATCGAGCTGCAGGTCAAGCTGCTGCGCGTGCTGGAGACCGGCGTGTTCATGCGCGTGGGTACCAACCGCGAGATCGACTCCGACGTGCGCGTGATTGCCGCCACCAACCGCGACCCCGAAGAAGCGGTTGCCGACGGCAAGCTGCGCGCCGACCTGTACCACCGTTTGAACGTGTTCCCGCTGCAACTGCCCCCACTGCGCGAACGCGGCAAGGATGTCGAGCTGCTCGCGCAGCATTTCCTGGATCAGCTCAATGCACAGAGCAACACCAAGAAGGCGTTCCTGCCGCCGGCCATGGAGACGCTGCGCGCGTACAACTGGCCGGGCAATGTGCGTGAGCTGCGTAACTACGTGCAACGCGCCTACATCCTGTCGGACGACGCCGGGATCGACACGGCCAACGTGCCGCTGCAAGTGTCGAGCACGCAAACCGGCTCCGGCGGCTCGACGCTGACGATTCCGGTGGGCACGTCGCTGGCCAGCGCCGACAAGAAGATCATCCTGGCCACCCTCGAGCAGTGCGGTGGCGTCAAGAAGCGCGCGGCGGAGCTGCTCGGCATCAGCCTGAAAACGCTGTACAACCGGCTCGAGGAATACAACAGCAACAGCGACGCCGATGACGGTGGCGATGACACCGGCCCGGGCCGCGCGCATATCACGGAAGCCTAGGCTGCGCCGTCATGCTCCCGGGACACGCGTCGGGCTTTGCGCGTGCGGTACGCGGCTTGCTGACGGTGGGGTAACCGCCGCCACGGCGGCAAGCCCACCCCACCGCACAGGAGGTTTCCATGCTGCGCTACGCCCTCATCTTTTTCATCATTGCCGTGATTGCGGCCGTGCTCGGATTTGGCGGTATTGCCGCCGGTGCTGCAAGCATTGCCAAGATCCTGTTCATGATCTTTGTGGTGCTCTTCGTCGTCAGCCTGATCTGGGGCCTGGTGGCGGGGCGAGGATGACGCCGCTCGCCCTCGCCGACCTCCATCCATTGCAACCACCGGAGTGCTGACCGATGGAACTCTCTGAGACCAACCCGTTCCCGAAATCCGACGGCCACGGCAACCTGATCCGCGATGACGTGGCGCAAGCCGCCGAGCGCGTCAAGGCGACGACTGCCCAGGCCATCGACCGCACCGCTGATGCCGCCGCCACGGCGCTCGACGAGGCCGCCGTCAAGCGCGAGCAGTGGCGTGCGTCGCAGCAGCGGCTCATGTCGGATGCGGCCGAGTGCATGCGTACACACCCGCTCGCCACGATCGGCCTCGCGTTTGGCGCCGGCTTTTTGCTGAGCCGACTGCTGGGCGGGCGCGACGATTGAGCGAAGGCTTGCGCACGCAAGCCTCGCTGACTACGCTCGAAAGCGGCACGGGGCCGCCCGCGCCGCTTTCTTCGAGGATCGCTCATGCGCCTGGCCGGCTCTTTCCTTGATCGCGATGTGTTCAGGCGCACTGCCAGGATCCTGCTGGGTGCCGCGCAGCAGTGGTCTGCGCACCGCGCGGCCAGCAAAGGCGCGGCGCTGTCGTTCTATACGTTGTTTTCCATGGCGCCGGTGCTGGTGCTCGTCATTTCCATCGCCGGCCTGTTTTTTGGCGAGCAGGCGGCGCGCGGGGAGATTTTCGGCCAGATCCAGGGCCTGGTGGGCGCACAGGGCGCGGCCGCCGTCGAGACCATCCTGGCCGCGACCAAGCGGTCGGGCCATGGACTGTTTGCCGCGGTGATGGCCCTGGCGCTTCTGGTCGTGGGCGCCACCACGGCATTTTCCGAACTGAAGGACAGCCTGGACGAACTGTGGGATGTGCCGCCGCGCCAGCAGCCTGGGCTGTGGGGTCTGCTGCGTTCGCGGCTGCTGTCTTTCAGCCTGGTGCTGGTACTGGCCTTCTTGCTCTTGGTGTCGCTCATCATCAACGCGGCGCTTGCCGTGCTCGAGCGGTTCTGGGGCGCGATATGGGAAAGCGCAGGGCTGTTCGCGCCGATCGCGGAAGCGTTTTCGTCGGTATTTTCCTTCGCGGTCGTATCGCTGCTCTTCGGCACCATCTTCAAGATGCTGCCCGAAACGCGCGTGGCCTGGCGCGACGTGGCGCTTGGCGCGGTAGTCACGGCGCTGCTCTTCACGCTCGGCAAGCATCTCATCGGGCTGTACCTGGGCAACAGCGCGGTCGCCTCGTCGTATGGTGCCGCGGGCTCGGTCGTGGCGCTGATGTTGTGGATCTACTACTCGGCGCAGATCTTTTTCTTCGGTGCGCTTGTCACCCGTCAGTACGCGCTGCAGTTCGGCAGCCGCCAGCACGAGACCGCGGGGCCGGGTGCGCAGGCTGCGCTGCTCAACCCGGCGCTTGCAGCCAATCTGGCAAGCGGCAGCGGCACCGGCCCCGGGGTGCGCGAAGGGCGCTGAACGCGCCCGCTTCGTCAATCCCGCGTCAATTGCTCGAGCAGCATCCCCGCCACAAAGGCCAGGCCGATGGTGAGGACGGGGTGCTGACGTACTGAGCCGCTGGCCTGCTCGGAGACGTTCGCGTGCAGGTGCTTCAATTGTTCCGTGCGCTTGTCGAACTGCGTGAGCGCAGTGGAGATGACGCCTGCCAGCCGGTCGATGCCTTCCGCCGTGGCATCTTTCACGCGCTGCGCGGTGTGATCGATCTGCGGGTGCAGTGCCGTGACGGTGGCGCCATGGCTGCCGGTCGTGGACGGTGTCGGGATCGGTTCGGTCATGTGGGCCTCCTGAAATTGAGATTCCGCGTCAGCCAGTCACAAGCAACCACCATGCCCCCAGGAGCGCTGCCGCAAAAGAAAAGGGCCACGCAGGTGGCCCTCGACACGATGCGGAACGGCACCTAGCCGACCGTCACCACGGTCTTGCGCACCGCCCAGATTTCCGCCTGCAGGGCGAGTGCAGCGAGCGCCTGCAGGCTGTCCTGCGGCAGGGCCTTGATCCGCTTGCGGCGATTGGCGGCACGCTGTTGACGCGCCGCACGCACGCTTTCGGCATCCAGTTGCCACGCCTTGCGCGTGGTTTCCAGAATGCGTTGCACGGCGGGATCGACAGGGGTTCGACTACGCACGATTTGGACTCCTTCCTTCTTCACGTCTTTCCGGATCGCAAAGCAACTTTCGCGACGGCCCCCACAATACGGGAGCTTCATGACAACTTCGATAACACCGCCTCCGAAAGGGTTGTCGGAGCATTCCGACAACGGATTGGTCTCGCCATCCCGCCGAACGGTTCCTAGGGGGTTTCCCGCCCTTGCACGGCAATGCAGGCGATCCTAAGCGAGTGCGCCGATCGCGTACAATCTCGGCTGCCCCGGATTGACAACTCCGTTCGGGCAGTCCATCGGCCGCCGGGACGACCCCGCCGGCCAGCGCACGTGCCACGTGCGCAACCATCCGCATTTTTCACTCCTTCCCTTTCGGTTTTTGCCCGTGAGTACGCTGCAGCAGGAGATCCGGCGCCGCCGGACGTTCGCCATCATTGCCCACCCGGATGCGGGTAAAACCACGCTGACCGAGAAACTGCTGTGGTTCGGCGGCGCCATCCAGATGGCCGGCGCCGTGCGGGCGCGCAAGGCCAACCGCCACGCCACATCCGACTGGATGGAGATGGAAAAGCAGCGCGGTATCTCGGTGACGTCGTCGGTGATGCAGTTCCCGTACCGGAACGAGGGCGGCGACTACATCGTCAACCTGCTCGACACCCCTGGCCACGAAGACTTCTCGGAAGACACGTACCGCACGCTCACGGCCGTCGACTCCGCCGTGATGGTGATCGACTCCGTCAACGGTGTGGAAGCGCAGACCATCAAGCTGCTCAACGTCTGCCGCCTGCGCAGCACGCCCATCCTCACGTTCATCAACAAGCTCGACCGCGAAGGCCGCGCGCCCATCGAATTGCTCGATGAAATCGAAAGCGTGCTGCAGATCCAGTGCGCGCCGATGACGTGGCCGATCGGCATGGGCAAGTCGTTCAAGGGCGTGTATCACCTGGTCAACGACACGGTGCAGCTGTTCGATCCGAACGCCGACAGCGAGAAGGGCGCCACCGCCGGCCTGATTCAAGGCCTGGACAACCCGGAGCTGGATCGCGTGCTGGGCTCGCAGGCCGAAGAACTGCGCATCGACATCGAACTCGTGCGCGGCGCATCGCATACGTTCGACAAAGAGGCGTTCCTGGCCGGCAAGCAGTGCCCGGTGTACTTCGGCTCGGCGGTGAACAACTTCGGTGTGCAGTCGTTGCTGGATGCGCTGGTGGACCAGTCGCCCGAGCCACTGGCGCGCCCCACCGAGACGCGCGAAGTCAAGCCGATGGAAGAGAAGTTCACCGGCTTCGTCTTCAAGATCCAGGCCAACATGGACCCGAAGCACCGTGACCGCATCGCCTTTGTGCGTGTGTGCTCGGGCCGCTTCGAGCGCGGCATGAAGCTGCTGCAGGTGTCCACAGGCAAGACGGTCGCCATCAACAACGCCATCACGTTCATGGCGCAGGACCGCAACACCACGGAAGAGGCGTTCGCCGGCGACATCATCGGCGTGCCTAACCACGGCACGATCCGGCTGGGCGACGCCTTCACGGAAGGCGAGACGCTCAAGTTCACGGGCATCCCGTCGTTTGCGCCGGAGTTCTTCCGTCGCGCGCGCTTGAACAACCCGCTGCGCCTCAAACAGTTGCAGAAGGGTTTGCAGCAACTGGCCGAAGAAGGCGCCACGCAGATGTTCCGCCCGCTGGCCTCGAACGACCTCGTGTTGGGCGCCGTCGGTATCCTGCAGTTCGATGTGGTTGCGCACCGCCTGGAGCACGAGTACGGCGTCGATGCCATCTTCGAACCGCATGAGTGCTCCACGGCCCGCTGGCTGCGCGGCAAGCAGGAAGATATCGACAAGCTGATCGACAAGGCCGGCCACAACGTGGCGCTGGACGGTGCGGGCGACTACGTGTACCTGGCGCCGAGCCAAGTGAACCTGCGGCTGACGCAGGAGCGCTTCCCGGACATCCAGTTCATGGAAACGCGGGAAATCGTTTAAGCGGCGAGGGGCAAAAGGAAACGGGGCGCGAAGCTCCGTTTCTTTTATCCGCTATCGGCTGTCCAAACGCCGCTGGCGTTGTATCCGCACCCGCACCGCATCGAGCCCACTGCTCGCATCCAGCACCGCGTCATTTGCAAAGACGGGCTGTGCGAGGCGCATCAGCGCACCGTTGCCCGCAATCTCCACGGCCATCCGTGCGCCGCGCTCCAGCGCGTGGCGCAGCGTGTCGTGCCAGAGCACGGGTCGCGCCATGTTCCAGGCCAGGTCTTCGACAATGAGATGTGCGCGGAACAGCGCGCGTGCACGACTGCTGCTCACATAGGTGAGTTGCGGTGCGTGCGGCGTGACTCTTGCAGCGGCTGCCGCCAGTTCAGCTGCCTGTGCATCAAGCAGCGGGCAGTGCGACGGCACTGCCATGCACAGCCGCGTTGCCGTCGATGCGCCCGCCGCATGCGCGCGCGTCATGACTTGCGTGAGCGCCGCATCGCTACCCGCCACGACAATCTGCCGTTCCGCATTCAGGTTGGCGACATAGGCTGGCGTTGCGGCCGAGTTGACCTGCGCCACGATGGCGGCAACCTCGGGTTCAGTCAGTCCGGCCGTGACGGCCATGCCGTAGCCGCTGGGGTACGCGTCTTCCATGAGTTGCCCGCGCAGGCATACCAGACACAGCGCATCGCTGAATTCCAGCACGCCTGCAATGACTGCTGCAGGCCACGCGCCAATCGACAGGCCCGCCACCATGTCCGGCCCCGCATCCTGCCGAACCAACGTGCGTGCCACAGCCACACCGGCAATCAACAGGCAGAGCTGCACGGCCACGGTCGACCGCAATGCCTCTGCGGTGTCGAGCGTGAGCGGATCGACGCTCAGCACGTCGCCCGCCTCGCTCAATGTTTGTGCCACGGCCGGGTCGTCAGGCAGCGTATGCAGCATGCCCACGCGTTGGCTCCCCTGGCCAGGAAACATGAAGAGCACGCTCATGCGCATTCGCTCCACGGATCTGCAACGAGGTGTGGGCCGTGATCGGTCTTGAGCAACGTTTGATGCGGCGACGCTAGCCAATCGCGCCACGCGAATCCACCGCGCGCGGTGTCGATCTGCAGGTCGACGCGGCATTCGGTTTCGGCCAGCACGTGCACGAGCTGATTGCGCTGCGCGGCCGACGGTGCATGCGGCATGCGCAGCACGAGATCGAGATCGCTATCCGCATGCAGCACCGGCAAGCCACTGGCGAGCGCGAAGCCCGCACCGCCGGTCGGGCCCCACGCCCAGCCAAGCGCGTCGAATTTTGTTGCAAGCGCACGCAAGGTGCGCAGTGCCGCAAACGGCGCGTCGGGTGCGATGGAGGCCGTTGTGGCGGCCAGCGCCTCGGGCGAGACCACACGCGTGATGCTGCTGGCAGACACCGTCGCTGCGCAGCGTTCATGCCGCGCACCCCCGCGCAGGCCGACCGGCACTGCACCATCGTTGCCGCGCGGGGCCCGGCGCACAACGACTGGCGAGCCTTGCCGGCACGCCGTGATGGCCCAGTCCGGCAATGGCGCGTCGTCCGTCGCCACGGGTGTCTCCGACACCCACAGCAGATCGTGCGCGCGCAGCGGCGTGGGTGTCATCGCAGCAATGCCTGCGTGGCCAGGAACAGGATCGACGGCCCGAGCAGGCAGCCGATACCCGTATGGAACGTGGCCACCAGCGAGCCGTAAGGCACCAGGCGCCGATCCGTGGCCGCCAGACCCGCCGACACCCCGCTGACCGTACCCGCCAATCCGCCGAACACCATGGCCGCGCGCGGGTTGTTCAAGCCCAGCGCCTTGGCAGCGAATGGCGTGCCGACCATCACCAGGATCGCCTTGACGAGCCCCGTGGCAATCGACAGCGCCATCACATCGGAGGTGGCGCCCAGCGCTGCACCGGTCACCGGCCCGACGATGTACGTGACGGCACCTGCGCCGATGGTGGTGACGCTCACCGGATCGGTGTAACCGAAGGCATAGGCAACACACGCGCCGACGATGAACGGCAGTACCGTGCCGAGCAACAGCGAGACGGCGCCGATCATGCCCGCCTTGCGTGCCTCAGTCACCTGCACTTCAAAGGCCGTGGCCACGATGGCGAAATCGCGCAGCATGGCCCCGCCCATCAGGCCGATCCCGCCGAACAGCTTCAGATCAGCCAGGCCGCGTTCGCCACCGGTCTGCATGCCGCCCCAATAGGCGAGCACCAGCCCGATCATGATGGCGATGGCCGAGCCGTGCACGCGCCCAAACGTCAGCTTCCTGGATACCCACATCGACAGGCCCATGACGATGCCGACCAGCGCGAACGCCGCGACCAGCCCGTTGTGCTGCAGAACTTTCTCTAGCATTGACAGCATGGTGCGACTCCTTAAGCGCGGGCTTGTTCGGTTTCAGGCAGCGGGGGCAGGGGGCGCCGGTCTTCCGCGTTGCCAGTGCGGTTGATGACCGAGATGCACACACCGCACACGATCACCGCGCCGATGGCACCGAGCAACGCAACGGGGCCGCCGCGCAGTGCCGTCACCACGTTCTGCGTGGCCGCCATGGCCACTACCACCGGGATGTACATCGCGCCCCAGAACGAGACGCCCGCCTCGGTGGCGGCGGGCATGAGCCCGTGCCTGTGCAGGTAGAGCCGCGCGAAGATGAGCAGCAGCATGGCGATGCCCACGCCGCCGACATTGGCCTTCACGCCGATGGCCTGGCCGAGCAGATCGCCCAGGAAGAGGCCGGCGAGATGACAGAGCGCCAGCAGGGTTGTACCGTAAATGATCACGTCTTTGTCTCCTGAAGGAACGGCGATGGGTCGCCTGTTGTGGTGTTTTGGTGATCGAGGGGTGAGGACTGGTTTTTTGCGTTGCCTGCGTTGATTGCGTTGGTGGTGCATCCCTTGTTTCATCCCCTGCCGGGGCTGACTTACTTTCTTTGTCTTGCCAAAGAAAGTAAGCAAAGAAAGGCGCGCCCGAGATGGCGAAGGACTCCTTCAATTTTCGTAACCGTGCGGAGGCGGGGAAAACTCGCTGCGCTCAGACAGTTCCCCGCCTTTTTTCCGCCCGCTTACAAAAATTGAAGGCGCCATCTAGGGCAGGTACGGCCAAACCGTCGGGGCGCATGTGTTCACGCCGCGATGTGTCTCCTGTTCGTTATGCGCCTTCTGACTGCGTGTTCCATTGCTCGCGTAGGCGTTTGCGGACTTCTGACGATGCGCTGCGCAGCGGTGCGCCCAGGCGGCTTTCCAAGCCGCGCGATGGATCAGCCGCGATGTTGGCCAGTGCTGCGGCGAGTGCGGTCTGCACGGTGTCGACGTCTCCGGCGTCGGGTGCGTCGGCGGATTTGACCTTCAGCAGTTTCCACAGCAAGCCGAGCGACGCGAAGCTGGCGATGTCGTATGCCATGGGCGGAATCTCTTGCGCGAGGCGTTCCAGCTCGGCGACCGAGCGCAGCGTCACGCGCGCCGCCGCGGCCTTGCCCATCGCGTGCACCATCACGTCGGCATCGTCCAGGGCGAGCAGGCGATTGGCTTGGTAGCCGTGCGCCAGCAAGGCGCCCGACATGGCGCGACCGACGATGAGGCCGATGACGGGGTGACCGCCCAGGCGGGCGGCAGCGTAGGCATCCGCCGCTGCAGCCAGGGCGAGGTGGATGCCGTAGGCCTCCTCGCGGCGCCCGTAGGCTTGGCTTGCCACATCGATGACGGCGACGATGGCGCGCTTCTTTTCCTGCCCCGCATCGGCAGTCATGGCATCGCGCACGGCACGCGCGAGCTGCCAGCCTTCGATGAGGCCCACTTCGCCGTTGCGTGCGCGAGGAAAGCGGTTCTCGGCATCGGGCACGACGGCGATGTAGCGCGCGGGCTGACCTGCGAGCGCCGCATCGACGACTTGCAGCGTGCTGCCGTAACCCGGCACCGGTGTGCCGTCGGCAAGCGCACGCATCCAGGTTGCGCCGCGCGTGGAAAGTTCGTTCTGGCTCATGCGACGTCCTTTGCGTAGTGCATGCGCACATCTTCTGCCGTGGCTTGGCGTGATGTGTCGACGGCGGCAAGTTGTGCGAGGTAGTGGTCGATCTGCTCGCTGCGCTGGTGCTTGGGCGCGCCGGCGCTCAGCCACTCGATCACCTGTGCGCGGATGGCGACGGAATCGTCTTCGATGCAGACATCGGCCAGGCCGGTGGCGGCGCGCTGCTCTCCGCCGGTCAGGCTCCAGATGAACGGGCGGTCGCGCGAGTCGTATTCTTCAATGCCGGCTTCCTGCTCGATCACCTGCGGGCCGTTCAGGCCGAGGCGTGCCTCACGCGTCATCAGCAGGTAGCTGCACAGGCCCGCCGCGATGCTCATGCCGCCAAAGCAGCCGACCACGCCCGCGGTGATGCCGATCACCGGTCCGTATTCGCGCAGCGCACGGATGCCAGCGTGGATTTCAGCAATGGCGGCAAGGCCCAGGTTGGCTTCCTGCAGCCGCACGCCGCCGGTTTCGAAGACGATGACGGCGCGTGTGGGAATGCCATTGCGGTTGTCTTCTGCCGCCAGCTCCAGCGCGCCGGCAATCTTGGCGCCGGACACCTCGCCCATGCTGCCGCCCTGGAAGGCGCCTTCAATGGCGAGCACCACCGCAGGTTGCCCGCCCAGCGTCCCGCGGGCCACCACCACGCCATCATCGGCCTGCGTGACGATGCCCTGGCGCGGCAGCCACGGCGAGGTCAATTGCTCGAATGGGTCGAGCAGCTCGCGGAAGGTGCCGGGGTCGAGCAGGGCAATCGCACGTCGGCGCGCGTCGCGTTCGATAAAGCTGTCGCGTTCAATCGGGTTGCGTGACATGGCTTCTCCTTATGACCCGAGCGTGTTAAGCGATTCAAGCGCCTGCTCAAGCCGCAACCGCACCACGGCCGGTGTCGCGCCGAAGTCGTTGATGATGATCTTTGCCGCCGGCCACGTGTGCGAGCCGAACACACGTGCAAGCTGCGCCTGCCACGTCGCGCTCATGCCATTGACGGACGTGGTGATGGCCACGTCGATCTGGCCGGCGTTGCCCGGCGTCAGCAACACTTCAAGGTCGCCCGAGCCGACCACGCCTGCATACGCACGGCGCGCGGCGGGTGCGCCGCCGGTGAACTGAAAATCAAGCTGCTCCATGTTCGGTTTCCTGATGAGCGGATTCGATGTCGGACGCTGCGCGCGCGTCTGTCGGCAGGCGGTCGAGGAAGAGTGCGGCAGCCAGCAGGTCGGCCGCGCCGCCGGGCGACACGTGCAGCGCCAGCATGTCTTGTTCAAGCGTGCGGAAAGCGCGACGGCCTTGCGCTGTGGCCAAGCCGCCTTCTGCGCGCACGGTGGCCGCACCGGTTTGCACGACGTGCAGTGCCTTGGCGCCGCCGCGTGCGAGCACGCAGGTGTCGTCCAGCGCAGCCATGACGGCAAGCAATGCATCCACGCGCGCATGGTCTTCGCGAATGCCTGCAGCGCGTGCATGGTGCAACGCCGGCAGGGCGACCTTGATCACGTGCGGAAAGCCGGCACAGGCCTGGCCCTTCGCACCGCCGACGCCGTAGTTATTGCAGGCGCGCTCGCCCTTGTGGCCAGTGGAGACAGGCGCAAAGCGATCCGGGATGTTGGCCAGTTGCGCCGCGCGCCCCGCAACTGCTGCTGCGCTCAATGCATGCGGCGCTTGGCTTGCAGCCGTGACCAGCAGGCCGAGCGCCCAGATGGCACCACGGTGTGTGTTGATGCCGCCGGTGGCATCAAGCATGGCCGCTTCGCCTTCGCGGCCGAGGCGGCCGATGCGCTCGCGTAGCGCGAGTTGTTCGCCAGCGTGCGTTTCGATCTGCGCGCCAGCCAATGCCATGGCTTCAAACGCCGGGCGCAGGGTCTGGGCGGAATGCACCATCAGCGTCCAGTCCAGATCGTGATGTGCGCCGTTGCCACGCACATCCACCAGACCGGGTTTGGGCGACAGCGTCACCTCGTCGATGAGGGCAGACACGACCAGCGCGGCCAATCGCTTCGCACGTGCTCTCGGGCTGGCCGGCAGGGGCCGTTGCAATGTCTTCTCCATTACCAGCTCCGGAAGCGTGCAGGCGGGTCGTACAGGCCGCCCGACCATTCGACCAGGTCGGCGATGCTCTTGGCGGCGAGCAATTCACGGCTGGCATCGCTGCGGCGCACGTCAAGGTCTTCCGGCAGGGCGATCAGGCCGTCGCGACGCATCTGTTCGGTCTTGGAGGGGTCATGCCGCAGGCCGATGGATGTGACGCCCGCCACCGCCGCAATCATGGCGCGCCGCTCTTCCAGCGAGCGGGCCTTGTAAAGATAGGCGATGCCGTCTTCGGTCAGCAGGTGGGTGACGTCGTCGCCGTAGATCATGATGGGCGCCAGCGGCATGCCGCTTTGCTTGGCGACGGCCACTGCATCCAGCGTGTCGACGAAGGTCGGCTTGCCGCCTTCCTGGAATGTTTCGACCATCTGCACGACGAGCTTCTTGCCGCGCTCGAGCATCGTCACCGGTTCGGTCATGTCGAGCCACGCAGGCGTTGCGTGACGGCGGCCGCGCGGGTCGTGGCCCATGTTGGGCGCGCCGCCAAAGCCGGCGAGCCGACCGCGCGTGACGGTGGACGAATGCCCGTCGCCATCCACCTGCAGCGTCGCGCCAATGAAGAGGTCCACCGCATATTGGCCGGCGAGCTGGCACAGCATGCGGTTCGAGCGCAGCGAGCCGTCGCGGCCGGTGAAGAACACATCGGGGCGTGCGGCTACGTAGCGCTCCATGCCCAGCTCGGTGCCGAAGCAGTGCACGCTTTCCACCCAGCCGGATTCAATGGCGGGAATCAACGTCGGATGCGGGTTCAGCGTCCAGTTGCGGCAGATCTTGCCCTTGAGGCCCAGGCGCTCGCCGTACGTCGGCAGGATCAGCTCGATGGCAGCGGTGTTGAAGCCGATGCCGTGGTTGAGCGACTGCACGTTGTGCCGCTGGTAGATGCCGCGAATGGCCATCATCGCCATCAGCACGTGCACGGGTTTGATGAGGCGCGGGTCGCGCGTGAACAGCGGCTCGATGTAGAACGGCTTGTCGGCCTGCACGATGAAGTCGACCCACGAGCCGGGAATGTCGACGCGCGGCAGGTCGGCCGGGTCATCGACGATCTCGTTGACCTGCACGATGACGATGCCGTCGGAAAACGCAGTGGGCTCGACCAGCGCGGGCGTGTCTTCGGTGCTCGGGCCGGTGTAGATGTTGCCGTCGCGGTCCGCCTTGAAACCGGCCACCAGCGACACGTTGGGAATCAGGTCCACCACCAGCCGTGCATACAGCTCGATGTAGGTGTGGATGGCGCCGACTTCCAGCAGCCCGTCGGCCAGCAACTGGCTGATGCGCAGGCTTTGCGGCCCGGCAAACGAGAAGTCGAGCTTGTGTGCGATGCCGGCTTCGAAAATGTCGAGGTGTTCAGCGCGGCTCACGCTGGGCATGATCATGTGCAGATCGTGCAGGCGCTCGGGGTTCACCTTGGCCAGCGAGCGCGAGAGGAAATCCGCCTGCTTCTGGTTGTTACCTTCCAGCACGACGCGGTCGCGCGGGGCGAGCAGCGCTTCGAGCGCGGCGACGATGTCGCCAGTGGGGATGACCTTGCCGTTGGCGATGCGGCGGGCTGCGGCCAGGCGGCGTTCTTTCTCGTCGCGTCGGCGGCGCCATTGCGGCGGGATGGGTGCGTTGGCCCCGTTTGCCGATTGGGCGGGCATCGGTTGCATTGGATGGCGTCTCCAGCCTTGATGGATTTGATGCCCTGTACCGTAGGCTGTAAAAAGGTGCACTTCAATCAACCTAGGCGTGGTTTCATTAACCTGAAGTTAATGAAACAATGACCGATTCTGATAGCAGCGCGCCGACAGAACGCGCCCGGAGGAGACCCTGCCATGGCAATCGATGAAGACATCACCCTGAAGAAGCTCGAGGTGTTCCAGTCGTTCATGACGCTGGGCAACATGGCGCGCGTGTCGGAAGCGCTCGGGCAGAGCACGGTGAGCGTGCATCGCGCGCTGCATTCGCTGGAAGAAGGCCTGCGCTGCCCGCTGTTCAAGCGCGATGGCCGCAAGCTGATTCCGCTCTCCACCGCCTACGTGTTTGCCGAACACGTGGAACGCATCCTGGCCGAGTGCGAAGCTGGCGTGCGCCGCACGCGCGAAGCGGCGGGGTTCTCGTCAACCACGCTGAAGATCGGCGGGCTCTATTCGATGACAGTCGGCACGCTGCCGCGCATCTTTGCGGGGCTCAAGACGCGCCGCTCCGCACTCGACATCGAACTCACGCTGGGCTCGAATCGCAGCCTGCTGGCCAAGCTGGAAGACGGCCAGCTCGACGCCATCGTCATCGCGCTGGGCGAGCCGCTGCGCAATCCAGACCTGCTGACCGTGCCGATGTTCGACGATGAGATTCTGTTTGCCGCGCCGCTCGGCTCGCCGTATGCGGCGTCAGCGGAGATCGATTTACAAGCTGTACGCGGCGAGAAGTTCGTTGCGCTCGGCGACGACTTTGCGACGTACCACGACTTCATGGCCGCCTTCGACAAGGCCGGCTTTGCGCCGCAGATTGCCCTGCGCGTGGGCGACATCTTCTCGCTCATGAACCTCGTGAGCGGCGGCATCGGCTACGCGTTGCTGCCCCGTCGCGTGGCGGATTTCAGCCCCAAGGTGCAGCTGATTCCGCTGGCCGCACGCTATGCGATCAGTCAGCACATCGTGCTGGTGATACAGCGCAATCGGGAGCGTGATCCGAACCTGCTGGCGTTGTCGGCGGAGTGTCGGTTGTTGGGGGCACGGTGATCAATGTGGCGTACCGTGTGGCCGCTGAAGTCGCCCACTGGTCTGGCTTGGTACTGCTGCGCGCGTTTCGCGCCGACCAGCGGTGGGGACGAGCGAGCGATGGATGGTGGCAGCGCGAACCTATGGCGCTGTGGTGTCAATCCACAATGGCGCAGCCGTTCCCGATGAGCATCGCGCCACACTCGGTCTCGTCCCCATGCGTGGCAACGGGCTCGCCGTCCACCTCCATATCGCAGCGCACCTTGATGATCGTGTTGGGCCCGTGAATCGGGCAGTCCACCCAGTCTGTGCGCCGCGCGATGGGTTTGCCATCGAGCTGGCTGTCTGGCGAGCCCGTTGTGACATGGCCGCCATGGGAGTGGCGGCAACCGACTGTGATCATGCTTCCGTCCATGCTTGCGCTGTCCTTAGTTTCTGTCTTTGATTTTTCCTTCGCTGGTACTTTCGGGGAATAGGCTCTTAGGCGCGGCTGCCAATGCCTTGCTCAATGCAGCCAGAAACTCAGCCTCAAATTGCTCCGACACATGCCATCGACCGAGTTGCCCCTTCTTTTCAAAGGTAAATTTCTCATCGATTTCAAGCACGCCATTTTCCGAGAGTTTTGCAAGTAGCGGATCCTCGTATGCGATGCGCAAAGGGCATGACAGTTGGGTGGGCGATTTCTCGGTGCAATCGGCCGTGGGGCTCACGGACATCACGCGCTGGCTCAATGTTTTTGAATGGCTGACGCCGAACCGGTCCTGCCGATTATTTGTGGGTGAGGCTGAAACGTCTTTCTTTTGCAGCACTTCCAGGCCGTTCATGAATGCCTTGCGAAGCCTCTCGTTTCCGATCGGCGCCCCCAGGGATTCGCTATCTCGTTCGCCACCGTATTGGGTCTGAACAAACTCCGCGGGCACCATGGCGACCTCAAAACCAGACCCCCCCTCGGCTGCTGGGCGAATGACAAAACCAACGGTCGTCTTCAAGTTACCGATCTTGAGATCAACCGTGCATCCACGGGAGCGTGAAGTTCTTTCGTATCCGATTTCTCGAATGTTAGACAAATCAGGATGTCCTGCCTGTATTGCATCGATGGATGACAAGTACGAACTCATCGATATATTGAATAAGGATGCGGATGCCCCCTTCGATTTACAGGCTGGCGTGGTGGGAGGGGCGAGGTAGAAGGCTGCTGCCGCCGCCACAACGCCAAGCCCTGTCGCCCACCCGCCAAAGCGCCACAGCCTTTTACGCCGATTCATCCGGATCGAAATCGGTCGGATTTTTTCCAGAAAACGGTCTGGATCCAGCTCACAATAGGAAATTAGCCGGGTCTCGGCCACGAGGTCTTCGTCGCTTTCGGACGTCTTCAAGACCTTGGATGCAACCTCATCCAACATCTCGTTAGGCACGAGACCATGCTTGACCAGCCAATGCATGGCACCACCAGGGCCTGCAAATAGTGGGGCGTCAAGGAGAATGCGCTTCGTGCTGGCGGCCTCCGTGTCTTGAAGCAATTGGATCGCTTGATCATGGACGGCTTCGGTGATGAAACCGTCCATCAGCAGCGCTCTGAGCTTCCATTCGTCCGTGTGCTGCTCAATCTCGATTGCTCGCCAGGCCAACGGGCCCGTACTGGTTGTTGCGGAAGCGGTGGCGATCGTTTGTTCGTGAGTCATGTTGAATTTTTGACAGGGGAATCGAGCGTTGGCGCGATCATCGCGTTACACCACCGTCTGGGATCTCTGTTGCTTGAGGATGGCTTCTGCCTCGGATCGGGTCAGCGCGCCGTCTCGCCTGCGTTGGGGTTCCAGTGCCCACGCGCGTTCCAGGTCTGCCCGCGAGGGCCTGCCGCCCGGTCCGCTCGCGAAACCGATGTAGTCGTCGGCGTAGGGACGGGCGTACGGGTCGTTGGGTTCGGGTTTGCAGGTTGCCTCAATCTCCGCGGGCCACACCGGGTCGCTGCAGGTGGCAAGCACAAGCCAGCGTACCGTCGCGTCCAGCAGCATGAACGGGAAGAAGATGTAGTCGAAGAGCGAACTGAACAGGCTGGAGAGCTTGTCTTCGCGACAAATCTTGAAGCCTTCCCAAAACGATTCGCGGGGGTTCCAGAAGCGGTGCGGCTCGGGCAAATCGGCGGGGCCGTCTTGCATGTAGCGACGGTAGTACTCCCATTGTTGTTGGGCTTGCTCCAGCGTGAACATCAGCCGACCCAGTACGAAGCCGCGCACGACGTTGCCATCGGCATCCAGCGTGTAGTGGCGGATGTCGTACATGGAATAGCTGGTGGACAGGCCGCCCACCCTACGCTTGCCGATGCAGAAGAACTCGTCGTTACTCCAGGGGACTTCCCAGAGGCCATCGCGGTCTTTGGTGCGCATGGCGTAGATGCGCCGCACGTTGCGGTTCAGGCGGATGGGACGGTGCTTTAGGGAGAACAGGTAGCGGCGGGCTGCTTCGCCTCCCATTAGGCCGAAGAATGCAGAAGATGCAAGCCCGAGGATCGTTCCAAATACAGTCGCAATCCAGTTTCCATTCTCCCTCATCTCTTCGGCTGAGACATGAAATGGTGTCGATGCAAACATCGCCCCGAGGGAAAGTGAAAATCCGACCGCGACTGCACAGATCAAGAACAGCATCCCGGCCAACTGCACACGCGTTTGCGATTCGTCTGTGATCTCCATGCACGTGGAGTCGATGCGGTAGACGTTTCCAATCTCGCAAATCTCGTCGCTCGCTGGTTGGTCAATGTGGAGCCGGTGTTCTCGCTCCCATTCCCGAAGTGGCTTGCCCTTTTTCTGGAAGTAGAACGGAGTGCGTTCATCCTTGGTTGGAAACTTCATTGCATGCCCTCATCTTTCACTTGGATTCCCAACTGCACAAACTCCTTCCACTCGGCCTCCATCGAGTGATACTTGTCTGGGTCGGGTCGCTTGGCAAAGCGGCATTTCTGAACCCACTTGAGCGTGGCGGGATCATCCAGCATGGCCAGGCCAACGTTCACGCCCAACAGAATGACAAGCGCCGGCCAGACGGGAGCACCAAACAGGAAAGGCAAGAAGTTTTCCGTTGCAAGTGGGATGGTTGCCGCTGCGAGGCCGGAAATGGATGAGGCGCCATACAGAAGTGCGACAAGGCGATTCCCTTTCATATACTCATCGACGGAGTGGTAGCCATCCCAACCCACAGCAACGGTCGCCCCCGCGAAGCCAATCCACCGACCTTTGAGCGCCAGCTTTTCCCCTTTTGTCACCCACGCCTCCTGCGGCGTCGCCCGCATGGTCCGCGCTACAAGCGGATGCGTCGGCGCCTTGGACACGGCCACGCCCGCCTGCTCGGCCAGCGTCCCCACCATCGTCACCAGCCCGCCCATGAGCTTGGTGCCTTTCTCCGCTTCATCAAACTCGCCAGCAGCCCGGAAGGACTGTGTGGCGTGGTAGACCGCCACGCCTTGCAGAATGCAGGCGATCGCGCCGATGTTGACGTGCGGCGAACCCAATGCGGCCTTGACGTGTTTGACACCGGGGACGTCGGCTGTAGTTCTCAGCTCCAACGCTCCCAATCCAGTTGTCTTGGCCAGATCCTTCGGATCAAACCACACCAGTCGGGCATTCCGGGCCATGCGTTGGGCCTGCCGGGCGAAGGCCACGGCTTCTTCGCGGCGTTGGGATCGGCCTAGCTGCCCATATAGTTTGGTGTTCTGCGCTTTTAGATCGTCCAGCGTGGACGCCCGAAGCTGCATCACGCTTCGGTCGGCATTGACGATGCGCACACCGCCAAACAGGCTCAGGCCATGGATATACATCGAGGCGGTTTTGGAACCCAGCTTGTTGGCGAGTGCCGGGATAATTTCGTCGGACAGCACCCAGGCCAAACGGGGTACGAGATTGAGCTTGGTGACGGCCGCGGTTAGTGAGAGACCACGATCAAGCAAACCATCCATGGCATCCAGGCCAGACCGGAAGACAGCCAGCATGGCGCCGTAGGCTGCGTCGGTTGCGTCCGCTACGTCCTCAATCAGAAGCTGGGCGCCAAGGATGAGGTATTCGCGGTTGGCGTCGCTCTGGACGAAGTGCGCGAGGGTGAAGGTGCAGCCTGGGACCATCGCACGCACGTTGCCGGCACCCCGGGCTCGGCGGCCGTGCTGGCGCAGGGCCTCCATGCGCATGCGGGCGATCTGGTCGCCTTCCTTCCAAGGGTCGTTTCCGGTAGTAGGCTGGCTGTGGTCACCGGGCCATTCGCGCACTTCGGCATTGGCGTGGGCGGTATCGAGCGGATCGGCGGCGCGGACGGTGAGGTCGGCGCTCGGCTTGACGAAGTCGTAGTCGGTGGCCGCCCATTGGCCCGAGACGACTTTGTCGTGCAGCTCGAAGGTGTGCAGGTGTTCTTCGTCGATGCGGTCGGAAGACGGCTGCCAGCGGATGGTCTGGTAGGCGGGGCTGGCGAATGGACCAAACGCGCCGTTGCCGTCGGTGAGCACCAAACGATGTTTGCCGCCCGAATGTTCGATGTGCCAGGCGATGCCCCATTCCTGCGTCAGGCGCTGGAAGAACTCGAAGTCGCTTTCGTTGTATTGGACCTGGTACTCGCGCCTGGGGTAGCGGGCGATGTCGAGCCGCCGTTCGACGGGGAAGATGTAGCCACCCAGCAGCGCATCCAGAATCTCCACCACGGTCTGCTGCTGAAAGATGCGTGTGTCGCGGTTGAGCGTGGCAAGCCAAAGCCAGGGGCGCAGCGTGAGACGATATTTGAGTTGGCGGCCACCATGGACCGGGGTGGGACCGACGATGTCGGTGACGAGCCCGCTGATTTGTCGGGTGCCGGCGTCGGTGCCGTCCAACGCGATGGTGACAGTGAGTTCCTGGCCGCGCAGGGCGTTGGTGTCGAGGTTGGCGCCCGGGCCGTAGAGGACGTTGCGTTCGTCGGGGGTCTTGAGTTCGACTTCGTACTCGAACAGTTCGCACAGCCGCTCGGTGCCGGAGAGCTTGGAGAACACCAGCGCCGGTTTGCCCAGAGTTTCTGGCAGGCCGTGGCCCGTGACGGACACTGTGCGCGTATTCAGCAAAGCAAGACGGTTGCCCATGGGCGGCGTTCCAACAGAAGTCATGGAATCCGCGCTTGGCAATGAGCCGACCGGCAGCCAACGCGGGAGAACTGGCAAGGCTAGCTTGCGCGGTCTCCGACTTCTATCAACCCAACAAGAATTCACATGTTGATGGCGAGTCGACGGACTCCTTGCGGTCGAACGTTCAATCCGCGGCGAGTATCGACGTTGTCTGCATTACGACCGAAGTCGTGGATGCGTGACGTGCTTCACAGCGGGCAAAGGGTGGGCGAGCCCAGGCAAGCCCCGGCACCGATGCTGCAACATCGGTGCCAGCAGACCTCATGTGCCTGGGTCGCCCATGAAGTCAGCGTTGTTGCTGGAGGTGTTCCGGCGTATGGGCCGCGCTTGTTGCGCATGCGTTGCCGGCAGCGTTGCGGTTGAACACCGCGTGTGAGCTGGCGGCGTGGGAGATTGAGCGGGTCACGGCATTCCTCTTCATGTGATGAACGGAACCGCGCCCAACCCTTGGGGAGGGGTGGGCGAGCACAGGCAGGTTTGGAACACCGAGACATAACGATCGGCACGGCCGAAGCCGTACAAGCCTGGCTCGCCCAATGAGGGAGACGAAGCCAAGCCATAGCGGTTGAGGACAAGCACCTATGCTCGGCGCTTGCCCGTTACGTCCGAGGGTTCCAAGCCTCGATCGCTTTCTCTATGGCACGGAAAACGATGGCGCAGAGTGTACCGATGGCTGCTTCGTCTGAGCAGGGGCGAAACTATAAATCAGAATTGGCGTATGTCGGGCAGTCCGTCACCGACCCCGTCAGTCAGACATCTACCCTCACAGACTGCTCCAATGTCGCGGTCCCTCCGGCCATCAATCCAGCGATCGTGCCTTCCTGAATATCGAGAATCACTTTGATCGCACTCGGAGATGGCGGCAGCATCAGTTGTCCTTGTTCTATTGTCATCACCCGGTGCTTGACGCCCATTTTCTCGTATAGAAAGCAAGCCAAAGGGCCTGCTGCTGTGCCGGTTGCCGACTCTTCATGAATCCCGAATCTTGGTGCGAACATGCGCGCTCCTGCTTGACGATCAGCAGTCCGCGTTGATGTCGAAAAGAGGTAATAGCCGATCAGGTCGAGTTCCTCGCTAATCGCTTCGATCGCCCGCTGATCCGGACGAATTGCAGCGACGGAGTATTCGTCGGGCAACCCAACGATAAGAAAGCTGTTGCCCGTGTTGACCACGGTCGGTTCTGCCATGCCATAGATGTCCTCCAGCTTCATCCCAATCGATCTTGCAATTCGCGCAGCGAGATCGGATTCCTGCTTGATTGGGTGATACACGGGAGGCTGCTGTTGCATCAAGATAACGTCACCGTCAACGAGAACGGTCCTGCAGCCATCGATCGTCTCTTTTGACAGACTTCCATCGGCGACCCTACCGAGCTTCCTCAGCAGCGAGAAGGTCGCAATCGTCGCGTGTCCGCAGTGAGCAATCTGGCGCGTTGGCGTAAAGAACTCGAGTTTGATCGTCGCTATGCCCGACTTCGACACGAAGGCTGTTTCTGATAACCCGACTTGCCTGGCAACTTCCCGTTTCTGGTTAACGTCGAGCGCATCAGCGTCAATCACAACCCCCGCGGGGTTTCCCCCGCTCTCTCCGTCAGTCAACGACCTGACGATCTCTACATCGATTCGCATTGATTCTCCACATGCCAACGGCACGCAATAGCAGCCGAAATATCGCCCGGATTCTCAACGATATGGCCGGGGCCGTCGAGTGCCCGACATGCTTGATCGCCGCCACCATTTGCAAGTGAGCGGTGGCCGCGCATTCGATTGCTTTCTCTACGCGTCGTCTGGCATCTGCAACTATTGCCGCAGACCAAACAACCCTTGCCAGAACGACTCGAACGCGCTCGCGTGCCGCTGGGGCGAAGTCACCTCATCGGGTTGGGGCGTCGCTTCGCTGGCGGGCGTGTCTGTGGTGGCCGCGGTGTCGCGCCGTGCTTCCTGCAAAGCCCACACGCTGTCGGCAATGCGCGCGGCAAGTTCTGCATCGCCGCCCCTGCCAAGCAGCACGCCGAACAGCACGTCGCGATTGTGGCCGTCGTCGGCAAAGCGCATTGCGATGGCGACCATCTTTTCGTAATGCGCCTGCGCGAGGCGTTCGCGCTCGCGTTGCGCTTCTCGCTCCTGTGCTTCCTGCGCCTCCTGCTCGGCTTGCCAGCGCTGCATTTCCTGCGCGAAGACCTCGTCATAGACGCGCCGCTGTTCAGCATCGCAGAGGATGGCGTAGGCCTCGCGAATCTCCTGGAACGCCGCATAAGCCTCGGCTTCGCGGCCGGGGTTGCGATCGGGGTGCCACTTCATCGCAGCGCGGCGGTAAGCACGCTTGATTTCGTCCAGGGTCGCGTCCGGCTGCACGCCGAGGGTCGCGTAGATGGTGGTCATGTGCGGTGTGGCGGCTGCCGGGGGGAAGGTCATCCTAGCATGGGCATGTTGCCGAGCTGGGCACACCGGTGCATCAGCAAGAAGTGCGCCCCGCGCGGCAAGCACGCCGCAGGGGCACACATCGCCTAGCGCGCTTGAACCTGGACCGCACTGCCCAGCTTGCCGGACACCACCGGTGCAATCACAAGATACCGGCGCGTGTTGTCAGCGTCGGCGTTGGCAGGCGTGACCACCTGACGAATCTGTCCGATGGAGTTGACGATGGCGCCCCCGGCCGGGTTGGACATGAAGCTCGCCAGGCGCTCAAGCGGTCCGCTGCCATCTGCATGTTGTGACAAGGCAAGCGCGTAGGGCTGCTTCGGCTGCAGCCCGGTCACCGATGCCTGGAGTACCTGAACGAGACCTTGATCGAACAGCGCCACGCTGGTGGGTACGGCCATTGCGTCTGCCTTGTCTGCGCCTGCCGGCACGAGCGCAAGATGGCTGACTTGCCCTGCCATGCCGAGCGGCTGCAGGTTCGTCGTGCCGTCGCCCTTGGGCACAGCGTTCGGCACGTACGTCAGCGCCTGCGGTGCCTGGCCGATCCGAACGGTAGACACGACCTTGTTCGTCAATGTGTCGATGACAGCCAGCGCGTCGTCATTCTCCAGGCCGACGTAGATGCGTGTGCCGTCGCCGGAAGGCCATAGACCGTGCGGAAGTTTGCCGACGGGAATCGTCGCGACCTGTTCGAAATTGTCTGTCCGGAAGACCTTGACCTGGTTCGTGCCGCCAATCGTCACATAGGCAAACGTCCCCTTGGTGTGATGCGCGAAGTTGACGTGATTCGTGATGGGGCCGGTGTCGAACGAGGTGATCGGGTTGAACGGTGGCTCGGCGCTGAACACCTGCACCTTGCCGATGTCCTTCAATGTGAGCCACACCTGCTTGCCATCCGGCGTGGCTGCAATGTTGGGACAGAACGGCGATTCCTGCTTGATGTGTCCCACGATCTTGTGATCCGCCGTCGAGATCACCACCGTTTCCGGATTGAACGACGAGCACACGTAGCCGTACTTGCCGTCCGGCGAAAAGATCTGCATGCCGGGGCCCGCCGGTACGGTGATACGCGTCTTCTCCGCATAGGTGCTGGCGTCCAGCACCGCGATGTAGTTCTCGCCGCGCACGGTCACCCAGACCTCGCTGCCATCCGGCGTGTAAAACGCCTCGTGAGGCGAGCGGCCCACATACGTCGTGTGTTTGACCGCGTTGGTCTGCGTGTCGATGAACGTGACCGAGTTGGAACCGATCGAGACCACCGCCAACGTCCGGTGATCTGGCGAGAATCCCATGCCATGCACCAGCACCTGTCCGCGGTAGAGCGGGCTGAAGTTGCCCGGTGCAGGATCGCCCAGCTTGATCACACCCAGGAGCGTGTTGCTGGCGGGGTCCGTGACGGACACCGTGTTCGAGAATTGCTCAGCCGCATAGACGCGATCCCGATGGCTGATGGGAATGTCCGGTGATGCGAGGGATGCGGGTGCCTGCCCGGCGCTGGCGCTCGCGGCGCACGTGATCGCCGCTGCGGCAAGTGTCGTGGCAACAAACAGTCGGTTTTTCATCAATCTTCCTGTTGGCGGGTGGTGTGGGCGTGATGCGCCGCATGGGACGCGGGTGCGGTTGTGGTAGAGGCGGCACCGAGCTGCGTGGGTGCCGGTGCAGATGGGGGCAGCGGCTGGCCAATCGCCAGGCGCATCGCTGCAATCTCCTGCTGTTGCGAGACGACAATTTCCTGCGCGATGCGGCGCAGCTGTTCGTTCTGGCCGTAGCGCAGGTAGGCCACGGCCATATCAATGGCGCCCTGGTGATGCGGCGTCATCATCGCCACGAAATCCTGGTCGATGTTGCCGCTGGGCCTGGGGGCCATCCCGTCCATCATCTTGCTCATGGCGACATCGTTCTCGGCAAGGAAGGCCTGCTCGCGATTGGCCTGTGGAGGTGCTTCTTGCGCAAGCGCGGCGTGTGCTCCGATGCTTGACATGAGGGCGAGCACAGCGAGCAGCAACGTGCGTGGAAGCGGCACCGAGCGTAATGACATGGAGTCCTCCAGGGGCGGGTCTAGGGTGTATCAGCGGAGTAAACACAGCAGGCCGACGGTTTATTCCCGCGCATTGCAAATAAACCGTATGCCGTTGTGCACATCCGCCATGCCCGTATCCCATCAATCAAAACGCCCCGAACAGGTCGGGGCGTTTCACTTCGCTTTTTCTCTTTCTTCTTTTGCTTCAGGTGACGGTCAACGTTCCATTCATCGTGTCGTGGCCCGAGCCGCAGAAGATGTCGCACAGGAAATCAAACGTGCCGGTCTTGTCCGGCGTGAGCGCCAGCCGCACGGTCTGCCCCGGCACTACATCGGCGCGCACGTTGAAATCCGGAATCGAAAGGCCCATCAGGATGTCCTGCCCGGTCAGCTCGAACACCACGGGCACGCCGCGCTTGAGCGTGATCTTGTCGGGCGTGAACGTGAACTTGCGCGCGTGTACGCGGATGACCGTGGGGCCCTCGCCGTGCGCAACACAGGCGAGTGCTGCGCCGGCTGGACTACATCGACTGGCGCCCGGTGGCGGTGCTCGTCTACCGCTCAGCGCAACATCCGATCGACTTGTACGTACGCCCCGAGGCGGGCGGTGACACCGAGCCCGTACTGCGCACCGAGCGCGGCTACCAGCTCATGGTCTGGCGCACCGCCGGCATGGGCTACTGGGCCATCACCGATGCCTCTGCCGACGTGGCGCAGGCCTTTGCGCGGGCCGTGCGCGGCGGCTGACAGGCATCAGGTTTCGGCAAGCTGGCTTTTGGCCACAAAGGCTTCAAAGGCTGCGGGCGGCACCGGCGGGCAGAAGAGGTGCCCCTGCCCGTAGTCACAGCCTGCCGCCACCAGGATCGCCTTCTGCTCCTCGGTCTCGATGCCCTCTGCAATGACCTTGATGCGCAGGGCGTGCGCCATGCTCACGATGGCGCTGCACAGCGCGATGTCCTTCGGGTCATGCGCGAGGCTGCGCACGAACGACTGGTCGATCTTGATGTAGTCGATGTCGAAGCGCTTGAGGTACGACAGCGACGAATACCCCGTGCCGAAATCGTCCAGCGCAATCTCGATGCCGGCCTGGCGCAGGCGGGTCAGGTGATCGACCACCTCGGCACTGCCTTCCATCAGCGCGCCTTCCGTGATCTCAATGACCAGGCTGCCTGGCCGAATCGCCCGGCGCTTCACCACATCGGCCCAGGAGTCGCCCAGTTGTCCGGCGGCGCGAAACTCCACGGGCGATTTGTTCACTGAAACCTGCATGTGCCTGCCCAGCACCGTGTGCCAGCGCGTGACCTCGGTCAGTGCTTCGTTCAAGACCCATTTGCCGATCTGGACGATCAGGCCGGTTTCCTCGGCCACCGGAATGAAATCGGCCGGTTCGATTTCTCCGCGCACGGGGTGCGTCCAGCGAATCAGCGCCTCGGCCTTGTTGATCGCACCGCTGCGCAGATCCACGATGGGCTGGTAATGCACCGCCAGCTGCTTCTGCTCGATGGCGATGCGCAGGTCGCTGGTGATGCGCAGGCGTTCCTGTTCGGCCCGCTGTAGTGCGGGCGTGAAGACGGACCACTGGTTGCGCCCCGCGCTCTTGGCGGCAAACATCGCCTGGTCGGCGCGCACGAGCAGCGATTCCGCATTGTCGGCATCGCGCGGATACAACGCCAGGCCGATGCTGGCCGTCACCTCGACGCTTTCTTCGCCAAGCTGTACCGGCGTGGCGATGCGCGCGAGCAGGCTGCGGATGATCGGGGCGGCGGCGCCTGCGTCTGGCAGGTTGGGCAGGATGATGGTGAATTCGTCACCGCCCAGGCGCGCGACGGTGTCGGTGCCGCGCACGATGGCGGAGATGCGCCGGGCGATCTCCTTGAGCAGCACATCGCCCTGATCGTGGCCGAGCGTGTCGTTGACTTCCTTGAACCGGTCCAGGTCGATGAACAGCAGCGCCACGGCGGTTGCCGCCTGCCTGGCATGCAGGATCTCCTGGCGCAGCTTCGCATAGAACATGTGCCGGTTGGGCAGTTCGGTCAGCGTATCGAAGTTGGCCTGCCGCCAGATCACCTCTTCGGCACGCTTCTTTTCGGTGATGTCGTGGATGAGCGCAACACGGCTGGGCGCGCCCAGCTTGTGGCCGGCAAACGTGTCGACGGTGAGCAGCGCCGGAAATTCGGTGCCGTCCTTGCGGCGGATCAGGTATTCGCCGCTCCACGTGCCCTTGGTCGTGACGGCCGTGCGCATGGTGTCGACCACGGCGCTGTCATTGCATTCAGACCGGATGGCATCACTGTGTTGGCCTTTGAACTCCTGCGCTGTATAGCCCGTTGTGACCGTGAAGGCCGGGTTGACGTCGATGACGGTACCGTCGAGTGTCGTGACCATCATCGCTTCGCTGCTGGACGCGTACACGAGCGAGGCCAGGCGCATCTCGTCAATGTGCTGCTTGCGCTGGGACATGGACCGGCGCAGCGTCGCGTACAGCAGTGCCATGAGCAATGTCGAGCCGATGGCCCCTGCCAGCGCGGTGCGGCGGTACGCCTCATAAGGCGCCAGGATCGATGCGATGGACTCCCCCACGAGGAAGTACAAGCCGATCTCGGGCACGTGGTGATAGCCCAGCAGGCGCTCGACGCCATCCGTACCGGACACCGTGCGATAGTTGCCCGACTCCTGGGCGCCCGGCTCGTTGAAGCGTCGTTTGCGCGGCGGGCTGTCGATGCCGGCTGTCGGGTCGGGCATGCGGGCGATCACTTGCCCGGATTCCTTGATGATGCTGGCCACGCCGTTCGTGCCGACGGTGAGGGTGTTGGCAAAGCTGGCGAACTGCTCGGGGCTGACGGACACCACCATCACCCCTGCGAACTGCCCATCTTTCAGGATCGGCCGCGTGAACTGGATCGACCATTTCTTTGACACCTTGCCCTGCACCGGATCGCTGATGAACAGCACGTCGCGTCCGCCTGACGCCTTGTGCACGCGAAAGTGCTCGCGCTCGCTCAGGTCGACCGGCTGGCTGACTGGTCCGATGGAGCTGTAGAGCAACAGGCCGTTCGCGTCGATGACGGCAACCTGGGAGGTCAGGTCGCGCACCGCCTCTTCGCGCTCGTGAATGACCCGCTCGAACACATCCCGGCCAGCCAGCCAGCTGGCGCGGAGATCCAGAAGAAACTCCGACAGGCGGCGGGTGCTGCCAAGCGAATATTGGCCGAACGCTTGCGCCTCGAGTCGGGTGCGGATCTCGGCATTGTGGATGAGCCGATCCCGTGCCTGTGCGAGCTGGTCGAACGTGAACCACCAGATGGCGGCGAGGCATACCGCGACACCAACGTTCAGCGGCGACAGCCAGGCGCGCAGCCGTCGCCGTATGGTGCGACCTGACGTATCCGGTTGCTCCAAGGCCATCCCCATCCCCATTTCAATGTTGTCGTGTCCGGGCGGCGTCTGGCGCGCAGGCGGCATCTGCCCGCCCGCCCCGTGCGCGTACTCCGACTATATCGATCGACGCAGCTTCCATGTTGCCCCAATATCGAGTGCAGGCTCAAAGTGCGTGATCGTTTGCTTTTGGGCAGAGAACCGGTCGGGTTTGGTGTTCAGGGCGCAACGAGGCTGTGCGCCTGACAGGATGGCGCACCGGGATGTCGGAAGAAGGGGCGGTCGTCGGGAGGGGACACGGCAGGCGAAGGCAGATGCTTCGCCCCCGTGAACGCAAGCGGGGGATGCCCCCGGGCCACCCCGACGCTACCGCGTATAGAACACCGCGTGCTGTTCCGCCATATCCCGCAGCAGCTTGGGCGGCGCAAAGCGGCGGCCATGGTCGGCGGCCAGACGATCGCACTGCTCGACAAACGCGTCGACGCCCACGCGCTGGATATGCGAGACCGGGCCGCCGCGGAAAGCCGGGAATCCCCAACCCAGCAGCGCACCGACATCGGCATCGCGCGGGTCGGTGACCACGCCTTCGTCGAGACAGCGTGCGGTTTCCACGGCCTGCACCGTGACCAGCCGGTCGACGAGGGTCTGCGCGTCAGGTTGCGTGGCGGCCGGCGGATACTCGGCGGCCAGGCCCGGCCAGAGCGCCTTCCTGCCGCCTTCGGGGTAGTCGTAGAAGCCCTGGCCTGCCTTGCGGCCGATGCGCCCCAGCGCCACCATGCGCTCGGCCACGGCTTCGCCCGGTCGCTCGATGTAAGCCACGCCAAGGTCGGCGCGGGTTTGCTGGTTGACCTTGTGGATCAGCTCGCTCGAGACTTCGTCGATCAGCGCGAGCGGCCCGACCGGCATGCCGGCCTGCAGCCCGGCATTCTCGATCAATGCGGGTGCCACGCCTTCGGCGAGCATCGCCAGGCCTTCGAGCACGTAGGTCGAGAACACGCGGCTCGTATAGAACCCTCGGCTGTCATTGACGACGATGGGCGTCATGCCGATGGCCTTCACGTAATCGAGCGCCTGCGCCAGCGTGGCCCGCGTGGTCTGCCGGGCGACGATCACCTCCACCAGCGGCATCTTGTCGACCGGCGAGAAGAAATGCAGCCCGATGAAGTTGCCCGGCCGCTGGCTCGCCTCCGCCAGCCCGGTAATCGGCAGCGTGGAGGTGTTGGACGCGAAGATGGCGTCCGGCGAGATCACGGCTTCGGCCATGCGCGTGACGTCGGCCTTGATCTCGCGCTGCTCGAATACGGCCTCGACGATGAGGCCCGCGCCGTCGAGGTCCGCGTATGAGGTGGTCGGTTTGATGCGGGCGAGCAGCGCTTCGGCCTGCTCGGCATGCAGGCGGCCGCGCTGTACCTGTTTCTCGACGAGCTTGCGTGAATAGTCTTTACCGCGTTCGGCAGCTTCTTGCGTGGTGTCGAGCAGCACGACGGGCACCCCCGCCTTGGCGGTGACATAGGCAATGCCCGCACCCATCATGCCGGCACCGAGCACGCCCACCTTGGCGTAGCGCCGCACCGGCACATCGGCCGGGCGCGCGGCCAGCTTGTTGGCGGCGTTCAGGCTGAAGAAAAGGGTACGGATCATCGCGCGGGCTTCCGGAGACAGCACCGCCTGCACGAAGTAGCGCGCCTCGGTCTTGAGGCCCGTATCGAGATCAGTGATGAGCCCTTCGTACACGCACGACAGGATGCTCGCCGCTGCCGGATAGTTGCCGTAGGTCTTCTGCCGCAGCATGGCGTTGGCCGCCGTGAATAGCTGCTGCACGGCGGGGCTGGCGATGCCGCCCCCGGGCACCTTGTAGCCCTTGATGTCCCACGGCTGCTGCGCGCGGGTCTGGCCGTCGCCCAGCAGCCACGTGCGCGCGGCATCGGCTTCCTCGCCCGCATTGACGACCGCATCGACAATGCCGAGCTTGAGCGCGTCGGCCGCCTTGATGCGCTTGCCTTCCAGCAGCATCGGCAGCGCCTTCTGCACACCAATCAAGCGCGGCAGACGCTGCGTGCCGCCGCCACCCGGCAAGAGGCCCAGCGTGACTTCCGGCAGGCCAAAGCGCGCGCGGGCGTTGTCGGCCGCCACGCGGTAGTGGCAGGCGAGCGCAATCTCCAACCCGCCGCCCAGCGTGGAGCCCGGCAGCGCGGCGGCCACGGGTTTGCCGCAGGTTTCCAGCTTGCGCAGCATGCGGTGCAGCTCGCACGTGCGATCAAACAACGTGGCTGCGTCGTCGCTGGCCTGCAGCCATTCGAGGTCGCCGCCGGCAATGAAATCCGCCTTGGCCGAGGTGACGAGAATGCCCTTGACGCTGGCATCGGCGCATACGCGGTCGATGGCGGCAAAAAAGGCGGCGCAGGTGTCGCCGTTGAGCACGTTCTGCGCGCGGCCCGGCTGGTTCCACGTGAGCGTGGCGATGCCGTCGGTGTCGATGGTGATGTCGATCATGTCAGCACGCTCCTTAAACGCGTTCGATGATGGTGGCGGTGCCCATGCCGGCACCGACGCACAGCGTGGCCAGGCCCGTGCTTGCGCCACGCCGTTCCAGCTCGTCGAGCAGCGTGCCGAGAATCATGGCGCCCGTTGCACCGAGCGGATGGCCCATCGCAATGGCGCCGCCGTTGACGTTGATGCGGTCATGCGGCACGGCCAGTACCTCCATGAAACGCAGCACGACCGAGGCGAAGGCTTCGTTCAGCTCGTACAGGTCGATGTCGGATGCCGACATGCCGGCGCGCTTGAGTGCTTTCTCTGCTGCATACGATGGCCCCGTCAACATGATCGACGGCTCCGAACCGATGCTCGCAAAGCTGCGGATGCGCGCACGCGGTTTGAGGCCCGCGCGCTTGCCGGCCTCGCGGCTGCCGATCAGCACGGCCGCGGCGCCATCGACGATGCCCGAGCTGTTGCCCGCGTGGTGCACGTGTTCGATGCGTTCCAGTTCCGGATAGCGCTGGCGGATCACCGCGTCAAAGCCGTATTGCTCGCCCAATTCCGCAAACGAGGGTTTGAGCTGCGCGAGTGTGTCCACGGTGGTCTGCGGGCGGATCATCTCGTCGCGGTCGAGGATGGTCAGGCCGTTCTGGTCGCGCACCGGCACGATGGAACCCGTGAACCAGCCCGCCGTGCTGGCCGCATGGGCGCGGCGGTGGCTCTCTGCGGCATAGGCGTCGACGTCATGGCGGCTGTAGCCCCACTTGGTGGCGATGGTGTCGGCCGACACGCCTTGCGGCACGAAGTACAGCGGGATGGCGGCGGCCGGGTCGACCGGCCATGCGCCACCGCTGGCGCCCATCGGCACGCGCGACATGCTCTCCACACCGCCGCCGATGGCGAAGTCGCTTTGCCCGGCCATCACCTGCGCAGCGGCCATGTTGCAGGCCTCGAGGCCCGAGGCGCAGAAGCGGTTGATCTGCACCCCGGCCGTCGTCTCGGCATAGCCTGCGGACAGCACTGCCACGCGGCCGATGCACGCGCCTTGTTCGCCCACGGGTTCCACACAGCCGAGCACCACGTCGTCCACGAGCGATGTGTCGAGCTGATTGCGATCGCGGATGGCGCGCAGTGCGGTTGCGGCCAGGCGCAGCGGCGTCACGCCGTGCAGGCTGCCGTCCTTCTTGCCCTTGCCGCGCGGGGTGCGCACGGCGTCGTAGATATAGGCTTCCATAGCGTTGCGTCCTGAAGGTCGTGCTCGTTAAAGGGTGCGGGCGATCAGCTCTTTCATGATCTCGTTGGTGCCGCCGTAGATCTGCTGCACGCGCGAATCGGCCCACGCGCGGGCGATGGGGTATTCCCACATGTAGCCGTAGCCGCCGTGCAGCTGCACGCAGCGGTCCATCACCTTGAATTGCAGGTCGGTGGTCCAGTACTTGGCCATGGACGCCGTGGCGGCATCGAGCTTGCCGGCCAGCTTGAGCGCGATGCACTGGTCGACAAACACGCGGCCGATCTGCACTTCGGTTTTCAGTTCCGCCAGTGCGTGCCGCGCAGTCTGGAAATCGAGGATGGATTTGCCGAAGGCCTGGCGTTCGCGCACGTAGCGCAGGGTCCATTCAAGCGCGCCTTCGGCCGAAGCGATGGCGCCGATGGCGATCTGCAGACGCTCCCACGGCAGCTCCTGCATCAGGTAGGCAAAGCCGCGATGCTCTTCGCCGAGCAGGTTGGCGGCCGGCACGCGCACGTTGTCGAAGAACAGCTCGGCGGTGTCCTGCGCTTTCATGCCGACCTTCTTCAGGCGCTTGCCCTTGCTGAAGCCCTCCATGCTCGTGTCGACCACGAAGAGGCTCGTGCCCTTGGCGCCGCCTTCCGGCGTGGTACGCGCCACGACGATCACCACATCCGCGTGCCAGCCGTTGGTGATGAAGATCTTCGAGCCGTTGAGCACGTAGTGGCTGCCGTCGCTGCTGCGCGTGGCGGTGGTGCGCACGCCTTGCAGGTCGGAGCCCGCGCCGGGTTCGGTCATGGCAATCGCGCCGATCATCTCTGCGCTCGCCAGCTTGGGCAGGTAGGACTGTTTCAGCGCCTCGCTGCCGTAGTGCAGCAGATACGGCGCGACGATTTCCGAGTGCAGGCCGAAGCCCAGGCCCGTTGCGCCTGCCCGCGCGATCTCTTCCATCAGAACGGTGCTGTAGCGGATGTCGGCACCTGCGCCGCCATACGCTTCGGGCATGCTGGCGCAGTGGTAGCCGGCGGCGGCCGCCTTTTCCCAGATGGCGCGGTCGACGTAGCCCTGGTCTTCCCAGCGCTCGTGGTGGGGCAGGACTTCGGCGTCGATAAAGCGGCGGACGGATTCTCGAAAGGTGTCGTGTTCGGCGTCGAACAGGGTGCGGGCAATCATGGCGGCTCCGGGTGACAGCGAATGGTTGCGGTATTTGAGCAAGGCCGCGACAATTCCGGTTGATCTGAACCGCCACATTATTGATATGAAGCGCCAGTCGAAAGCGGCCTCCAAACGTGCGGATCCTTCCTGCCGCGCCCGTATCGCCATCTTGCTGCCGCCGCGCCTGTTTGCCGGCTACGTGTTTCTCACGCAGGAAATGCTGCTGATTGCCGGCACCATGCGCGCGCGCAGCGTGGACGTGATGGGGAGCCGGCTGTTTGATATCGATCTGCTGTCGGTCGATGGCGCTGACGTCGCCAGCTTTGGCGAGAGGCCGGTCGCTGCCACGGCGGCGTTGGACAACACCGCTTACGACGTGGTGATCGTGCCGGCCCAGTTTGCGCCGCAGGTGGCGCTGGACGATGACGAGATGCGCCTGGCCGCGTGGCTGCGCGCGCGCTACGACGCGGGCGCATTGGTGGTGGGCCTGAATGCCGCGCCGCTGTTTGCTAAAGCGGGGTTGCTCGATCGTCGCCGCGCAACGGGCCTCGCCAGCGAGCGCGCCTGGTTCGCCCGGCACTTCCCTGACGTGCAGTACACGCCTGACCAACCCCTGGTGGTGGATGGTCGCCTTATCACGGTCAGCGGCATCAATCCGGCCGTGGACGCCTGCGCCTACGTGATCGACCACTGTCGCGGTGCCGGTGCGTCGCGCGGGATGCTGCGCACGGCACTTACGCAATCGCTGCCGTCGTATGAGCACATGGCCGTGTGGACCGCGCAGTTCAAGCGTCACGGCGATGCGGCGGTACTGGCTATCCAGGAGATCGTGGAACGGGAGCTGGCCGCGCCGCCCGCGTTGGCAGAACTGGCTGTCCGGGCGGCGATGAGCGAGCGGACGCTCACGCGCCGTTTTGCCGCCGCCACGGGCAGCAACCTGAGGCGTTATGTGGCGGCCTTGCGGCTAGAACTGGCGGCGTTCTTGTTGCGCACCGGCATGCAGCCGCTCGATCACATTGCCGACGAGTGCGGCTTCGGCAGCGTCAGCGCACTGAGCCGGGCATTTGCCACGGGCCATGGCGCCAGCCCGCTGCGCTACCGGGCACAGCACCGCACCCGCTGAACATCGCCTGGACGCATCAAGGTCGAAACAGGTCGAAGCCCGCTAGCAGGACGACGCCTGCCACCGCCGTGACCGGAAGCGAATGTTGGCCGAAGTACAGCAATGCCGCGGCCAGCCAACTGGCCGCAAAAAACGCACTCATGCGGTTCATGATCACACCTGTCTGTCTTGGGGCGGGGCGACGCAGCCTGCACATCAAGCGTGCTGGTAGCGGTACTCCTGCGTCTTGCCGCCATAGCCATAGGCTGCAGCGCGAACGTCCTGCACGTAGATGTAGCTCTCTTCATGCAGGTTGCCGAGCAATTCTGCAAAGGCCTCGAACGCCTCGGCGATGTACTGCGCCTTCTCCGCCTTGGTGTTGGTTTCGTCCGTCACCTTGATGTCGAAATAGACGCTGTTCTTGCCCTGCGCTGCCAGCGTCTGCCCGCCGACGATCCAGTCCGCCGGGTCGACGTAGTCGATGGCGATGGCCGTCACCTTCGGGTCTTTGCCAAGAATGCGGGACGTGAGTTCCAGCAGCGTAGCGGCAATCTTCTGCGTCATCTGCGCAGAACGCTGGGCACTGACTTTGACGTTGAGGATCGGCATGATAGCTTCCTTTTGTAGTTAGCAATGCAACTAAATGGACGAAAAAAACGCTCATGTCAGGGTGGAGCGCACACCTCGGATTTTTGTGACCGTATCGGCGAACTCGGTACTGCCCAGCACCCGCTTCAACCTAGCGGTGACGGCGCCGCTGGCCTGGTTCAACGCGGCGCCGATCTTCTCGGCCGCCGGCGTTGGAAAAATGGCGGTCTCGCGACCATCGGCTTCAGTCTTGCGGCGTTCGATCAAGCCTTTGGCTTCGAGGCCGTCGAGCGCGCGCGTGGCCGTGGGACGTGTAACGGACATCGCTTCCGACAATTCGCTCTGCAGCATGCCTGGGCGCTCGACAATCGCCCTCAGCATGAAGCCTTGCGGAGGTGTCAGGTCGAAAGGCGCGAAGGCCTCGGCCCAGACCCGGTCGAGCTTGCGGGCCAGCGCGGTGGTGTTGAAGTAGAGGCAGTGGTCGAACATGATGACGTGATGGTAGGTCACTATGATTAGACATGCAACTTGTTTTTTGCCGTGGATGGAGCAAGCCGGTGTGGCGGGAGGCGAAGCAAAGACTGCAGGTCCCGATGCTGCGTTACTGCAGATTGCCCCAGCGGGGTACGGCAGGCTCTGCGTTGGCCCATTGCCAGGCGCCGCCGTTCAGACATGCGTAGATGGTGTAGCCGGGAGCGGCCTTGGAGGTGGTCTCCTGGACGGTGAGAATGGCCTCGCGGCAAGTGGCCAGCGGTGTTGTCAACGTACGCACCAGCACTATCGTGCCGTGTGCCTTGGTGATGCCCATCAGGCGCTCCAACGACCAACGGAGTGATGGCGTGCTGTCGTTGAGCCGGCCTATGGCGGTGGCCAGGGCATCCTGTTCGCTTGCCGCCCACTGTCGGGTCACGTACTTGATGGAGGCGTCGGTCGCGGCATTGACGGAAACGGCCACGCCATAGGCGACGGCCGGGTTGGCTGTGACCGTGCCGGTGGCCACGCCCGCAGCCGCACCGGTCAGCGGCCCGACTGACGAGCACCCGGCACAGAGGCTGGCACAGAAGGCAAGCAGACGCCACGTGCCGCTCATTGCAGCGAGCCCCATCGTGCCGTGGCGGGCTCCGCGGTCGCCCATTTCCAGCGCGTGCCGTCATGGCAGATCGTGGCGATGAAGAAGTCCACCCGGGCCGCGTCGCCGTCCACGGTGAAGAGGATCTCCTTGCAGTTGACGAGCGGCCCGTTGATCGAGCGTGTGACCACGACCCGCCCGCGTTCATCCGGCTCTAGGGGCATGCCGTGCTTGATCTGCCAGGTGCCCACGACGTTGTCGTGCAACGTACCGGCCACCTCGGCGATCTGGTCCTGTGTTTCGGTATGGACGACGCGTTGGCTGCGCTGCAGCGCCGCGCGGGCGCCAGCCTGCACGCCCAGGCCGATGCCGGTGGCAACGGCTGCGTTGTCCGTCACCTTGGCGGCCAGCGCCGCACCGCCGACACCCGCCGCCGCCGTGGTGCCCTCGGACATCAGCGAACTACAGCCGCTGAATACCGGCACGCTCAGGACAAGGACCCATCCCAGCATCGGCAAAGGTGCAAATCGAGGTAGGCACATGGGCGGACTTCCGAATCTGCAACGCGTCTGATTCTACGGGATGCCGCGGCCGGCAAATGCAGACAGGGTGCCGGTTTCCCACCATTGTTTTCATTCGGCGCGGTCGCCGCCGGAGCGCCGAGCGGCAGTCCGTGGCCTGTATCCGGCCGCCAGTTGTGATGGCCGGCGGCGCGACACGCAGGGCGTTGACCTCGCTGGGCTCGGCTTCCCAGCGCCTCCAGTCGCGGTCGATGTCGGGGCTCGGTGCAGGGTGGGGGCGCAGCGATGTTCCGTGCGCGTCTTTTCCAGGCGCGACGGCGCGAACCATGGGCATTAGGCGCGCGCCACCTCGCCGCACATCTGTCGGCGATACCGCTGCGGCGAGAAGCCGATCTGCTTGCGGAACATGGCGATGAACGCCGATGGCGTGCCGTAGCCGAGTGCCAGTGCGATGTCCTGGATCGAGCAATCCTCTTTCAGCCACACCAGTGCGCGCAGCAGGCGAACGCGATTGCGCCACTGTACGAAGCTCATGCCAAGCTCGTGCTGGAACCGCCGTGCGAGCGTGCGTTCGGTGCTGTGGACGCGCTCCGCCCAGGTTTTGAGCGGAGTATTGTCGGCGGGGAACAGGCGGATCGCCTGCAGGATGGGTTCTAGTTGACGGTCCTTGCTGTCGGGCAGGTAGCTGTCGGTATGGCCGGCGCGGCCCAGCATCTCGACCAGCAGCTCGAACTGGCGCAGATCCCAATCGTCGGTCATGACGCTGATGCGGCGTGCCTGGAAGTCCTCTAACAGGGCGCGGACCAGCGGTGTCTGCTGGATCAGGCAGGCCATTGGCGGCAGCCGGCGCGCAAGCGGCTCCGCGACATAGACCGAGAGGAAGTCCGTCGCCTGCCGGATCGATGCAGAATGCGGCTGGTTGGCCGGGACCCAGATCAGGTATTCGGCCGGCGCCGTCAGCCGGCGCGTCTCGACCACCACCTCCATCAGCCCGAGCGCGATGCGGTTGAGCTGTCCCCACGGGTGGGTGTGCGGCTCGATGTCGGTCTCGGGCTGGAAGTGATCGTAGCGAAAGTAGAACGGTGCGCCCTTGGGCACGCGCAGATCGGCCTCGCGATAGGCGGTGTGCACGTTGTCGCCTTTGATGTGTCAGGTTGTCTGGATTGCGTTATCTGTTTTGAACCGGACATTACTACACTGCACGTTTTCGTTGCGTGTCGCGTTTGAAGGAGGCGGGCGTGCCTGTGCTGTATCCCTTGCTGGCGGTGGTGATCTGGGCCGCCAACACCATCGTCTCGAAGGCTGCGGCTGGCGTGGTGGATCCGGCAGCCATTTCGCTGTATCGCTGGGTGTTGGCGGCGATCGTGCTCACGCCGTTCTGTGCGCGGCCGCTTTGGCGGGAGCGCCTTGCCGTGCTGGCGCAGTGGCGTCGCTTCGGGGTGCTGGCGCTGCTGGGCATGGTGCTGTACCAATGCCTGGCGTATTACGCAGCGCACAGCACCAGCGCCACCAACATGGGCGTGATCGGTGCGTTGATCCCGATGCTCGGACTGATCCTGAATGGGGTCGTCTTTCGCCAGCCGGTCGGGGTGCAGGCGGTGGCAGGCGTGGTCGTGTCGCTGCTCGGCGTGCTGTATCTGCTCGGGCGCGGACACCCGGCCAATCTCTTCGAAGGCGGCGTCAACCATGGCGACGTGCTCGTGCTGATCGGCGCGACGGCCTATGCGCTGTACAACATCCTGTATCGACGCTGGGCGTTGCCGTTCGGGCAATGGCTCAACCTGTATGTGCAGGTGCTGGTCGCCGTTGTCATGCTTGTGCCGCTGGCCTTGACCGCCCACAGTCTTTCCATTCCAGCCAAGGGCGTCGGTCTGGTGGTGTTTGCGGGCATTGCCTCGTCGATCGTGGCGTCGTACCTGTGGATGCAGGGCCTCAAGCGCATCGGCAGCGAGCGCACGGCGGTATTGATGAATCTGATGCCTGTCTTCACTGCAGGCCTGGCAGCGCTCATGCTCGGAGAGACCGTGCATGGCTATCACTGGGTTGGCGGCGGGCTTGTGCTGCTTGGCGTGAGCCTGGCGCAAGGTATCGTGCGGGTGCCGATCGGCCGTTCGGGATTACGCGCCCGTTAGTTTTTTTCGGCCGCGCAGCGTGGTGGTTGGCGTTAAAATCGAACGCTCGGCGGGCGCGCGCGATGCGCCCGTCCCGTGTTCCAGAACCAACTTCGCCAGACCATGAAACGGGGCGCCGCAGCCGTAACCGTCGATGATGTTGCCGCGCAGGCGGGCGTGTCCATCAAGACCGTCTCGCGCGTGTTGAATCACGAGCCGAACATCAGCGAAAAGACGCGCGCCAAGGTGGTCGAGGCGATGCAGGCGCTCGACTACCGGCCCAACCCCGCCGCCCGCCGCCTGGCGAGCAAGCGCGCCGACATCATCGCGCTGGTCTACGACAACCCCTCTGACAACTACATCGTCAATATTCAGCACGGCGCACTGGAAGCGTGCCAGGCGCTCGACTACAGCCTGCTGCTCACGCCTTGCCATTACCGCGATCCGCACCTTGCTGAGCAGATCATCCAGAGCGCGCGCCAGCGTGCCTTGGCCGGCATCATCCTTACGCCGCCTGTGTCGGACGTGCCGTCATTGATTCACGCGTTGGATGAGGCCGGCATCGACTACGTGCGTCTTGCGCCCGCGGATCGGGAGCACAAGGGCTTGTCGGTCAACACAGAAGACCGCGCTGCCGCGCGCGACATGACGTTGCATCTGATCGGTCTGGGCCACCGCCGCATCGGCTTTGTGGTCTGCGACCCCGACCACGGCGCGGCGTACCAGCGCGTGTTCGGCTATCGCGATGCCATGGCGCAGGCCGGTATCGACGTCGATGAACACCTGGTGGAGCAGGGCGAGCACTCCTTCGAGTCAGGCGTGGCGTGCGCCGAACGATTGCTCTCCCGCGAACCGCGCCCGACCGCCATCTTTGCCGGCAACGACGACATGGCCGCTGGCGTACTGCGCGTAGCGCAGGCGCGTGGCATCAAGGTGCCGGAAGAACTCTCGATCTGCGGCTACGACGACACACCACTTTCGCGCCAGCTCTGGCCTGCGCTGACCACGGTGCGCCAGCCGATCCAGGCCATGGCGCATGCAGCGGTCGAGCAGCTGGTGGCGATTCATCGTCCGCATCTGCCGGGACTGAAGCCCCACTCGGTGCACGAGAATCTGCAATATGAACTCGTGATCCGGGATTCGACTTGCCCGCCGGCACGTTGAACACGGATAGCGGTTAGGCCGCCGCCAGCGTAAAAGGTGTCCGTCGATAATGAGCGGGGAAAACGTCAACCCGACTGCGGTGGGGTAGTGGGTCGAATGGATAGCAATCAACTTATCGCGTGGCACGTATCGCATAGCAGATGGGCATTGATTCTTGTGCTTTCGCACAAAGGCCTTCAAAATCGCCTATTGTTGGCTAGGCAGGCTTCTGGAGTGTTGCGGAAATATCAGAAAATTATGCCACTGCTACCGCAGCTGTCCTGTCGGCGGCTCTGCCATGAAATTGCCGTTTTTTCTGTCGATGATGTGACGCCCGAAAGGGACATTCGCAGCCTGCGACGTGGCTCCGCCGAGGTGGGAAGTGGGATAACGCGCCCCATGTGACTCCCATTGCATTTAAACAAACATAACGATGTCTGAGAACGGAAGGAAGTGATGAGGAACGATAGTCCAGTAATGCATGAAGAAGAAATCCTGTCGGATTTCGATTTGAAGGGACTATTGCTGCGTTGCTGGGAACTTCGGCGCAAGGTCGCTGTATTCGCCGTTTTTTTCAGTGTGGCCTGTTTTGCGCTATTTTTCTGGGCTGGTCGCCAGTACTCCAGTGAAGGGTTCATGCGCGCGCCGCGTAAATTTGCAGAATATAACGCACAGAAGGCGGCATTCTGGGATCGCGAGACGTTGCGCCGTTACCTCGACCAGAATAAGAAGCTTGATGATCCGAATGGCCGCTATTTGCTCGGGGCGCTGAGCGAGCGGTTCATACAGAAACACCTGCAAGCTGTGCTGCCGCTGTCAAAGGATGACCTGCGATACATCACAGATGCTAAAGGTGTGTTGGAATCCGTCGGCATCTTGGGGTTCTCGATCACTTTCAAGAGTCAGTCCGCAGACGACGCTCAGGCCCGGGTCCAGATGATGGGTGATTACATCAAGGACACCATGCTCAGCGAGGATCTCATGGATACGATTTACACCAAGGAGAGTGAGACCAAGGCAAAGAAGCAGCAGATCGATAATCAGATTATCCAGAAGCGGCTGGCGTTGACGCAGGCTGCCGCCAGGTTGGAAGCGGCAAGATCCATCGCGGGCAAATACCCGGAGGCGTCCAAGATGGAGGCGCGCCAATTGCTTTCGACTGGCAACGACAAGGATTCGTCGCGCTATCTCTCCCCTGTTGTTCAACTGGTTGGGACAGAGACCGAGATCGCGGACCTGAAATCGCAACTCACTCTGCTCGAGCGGGATGCTGCACAGAACGCGCTGCGCAATGACTTCTACGAGCGGATCGAGCAACGAAGCCGCCAAGTCATGACGGGGGGCGCGTTGCTGACCGAGTTCACGAAGATCGGCGAGGACGTGTTCAAGGGTAAGAACCTGCAGGACGATCAGACGCGTGAGGTTTACAACCAGATCATGCTGGTCGGCGAGCAGATGCGAACCAAGCATGTCACGGAAGCTCGGTTCGTTTCCGGTCCGACCTTGCCCGAGTATCGTTCTGGACCGAGCGGGCTGGTCTTGTCGGTGCTGTCGTTGATCCTCGGCGTTTCGCTGGCATGCGTGCTGGCACTGCTGCTCGATAAGGTAGTCGACGTGCGAGCTTCGACCAAGGGCAACACGTTCAAGGAAGAACTCGGGGCCGAAGACAACGTCAGGCCGGTTCGTGCCGCCTGATTTCTCGGCGAGTAAAAAAGCCCGGCGTGATGTGGCCGGGCCTTCCTGCCTGGAGTCCTAGCCCCGGCTCTTGAGCAGCGCATACAAGTCATCCTGCGGGTCGTACCCAATCAAGCGGCGGCCCGTCTCCAGCCCCCAATCCATCCCGGTGTTGTTCGACACGCCGTTCACGACGATGGCGGGTGCGGGCCAGCTCGCCGGATCGGCCGTGATGGCGCTCAGGAACAACCGACGCAGATCCTCGTTCGACAGCCACATGTTGCGGAACCAGCGCAGCGCGATGTGGCTGGCTTCATCGGGCAGCTCGCCGGGCACCGGTGTGTCGGCCGTACCCGAGTGGTTGATGTCGTTCGGGTCATTCTCGTCGGGCAAGGCCCAGCCGATGCGCAGCGAGACGATCGACAGCCTGCCGTTCGACACTTGCGCCACCGCCTGGCACAGCCGTTCCCCCATCGCCTTGGACGTGCCATAGGCGAGCGAGTGGACCTCTTCGATGCCGTTGTGCCAGCGCGTACCCGGCGCCGGGTCCAGTTCTGCGACCAGCTTGCCGGGGCCGATGGTGCCTGCCAGCGGTTGATCCTTGTATGCGCCCATCGCGTGGTTGGACGAGGCGAACACTAAGCGCCGCACGCCACGCGTAGCAGCAGCCTCCAAGACGTTGAGCGTCATGCCGTACGAGGCCAGCGCCTGTTCCCACGTCGCGTCCGGCGTGGAATGGATCGCGGCGAGGTGGATGACGGCGTCCACGCTGTCCAGCAGTTCGGTCCATGCGCCGTTCGCCTGCGTGAGGTCGGCGACGACCCACTGAAAGCGCGCTTCAGCCTGCGGGGAGAACGCGACGTTCTGCGGGACCCAGTCCACGCCAATGATGGACGCGCACCACGAGGTCGAGGCCAGCGCCTCGACGACCTTGCGGCCCAGGTTGCCGGCCACGCCGGTCACAAGCACGCGAGCAGGGGTTTGGTAATCAGCCACGATGTCGGATTCCGTTCGGGATGAGGGAAAAAGGGGGCGACCGGCGGCCGGCGCAGCGCGCGCCGCCGTATCGCTTTCTGTGAGGGGAGGGAGGCTTGCGCCCCGAGAACGGTTTGCCTGGGGAGGCAGACGCGGTCAGCCGCGATTGGAGCCGGACAGCACGTCGATCCAGACCGCCAGCACGAGCACCACGCCCTTGACGATCATCTGCCACGAGGCGTCGACGTTCATTTGCTGCATGCCGTTGTCGAGGCTGGCCATCACAAGCGCACCGATCAGTGCGCCGTACACGGTGCCCGAGCCGCCGCGCATCGACGTGCCGCCGATAAAGCAGGCGGAGATGGCGTCAAGCTCGCCGCCCACGCCGGCCGAAGGCGAACCTGCCGCAGATCGCGCCGTGGTGATGATCCCCGCGAATGCGCACATCAGGCCCATCAACACGAACACGAGCAGCTTGACGCGGCCAACGTTCACGCCCGAGAGGCGCGTCGCTTCCATGTTGCCGCCCACTGCGTAGACGTGGCGGCCGAACACGGTCTGTGTGGCGATGTACGAGAACACAGCCAGCAGCACCAGCAGGATCAGCACCGGCAGCGGCACGCCGTTGGCGTCATTGAGCACCGCGACGAAGCCCAACGACGCCGCCGCGATCGCAAGCAGCTTGAGTCCGTCAGCCCAGATTGGCGTGAGCGCCAGTTGCAGGCGCGCCCGTTCGCGACGGCGGCTTACGGTCAGCACAACGGACATGGCCACGATGAACGCGGCCAGCGACCACGCCAGCCACGCGGGGACGAAGCTCTGGGCGATGTTGACGAGATCGTCGGGCACCGGAGCGATGGTCACGCTGTCGGTGCTCCACTGCAGCAGCCCGCGGAAGGCCAGCATGCCGCCCAGGCCCACGATGAACGACGGTACGCGCAGCTTGGTCGTGATGTAGCCGTTGACCACGCCGATGGCCGCGCCAGCCACGAGCACCGTGCCGACCGCCAGCCATGTGTTCCATCCGAGATTGACCGTGAGGATGGCAACCAGGCCGCCGAGCAGGCCCAGCAATGACCCCACCGAGAGGTCGATTTCACCTGCGATGATGACGAACACCATGCCGCAGGCCAGCATGCCCGTCACCGACATCTGCAGGAACAGGTTGGAGATGCTGTTGGGCTTGAGGAACGTGCCGTGGGTCTGGAAATAGAAGAAGATCCAGATGAGCGCCACGGCCATCAGCAGGGCCAGCACCTTGTAGCGTACAAAGAGTTGCTGGATGGCGCGGCTGTCCAGACGCGGCCCGCCGCTACCGTTGTTGCCGCTCTGGCGGACGAGTTGGGATTGCAGGATATTCGACATGGCAATTCAGGCAGCGCGGAGCTGCGGATCGGCATTGATTGCTGCAGCCAGGATGCGCTCCTGGGTCAGGCCTTGGTTGACGAAGTCGCCACGTAACTGGCCCTCGCCCATGACCAGGACACGATCGCTCATGCCCAGGATTTCCGGCATCTCGGAAGAGACCATGATGATTGCCACACCGCTGGCGGCCAGATCGGCAATCATCTTGTAGATGTCGTACTTCGAGCCCACGTCCACGCCACGCGTGGGTTCGTCGAGGATCAGCACCTTCGGCATCGCCAGCACCATCTTCGTGACGACGGCCTTCTGCTGGTTGCCGCCCGAGAGGCTGGCGATCGACAGCGCCGGGCTGGCGGTCTTGATGCGCAGGCGCTTGATCTCGCGGTCGACGGTGGTGAGTTCGGCGCCCTTGTCGACGCGCATGCCGCGCGCGTACTGCGCCAGCGTGGCGAGCGTGATGTTCTCGCCCACGCCCATCAGCGGCACGATGCCGTGGCGCTTGCGGTCTTCGGGCACCAGGCAGATGCCGTTGGCGATCGCTTGCGCGGGGGAGCTCACCTTGACGGGCTTGCCTTCGACCTTGATCTCGGCCGTCGAGCGGCCGGGATACGCGCCGAACAGCGCGGACACCATCTCCGTGCGCCCGGCGCCGACCAGCCCGGCAATGCCGAGAATCTCGCCGCGGCGTACGGCGAAACTCACGTCGTCGGCGCGTTTCCGGTTGGGGTTGGTGACGTCCCAGCAGGTGACGTTGCGCGCTTCCATCACGACTTCGCCCACGGTGTGCTCCACCTTGGGAAAGAGCGATGTCATCTCGCGGCCGACCATCATGGTGATGATGTTGTCGATGGTCATGTCGGCGGCGGGATGCGTGCCGATGTGCTTGCCGTCGCGGATGACCGTGATCGTGTCGCACACGCGCTTCACTTCATCGAGCTTGTGCGAGATATAGACGCAGGCCACGCCGCTGCGCTTGAGGTCTTCGATGATGGACAGCAACACCTCGATTTCCTTGGCGCTCAACGACGAGGTCGGCTCGTCGAGGATCAGCAGGCGCGCGTTCTTGGCGAGCGCCTTGGCGATCTCGAACAACTGCTGGTGGCCGCTGCCGTAGTTCATCACGGGCGCAGCCACGTTCACGTCGGTCAGGCGCAGGCGGGCGAGCAGTTCTTCGGCCTTGGCGTGCATGGCGTCATAGTCCATGCGGCCCCCCGGCTTGGTGATCTCGTTGCCGAGGAAGATGTTTTCCGTGACGGAGAGCTGCTGCACCAGCATCAGTTCCTGGTGAATGATGACGATGCCGGCGCGCTCGCTGTCGCGCACCGAGTGCGCGCGCAGCGGTTCACCTTCCCACAGGATGTCGCCTTCGAAGGTGCCGTAGGGATAGACCCCCGACAGCACCTTCATGAGGGTCGATTTCCCGGCGCCGTTCTCCCCGCACAGACCGACGCATTCGCCTGGCTTGACTGCCAGGCTGACGCCGTCGAGCGCGCGCACACCGGAGAACGACTTCACGATGTTGCGCATCTCGAACAGGGTGCCGTTACTGCTCATGGCTGCCTCCTACGACTGAACCGAACCGCCTTACTTGCCGAAAATCTGCTGATGCGTGTAGAAGCCGTCCTTGATGACGGTATCCAGGTTGTCCTTCGTCAGCAGCGTCGGCGTCAGCAGGATGGTGTCGACATCCTTCTTGCCATTGTTGATCTTGGTGTTGAACTTCGGCTGCGTGCCCTTGACCAGATCCACGGCCATTTCGGCTGCGGTCGAGGCGATCACCTTGATCGGCTTGTATACCGTCATGGCCTGCGTGCCTTCCGCCACGCGGCGCACACCGGCCAGGTCGGCGTCCTGACCCGAGACCGGCACCTTGCCCGCCAGCTTCTGGCCCGCAAGCGCCTGGATCGCGCCGCCCGCCGTGCCGTCGTTGGAGGCGACGATGCCCTGGATGTTGTTGTTGTTCGCGGTCAGCGCGTTTTCAACAATGCTCTGCGCCTTGGACGGATCCCACTCCGGCGTCCATTGCTGCCCGACGATCTTGATGTCGCCCTTGTCGACCAGCGGCTTGAGCACCTTCATCTGGCCGTCGCGCAGGATGCGGGCATTGTTGTCGGTCGACGCGCCACCCAGCAGGAAATAATTGCCCTTGGGCGCCAGCTTGACCACGCCCTGGGCTTGCATTTCACCGACCTTCTCGTTGTCGAACGAGACATAACCGTCGATGTCGGCGTTCAGGATCAGGCGGTCGTACGACACCACCTTGATGCCCTTCTTCTTGGCGCTGGCAATGGCGTTACCCAGCACCTTCGAATTGAACGGCACGATCACGAGCACGTCGACGTTCTGCGCGATCAGGTTTTCGATCTGGGCGATCTGCTTGGCTTCGTTGGCGTTGGCCGACTGCACGTTGACGGTCGCGCCCAGCTTCTTCGCCGATTCAACAAAGTAATCGCGGTCGTGCGTCCAGCGCTCGACACGCAGGTCGTCGATCGAGAAGCCGATGACCGGTGCCTGCTTGCTGGCATGGGCCGACGTGGCGGCGAAGGTCAGGACCGCCGCGGCGGCCAGGGTGTTCAGTACGCGGGAAATCATCAGAGGTCTCCTGTGGTGCGTAAGTGAGTTCTTAGAACGTGATGCCCGTTTTGAGGCCGATCACGAAGGCATTCTTGTTCTGCGTGGTGCCACCCGGATGCAGGATGTACTGCAGATTAGGACGGAAGTACACAGACGGCACGGGAGAGTAGCTGTAGTAGAGCTCGCTCACATATTCGTAACCGTCACCCACCACGGTGTTTGCGCCGGTTCGGGCGTTGGTCTGGCGCACGAAATCGGCAAAGCGGCCGTTATTGTGCGTCGCACCCACGGCAAAGCCGATGGTGTCGGACAGGCGATCGAACGGTCCCTTGTACTGCACGCCCACCGACAATTGATGATCGGTCTGCGCGGTGTCACGATCGGCCTGCGAGAAGTTCAGGAACACCGTTGCGCCACGCCCGCCGGCCGTGCCGGTGACCTGCTGCTGCAGGTTCAGGTAGACGCCGTACTGGCCGCTGTGCTGACGCGCGTCCAGGCCGGTGATGCCGCGTGGGTTGCCGTTGACGTCTTCGTACAGGTCCTTGCCGTTGGAGGTGTTGTACCAGACCCCCACGCGATACGTGCCCGGACGCCCTTCAATGTTGGGCATCCAGCCGAATTCCAGCGGGATCAGCGCGCCGGTGGTGCCGCCCGGGTTGTTCAGCTTCCAGCCGTTGTGGCGGGCCCACTCGTCATCCACGTAGTTCGGGTTGACCTGATACACGCCGACCTGCGCGTAGGTTTCCGCCGACGTGTGCAACTTGGCGCGGGCGCCCCATTGGCTCGTCGGCCAGTTCACCCAGTAGTTGCCCACCAGGTTGCCCGGCTGCGAGCCGCAGAAGGTCAGGTTCTGGAAGTCGCACGAGAACGAGAAGAAGTCTTCGCCCACCGTCACGCGGCCGGCCTTGATTTCCAGGCGGTCGTCGAGCAGCTTCTGGTTCAGCCAGAACTGCGTCAGGTGCCACGTCTGGCCGCGGCCATAGACTTCCTGGATCAGCATGTTGTTGCCGATGTTCGCATCGGAGCCGAGGTTGCGGCCGTTGCGGTCGGTAACGGTTGCCTGGAACGTGCCACCCTTCCAGCCCCAGAGCTTCTGCAGGTCCAGCGCCGCGCCCATTACCCACTGATCGGTATAGCGCGTGAGGTGCTCGGTGCCGCCGCTGAAGTTGTGTGCCACTTCGCTGCCATAGCCGAGGTTGAACGTCACGCCCTGCTCCGCCAGTCGGGTGCGCAGGCCGCCCCAGTCGCCAAGCAGGTACGGGCTGGTGGTGACGTCATACGCATGTGCACTGGCCGCACCAAGGGCGAGCACTGCCGCAGCGATGGCGGAAGCACCAAAGCGCTTGCCGCGGGATTGACGACGTGCGGCCGGTTGGCGCGCGGGCTTCGACACGGTATCGAAGCGGGGTTCAAGCTCCATGAACTGTCTCCTGATATTGGACCCGTCTGCCATGCATGACAGCGGTGTCGGCGTTCTTCTCTGAATAGCGTGGCGAGCCGACGGACGCAAGAATGGCCACAATTGACAGCGCTGTCAATCTCGGGGTTTGCCCTAGTCTGTCAAGACACTCAACCGTGGTGGAGGGCGAATCTGCCGGATGCTGCAATGCAGAAATCGTGACAGCCAGCGCAAGCACCGCCCGGGATGGGGCATTGCGTGCATGGCATCGACCTTGCTCATGTTGCGCGCCGTTTTCTCGTCCAACGCAAAGGAGCTGTCATGCAACGCGAAGAAGTGACTGAGTTGATCGTCCTGCAAAAGATCAGGAAGCAGTTGAGCTGGGCGCAACTGGCCGAAGTGATCGGCCAGAGCAAGGAGTGGAGCACCGCTGCATTGCTCGGCCAGATGACGCTGACGCGAGCGCAGGCCGAAGCCGTTGGCACGGCGCTGGAGTTGCCGCAAGAGGCCATCGCGCTGCTGCAGGTGCCGCCCTACAAGGGCTCACTGCCGACGGCGGTGCCGACCGATCCGCTGATCTACCGCTTCTACGAACTCGTCAGCGTGTACGGCACAACGTTCAAGGCGCTGATCCACGAGGAGTTTGGCGACGGCATCATGAGCGCGATCGACTTCAACATGGACCTCACCCGCGAGCCCGACCCCAAGGGCGATCGCGTGCGCATCGTCATGAGCGGCAAGTTCCTGCCGTACAAAACCTACTGAGCGATCAGTCTTCGTGGCCGCCGTCGTCGTGTTCGTCGAGCACGGGACGATGGCGGCGCGGCATCTCGGAGTCGAGCACGAGGCGGCCGTGCACCCGGCCCTTCATTCGCGTGACATGGTGCGTGCAGTCTTCCATGTGCGTGCTCATGAGTTCGCGCACGGTCTCGGCGTCGCGCGCGCGTGCCGCATCCAGAATCTGCCGGTGGAACTTGACGTTGGACGCGCCGAACTTGGCGTGGTCCTTCGGTGACGTTTCGTTGCCGAACACCACAAGCTGCCGAATCATTTCGTTGATCAGCTCGCAGCAGAACCGCAGCATCGGGTTGGGATTGGCTGCGGCCAGGATGTCGTGAAAGCTGAGGTCTTCCTGACGCTGGTCGAGCGGCGCGGCGGCCTTGGCAGAAGCCGGGTCGCACAGGTCGATGGTGTGCTCAAGCGCGCGGAAGTCGTCGTCCGTCAGATGCGGCACCGCCCCGGCGGCCAGCTCTGGCTCAAGCAGCCGGCGCACGGTGTAGACGTCTGCAATCCCGATGTCTTTGAAAAACAGGTAGTTCTGCATGAGCTGGAACGTGCGGTCCAGCGGCACCTCGACGATGGTGCCGCCGCCCGCAGGGCCCGTGCTCACACTCACCAGGCCCTGCACCTCCAGTGATTTGAGCGCCTCCCGGATGGTGCCCTTGCTCACGCCGAAGGTCTCCTGCAGCTTGACCTCCTGCGGGAGCTTGTCGCCGGGCTTGAGGTTGCGCTGCGTGATGAGCCGCTTCAGTTCTTCGGCAACGAGGTCGGCGCGCTTCTGCTTGCGGATGCCGATCGACGCCGTCTTGCCTGCTCCGAGTGTGGCCATGGATGTCCGTTCCTTGTTGCGCGCATTCTAACTTCAGGGTTGTGCCACCCGCCTGTCCGGCGTGGTGCATGCATGCTCTTCGATCGTGCACGTGCACCGGTTTCACACATCGTCGCGTAGCGGGACGCTGTCCTGCACGTTGGCGTAAACACCAACCTCTTGAACGTTGACGCATCGCCGATGCGGCTTCTATGATGATTTCGCCTATTTATCATAACAAATATAAGAAACTGGTCTGGTTCTTGCTCGACGTGATGGTCGGCGAAAACCTCGCCGGTCAAGGCCAGGAGGAAGCTGCCGCCGGTGGTGGCTCCGAGCGCTGTTCTGTCATCCACATGAACCCAAGGAGTGCGCTTTGAATCGTCGAGACTTGCTCAAACTGGCGGCGCTGTCCGCCGTGCCCGCGTCGGTGCTGCAAGCCCGCCTTGCGTGGGCGGCCGATGCCATCGAACTGGGCTGCCCGGTGCCGATGTCCGGTCCGTTTGCCGCCAACGGCAAGTTTGCCGACCTCGGCATGAAGCTCGCCGTGGAGCAATACGGCAAGGTGCTCGGCCGGCCGCTGGCGTACACCGTGCTCGACACCGAGGGCAAGCCGGCCACGGCCGTGCGCAAGGTGCAGGAACTGGCGCAGCAGAAGAACGCGCGCTACTTCGCGGGCGGCATCCTGTCGTCCGAATCGCTGGCGATGGGCAAGGAAGCGGAGAAGTTTGGCGGCGTGTTCATCACCACCGCAGGGGCCGATGAAATTACCGGTAAGGACTGCAACCGCGCGACCTTCCGCTGGTCGGTGCCCACGTACGGCGCCATCGAGCGCACCGTGCGCCCGCTGATCGAATCGATGCCCAAGGCCAAGCGCTGGTACACCATCACGCCGCAATACGTGTTTGGCGACGGGTTGCTCTCGGCGGCCAAGAACATCTTCAAGGAAAAGGGCATCGAGCATGTGGGCAACAGCTACCACGCGCTCTCCGAAAAGGAATTCAGCGGCTACCTGACCAACGCGATGGCCGCCAAGCCCGATGTGCTGCTGATCCTGAACTTCGGTTCGCAATCGTCCGACACGCTGCGCCAGGCGGTGAGCTTCGGCATGAAGAAGAACACGACGATCCTGGTGGCGTGGGCGTCTGGCCTGGAGCAGTTCGAATCGCTCGGCGCCGACCTGTGCGATGGCGTGTACTTTGGCGCGCAGTACTGGCACGACGTGGATACGCCCGCCAACCACGATCTGGTGAAACGCACGCAGGCTGCGTTCAAGTCCAACCCGAACTACAGCCTCGCGGGCTCGTACACCTGCACCAAGATCCTGCTCGACGCGATGATCAAGGCCGGCAGCGTCGACCCGAAGGCCGTGATTGCCGCGCTGCAGGGCATGAAGTACGACGGCCTGACGGGCCCCGAAGAGATTCGCGCGGCTGACCACCAGGTGCTCAAGAACTACTACCTGCTCAAGGGCAAGCCCAAGAACCGCATGAAGGACAAGGACGACTTTGCCGAAGTGGTGTCGGTGGGCAAGGCCTTCCTGCCGGTCGAACAGACGCAATGCAAGCTGGCCTGAGGGGCTGATCTGCCGCTCGCCCGCCTTCGGCCACTGAAGCGCGGGCGCTTGTCTTCCTGAGTGCCATTTCGGTCAACGCAATGAACGTCTACCTGCTCCAGGTCGTCAACGGCGTGGGGATCGGCATGCTCTACTTCCTGCTGGCGGTGGGGCTGTCGATCATCTTCGGGCTGTTGCGCTTCGTCAATTTCGCCCACGGCGCGTTCTATGCGCTCGGTGCGTATCTCTGCTTTCAGGCCCTGCAACTAGGCATGAATTTCTGGTTGGCGCTTGTGCTCGCGCCCATCGTCATCGGCGCGCTTGCCTGGGTGACGGAGAAGGTGCTGCTGCGCCACGTGTATGCGCAGGCGCACGAGTTCCACATCGTCGTCACCGTGGGGCTGGCGCTGGTGGTGCAGGAACTCATCATCGTCGCGTGGGGGCCGTTGGGCGTGGATGTGCCGACGCCCGACGCGCTGCAGGGCGTGGTGATGTGGGGCGATTTCGTCTATCCGAAATATCGCCTCTTCGTGATCGGTTTTACCGCCGTGCTGGCGCTCGGGCTGTGGTGGCTGCTGGAGGGCACGCGCCTGGGCAGCGCGGTGCGCGCGGGCAGTGAATCGACCGAGATGGTGTCGCTGCTCGGCATCAACGTGTTTCGCCTGTTCAGCCTGATGTTTGCGCTGGGTGCGGCCACGGCGGCGGTGGCCGGTGTGCTGGCTGCGCCCATTCGCGGCGCGGAGCCCTTCATGGGGGTGGAGGCACTCGGCGTCGCCTTCGTGGTGGTGGTGGTGGGCGGCATGGGCAGTTTTGCGGGAGCGCTGGTCGGCGGCCTGCTGGTCGGCATCGTGCAGAGCCTGATGAGCACGCTGTGGCCCGAGGGCGCGCGGCTGATGATCTACGTGGCGATGGCGGCCGTGCTGCTGCTGCGCCCGCACGGCCTGCTGGGGAGGGGATGATGCAAGCCGCATTCCAGGGATTGTCGCGTCACCGCTTCTGGTGGCTGGCGCTGGGCGTGACGCTGTTGCTGCCGCTGGTGCTGACGTCCGGCACGTTGGCCACCGAAGTGCTCGTCTATGCGATGGCCGTGATGGCCTGCAACCTGCTGCTCGGCTACACGGGGTTGCTGTCGTTCGGGCAGGGCATCTTCTTCGGGCTCGGCAGCTATGCCGTGGGCATCGGTCTCACGCAACTGGCGCTGCCGATGCCGGTGGCGCTTGTTCTGGCCGTGGTTGTCGGCGCAATCGTGGCGGCGGTGGTTGGGTGGTTCGCCATCCGCCAGCGCGGCACGTACTTCGTCATGCTCACGCTGGCCTTCTCGCAGATGTTCTATTTCCTGGCCTACACCACGCCATCGCTCACGGGTGGCGATAACGGCCTGCTCGACATTCCGCGCCCGGCGTTTGCGGCGTCGCCGTGGGCGTTCTACGCGTTCGTCGCGGTGCTGTTCCTTGTCGTGTTTTTCCTCGTGCAGCGCGTGACGGAATCGGTATTCGGCCGCACGCTGCTGGCGATCCGCGACAACGAAGAACGTGCGCTCGCCGTCGGCTACAACGTGCGCGCCTTCAAACTGCTCGCGTTTGTCATCTCCGGTGCCGTTACTGGGTTGGCCGGCGCGCTGCACGCCATGCTCACGGGCATCGCGCCGCTCGCCAATATCGACTACCACGTCAGCGAAATGATCTTGGTGATGACCGTCATCGGCGGCACGGGCAACGTGTTTGCCTCGGTGCTGGGGGCGGCGTTCTATGTGCTGCTGTCGGACTGGCTTTCCAGCCTGTGGCCGCGCTGGCTGATGCTGCTCGGCTTCCTGTTGATTGCGGTGAGCCTGTTCATGCAGCGCGGGCTGTTCGGGCTCGGCCAGAGGCTGTGGCAACGCGTGCGTGCACCGCGTCACGCACCGGCGGTGCAGGAGGAGCGCGCATGACCACCACGCCCATCCTCCAAGCCACCGGCATCGTCAAGCAGTACGGCAAGTTCACTGCACTGGGCGGCGTCGATTTGCGTGTGATGCCCGGCACGGTCCACTCCGTCATCGGCCCCAACGGCGCGGGCAAGACCACGCTGTTCCACATGCTCACGGGCACGCGCATGATCACCAGCGGCACCATCGTCTTCGATGGCCACGACGTGACGCGTGAAGCTGACTACCAGCGCGTGCAGCGCGGCATCGCGCGTTCGTTCCAGGTGACGAGCCTGTTCCCGAGCCTGTCCGTGCGCGAGAACCTGCGCCTCGCTGCCCTCGGCACCACGCCGCGCCGTGCCATGCACGGCTGGCGCCTGCCGCAGGGCGATCTTGCCTGCAGCGATACGGTCGACCGCGTGCTCGATCGCCTTGAATTGCCGCGCCTGGCCGACACGCCGGCCGCCGCGCTCTCGCATGGTCAGCAGCGTCGGCTGGAAGTCGGCATGGCGCTGGCCGCCAATCCGCGCGCGATCTTCCTCGACGAACCGACTTCCGGCATGGGCGTGGACGACCTGCCCGCCATGAAGACGCTCATTCGCGGCCTGGCGCAGGACCACACCGTCGTGCTGATCGAACACAACATGGACATCGTGATGGACATCTCCGACACCATCACCGTCATGCAGCAGGGCAAGGTGCTCATGGAGGGCACGCCCGACGCCGTACGAGCGGACCCACGCGTGCGCGCCGCGTATCTCGGCAACATGATCACGGGAGGCAAGAAATGACGACGACGGCGATTCTCGACGTTGCAGACCTCCATGGCTATTACGGCAAGAGCCACGTGCTGCAGGGCGTGGCGCTATCGGTGGGCGAGGGTGAACTCGTGACGCTGCTCGGCCGCAATGGCGCGGGCAAGTCGACCACGCTCAAGACGATCGCCGGTGTGGTGACGCCGCGTGGGCAGGTGCGCTTTCGGGGCAAGGACATTGCCGGACAGCCGGCGCATCGCATTGCCGCGCAGGGTTTGTGCCTCGTGCCCGAGCATCGCGGCATCTTCAAGCTGCTGACGGTGGAAGAGAACCTCAAGCTCGGCGCGCGGCGGGATTCTCCGTGGCAGCTGGCCGACATCTATCGCATCTTCCCGCGCCTGCATGAGCGGCGGCGCAACGGCGGCGCCAACCTATCCGGTGGCGAGCAGCAGATGCTGGCCATCGGCCGCGCGCTGATGAACCATCCGCGTCTGCTGATGCTCGACGAGCCGGTCGAAGGTCTGGCGCCCGTCATCGTGGAAGAGATCGTCGCGCAGCTGAAGGTCATCAAGCAGGCGGGCGTATCCATCCTGCTCGTGGAACAGAACCTCGAGGTCTGCACGCAGCTCGCTGACCGCCACGTGATCATTGAACAGGGCCGTGTGGTCTACACCGGCAGCAACGAAGCCTTCCGCGCCGACGACGCCATCAAGGACCGCTACCTTGGCGTCGGCCTGGCTGCATGAACTCGCGAGAAATGATGACGACAGAGACTCAACTCCGTATCAACGGCGCGCGCCTGTGGGACACCCTGATGCAGCAGGCGCGCATCGGCGCCACGCCCAAGGGTGGCGTGCGGCGCCTGGCGCTGACGGATCTCGACCGCCAGGGGCGTGACTTCTTTGTCGCGCAGGCAAAGGCTGCCGGGTGCACCGTGCGCGTCGATGCCATCGGCAATCTGTTCGCACGCCGCCCCGGGCGCAACAATGCGCTGCCGCCGGTCATGACGGGCAGCCACATCGATACGCAACCGACCGGCGGCAAGTTCGATGGCAACTACGGCGTGTTTGCCGGCATCGAGGTCGTGCGCACGCTCAACGACGCGGGCATCGAAACGGAAGCGCCCATCGAAGTGGCCGTGTGGACCAACGAAGAAGGTTCGCGCTTCGTGCCGGTGATGATGGGCTCCGGCGCGTTCATCGGCGAGTTTGCGCTGGACGCCGTGCTGGCCGCACAAGACCGCGACGGCGTGGCCGTGGGCGAGGCGCTGCGCAGCATCGGCTACGCGGGGAGCGAGCCGGTGGGCGGCCGAACCGTCGGGGCCTACTTCGAGGCGCATATCGAGCAAGGGCCGGTGCTAGAGGCCCACGCCACGACGATCGGCGTGGTGACGGGCGCGCTCGGCCAGCGCTGGTACGACGTGGTCTTGACCGGCATGGAGGCGCACGCCGGCCCCACGCCGATGGAGCTGCGCCGCGATGCGTTGCTGCCCGCGGCAGAACTGGTCGGCATTGCCAACCGCATCGCGCTGGAGCGCCCGCCGCATGCGCGCGCCACGGTGGGTTGCCTGAGCGTGCATCCGGATTCGCGCAACGTGATTCCGGGCCAAGTATCGATGACGATCGATTTTCGTGCCGCCGACGATGCGATGTTGTTCGACATGGACGCGGCACTGCATGAGGCAGTGGCCGAACTGCGCGCACGCAGCGGCATCGATATCGCCTTGCGCCAGGTCGTCTACTTCCCGCCGCAGCCGTTTGACGCCACGCTTGTGAACGCAGTGCGCAGCGGAGCCCGCAAGCTGGGCTTGTCAGAGATGGATGTGATCAGCGGCGCAGGCCACGACGCGGTCTACCTTGCCCGCGTGGCCCCCACCGCGATGATCTTCGTGCCGTGCAAGGACGGCATCAGCCACAACGAGATCGAAGACGCCCGCCCCGAACATCTGGAAGCCGGGGCCAACGTGCTGCTGCACGCGATGCTGCAGGCCGCCGGCCGCGTTTGACACCACCACCCGACCGCCCCATGCGTATCCTGATCGCCCGCTTCAACCACGAGACCAACACGTTCTCGCCGGTGCCGACGCCGTTGGCATCGTTCCATCCGCATTACGGCGATGACGCTTATCGCGCCGCCAAGGGCACGCGCACGGCGGCCGGTGCGTTCATCGATCTGGCCGAGGCGGCCGGTGCGGAAATCGTCGTGCCCGTCGTTGCCGGTGCGAACCCCAGCGGGCGCGTGGCAGCCGACGCGTACACCACGTTGTGCGACGCGATTGTCGCGGTTGCGCCCGGGTGCGATGCGCTATTGCTCGACCTGCACGGCGCGATGGTCGCGGAGAACAGCGACGACGGTGAAGGTGACCTGCTCGAACGCCTGCGCGCGGTCGTGCCCGATGTGCCGATTGCCGTCGCGCTGGACCTGCACGGCAACCTCACGCAGAAGTTCATCGACTTGGCCGACATCGCCGTCAGTTTCAAGACGTATCCGCACGTCGACATGTACGAAACCGGCGAGCACGCCGGCCGCCTGCTGTTCGACAAGCTGGCCGGGCGTGCGAACCCTGTGCTGGCATGGCGCCGCTTGCCGCTGGTCACGCACACGCTGCGCAGCCGCACCGATGAAGGCGCGATGCACCGTGCCGTGGCGCTGGCCAGGCAGGCCGAGCAGGACGGCATGCTGGCCGTGTCGATCCTGGCCGGGTTCGGGCTGGCGGACATAGCCGCGCCGTGCCTTTCCATCGTGGTGGTCGGCAACGGCGACAAGCACGCTGCCGACGCTGCGGCGCAACGCATTGCCGATGCCATCTGGGCTGATCGCGAAGGGTTCGTCTACCGCTCCGAACCGCTGACCGAATCGATTGCGCGCGCAGCCAGGGTGGCGGACGCGCCGGGCAGCGGCCCCGTGCTGCTGCTCGATCACGGCGACAACTGCATGTCCGGCGGCACGTGCGACGACATGCACGTCCTGCACGAAGCGTTGAAGCAAGGCTTGAGCGGCATCGCCGTCGGGCCGGTGTGCGATCCGGAAGCCGTCGCGGCGATGATCGAGGCGGGCGAGGGTGCCACGGTCACGCTGCCCATAGGCGACAAGGTGCCGCTCACCCAACTGGGCATCTACCCGGTGCCGCGCGCGCTGACGGGCAAGGTCGTCGCCATCAGCGACGGCGAATACACGATCACGGGTCCCACCTATACCGGGCAACGTATCCGCATGGGCCGCACGGCGCTGCTCGACATCGGCGCGGCGCAGATTGTCGTCACCGAGACGCCGCAGGAGCATTGGGACCTCGGCATCTTCACGCACATCGGTGTGGACCCACGTGCCGCGCGCTTCGTGCTGCTGAAGTCGCGCATGTACTGCCGGCCGGTATTCGTGCCGATCGCAAAAGCCGTGGTGGAGTGCGACGGCGGCGGCGTCACCAGCTCGGACTACGCGCGCTTTCCATTTGCCAAGGTGCGGCGGCCAGTCTTTCCGCTGGATGCGGAAGCGGCGCTGGGCTGAGCTAGCGGTCTTCCCAGAAGCGTTGCGCACGGAACGGGCGAACATCCACGGTGGATGTCTCGCCCGTCATCATTTCCGCAATCAAGCGCCCGGTAATTGGCCCCAACGTCAGGCCGTGGTGTGCATGGCCGAACGCGAACCACAGGCTTGGATGATGCGGCGCCGGCCCGATGATCGGCAACATGTCGGGCGTGCAGGGGCGCGCGCCCATCCACGGTTCTGCATCCACCCGCTCGGCCAGGGGAAACAGCTTGCGGGCGACGGGCTCCACCGCGTTGAGCTGCACGGGCGTCTTTGGCGCATCGCGGTGCGCGAGTTCTGCGCCGGTGGTCAGGCGGATGCCGCGTGCCATCGGTGCCAGCACATAACCGCCGTCCGCATCGAGCACAGGATGGTTCAACTGCGCACCTGGCGCGGGCGCGTAGTGCATGTGGTATCCGCGCTTGACGGCCAGCGGCAGGCTGTAGCCCAGGCGCGAGGTGATGACGTCCGCCCACGGGCCCATGGCGATGACGACATTGTCCGCGCGCAGCTCGCCTTCCTTGGTTTGCAGCAGCCACGGCGCGTTGGGCGTCAGCGTGTTGGCATCGGCCTCAAAGAAACGGCCGCCGAGTTGCTCGAAGTACTTCGCGTAGGCCGTGACCAGCGCGTTGGGGTCGCTCACGGAATCCGCTTCCGTATAGCGCAGGCCGCCCAGCAGCGATGTGTCCAGATGAGGCTCCGCCGCGCGCAGGCGCGCCGGGTCGAGCACTTCGAACGCGACACCGTATTCGCGCTGCCAACGCTCGACGTTGCGGGTTTCCTTGTCCTGCGTGGCGGCATTGCGGAACACCTTGATCCAGCCGCTTGGGCGGATCAGACGCGTGGCGCCGGCGGCTTCGGCCAGCGCGCGGTGCTCGCTCACGCTGTGCGCAATGAGCGGCGCATACGCACGCGCAATCGCCGCGTGGCGCGCGGGGTGCGAGTTGCGCCAGTATTGCCACAGAAACGGCAGCAGCCGGGGCAGATCGCCCGGGTGGTAGTGCACGTCCGCCGACGTGTTGCTCGCATAACGCAACAACGTCGACAGGTCGCGCGGGAACGCATACGGATACACACCCTCGCGCTGGATCAGCCCGGCATTGCCAAACGACGTCTCAAAGCCCGGCGCACGGCGGTCCACCAGGGCGACGGCGCGTCCCCGTTTTTGCAGATGCACCGCCACCGATACGCCGACAATGCCGGCGCCCAGCACAAGGGTGTCAAAGCGCATGGCGGCCGGCTCCTTAACCCTTGGCCAGCGCCGTGACGGCGATTTCCACATCGATGCCCGGGCGCATCAGGCCCGACTGCACGCAGGCGCGCGTGGGCGCGTGGCCGGCCGGCACCCAGGCTTCCCACGCGGCGTTCAGCTCCGCAAAGTGCTTGGCGTCGGTCAGCCAGATGTTGGCGGAAATCAATCGCGTCTTGTCCACACCGGCTTCGGCCAGCAGGGCGTCGATGCGCTCGAGGATGTTGTTGGTCTGCTCGGTGACCGACTTGAAGTCGATCTGGGGCACTTGCCCGGCCAGGTGCACGATGCCGTTGGCGATCACGATCTGACTCATGCGGGCGTTGGTGTGGAAGCGTTGGATGTCGGTCATGTCGTATTGCCAGCAAAGTGAGAAGAACAGGGATGGTAGCCCTGCCGCGCGACTTGCGTAGCGCGCGTCCTGCATCGCGGGCTGTTCATCATGAGGCAGGACTTTGTGGTGGGAGGCGCGGATGGCCTGCCCGGCAACGCGCGCCACCCGGGCTCGTCTTGCCGGGCGCGTCGAGCGATTGTCCGTTGTATTCCGGCGTGGCGGAAAAGAGCAACTGCACCGCTGGCTGGCGGCATCGAAACAACAGTCAATCATTTCAATATCTGAATTAAGAACAACTAATGACTCGCAACCCCTTGCCAGCATTAGATTCGTCGAGACATGAGTGACAAAGTGCTGGAGTCCCCACTCCAGAGGGGGCCACGCCCTTTGCCCCGATGACACAATCGCCAAAATTCAGGAGCCATGCCGCGCCCCGCGCAATGCATGGCGGACCCGGACGGGGAGCTTCATGCAAGAACGTTGGACTGCGATCTCATTGGCGCGTGCACGGGCTCACCGGCTCTACGGCGTACGCGGCTGGCTCGTTACGCTGCTGTGGCTGAATACCCTGCCTGCGCTGGTGGTCACACTGGCGATGGCCATGACGGTAATGGTGGGCGGTGCTGACGCGGGCCGGGTCAAACCGATGCTCGTGCTCGCCTGGCTGGCTTTTCCGCTGGGCCTGATCGCGCTCGCGTTCTTGCGCGTGCGCTGGTTTCCGCTGGTCTGGTTGGGCTATTGCCTGTGTCAGCTGTTCGCGACGCTGGCCATGCGCAGCACGATCGAGGGATGGACGACTCTGGCGTCCGGCGGCGCGGCGGGGCAGGTGCCGACCACGCTGATACTGACGGCGCAGGCGCTGCTGCTTATCGGCACGGCAGCATACGTTTGGCATTCGCGCCGCGCGCGCGTGACCTACCGGCACGAAGTGCGTACCACCGACCCCTCTGCCGCGCCCGCGGTGTTCGACAAGTCCGCCCCGAATGAAACGCCGACCGACGCCACCGATCACGCACGCGAGCGCGCGGCCTTGCGCCGGGTAGCGCAGGAGCTGACTTCCGGCGTGCTGGATACGCAAACCTGGATGCACGTCATGCGGCATCACGCCGATGCCACCGACGGCACCCGAACGGCGGCCTATGTGCGTGCGCGCATGTCAGAACTGTGTCCGCCGGCGCATGTGCATCCGCCGGTCGTGCGCACGTTGTCGACCGGGCTGGGCGCGCTGCTGGTAAGCCTGCTGGCCGCCGGCGTGCTGATGGCCGCGGTGATTGCGTTGGCGCTGCGCGTGCCTGGCAACGGCACCGATCTGCTTGAACTGCTCGTTGCCGTGGCGCTCACGCTCAGCTGGCTCGGGGGCCTCTTTGTTGGCGCGGGTTTTCTGCGCCGCGTTGCCTGACGTCTACCGCGCGGCCGTCGGCGCGGCTGCGGCCTGGTTCCAGTCGCCACCCACCGCCTTGACGAGGAACACGCTCGTCGTCATCTGCTGGCCGAGAATCTGCACCGCCGTGCGCTGGTTGTTCAGCAGCGATTGCTGCGCGGTGATCACGTCCAACGAGGTGGCGAGCCCGCCCTCGTAGCGCACGCTGGCAATGTCGTAGACCTTGCGGGCGCTTTCCACGGCATGGCGCGCCTGGTTTGCCGCACGGTCCAGCGATTGCAGGCCGGCCAGTCCATCTTCCACTTCCTGCAGCGCCCCCAGCACCGTCTGACGGTAGTTGGCGATCGCACCCTGATAGGCCGCATTGGCAATGTCCACGCGCGCCCCCGTGCGGCCGGCGTCGAACACCGTCTGGGCGATCTGCGTGCCGAACGACCACAGCAGCGTGGGCGCAGAAAACAGCAGCGCAAGATCGCGGCTTTCCCAACCGGCACCGCCGTTGAGCATCACGCTGGGGAAGAACGCCGCGCGTGCCACGCCAACTTGTGCGTTCGCGGCAGCGGCACCGCGCTCTGCGGCGGCCACGTCGGGGCGGCGTTCGATCACGTCAGACGGCAGCGCCACAGGGATCTGCGGTGCCGTGCCCTTGAGCGGCGTCGGCTCGATGTGGAAGGCGGGAGCGGGTGTGCCGACCAGCGTCGCCAGCGCGTGTTCATACTGCGCGCGTTGCCTGGTCAGCAGTTCGGCCTGCGTGGCGGTGCTGTCGACGAGCGCCTGTTGCTGCGCGAGGTCGAGGCCCGAAGCCACGCCATCCTGATGCCGTGAGGTGACGAAGTCCAGCGCCTTGCGCTGCAACGCCAGCCCTTCCTGCACCACGGCGATTTCCGCATCGGTCTCGCGCAGGTTGTACCAGGTGGTGGCGACCTGCGCGGCCAGCAGCAGGCGGAAGTTCTCGAAATTGGCGCCGGCCTGTTCTTCGCTCGCCGCCGCGTTGGCGACGGTGTTGCGCACGCGGCCGAACAGGTCGGCTTCGTAACTCGCGTCGGCGCGCAGCACGAAATCGCTCTGGATGGTCGACATGGTCGGACTGGTGTACGACGAGAGCGGCCGTTCCGACGACGTGCGCGTACGCGAGTCGTTGTTGTTGGCCGTGATGGTCGGCAGCAGGCTGGCACGCGCCACGCGCGTCTGCGCCTGCGCCTGCTCCAGGTTCGACAGCGCGACCTTGAGCGATTGGTTATGCGCCAGCGCCTGCGTGATCAGCTTGTCGAGCTGCGGATCGTTGAAGCGCTGCCACCACGGGCCTTTGGGCGCGGCGTCGGCGGGTTGCGCGGCACGCCACGGTGCTTCGGTTTGCCAGTGCGCCGGCACGTCCATGGCGGGGCGCTCGTAGGTCGGCGCGAGCGAGCAGCCGGCCAGCGAGACGATCAACGAGGCCGCCAGCGCGGTGGTGTGCAGCCGCGGTCGGCGGATCATGATGCGTGTGGCGCGGAGGCCGCTGGCGCCGATGCCGGGGCCGGCGTGACGATGGTGACCGCTTCGCCCTGCTCGATGGAATCGGCCGGGTTGAGGATCAGCGCATCCGTCGCCTTCAGGCCGGAGATGACTTCCACCGTGCGGCCGTAGTCGCGTCCGATGGTGACGGGGCGCAGGTCGACGTGGCCGTTTTCTGCCACGGCGATGCGCGGGCCTTCCTTGCGGAAGAGCAGCGTGTTGGTCGGCACCGTGAATGCGACCGGTGCATCTGCCTTTGCGCTGGCGCCGGCTGCGTCGCCGCCGGCTGTGCCCTGGATGGCGACCTGCACATAGGCGCCGGGCAGCAGGCGCCCGTCCTTGTTGGGCAACTGCACTTCCACCTGCAGGGTGCGCGTGGTGGCGTCGATGGCGCCGGAGGCCCGCGCGATGGTGCCGTGGAAGGTCTGGCCCGGCAGTTCGGCCAGCGTCACGGCCACATCCTGCCCGACCTTCACCTGCTGCGAATAGGCCTGCGGCACATACAGGTAGATGCGCAGCGGATCGGTCTGCGCCAGCGTGAACAGCTCGCGGTTGGCGCCCGCATTGCCGGCATTGACCAACGCGCCGACATCGACATTGCGCTTGGTCACCACGCCCGCAAACGGCGCCACCACCCGGCGAAAGCCTTGCAGCTCCTGCAGGCGGCGCACGTTGGCTTCCGCAGCGGCCAGGTCGGCCTGGGCCTGGTTGGCGGCGCTGGTGCGCTCGTCCAGCTCCTGTTGCGAGACGGCGTCTTTCTGGCGCAGGTTCTGCCAGCGCGTGAGCGACGTCTGTGCCAGCGCCTTGCGTGCGGCGGCCTGGTTGCGTGCGGCCTGTGCCTGATTTAGTTCCTGGTCGACTTCCGGCGTGTCGAGCAGCGCCAGCACTTCGCCCTTGTCGACGTGGGCGCCGATGTCCTTGAACCAGCGCAGCACGTAACCGCTGGTGCGCGCATAGATGGGCGATTCAACATAGCCCTGCAGCGTGCCGGGCAGCGTCAGTTCGCGAGTGGTGTGAGCCGGTTTGGGGGCGATGGTGGTGACGTAGCGGCTGGTCTGCGCGTTCACCTGGCGCTCCAGTGCGTGCGCGTTGTCGTAGCGGCCGACCAGCGTGCGCGCAGCGCCCAGCGCAAGGAGCACCCCCACGACCATCACGACCCAGCGTGCGCGGCGCATGGCAGGGCCGCGGTCCACCTGTTCGATCGGGTCCACCGTGACAACGTGGTGGGGCGGGCCGTCCGCCAAGTGTCCAGAGTGCGCCCCGGAATGGGCACCGGATGTTTGCTCAGACATGTCCTTCGCTTCCCCGCAAATCGTGACTACGCCGGGCGGCGCGCCGCTGCAATCTGTTGTGTAAGCTGGCAAACACCACCGGAACAAAGAAGAGGGTCGACACGGTCGCAAACAGCAGACCGCCGATCACCGCGCGCCCCAGCGGCGCGTTCTGTTCTGCGCCTTCGCCCAGGCCCAACGCCATGGGCACCATGCCGATGATCATCGCCAGGGCCGTCATCAGCACCGGGCGCAGGCGGGTGGCACCCGCTTCCAGCGCGGCCTGCACAGGCGCAATGCCTTCGGCCAATCGCTCACGCGCAAACGAGATCAACAGAATCGAGTTGGCCGTCGCCACGCCCATCGTCATGATCGCGCCTGTGAGCGATGGCACCGACAGCGTGGTCCCCGTCACGAACAGCATCCAGGCGATGCCCGCCAGCGCGGCCGGCAGGGCGGTCACGATGATGAGCGGGTCGATCCACGACTGGAAGTTCACGACGATCAGCAGGTACACCAGCACGATCGCCATCACCAGCCCCACACCCAGGCCGATGAAGGACGATTCCATCGTCTTCACCTGACCGCGCACCGTGACCTGCGCGCCGCGCGGCAGCTTGGGGCGGATGTCATCGACGGCCTTCTGCACTTCCTTGGCGACGGCGCCCAGGTCGCGGCCCTGCACGGCGGCGTACACGTCCACCACGGGGGTGATGTTGAAATGCGAGACGACCTGCGGCTGCACGGCAGGGCTCACCTGCACGAGGTTACCCAGCAGTTGCGGGCCGCCTGCCTGTGCGGCGCCACCGCGCGAGCTGGCCACCGGCGTTCGCAGCAGTGCGTCGAGCGAGTCGATGCGGTACTGCGGGCTGGTGACGGCCACCTGGTACACCACGCCGTTGATCGGGTTGAGCCAGAACGTGGGCGAGGTCTGGAAGCTCGAGCTGAGCGAGACCAGCAGGTTCTGCGCCACGTCGCGCCCTTCGAGGCCCACCTGCTGGATGCGGGTGCGGTCCATGTTCAGGGCCAGCGTGGGCTGGTCGAAGCGCTGGTGCACGTGTGTATCGACTGCCCCCGGAATCTGCTTGATGCGGTTGGCCAGCATGCCCGCGAGCTGCTTGTTGGTGGCCACGTCGGCGCCCGAGAACTGCACGTCGATGGCCGATGGCAGGCCGAAGTTCAGGATCTGGCTGACGATGTCCGCAGGCTGGAAGGCGAACTCCACGCCCGGGAAGCGCTTGGGCAGTTCTTCTCGCAGGCGGCGGACGTACTGAGCGCTGGGCTTGCGCTCGCCTTCCTGTAGCGCGATCAGGATTTCGCCGTCGAGCGTGCCGATGGTGCCGGCGTTGCTGTACGACAGGTTGATCCCGGAGTTCGGCACGCCCAGGTTGTCGAGAATCGTCGACAGTTCCTTTTTCGGAATGATTTCGCGGATGGCGGTTTCGACCTCGTCGGCCAGGCGTGCGGTTTCTTCGATGCGCATGCCCGACGGTGCCCGCATATGCAGTCGGATCTGGCCCGCATCCACATCGGGGAAGAAATCGCGGCCGAGCACCAGGAACAGCGCACACGACGCCACGCAGAAGCCCAGGAACGACAGTGCGAACACGCGGCGACGGTCCAGCAACCCGCCGAGGACGGCGGCGTAGTTGCCGCGCATGTGCTCGAACTGCGTGTTGAACGCCCGGTAGATGCGGCCGAACGTGCCTGGTTTTGCGTCGGCTTTCGTGGCGTCTTGCGTGTGGCCGGTCATGAGCATCATCACCAGCGTCGGCACGAGCGTGCGCGACAGCACATACGACGCCAGCATGGCGAAGATCACCGCTTCGGCCATCGGCACGAACAGGTAACGCGCCACGCCCGTGAGGAAGAACATCGGCACGAACACGATGCAGATACACAGGGTCGACACGAAGGCCGGCACGGCAATCTCGGCCGCGCCGTCCAGGATGGCGGTGATGGGCTCCTTGCCCTCGTGCAGATGGCGCTCGATGTTCTCGATGGTGACGGTGGCATCGTCCACCAGGATCCCCACCGCGAGCGCCAGGCCGCCGAGCGTCATCAGGTTGATGGTTTCGCCCAGCAGATGCAGCACGATGATCGACGACAGGATCGACAGCGGAATCGACACGGCAATGATGGCCGTGCTGCGCCAGTTGCCGAGGAACAGCAGGATCATGGCGGCCGTCAGGCACGCGGCGATCAGCGCCTCGCGAATCACGCCTTCAATCGCTGCCTTCACGAACAGCGACTGATCGAACAGCGGCGTGATCTTGATGTCTTGCGGAAGCGCCGCAGCCGCGGTGGGCAGCAGCTTGTAGATGTTGCTGACGATATCCAGCGTCGACGCACCGCCGTTCTTCAGGATCGACAGCAGCACGCCGCGCTGGCCGTCCTGGCGCACCACGTTGGTCTGCGGCGAGAAACCGTCGCGCACATGGGCCACGTCGCCCAGGTACAGCGTGGCGCCGTTGCTGGTCTTGACCGGAATGGCGTTGAGTGCGGCGATGCTGCCCGGCGTGCCATTGAGCGTGACGCCGTATTCGGTAGCGTCGATCTTTTGCGTACCGGCCGGCAGGATCAGGTTCTGTGCGCCCACCGCGTTGACGATGTCGACGGGGGTCAGGCCCTGCGCCAGCAGCTTCTGCGTGTCGAGATCGACCGTGATCTGCCGGCTCTTGCCGCCATACGGGAACGGCACGGCGATGCCGGGCACCGTGATCAGGCGCGGGCGCAGGAAGTTCAGCGCCGCATCATTGAGTTCCTGCTCCGACAGCGTGTTGCTCGACAGGCCCAACTGCAGGATCGGAATGCTCGACGCCGAATACTTGATGATCAGCGGCGGCGTCGTCCCCGGTGGCAACTGCCGCACCTGGGCCTGCGACACCGAAACGATCTGCGCCAGCGCGGTCTGGATATTGGCCGTCGGCTGGAAGAACACCTTGACGATCGAGATGCCGTTCAACGATTGCGACTCGATGTGCTCGATGTCGTTGACGGTGGTCGTCAGGCTGCGCTCCGTGACAGACACGATGCGGTCGGCCATCTCCTTGGCGGGCAGGCCGTTGTAATTCCAGATGATGCTGACGACCGGAATGTCGATTTCCGGAAAGATGTCCGTGGGCGTACGCATCAGCGTAAACGGCGTCGCCAGCAGGATCAGCAGGGCGAGGACGATGAACGTCAGCGGCCTTCGCAGCGCGAGTTGGACAATCCACATGGAGGCGTTTCAGAACCGCGAGGCGCGATGCGTTGGTTGGGGCACGGGCCGCTCGAACGGCGGCGACCCGCCATTTTATCGCCGGGTGCCGCCGGCCAGCATGTTCCTTTGATCCGTCTTTATTACATTGCATAACGGCGGTTGCCCTGGCAACTGAAGGGCCGCGTGAATCGGGCGTGACGGGCACGGCATGGCGGAAACCACCCGGATGGATGCCCCTCCAGACCTGGGGGTATCCCAATGCTGAGGACGGCGCCAATACGGCGGCGGGCCTGCCCGCGCGGCGGGTCAATTTGATGTCATGCAGGACGACTGTGTGATTTACCCATTGACGATCTCCCCCCCATTCGGATGCAGCGTCTGCCCCGTCATGTAACTCGCATCGGCAGACGCGAGAAAGATGTAGCAAGGGGCCACTTCATCCGGCTGGCCAGCCCGGGCCAGTGGCTCCTTGCTGCCGAATTGGACGACATGCTCGGCATCGAAGGTCGACGGAATCAACGGCGTCCAGATCGGGCCTTGCGCCACGGCATTCACCAGGATGTTCTTTTCGGCCAGTTGCTGGGCGAGCGAACGCGTGAAGGCCAGGATCGCTCCCTTCGTGGCTGCGTAATCCACCAGGTGGCCGCTGCCGCGAAATGCGGTGACCGACGTGGTGGTGATGATGCGTGCGCCTTCGTGCAGATGGGGCAGCGCGGCACGCAGCAGATGGAACATCGCGAAAACGTTGGTGCGGAACGTGCGCTCCAGCTGGTCGGCATCGATGTCGGCCAGGCTTTGCTGCGGGTGCTGTTCTGCGGCATTGCTGACCACTAGGTCGATCTTGCCGAACATGGCCACCGCCTGCGTGACCACCGCGCGGGCATGCGCTTCGTCGCCCAGGTCGCCGGCAATGGCTTCGCAGCGGCGGCCGGTGGCGCGTACAAGGCGGCAGGTCTGGTTGGCGTCGTCGTGTTCGTCCAGGTAGGCGATCAGCACGTCGGCGCCTTCCTTGGCGAAGCCGATGGCAACCGCACGGCCGATACCGCTGTCGCCGCCGGTGACGATGGCGACCTTGTCCTTGAGTTTGCCGCTGCCCACGTAGTCCTCCATGTCTGCGCGCGGGCGCGGCGTCATGTCTTCCTGGGTGCCGGGCTGGCGGTCCTGGTGTTGGGGCGGTTGCTGTGCTGGCGTGTCGGGCATGGGAAGGCTCCTGCGGAGGAACGGATACCACGTCGCAGCACGCGCCATGCCACGGCCGGCTGGCAAGGCGTGCCACACAGGCCGCGCGGCACGCCGTTTGCTGAACGGTGAAGTGGACGTTCACCAGCGGCCCACATCGACGGGAGGAGGCGCCATGGACACGCTGCTGTTCCTGTTTGGCGAAGGCAAGGATCTCAACCCGCTGCAGACGGCCATGCGGGCCGTGGTGGTGTTTGCCATCGGGCTGGCGCTGGTGCGTCTGTCCGGACGCCGCTCCTTCGGGCAGCGTGCGCCGTTTGATTTCGTGGTCGCCGTGCTGCTGGGCGCCACGCTCAGCCGTGCGATTGTCGGGGCATCGCCGTTCGTGGCCACGGTGTCGGCGTCGCTGGCGCTGGTGGCGGTGCATCGGCTGCTGGGTTGGGCTTGCGCGCGCTTGCCCAGGCTCGACCGCCTCATCGCCGGCCGCAAGCGCGAGGTCTATCGGCACGGCCGTTTTGACCAGCATCAGTTGGACGCGGCGCTTCTGACCATTGGCGACGTTGAAGAAAGCGTGCGGCAGACGCTCGGCGCACGCACGCTCGACGACGTGGAAGCCGCCATCCTCGAGCGCAACGGACAGGTCAGCCTGATCCGCAAGCGCAGTTGATTCTGCACATCCGCACCCGCACACCGGAGCCAACCATGCGAGACAAGCAACAGAAGGAAAACCGAGACGCCGAACAACGCAAGGCCGATTGGGAACAGGCTGAATCGCACCGCAAGCCGGGCGACCGGCCGGCCAATGCAGAGGTGGGCCGCACCGGCAGCACGGCACCCAAGCCGCAGAGCCCGCACGACACGCTGCGCCGCATGCGCCAGGGCGAGGTGCCGCCGGGCATCACGCGCGACAAGCTGCACGACCCCGGAGACCAGACGCCCGGCGCTTCGCCCACAGATAACCGCAGCTGAGCGCAACGTGCCCGCCGCAGACGACGCCCCGTGGTACCGCCGGTTGGGGCCCGGCCTTATCACGGGCGCCGCGGATGACGACCCGAGCGGGATCGCCACCTATGCGCAAGCCGGCGCGCAAATGGGTACCGGCATGCTGTGGACGCTGTTGCTGACGCTGCCCCTGATGATTTCCATCCAGCTCGTCAGCGCGCGCTTGGGGCGTGTGTCGGGCCGGGGCGTGGTCGCAAACATCCGGCGGCATCAGTCGCCGTGGCTTGCGTATGCGTTTGTCGCGCTGGTGACGCTTGCCAACATCATCAATGTGGGCGCCGACATCGCGGCCATGGGCGACAGCGTGCGCCTGCTACTGGGTGGCTCGACAGCGTGGTATGCGTGCCTGTTTGCCGTCTTTACGCTCGTGCTGCAAGTCTGGATGCCGTACCGCCGCTATGCGCGCTATCTGCAATGGACTGCGCTGTCGCTGCTGGCGTACGTGGCCACGGCGTTTGTCGTGAATGTGGACTGGGCGCACGCGTTGCACGACACCGTGGTCCCCCGGCTGCATTGGTCGAAAGACTATGCAATGACGCTCGTCGCCGTGTTCGGCACCACCATCAGCCCCTATCTTTTTGTGTGGCAGGCCGCAGGCGAAGTGGAAGAGACGCGGCGGGCCGAAGACGAAGCCCCGCTCAAGAAAGCGCCGTGGCAGGCAAAGGACCAGCTCGCACGCATCCGCATCGACACGACGGTCGGGATGGTGGTGTCGGCGCTGATCGCCTTCTGCATCATGTTGACGGCCGCCTACGCGCTGCACACGCACGGCATGACGCAAATCGAGACCTGCGTCCAGGCCGCTGAAGCGCTCAAGCCCGTGGCCGGCCGCTTTGCGCAGGCATTGTTTGCCCTGGGCGTGATCGGCACGGGGCTGCTGGCTGTGCCGGTGCTGGCGGGCTCCGCCGCCTATGCCGCCGCCGAGGCCTTCCAGTGGCACAGCAGCCTGGAGGCCAAGGTGCACCGTGCGCCCAAGTTCTACCTGTTCCTGGCGCTAGTGATGGCGGTGGCCACGGTGATGGTGTTCCTGCCCATCGAGCCGTTCAAGCTGCTGTATTGGGCTGCGGTGCTCAATGGCGTGGCGGCTACGCCCGTCATGGTGATGCTGCAGTTGATGTCGCGCCGCAAGTCCGTGATGGGGCCGTTCCGCAGTTCCTGCCTGCTGCATGGCACGGCGTGGCTGGCGACGCTGAGCATGTGCGCGAGCACCCTGCTGTTCTTCGTTCTGGCTGCGCGTGGCTCTTAAAACGGCAGGAATCGGGGTCGCGTGTGTAGGGTGAAACCGCGCAACCGGTGCGGCGTGCTGTTCACCAACCAGGGGTCAATCATGAAAGCTGTCGTATTTCACGGCATCGGCGACATTCGTCTGGACGACGTGCCTGTGGTGCCGCGCTCCACCTCGCGGATCAGCCCGCCCGTCTGCTGGCTTGCATGAAGGCGCGTCCCGAACTGGCGCGGTGCAGGAGATGGCTCGTTGCCAAGCGTGAGTCCGGTCTGTCTTGCAACGCGAGGTGCGACGCAAGCCACGTTCCACCTCTGCACGGGTTCCGCTGCTCAGGTGGTCCCGGAATCGCGCGATAATGCAAGACTTTCCCGCCATTCTCCTGTTCTCCTGCTGCCCCGCCATGACTGGACTGACCACCGCCCTCCTGCACGCCGACCGTGAAGCCGGCGTCGAGCACTACGCCGTCCACAAGCCGCTGCACACGTCCACCACCTACGGCTACGCCGATACGCGCGAGCTGATCGAGGTGTTCCAGGGCAAGCCCGGCTATACCTATGCCCGCCAGGGCAACCCGACCACGGCCGCGCTGGAGGCCAAGATCACCATGATGGAAGGCGGCCTGGCCACCGCCTGCTTTGCAACCGGCATGGCCGCCATCATGGCGGTGTTCTCGACCATGCTGCGCGCCGGCGACCACGTGGTGTCGAGCGCATTCCTGTTCGGCAACACCAACAGCGTGTTCGAGACACTGCGCAACCTGGGCGTGGACGTGACGTTCGTGGACGCCACGTCCACCCAGGCCGTGGCCGACGCGATTCAGCCCAACACGCGCCTGGTCTTCGTGGAGACCATTGCCAACCCGCGCACGCAGGTGGCCGACCTCAAGGGCATCGGCGCGCTGTGCAAGGAACGCGGCCTGATCTATGTGATCGACAGCACGATGACCTCGCCCTGGCTGTTCCGCGGGCGCGATGCGCAGGCCAGCCTGATGGTGCATTCGCTGTCGAAGTACATCGGCGGGCATGGCAACGCGCTGGGCGGCGCGGTGGTGGATACGGGCCTGTTCGACTGGACTGCGTATCCGAACATCTTCCCGGCGTATCGCAAGGTCAAGCCGGAAATGCAGGGCATCCAGCAGATCCGCAAGAAGGGGCTGCGTGACCAGGGCGCTACGCTCATTGCCGATGCCGCCCACCGCATTGCCGTGGGCGCCGAAACCATGGCCCTGCGCGTGGACCGTACCTGCAGCAACGCGCTGGCACTCGCGCGTGCGCTCGCGGCCCATCCGAAGGTGGCGCGTGTGTACTACCCGGGCCTGGCGGAGCACCCGCAGCACGCCCGGGCAACGGAGTTGTTCCGCCACTACGGGGGCCTGCTGAGCTTCGAACTGGTGGACGGCGCTGACTACGTCGACATGCTCAACCACCTGCGCTATGCGGTGCGCGCCACGCACCTGGGCGACACCCGCACGCTGGTGATTCCGGTTGCGCCGACCATCTACTGGGAGATGGGCGCCGAGCGCCGCGCGTCCATGGGCATTGCCGATTCGCTGGTTCGCGTATCGGTCGGGATCGAGGATGAAGCCGACTTGCTGGGCGACTTCATCCAGGCACTGGACGCCACGCCCGTCGCCTGACCGCTCATCAGGGCGCCGGGGTCAGTGGAAGAAGAGGGTGCGCATTGCAAACGTGTGATGCGCTTCCGCGGCCATCAGCACCATCAGCACCAGCAGTGCCAGGGGCGGCATGAGAATGGCATACACCAGCGCCAGCCGCTCCCACATCAGGTGCATGAACACCGAGACGATCAGCCCCGCCTTGGCGATCATCAGCGCGACGATCAGCACCCAGCGCGTCAGCCCTTCCACGCGAAAGTAATCCACCAGGTACGACAGCGTGCTGAGCACGAACAGCAGGCCCCAGATCTTCAGGTAGACGCTGATGCTGTGCTGCTGTCCGTGTGCGTCGGGCGCAGCCGGCTTGGAGGAAGGGTCGGTGTGGTCCATGGCCGCCTCACCACAGGTAGAACAACGCAAAGATGAACACCCAGACAAGATCGACGAAGTGCCAGTAAAGGCCCGCGATCTCCACAATCTGGAAGTTGCCGCGTTCAACAAAGCCCGGTTGCAGGATCTTGCGCGCGATCAGCAACAGATAGATCACGCCGCACGTCACGTGAAAACCGTGGAACCCGGTGATCATGAAGAAGCACGCGCCAAACTGTGCGGCGCCCAGCGGGTTGCCCCACGGGCGCACGCCCTCGTTGACGATCAGCCGGGTCCACTCGAACGCCTGCAGGGAGACGAAGGTTGCGCCGAGAAGCGCGGTCGCGAGCATGAGCGCCGCGGCGCGCCGGGCATTGCGCCGGTAGCCGAAGTTGACGGCCATCGCCATGGTGCCGCTGCTGCTGATGAGCACGAAGGTCATGATGGCGATCAGCAGGAGCGGCACCTCAACGCCGCCGATCCGCATGCCGAAGACCTCGGCGGTGTCGGGCCACGGCACGGTGGTCGACATGCGTACCGTCATGTAGCCGATCAGGAAGCTGCTGAAGACGAAGGTGTCCGACAGCAGGAAGATCCACATCATGGCCTTGCCCCACGGCACCTTGAAGGCCTCGCCGTCGGCTGACCAGTCGGTGACGATGCCGGGCCAGCCGCCGGGGAGCGGCTCGGCTGATCCGGTAGGGAGCGTGGGCGTGCTCATGGTGTGGCTCCATAAGACGGCCCGCAGATCGCGGCGACGAATGCAGGCGTGATCCACCACATGGCGGCCAGCAGCGCGAGCCATACGATCAGCAGGAAGTGCCAGTAGGCCGCGCACAGCGCGACGGCAGGCAGGGTGTGATCCGGGTGGCTGTGCTGGCGCACCATCGTCGCGGCCAGGACAACGATGCCACCCATCACGTGTGCCGCATGCAGGCCGGTGAATACATACAGGAAGCTATCGGACGGGTTGACCGCCACGCCTTGCCCGTGGGCGGAGAGCTGCTGCCACACCATCCACTGCCCGATGACGAACCACGTGGCAAGTCCTCCGCCGGACAGCAGCCATGGCGTGCGGCCGGTGCGCGCCCGCCGCGCGATCTCCATTGCCGCGCAGGCCAGTGCCAGCACGCCGGTGTTCCACCAAAGCAGCACTGGCCGAGGAACGGGCAGCCAGTCGGCCTCGCGCATGCGCATCGCGTAGGCAAGGATCAAGAGCGAGAACAACGCCGTCACCACGGCCATGAAGACGCGCAAGCCGATGCGGCCGGCGCTGGGCATGGCAGGTGGCAGATCTGCCATGAACGGGCGGGGCAGGGTCGTCATGCGCGCACCTCGCGTGCGTGGACGGGGGCGGATTCAGTTGCTGGCATGCCGGACGGCGGCTCGTTCTGCGGCACGAAATCTTCCGTCCGGTCTGGCGGGCTGTATTCATACGCCCAGCGGTAGACCTGCGGCAGGTTCGGCCCCCAGTTGCCATGAACGGGCGGGGTTTGCGGCGTCTGCCACTCGAGGGTGGTGGCGTGCCACGGGTTGGCGTTCGCCGGTTTCCCGCGCTTCAGGCTCCAGGCGAGGTTGAACAGGAACAGCAACTGCGCGACGCCCACAACCAAGGCGACGACGGTGATGAACGCATTCAATGACTGCGCAGACGCGGGGATGAAGCTGTAGCCCTCGTAAGCGTAGTAGCGGCGCGGCATGCCGAGAATGCCCAGGTAGTGCATCGGGAAATAGATCAGGTACGTGCCGATGAAGGTGATCCAGAAATGCGCACGGCCCAGCGTGTCGTTGAGCATGCGGCCCGTCACCTTGGGGTACCAGTGATAGATGCCGCCAAACACCACCAGGATCGGTGACACGCCCATCACCATATGGAAGTGCGCGACCACGAAGTACGTGTTGGACAGCGGAATATCCACGCTCACGTTGCCGAGGAACAGCCCCGTCAGCCCGCCAATCAGGAAGGTGCTGATGAACGCGATGGCAAACAGCATCGGCACGGTGAGGTGGATGTCGCCGCGCCACAGCGTCAGCACCCAGTTATAGACCTTGAGCGCCGTCGGGATGGCAATGATGAGCGTGGTGGTGGCGAAGAAGAACCCGAAGTAGGGGTTCATGCCGGCGATGAACATGTGGTGTGCCCACACGACAAAGCTCAGTGCCCCGATGATGACGATGGCCCACACCATCATCCGGTAGCCGAAGATGTTCTTGCGCGCGTGCGTGCTGATGAGATCCGACACGATGCCGAAGGCCGGCAGGGCGACGATGTAGACCTCCGGGTGGCCGAAGAACCAGAACAGGTGCTGGAACAGCAGCGGGCTGCCGCCGGCGTGCTTCAACGGCTGCCCCATCGACACCACCGCCGGCACGAAGAAGCTCGTGCCCAGCGTCTTGTCGAGCAGCATCATGATGGCGGACACGAAGAGTGCCGGAAACGCCAGCAGCGCCAGGACGGTCGCCACGAAGATGCCCCACACCGTCAGCGGCATGCGCATCAGCGTCATGCCGCGCGTGCGTGCCTGCAGCGTCGTCGTCACGTAGTTGAGCCCGCCCATCGTGGCCGCAATGATGAAGATGGCGAGCGACACCAGCATCAGCACGATGCCCCACTCGGTGCCCGGCGTGCCCGGCAGGATGGCCTGCGGCGGATAGAGCGTCCAACCGGCGCCGGTCGGCCCGCCCGGCACGAAAAAGCTGGCCACCAGCACCAGCACGGCCAGCAGGTACACCCAGTAACTGAGCATGTTCAGAAACGGGAACACCATGTCGCGCGCGCCCAGCATGAGCGGGATCAGGTAGTTGCCGAAACCGCCCAGGAACAGCGCCGTGAGCAGGTAGATCACCATGATCATCCCGTGCATGGTGACGAACTGGTAGTAGTGGCTGGCGTCGATGAAGGGGAACCGGCCCGGAAAGCCCAACTGCAACCGCATCAGGTTCGAAAGCACAAGCCCGACCAGCCCGATGGCAATGGCCGTGAGTGCGTACTGCACCGCGATGACCTTGTGGTCCTGGCTCCAGACGTAGCGTGTCCAGAAACGCTGTGGGCCACGGTCGTGCTCGTTGTGCGCGTAGGGCATGACGCCTCCTCGCTACGGTTTGGCCGCGCTGGCGGGCGCGGGGCCACCCTGTGCCTTGATGTAAGCGATGAGCGCAGACAACTCCTGCTCGCTCAGGTTGAAGTTCGGCATGATCGGTGCGAAGCCCTTGACCACGCGCGCCTTGGGGTCGCGAATGAAGGCGCGCAGATAGGCCTCGTCAGCCACGGCGGTTGTGCCATCGGCCATGGTCTGCGTGGAGCCGTACAGGTCTTTCCACGTGGGGCCGACACCGGGGTTGCCGTTCACGCTATGACAAGCGACGCAGCCCTTCGCCTGCGCGAGCGCCTTGCCCTGGTCCGCCAACGCCTGCGCGCTGCCGCCTGCCGCAGCCGGCGTGGCTTGCACCTTTGCCTGCAGGCTCTGCTCGAACGTCGTTTGCCGCGCCAGCCAACGGGTGAATGCAGCTTCATCCTCCACCACCACCACGCCGCGCATGTTCGAGTGACCGATGCCGCAAAGCTGCGCGCAGAGAATGTCATAGCGCCCCGCCTTGGTGGGTGTGAACCAGAACGTCGTGACCATGCCGGGCACCATGTTCATGCGGGCACGGAAGGGCGGCACATAGAAGTCGTGCAGCACGTCGCGCGAGCGCGCCAGCACCTGGATCGGGCGGTTGAGCGGGAGATGCAGTTCGGGCGTGTCAATGAGGTAGTTGTCGCGCCCGTTGGGGTCTGCGGGGTTCATGCCGAACGGATTGTCGTCGGTGATGTAGCGCACGTCGGTCGTGCCCAGCTTTCCGCCAGGGCCGGGAAAGCGGAACCGCCATTGCCACTGCTGGCCGAGCACTTCCATCCGCAGCGCATTGGGCGGCGGGCGCACGTAGTCGGCATAGACGAACAGGCCGGGGGCCAGTAACGCCGCGACACCCGCCGTGGTGATGCCGACGAGCCACCATTCCAGGCGCTTGTTGTGGGGTTCGTAGGCGGCGCGGTGGCCTTCGCGGTGGCGGTAGCGCCAGAGCGCAGCCACGACGAAGAGATTGATGGCGATGAACAACACACCGGTAATGACGAGGGTGATCGCCAGCGTGTCGTCCATGCGACTCCAGTTGGAGGCGATTGGCGTGATCCACCACGGGCTGGCAACGTGAAACCCCACCGCCAGCACGACGATCAGCAAGAGCGCAATCGCAAGGGCCATGGGCACCTCCGCAGAGGGATTCCCTCAACACGCTAAAGCTAGGCTAGGTCGCGCATTTGGAGCGTGCAAGGCCACGTAAGGACGAGGCGGGCTCTTTCCACGTCGCGCCCCGGCGCAAGGCGTGCTGCGCCGCAATACAAAACGGCTGCCGCCGGCACGGATTGCCGGGGGCAGCCGTTTCCTGATGGCGCTCACCCGCTTGTGGCGCCGCGGGAAAAGACCGGCGCGTCAGTGCATCGTTTCCTGGCCGCGCCGCTCGACCATGCCGTAGACGATGGCCGTCGTCACGCCGAACAGCAGGTTTGCCAGCAGCGGCCCGGTGCCGCGCTCCGACGCAAACCACGGGAACACGGCCGTCATGCCGTAGAAATTGAATACGTACGCCACGATCCCAAAGGCCAGCCCGATGGCGGCGAGCATGCCCACGCTCGAGTCAAAGTGGAACGGAGCGATGATGGCTCCGAGGATCATCCCCATGATGGCGCCCAGGACGAAGTGCAGCACCAGCGCCGTTCCCACGATGCTGAAGCTGAACAGCGACAGCTCCTCCAGCGCGCCTTGACCCATCACCATGGCCGCGATCTTGTGCGTCGGGCGCCACGGACTTTCATTGAGCACCATGGTCGACCAGAAGAACTCCAGCACGATCACCAGGGCGCCACCCACGAGGCCGGCCGCGCTGGCTGCCAGCCAGTCGGGCATGCGGCGCTCCCAATGGTGCGATTGCATATGCAGTTCCATACGAACCTCCTGCTGCGGATGTATCTGCGTCGGCACTCAGGAACCGTGTGCGCCACTTCTGCTGCATGCGCGCCTGGCGGTGGAGTGTTCTCCGCCAATTCAGTCTGGCAGATACGGATGCCAACGCAAGGTGCAAAAACCCTGCGCGTCGCACAGCACGACAGCGTTCTGATCGAAGGTCAGCATGAGGGTGTCGGCGGTGGCAGGGTCATCGGTGAACAGCAGGACGCTGGGCTCTGGCGCCCACGCCTCGGCCATGCTGGCAGAGGCGGCTTCAGGCGCGCCGCCCTCGCCGTACAGCCATGGCATGCCTCGCGCGATGGCCCAGGCCAGCAGTTCCGCCTGCCGCGTGGCGTTCTCTTCTGCAGAGACCGGCCGTGAGAACGGCTGGTACGCCGTCACGAACACGGCCCACCGCGCATCGGCCTGCGCGAGCAGCGCCGCCACGCACGGGTTGACGGCATCGAGGTGCAGCAGCACATCGCCCTGCGGCGTTTCCACGCGGTACCGTGCGCTACGGTAGGCGGCGATCAACTCGGCGGTGGGCGCGGGCGGATGACGGTGCATTGTTGCGGCGCGTGGGCACGGCCATCTGATCTGGCGCAACGCAAAAGGGCCGTGGATGCCACAGAATAGCGTGTGTGCCGGCAACCTGCAGCCGCTGCACGCAAACAACCCAACTCCCTGCGAGGCTTGAACCATGTACAAGAAGATCCTGGTCGCCGTGGACGGCAGCGAAACCAGCAAGCTGGCCCTGGCTGAAGCCGTGCGTCTGGCCAAGGCATTCCAGAGCTCGGTGCGCGCCGTATATATCGTCGACAGCCCAGCCATGCTGTTCGACGTGGGCTATTACGACCCGACCGAACTGCGCAAGTCGTTCATCCAGGCCGGCACGCAGTTGCTGGCGGAAACAGAGGAAACGCTGAAAAAAGACGGCGTCACGCAGGAAAGCGCCCTGGTGGAAACCGAAGGCATCGGTGAAGACGTGGCTGCCGCCCTGCAGCGCGATGCCGCCAAGTGGGGGGCAGACGTGGTGGTGATCGGCACGCATGGCCGTCGCGGCCTGGCGCACGCCATGCTGGGCAGCGTGGCGGAAAAGTTCATCCGCCAGGCCACCATGCCCGTGCTGCTGGTGCGCGGTCCCGCAAAGGACTGACCGCGCCGACGCTGCATCAGGCGCCTGCGGATACGAACAACGTGCAGGCGCCTTCTTCCGCCGCGGACACATTGCGGCGGAAGCCCGAGAACAGGTCCCGCCCAACGCCCGCGTGGTAGTGCGCCAGGTCCGGCACGCTGACCTGCCGGGCGTTCCATTCCGCCTCCGGCACACGCACCGACAGCGTGCCCGCCTCGGCATCCAGCACGACGATATCGCCATCGCGCACGCGTGCCAGCGGCCCGCCGTTGAGCGCTTCCGGCGTGATGTGAATGGCCGCCGGCACCTTGCCCGAGGCGCCGGACATGCGGCCATCCGTCACCAGCGCCACCTTGAAGCCCCGCTCCTGCAGCACCGACAGCGTCGGCGTCAGCTTGTGCAACTCCGGCATGCCGTTGGCGGCCGGGCCCTGATACGGCAGCACGGCCACGAAATCGCGTTCCAGCTCGCCCGCCTTGAAGGCGTGGATGAGGTCGTCCTGGGCGTGGAAGACCCGCGCCGGCGCCTCGACAAAGCGATGCTCCGGCTTGACGGCCGATACCTTGATGACCGAGCGGCCGAGGTTGCCGTGCAGCACGCGCAGGCCGCCATCCGGCGAGAAGGGTTCGGCCACGCCGCGCACGATGTTCGTGTCGAGCGAGGCCGCAGCGCCGTCGCGCCACACCACCTTGCCGTTGTCCAGGAAGGGCTCCTGCGCGTGGCGGCGCAGGCCCTTGCCCATGATCGTCGTGACGTCTTCGTGCAGCAGGCCCGCATCGAGCAGCTCGCGAATCACGATCGACAGGCCGCCCGCGGCCTGGAACTCGTTCACATCGGCCTTGCCGTTCGGGTACACGCGTGCGAGCAGCGGAATCACGCCCGACAGGTCATGGAAGTCATCCCATGTGAGCAGGATGCCCGCGGCGCGTGCCATGGCGATGAGGTGCAGCGTGTGGTTGGTCGAGCCGCCCGTGGCGAGCAGGCCGACGATCCCATTGACGAAGGCGCGCTCGTCCAGCACGTCAGCGATCGGCGTGTATTGCGTGCCGCTGTACACCAGCCTGAGCGCCTGACGCGCGGATTCCCGCGTGAGCGCTTCACGCAGCGGCGTGTTCGGGTTGATGAAGGCGGTGCCCGGCAGGTGCAGGCCCATGATCTCCATCAGCATCTGGTTGGAGTTGGCTGTGCCGTAGAACGTGCAGGTGCCGGGGCCGTGGTACGACTTGGATTCCGCTTCCAGCAGGTCGGCGCGCGAGAGCTTGCCCTCGGCATAGAGCTGGCGCGTGCGGGCTTTTTCGTCGTTGCTGATGCCGGTGGTCATCGGGCCGGCGGGCACGAACACGGCCGGCAGGTGGCCGAACGACAGGGCGCCGATCACCAGGCCCGGCACGATCTTGTCGCAGACGCCCAGGTACAGCGCCGCATCGAACATCTGGTGCGACAGCGCCACGGCGGTCGACAGTGCGATCGTGTCACGCGAGAAGAGCGACAGCTCCATGCCGTCCTGGCCCTGCGTCACGCCATCGCACATGGCTGGCACGCCGCCCGCAAATTGCGCGGTGCCGCCGGCTTCCAGGGCGGTTTCCTTGATCCACGCCGGGAAGACGTCCAGCGGCTGGTGGGCGGACAGCATGTCGTTATATGCCGACACGATGCCGATGTTCGGCCGCTCCAGCGCCTTCAGGCGGATCTTCGCCTCGCCCGGCATGGCGGCAAAACCGTGGGCGAGGTTCGTGCAGGACAGCAGCGTGCGCTCGACCTTGCGGCCGGCGTTCTTGCGCGTGACATCCAGATAGGCTTGGCGAGGGCCGCGGCTGCGGTCGATGATGCGCTGGGTGACGTCGGCCACGACGTCGTGCAGGCGTTGCGGGGCCATGCGGGTTCTCCTGATGGGGTCCGGGGTGGGACGGAATGCTGTAATTTTCCTACAAATTGGCGGAATATGGGGCAGGGTTTTCCAGAGGTATGCGCTTCTTTCCAACGCTTGCGCACGCGAATTGCGTGCCAGAAGTTGCCACATGGCGCCAATTCTGCGCTGGAAGGCCCCTCGCAGGACTCGGTTGGACCGCTGTGCGAGCCGCTTGCCTGTCTTGTAGTAATACTACAAAATGCGCCTAAAAAGCGTGTTGTCCCGCTAGTCAGCTAGGCTAGCCTAATCGATGGCTCACACACAGGAGATGACGATGTCGGTGCCCGCATTCGACATGGTGTTGTTCGGCGGTACGGGCGATCTTGCCCGCCGCAAGCTGATCCCGGCCTTGTTCGATGCGCACCAGGGCGGCGAACTGCACCCGCGCGGGCGCATCTTTGCCATCGGCACGCAACCGCTGGAAACAGCGGGCTACCTGGCCCTGCTCGAACGCGAGACGCGGCCGACCATGCGGCTGTACTCGGGGGCCCCCGTGTCCGACGATGCCTGGGCCTCGTTTGCCGACCGTGTCGTCTATCAGCAGGTCGATGCCCGCAAACCCGAGCAGTTCGACGCGCTGGCCGCCGCGCTGGGTGAGGACCGCGCGCCCGTGACCGTATGCTATCTGGCAACGGCGCCGGGCATTTTCGTCGACATCTGCGCGCAGCTTGCGCGCGTCGGGCTGAATACGCCGAACGTGCGCCTGGTGCTGGAAAAGCCGCTCGGCACCGATCTCGCATCGAATGAGCGTATCAACTCCGCCGTGGCGGAGTTCTTTGCCGAAGACCAGATCTACCGCATCGACCACTACCTGGGGAAGGAGTCGGTCCAGAACCTGATGGCCATCCGCTTCGGCAATGCGCTGTTCGAGCCGCTGTGGCGCCGCGAGTGGATCAAGGATGTGCAGATCACCATCGCCGAGCAGCTTGGCGTGGAAAAGCGCGGGGACTTTTACGACGGCGTCGGCGCGTTGCGCGACATGGTGCAGAACCACCTGCTGCAACTGCTGTGCATCGTCGCGATGGAGCCGCCGTCGAGTCTGTCCCAAGACGCCATCCGCGACGAGAAGCTGAAGATCCTCAAGGCGCTTGCGCCGATCCCGCTGCAGGAGGTGCCCGAGAAGACCGTGCGCGGTCAGTATCTGGAGGGCGCCATTGCCGGCCAGCCGGTGCAGGGTTATCTGCACGAACAGGGGATTCCGCCCGACAGTCGCACCGAAACCTTCGTCGCGATCAAGGCCGAGATCGCCAACTGGCGCTGGGCCGGCGTGCCGTTCTATCTGCGTACCGGCAAGCGCATGCCGCAGCGGCTGGCGGAAATCGTGGTGCGCTTTCATGACGTGCCACATGCGCTGTTTCCCAAGCCGCTCATCCAGTTTCCAGAGAACCGGCTCGTCATCCGCCTGCAGCCGGAAGAGAGTATCCGCCTGCAGTTCCTGACCAAGGCTCCGGGCGCGGCGCTGGGCTTGCAGCCCTCCACGCTGGACCTGGATTTCACCGACCACGGCGGCGTGCGCCACGCGGGCGCCTATGAACGCCTGCTGATGGATGCCGTCAACGGCAAGCTGGGCCTGTTCGTGCGCCGCGACGAGCAGGCGGAAGCCTGGCGCTGGGTCGAGCCGATCATCGAAGCGTGGAACGAAGCGCGTATGCCGCCCAAGGGCTATACCGCCGGTAGCTGGGGCCCTGCCGCGTCGAGCGCCTTGCTCTCGCGCGATGGCGCAGCCTGGCACGAGGAGATGTAATGACGACGCGCTGGCATGCCCTGGCGGACCCGGCAGCGCAGGCGAAGGCGCTGGCCGAGGCCATCGCCAGCACCCTCACGCACGTGATCAATGAGCAGGGCCGGGCGTGCCTGGCCGTGTCGGGCGGCCGCTCCCCCATTGCGCTGTTTGCCGCGCTGCGCGTGCAGCCGCTGCGCTGGGCCGACGTCGCGGTCACGCTCGTCGACGAGCGCGCCGTGCCGCCCGAGCATGCGGACAGCAATGCGCGGCTGGTGCACGAGCATCTGCTGAAGGACGCCGCCGCCGCGGCGCGGTTCTTCCCGCTGGTCTTGCCAACGCATGTGCATGGAGGATCGGTGGACGTGGATGCTTGTGTGGCCACGGCCAACGATCCGTTCCAGCAGCCAGACGTGGTCGTTCTCGGCATGGGCGACGATGGGCATACGGCCTCGCTGTTTCCGGACGCGCCCGAGCTGGCCGACGGCTTGGATCGCGCGCGCGCGCCAGCCTATCTGCCGGTGCGCCCGCCAGCGGCGCCGCACCGGCGCATCAGCCTGAACCTGTCGGCGCTGTGCGCTGCGCGGCGGTTGTTCCTGTCGATTTCGGGGCCGGTCAAGCGCACGGTGTTCGACACCGCGACGCAAGGCGGCACGCAGCCTGCGCTGCCGGTCAGTTATGTCATCCATCAGCGGGAGGTACCGCTCGATGTCTATTGGACTGCATGAAGTGAACGCGGGCACTGACGCAGATGTCACGGCCTACCCGCGCCTGGTGGCCGACGTGGGCGGCACCAACGTGCGCTTCGCGCTCGAGATGGCGCCGATGCGCCTTGCGCACATCGGTGTGCTGGCCGGCGACGATTATCCATCGCTCGAATCCGCCATGCGTGCGTATCTGGCGTCGCTGCCGCCCGAGATTGCGTCGGCCGGCGTGCGCCATGCGGCCATCGGTATCGCCAATCCGGTGCTGGGCGACCAGATCCGCATGACCAACCGCGACTGGGCCTTCTCGATTGAAGCGATGCGGCAGTCGCTGGGTTTCGACACCTTCGTCGTGATCAACGACTTTGCCGCACTGGCCCATGCACTGCCGTACCTGCCGGCCGATGAGCTGGAACAGGTGGGTGGCGACGCCAGCCTTGCCGATGCGCCGCGCGCCCTGCTCGGCGCGGGCACGGGCCTGGGCGTGGCCTCGCTGCTGCCGACGCCCGACGGCCGCTACATCGCCGTCGCGGGCGAGGGCGGCCACGTGGCCTTCCCGCCCATGAATGACGAGGAAGTGGCCATCTGGCGCTTTGCGCGCGAGCGCTTTGGCCACGTCTCTGCGGAGCGGCTCATCTCGGGCATGGGGCTGGAATTGATCTACGAGGCGCTGGGTGCGTGCTTCGACTTGTGGCAGCAAGGCCCGGCCGTACGGCGCGCCGCCGACATCACCGCCATTGCGCTCGGCGAGATGGAAGATGCGGCAGGCGATCATGCGCGCTGCCGCTACGCCGTCGATACGTTCTGCGCTTTTCTCGGCACCATCGCAGCCAACCTGGCCGTGACGCTGGGTGCGCGCGGTGGCGTGTACATCGGCGGGGGGATCGTCCCAAGGCTTGGCCCGGCGTTCGCCAACTCGCCGTTCCGGCGGCGCTTTGAAGACAAGGGCCGCTTCTCGTCCTATGTAGCGGCGATGCCGGTGTATGTCATCCACTCGCCATACCCGGGGCTGATCGGCCTGTGCGCGGCGATGGACCACGCGGTGGCACAGGGGCATTGAGCGCCCCTGAGCGCCTGCCGTTCTACTCGGGCAGATCCGCCCGCTGCGGTGCGCTGCCTTTGCGCAGCGCCACTTCCAGCACCAACGCGTCGAGCAGTGCCAGATGCAGCAGCCGCGCCACCATGGAGCGGTCCGTTGCGGCGATGTCGACATCGGCCGGCAGCACCACGTCGGCCAGCGCGGCCAGCGGGCTGCCGGGTGCCGTGACTGCGATGACATGGACGCCCAGTTCGCGCACGCGCTCCACGGCCGTCTGCAGCTCGGGCAGGGCCCCCGACTTGGAAATCGCGATCACCACGTCACCGGCCTGCAGCACGTTCAACGACATCGAGACGAGATACGGATCGCTGTACGCATTGGCGGGAATGCCGTAGCGGAAGAACTTCGTCTGCGCGTCGCGCGCCACCACGCCGGAGCTGCCGAAACCGTACAGGTCGATGCGGTGCGCGGTATCGACGAGGGCGACCGCTGCATCCAGTGCCAGCGGGTCGAACCGGTCGCGCATGGCAGCGAGCGCGTCAATGGTGTCTTGCAGCACGCGCGTGCCCGAGCGCGGTACGTTGCTGGGCGCGGCAGCCCCACGCGGTTTGTCATGCGCGGCGTTGCCTTGCGCGAGCCGCAGCTTGAAATCCGACAGGCCATGGCAGCCCATCGAACGGCAGAAACGGATCACGGTGGGCTGGCTGACCCCGGCCTCGCGCGCGATGGCGGCCACCGGCAGGCTGAGCACCGTCCCGGGCTGGCGTAATACCCAGTCCGCCACCTGCCGCTCCGCCGGCGACAGTGACGGACGTGCCGCACGGATGCGCTCGCGCAGGTCGGTGGAGGGCGGGGCCAGCGAGGAGGTGTCTTGCGGGGCGCTCATCTGCGCGGGGGGCTCGGGTGGTGGATCGCGTCACGATAAAGGCAAGCGAGCCCTCGCGCAACCGCCTGACGTGCGCTCTGCAGTTCTACAATGCGCCTCTCCTGCTCTCTTTTTTTTCTGTGATGCGCGTACTGCTCGTAGAAGACGACGACATGATCGGCGACAGCGTGCGCAAGGGTTTGCGCCACGACGGCTTCACCATCGATTGGGTGCGCGACGGCGAGGCGGCGCTGCACGCCGTCACGGCCCCGGGCGCGGGCGGCGCGGAAGCGGGCGGCACCCTGTTCGACCTGATGCTGCTCGACCTGGGCCTGCCCAAGCGCGATGGGTTGGAGGTCGTGCGCGAGTTGCGACAGCGCGGCATCGTCATCCCCATCCTCATTCTGACCGCGCGTGATGCCGTGGCCGACCGTGTGGCAGGCCTCAATGCGGGTGCGGACGACTATCTCGTCAAGCCGTTCGACCTGCAGGAGCTGGCCGCGCGCATGCATGCGCTGCTGCGCCGCCAGGGCGGCCGCGCCGATCCGCTCCTGCGCCACGGCGATGTGGTGCTCAACCCCGTCACGCGCGAAGTCTTGCGCGACGGGGTGCCGGTCAAGCTCTCGGGGCGCGAGTTTGCGGTGCTGCACGCGCTGCTGGCCCGTCCGGGCAAGGTGTGGTCGATTGCGCAGTTGCAGGACAACCTCTACGGTTGGGATGAGGAGGTCGGCAGCAACACGGTGGAGGTCTATATCCACGCGCTGCGCAAGAAGCTCGGCAGCCACCTCATCCAGAACATTCGTGGCGTGGGCTATGTGATTCCGCGCGAGACGTCGGCGTCGCCTGCGGAACCTGCCAGCGGCGAGGACCACCAATAAGTCATGCAATCCATCCGCAAAACCCTGCTGTGGTGGCTGGCCGGCGGTCTGCTGGCGGGCATCGTCATTGCCACCGGCCTGATCTACGCGCAGGCCCGACAGGAGGCCAACGCGCTGTTCGACTACCAGATGCAGCAGATGGCCGCCGCCCTGCCCAGCCAGTGGATCGACCCGCCTCCCCCGGCGCTGGCCGCCATTGCGCGCGACGACGATGTCGTGATCCGCATCTGGGACGACTCCGGCCGCAGCCTGTATCTCTCGCACGCGCGTCCGGACCTGCCCGAGCGCGCCGAGCTGGGTTTCTCCGATGTGCGCACGGCCGAGGGCCCCTGGCGCGTCTACAGCGTTGCCTTCGGACCTGCCGTGGTGCAGATCGCGCAGCCCTACAGCGCGCGTCACGAGGTGGCGGCGCGCATGGCCCTGCGCACGGTGGCGCCGCTGCTGATCCTGCTGCCGCTGCTGGGGTGGATCGTGTGGCTGGCCGTCGGGCGTGGGCTGGCGCCGCTGGGCTTGGTCGCCACGCAGGTCCAGGCACGCGATGCGGCGGCGCTGTCGCCGCTTCCCACGCAAGGCCTGCCGGATGAGATCCGTCCGCTCACCAGTGCGTTGAACGATCTGCTCGCCCGTCTCGGGACTGCGCTGGCGCACCAGCGTGCGTTCGTCGCCGATGCCGCGCATGCGCTGCGCACGCCGCTGGCCGCCCTCAAGCTGCAGCTGCAGGTGGCCGACCGCGCGCAGAGCGAGGAAGAACGCCGGGCCGCGCATGCCGACCTGCATCGCGGCGTGGAGCGCATGATCCGCCTGGTCGGCCAGTTGCTGACCCTGGCGCGGCAGGAGCCCGGCGCCGCCGACCCGCAGCGCGCGCCGGTGGCACTCGACGCCGTGGCGGCCGATGTGGTCGCCGAGCTGTCCCCGGCGGCCATTCACAAGGGCATCGATCTGGGTATCGATGTGGCGTCCCAGCCGGCGTCCGTCCTGGGCAGTGCCGATGCGTTGCGCGTGCTGCTGGTCAATCTTGTCGACAACGCGCTGTGCTACTGCCCCCGCGGCTCGCGCGTCGACGTGTCGACCAGCCACACGCCCGATGGCGGTGTGCAGCTCGTCGTGGAAGACGACGGCCCCGGCATTCCCGCAGAAGAGCGCGAACGCGTGCTCGACCGCTTCTACCGACCCACGCACGCGCCGACCGGCGGCAGCGGCCTCGGCCTGGCCATCGTCCGGGAAATTGCCCAGGCGCATGACGCGGCGCTGGCGCTGGAAACCCGCGAGGGCGGCGGCTTGCGCGTGGTGTTGCGCTTTCCGTTCAAGGCCGAGACGTAGAAACACTTTGTTTCAAGTGACGGTTGTGCCCCGCCTGGTCGTTTAAGTCTTGTTTAAGTCTGCCCGCCTACGATGCCTTCAACCGATGGGCACGGCGGGCGACTCCCGCAAGCCGTGGCCCTCGCACAGCAAGAGAGGACACGACAATGACGCGTCAGACCCTGGCACGCAGCGCGGCTGGCTTGGCCGCCGTGATCGCCGTCGCGGGCGGCTATGCCTATCTGCAGAAGGATGTGATTACCCGGGCGGTGGCCGCGCCCATCGCACCCGTCACCACGCCGCAAACCTCAATGGCAACGCCTGCGGTGGCGGTGGCTGCGCCGATGGACTTCTCCGGCATCGTCGAGCGCTACGGCCCGGCCGTGGTCAACATCAGCGTGACCGCGCATGCGCAGCGCACGAGCATGCAAGGTCTGCCGCCGGGCATGAGCCCCGATGACCCGTTTGCCGATTTCTTCAAGCACTTCATGCCGCAGATGCCGCAGCAGCGCGGCGACCAGATCGTTCGCGGGCTGGGCTCGGGCTTCATCGTGTCGTCCGATGGCCTCATCCTGACCAATGCCCACGTGGTGGACGGCGCGCAGGAGGTCAACGTCAAGCTGACCGACCGCCGCGAGTTCAAGGCCAAGGTGCTCGGCGTGGACAAGCAATCCGACGTGGCGGTGCTGCGCATCTCGGCCAAGAACCTCCCGGTGGTCCAGATCGGCAGCCCGGCCAATACCAAGGTGGGTGAGCCGGTGGTGGCCATCGGGTCGCCTTACGGGTTCGAGAACACCGTGACGGCGGGCATCGTCAGCGCCAAGTCGCGCTCCTTGCCCGACGATACCTATGTGCCGTTCATCCAGACCGACGTGGCCGTCAACCCCGGCAACTCGGGCGGGCCGCTGTTCAATCAGCACGGCGAGGTCATCGGGATCAACTCCCAGATCTACAGCCAGACCGGCGGCTATCAGGGGCTGTCGTTCGCCATCCCGATCGACGTTGCGATGAAGGTCGAACAGCAGCTCGTGGCCACCGGCAAGGTCACGCGCGGGCGCCTTGGCATCGCCGTGCAGGAGGTCGACCAGTCCCTGGCGGATTCCTTCAATCTGCCCAAGCCGGAGGGCGCGCTGGTCAACTCTGTCGAGTCTGATGGTCCTGCCGCAAAGGCCGGCCTGCAGCCTGGCGACGTGATCCTCCAGATCAACGGGGCACGCATCGACCGCTCGGGCGATCTGCCGGAACAGGTGGCCGACATCAAGCCGGGTACGACGGTGCCGCTGCAGATCATGCGTCAGGGCAAGCCGACCACGCTGTCGGTGACTGTGGGCGCAGCCAAGGACGCCAAGGTGGCATCCAATGACAAGGCGGCCCCCAACCAGGGACGCCTGGGTCTGGCGGTGCGTCCGCTGCAACCCGACGAGAAGCGTCAGAGCGGCCTGCCGGGCGGCCTGGTGGTGATGGAGGCGAGCGGTCCGTCAGCCAAGGTCGGTATCCAGCCCGGCGACGTGATCCTCTCGCTCAATGGCACGCCGGTGTCGTCGGTGCAGGAGCTGCGAACGTTGGTCGAGCGCGCCGGCAAGCATGTCGCCCTGCTGGTGCAGCGTGACGATACGAAGATTTTCGTGCCGGTGGATCTGGGCTGACGCCGGCTCACCGGGTTCTGTTGTTTGTTCGGTGCCTGCATGTTGCGGCGCGCGTCCCGAAGGGGGCCGCGCCGCTTTTCTTTTTCAGGAACGTGCCGAACGCTGCCGGCACAGTCTTGCCGTGGCGCGGTCCAGGGCGACGCGATGCAGCGTATCGAGCGATTTCTCGCGGGCGACGCGTTCGGCGTCGAGTGCGACCTGTGTCGCGCAGTCTGCCCGGGCGCGGGCAGGCCCGGCCTCGTGCAGCCCCTGCAGGATGGCTTTCTGCAGCGTATCGAGTTGCGGTCGGATGGTGTTCGGCAGGCTCTGCCGCGGCGCCGTGGGCGCACTGCCTGCCCTGCGCCAATCGTTGAGCAGGGCGTATTGCACTGTCTTGTTGGCTTCGATCTGGTCGGTGAAGACCTCTGCCGCGTCCGCTGCCTGCACGCCGTAGGCAGGCGCCATGGCCGAGACGTTCGCAATGACCTGGGCTTCGCGCGCTGGGTCGTAGACCGGCTGGCCGGAGTCCCATTTGCTCAGGGCGACCTGATCTGCGGTGAGGAGGCGATCGGCGAGATGGCGCAGCACCGGTGCGAACGCGCCTTCCTGCGCGCCGGCCTGGGTTGCACAACCCGCCACGAGCCAGCAGGCACAGGCTAGAGCAGCGCCCTTGCGGGCGGCGGGACGCTTGAGAAGGTTCGTCATGCTGCGTGTCCTGTTGGGAGGAGCCGCCATGATACCGAAGCGCAACGTCCTCGCGGTCGACAGCGTCGCGCTGGTGCCCGCCACCATTGCGTTTGCACGTGCTGTTCGTCATAAACCCAGGTATCATGCGGGCTACGTGCCATATGTGTCCGCAAAGCCTGCGGCGGCGCGGCTAGCTGAGCGTACGACAATGGATTTCGACCCCGATCTGGAAGGTTTGCCGCTGTTCGCCAAACCCGCATTCGGCTGGGAGGATCTGGCGTCGGCAACGCCTGCCGAAGGTTCTCCCGCCAAAGTTCCCCGCCTGCGCCGATGGCGCGGGCCCATCACGCACTGGGAGCGCGGATACCGCTCCCACTATTACCGCGACAAGCGCGGCAAGAAGCTCGGGGAAATCCACCTGAGCCCGCGCGGCCAGGTACCGCTCGTCTATCGCTGGCTGGCCGGCACGCTCTCGGGTGTGGAAGGGTCGCTGTCGCACGCCCGCATGCGCGTGGAAGAAGCGATCGGGTTCGGGATGCGGCAGATGGCGCTTTTCTGAGCGCGCGCGGGCGCGTTGGCTGGCACGGTCGATCCGTCGAAGCAGCCGGCGCCATGTCAGGGCGCGCCTGCCCGCGGGCATCGGTGACGGCCAGGCTGATGCGCCGCTGGTTCCACCTGACGGACACCGCCGCCGTACCGGGGCGGCCTGAGAGAGGGCTGGGTCGTGACAAGTGCATTTGCTTCCAACGCGTGGTTCCAGAGCCTGCCGCTCCAGGCGGCGCAGGCCCTGCTCGAATGCGCCGTGCCCGTGCCTGTCGCGGCAGGCGCTTTTCTCTTCCATCAGGGCGATTCGATGGACGGCGGTTCGCATGCGTTCTTTGGTGTTGCCAGCGGGGTGCTCAAGCTGTCGATCTTCAATGCCGAAGGCGACGAGGCCATCCTCGCCCTGGTGGAGCCCGGCAACTGGTTTGGCGGCGTGTCGACCCTTGATCAGCAACCGCGCGGCCATTGCGCGATCGCGCTGGAAGACGCCGAGGTGCTCGGCGTGAGCGTGGAGCAGTTTGAAGCGTTGATGCGCGACGCAGCGTTTGCCGGCGCGATCGCGCGGCTGGTGGCGACGCGGCTTCGGCTGGCCTATGGCTCCCTCGCGAGTGCGGCGTTGCATGCGACGCGCGCGCGTGTGGCGCGCCGCATTGCCATGCTGGCACACGGCGATGTATCGCAATCTTCAGAGGGGCGCACGACCATCTCCACCTCGCAGGACGCGCTGGCCATGATGCTGGGAATCAGCCGTCAGACGCTGAGCAAGGAGCTGCAGGCGCTGGTCCGGTTGGGGGCCATTCGCCTGCGCTATGGCCACATCGAAATCGAGGACATGGCCGCGTTGCTCAACGCCACCGACACCTGCGTCGATTAAGCTCCGGAGCGCAAGGCCGCCAGCAGATCGGGGCCCGACCAGCTCGGTCGGGGCACGGCCGCTTCCGCGGCATGCACGAGCGCGCAAAGCCGCGCATTCACCGGTGCCTGCTGCCCCAGGCGTTCCGCCAGCCGAACGACCTCGCCGTTGATCCAGTCGACCTCGGTGGCACGCCCCGCCGCCAGATCGTCCGACATGGACGAACGCGCCAGCGGATCGATGGCAAGCATCTTTCCGCCCAGCCGCGCAAAGAGCGCATCGGGCGTGGCAAGCAGGCGCGGAATCCATGCGGGCGGCACCGGTGTCAATCTGGCCGGCCGGATACCCGCACGCGTGAGCAGCCTCAGCGCCTCGCTTTGCGCCAGCGCCAGGCAGCGGCGATAGGCACGCTGCGACAGTTGTTCTTTCAACGGGCGGTTGGCCAGCGCATTGACGGCGTTGTTCAGGTTGAGCAGCAGCTTGGCCCATTGCACCGCCATCATGTCGGTGCGCTCCATCAGCGGCAATCCCGCACGCCGGAAGTCGTCGACGAATGGCCGCAGCGCATGCGATGCAGCCACTTCCAGTTCACCGCCCGTCCCCTGATGAAAAGCGCCCGGTGCTGGCTGCATGACATTGAACGGCACCATGCCGGCCAGCACGGTGTGTTGCGGCAGCGCGGCCCGCAGCACGTCGGCATTGCCCAGGCCGTTCTGGAAACTGACCACGGTGGTGCCAGGGCGCAACAGCGGCTTGAGCTCGTCTGCAACGGACGGCGTCGCGGCGGATTTGACGGTCACGAGAACGAGTTCTGCGCTGGCCGCCGCGCTGGCGTCGGTCACATACGGCATGCCCGAGGCAGGCACCCGCCAGCGGCCGCCGCGATAGTCCGTGAGCGTCAGGCCGTGCGCGCCCAGTTCGCTGCCGATGCGTGCGCGGCCGACCAGCGTGACGTCGGCGCCCGCCGCCAGCAGACGGCCGCCGAGATAGCAGCCGATCGAGCCGGCCCCCACAATGCAGATCTTTGCCATGCAACTCCTTGATCGGGATCGGTCAAGCCAGGCGCGGCACCTCGTACACCAGGGCCGGCTGGAGTGTGTCGATGGCTTCCACCGGCTCGGGTGGCCGCCACATGAACAGCGAGAAGGTCATCTTCTCGGGTGTCACGTCGATGATGGTAAAGCCATTCTTCTCAGTCGGGCGCAGCGCCTCCTGCATGGCGACGGACAGCGCCGGCGTGGTTTCGATGCTGCGGAAGGCCGAAGGGAAGGCGAGGTCGCCGGTGCCGAGCGTGCCGGTCATGACCGTGTGCACAGGCTGCGCGAAGGCCAGATCGCCCGAGCGCGACATCGACCCGGCCGCCGAGGCATGGAAGTCGCCCTGCACGATCACGGCCGCGCGCTGCTTCTGCTCGGCAAGCGCAGCCACCAGGCGCTGGTGCTGTGCATGCCAGCCGCTCTGCCAGCCGGGCTTGGGCTGGTTGGCGACGAGGCGGCCGGTCTTCCGGTCGAGCAGGTCCGGATACCAGTCGCCCAGCTTGCCCGAGGAATACGCAAACGGCAGCGACGGCACGTGGAAGAAGTGCGCGGTGTCTTCGGCGCGCGTACGTGCCACGAGCCAGTCTTCCACCCACTGCGGTACCACGCGTGCGTGAATGCCCTTGTTGTCGAGAAAGCGCCGGCAGTCGTACAGCACGGCTTCGAGCAGCGCACCGTACCGCAGCGTGCCGAAGGCGCTGTTGGTGTCGGCGGGCATGCCGGCCTTGTCACCGCCGGGCAGCCACACGGGGCGGTTCGCGTCGGGCAGAAATTCGGGGTAGTAGCGATGTTGCGTCAACTCTGCACCCACGAGGCCGTAAGGCTCCGGCGGGAGGGTGGCGACCTTGTCGTCAAACTCGTCGTTCTCGAACGTGTCGTGGTCGTCGGTCAGGAAATACGCGGGCGTGGAGCGCAGCGTGGTGCCGTATAGCCCGCTGATCTGGTAGTCGCACACGCGCGTGAAGATGGCTTCGTTCTTCGGGTGCCACATTGGCACCGACATGTCGAGCGCGCCGCCAAACTTCGCCCACATCAGTTCGCGCACCTGGTGGGCAAACGGCTTGTTCTGCGAGGTCTGCAGATCCCAGTAGATGTGGTCGCCGTTGGCGATGACGGTGTCGGGCGCGAACGACATGCCGCGCGCGAGCAGGCGGCGGCGCGCGGCCATGTCCAGCCACGCGGTCTTGCCGGCCACCGGCGGGCCGTCGTAGCCGCCGGCGCAGGTGTACGCCAGGATGCGCAGGCGCGCGGGGGTGGCATCGGGCGCGGGAAAGGTGCGCAGCGGCCACGCGTCGGCCAGCGGCTTGCCGCTCGCATCGACAATGCGCAGCGTGTACTGCGTGGCGGGCTGCAGGCCGCGTACGTCGAAGCGCCAGAAGCGGCCGGCGGCATCAGTCTGCTCGCCGGCGACGCGCCTGCCGTTGACCATCAGCCACGGCGCACGCGCAAGCGATGCCTGGAACGACGCCTTGATGAGAAAGCGGTCGTGGCTGGCAGCGGGAATCAGGTGTGCAAGCTGGCCAGCGTGCCAGTTCGCATCGGGCGCATGCGCGCCGGCCTGTGCGCTGTCGGGCAGGCTCACGCCCAGCGCGCCGAGGCCGGCGGCGGCCGTGCCGAGTGTCAGGAAGTCGCGCCGGCTCATGCCGTGCGGGGCGTTGCAGTGCGGTGGGGTACGTGAAGGCATCGTCCATCCTCTGGCGGGGTGCGGGAAGCGCCATCGTGCCGAGGTGGCTGCCGGGTTGAATGTTCAGATTTTGACAATCTAGGGTTAGTCCTCACCGCAGGCTTTCATGACAAACGCCCCGCTGGCCGAAGCCACCGGGGCGTTGTCATGTCTGCCTGTTCAGGAGGCTCGCTCAGTAGCCCCACACCTGCATTTCATCCAGCGAGTAGCCCCACTGCGTAGCGCGCTGCGTGCCGTACATGCGGACATAGCGGCCGCTGCCCTTCAGGTTGGCGAGCGAGACATGGCCCCATGCCGCTCCCTTGGATGTCGAATAGATGCTCGTCCAGTTCACGCCGTCATTCGAAGTCTGGATGGAGTACACCTTGGCACCGGCGTCCCAGTACAGATCGACGCCCGTGATCGTGCGGATCGAGCCGAGGTCCACCTTCAGCCATTGCGTACCGGCGGCGCTGCCCTCGATCGAATCCCACCGCGTGCTGGTGGTGTTGCCGTCAAACGCATAGGCCGGGCCGAGGCTTGGGCTGTAGCTGGACGATGCACTGGCGGGCTTGCCCTGCGAGAGCAGCGTGACGGCCTGCGCGGCGACCGTGGTGCCGGCGTAGTAGTTCGAGCCGAGCTTGGCCTTGGTGGTGTCCGAGTTCACGCCGAACTGCGACAGGCTCCAGCGCTGGCCCGTGGTCGCATCGCCCAGGTAGAGCTGGTAGCCGCCGGCGGTGGTCGACGAGAAGAACACGTAGTTGGTGCCGTTGACGGGCGACGGGTCGGAGTTGTTGCTGTTGCAGTCGTTGAGCGGAAGCTGGTTCGGCACGTCGCTCGGGTTGACCTTGGTGTAGATCTGGTCGGCCTGGCTGGTGGCATCCAGCCAGCGGGCGTAGAACACCATGCCGTCAGCGCGCACGATGGGGTAGTACGTGGCCAGGCCTGCCGGCGCGTCGAACGCGACGTTGGTTGTGCTGCCGATCGTCTGCTTGTACAGGCCCATGCCTGAACCCGTGCCGGTTGCGTAGTAGACCGCGGTGCCATCCGGCGTCGCGAACGGCATCGAGTTTTCCACGCCGGGCGCCGTGCGCGTCAGGTTCACGACCGACGTAAACACCGGGCCCGAGCTGGTGTACGACAGCGCGGCCTGCATCACGTCGCCGTTCTGCTTGAAGAGCAGCGATTTGCCGTCGGCGCTGAACTTCGGGTCTTCATTGCGCGTCTGGCCGGTGCTGTTGGTCAGGTTGATCGGCAGGTTGCTCGTTCCCACCTGCCAGAAGAAGACGTTCCACGCGTTGTTCTTGATGCCCATGAACGCGAGCCACTTGCCGTCGGGGCTGAACACGGCGTTCATCGGGTCCTGGATGCCCCAGGTGGTGTTCGACACCTGCGTGAGCGTGCGTGCGGCAAAGTCGTAAATGAAGATCTGGCTGGTCCCATCGCCGTAACTCACGTAGCTGTGATACGCGAGCTTGCCGGTCAGGCTGGCCGGAAAGGTGCTGTTCGATTGCGTGGTGGGATTGACGACGCAGTTGGCTTGAGCCGTGGCCGAGAAAAGGGCAAACGCCGCGCTGGCGATGATGCCCAGAGAAAGCAGAGGGTTGCGCATGAAACGGGTACTTCCTAAGCAAGTGTCAGTGGTGCTTTCGTCCCTTCATGGCCTGCAGGCAAAGCTCCGCCATCCCGGGGCGGGCCCGAGTTGAAAAAGCGCCACAAACTTGGGGTGACGAGGCGATGAAGACGCGCCGCAAAAGACCCTGTTGCTTCGTACCGTCGTGCTTCTTGTCGGGGTCTCGACTACATCGAGAGGGCGAGTCGCGGACCAGACTGTAAGGGTTTCGCTGACAGTCCGAAACCCCAATAAGAAAGCCGTTCTTGCCCTAATTTCCGATGGTGGGCGCCGTGCGCCACATGCGCGTGTAAAGCTGACACGCCGATGCTGCACAACGTTGCCGACACGGCACGCGAACCGACTGAATTGTCATTTTTACCGCGTCGATTTGACGCGCCGTCGCGGCGCGCGCTTTGCTGAGCGTTGCGCCCCCCTCGGCGGCCAGGATGCGGGTTGCGCACGCGACGATCAGCGCAGGTGAAAACACGCCGTCGCCAGGTGCACCGCATGGGATGTGGTGGCAGCCGACCGCTCGCGCTAGGCCGTGGCTGGCACGGGCAGCGTCGGCCGCAGTGCTTCGATATGGAAGCCGTTGTCGCTTTGCTTGGCGCGACGCTTGGCCAGCGCGGCCGCCGTGCCGATGTCGTCGCTGTTGCGCGCGGCCCCCGGAAGGACATGCAGTGCGCCCACCGCCATCGTCACGAAGCGGAAGAACGCCGGCAACCCCTTGCGGTCTTCGGCATGGATGCCGCCGGCGGCGCGATCGGCCGGGGTGTACATGGCCAGCGCGTTCGTGTTGAAGATTGTGATGGCCTGTTCGATGCGGGTGCGCCAGTCGGCGCTCTGGAACAGGATCAGGAAGTCGTCGCCGCCGACGTGGCCGAGAAAGTCGCGTGTGGGCTCGCATGCGTCAGCCAGCGCGGCGGCGGCCATCTTCAGCATTTCGTCGCCCTGCCAGTAGCCGTACTGGTCGTTGAAGGGTTTGAAGTGATTCAGATCCACATAACAGGCGTAGAACGCCGTACGTGCCTCCAGCAGGCGCTCAATGTGCAGGTTCAGCGGAATGTTGCCGGGCAGGAACGTGAGCGGGTTGGCGTAGCGCGCGGCTTCGATGCGGATCTCGGTGACGGTGCGTACCAGCTCTTCGCCGGTACCCAGGCCCAGATACCGGCCGTGCTCGGTGATGATGAAGCCGTCGGTCAGGTAGCGCTGGTCTTCGCTCATCAGCAGTGCGGACATATCTTCGAGCGAAGCGGATTTTTCCACCAGTACCGGCTGCCGGTTGGCAAACGCCAGCGCCGGCTTCTTTCCGTACAGCTCGCGGTGATAGGGCATCGCATAGCGGTCGATGAAGGCGCGGCGCGCGATCAGGGCCAGCGGCCGCTCGTCTTCGTCGAGCAACGCCACGGCGTGCAGGTCGGGGTGGCGGTTGAACAGGTGGAGCACGTCGTCATTGCTGCAGCGCAGGGGCAGGGTGGGCGCGACACGCAGCAGCTTGCCTGCCGTGATGGCGCGCCATCCCACCCGCACCGCCTGCGGAAAGACGGCAATCTGCGATGACTGCAGCACGCGTGCCGCGTGGCTCGACATATCCTCGGCCGGCTTGTCGAGTGGCCTTGCCAGGAAGAAACCCTGCCCGAAGCGGATGCCGAGGTCGCGCACCACACCCAGCTCATCCTCGGTCTCGAGCCCTTCGGCAATGATGCTCGTCGCGCTGCCCTTGAGCGTCTGTTGCAGCGAGCGGGTCATCTCCAGCTTTGCCGGATGCTTCGCTATGTCGCGCAGAAAATACTTGTCCAGTTTGACGAAGTCGGGCGTCAACTCGATCAGCAGGTTCAGGTTGGCGTTGCCTGTGCCGAAATCGTCGAGGGCGCATTGCATGCCAAAGTCACGGGCGACCGAGAGCGCGTTGGCAAAGCTCGCGAGGTCGTCGATGGGTGTCTGTTCGGTCAGCTCGATGACAATGCGCGAGGGCTGCAGGTCGTGGTCGGCGATGGCGTGCAGCAGGCGGGCATGGTCTTGCAGCAACTCGTGCACCCCGAAGGCACTGAAGTTGAGGAACAGCTTGCCCGGCAGCCGCATGGCCGAGAACCGTTCGATCGCCAGCCGCGCTGCGGTCGTCTCCAGCGCGATCGCCCCTGCCGTGTCGGTGGCTGCCGCGAACAGCGCGGCGGGTGACTCCAAGGTCGAGCCCGCCGGCCCGCGCAGCAGGGCCTCGTAGCCGAAGACTTCGGCGGTGGACAGTCGGAAGATCGGCTGGAACACCGTGCGCAGCATCTCGGGGGCGATACCCGGCGGCAAGGGAAGCGGCGATGAGGTCATGACGTTGGACGCAAGCTCGGATATTCCGCTAAACGGACCGCTGAACACAGAGTTGAATGAACTTTTTGTGACGCACGGCGCGGCGCGGGTTGGCGGCCTGCGCTCCCCACCACGGAGGGGCGTGCGTCAGAATGCAGCGCGCGTCTGCATCTTCGCGGTGCGTCATCCATTCCTATCGTGCTTGACCCTCCCACCGTGCGAGGTCGTAGCCTGCAACCCAGCCAGAAGACAGGAGCCGGTCCTGTTGAAAGTGGGCGATCTCGACAGGATCTGTCGGCGCATGCGCTGCAATGCATGCGCGAGAACTTCGGCAAGCGCGCCAATGCATGGCCGACCCTGATTGCAGAGGTGCGCCAGCATCTGGCCAAGGGCACGCCACCGCATGCGCCGGCGATGCAGAGGCTTGCGCGGCAGTGGATCAGCCTGTTCCGCTCGGCCGCCGGTGGCGATCCGCAAACGCAAGCCAAGATGCGCCTGGCGAAGGAGCGGGAGCCGGAACGGTCGGCCCGCCCGTGGATGGGGCCGGACCTGATTGCCTATGCGCGGGAGGCGATGGAGGGGTTGATGAAGGCCGCATAGCGGCGGCGCCGCAGACGGCGGGTTTCATCGGGTTTCGATGATGATTCGGTGGGCCCGCCAGTCGCTCACACAAAATCAGGCGGCCTCGTCCGTGGAAAGCCCGACTGCGTCGAGTTCGCGCATCGCATCGCCCGGCAACGTCATGGTCGCCGCACCCAGGTTCTCGCGCAGGTGGGCAACCGACGAGGTGCCCGGGATCACCAGAATGTTGGGCGACCGGTGCAGCAGCCAAGCGAGTGCGGTCTGCATCGGTGTTGCGCCGAGCCGCGCTGCCACAGCGTTGAGCGTGGACGATTGCAGCGGGTTGAACCCGCCCAGCGGAAAGAACGGGACGTACGCAATGCCGTCGCGGGCCAATGCGTCGATCAGCCCGTCGTCGTTTCTGTGGGCAAGGTTGTAGTGGTTCTGCACGCAGACGATGTCGCAGATCCGCCGTCCTTCCGCGATCTGGTTGGCCGTGACGTTGCTCAGCCCGATGTGTCGCACGAGCCCCTGCCGCTGCAGTTCGGCCAAGGCTGTCATCGGTGCCTCGATCGACCCTTCGGCCGGGCCGTGCGTGTCGAACATGATCCGCAAGTTCACCACGTCCAGGACATCCAGGCCGAGGTTGCGCAGGTTGTCGTGCACGGCGTCGGTCAGCGCCTGCGTGGAGAATGCCGGCAGCCAGGCGCCGTTGTCGTCGCGCACGGCGCCAATCTTGGTGACGATGAGCAGATCGTCGCGATAGGGATGCAAGGCTTCGCGGATCAATTGATTCGTGATGTGCGGGCCGTAGAAGTCGCTCGTGTCGATATGGTTGATGCCCGAGGCAACGGCTTCACGCAATACGGCATGTGCCGCGTCGCGATCCTTGGGCGGGCCAAAGACGCCGGGCCCCGCGAGCTGCATGGCGCCATAGCCGAGGCGTTGCACGCGGTGGCCGCCGATGGAAAACGTGCCGGACTGAACGATGGGGGACATGGTCACACTCCTGTGTCAAAGACGAGGTGACGGCAGATTAGGCGTAAGCGCCGTGCGCGATAAGGGGACATAATCCGCACGGGTTGTACGAAAAATCGAACAATGAAAGTCGATCTGGGTGATCTGAATGCCTTCGTGGCGGTGGCGCAAGCCAAGGGCTTTCGCGAAGGCGCGCGGCTGATGGGCGCGAGCGCATCGGGGCTGAGTGAGGCGGTGCGGCGGCTGGAGACGCAACTCGGTGTGCGACTGCTGAACCGCACCACGCGCAGCGTTTCACCCACCGAAGCGGGGCAGCGTCTGCTGACCCGCCTGCGACCGGCGCTGGGCGAAGTGGAAGCTGCGCTCGATGTGGTCAACAGCTTCCGCGAAAGACCGGCCGGCACCCTGAAGCTCAATGTGCCGATGAGTGCCGCGCGGCTCGTGCTGCCGGCCATCATTCCGGGCTTTCTCGCCGCTTATCCCGAGATACAGCTGGAGGTCGTGGCCGAAGAGAGTTTTGTCGACATCCTTGCCGCTGGCTTCGACGCAGGCATCCGCTATGACGAGCGGCTCGAACAGGACATGATCGCCGTCCCGATCGGGCCACGAACGCAGCGGTTTGCAACCGCGGCGGCGCCCGGCTATCTCGATCGACGTGGCCGCCCCGCGCATCCGCGGGACCTGCTCGACCACGCCTGTCTGCGCGGGCGCTTTGCAAGCGGCGCGATGCCGCCCTGGGAATTCGAGCGCGACGGCGAAGTGGTCTATGTGGACCCGTCTGGGCCGCTGCTCGTCCGCATCGGCGGCGCGACCGATCTTGTCGTGGACGCCGCCGTGGCGGGCATCGGTGTCGTGCATCTGTACGAAGACTGGCTGCGCCCGCATCTGGCGAGCGGTGCGCTCGAACCTGTGCTCGAGGCGTGGTGGCGGCCATTTCCTGGGCCGTATCTCTACTATCCGGGGCGGCGGCTCGTACCGGCCCCGCTCCGGGCGTTCATCGATTTCATCAAGGTCGGTACCGCCTAGCACGCCGTCTCGTTTGCCTTCGGGCTTGGGCCGCCCCTCTTCTGAAGCGGCGCGCGTCGCCCGGCCGCCTTGCGCACGGGGTCCGGTGGGCCTTGCGGCTGCGCTGGTCCCGCTGGCCCCGGACGCAGGCTTCCGGTGCGGACATTGAGGGGGCGAGTGCGATCACGGGCAGACCGAGCGCGCGTGCGCCCGTCGACCCGCAAGAAAAAACGCCCGCCGGCAAGCCGGTCGGGCGTTTGTCGTCACGCGAGGGTGCCGATGTTTCAGGCGCGTTGCGGGACGGCGCGCGGCGCACGCCGGGTGTCGCGCACTTGCACGTCGTCATGCACGTGCTCCACCTCATCCAGGTAGCGCGTATGCCAGCCGCTGTTCACGCCCCAGTGATAGAAGCCCAGCGAGACGGCCGCGACGATGCCCATGTCCCAGCCGTATGGAATCCACCCGAGGCCGCCGAATTCCTTGCTCCCGCAATACGACAGGGCAGCGATGGTGGGCAGGTACGCGATCATCCAGCCGGCACCCTTCACCTCGCGCTTGAAGTCGGGCCAGCCGGCCTTCGCCTGGTAGTAGAAGTACACGGGCAGCGCCACCAGCATCAGCACGATGATCTCGCCGGTCAGCGGCCACTTCGCCCAGTAGAGGATCAGCGAGGCGCACACGAAGGCGAACGGCGCCACCAGCGACAGGCCCGCCAGGCGCAGCGGACGATGCAGTTGCGGCGACGTGCGGCGCAGCGACATCACGCTGATCGGCCCCGTCAGGTACGAAATGACGGTAGCCACCGAAATGACGGCAGCCAGCGCACCCCAGCCGCGGAAGAAGAACAGGAAGATGAACGACACGCCCAGGTTGAACCACATGGCCGGACGCGACACGCCAAACACCGGGTGCACGCGGCCGAAGATGGCCGGCAGCGTGTTGTTGCGCTCCATCGCGTAGATCATGCGCGTGGTGGTGGCCATGTACGTGCTGCCGGTGCCCGAGGGGCTCACGAAGGCGTCGATGTACAGGACGATCGCCAGCCAGTTCAGGTTGAGCGCAATCGCCAGCTGGGCAAACGGCGAGTGGAAATCGATGCCGTGCCAGCCGTTGACGAGCGATGCCGGCGGCACGGCGCCCAGGAAGGCGATCTGCAGGGCGACGTAGATCACGGCCGCCAGCAGGATCGAGCCGATCACCGCGATCGGCACGTTACGCCCGGGGTTGCGTGCCTCGCCCGCCAGGTTGATCGGGCTCTGGAAGCCATTGAAGGCGAACACGATGCCGCTGGTGGCGATGGCGGTCAGCACCGCCGACCAGCCGTATGGGGCGAAGCGCTGCCCGCCCTCGGTCATGCCGAAGTTGCCGGGGTGGAAGCCCGCGGCCATCAGCGCGACAGCCGTCGCCACCGGAATGATGAACTTGAAGATGGTGATGGCGTTGTTGGCCTTGGCAAACACCTTCACGCCCCAGTAGTTCAGCAGGAAGTACACGATCACGAGCAGCGCGGAGAGCACCAGCCCCAGCGGCGTCAGTTCGCCGTGTTGGAACAGGGCCTGTGCCCATGCCCAGGGCCAGCTGCTCATGTACTGGATCGACGCCTCGGCCTCGATGGGGATGACGGTGACGATGGCGATCCAGTTGGCCCAGGCGGCCACGAAGCCCACCAGCGAGCCATGCGAGTAGCGTGCATAGCGCACCATGCCGCCCGATTCCGGAAACATGGCGCCCAGTTCGGCATACGTGAGGGCGATGGCCAGGATCACGATGGCACCGATGACCCAGGTGAAGATGGCCGCAGGACCTGCGACCTGTGCGGCATGACCGGCGCCAAACAGCCAGCCCGAACCGATGATGGAGCCCAGGCCGGTGAGCATCAGGGGCCAGGCGCCGAGGTTGCGTTGTACGTGTTTTTCCAAGAGCAGTCTCCACCCCGGCGAGTCGGAGGCTCGACAGGGCATCGCGGTGTGTTGACCAGTCCGCTTAGTTCTACCGAGGCGACGCCGTTTTGGCATCGCCCACCGTCCTGCGTCGTGGGTGTCACTGCGCAGAACATGCGTGTGCCGGTTGATGCGTAGCATCAGCCGAACCTGTCCGGCCGCGATGAAAGTCAGGACACGGTGCCTGTCCTCCGGGGGGATTCGCGTATAGTCACCAGCGACGTTGTGCGGGGTGCCGCACTTGCCGCCCGATGCCGGAACTCGCAATGGGGCGCAATGATAGCGAAATCGGTCGCGGTTGCACCGCCTTTTTCATCGTCCCTCGCAGTTTTCTATCGCATGGAGTCCTCTTCCGTCACTTCGGTTGCACCGACGTCACCTGCGTGGTGGCACCGGCGCGTGCTGACGCTTGCGTTTCCCATCGTCCTGGCCAACCTGACGCAGCCGATCCTGTCCGCCGTCGATACGGCCGTGGCGGGACATTTGCCCGGGCCCCAATTCATCGGCGGTGTGGCGCTGGGCGGGGTGTTCTTCAACTTCGTGTTCTGGGGCTTCGGCTTCCTGCGCATGGGCACCACGGGGCTGGTGTCGCAGGCGCATGGCGCGGGCGATGCACGTGCGCTGCGGGCGAGCGTGGTACGCGCGATGCTGCTCGCGTTTGCCATTGGCGCCGCGCTGGTGGCGCTGCAGGTGCCGGCCATCCGTATCACGCTCTCCCTGCTGGGCGCGAGCGAGTCGGTCACGCGCATGGCGGAGGTGTATTGCCACGCGCGGATCTGGTCGGCGCCGTTCGCGCTGGCCAACTACGTCGTGCTGGGCACCTTGCTGGGGCGCCAGCAGGTGCGGCGCGCGCTGCTGCTCCAGGTGTTCATCAATACGGTCAACATGGTGGCCGTGCTGGGCCTCGTTCTGGGGGCCGGCCGCGGCGTGGGCGGCATTGGCGCGGCCACGGCACTGGCCGATGTGGCCGGCTTTGCGCTGGGTGCCTTGCTGCTCTGGCTGCAACGGCCCGTCGGCCTGCCGACGCTCACCTGGTCAGCGTTGCTTGCAGGTGACGCGTGGCGCCGGCTGATGGGCCTGAATATCGACATCTTCCTGCGCACGCTCTGCCTGCTGGCCGTCTTCGGCTGGTTTGCCCACGCCGGCGCCCGGCAAGGCGACGTGGTGCTGGCCGCCAATGCCTTGCTGCTCAACTTCCTGACGTTCATGGCCTACGGGCTCGACGGTTTCGCGCACGCGGCCGAAGCGCTGGTCGGCGCCGCGCTTGGCGGGCGGGACCGCCACGCCCTGCGCATGGCGATTCGTGTCTCGACGTTCTGGTCGGTGCTCGGGGCGGGGGTGTTTGCCGCGGTCTACGCGGTCGCGGGCCCGGGCATCATCGGCTTGCTGACCGATCAGGCGGCCGTGCGCGAGGCGGCGCGCCAGTACCTCGTCTGGGCGGCGCTGCTGCCCATCGTATCCGTGTGGGGCTTCCAGTTTGACGGCGTGTTCATTGGCGCCACGCGCACGCGTGAACTGCTGGTCACGATGGCCTTGGCCGCCGTCGCCTTCTGGGGCTTGTCGTTGGGGCTGCAACCACTGTGCGGCAACCACGGGCTGTGGGTCGCCATGCTGGGCTTCATGGCGCTGCGCGGGCTCATGCTGGGCGGGCTGCTGTCGCGGGTGTGGGGCATGGTTCCGCAGGCTGCCTGAGGCAATCACTGCGCATATTCCACCACCAGCAGCGCCGTCGCGACGGTCTTGCCGGCGTTGGAAATGGCGTGCTGCACATCCACCGGGTAGCGCGCGGTCTCGCCGTGACGCACCTTCTTCTCGCTTGGGCCCGACTGCACCGTCACCGTGCCGTTCAGGACCGACAGATGCTCCTTCGCGCCCAGTTCATGCGGCTCCGAGGCCAGCATCCCGCCTGGCTGGATCGCCAGTTCATACCACTCGAAGCGCGCCGCCAGGTCCACGGGGCCAAGAATCTTCAATTCGCACTTGCCATCCGGGCTTTTGATGACTGGGATGGAGTGAGCGGGGATGACCGTCACCGCAGGGGCCGCATCCGCCGCGCTCTCGGGCGACAGGAAGTCGGCCAGGCTGACGCCCAACGCGGTTGCCAGCCGCCATAGCACGGCGACGGTCGGATTGGCGAGATTGCGCTCGACCTGCGAAAGCATCGACTTCGACACGCCCGCATGGCGCGACAGTTCATCGAGCGACAGCTTGCGCGCCTGGCGCAGTGCCTGCAGCTTGGCACCCACGGCGGGCGGGCCGTCGGCGAGCGCATCGGTGGCGGGGGCTTGTGCCATCGGGAGGTATCTTGTAAATTGAACAAATCATTCGATATATCGAACTCGTTCGATTTATCGATCAACGCAGTCTACAGGAGGAGCACCATGGGGACAACGGCAGCCACCGCTTCGGCCCACCCCTCGACCGACGCTTTCTATGCGGCCATCCGCCGCGAGCTGGAGGCGATCGAAGAGGCCGGCCTGTACAAGACCGAGCGCATCATCACCTCGCCGCAGGGCAGTGTGATCCACACGGCTGACGGCAAGGACGTCATCAACCTGTGCGCCAACAACTACCTGGGCTTGTCTTCACACCCGGAGGTGCTCAAGGCGGCGCATGCGGCGCTGGATTCGCACGGCTTCGGGCTCAGCTCGGTGCGCTTCATCTGCGGCACGCAGGATCTGCACAAGACGCTGGAAGCCAGGCTGGCCAGGTTTCTCGGCACCGAAGACACCATCCTGTACGGCTCGGCCTTCGACGCCAACGGCGGTCTGTTCGAAACCTTGCTCGGGCCGGAAGACGCGGTGATCAGCGACGAACTGAATCACGCTTCCATCATCGATGGCATCCGGCTGTGCAAGGCGCAGCGCTATCGCTACCAGCACAACGATCTGGAAGATCTGCGCGCGCAGCTCGTAGCTGCCGATGCCGCCGGGGCGCGCTTCAAGCTTGTCTTTACCGATGGCGTGTTTTCGATGGACGGCACGATCGCACGGCTCGATGAGATCCGCGCCATCTGCGACGAATTCGGCGCGCTGCTCGGAATCGACGAGTGCCATGCCACGGGGTTTCTGGGCAAGTGCGGGCGCGGCTCGCATGAGCATCGCGGTGTGTTCGGCAAGATCGACATCATCACGGGCACGCTCGGCAAGGGACTGGGCGGGGCCTCGGGCGGCTTCACCAGCGCGCGCAGGGAGGTGGTGGCACTGCTGCGTCAGCGCTCGCGTCCGTATCTGTTCTCCAACACCGTCGCGCCGTGCATTGTCGGGGCGACCATCAAGGTGCTGGATCTGCTTGAAGCCGACACCGCCCTGCGCGACAAGCTGGAAGACAGCGCGCTGTACTTCCGTCACAGGATCGTGGAACTTGGCTTCGACATCAAGCCGGGCGAGCATCCGATCGTGCCGATCATGGTGTATGACGCGCCGAAGGCGCAGGCCCTGTCAAAACGCCTGCTCGAGTTGGGCGTGTACGTGATCGGCTTCTTCTATCCGGTGGTACCCAAGGGGCAGGCGCGCATTCGCGTGCAGATCAGCGCCGTGCATGAGCGCGCACAGCTCGATGCCGCGCTCCAGGCGTTCGAGACCGCCGGCAAGGAACTGGGGATCCTCTGATGGGCAGCACAGCAGGCACGGGCGGCGCGGCGCCCCGCATCCTCATCATCGGCGCCAACGGGCAACTCGGTACGGAGCTGGCCGTTGCGCTGGCCGAGCGCTATGGCCACGCCAATGTGGTGACCAGCGACATGGTGCCCCGTGGCCGCCACGCGCAGATCCGTCACGAAACGCTGGACGTGACCGACCGGGGGCAACTGCGCGAGATCATCGAGCGTCACGGCATCACGCAGATCTATCACCTGGCGGCGGCGCTGTCGGCTGCGGCGGAGCAGTCGCCCACATGGGCCTGGCAGCTCAACATGAACGGCTTGCTCAACGTGCTGGAGGCGGCGCGCCAGCATGGTCTTGAGCGCATCTTCTGGCCCAGCTCGATTGCCGCCTTCGGGCCGACCACGCCGCGCGATGCCACGCCGCAAAGCACGATCATGGAGCCCAAGACCGTCTACGGCATCTCGAAGCTGGCCGGCGAGGGCTGGTGCCGCTGGTATTTCGAGCATCACGGCGTGGACGTGCGCAGCCTGCGCTATCCGGGGCTGATCTCGTACAAGACGGCGCCCGGCGGCGGCACGACGGACTACGCCATCGACATCTTCCATTCGGTGGTCAAGAGCGAGCGCTACACGTGTTTTCTGGAACACGACGAGGCGCTGCCGATGATGTACATGCCCGACGCCGTACGCGCCACCATCGAACTGATGGAGGCGCCGGCCGATCGCATCACCGAGCGGGGCAGCTATAACCTGGCGGGGGTGAGCTTCACCCCGGCACAACTCGCCGACGAAATCCGCCGGCACCGGCCGACGTTTGACGTGGCGTACGAGCCTGACTTCCGGCAGGCGATCGCGGCGAGCTGGCCCAACTCCATCGACGATTCCGTCGCGCGGCGCGACTGGGGCTGGCAGCCCCAATATGGCCTCGCCGAGATGACCGCCGATATGCTCATGAACCTCGCGCATCTGGCGCCGCCCGGCCCGCCCAGCGCCACCCGCTGAACGTCGGCAGGCGGGCGTTCGCCGGAAATACGGGGTAAGCGCCGGGTTGCTTCCGGTTTCGGTCGGACCGGTTGTGTCCAACAATGCAACATGACCGCCACTTTCCCCACCCGCCGCATGCCTTGCCCGACGCATGACGAACGTTCTGCTTCGCCCGACCCGGCGCCGCGCCATCGCGACGATCCTCCGCCTGCCCGGCGTGCCTCGTGGGTGCCGGTCGTACGCATGACGGTGATTGCCGGCGTGGTGGCGGCCATCCCGCACACCCCGATCCCCCTGCCATTTGCGGACGGCGCCTGGATGTTGCATGTGGCGGCCGGCCTGCTCTTCGTGGTGGGCGCGGTCGATAGCCTTTTCCTCCTGGCCATGCGTCGCGATCGCTGAGGGCGTGCCGCGTGCTCCGGGGCCTCCTTGAGGCGTGGCGCGTCCCGCGCCGCAGTCACGCAGTGCTCACCCGGTAAGTTTTAAAACAGGTTGTAAAAACGTTCAGACGACGGCCGGTAGCACGACCGTGCCACCGTCACACGCGCGTGCCTTCGTCACCGTCCGTTACAGAAACGGGGTGCGCACGCGGCACTGCACCAATCGCGCTTGCTGCCCCGGGATGCTTTGTCACAGCGGCTTTGCGCCGCCACGGGCGCGCGTGCAATTGTGCTGCAAGTGTAAGCAGATGTTGCATTGCACGGTCCTGGCCCGATGCTTGCTCAACGTCCTGCGGTCAGTCTGCGCGTGCAACGCATTTCCGCCACGCGCAAACAACGTTATTCCCATAAGCGAATCCGGAGCGGTTCCACGGCATTCGCACTTCGCTCCTCCACGCCCGGCGCGCTACGCGGGTGGCAGGGTGCTTTCTCGGACGGTCCCGGGGTCTCGACGGTCATTTGCGTGCATGCATGTTCGCTGCGGTGGACTGTGCGCGCGCATGGCCGGAATCGCTTCACAAGAAAACGAGGAAACCATGAAAGCCGTCCTGCTGGAGAATCACCCGTTGTTGCGAGCCGGACTTGCGCAATTGCTCGCGCACCCGACCCTTGACCTGGAGGTCATTGCACCCGGCCTCCCAGCCGGCGAGCCTGGCGAACTGCAGCCGGTGGATGCGCATGCCGATCTGCTCGTTGTCGGCCTGGACGAAATCGATGTGCCGGTTGACGCCACCAGCCTGCGCCGCGCCATTGCGAGCAGCCGCGCGCGCCATGTGGTGCTGTTGGCCGCATCCGTCTCGGCGGAGGAAGCGCACGTCGCCATGACGTGCGGTGTGGACGCCTACGTCGCCAAATCGCAATCCCCCGAGGTGTTGCTGGCAACGCTGCGGCTGGTGCTGGCCGGCGGCCAGTCGTATCCCGCGCTGATGCCGCGTACGGCAAACGCGGCCGCGCCAATGCTCGCGCTCAATGCTGCGGAAGCCGCGCAGCGGCTGAATGTTTCGCTGCGCCAGTACGAGGTGCTGGTGTTGCTCTCGCGGGGGCACTCCGTCAAGGGCGTCGGGCGTCTGCTGGGCATTTCGGAAGCCACCGTCAAGACACATGCCTGCACGCTGTATCGCCGCCTGAATGTGCGCAACAAGAGTGAAGCCGTCTACGCGGCCATGCGTCTGGGCATTCCGCTGGAGTTGCAGGGTGTTGCCGCCACGAGTGCGCCAGCGACCGCCGCACCCGACGAAGCGGCCGTGTTTGTCGCGACGGAACAGGACGCTGCACAGGCGCGCGCGACGGCGCTGGATGCCGTGATGGCGCACGCCAGGCCGGCCCCCCTGGACCATGGCGCGGAATCCCGCTGGGCCGCCATGACGCGCGCGTTTGGCGGGCTGACGCCCGCGCAGCCCATGCGCGTGGCGGTGCGCACGGCCAATGGCACGGCCCGGTTGGGCTGACGCCGCCCCCGGTCCTTCTCTGCATGTACTGCGGCAGGTGCGCGATGCACGCGCCGCTCACTGGACACGATAACAATGACAGCCCACGAGCCCACTCTCCGGACCTTGCCGGCGGAGCGCACCGGTGCGTCCAGCGCCTGGTATCCGCGCCGCTGCGCCATCGCTGCTGCCACCGTGGTGGTGGTCGGCACCACACCCATGCTGGCGCATGCCGCCCGCGATGACGCATCCAACGCAGCCACGCGCCGTCTGATCGAGGCGGAACTGAGCGACGCTGCATCCGCAGGCCAGACGCTCCATGCATCGACGACCGTGACTGCTGCTGGCGACGACCTGCCAGCGTCGCCGGCCGGCACGTTGCTGATCGCGCAGCAGCCGGTGCCTCCGGCGGATGCCCCCGCATCCGTATCCGCCCCCGCCCCCGCATCCGACAGCATGCCCGCTGGCGCGGCGGCTCCGTTGGCTGCGCCGTCGCCCACGGTGATTCTGCCCCCTGGAGCGCCATCGCCCGACGCTGCAGCGCAAGCGCCGGTGGTGTCGCCCGCGCCGAACCCATCCGGCCCGAGCGCCCAGGGCCCCGGCACGCTGGAGCCCCTGCCGGTGTCTCCCGAAGCCGCGAACGCCGCCTCCACCCATGCCGCCGGCAATCCGCCGGAGAATGCCCCTGCCGGCCCGATGCCGACCGATCGCCAAGCCTTCCACGACGAAGTCATGCGCGAAGCCCGCGAGGGCGCTGCCACCCTTGCGCAGGAGCATCTGCGCGAGCATCCGGACTGGTTCAAGGAAAGCGAGTCGTGGCACATCGACCATGCCGCCGCCGCGCAGCGCATCCGCTGGGGGCGCCAGCAACTGAAGGTCATCAACGGGCCGGAGCGCTTTGTCATCATCGACCAGGCCGTGGCCGAGATCGAAGCGCTGCTCAAGAAGGTGCCGGATACGCCCGAGAACGCTGAGTTCCGCCAGGCGATCGTGGCCGATGAGGTCGTCGCGCTGGCCTCGCGCGGGCGCATGAAGGACGCCGTCAAGCGCTACGAGGCCATGTCGCAGACGGGCAAGGTACCTGCCTACACCCGCGTGGCGGCAGGCGATGCCTACGCGTATCTCGATACGCCTGACAAGGCCGCCGCCGCATACGCACGGGCCCTGAAGGACGCCGGCCCCGGAGAGATCGAAACCGGCGACGTGCAGGAAGCCCTGTTCTACGCGATGCTCGACACCGGCCGCTTTGAAGAGGCCCGCGCGCTGCTCGACAAGATGAAGGCCGACAACCCGGAGTACGTGCGTCTTGCGCCCGAGGCAGGCACGCCCAACCCGGACTACTCGCGCGTCAAGCGGCTGGAGGCGCAGTACCTCGTCCTGACCGGGCGTACGCACCAGGGCATTGCCGAGATGGACAAGTGGCGGCATGAGGCCCCGTTTGCGGCCTCGCTGGTGAGTGCGCGCGCCGACGGTGCGATGGTGCAGGCCGAGCCTTATCGCTCACGCGAGATGTACAAGACGGCACTGGCCGAGCACCCGGACGACCTGAGCGTGGTGGCCGGCTACGGCCGCGCATCGCTGGCGGTGGACGACCTGAAAACCGCAAAGGACGTCGCGAACGGGCTGGACGCGCGCTTTCCGGAAAACGGCTCGGTGCGCGCGCTGCGCCGCGATCTGGATGTCTACCAGAGCCCGCAGCTCGTCATCCAGTCCACCGCCGACAAGGGCAACTCCGTGTTCGCCAACAACGAGTTTGGCGTGGACACGAAGGCCTACAGCGGCCCCATTGCAGATCACTACCGCCTGTTCTTCCACAATTTCTCGGGCCGCGCGGAATTTGATGGCACATCGGAGAGCCGCGTGCGCAACGGCGCAGGCGTGCAATGGTTCGATACCGGGGTTGAAGTCAATGGCGAGGTGCACCAGTCGGTCGGCTCGGCCGGCAAGACGGGCGGCACCATCGATGCGGCCTGGATGCCGAGCGACCACTGGAAGGTCTCGGGCATGGCCACCACCGATGATCTCGAGGTGCCTTACAAGGCGTACCAGGTGGGCGTCACCGGCAAGACGCTGTCGGGCAACGTGCGCTACACGTGGGACGAAACGCGCTACGCGTCGCTCACGTACGGCGTGTCGCGCTATACCGACGACAACCTGCGCCAGCGCTGGGGTGCCAACTTCTACCAGCAGCTGTTTGTCTCGCCGCGCCACACGGTGGGGCTGCTGCTTGGTGCGGATACCAGCAGCAGCACCAAGACGGGCCTGAACTACTTCAGCCCCTCGCGCGACTACAGCGGGCAGGCCACCGCCATCTGGTCGTGGACGCCATGGCGCTATGCCGACAAGTCGTTCACCCAGCGCGTGTATCTGACCGGCGGCATGTACAACCAGCAATCGTTCGGCACCAGCCCGATGTTGGAAGCACGGCTGGAGCACGTGTGGCAGATCAATCGCAAGACGCAGGTCTCTTACGGCATCGGCTTCGGCCGCCACCGCTACGACGGCCAGCCAGAGAACCGCAAGTTCCTCTACCTGAACCTCAACATTCCGCTGTGATGCCCATGCAACCCTCCCGACAACCGTCGTTGCGACGATTCCTCGCCTGGATGGCCCTGACCGTGGCGCTGGTGCTGCTGGGTGCCGTGCGCCCGGCCGCCGCCCTCCAGGTGGATTTCCTGCCCAAGCCCGACCCGGACGACGGCAAGACCTTCCGCGTGCTGTGTTTCCACGACATCCGAGACAACCTGCGCGCCAGCTTCGAGAAGCTGCCCGACGGGTTTGCCGCCGATACCAAGATGCTGACCAACATGTTCAGCTGGCTGCAGGCCAATGGCTACCACCCGGTCACGCTGGCGCAGATCGACGCGGCGCGCCACGGCGGCAAGCCGCTGCCCAAGCGGCCCATCCTGCTGACGTTCGACGACGGCTACGAAAGCCACTACACGAAGGTGTTCCCGCTGCTCAAGCAATTCCGCTTTCCGGCGGTGTTCGGGCTGGTGACGGAGTGGACCAATGCGCCCCCGGGGGCAAAGATCAAGCTGTCCCCCAAGCAGATCGTCGATCGCGATTTCTTCATGAACTGGAATCAGATCCGCGAGATGCAGGCTTCGGGCCTGGCGGAATTCGCAACGCACACGCACGACATGCACCACGGCGTGCTGGGTAACCCGCAGGGCAATGAGCTGCCGGCCGCCGGTACGCACGAATACCTGGCCAAGCTCGGTCGCTACGAAACCGACGACGAATACCGCAAGCGCGTGCATGACGACTTGAAGCGCAGCATCGACCTGATCGAGAAGAATATCGGCGCCAAGGTGCAGACGGTCGTGTGGCCGTACGGCGCGCACAACCAGATGCTGGACCAGGAAGCCGCCAATGTGGGCCTCAAGTACATGCTGACGCTGGAGCCGGGCCCCAACACGCCCGACGTGCCGCTCACGGCCATCCGGCGCAGCCTCATGGGCTACGACACCGACACGGGCGATCTGGAGCGCTCGCTGCGCGAGCCCGTCACGCACCACGGGGAAATCAACCCGGTCCAGCGCGTGGTGCAGGTCGACATGGACTACATCTACGACCCGGACCCCAAGCAGCAGGAAGCCAACCTCGGCAAGCTGATCGACCGCATCAAGGACCTCGCGCCGCGCGTGGTCTACCTGCAGGCCTTTGCCGATCCGAAAGGCGATGGCGCGGTGGACGCCGTGTACTTCCCGAACCGCCACATGCCGATGCGCGCCGACCTGTTCTCGCGGGTTGCGTGGCAGCTGAAGACGCGGGCCAAGGTGGAGGTCTATGCGTGGCTGCCGATGCTGTCGTTCAAGCTGCCCGCCAACAACCCGGCGGCCACGCACCTCGTGCAGACCTTGCCGGGCGCGCCGCAGAAGCCGGGCACGGTCAAGCCTCCGCGCCTGTCGCCGTTCGATCCGGAGGCGCGCAAGATGATCCGCGACATTTATGAGGACCTGGCCAAGTACGCCATCATCGACGGGGTTCTCTTCCACGACGACGGCGTGCTCGACGACTACGAGGACGCCAGCCCTGCCGCGCTCAAGGCCTACGAGGCCATGGGCCTGCCCGGCGATATCAACAAGATCCGCCAGTCGCCCGAGCTGATGCAGAAGTGGACACGCGGCAAGACCGCCGCGCTGATCTCGTTTTCGCACGAGCTGATCTCGGTGGTGCAGGGCTACCAGAACGGGCGTGACATGCTGACCGCGCGCAACATCTTCGCGAGTCCGGTGCTCGATCCGAAGGCGGAGGCCTGGACCGCCCAGAACTTTGATGACTTCCTGAAGGCGTACGACTATGTGGCGCTCGAAGCCATGCCGTACATGGAAGACGCCAAGGATCCGAAGGAGTGGATGGCCAAGCTGACTGCTGCCGTGGCCAAGCACAAGGGCGGGCTGAAGAAGACCATCTTCGAGCTGCAGGCCGTGGACTGGCGCAACAAGGACAAGCCGATCCCGACCGTGGAGCTGCGTGACCAGATGCGTCGCCTGCGCTCGGCCGGTGCGCTCAACTACGGCTACTACCCGGACGACTTCATCGCCGGCCGGCCTGACACCGAAGTGCTGCGTGACGTGATGTCGCTCAAGACGTACATCGAGACGCGCAAGGCGCAGCCCAGCGCAGAAAAGCTCAACAGCGGCACATCGCAACCCCAGGCACCTGCAGCCGCGGCGGAAAAGAAGCCGCCGGTCACGGCCGAAGCGGCAGCGTCTTCCAACCACCAGGCCGGAGGCTGACATGGACCCGCTGCTGGCCAAACGCTGGATATCCGGCTTCGTCTTCTACTACCCGTTCTTCATGTCCTACTTCTGGATGCTCGGGGGGCTGCTGCACTACTTCCTGCTCGAACGGGGCACGCGGCGCATCCAGCATCCGCTGGCACTGCTGGGTGTGAAGACCTACCCGAAGGTGTCGATCATCGTGCCTTGCTACAACGAGGAGGCCAACGTGCGCGAGGTGATCAGCCACCTTGCGCGCATGCGGTATCCGAACTACGACATCATCGCCGTCAACGACGGCAGCTCCGACCGCACCGGCGAACGCCTGAACGAGCTTGCAGCGCAGTATCCGCAGCTCGTGGTGATTCACCAGTCGTCCAACCAGGGCAAGGCGATCGGGCTGACGACTGCCGCGCAGGTGACCGACGCCGAGTACCTGATGTGCATCGACGGCGATTCGATCCTGGATGTGGACGCCATTGCCTGGATGATCCGCCACCTGATGGAGAACCCCGCCGTAGGTGCCGTCACGGGTAACCCGCGCATCCGCACGCGATCGACGCTGCTTGGCCGCATGCAGGTGGGCGAGTTCTCGTCGATCGTGGGGCTGATCAAGCGCACCCAGCAGGTCTACGGGCGCCTGCTCACGGTGTCGGGCGTGGTCGTGATGTTCCGCAAGCGCGCCATCGAAGAGGTGGGCTACTGGAGCAACGACATGCTGACCGAAGACATCGACATCAGCTGGAAGCTGCAGGTGGGCGGCTGGACCATCCGCTACGAGCCGCGCGCGCTGTCGTGGATCCTGATGCCCGAGACGTTCCGCGGCCTGTATAAGCAGCGCCTGCGGTGGGCCAAGGGCGGCATCCAGGCGCTCATCAAGTACGCGCCTGCCATGCTGAGCCTTCGGCAGTCGATGATGTGGCCGATCTTCTTCGAATACGCGCTGTCGGTCGTGTGGGCGTACAACATGCTGCTCGTCATCACGTGGTCGGTGCTGGGCCTCTTTGTCGATATGCCGCCCGAATGGCGCATGGAGGCCTTTCCGCGCTGGCACGGCACGCTGCTGTTCATCACCTGCGTGCTGCAGCTGCTCATCGGCTGCTTCATCGACCGCCGCTATGACGACGGCATCCTGCGCTACTTCATCGATACCGTCTGGTACCCGGTCGCGTTCTGGATCCTGAACCTCGTGACCACCGTGATCGGCTTTCCGGCCGTTGCCTTTCAGCGCCAGCGTGCCCGTGCCCGCTGGACCAGCCCTGACCGGGGCATACAACAACAGGGGAATTCGCCATGACCGCACTTGTCATTGACGTTTCACGCAATTCGATCCGGCAGTCTTTCTCCGACAAGGGGATCGTCGGGACGCTGCACCACGTGCTGTGGTTCCGCATCTTCCGGCCGGTGCTTGTCATCTCGATCTGGGGGCTGCTCGGCCTGTACGTGGGTTACTCGATCAGCAGCGTCGGCCCGAGCGGCTTGCCGTTCGAGCAACTGCGCCTGTACGGCAACATCATTGCGGGCATGGGCGGGGTGCTGATGGTGTGGATGATCCTGTCGCGGTTGGACCGGGCCATCCGCCGCAAGGTGGCGCGCGTGAAAGCGCCGGTGCTGACGCCGGCTGCGGCAGCTTCGCGCGCCGCACTGCATCCGCGACAGCCCGCCTGGCAGCGCCCACGCAACACGCGCCTGCTGGTCGTCGACCATGACGATGATGGTGACATCACCCATGTGCGCTCCTGGCAGGAATGGACGGGCCGCCCCGCGCCGGCGGGCGCCGCCACGCCGCCGGCCGCATTCGTGCGCAGCCCCGAATACGACCCGGATGAACCGGTGCTGGGCGCCAGCGCGGTCGTCGCCGTAGAGCATGCCGGGCGCGCCGAACCCTCGCTGTCCGTGGCATCCGCTCCCGTGTCTCAGCCGGGCGATGTTGCCGTGGCCTCGGATGCAATCACCGCCGAGGCCGGGGGCTTCCATCGCTTCGGCTATCGCGGCCGGCTCGGCCGCAACGACTGGGTGGATCCGCAACCGGCCACGCAGTCGCATGCACTCCGGCCCGGCATGGCGCGCTACTACGGCGGCGTCAGCGCGGTGGTGCATGGCCGCGCTGCAGTGCACGCCGCAGACCGCGAAACGGAGCGCCGCCGCAGCCTGCATGCCTTTGGCGCGCATGCCCAGCTCGAAGATCCCTATGCCGCACTTGAACGCGCGGAGCGCATCGATCCGCTGCACGGCTTTGGACGTCGCGCCAATATTGTCGCCAGCGAAAGCTGAGTCGAACAGGCGCGGGCAGCGCGCCCAACGCCCCGGCGTGCGCCTCGCCGGGGCGTTTTTTTTTTCGCTGCGACACGGCGGCGGACATTGCACGCAGTTGCGCATGCAAACGCGCTAACGCGTAGGAACTAAGGGAACGCATCGATACGCCGCGCAATCGTTGCAACCAGTGCGCGACGCTACACAGCAAACGTATGTTGCGAAGCCGCCGGCGGGTGAGGCGGCTTTGCTGCGGTGCCACCCGGCGCATGGTGCTCTTGATCGGGGGTGCGCGGATGCCTATGCTTGGTCTTCCTGCAAGCCGTTCCGTCCTCTCTCCCTCGCTCTCTTCACGCTTGCAGTGCTCATGGTGTCAGTGAACCAAGCCCACCGTCGCGCGTACCGCGCCCGACCAATGAACACGCTGGAGCCAACTGTGCTGAGTCCCCATGAATTTGCCGTCCTGCTTCTCGTCAACGACGGTGCTGAATCCGATGATCTGGACCGCGCCGATGTCGAGGCGCTCATCGAGCGACAGCTCGTCACGCTGGAGCGGCGCAGCCCGGACCAGTGCTACGCCCGCGTGACCCTTCAGGGATACGTCTTTCTCAAGGCCTCCGGGCATGTCCGTGCGAGCGGGCGCCGCGTGGCCGCCGTGCCGCATTAGCGTGCCTTGCCCGACCGGACCCGCATCCAGCGCCACACGTGCGCAAATCTGCTGCTGACCGGGGCGGCGGTCGCATCAAGCCTCCACTTCAGCCAGCGCCCTGAGCCCCACGGACAGCATCGCGAGGTCGGCCGGGCCGCCCGTCATCTGGTCGGCCATCACGCGGTTGTAGCGCACCAGCGCGTCCTGTCGCGCCGTCTGCCACGTCTGCACGAGGGCCTCGGCACCGGCGCCGGCAGGAGCGTCGCGCAACACCGAGCCGGTCAGTCTGCGGCGCAGTTGTCCGAGTTCTTCCAGCAGGGTGGCCCGTGCCAGCATCTGCCAATGGGTTTGCGCGGGCAGGCCGAGAATGCCGGCCTGCAGCCAGCCGTACCCCAATGGTTGATCGAGCACGAAGTACACGCGAGCGGCCAGCCTGGTATCGCACGCGCTTGCGGCGGCCACCTCGGCGATGTCGAGCAGCGATACCCGTGCCGTCACGCCGGTCGCCATGCGCGCCAGGCCTTCGGGGACGCCCGCTTCGATGAGCGCCTGCCGCTGCGGCTCGGTGGCCTGCATCGACGCTTCGGTCTGCAGCGTGTCCACGTCCGGTCCGAGGGCATCGACAGCCGCACGGAAGTGCTCAACCGTGGCGGGCACGTCAGACAGGCGTCGCCGCAGGAACCAGAGCGTGGCGCGCTCATGCAACTGTGCAAGTGCGGCGAACAGGGCCGCCTGCGTGTCATGCGACACCTTCGCGTCCAGTCCGTCGACTTCGTGCCAGAGCGTGTCCAGACGGTAGACGGCACGCGCCACCAGGCTTGCCCATACGACCGCCAGCGGCTCCGCGCCGGTTTCTTCGGCCAGGCGGTGCACAAACGTGATGCCCGCACGGTTGACCAGTGCATTGGCATGCATGGTCGCCAGAATCTCGCGCCGCAGGGGATGCCGAGGAATCGCCGCATGGCATCGCACATGCAGCGGCTGCGGAAAGTACGACGGTAGCCCTTGGGCGATGAAAGGCTGGTCGGGCAGGTCGCTGCCAAGCAGGACATCGACCAGCCACATCTTGCTGTAGGCCATGAGCACCGCGCGTTCCGGTGTGGTGAGGCCGCCGCCGGCCGCGCGTCGGATGTCGATCTCTTCGTCGGCGGGCAGGAATTCGATCGCCCGGTTGAGGCGGCCGTTGCGTTCCAGATGGCGCATCAGCCGTGCTTCGGAGTCGAGCCACAGCGCGGTGCGTGTGCGCGCGAGCGACAGCGCCTGGGTCTGGAAGTAGTTGTCACGCAGGACGAGTTCGCCCACCTCGTCCGTCATCTCGGCGAGCAGCGTGTTGCGCTGCTTGAGCGTCATCTCCCCATCGGCGACGACCAGCCCCAGCAGGATCTTGATGTTGACTTCGTGGTCGGAGCAATCGACGCCGGCCGAGTTGTCGATCGCATCCGTATTGATGCGTCCGCCGTGCTGTGCGTATTCGATGCGGCCGAGTTGCGTGCAGCCCAGGTTGCCGCCTTCGGCCACGACCTTGCAGCGCAACGCCGCGCCGTTGACGCGCAGGCCGTCGTTGGCGCGGTCGCCGACCTGTGCGTGCGTCTCCGTGCTGGCCTTGATGTAGGTGCCGATGCCGCCGTTGTAGAGCAGGTCCACTGGCGCCTTCAGGATGGCGTGCAGCAGGTCGTTCGGAGCCATCTCCGTGGCGGACACGTCAAGCATGGCACGCACCTGCGGCGACAGCGCAATCGCCTTGGCCGTGCGCGGGAACACTCCCCCGCCGGGGCTGATCAGCGCCCGGTCGTAGTCGGCCCAGCTCGAGCGCGGCAGGCTGAACAGACGCGCGCGCTCGGCAAAGCTGGCGGTCGCATCGGGCGACGGGTCGAGAAAGATGTGCCGGTGGTCGAACGCCGCCAGCAGCCGGATATGCCGTGAGAGCAGCATGCCGTTGCCGAATACGTCGCCCGACATGTCGCCCACGCCGACGACCGTGAAGTCCTGCGTTTGCGTGTCGACGCCCAGCTCGCTGAAGTGCCGTTTGACCGATTCCCACGCACCGCGCGCCGTGATGGCCATCTTCTTGTGGTCGTAGCCGACCGAGCCACCCGAGGCAAAGGCATCGCCCAGCCAGAAGCCATATTCGGCCGAGATGGCGTTGGCGTAATCGGAGAAGGTGGCCGTGCCCTTGTCTGCGGCCACCACCAGGTAGGGATCGTCTTCGTCATAGCGCACGACGTCGCGTGGCGGCACGAGGCGGCCGTCGGCGTAGTTGTCGGTCAGGTCGAGCAGACCGCGCAGAAAGGTCTGGTAGCACGCAACGCCTTCGGCCAGGTATGCATCACGATCGCTGGCCGGCGGTGGTTGCTTGACGACGAAGCCGCCCTTGGAGCCGACCGGCACGATGACGGTGTTCTTGACCATCTGCGCCTTGACCAGTCCCAGCACCTCGGTGCGGAAATCCTCGCGCCGATCGGACCACCGCAAGCCGCCGCGCGCCACCTTGCCGCCGCGCAGGTGCACGCCCTCCACGCGTGGCGAGTACACCCAGATCTCGAACATCGGCTTGGGCTCGGGCAGGCCGGGCACGCGCGCAGGGTCGAACTTGAACGACAGGTACGGCTTGGGCTGCCCGTCCGGCGCCGTATCCTGGAAGTAGTTCGTCCGCAGCGTGGCCTCCAGCACGCCAAGGAACTGCCGCAGGATGCGGTCTTCATCGAGGTTCGGCACCTCTTCGAGCGCTTCGTCGATCTGCCGGCGCAAGGTGTCGCCGCGGCGCGTGCGTTCGGCTGCTTCGAGCGCCGGGTCGAAGCGCACCAGGAACAGGTGGACCAGCGCCCGCGAGATCGACGGATTGCCGTTGAGCGCGCTCTCCATGTAGGCGTTGCTGAACGCCGACCCGATCTGACGGATGTAGCGCGCATACGCCCGCAGGATGCGCACTTCGCGCCACGTCAGCCCGGCCAGCAGCACGAGCCGGTTGAGATCGTCGTTCTCCAGTTCGCCGCTCCAGATGCGCGCGAAGGCATCTTCGAAACGGGTACGGGCTTCGTCGAGATCGACCTCGCTGCCGTCCATGGTCTCCATGCCGAAATCGTGCATCCAGATGGGCGGAGCGTCGGCGGGTTCGATGCAGTAGGGCCGCTCTTCGTTGACGCGCACGCCCAGGTGTTCAAGCATCGGCAGGCTTTGCGACAGCGAGGTCGGCTGGCCGGCGCGGTAGATCTTGAAGCGCACTGCGCCGGCCGGCGCTTCGAGCGGGCGATACAACTGCATCGCCAGCTGATTGCCGCTGGCGGGGTCGGCCAGCAGAGGTTCCATCAATTCGATGTCGCGCACCGCCAGGCGTGCCGGATAGTCCTCGCGGAAGCCTGCCGGAAAGGCGTCGGTGTATCGGCGCAGCAGGCGGTTGCGGCGCTCCTCGCCGCCGCGTTCGAGCAGCGCATCGGCGAGATCATCCTGCCAGCGCCGCGCCGCTTGCACGACGCGGTCTTCGAGTTCGGCGACGTCCACGTCGGGCACATTGCCCGGCTGCGTACGCACGGTGATGTGGATGCGTGCGAGCATCGATTCCGACAGTAGCGGAGTGAATTCGACAGCGGTGCCGTGATACGCATCCTGCAGCAGTTTCTGGATGCGCACACGCAGGTCGGTGTTGAACTTTTCGCGCGGCACGAACACCAGGCACGACACAAAGCGGTCGAACGGATCGCGGCGCACGAACAGCCGCGTGCGCTGCCGCTCCTGCAGCCGCAGGATACCGAGCGCGATGTCGTACAGCGCCTCACTGTCGATCTGGAATAGTTCGTCCCGCGGGTACTGTTCCAGGATCGTGACCAGCGTCTTGGCCAGGTGCCCGTTGGGCAGGAAGCCGGTACGGCGGATGACGCTGGCGACCTTGCGCCGCACCAGGGGAATCTCCTCGGCCGGCACCATGTAGACGTTCGACGTGTACAGCCCGAGGAACCGCCGCTGCCCGCAGACGCGGCCTTCGGCGTCGAACAGCTTGATGCCGACGTAATCGAGGTAGCCTGGACGGTGCACCGTCGCGCGTGTATTGGCCTTGGTCAGGAAGATCGGTTCGGGCGCATCGATGAACCTGGCGGCCCCTGGGGCGAGCCGCGTCGTGTCCGGCGTCGCGGGATCGCGTAGCGTCTCGCGCAGCACGCCCAGCCCCGTGCCTGGCATGCCGCGCAGGTAATGGCCGTCGTTCTGGATCACGAGTGCGTAGTCGCGATAGCCGAGGAACGTGAAATGCCGCTCCAGCATCCAGGCGAGGAAGGCTTGTGTTTCGGCAATCTCCGCGCGCTCCACTTCGCTGGTCGAGGCCTGAGCGGCACGCGCCGCAAGGGTATCGATGGCCGCTTGTGCGGCGGCCTGCATCGGTTTCCAGTCTTCCACCGCCGCGCGCACGTCGCGCAGCACGCGGACCAGCCCATCGTGCAGCGCCTGCATGCGCGCGGGTTCGGAGAAGCGATCGACCTCGATGTGGATGTACGACTCGAACCGCGCCGCGCCGCCGTTCACGTGGTCCGCATCGGCGGGCGTATCAGGCATGTCGCCGGCGAGGGCGGCCGGGCGCAGCACGCCGCCGCCTGCCGCCACTGCCACGCGCATGCCGGACGCATCGCGCTGCATGCGGTAGACCGGGTGGAAGCCTGAATGCAGCGCCAGGCCCTGCCGGTTGATTTCCATGGTGACGGAATCAAACAGGAAGGGCATGTCGTCATTGACGATCTCGACCACGGTGTGGCCGCAGTACCAGCCATGCTGTTCCAGGCTCGGGTTGTAGATGCGCACGCGCGGTTGCCCCGAGACGAACTTCTGGCCGAGCTGCCAGTGCGCCATCGCCGCACCGTACAGGTCGGCCACGCTGCGCGAGATGACGTCTTCGGGGTCGGCCAGGCCGTAGTAATGCTGCAGGTAAGGCTCGAACAGCGCAGCGATATCGGGTGCACGTTCATGTGCGAGGGCCACCGCATCCGCCATGTGCTGACGGACCTTGTCTTCTTGTTGGGCAGACATGGCTTGCCTCCCGAAAATGGGCCAGTTCATGCTACGCCGCGTGCCCATGACTGGCAATCGGGAGAGGAGGGCCGCCCGCACCGGGGCGAATCTCGTTGACGGCGGCATCCAGTCTTCTGGAAAATGCCTCCAACATGCTGGAATTGACAGCGACTGCCACACCCTTCTGCACATCGGAGCACCGCATGCCTTCCCCGCGACCGAACGACGACATCCGCCTGATCGACTGCAACGAGGCCGAACACGCATCGGCCATCCTGGATATCCTCAACGAGGCGATCGTCAATTCCACCGCGCTGTATGACTACGTCCCACGGCCGCCGCAGGCCATGCAGGTGTGGTTTGCCGCCAAGCGCGCGGGCGGGTTTCCGGTCGTCGGCGCAGTCGACGCCTCGGGCCGCCTGCTTGGCTTCGCCAGCTGGGGCACGTTCCGCGCGTTCCCGGCCTACAAGTACACGGTGGAGCACAGCGTGTACGTGCACCACAGCAGCCGCGGGCGCGGACTGGGCGAACGTCTGCTGCAAGAGTTGATCCGGCGCGCGCAGGCGGCGCAGGTCCATGTGCTGGTCGGCTGCATCGACGCGGCCAATGCAGGGAGCGTCGCGTTGCACACCCGGCTGGGGTTTGTGCACGCTGGGACGATCAAGGAGGCTGGGTTCAAGTTCGGGCGCTGGCTGGATGCCGCGTTCTACCAGCTCAACCTCGCGACACCCGAACACCCTGTGGACGGCTGAGTGTGGTGTGCTCGCACGCCGCGTGGCCGTCACGCGGCCAGTGCGTCAGCCCTTGGCGATGACGTTGATGCGCAGCGCGTCGGCGCCCGCCGCGATGGCAAGCAACCGGTCGACGTTCGGATGCGCGCCCGGGCGATGGCGGGCATCCGCCGTATGCTCGGCAAATACCGCGAGGCCGTGCTGGGCGGCCGCGGCATCGAGCTGACCGAATGCCTGCTGGAGATAGTGGTACACCGCGAGCGAACCTTGCTTGCCGGGCTTGTTCTCGATATCGGCCACCACGGCGCCCTGGCTGTCGACCAGGTCGATGCGCTCGATACCGTCAATGGCGGGCAACCGGGCAAGGTTGTCCTTGAATACGGGGGTGGGCTGAATCATGACGGCAATGGCTCCGTTGGTTGGTCAGGGTGGGCCGGAACAGGCGGGGCCGTATCTTAGCCGTACTGGCCAGCCCGACGCGAGTGCTAGCGCGTTGCCTTCTGCTGGTTGACCGCAACGGCGGCCTGTATGAGGGCCGTCAGTGCTGGTTCGTTGACTGTGTCGCCCTCGCGAAAATCGATGGCGCGACGGGTATTGCCTTCCAGGCTCGCGTTGAACAGCCCTGCGGGGTCGGGCACGGAGGCGCCCTTGGCAAACGTCATCTTGACTGTCCGCTGATAGGCTTCGCCGGTGCAGATCAGGCCATCGTGCGACCAGACGGGCACGCTCCACTTCCATTCCTCGACGACTTCGGGGTCGGCCGCTTTGATCACGGCGCGCAGGCGGGCAAGCATTGCTCCGCGCCAGTCGCCGAGTTCTGCGATGCGTGCGTCGATCCGCTCGGATGCGAGTACACCATCGTCGGGCGTGCGCTTCTTCATGGGCTGTGCCTCCGGGTCGGGTTCTGCAGAGGATTCTGGCAGGAACCCGGGCCGGTCGCCATCACGTCATCGGGCTGCCCCAGACGCCATGTCACAGTGCCGATGCAAGGCGTGAAACGCCATTTTGCTGTATTCGGAATACAGCTTGAATCATGGCGATATGAATAAAAACAAAAATCCGACTCGATAATCAATCGGCTGAATTGAAGAAAACTTTAGCAGTTTCTTTATGCTCCCCACGTGAGTGGGGTGTAAAACGATGGCACGGTAGACCAAGGGCCGGTGTGCCGGTGCGGCCCACGGCCCGCTGCATGGGTTTGTAATCAACGCATCCCCCCGATGCAGGATGTGACAGTCATCGATTGGTCATCTTTCGGCTCCAATAATTGCGCCTTCGCTATTCACGCAATTTCATTCGCGCGCCTCCGCTTTTGCAGGGGAAGCGTGATTGGATCGAGAGACTTTCAAATGACTATTCGTCATCGGATTACGTTGCTGGTGGTGCTGATGTTCGTGGCGCTGGCCGCCATTGGCGGCTATGCCGTACACCAGACGCGGGGCAGCGCCATGGAAGTCAGGCAGGTGACCGAGGGGGTGGTACCGAGCGCGTTGGCATCGGCCGACCTCGTCTCTCTGGTCAAGGACGTGCAGCTCGCGACGATGGTTCTGGTCTATGCGCCCGATGACAACATCGTGACGCAGGCCAAGCAGGACCTGAAGGCCAAGGAAGCCGCGTTGCGCGCGGCGCTGGACGTGCAGGCCAAGGGCGCCAACGGCCATGCGCAGGAAGGGCTGGTCACACAAGCGAAGGAGTCGGTCGACAGCTATGTCGAGGCCATCGAGCAAACCACCGACATGAAGCTGGCGGGCAAGAACGAACTCGCCCAGGCGTTCCTGTTCGCCAATGTGGCCAGCTATCGCGACGTGCTCGAAAAGATCGTCGAGACGCTGCGCATCGAGAAAAATCGCGAGAAGGACGGGGCCATCACCGCGCTGAACGGCAAGCTTGCCACCACCACCACCGCGATCGGCGTGGTGAGCGGCGTGGCCATCGTCGTGCTCACGGCCATTGGCATGCTGCTGTACCGCCAGATCACGCGGCCGCTCACGCGCATGCAGGCCGAGATGAGCGAAATTGCCACCAGCCAGGATTTCACGCGCCGCGTGCCGGTGGGGCGCATGGATGAGATTGGGCGCTCGGTGGTGGCATTCAACCAGATGATCGAGAAGATCCAGGAAAACTCCGCGCTGCTCAAGCAGAAGACGGCCGACATCCAGGCGATGCTGCAGAACATGCAGCAAGGCATTCTGACCGTGGTGGATGGCAGCCGCGTGCACGAGGAGTATTCGATTTACCTCGAATCGATCTTCGAGACGCAGGACATCGCCGGGCGTGGCCTGATGGAGCTGGTGTTTGCCGATACCGCACTCGGTGCCGATGCGTTGTCACAGGTGGAGGCGGCGGTCGACGCGTGCCTGGGGCAGGACGTCATCAACTTCGCCTTCAATCAGCATCTGCTGGTGAGTGAAGTCGAGAAGCGCATGCCTGATGGCCGGGTGAAGACGCTCGATCTGTCGTGGTCGGCCATCACTGACGAGAGTGACACGATCCTGCGGCTGATGCTGTGCGTGCGCGACGTCACCGAACTGCGCAAGCTGGCGGCTGAAGCCAGCGAACAGCGCCGCAACCTTGAGATCATCGGCGAGATCCTTGCGGTGAGCCAGGAGAAGTTCCAGCACTTCATCGACAGCTCCACCACGTTCGTGCACGAGAACGAACGGATCATTCGCCAGTACTCGGAGGCGGACAACGCTGCCATCGCTGCGCTGTTCCGCAACATGCACACCATCAAGGGCAATGCGCGCACGTACAACCTGCAGTATCTGACCAACGTCGTGCACGAGACGGAGCAGACCTACCACGCCCTGCGCGAGCCCGGTAGCGAGCACACGTGGGACCAGGACTGGCTGATGCAGGAACTCACCCGCGTGCGCGAAGCCATCGAAAGTTACGCGCGCATCAATGAAGTCAAGCTGGGCCGCAAGAGCACGCCAATGGCGGGTGCCGCCGAGCAGCCCACGTCCGACGCGCTGGTGCGCATTCAGCAATGCCTGCGCCTGCTGGAATCGGCCAACCCGGCAAGCGTGCATGAACTCGTTTCGATGCGGGATGCCGTCTATCAGCGGCTTCGCCTGCTGGGCAGCGAGCGCGTGGAAGACATGCTCTCGGGAGTCCTGCAGTCGCTGCCCTCGCTGGCGCAGGAGCTGGGTAAGGCACCGGTGACCCTCTGCATCGGCGATAACGGCTATCGCATCCGCACGGAAGTGCGTGACGTGCTGCAGAACGTCTTCACGCATCTGCTGCGCAATGCCATCGACCACGGCATCGAGACTGCCGATGTGCGCATCGCGCATGGCAAGCCTGCAGCCGGGGTCATCGACATGGAAGTCGGGGTCGATCAGGGCATGCTTCAGATCACGCTGTGCGATGACGGCCGGGGCCTTGCGCTCGACCGCATCCGTAGCATCGCCGTTGAACGTGGCTGGATTGGCGCCGCCGAGCGCCCCGGCGATGAAGAGATCGCACAGTGCATCTTCCGCCCGGGTTTCTCGACCGCAGACAAGGTGACGGAGGTGTCCGGGCGCGGTGTCGGCATGGATGCCGTCGTCGAGTTTCTCAAGCGCGAGCAGGGCCGCATCGCCTTGCGCTTTACCGATGACCGGAAGGGCGCCGCTTTCCGCCAGTTCCAGACGGTGGTCTGCCTGCCGGAACGGTTTGCGGTCGACAGCGTGAGAACGACCCTCGGCAGCGAGCCGCTGGTCAGCATGGATCTGGATGAGGAAGCCCTGTGATGGAATCGACGGTTCTGGCCACGCTCGCGGCGGGCCTGGTCTGCGGCGTGCTGGCCTGGAGCGTGCAGCAGCGCCGCATGAACACGATGGCGCGCACGGTGCAGGACGCTCATCGTCGTGCGGCGGAGTTGACCGCTGAGGTGGCACGGGAGGCGGCGCGCGCAGAGGCTGACGCGCGCGCGATGGCGGCACTGCAGACCACGCTCGCGCAGATGCGGGAGGCCACGTCCGACCATTTGGAAGTGATTGAGCAGTTGCGTACCGAGCTGCAGTCGGCCGGCGCGGCCAAGGCGCAATGGGCGGCTTGCGCCAACCGGATCGCAGAGGAAGCGGCCCGCCTGCGGGGGCTCGCACTCACGTTCGAGCGCTGGCATGAGCAGATGATCTCGCTCATGGAGCAGAACCACGATATGCATGCGAAGAACGAGGAGTTGCAGTCGATCGTACGGCACGTCGTGATCGTCTCGCTCAACGCATCGATCGAAGCGGCACGCGCAGGGCAGGCGGGGCGCGGGTTTGCCGTGGTCGCGAGCGAAGTGCGCTCGCTCGCGGCGCGCTCGGAAGATCTGTCGAAGAGCTACCGCAACAGCCTGCACCTGAACGATCTGACCACGACCGCTACGTTTCAGGACATCCAGGCAGGCGGGAAGATGATCGCAGCCTCGCTGGCAAGCGTTGAGGCGCTGGCCAGCCGGTTTCAGGCACAACTCCACGAGCAGGCAGGCACGACGTGATCAGCAGTCATGCGCAAGACAGTTTCGACCGCATTTTCCGCAAGGCTGCAAGCATGCGCCTCGCGCTGCATGCCGACGACACGCTCCACATTGCCGCGGCCGATCAGGGCGATGCCATCCACGGTGAGGAAGCCCTCATCCTGACGATCTCGTCGGTTGCGTTTCGTCTGCTGCTGGTGTTGCGCTTCGATGACGACGCAAGCACGCGGGCGTATTACACCGGCGAGGCCACGGGCCGGAGCTTTGAGGAAGCGCGGCTGGAAATTGGCAACCTCTGCTGCGGGGCGGTCAATCAGGAGCTGCTCCAGGTGTTCCCGGATCTTGGCATGTCGACGCCGTATGCCGTCAGCGCGCGCTGCCTCGCGTATCTCGATGCGCTCAAGCCCGGTTATGTGGCTTCCTATTCGATCACGATCAATGACGCGGTGCGGGTGGCTGCCACCGTGTGCGTATGTGCGCATGCGCGGTTGGACTTTGTCGCCAACGTGAGCGATGAAGTCGCGTCCGGCGGCGAGCTGGAATTGTTTTGAATGAGAAAGAGGAAAGACCCATGAGCAAGATTCTGGTGGTGGACGATTCGAGCACCGTGCGCGACGAGGTCGCCGGCTTCCTGAAGAAGAACGGCCTGGCGGTGGATACCGCCGTGGACGGCAAGGACGGCCTGGCCAAGATCAAGGCCAATCCGGGTCTCAGGCTCGTCATCAGCGACGTCAACATGCCCAACATGGACGGGTTGACGATGGTCGAGAAGGTGCGGGGTGAACTCGGCAACAAGACCGTGAACGTCATCATGCTCACCACCGAAAGCAGCCCGGCCATGAAAGACCGCGGCAAGGCGGCTGGCGTGAAGGGCTGGATCGTCAAGCCGTTCAAGGGCGACGCGGTGCTCGAGACGTTCAGGAAGTTGGCGGGCTGAACGGGCGGTGAATGCCGGAGCGGGCGGGTGATGGCGCTTCGCGCGCTTCGGGTTCAAACTCGGCCGATTGATCCGCAGGAGGCCCTGCCATGACGATCGGATTGGCGGATGCGGTGCTCGTGCTGCACGCGCTGCTCGTCGCGTTCATCGTCGGCGGGTTGTTGTTCGTCTGGGCAGGCGCCGCGCTCAAGTGCGCCTGTGTGCGCAACCGTGGTTTCCGCCTGCTGCATCTGGCGGCGATCAGCGTTGTCGCCGGGCTGGCCATCGCGAACGTGCCATGCCCGCTCACGGCGCTGGAGGACTGGCTGCGCACGGGCGCGGCGGGTTCCAGCGGCTTCGTCCAACGCTGGGTCAGTGTGTGGCTCTTCTACGATCTGCCGCCCTGGGTGTTTGCCGCCAGCTACGCGGTGTTCCTGCTCATCGTGGCGCAGACCTGGCGGTGCATTCCGCCACGCGCCAGGCGGGGCGTGCTTTTTTGATTCCGCCTAGGCGAATCCTTGATACGCTGAATGGCATCGAGCCGGCCTCGCACGCTGCGCCTGCAGCGTCATGGTGATGCTTGCGGCACTGCGCGCACCGCTGCGGTGCACCGGCATGCATGCGACCCCCGGCCCGCGCGGCTGAAGGAGTCATCATGCAAGAGCTCGCCTTTCGTACGCTGGTCTATCGCTATTTCTTTTTCGGATGGCTCTTCAAGGACGCCAGCCGCGGCAATCTCTTCGAGCGTTCTGCTGCCTGGCGCTTCAACCAGGCACACGCACATTGGCTCCTGGCCTACATGCGGCGATGGCTCTGGTGCGGTGTGGTCTGCTACGTCCTGGGCGGGATTGTCGAGCTGGCACTCAAGACGCCATGCCTGTCGGTACTGTTCTACGTGCCGAGCGCGCTGAGCGTGCCCATCAACGTGGTGACAGGTGTGCTGTGGATCGGTCTGAAGGCGCTGCCCGGGCCGGTGCGTGAGCGGTGACGCGTGATCAGATTCAGACCGTCGCGACGAGCAGTTCTTCGGCATTGCTCGGAGGCCGCAGGCCATCCGCCCGGTCAGAAAAATAGCGCTGTGTCAGCTCCGTTGCCGAGATGTGTCGCGCGTCGCCAAAGCCATTCTCACGTGCCAGCGCCAGCATCTCGGGTGGCGTGAAGAAGCTGAGGAAGGGGGTTCCGCTGGCGCGTGCGCCTTTCTCCGCCATCTCGAGGCCGGGGCGGACTTCCGCAGCCGCCATCTCCAGCGGCAGCAGGAAGGTCATCGCCAGCATCGACCCCGGCGCGAGGCCGGCCACCTGACGCAGCGTGGCAGCATTTGCCTCCTTGGTGAGATACATGCTCACGCCGGTCGAAACCACGATGGCCGGCTGGCTGGTGTCGAAGCCGGCAGCCACGAGCGCGTCCCGCCATGACTCGCGCGCTTCGAAGTCGACCGGCACGAAGCGCAGCCAGTCGGGCAGGCCAAATCCGAGGGCCGTCAGGCGCTGGCGCTTCCACGCCTGCGGGGTCGGCTGGTCGACTTCAAACACGGTCATGCGTGACGCCACATCCGGCCGGCGCTGGGCAAAGCTGTCGAGCCCCGCGCCGAGGATGACGTACTGGCGCAGGCCCAGGCCTGCCTGCTCGATCACCAGGTCTTCAATGAACCGTGCGCGCGCCACGATGGACGCGCGGAATGGACGCGTGAACTGCGGGTCCATGTCGCCGCGTTGCTGCCAGCCAGGGTCCGGCGCCAGCAGTGTCAGGCCGATCCGGTCTTCCAGCACGTGCGGGGGTGCATCGATCTCCAGATGCAGCGCGCGCCACAAGGCCACCCGTGCTGCCGTGCTGTCTGGTACCAACAGCTGTGCATCGCTCATGCCTGCCTCCGTCGGGTCCGTCAATGGATGGGTTGAAATGTAGGAAACACCGCAGCGATCTGCACCGGCCGCTTAGTCATGCACACCGCGAAGAGATCGCTGCCGAGCCATTGCGCAAGCCACGCGTGCAGCGCCGGCAACGGCTGATCGTGAAACCAGTCAGGCTCGACCGCCGCAAACTGGCGCACGAACGGGAAGATCGCCAGATCCGTGGCGCATGGCGCCCGCCCGCCCAGATAGCGCTGGCGCTGCAATCGTGCCTCGAGCGGCGTCAGCAATGTCGCTACCGCGTTTGCGCGTGCCGTTTCGCGCGTCGTCTCTTCGTGCGGATAGCGGTCCGGATACTTGTAGCGATCCAGGTGTCGTTTGAATGCGCCGTCGTTCGTGTTGAGCAAGAGCAGGTTGTCTTCGGACTGGGCGCGGCTCCACCAGCCGTCGGCGTCGGGTGATTCGAGCGCCCACCGCAAGATGTCCCAGCTTTCTTCCAGGACGCTGCCGTCGGTCAGGCGCAAGACCGGCACCGTACCCTTGGGCGACAGGGCCAGCAGTTCTGCGGGTTTGTCGCGCATGACGATTTCGAATGTCTGAAAAGGCCGCCGGGCCTGCAGCATCGCCAGGCGGGCACGCATGGCATAGGGGCATCGGCGATAGCTGTAGAGCAACGGCAGGGCAGTGTCGATCGACATGGGTGAAGCAACGGGCGTGATTGTCCGGGTGCGACAGGTTAACGGGTTCTGGGTTCTGGGGTCGGGGTCTGCGCTGCCAGCCAGTTTCACGCCGCCAACTGCGCCCGCGCCGATCGGCCAGAACGCCGCACGGACTGCGGGGGGTGCCCGAACACCCGGATGAACGCCCGCCGCATGCGCTCCGGGTCGGCAAAGCCCACGGCACGGGCGATGTGCTCGAGCGATTCATTGCCCGCCTCGACGCGGGGGCGAGCGGCTTCTGCGCGGAGCTTCTCGATGGCCTTGGCGGGCGTCTGGCCGGTCTCGGCCACGAAGGCGCGATCGAACTGGCGCCGGCTCAGATGTGCGACTTCGGCCAGGCGATCGACATCCAGCGCTTCGTGCAGGTGGTCGCGTGCATAGCTGAGCGCGCGGGCGATGCGGGTGGACGCCGGATCCAGCTCCAGCAGGGCCGAAAACTGTGACTGGCCGCCGGGCCGCCGGTGATACACCACCAGTTCGCGCGCCACGGCACGGGACACGTCGATGCCCAGGTCGGCTTCGATCAACGCCAGCGCGAGGTCAATGCCGGACGAGATGCCGGCGGACGTCCACACCGGACCATCCTGGATGAAGATGCGGTCCGCCTGCACATGGACGCGCGGATAGCGCCGCTGCAACTGCGCCGCCATACGCCAGTGTGTCGTGGCGCGGCGGCCGTCGAGCAGGCCTGCCGCAGCCAGCGCGAATGCGCCGGAACAGACGCTGGTCATGCGCCGTGAATGCTGCGCGGCTTCCCGCACAAAGGCAATCAGCCCGGGTGAGAACGCATCGTCACGTGGACCATTGCCACCGGAGATGACGAGCGTATCGAAGGCGGGGTCATCCAGGACCTGTGTCTGCATGACGAGGCCGGGCGCGCTTTGCACCTGCGCGCCGGCCTCGGACAACACTTCGATGCGATATGCAGGATGGGCGGCCAGCCGGTTCGCCACGTCGAAGGCGGTCAGTGGCCCCGTGAAATCCAGCAGGCTGCAACCCGGAAACACCAAAAAGCCGATTCTGCGCATGATGTCTTGAAATGAGGGAATAACGTCATTTGCGCCAGATGTTGCTCCGCCAGACTGCCGCTGTCAAACGCATTTCCGGAGGGACGATCATGACGACTGCGGTACTTTCCTCATCGGCCGCTGGGCAGTTCTCGCGCCATCACCGTTGGAAGGTCCTCGGCGTGGGCGTTGCGGCCAACGCCAGTTTTTCAGCGGCATTCTCGGGTATTCCCACGACGGCGGTGTTCATCCGCTCCGCCTATCACCTGGGCAATGTGGAGCTTGGCATCGCCCTCGGGCTGCTCGGGCTCGGGATTGCCATCAGCGAGTTGCCGTGGGGCCTGCTGACCGACCGTTGGGGCGATCGCACCGTGCTCCTGGCGGGCCTCGGCCTGACGGCGCTGGCGCTGCTGCTGATGGCCGGCTTTGCGGCGCCTGCGCATGGCAACGTGCCGCCGCTGACGTGGCTGGCTGCGGGCATGCTGAGCGTCGGCTTGCTGGGCGGCAGCGTGAATGGCTCCAGTGGCCGCGCCGTGATGGGCTGGTTTCGCGAAGGCGAGCGTGGGCTGGCCATGAGCATCCGCCAGACCGCCGTGCCGCTGGGCGGTGGCATTGGCGCGCTCGTGCTGCCGAGCCTGGCGGCGCACGCGGGATTTGCCGCGGTGTATGGCGTGCTCGCAGCCGCCTGCGCGCTCACAGCAGTGCTGACGTGGCTGTGGGTGCACGAAGCCGCGCCGGCAGCAGACGCTGGCGTTGCTCGCGTGGTTTCCGAGGGGCCCGGCCCGTTGCGCGACGTGATGCTCTGGCGGATGGCGCTGGCGATCGGGCTGCTGTGCGTGCCACAGGGCGCGGTGGTGGCATTTGCCACCGTCTTCCTGCGCGACTTCGCACATGCCGATGTGCTCACCCTGAGCTTGACCATGGCGGCGGTGCAGGGCGGTGCGGCGGTGATGCGCGTGTGGAGCGGCCGGTGGACGGATCGCCACGGCAACCGACGTGCCTATCTGCTGGCCTGCGCACGCTTGAGCGCCGCCCTGTTCGTCGTGCTGGCTGGCGTGGCATGGCTCACCGGCACGCTGCACGCCGACCTGGCAGTCATGCGTGGTGTGCTGGTGGCCGCCATCGTGGCGGGCGGCATTTGCGTGTCGGCGTGGCACGGTGTCGGCTACACCGAGATGGCCACGCTGGCGGGCGCGCAGCGCGCCGGCACGGCGCTGGGCCTGGGCAATACGGGGGCCTTTGCAGCGCTGGGGCTCACGTCGCTGTTTTTGCCGCATGTGCTGGCATGGTCGTCCTGGCCGGTCGTGTGGCTCTTGGCGGCGGGCTGCGCCCTGATCGCATGGCGGGTGCTGCCTGCCGCCGATCGATAGGCTGGGGGTCCCGCCGGCCCCCTTCGTTTCTGCCTGCACTGTTGCGCAGGCTGCCCGTTGCGTGGCCGCTGTAGACCCTGACCGGGCCGGCCATCATGGCGATCTTCCGGCAACGAAATCCACCCAGACGGCTGGCGGGTCCGAAGACCTGGCCGTCAAGTGCTTGGCCGCCTTCCAGGGGGGGCTGCGTGATGACGGTGCGCCATGCGTCCTCGTCGTACTGCTCAGATGAAGCCACCGTCGGTCATCAGCGTGCGGCCGGTGATCCAGCGGGCATCGTCCGAGGCGAGGAAGGCCACCGCGCCGGCAATGTCCCCGGGCTCCGCGAGGCGGCCGAGCGGCGTCGAGTCGCGCATGCGGGCCTTCACTTCATCGGGAATCGGCGCCGTCATGTCGGTGCGCGTCAGTGCCGGTGCCACGGCGTTGACGGTGATGTTGCGAGGTCCGAGTTCCACGGCAAAGGCATGCGTCAGCGCGCCCACGGCGGCCTTGCTGGCCGCATAGACCGCCAGCCCGGCACGCGGCCGATACACGAGGCTGGACGACACGTTGACGATGCGCCCGCCGGGCGCCGGCACGTGCGGCAGGACCGCCTGCGTGACAAGAATGGTGGAGAACGCGTTGGTCCGGAACTGCACGTCGAACGAGGCCAGATCGATGCTGCCCACCGGTTGGTTTTCCAGGATGCCGGCGTTGTTGACGAGGATGTCGATGGCGCCGAAGGCCTCGCGCACGGTGCCCGTCATCGCGTCGACCGACGCGGCGTCGCTCACATCGGCCTGCACGGCAATGGCGTGCGCACCCGTTGCGCGAATGGACTGGACCACCGCGTCCGCCTCTTCCTGCTTGCTGCGATAGACCACCGCCACGCGTGCGCCATCTGCCGCGAGACGACGCGCGACCGCAGCGCCGATACCGCGCGAGCCTCCGGTGACGATGGCGGTGCGGCCCGACAGGCGCAGTGCGATGGCAGATGGGGTTGGCGACATGGTGTTCTCCTGAATGAGTGAAGGTTTCGGGAGAACAGGTTACGAATCGCGCGGACCGTGCGCAGCGGTGGCCGCAGCGACGCGGCGTTCCAGTGGTGGAACGACCTGTCAGCCTTGCTGGCGCCTGCGGTATTCCGCCACTTTATGTCGATTGCCGCAGACGGCCATGCTGCACCAGCGGCGCTTGTGCGACTTCGTGCGGTCGTAGAACCACCGCGTGCATTCCGGGTGTTCGCACATGCGCACGAGCCCGAAATCCCCCTCGGCCAGCAGGTGGGCTGCCGCCTCGGCCAGCGGGGCGAGGCACTGCTCGACCGAATCGGCCGGGCGCAGGCGCTCCACGCGTGGCGTCTTGTCGTTCCACACCAGCACCGGATGGCTTGGCGCCTGGCGCAGGAGCACGTTGATCGCGTCCGCGTTGGCGGCGCGGCCGGCCTTGCGCGCCTCAACCAGCATGCGGGTCACCTCGCGCAGATGGCGCGCCACAGCCAGCAGCACGCCCGGTGGATAACGCCCCGCCAGCGGCTCGGCAAGCCAGCCAGCGCGTATCAGCCAGTCAGAGACATCGGCATCGGTCTGCCAGCAATCGTGCGGCTGGCCATTGGCGTTGGCCACGGTGTTGAGCATGTCGAGCACCGGATGATCGGCGATCAGCGGGGGAATCTCCCGGGATGCGGTGGCGGGCATGGCGTGTCGCAAAGAATCTGGATACGCGACTGTAACCCGTCAAGGTCGTTATAACAGTTAGATGGTGGTGGTGACACGCGCGCCGAAAACCCGTCGGACGGGCCCTCGAATTACCATGTGGCATTCAAGGTTCCCTGCTGGAGACGATCATGAGCGCATGGCCCGATGCCCGCGTGCTGAAGTTGTTCAACATCGAAGTGCCCATCGTGCTGGGACCGATGGCCGGCGCGGCCGGTGTCGAACTGGCCATTGCCGTGGCGCGGGCCGGTGGGCTCGGTTCGTTGCCGTGCGCCATGCTGAACGCGGAGCAGATTCGCCAGCAGGTCGAGCAGTTTCGGGCAGCCGTGCGCGCCCCCGTCAACCTGAACTTCTTCTGCCATACGCCGCCGCAGCCCGATGCAGAGCGCGAGGCCAAATGGCGCGCCCACCTCGCACCGTATTACGCCGAGTTCGGGATCGACCCGGCCACACAGGCGCCGACTGCCAACCGCGCGCCGTTCGACGAGACCACCTGTGCGCTGGTGGAAGAACTGAAGCCCGAAGTCGTGAGTTTCCACTTCGGCCTGCCGACTCCCGAATTGCAGGCGCGGGTGAAGGCGACCGGCGCAAAGATCCTCTCAGCCGCTACGACCGTGGAGGAAGCCCGTTGGCTGGAAGCGCGTGGAGTGGACGCCATCATCGCCATGGGCAACGAAGCCGGCGGGCACCGCGGCATGTTCCTCGCCAAGACGATCGAATCGCAGGTGGGCACCTTTGCGCTCGTGCCGCAGGTCGCCGACGCCGTGAAGGTGCCGATCATTGCCGCCGGCGGTATTGGCGACGCGCGCGGCGTGGTGGCCGCGTTCGCGCTGGGCGCATCGGCTGCGCAGATCGGCACGGCTTACCTGCTGTCGCCCGAGGCAAAGACGTCGGCCATTCACCGTGCTGCACTGAAGCGGGCGACCGATGCGGATACAGCCCTCACCAATCTCTTTAGCGGGCGGCCGGCGCGCGGCATCGTGAACCGGCTGATGCGCGAGATCGGGCCGATGAGCCCGCTTGCGCCGGCTTTCCCTACCGCGGGTGGGGCGCTGGCGCCCTTGCGTGCCAAGACCGAACCCGCGGGCTCGGGCGATTTCATCAATCTGTGGTCCGGGCAGGCAGGCCGATTCGCCACCGAAGACTCCGCCGAGGCCATCACGCGGCGCATCGCCACGCAGGCGCTGGAACGGCTTACCTGAGTTGTCCGGGGGCGTCGTTTCCCGCGCGGGCACGCCAGGCGGCGTGCCCGTTCCGTTTTGCATCACAGAACGGAATGCGAACAATATGAAAATATCATGTAACTTGGAAAATATATTTACCAGGTTACTTGTGACGCGGGAGCTATTCCCAAAGCCTGATCTGGAGACGCATCACGTAGGGCGGTGCGCGCATGCTCGATTTACGGGGCCGCACGTCGAAACAAGAAGGCGTCTCAGGCGATCGGCCGCATGGTGGCTTCAGCCGCGAAGCGCTCGCGCAGGAATGCGACGAGCGCCTTTACGGAAGGGGGGACGCCCGTGCGCGATGGATACAACGCGTGCAGGTCGGCCGGCTCGGGCGTCCATCCCGGCAGGACTGTGCGCAGGCGGCCCTCGCCAAGCGCCGCGTGGCAGCAGTGTTGCGGCAGGATGGCAAGCCCGAGCCCCGCAATGGCAGCCTCGCGCAGCGCGAGGAGGTTGTCGGCGGCAAAGCGGGGCCGAATCGGCAACACCATGCGGTGACCGCGCGCGTCGAGCAGCACCCAGTCGCGGCAACGCGTGAGCGCGCCCTGGCCGAGGCACGGGGTGTTTTCCAGGTCGGCAGGCGTAGCCGGCTCACCCACCCGTGCGACCAGGGCGGGGCTTGCCACCAATACGCGCGGCGAGACCGCCAGGTGGCGCGCCACCACCTCGCGCGAGGGCAGCGGCCCCGTTGCCGCGCGGATGGCCACATCGATGCGCTGCTCGATCAGGTCGACATAGGTGTTGGACAGATCCAGCTCGATGCGCAGCTTCGGATGGGAGTCGGCAAACTCGGCCAGCCAGCGGGCGAGCAGCGTTTCGGCCAGCAATGGCGATGTGCCGACCCGCAGCACACCGGCCGGCTCGCTGCGTGCGGCGCCCGCCAGCGCTTCGATGGCAGCGGAGGCATCGGCCATCTCGCGCGCATGCCGATAGACCGCTTCCCCCACCGGCGTAACCGACACGCGATGGCTCGAGCGGTGCAGCAGCCGCGTACCGAGTTGCGTCTCGAGCTCGGCAACGCGGCGGCTCAGGCGCGACTTGGGGATGCCGGTGGCGCGCTCGGCAGCGGAAAAGCCGCCGGCCTCTACCACGCGCGTAAAAAGGTACAGGTCGTCAAAGCGCTTCATGGCGGATGGGGTTGCAGATGATCCGCGATTGAAGCATAGCTGCGCGGTATCGCGGTGGACCCCGCGTGCGGCTCGAAAGGGCCCATGCGATGGGGCACCCGCCTCACCCTGCCAACACAGGAAAATCAGGATTGCCGCCCGCGCACCGCAGGCGCAACCTTGCCGCTGTGAGTACCATCATGCGGCGGGTAAAAAAGGAGGGAGCAAGGGCGGGTGTGGCCCCAAGCGCCCCTCCCATCCACATTGTCCTGGGCCGGCAGGCGCGATGCAGAAGCACGCGGGCCGGATCGAAGTCGTACACCCCGCCCTCGGTGTGGGCATGCAAGCAAGGAGAAGGCATGGATATGAAACGTGGGCAGGCGCAGGGCATGTCCCGCGATCGGCTCGATCGGGTCGGCCGTTTCATCGACGATGCGTACATCGCACCCGGCAAACTGCCGGGTGCCCTCGTCCAGGTCTGGCGGCGTGGCGAGCGGGTGCTGAACGCCGTGCTCGGTCAGGCCGACCGCGAGCGCCAGGTGCCGCTGACCGAGGATGCGATCTTCCGCATCTACTCGATGACCAAGCCCATCACGTCGGTCGCGTTCATGATGCTGGTGGAGGAATGCAAGGTCGCACTCGATGACCCCGTCAGCAAATTCATCCCGGCATGGCAAAACCTGGGCGTGTATGCGGGCGGCTTCATGGAGAGCTTCCAGACGAGCCCGGCGGCGCGGCCGATGCGCATGGTCGACCTGCTGCGCCATACCTCGGGCCTGACTTACGGCTTTCACCAGAACACCAACATCGACGCGGCATATCGCCGGCTGAAACTCGGTGACATCGCCACCGCCGGCACGCTCGACGACATGATCGACAAGCTCGCGGGCTTGCCGCTGGAGTTCTCGCCCGGCGAGGCGTGGAACTACTCCGTCTCCACCGACGTGCTCGGCTATCTGGTCGGCAAGATCAGCGGCATGCCGTTCGAGACCTTCCTGAAGGAACGGATATTCGATCCGCTGGGCATGGTCGATACGGCCTTCTACGTGCCGGAAGAGAAGGCATCACGCCTGTGCGCCTGCTACGCCGTCGGGTCGCTCGGCTCGAAGGTGGTGGCCGAGCGGCCGGCCTTGCAGGACGATCCGCGCACCAGTGTCTACCTCAAGCCGCCAAGCTTTGTTTCGGGCGGGGGCGGCCTCGTGTCCACCGCAGCAGATTACCTGCGCTTTGCTCGCATGCTGCTGCAAGGCGGTGAGCTCGATGGCGTGCGCCTGCTGGGTCCGAAGACGCTGGAGCTGATGACCGCCAACCACCTGCCCGGCGGGGCGGACATCTCCAGCATGTCGCGGCACTCCATGTTCAGCGAAGCCGCTTACGACGGCGTCGGATTCGGGCTCGGCTTTGCGACCACGGTGGCACAGCCGGCAACCCTGATCCCGGGCAGCACGGGCGATTTCTTCTGGGGCGGTGCGGCTGGCACGTTCTTCTGGGTCGACCCACGGGAAGACCTGATCGGCCTGTTCCTGACGCAGGTGTTGCCGTCATCGGCGTACCCGGTACGCCGGCAACTGCGTACGTTGGTCTACAGCGCGATCACGGAGTCGGAGGGGGGCGCGCGCTGAGCGTCGCCGCTGCGGCCCGGTTCGGACGAGGGGAGGGCACGTCACCGCGATCGGCGACGCCGGTGCGTGTCTTCAGGCTCACGGAGGCGGGCAGGTTGCCAGGACCGCGTGCCGACCCATGCGGACTGTGGGCATCTTCGAGGCCAGATAAAATTGAACTCCCATTCATCAAAAAGGTTCTGCGGGAGTCCATCCGATGTTGAAGAAGACGGTCGTCCTTGTTTTGCTGTCAGTCGGGGCTGCTACCGCCATCGCAGCCCCCGCCTTCACCGGTCCCGACCTGAGCGGCGTCTACACCTGCAAGGGGATGGACGCGCACGAAGGCGCGTACACCGGCACGGTGACCCTCGAACTGGTGCGCGAACAGAGCACGGCAAGCTACGGTGCCTACCGCTTCAAGCTCGAGGTGCCCGGCTATGGCGCGTATCCGGGGGAAGCGGCCTCCAATGGCACCCAGATGGCCATCCATTTCGCGCTGACTGACCAGGCCACGAAGGATTACGGCACGGGCATCGCATCGTTCCGCAAAAAGCAAGGCAAGTGGAGCTTCAAGAAGTTCTACTTTGAACCCGAATTCAAGGGCGGCAACTACGGCACCGAAGCGTGCGTGCAGCGCTAGTCGTTCGTCAGAATGGTCCCGCAGGGGGGCGGGTCTCTTTCACGCCGACGGGATGCGCCTGCCTTGCCGCACATGGTTTGACGCCGTTGCAGGCAGAACAGAACGCGTCATTCAGGAGGGGCGGGATGGATTCATTGGCTCGCTTGCCATGGCCTCGACTTTGCCTTCGCGCCAGAACGCAATAGGCATAGCCACGGGCATCCGCATGACTTGATGCCTGGCCAAGGCAACAAACAATGCATGACCTGCTCGTCACTGTTCTGTAAAGTTCGTGGATCGGTTCTGGCGATGGTGTTCAAAACCCCGTCCCGGCCCATTGACTCTACTTGCCCTGCAAGCCCTTGTTCCTTGCGTCTGGGAATTCTGGCGAACATCGCTGCCTTCTCTTTGCAGAAACAGGACTTGTGCCACTTCCTGGCTTATGTCCATCCAACACGCGCTGCTCACATCCCTGCTTGAAAAGCCCTCGTCCGGCTACGAGCTTGCCCGCCGCTTTGACAAATCGATGGGCTATTTCTGGAGCGCCACGCATCAGCAGATCTACCGCGAGCTTGGCCGCATGGCAGAGGCCGGCTGGGTAAGCGCGGAAGAAGAGGAAGACAGCCGCAAGAAGACCTACACCGTCTTGCCGCCCGGCCGGGACGAGCTTGCGCGGTGGGTGCTGGAGCCGACGGTATCGTCGGACAACCGCGAAGAAGTGCTGGTGAAGCTGCGCGCCGAGGCGGTGATCGGCCCGCTCGGTTTTGCCGACGAGATGCAGCGTCTGATCACGCAGCATCGCACGCGCCTGAACACCTTCCGCGAGATCGAGGAACGCGATTTCTCCGGTGCGGATCTCACGCGCGCGCAGCGGCTGCGGCACGCGGTGCTTCAGCGCGGCATCGTCTATGAAGAAGGCTGGCTCGCGTGGGCAGGCGAAGTGCTGCCGTTGCTGGAGCCAGCCTCGGTAACGACGGCCTGACGATTCAGGCGGTTGCCTTATCGCCTGCCGGGGCGCGCAGCGCCTCGATATTGCCCAGGCGGCGGCGTGCCACTTCAAACTCTTCAGCAAAGCGCTTGACGAGCTCCGCTGCCGGCACCACGCGCTTGACCGCGCCCACGCCCTGGCCGGCGCCCCAGATGTCTTTCCATGCCTTGGCCTTGGCGCCGCCGCCCGAGCCGAAGTTCATCTTGCTCGGGTCGGATTCCGGAAGCGCGTCCGGGTCCAGGCCGGCGCCTTCGATGCTCTTGCGCAGGTAGTTGCCGTGCACGCCGGTGAACAGGTTCGTGTAGACGATATCGCTGGCGGTGCTTTCCACGATCGCCTGCTTGTAGCCTTCCACCGCGTTGGCTTCTTCGGTGGCGATGAATGCGGATCCGACGTAGGCCAGGTCCGCACCCGCTGCCAATGCTGCCAGGATCGCATTGCCGTTGGCGATGGCGCCCGACAGCAGCAGCGGACCGTCAAACCATTCGCGAATTTCGTGGATCAGCGCAAACGGCGAGGTCGTGCCCGCATGGCCGCCCGCGCCCGCCGCCACCGCGATCAGGCCATCCGCGCCTTTCTCGATCGCCTTCTTGGCAAATTTGTTGTTGATGACATCGTGCAGCACGATGCCACCGTAGCTGTGCACCGCCTGGTTCACGTCTTCACGCGCGCCCAGCGAGGTGATGACGATGGGCACCTTGTACTTCACGCACAGCTCCAGGTCGTGCTCCAGGCGGTCGTTCGACTTGTGCACGATCTGGTTGACGGCAAACGGTGCCGACGGCTTGTCGGGGTGCTGCGCGTCGTATTCGGCCAGCTCCGTGGTAATGCGCTGCAGCCAGGTCTCCAGCAGCTCTGCCGGGCGCGCATTCAGCGCCGGGAACGAGCCGACCACGCCCGCCTTGCACTGCGCGATCACGAGGTCAGGGTTGGAAATGATGAACAGCGGCGAGCCCACCACGGGCACGGACAGGCGGTTTTTCAGGATCGGCGGGAGCGACATGACAGTCTCCGTTGGTCTTGGTATGGAATCGGAACGGGAATCGGGGAAGGCTGTTCAGGCACCGGCCTTGAGCAGACCGAGCTTGTCGCCCAGCTTGGCGCCCATGGCCGCGCCAAGCGCCTGCAAGCCAGTGGCAGGGCGGACCATGACTTCGAACTCGACGATTTTGCCAGCGGCGTTGAAGCGGATCATATCGATGCCCTTGAGAGCCTTGCCGCTCACATTGGCACTGAACTCGAGCACCACGCTGGCGCCATCGTCGGTGGCGAAGCTGCGGTGGTATTTGAAGTCTTCAAAGACGGTGTTGACGGTGCGCAGCACCAGCGTGGTTGCCGCGCGCCCCGGATACGGCGTGTGCGCCACCGGGGAGCGGAACACGACCTCATCGGCGAACAGCTCGTCGAGCGCGTCCATGTTGCCGCTCTCGAGCATGGCGTGCCACGCGTTGAGCGTGGCCTGCGACGAGGCGGGCAGAGCGGCGGGAATGGGCTGGGTCACGGTGTCTCCTCCACGGGAAATGCAACAAGTTGCATCAGTGTGGGGGCAACATAGCACAGCACCTAGTGCTATGCAACAGGTTGCATAGTGTGCCGATTCGAACCCAAAGGCGCTCAGCCAGCAGGCTGATCGGTGTGCTGTGCGCGCACCACGATGACCGTGCGATGCGACAGTTTCACGGTGCGTTCGGCCACGCTGCCGAGCAGGATGCGCGCAAGGCCGTGCTTGCCTTGCGAGCCGACCACAATGGTGTCGGCCTGCCAGCGCACGGCTTCGTGTTCGAGGGCGCTACCGATGTCGTCGTCGGTTGCTTCGAGCATCAGCACGCCGGTTTCTGCAACCGTGCCTTCCGCGTCGAACTGGCGCTGGAGTTCGACCAGTGAAGCGCTGGCTGTGCGATGCGCCTCTTCGCGTAACTTGTCGACGCTGTAGATTTCGCGCGACTCCGGCATGTTGGGTGAGCCGATCGCCCAGACGACCCGGACGCGGCCATTGAAGGCGCGGGCGAGGGCGGCAGCTTCCTCGACTGCCAGATGGGCTTCGTGGGTGCCGTCGAAGGCGGCAAGAATGCGTTGATGCATAGGGGCGCTCCGCAGGATCGGAATGAGAATGGCGTCACTGTAGCAGCGCAAGTGGGCAAGGCTGCACCCCGGGTGTGCCCGGGTTGCTCCGCATCAAACCGATGCGGCAGTGCGCGCTGGGTGCGCCAGCAGCAAGTCGAGCAGCCCTTGCGCCGCCACCGACAGGCTGCGCCCGTCGCGCCGGATGACATACAGCGTGCGCACGAGCCCAGGCAGCGGCAGCGGCCGCACCGCCAGCGCCGGCAAACGGAACTGGAACAGCGCCAGCGCGGGAATGACGGTGATGCCCAGGTTGGCCGCCACCAGCGCGGCCGCCGTGGCCAGGTGTTCGACTTCCATGCCGCTGCGCAGCTTGGTCGGGTGCAGCGCCGCATCCAGATATTGCCGGATGCTCGTGTTGCGCGCGAGGTGGATGAACGGCGTGTCGACCAGGTCGCCCACGGCCAGCGCCGGCTTGCGCGCCAGCGGGTGATCCTGGTGGCAGACGAGGTGGAAGTCGTCGGTGCAGAACGGTTGCGCGGTCAGGCCCGCCATGTCGGCGCCCATGGCCGCAATGGCGAAGTCCGCCGACCCGCGCCGGACCATGTCGATGCACGGGTCCGACAGTTGATCGTGCAGCGCCAGTTGAATGCCCGGATGCTGTGCAGAGAACGCGGCCAGCACGCCCGGCAGAATGCCCGCCGCGATTGACGGCAAGGCGGTCACCGTTACGCGCCCCGTGCGGGCTGCGGCGCGATCGCGCAGCTCGGAAAACGTCGCCTCGAAATCGGCCAGCAGCCGCAGCGCAGATTCTGCAAAGGCTTCGCCCTCGGGCGTCAGTTCAACATGGCGCGTATTGCGGTCGAACAGGCGCACGCCTGCGTCGGCCTCCAGGTTCTGAATGAGCGCGCTGAAGGCCGACTGCGACAGGTGACACGTCTGTGCCGCCTGCGTGAAGTTCTTGTGCTCGCGTAGCGCGGCGAAGGCGCGGAGCTGCTTGACGGAAAGGTTCATGGCGATGGCGGGCGTGGTGCGCCAGCTTAGCCGGGAATCTCCAGCGTGAGCAGCGCGCTGGACAGCGACTTGCCATGCGCATCCAGCGCCAGCGAGCGTGTCACACCGCCGGCCAACGCACCGTGCAGCACGAAGTTGAGCGCGCCGAGCTGGGGCAGCACGTAGCGCTCGACATCGCCGCGGACGAGGTCAGCGAAATGCGCGCGCACGCGTTCGACCGTGACGTGTTGTTCGAGCACGGCGAAGTCTTCGGCGCATTCCGGACGAAGTGCGATGACGGAGATGCACGAGATGTCGCCCTTGTCGCCGGCGCGTGTGTGGGCGAGGTCGCGGAGGGTGCGGGGCATGTCAGCTCTCCAGAATGTGTACGGCGTGTGGGGCGAGTTCAGCGGGAATCAACGTCGACGCCACGGCGATGATCTCGCGCGCGCTCTTGGTCGCGCCGCCGCCGCCGGACGGGCCGCACGTCAGCAGGGTTTCGACTTCGTTGCCGATGCGCACGGCTTCGGCCATCGACTCGGTGCGCGCGGCCACGCGCACGCGCACTTCGTACGGTTCGGCATCGGTGCGGGAAAGGGCTGCACCGTGCAGCGCATCCACGCCGATCAGCTCGAAGCGCGCCTCCGTCGTCTGCACGCCGGTCAGCGCCAATCGCTCGCGCACGATGTCGAGCGCCAGCTTGCCGCGCGCCACCGCGTTGGGGCCGGCATAGCTGATCTGGCCTTCGCCGATATAGCTGTCGAGATAGCCGATGGAGACCTTCAACTGGCCCGTGCGCGGTGTGCCGGTGGCGCCTTCAATGACGACGCGGTCTTTGCCGCCGCTGTGCATGCGCACGTTGGAGAAGTCCGCGACCACGTCAGGTGTCAGATACCGCGCCGGGTCATGGATCTCGTACAGCAACTGTTCCTTGCACGTGGCTTCGGTGACGAGGCCGCCAGCCGTGGCGACTTTGGTGATGAGCACCGAGCCGTCTTCACCCACTTCGCCAATCGGAAAGCCCAGGCGCGCAAGGTCGGGTACGTCCTTGATGCCGGGGTCGGCAAAGTAGCCGCCGGTGATTTGCCCCGCGCATTCGAGCAAATGCCCGGCAAGCGTGCCGCAGCCCAGGCGGTGCCAATCGTCCATGCGCCATCCAAAGGCGTGGACGAGCGGCCCGAGCGCGAGCGCCGGATCGGCCACGCGTCCGGTGATGACGACGTCCGCGCCTTGCGCCAGCGCATCGACAATGCCTTGCGCACCGAGATACGCATTGGCCGACACCATGCGCGCGTGCAGCGATGCGACCGGTGCGCCGCCATCCATCAGCGTGAAGTCCTGGCCGCGGGCTTGCAGAAGGTCGAACACATCGTCGCCGGTCACGGCCGCCACGCGCAGCTTCAGGCCCAGCTCGCGGGCGATGTCGCGCGTGCGCTCCGCCGCCGCCTGCGGGTTGGCCGCGCCCATGTTGGTGACGATGCGGATGCCGCGCGCTGCGCACGCTGGCAGCACGGCACGCATGCGCGCTTCGAGCAGCGGGTCGTAGCCATGCGACGGGTCTTTGCGGCGCACCTGCTGCGCCAGCGCGATGGTGCGCTCGGCCAGGCATTCGAACATCAGCACGTCGATGTCGCCGTGCTCTGCGAGTTCCAGCGCCGGTTCGATGCGGTCGCCCGAATAACCGGCGCCGCCGCCGATGCGGAGTGTTTTCAACACGGTCTTCATGCCATCACCACGGAAGCACGCCCAGCACCACGGCCACTGCGGTCATCAGCAGCGAGGCACCGAACAGGAAGGGGATCGAGAATTTCTGGTGGTCGGCCAGCTCGATGCCGCACAGGCCCACCACGAGGAAGGTCGCCGGCGTGAGCGGGCTGACCGGGAAGCCGGTAGTCATCTGGCCAAGCACGGCGGCCTGCGCCACATGCACCGGTGCAACCCCCAGCATCTTCGAGGCTTCTGCCACAACCGGCAGCACACCGAAGTAGAACGAATCCGGATCGAACAACAGCGACAGCGGCATCGACAGCACCCCCAGCACCACCGGAATGTGGTGTGCCATGCCGGACGGAATGAAGTCGACCGCCGTCTTCGCCATCGCCGTGAGCATGCCGGACTTGCTCATGATGCCGGTGAACACGCCGGCAGCCAGCAGAATGCTCGCCATCATCAATGCGGCCTTGGCGTGGGCGTCCACGCGTTGGCGTTGCTGATCGACGTTGGGGTAGTTGATCAGCAACGCAGCCACGACGCCCAGCATGAACATCACCACCGGGTCGACCTTACCGCTCACCATCACGCCCATCACGACGACGGTGAGGATGATGTTGATCCAGAAATTGCGCGGGCGGCGCAGCGCTTGTTCCGCATCTGACAGCGGGCGCGCGACGACTTGCGCGCCACCAGCGTGGTTGGTGAGGCCCAGGCGTTTTTCTTCACGCTTGCCCAGCAGCCATGCGCACGCAAACACAAAAACGAGCCCCGCAATCTGCACCGGGATCAGCGGGTTGAAGATGTCCGTGACGGGCATGTGCAGGGATGCGGATGCGCGAATCATTGGCCCGGTCCACGGCAGGAAGTTCACGCCGCAGGCCATCGACGTCACGCACGCCAGGATGCGGCGGTCCATGCCCAGCCGGTCATACAGCGGCAGCATGGCCGGAATGGTGATCAGAAACGCCACCGCGCCCGAGCCGTCCAGGTGAATCAGGAGGGCCAGCAGCGCCGAGCCCACCACGATGCGCGGCGGGCGGCTGCCCACAGTGCGCAGGATGCGGTCGATGATCGGGTCCAGCATGCCGGCGTCGGTGACGATGCCGAAGTACAGGATGGCGAAGATGAACATCCCCGCCACGGGCGCGACGTCCTTGATGCCGCCGATGATGAACTTGCTGGTGTTGAGCCCGAAGCCGCCCACGAGCGCGGCGATGACGGGAATGGCAATGAGCGCGACCAGCGGTGACATGCGCTTCGTCAGGATGACGACAAACAGCGCGACGATGGTCAGCAGCCCGAGCAGTGCGAGCATGGTCTCCTCCGAGTTTTTGGATTCGGAACCCCTGTTGGCGGGATTTAGGAGCGACTGTAGAAGTTGGCGATCTGCCTGTGAAACAGAATATTTGGATCGATTGATTGGATTGTTGAATGAATGGCTCCGGCATGGCTCGCCGAATGGCGGCAGAATCTGTCGCGTTTTCGATGCCCGATCCAACGTCACATGAGCGCCCCTGCGACCGTCCTGATCCTGCCCGGCTGGCAGAACTCCGGCCCTGAACATTGGCAATCCCGCTGGGAGCGGCGGCATGGCGACCGTCGAGTGCAGCAGCGTGAATGGTTCACCCCCAAGCGTGCCGACTGGGTCGCGGCTCTCGATGCGGCCGTTGCGGCCGCGCCGGGCGACGTCGTGCTGGTGGCGCACAGTCTGGGCTGCATGCTGACCGCGCATTGGGCGGCGGTGTCCGCTCACACGGGCCGCGTACGCGGTGCCCTGCTGGTCGCCCCGCCGCAGCTTGACCGCGCTGACGCGCCGCCGGAACTGGCCGATTTCCGCCCGGTGCCGCAGCGGCGCCTGCCGTTTCCGGCCACGCTCATTTTCAGTGGCAACGATCCGTTCAGCGATGCCGCGTGGAGCCGCCATCAGGCTGACGTGTGGGGCGCCCAGCCCATCGATCTGGGTGCGCGCGGCCATATCAACGCGGAATCGGGCCTGGGCGACTGGCCGGAAGCGCGCGCCATTGTTGCCAAGTGGACCAAAAGCCCCACCTGAAAGGAAAGGCAGGCTTGACCCTGGAGCTTCTTCAGGGTTTTGAATGGAGGCATGAAACCGGATCACGCCCCCTCCCTGCCTTCCCGCGACCATGCCGCCAAGCCGGAAACGTCCGGCTGTGGTGGGTGCTGCGTCCACTATCAGTTGGTTGCGACAGACACCTCCCGTCATGCTCATGACCACGATCACAACCACGCGCACGAAGCGGATGCGCCTGTTGATGCCGCCGCACGCGCCAGGGCCAGCGGCCGCACGACCGTGCGCATCGAGCAGATGGACTGCCCGACCGAGGAGCGCATGATCCGCACCAAGCTGGGCAGCGCCGAGGGTGTGGTCGCGCTGGAGTTCAACCTGCTGGAGCGCCATCTCACCATCCATCACACCGTAGATGACGTGACGCCCTTCCTCGAAGCATTGCGCGCCATCGGCATGGGTGGCGAGGTGCTGGAAGCGCACGATCGCGCTGCCGCCGCGCCTGCGGAACCTGCCGGCATCTCGCGCCGCACGTGGCTGCTGGGCGCGGGCGGCGTGGCCGCGTTTGGCGCCGAGGTCATCGCCTGGTCGCTGGGTGATCATGCATGGCCGGTGCTGGCCTTGGCGCTGGCCTCCATCGCGCTGGCCGGCGGCCCGACGCTGCGCAAGGGCTGGATTGCCTTGCGCGCGCTCACGTTCAACATCAACTTCCTGATGGCGGTGGCCGTGATCGGCGCGCTGCTGATCGGCAAGTGGGCCGAGGCGGCCATGGTGATCTTCCTGTTTGCCGTGGCGGAGGCCATCGAGGCCCGTGCGCTCGTGCGCGCCCGCGATGCAGTGCGCGCGCTCACCGCCATTGCGCCCGACACTGCAGAACTGGCTGACGGCAATGGCGGATGGCGCGACGTGGCGGTTGAAGCAGTCGGCATCGGCGCGCGCCTGCGTGTGCGGACGGGCAGCCGCGTGCCGGTCGACGCGCGCATTGTCAGCGGCCGTGCGGCGCTCGACGAATCCCCCGTGACCGGCGAGAGCCTGCCAGTGGAGAAGACCATTGGCGACATCGTCCTCGCCGGCACCATCGTCACCGATGGCGTGATCGAGGCGCAGGCCACGGCCGTGGCGGCCGACAGTACGCTTGCCCGTATTGCCGGCGCCATCCAGCAAGCGCAGGCGCAGCGCGCGCCCACGCAGCGCTTTGTCGACCGGTTTTCGTCCATCTACACGCCGGCGATGATGGTGCTGGCGCTGGCGGTTGCCGTCATCGGGCCGCTGGTCACTACCGAAGGCTGGCTGGCGTGGACGTACCGCGCGCTCGTGCTGCTGGTGATTGCCTGCCCGTGCGCGCTGGTCATTTCCACACCCGTGACGGTCGTGAGCGGCCTGGCTGCGGCTGCGCGGCGTGGCATCGTCGTCAAGGGTGGCGTCTATCTGGAGAGTGGCAGGCGCCTGCGCGCGCTGGCGCTTGACAAGACCGGCACGCTCACCACAGGGCGCCCCGTGCTTGACGCCGTGATGCTGCCGGACGGTTCGCGCCGAGCCGTCGCTGAACTGCATGCAACGACGGACGCGGCACACCTGCGCGCGCTTGCGGTGGCTGCAGCGCTGGACGCCAACACGACACACCCGATTGCGGTGGCGATCGTGCAGGCCGCAGCCGCACACGGCGCGGTCGCGGCAGGCGCCATCCAAGACCTTTCCGTGCTGCCTGGTCATGGTGTGGCCGGCACGCTCGGCGGCGTGCGCTGGCATCTTGGGAACGCGGCCCTCGTGGCAGACCGCGGCTTCGATACGTCGGCCTGGCGCGCGGCGGCCGATCGGCTGCAGGCCGAGGGCATGTCCGCCGTCACGCTGTGCGATGCAGGCGGCGCCGTGGCCTTGTTCGGCGTGCGCGACCGCGAGCGCCCGGAAAGTGCCCAGGCCATCGCCGATTTGCGCGCGCTGGGCGTGCTGCCTGTCATGATTACCGGGGATGACCGCCGCGCGGCGCAGGCGATCGCCAGGACGGTCGGTATCGATCAGGTGCGCGCAGAACAGCTGCCCGAAGACAAGCAGCGCGTGGTTGGGGAACTTGCCGCGCAGCATGGTTCCGTCGGCATGGTGGGCGATGGCATCAACGACGCACCGGCGCTTGCGCGTGCCGATATTGGCTTTGCCATGGGCGCGGCCGGTACCGCAACGGCGCTCGAAGCCGCCGATGTCGCCATCATGGACGACGACCCGCGCAAGCTCGCGAGCTTCATCCGCATCAGCCGTCGCACGGTTGCGGTGCTGCGTCAGAACATTGCCCTGGCGCTGGGCATCAAGGCTGTGTTCCTCGCGCTCGCGGTGATGGGCGAGGCTACGCTGTGGATGGCGATCTTCGCCGATGTGGGCGCAAGCCTGCTGGTCGTCTTCAACGGGCTGCGGGTGATGCGCACCCGCGCTGCGTGATCGCTCGGCCGCTTCTGCCTGGGCGCCCTGATGGCAAGCGCAGGGCGCCGGTCAGCGATGCACCCCGCGGATGTGCCGATGGCTGTGTTCGGCGTCGCCGTGGTCGTGGCCGTGAGGGCTCGCTGCGACCGCCTCTTCATGCAGGGACTGCAACACGCCGCATTCGGCCACGGACGCCGCCGTCGTGCAGCGCCGGCCAATCGCCTCGATCTGGCGCCTGAGCTCGGTCAGTTCGGCGATGCGCGTTTCCACGTGGCGCAGGTGTTCATCGAGCAGGTTGTTGATCTCTTCGCACGAGGCCTGCGGGTTGGCCTGCAATTCGAGCAGCCGGTGGATTTCAGTGTGTGCCATGTCGAGCGACCGGCACTTCGCAATGAAGGCCAGTTGCTCGGCATGTTCGGCTGAGTAGACGCGGTAGTTGTTGGCGGCGCGCGCCGGCGGCGGCAGCAGGCCCTGCGCCTCATAGAAGCGGATGGTTTCGATGCTGATGCCCGTGCGCTGGGCGAGCTCGCCAATTTTCATACGCGTTTGCGGGAAGGTCAGAAGACGGTGGGTTCGGTGGTTACGGCTTCGACACCGGCCACCTTCAGGCAAGCGTCCAGGCAGGCGCGACACGCCGCTGCGCAGGCCGTGCAATGGCCCTGGTCGTGATGATCGCATGCTTCGGCGCACTGGCTGCAGATCTCGGCGCAGTCTTCGAGCAGCAGCTCTGCGAACTCACTGTTGCGCTCCAGGAAGGCGCGGGTCACGGCGCAGTATTGCGCGCAATCCGTGCACACGCTGATGCAGCGTGCCATGGCTTCGGCGTGGCCGTTCTTGTTGCATTCCGTCGCGCAATGATTGCAAGCGTTTTCACAGGCCTGGAGCGCCTGGACCACACTGGCAAAACGCTTGGCATTCTCTTTCGCGGTCGGACGATTGGTCATGTCGGTTCTCCTTGGGCGGTGGATGTGCACGCTCGCGCGCTTTGGACAGGATGAGCCCAGGCGTCGCCTGGGACCCATCCCTTCAATTTAGCAACTCGCGCACCACAGCGTGAGGCCGACCTGCGCGTTACGCTACCGTTGCCTGGGCACTACTGCGGCGCAGCATGCCTTGGCCGGTGCGTGCGATCAGGCGATTGACCCCGCCCACCACGGCACGAATCGACGCGGTCGTGAGGTTCGCATCCACGCCCACGCCGAACACGCTGCCCGCCACGCCTGTTGCCGCCAGTTCCGCAAACGCAATGGCATCGGCGTTGGCGCCCTGGCCCAGCGCACGTTCCTCGTAGTGATGGATCGAGACCGGTGCGGTCAGCACATGCGACAGCGCATGCACCAGCGCATCGAGCGGGCCATTGCCGCTGCCTTCGCAAATATGCTCGTGATCGTCGATGTTGACGACCAGGCGGATGTGCTGGCTGCCATCGTCGCGCTCGGTCAGGCGGTGTGATACGTAGCCGATCGCACCATCGCTGCGCAGGTACGTCTGCTGGAACAGCGCCCAGATGTCGGCGCCGGTGGCTTCGCGGCCACTGGCATCGGTCAGCTTTTGCACCGTGCTGCTGAACTCGACCTGCAGGCGGCGCGGCATCGCCACGCCATAGCCGGATTCCAGCAGATACGCGATGCCGCCCTTGCCCGACTGGCTGTTCACGCGAATGATCGAGTCATACGTGCGGCCCACGTCGGCCGGGTCGATGGGCAGGTAGGGCATTTCCCACGGCGCATCGGGTTTCTGCACCGCAAAGCCCTTCTTGATGGCGTCCTGGTGCGAGCCCGAGAACGCCGTGAACACCAGGTCGCCCACGTACGGATGGCGCGGGTGCACCGGCAGCTGCGTGCAGTCTTCGCAGGTCCGTGCCACGTCATTGATGTGCGAGAAATCCAGCTCCGGATCCACGCCCTGCGAATACAGGTTCAACGCCAGCGTGACGATGTCCACGTTGCCGGTGCGCTCGCCGTTGCCGAACAGGCAACCTTCCACGCGATCGGCGCCCGCCATCACGGCCAGTTCAGCCGCTGCCACGGCCGTGCCGCGGTCATTGTGCGGATGCACGGAGAGGATGATCGAATCGCGGCGCGCCAGGTTGCGGTGCATCCATTCGATCTGGTCGGCGTAGATGTTGGGTGTGGCCATCTCCACCGTGGCGGGCAGGTTGAAGATGATCTTGTGCTCGGGCGTCGGCTCCCAGACCTCGGTCACCGCGTTGCACACCTCCAGCGCGAAATCCAGTTCGGTGCCGCTGAAGACTTCGGGGCTGTATTGGTACGTCCACTGCGTCTCGGGCATCGTCTGAGCAATCTCGCGGATCAGCTTGGCGCTTTGCACGGCAATGCGCTTGACGCCCTCGCGGTCGGTGTTGAACACCGTGCGGCGGAACACCGGCGCGGTTGCGTTGTAGACGTGGATGATGGCGCGTTTGGCGCCGCGCAGCGATTCCATCGTGCGGCGGATCAGGTCTTCGCGCGCCTGCGTCAGCACTTCGATGGCCACGCCGTCGGGGATGTGTCCACCCTCGATCAGCTCGCGCACAAAATCAAAATCGGTCTGGGAGGCGGCGGGGAAAGCAGCTTCGATTTCCTTGAAGCCGATCTGCACGAGCATCTTGAACATGCGCATCTTGCGCTCGGCGTTCATGGGCTCGAACAGGGCCTGGTTGCCGTCGCGCAGGTCCGTGCTCATCCAGATCGGGGCACGGGTGATGGTCTTGTTGGGCCAGGTGCGATCGGCGAGGGCGATAGCGGGGAAGGGGCGGTACTTGGTGGCGGGGTTCTTCAACATGGTGAGTGCGTCCTGTGAGATCGAGATCGGTTTCGTACAACGGGGACGGCCGCGCGGGCAGCGTCCGGGGTGGCCGGAATCGGGTTCGGGATGTGGCGGCCAGACAGCCACGGGCGCGTGGTCTGGCAACCGGTCGGTAGTCGTAGCGAAAGCAGGATCGAGGCGGGCATGAGCGGCTCCAACGATTCGGCGCACGGACTGCGCCACACACAAGGCCCGTCGCCGCTTAGGGCACGGACCGGTCAAACACCGGAACGAGGGGGAAAGAGAGGTCTACGCGCTTACACGCGTAGTAGCGAGGCGGATAGCAGACCGCGCACGCACGAGAGGGTGCGCGCTTGAGCGGAGAGGAGGGTGGTCTGCTGGAAGTTCATTGGTTGATGATGCTGGCGCGGCGACGATGTTGTCAAGGCGCCGGGGCAGGTTGTTGGCGGTTTGCCTCGCTTTCCGCACGGATAGGGCCGCGAGCGCGGGTGCATCAAGATGGATCAGCCGCCCCGCACATGCCAGGCCGGCCCCATGTGAAGTGGCCGCCAGCAAAACCCGGCCGAACCTGCTTTAATACACCCCGTTCATGCCGCCAGCCCGCAGTATCAAAGGGTTCATAACGGTACGACTCCCTCACGCCCCACAAGGAGAATCCCCCAATGGTCACGTTGAATGTCAACGGTAAACCGGTGGAAGTTGATGCAGATCCGTCGACGCCGCTGCTCTGGGCGCTGCGCGACAACCTTGGCCTGACCGGCACGAAATTCGGTTGCGGCGTCGCATCGTGCGGTGCCTGCACGGTGCACCTGAACGGCCAGCCCACACGCAGTTGCGTGCTGCCGATTTCCGCAGTGGTCGGCCAGCAGATCACCACCTCCGAACATATCGCCGACGACAAGATCGGCAAGGCCGTCCTCGATGCCTGGGTCAAGCACGATGTGGCGCAGTGCGGCTACTGCCAGAGCGGCCAGATGATGAGCGCGGTGGGTTTGCTGCGCACCAAGAAGAAGCCGACTGACGCCGATATCGACAGCGCCATGGCTGGCAACCTGTGCCGTTGCGCGACGTATCAGCGCATTCGTGCGGCGATTCACGATGCCGCGAAATCGCTGGCCTGACCCCACCGGAGAATCCCCGATGCGTATCCGAAATCTTGAAGCGCTGGCCGGTGGCGGCGCGCAGCAGCAACCGGCGTTGGCCGACGCACGCGCGGCCACGCTCGACCGCCGCAGCTTTCTGAAACTCACCACGCTGGCCGGCGGGGGCCTGGCGCTGGGCATCGCGCCCGTGTTGGTCGGCGCACAGGATGCCAAGGCCAAGCCGCCATCACCGCCTCAGGCGTTCATCATCATTGCGCCGGACAACACCGTCACCGTGGCGGTGAACCGGCTGGAGTTCGGCCAAGGCGTGCACACGGCGCTGCCGATGGCACTGGCCGAAGAGCTCGACGTCGATTGGCGCAACGTGCGCGGTGTGCTCGCGCCTGCAGCCGATGCCTACAAGGACCCGGGCTTCGGCATTCAGATGACGGGCGGCTCGACCGCGCTGAACCATTCGTTCCAGCAATACCGCGAGTTGGGCGCGCGCGCGCGGGCGATGCTGATCTCTGCTGCCGCCGAGCGCTGGAAGGTTGATCCCTCCACGTGCCGCACCGCCAATGGCGTGGTCACGTCGGGCAGCCACCGCGCCACGTACGGCGAACTCGCGCAAGCGGCGATGGCGCTGCCCGTGCCCGCGCAGGTCACGCTGAAGAATCCGTCGCAGTTCCGCATTGTCGGCAAGCCGACGCCCCGACTGGATGCGCGCGCGAAGCTCGACAGCTCGCTCAAGTTCGGCCTCGACACGCGCCTGCCCAACATGAAGGTGGCCGTGCTGGCCCGCCCGCCGCGCTTTGGCGGCAAGGTGGCCAAGTACGACGTGGCTGCGGCCAAGGCGGTGAAGGGTGTGGTCGATGTGCTGCAGATCCCGACCGACCGTGGCGGCACGGGCGTGGCCGTCATTGCCGACGGATACTGGCCGGCCAAGCAGGGCCGCGACGCGCTGCAGGTCACGTGGGAAGACGCCGGCTCGAAGGTGTCGACGCCGGCGCTGATGGAGGAATACAAGAAGCTCGCCGGCCAGCCCGGTACGGTGGCCAGGGCCGCTGATGTGAGCGCGATCCCATCCGCCGCCACCCGTATCCAGGCCGAATACGAATTCCCGTATCTCGCCCACGCGCCCATGGAGCCCCTGAACTGCACGATCGACGTCCAACAGGACGGCGGCAAGATCAGCGGAGCCAAGGTGTGGGTCGGCTCGCAATTCCAGACCATTGACCAGGGCGCCATCGCCAAGGTGCTGGGCGTGTCGCCCGAAAAGGTCGAATTGAACACGATGATGGCGGGCGGCGGCTTCGGCCGGCGCGCGATCCCCACGTCCGACTACGTGGTCGAAGCCGCCAACGTGGCGAAGGCCTGCGCGGCTGCCGGGCATAACGGCCCCGTCAAGGTGATCTGGAGCCGCGAAGACGACATCCGCGGCGGCTACTACCGCCCGATGCATCTGCATCGCGTCAACGTGGGCGTGGACAACAGCGGCAAGGTCGTCGGCTGGGACCACGTGATCGTCGGTCAGTCGATCCTCAAGGGCACGCCGTTCGAAGCCTTCATGGTCAAGAACGGTGTGGACGAGACCATGGTCGAGGGCGTGATCGAGAACGACTACGGCTTCCCGATGCAGCTGACGGTGCACCATCCCAACGTGGATGTGCCGGTGCTGTGGTGGCGTTCCGTGGGCCACACGCACACGGCCTACGTGATGGAAACCATGGTCGACGAGGTCGCGCATGCGGCCAAGCAAGACCCGGTGGCCTTCCGCCTGGCGCGCTTTACCGGCAAGGAACATGAACGCCATCGCGCCGCGCTGCAACTGGCCGTCGACAAGTCCGGCTACGGCAAGCGCAAGCTGCCCAAGGGCCAGGCGTGGGGCGTCGCGGTGCATGCCTCGTTCGAGTCGGTGATCGCGTATGTGGTGGAGGTGTCGGTCGACCAGGGCAAGCCGCGTGTGCATCGCGTCACGGCTGGCGTGCATGCCAATCGCGTGGTCAACCCGATGGGCGCGGAAGCGCAGATCCAGGGCGCCTGCGTGTTCGGCCTGGCGATGATCCAGCCGGGCTTTGCCATCGACATCGAAAACGGTGCGACGAAGAACAGCAACTTCACCGACTACCCGCCCGTGCGCATGCCCGATGCGCCGCCGGTGAACGTGTTCTTTGTGCCATCGGAAGACAATCCGACGGGCCTGGGCGAACCCGGCACGCCGCCGATCGCGCCTGCCGTGGCCAATGCGGTGTTTGCACTCACCGGTAAGCGGCTGCGCAAGCTGCCGTTTGACGCGGTGTGATCGTCATCGTCGCGTGATGTGATGAAAGCCGGCATGCAGCAATGTGTGCCGGCTTTCTTGTTCAGCGGACCGTTTCTTGCGTCCGGCAACGCGTTGTTCATCCCGCAGAGGGGCACGTCATGGCATTGAATATTCTGTATACCGCCCACGCCACCGCCACCGGTGGCCGCAACGGCCACACGCAGACCGAAGATGGCCAGGTCTCGCACAACCTGTCCGTGCCGAAGTCGATGGGAGGCCCTGGCAAGCCCGACACGACCACGCCGGAAGACCTGTTTGCCGCGGGTTACGCCGCGTGCTTCGGTTCGGCGTGTGACTTTGTTGCCAAGAGCATGCTCAAGCTCAATCCGAGCAACATCGAGATCCACTGCGATGTGGGCATCGGTACGCGTCCGGAAGGCGGCTTCGGCCTGAAGGTCGGGCTGACCGCACGCATCAGCGGCCTCTCTCATGGGGATGCCGAGGCCCTGGTCGCCAAGGCACATGAGGTGTGTCCATATTCGAACGCCACGCGCAACAACGTGGAAGTCACGCTCAAGACGGAGGTGGTGTGATGGCGTTGCGGCCTGTTGTCGGCGTCTTGCTGGCCGCAGGCCGCGGCAGCCGCTTTGACCCGACAGGCGTGGCCAACAAGTTGATGGCGCCGCTGCCGGACGGCACCCCCGTGGCGGTGCAAGCCGCGCGGCACTTGAAGCAGGCGCTGGGCGATGTGGTCGCGGTGGTGCCTGCCGCGGCCACGCATGGCGCGCAGGTTGAGCTGCTGGCTGCGCTGCTGGCCGAGGCCGGCTGCGAGGTTGTTTTCTGCGCCGATGCCGCACGTGGCATGGGGGCCAGCCTGGCCGCCGGCGTGGCGGCGCGCCCGGAGGCGGGCGGTTGGGTCATCGCCCTGGCCGACATGCCGTGGATTGCCCCAGGCACCATCGCCGAGATCGCCCGTGCTGTTGACGCGAGCCATTGCGTCGCCCCTTTTCATGCCGGGCAGCGCGGTCACCCGATCGGTTTCGGCGCGGCATTCTTCGCTGGCCTGACGTCGCTCGACGGTGACGAGGGCGCCCGGCGGTTGATCCATCCGGGCACGCTCATCCGGATCAATACCAACGACGCAGGCACCCTGCGCGATATCGATACGCCGGCCGACCTGGCGCGGTGATGCAACGAGACGGCCTGGCCGGTCCCTGAGCAAGGCTCCGCCGCGCATCACGGTCTGCTGACCCGGGATGGCGCCGCCAGATTCCCCCGTCAGAAGAGCCGCCATGGCAGTCAGAAATCCGGCGGTATCCACGTGCCTACGCCACGTGGCGGCGCGATCGGAGGAGAACTGCCCTGCGCAGGGCATATGCCCCCGACAGTCTTCCCACGGGGTCATCTCCCCCAAGCGTATGCCCACCTCATTTACTGAAAGCGCGTTTCATATCGTGAAATTATGATCGGAATTTTCCGGCGCTGTCTTCCCGTTTGCTGAAAAGGCGTTCCGCATTGCAAAAAACGATGCCTATCTATCTGAAAAATAAAGAGAAACTAACTCTTATGTCTTATATAAGACCTTGCTGCGTTGCGTCAGGGGAGCCTTACAATATTTCCACGCTGCTCGCTTCGGTATCCGGAGCTGCACATGCAACCCTTTCTTTTGAAACGCGCTTTATTTCCAGGAAATTGACATGGCCCAGTATCAAGACGACATCAAGGCAGTTGCCGATGTGAAAGAAACCTACGGCAGCGCATGGAACGCGATCAACCCCGAGTACGCTGCGCGCATGCGTGCCCAGAACAAGTTCAAGACGGGTCTGGACATCGCCAAGTACACCGCCAAGATCATGCGCGCCGACATGGCCGCCTACGACGCCGATCCGGCCAAGTACACGCAGTCCCTGGGTTGCTGGCACGGCTTCATCGGCCAGCAGAAGATGATTTCCATCAAGAAGCACTTCAAGAGCACCGAACGCCGCTACCTGTACCTGTCGGGCTGGATGGTCGCCGCACTGCGCTCGGAGTTCGGCCCGCTGCCGGACCAATCGATGCACGAGAAGACTTCTGTCAGCGCGCTGATCCGCGAGCTGTACACGTTCCTGCGCCAGGCCGACGCCCGTGAACTGGGTGGCCTGTTCCGCGAACTGGACGCCGCGAAGGACGCAGCCGCCAAGGCCGCCATCCAGGAAAAGATCGACAACCACGTCACCCACGTGGTGCCCATCATTGCCGACATCGACGCCGGCTTCGGCAACGCAGAAGCCACGTACCTGCTGGCCAAGCAGTTCATCGAAGCGGGCGCCTGCTGCATCCAGATCGAAAACCAGGTGTCGGATGAGAAGCAGTGCGGCCACCAGGATGGCAAGGTCACCGTGCCGCATGAAGACTTCCTCGCCAAGATCCGCGCGATCCGTTACGCGTTCCTGGAACTGGGCGTGGACGACGGCATCATCGTCGCCCGTACCGACTCGCTGGGCGCCGGCCTGACCAAGCAGATCGCCGTGACGAACACGCCGGGCGACCTGGGCGACCAATACAACTCGTTCCTCGATTGCGAAGAACTGTCGGCCGACCAGCTGGGCAACGGTGACGTCGTCATCAAGCGCGACGGCAAGCTGCTGCGTCCGAAGCGCCTGCCGAGCAACCTGTTCCAGTTCCGCGCCGGCACGGGCGAAGCACGTTGCGTGCTGGATTGCATCACCTCGCTGCAAAACGGCGCCGACCTGCTGTGGATCGAAACCGAAAAACCGCACATCGGCCAGATCGGTGGCATGGTCAAGGAAATCCGCAAGGTCATCCCGAACGCCAAGCTGGTGTACAACAACAGCCCGTCGTTCAACTGGACGCTGAACTTCCGTCAGCAGGTGTATGACGCCATGAAGGAAGCCGGCAAGGACGTGTCGGCCTACGAGCGCGGCCAACTGATGAGCGCCGAGTACGACGACAGCGAACTGGCGAAGCTCGCCGACGAGAAGATCCGCACGTTCCAGGCTGATGCATCGCGCGAAGCCGGCATCTTCCACCACCTGATCACGCTGCCGACGTACCACACCGCCGCGCTGTCGACCGACAACCTGGCCAAGGAATACTTCGGCGACCAGGGCATGCTCGGTTACGTGGCTGGCGTGCAGCGCAAGGAAATCCGCCAAGGCATCGCCTGCGTCAAGCACCAGAACATGTCGGGCTCGGACATCGGCGACGACCACAAGGAATACTTCAGCGGCGAAGCTGCGCTGAAGGCGGCTGGTAAAGACAACACAATGAACCAGTTCCATTGAAGCGGACGTTTTCCGCGATGCATCGAGCGCCCCGGACAGGGCGTCTCGTCGCGGGACAGAAGTTGTCCACAGCACCGATCACACCGCTTGCAGATCCCTTCGCAAGCGGTTGACCGACAAGGGTTTGTTGCACGATGTAACAACGCCCCGAGATGTGGATAACCCACGCCGAGCGGGCCGGGGAGATGTGCGCTGCACGTTCACCCGGACCCGTCAAGCGCTTTGTTGACTTGGTACGCGGCGGGTAACCGGGTTATGCACAGAAGATGTGGATAAGTCTGTGGGAAACCGTATCCGAGCCGCATCGCATCGGGTTTTTGTCGGCGTTGCATGCGAATTCGGCAGGGGTCGTCCGGATGCCTCCCGACGCACGATGCAACGCTTGATTACAACTTGAAACAGCAAGAGCAGCGCGCCTTGACCAGACTCCTGGTACGCGGTCACACGATCGCAACCGACGTCCAGAAAGGAGAAAACATGGTCCGGGTACTGACGATATTACTGGCCGGCGCCACGCTGCTGACGGCCACTGGCTGTGCAGACATGACGGCGCGCCAACGCAATACCGCCCTCGGTGCGGGCATCGGCGGACTGGCCGGCGCGGCCCTGATCGGCGGCCCCGGCGCGACGCTGGGTGGTGCCGCGCTGGGTGGCCTGGTTGGCAACGTATCGACGCGCTGACAACGCCTCGCCCCAACAAGAAACGGACCTGCACGGTCCGTTTTTTTATGCCTGTGCGCGGCTGTGAGTGCGCAGCAGACTTTCGAGCGCCGGCACTTCCAGCGGCCGGCCAAACAGGAAGCCCTGGACTTCGTCGCACGCATGCGCGGCAAGAAACGCCGATTGCTCTGGTGTCTCCACCCCCTCGGCCGTCACAGTCATGTTCAGCGCCCGAGCCATTGCGATGATGGTCTTGGTGAGCACCACGCAGTCGGCCACCGCCGGCACGCCGCTGATGAACGAGCGGTCGATCTTGATGTTATGGATCGGCAGGCTGCGCAGGTACGACAATGACGAGAAGCCGATGCCGAAATCGTCGAGCGAGATGCGCACGCCGCGTGCCGCAAGGCTTGTCAACAGCCGCTGCGTCGAGAGGCGATCAGCCAGCAGCACGCTTTCCGTCAACTCCAGTTCCAGCCGCGAAGGCGTCAGTCCCGATGCCTTGAGAGCCTCGTCCACGTCGCGCTCGATGACGCCGGCATCGCACTGCCGGGCCGAGACATTGACCGAGATGCGTCCCGTGAAGCCAAAATTGCGCTCCCACGCCTGGCCCCTCGCGCATGCCTGCATCAGTGCCCAGCGGCCCAGTTCGAGGATATAGCCCGACTCCTCCGCCACGGCGATGAACTCGGTGGGCGAGACGGCGCCCAGTTCCGGGTCCGACCAGCGCATGAGCGCTTCCACCGCCACGAGTTCGCCCGAAGCCAGCGCGTACTTGGGCTGATAGACCAGCCTCACCTGACCGCGCGCGAGTGCGCGGCGCATGCGCTCGTTCAGGGTGAAGCGGCGCAGTATCTGTGTTTCCAGCGCGCGCGAGTACCGCGTGACGCGGTTGCGGCCGTTCTCCTTGGCGCGATACATGGCGGCTTCGGCACGGCTGACGAGCGTGGAGGCGTCGCCGCCGTCTTCCGGAAACACCGCGATGCCGATGCTGGCCGACAGGTGGACTTCGCGCTCGCCGCCGGTAAACGGTTTGGCCAGCGCGCCGAGCACCTGCAGGGCGAGCGCGTCCGCCGCATCGGGATCGTCGATCGCCACGCTGAACTGGTCGCCGCCCAGCCGCGCCACCAGCGCGCGCTGCCCTGCCTCCGCGCGGATGCGTTGTGCCGCCACATTCAGCACTTGATTGCCGATATGGTGGCCCATTGCCTCATTGACCGTCTTGAAGTGATCCAGCCCGACATATAGCAGCGCCGACTGGCCGGTCGAGGGCAGTGCCAGGCGCGCATCGAGCCGCTCGATGAAAGCAGCGCGATTGGGAAGGCCGGTCAGCGAGTCCTTGGTTTCCAGCAGGCGCAGCTGTTCGTAGGTCGAGCGTTCGGCGGTGATGTCGGTGAAGATGACCAGCACCGCATGCGGCGAGGCGCTGTCGGGCGAGAACATCGGCAGGACCGACTCGCGCAGCCAGACGATCTGCCCGTTACCGGCAGGCACGCCGACGACGACATTGCTGATGGCCCGTCCGGTCCGTGCAGCCAGCGTGGTTGGCCATGCCGCGCGAGGCAGGATTGCACCGTCTTCGCCAAAGACCATGTCGCTCAGGGACATGCGTGGGCGGCCCTTCCAAGATGTGCCTGTGAGGTGGAGGATCTGCGCCGCGCTGCGGTTGTATGAGAGCACGCGCCCGTCAGTGGAAAGCGTGAGCACACCCTCGCTCAGGTGATTGACGACCAGCCGGTACTGATCGCGCAAGTCGCGCGCCTGGCGGTATTCGCTCTCCAGGCGCAGGAGCTTGACCAGGGCGCTGGTGTAGTGGGCGCATGCGCTGCGCAGGATAGCGTCGTCGGGCGTGAGGCGCGCGGGCGCGGCATAGAACAGGCATAGCAGATCGTCGCCCATCGACATGTCGCGTGGCTGCGCCGGAATGCGGCACAGCCACGCGGGCAGCGCGATGCCCAGCGCGCACGTGAGCGTCTCACGCAGGGCGGTTGGTGCATTGGACAGGCGGATCAGTTCGATGGGCGCCAGCGCGCCCAGCAGCGGCGCGACGCGAGCAAGTTCGATATCGACCTCGGGCGCGGTTGCTTCTCCACGGCGTGCAAGTTGCACGCGCGCACCCTGCGTGCCGTAGAGCCTCGCTCGCCCGGAAACGACGCGCACCACCACGCACAGTACGTCCGGTAGTGCCGCCTCAAGCGCGCGCAGCACGGCATGCAGCCGCTCGCCAAGCGACGCCGCTGATGGCAACGTGGACAAAAGATGGTCCAGATGTTCGTGCGGTAGCGCCGCCCCGATGGCTTCTGCACTCAGGACGCGCTCGGCCGGCTTGCCCGGCAGTTGCGCATCGAGCGGCATGGGCAGCCCATGGACGACAACCTGTTGTGCGGGCAGACCATCGAAGCGGGTGGGCGTCACAGTCAGCCGAACGGTCACCGGTTCAGTGGACGCCTCAGGAGACCTCACGGAGGCCAGCCGTGCCGCCGGTGTGGCCGCGACTTCCGGCGCGATGGCGTGAGCTTCGACGGTGCCGGGCGCGGCAGGCGAGGTCGGCGCATCCAGAAAGAAGCGCGAGAAGGGTTCTCCCAGCAGCTCGTCTGCAGAGCGCGCGCGCACCATGCAAACGCCCGCCGCATTGGCGTACACGATGCGGCCCTCGAGAACGACATAGAGGGGCACAGGCAGGCTTTGCGCCGACAGCGGGTAGGAAATCGTCTTGCATCCCACGCTCCAACCAAAGTGTGGCCCACGATATCGCGTGACGCAGGGATCCGCAGGCGACGAAATGGGGGCTGGCCGGCGGAAGTGGAGACCATGACATTCATCATGCGCAAAAGATTCACGCCATGCAAATTGTTAATTTGTGCTGAATACAACACATACCGGGACTGACTGGTCGCCGGGGCGCGGATGGGTCAGGCCCCGGTACAGCCCGTGTTGACCCGTTGACCTGATTGCGGCCAGTGGGTCTCGTCCTGCTTGGACGCGCGAACACTTGGCTGCGGAATCGTTCGATTTGGGGGGGCAACGGCGTCCATCTCAGGGCGCGCATTCATACAGGTGTACCTATCGCCAGAATGAAATCCGCATCGATGCGTTCAATTGGCCTTGGCAGAAAGAATTGCGCCGAGGCAGCAAAATCGAAGGCCTATCCGCACGCCAAATCGCGAAGCAACCGGTAAAACGACACGGTACGGACGCATTGGCCGCTGCCGTGTTGCGCCGCCTGCCAAGACACGCCCCGCTTTGAAAAATCTTCCACAGCAAATCGGCGGGGAATTACTTTGAGCATCAGCGCCCGTCCATTCCAATGTCTTCAGCTTGCGTGTGAACCCCGATTACGCTGGCGGCGCAGCGGCAATGGTCGCCAAACACCGTTGCCAGCAAGGTGCCGGACTTGCGCGAGGGCTGTGAATGCGGCGCTGGAATGCAACGCGGTATCGGTTTGAAGTCAAGTGATGTCGCGCGCGTTAATCCAATGCTTCAATTCGATTTTTGTGGTGGATTGCACAGCATCCGATGTGCGTGAATTGATTGATGCGAGCGCATGTGCTTGATGGACGCTTGCGGTACGGAGGGGCAATGTTGAAAAATCGTTTCTGTTAAGAATAGAATTGATCTAATATCTGACCCACACCAGACTTTATCCGGAGCGTATATGGCGACATACAAGGAATTGATTGCCCAAAAGGCCAAGTTGGAAGAACAGATCGAAACCGCTCGCGCCAAAGAGCTGGAAACCGTGATCCAGCAAGTGCGCCAGACGGTTGCCGAATATGGCCTGACGGTTGAAGACCTGGGCTTGGCGCCGCGTCGCGGTCGCCGTGCCGGTGCCAAGGCGCCGGTCCCTCCCAAGTATCGCGATCCGAAGACAGGTGCAACATGGTCGGGTCGCGGCCGTGCGCCGGCCTGGATCGGCAAGAATCGCGACAAGTTCCTGATCGCCTGATCGCCTGATTGGCGCCCAGCGCGCACGGCAATTGGAAATGGCCCACCTCATGCGGTGGGCCGTTTTCATTGGCGCGCGCCACGATCATTCCGGTATAACGTGCGCATGACGCCCCGCCTGCCTAAATACCTTGAACTGGCCGATCGCATCCGGCTCGACATCCTGCATGGAGCGTTGCCGGCCGGTAGCGTTGCGCCCAGTGAGAACGAAGTGGCTCTGCGCTACGGGGTATCGCGGCTGACGGCGCGCCGTACGCTGAACGAGCTTGCGGCGCGCGGGCTGCTCAAGCGCTCGCGCGGACAACGCAGCGTAGTGCTCGACCGGGTGGGGCCGCATCGGCCGGTACTTTACGCGCCCGGCCAGTCGGATGCGGCGCTCGAGTACACGCCTGGTGCCGTCTATACCGTCAGTGCGTTCCGGCTGGAGCCGGCCGATCACACCGTGGCGGCCGCCCTGGGGCTTGAGCCGGGCGCGCAAGTCGCCTTCGTCGAGCGGCGCGCCCAGGTGGGTGGGCAGCCGGTCATGCTCTTGCGCACGTGGTTGACGTCGCGGCTGGCGGCCATGCTCGAGGCGCGCGACTTCGAGGACCGTCTGTTCGTACAGGTGTTCCAGCGCGCCAACCTGACCATCGCCCGCTCGCGGGAGGCCCCGCTGGCCTGCGTGGCAGATGCCCATCAGGCCGCGCAGCTTGACGTGAAGGCCGGGGTACCGCTGGTGCGCGTGCGCCGCATCGGCTACAGCGTGGCCGACATGCCGATTTCGCTGACGTATTGCGATTTCTCGCCCGATCGCTACACGCGCGAAGTTGACATCCGCGTCCTGCAAAACGACTGATCCGACACTGCGTCAGTCCGGTGCAGAAACCGCGCTACACACCCCTATGCGGGGACTTGTCTGCCTGGGGTATTCAAGCTAGTCTGCGCCCCTTCCCAAGCAAACGTATTCACCCGTGATGCCACGGCCTGCCGGCAGCGTATTGGCACGGCTGTTGCATTCACTCGCGCCGACGCTGCGCGGCAGGTTGAGCCACCCGCCCGCGGAAAGCGCACTCAGCCGATTCAACACAACGGAACCACACGAGGGAGCAATCAATCATGCAATTCAAGCGACGTTTCAAGCTGGCGGTGCTGGCCGCCGCAGCCCTGACCGCGGGCGCGGCCCAGGCACAATCGTCCGTCACGCTCTACGGCCAGGTGGACGCCTGGGCGGGTGCAACCAAGAACTTCGGCCAGGACCGTGCCTGGGGCGTCAATTCCGGCGGCATGTCGACGTCGTACTGGGGCATGAGGGGCAGCGAAGACCTCGGCAACGGCCTGAAGGCGATCTTCACGCTGGAAGCCTTCTTCCGCCCCGACACCGGCAAGGCCGGCCGCTTTGACGGCGACCATTTCTTTGCCCGTAATTCGTTCGTCGGCCTGGAGTCGAACACGTGGGGCTCGGTCAAGCTGGGTCGTAACACCCCGCCGTACTTTGTTTCGACGATCCTGTTTAATCCGTTCATCGATTCGTACACCTTCTCGCCGATGGTGTTCCATACCTACCTCGGCAACGGCCGTACCGGTGCTGCGGGCATTTCGGGGCTGGTGGGCGATTCGGGCTGGGACAACTCGATCATGTACTCGACGCCTGACATGGGTGGCCTGACGGCCAACCTGATCTACGGCGCGGGCGAGCAAGCCGGCCACAACGGTCAGAACAAGTGGGGCGGCAGCCTGCTGTACTTCCGTGGCAACTTTGCAGCCACGGCGGCGTTCCAGCAGGTGCGCTTCGATGGCGCGCCTGGCGACCTGAACAGCCTGGTGGCTGGCTTTGCGCGCCAGACGGCGGGGCAGTTGGGTGCTACCTACGACTTTGGCGTGGTCAAGCTGTACGGCCAATACCAGTACATCAAGAACACGATCAGCACCGGCGACGCCAAGAGCAACGGCGGCCAGCTCGGCGTGTCGATTCCGGTGGGCCCGGGCAGCGTCCTGGCGTCGTACGCGTACACCAAAACGACGGGCGCGGCAGACGTCAAGCGCAACACCTGGGCGGTCGGCTATGACTATTCGCTGTCCAAGCGCACCGATGTGTATGCAGCGTACTTCCGAGACAAGGTGTCCGATCTGTCGTCGGCTGATACGTTCGGCGTGGGCGTCCGCGCAAAGTTCTAAATCTTTTGCTTTCCTTGTCGCCGCCCGCATGTCGACAGTGCGGGTGGGTGCTTCCAGCGGTGCCCCACCAGGGGCGCCGCTTTTTTGTGATGCGGCGGCGATGGAAAAAGCGTCAGCCGGTACGCGCCAGGCGCAGAGGCGGCTCGGCCAGCTGCGGGTGATTCAACAGCATCGCGCCGCGCTGCGTGGCGACGAATACGGCCTCGGTGCGGCTGCGGACTTCCAGCCGGCGATAGAGCGCGTTGATATGCGCCTTGGCCGTCGCTTCCGAAATGCCGAGCATGCGGCTGATGGTTTTGACGGGGTGTCCGCGTGAGAGCAATACCAGGATCTCGTATTGGCGCTGGGTGAGTCCGAGCATTGCGCAATCGTTGTTCCCGCCGGGCGATGCCGCGGCAATGGCCTCTGGCCGGGCGAGCACGACGGAGGCCGGCACATAACGCCCGCCTGCCAATACCAGTTCCAATGCCGCTGCGATCAATTTGCCGGAATAGCTTTTCAGCAGATACGCTGAAACATTCAACTGCATGAGCGCGCGCACATGCGCGGCGGAGTCCGTTTCACCCAGCACGGCGATATGCCTCGGGCGCGGCTGTTGCAGCAGCCGGGAAAGGGCCGGCACATCGTCGATACCCGGTATGGGCAGGCCGACCAGCGCCAGTTCGGCGTCCGCATGCGCCGCCAGATTTTCGAAGAGGGTCTCGTCCGGCTCGACACTGACGACCTCGGAAATGGCCGGCAGGGACTGCAAAACATGGGTTGCGCCAGCACGCACCAAAGGGTGGGCCTCGACTACGATTGATTTCACTGCGCCGCCTGTCTGGTTATGGTTGTTTGCCCATTTCCGGAATCAGCTGGTGCTACGTCGATTTGGATCGGCGCGATCCAAACCAATACAGACGTTGCTGGTAGAAATGCAACGGCGCGCGGTTTCGGTATGTTTCCCCGTTCAACCGGTGGTCACCTGGGTAAGGTGCCGCCGGGCCAAAACCTTGGCACGCCGTTCAGGCGCAATTTCCTTCCGGTTTTCTTGTTTATGTCGCCAGGCGCGGAGGATTAACCCCGCCAAAATCCGCAGAATAAATCCCCAGCATGCTTGTTGCACCCATCAATGGGATGTAAACCCTTTTATCTACCCGGATGGACGCGTGTACTAGGCCCCTCTATAGATAGCAGGATCAGAGGGCAGCAGCTAGCCCCACTTCACGCGCATTGACGTGCACGGAAGGCGGCGTACAGCAGCAGGAGGGCGCGTCGAGGCTTACTGCGCAACCACCGAGAAGCGCGGCATCGACAGCGGTTGCTTGCCATCCCGGCCATAGGGCGTGCCGCCGCCGTTGTTGGCCGCATGCAGCACGGACAGCGCATTCTGCGTGGCGCGCAGGCGCAGGTCGATGAGGGTGCCGTTTTCGATATTGCGCTGGCGCAGGGTGCGTGCGAGCGCGAGATTCTCGTCGAAGAGGCGGCTGGCGGTGTCGTCCGAGCGGAGGTATTTGACCAGCCCATACGGGTCGGCGCCGCCATGCTGCGCCCACCAGAGGCGGCGCTCGCGATCGGCTTCGCCCAGGGCGGTGAGCTGCTTCTGCTTGGTCTGCGTGATGCGCTCGAGTTCGGCCATGTCGCCGTCGCGCAACGCCTGCGCTTCGGCCTCCAGCGTCTGGGTGGCGGCGCGCAGCAGTTCCTGTTCGTCGGCGAGGGTGCGGATCAGAAGAGTGTTGTCCATGGCTACTGCCTCCAGCAGGGTAGCTTGGGCAGCCGCCGGCTGGCATACCGCCCCGCCGCAGTCAGCCCGTGTGGGCCGGCGGCGTCATCAGAATTGGGGGACGGAAGACGGGAAGCTCCCGTCAGACCTTCTTGGATCGCGTGGAGAGCAGCGATTGCGCGGCGGAAAGCGCCGCATCGGCGATCTTGCCGGCGTCCATCTTGAGCGTGCCGCTCTGGATGGCGCTGCGGATCTGCTCGACGCGCGCGGCGTCGAAGTCGCCGCTGCCCACCTGGCGCGAGACGCGTTGGACCGATAGCGACGGGGTGTCGCCACTGTGGCGCGCCGAGCCCGAGGCCGCGGTGCTGGCCGGAGTCGTGCTCGCGGCACGCGTCGACCCGGACGTGGCGTCCTTGGTCGGCACGGCGGCCGGTGCGTTGTTGACGATATGGTTGATTTTCACGGGTGTCTCCGAAGAGCGCGTTCATCCTAACACCCATATCGGCCAACCCCGACCCAAACTTTAGCGGGGAACATCGACGGATCATCACACTGTGCAAGTGATTAATTCGTCTCAAAACTGAATGGCAACCACGCCAACAGACTGCGCGATGCCCGAAACGACGTTGCCGTTGGCGGTCCGTACCTGCGCAACCTGGCCCACTGCGGCCTGATTCAGGGCGCGCCCGTCGCTTGTAACCTGGAAGCCACCCCCTTCAGCGACAAGCTTGACGGTCTGGCCGGCTTGCACGGCAATCGGCAGGCGCAGGCTTTCGGCGCGCAGCGGCTGGTTGGCCGCCACGCTGGTCACGAGCACGCGGCCGACCACGTCGGCGGGTTGCTGCACCACGGAGGGCGGCAGCATGGACAGGTCGCCGGTACGGGCTTCGAGATCGCCCATGTCGAGCGTCTTGCCGGGCGACAGTTGATGCGAGGCCACGTAATACGTTCCCGTGATCTGGATGGTGGCCGGGACCCATGCCGCCCAGGCATGCGGGGAGCGGCAGCGGACCCCCACTTGTATACGGCCGCGCAGGCGGTTGGCGGCCGGCAGCATCAGGTCGATCTGGTCGCACGGCTGGTTGGCAATGCGCGGGTCGACCGGGCCGACCTCTACGGATGCGCGCGGCGCGCCTGCGTCATTCGTGCCACCCAGGATGTCCAGTTGCGATTGCAACTGCTGCTGAATCTGCATCTGGATCGCGTTCGGACCCTGAATGGTCGTGGTGGCGGGCTGGATACCTTGAGCGGGCGTGTGCAGGTTGGCGGCCGCCGGCGGGTAGCCGACCCGCACCATGCCCTGGGCGCGCGCCAGGATCGGATGGGCGAGGCTTGCCAGCAGCGCCAGCGCCAGAACGGTCAGGATTCCGCGCCCGCGCGCGGCCGCCCCCACGGCCGTGGCGCCTGATCGGGTCGGGGGGTGCGCGCTGCGTGCAAACCGCGTGGACATGGAAAGCCCTCCATCAAAAGTCCGGTGAAGTGTAGCCACGCGTGTGCGAGGGCCAAATGCGGAAATGTCGGTCAATCCCCCCCTTATTCGGACGAATGCGCTTGCGCACCGGCCCCTAGACTTTGCAACGTGGTGAAGTCCCTGGCGTTGCGCGGTGTGTGCTCTTTGCTCGCGCGACCTGCCCCGGCGGCTGTTTTCCCGACGGCCCCCGGATCCGCAGACAGGCTTTCGCCACTGAGGCTGCATGACGGCAACTCAGCAACAAGCGGTTTGGGAGACGGCATTGGCGGTTTTGAAGGGGCCGCCAATGCCGGTGTCTCGGTCCCACGGCATTCGAAACACGAACCCGGCGGGTGGCGCAAGCAATCACGCGCCACGCGCGAGGAATGGCAAACATGGTCGACAAGCTGGATCAGTTGTTCGGTTTTCAGGAGCAGGCACTGCGGCTGCGCTCGCAGCGGCATCAGATTCTGGCCTCGAACATCGCCAACGCCGACACGCCCAACTACAAGGCGCGCGACTTCGATTTCCAGTCGGCGCTGCAGAAGGCGGTCGGCCAGCAAAGCGGTAACAGCCTGCCGATGACGGCAACGGCTGCAGGCCATCTGACGGTTGACGGCGCGCCGGCCGGTGAAGTGGCGCTGATGCAGGCTTCGCTGTCGCAGCAGACCAAGGCGCTGCAGGGCGACGTGCAGTACCGCACGTCGCAGCAGCCGTCCATCGATGGCAATACGGTGGACATGGACGGCGAGCGCATGCGCTTCGCCGACAACACGGTGCGTTACGAGGCAGACCTGAACATCGTGACGCAGAAGATCAAGTCGATGCTGGCGGCCATTCAGAGCAGCTAGCGCGGCGCAATAGGCAAGACGATCGCGCAGCAGTCAGGCGCGGCGAGAAAGAGGGGCGGGAGTGATGCGGCGCCCCGGGCCAGGCTGATCTGGCCCGGAGAGCGCCCACACAACAACGGACGCAGTCCGGAAACAGCTTTAAGACAGCGGAACCAACATGTCGCTATTCAAGGTGATGGATGTGGCTGGCAGCGCGCTCACCGCGCAGTCCAAGCGCATGAACGTCGTAGCCTCCAACCTGGCCAATGCCGAGAGCGTGACGGGCCCGAACGGAACGGCTTACCGTGCCAAGCAGGTGGTGTTCACGCCCGTACAGGAGTCTGACGACTACGCCACCGGCGTGTCGGTCGACCGGGTGGTGGAAGACACCGTCACGCCCATGAAGCGCATGCATCAGCCGGGCAACCCCCTGGCCGACGCCGACGGCTACGTGACCATGCCGAACGTCGATGTGGTCGACGAGATGGTCAACATGATTTCCGCTTCGCGTTCGTACCAGGCCAACGTGGAAGTCGCCAATACCACCAAGACGATGGCCGCCAAGGCACTGACCCTGGGTCAGTAAGCGGCGCCAGCCCGACCGAGACACGCGAGACACGATCATGACCGTCACTTCCGCCACCAGCACCCCCAGCACGAATACCAGCAACAACCTGTCCATCACCAGCGGCACCGATCTGCAGAACACGTTCATGCAGCTTCTGGTTGCGCAGCTGCAGAACCAGGATCCGCTCAATCCGATGGACAACTCGCAGATGACCTCGCAGCTGGCGCAGATCAACACGGTGAACGGTATCCAGCAGTTGAACACCACGATGTCGAGCATGGCCACACAGAACGCCGCCACGCAGGCGTCGTCGCTGATCGGGCGTACCGTGCAGGTGCCGTCCTCCACGCTGACGCTTGCCTCGGGCTCGGCGAACTTCGGCATCTCGGTGCCCAACGGCGCCGACGACGTGGTCGTGACGATCAAGGACGCGAGCGGCAACACCGTCCGCAAGGTCGATCTTGGCGGCATGAGCGCCGGCTCGGGCAACTACACCTGGAACGGCAAGAACGACAGCGGTACCTCGGTGGCGGACGGCACTTACAGCATTTCGGTGTCCGCCACGCTGGGTGGCAAGGCAGCCACGGCCAACGCCCTTGGCGCTGACAAGGTCACGGGCGTGACCATCACCAACGGCACGACGCAACTGCAACTGGCCTCGGGCAATACGGCCAAGCTGTCGGACGTCACCACCATTCAATAACGGGTCGAACCCGCTTTTCATCTTCCACGGGAGAACACTATGGGATTCCAGCAAGGCCTGAGCGGTCTCGACGCCGCCTCCAAAAACCTCGACGTGATCGGCAGCAACGTCGCCAATGCCAACACGGTCGGCTACAAGAAATCGACCGCGGAATTTGGCGACGTGTATGCGCGCTCGCTGGTGGGCGCGTCCGACAACCAGGTCGGGCAGGGCGTGGAAGTGACCAGGGTGTCGCAGTCGTTCACGCAGGGTAACGTGACCATTACCGGCAACCCGCTGGATATCGCCATCAACGGCACGGGTTTCTATCGCATGGTCGATACGGCAAGCGGCCAGGTGTCGTATTCGCGTAACGGCCAGTTCCAGACCGACAAGAACGGCTACATCATTTCTGCCACCGGCCAGAACCTGACCGGTTACGGCGTGGACTCGACCGGCAAGGTCAACACCGCCGTGCTGACCAACCTGCAGATTCCGGTCAACGACCTGGCCCCGCTCGCGACCACCAACACGGCGTTCGGCATCAACCTCGACGCTGCAGCGACCGCACCGACCACCACGCCGTTCTCGCCCACCAACTCGGCCACGTTCAACCATTCCGTGTCGGAACAGGTGTATGACGGCACGGGAACGGCGCACATGCTCACCAACTACTACGTGCGTACCGCGACAGGCTGGGATGTGTACTCGCAGGTGGATGGCAACAACCCCACCGGCGGCAACCCGGTGACGACGCTCACGTTCAACAGCAACGGCCAGTTGACCTCGACGCCCAGCAAGATCGCCGTGTCGTTTGCCGGCATGAGCATCGCCAGCATGGACTTCACGGGCACCACGCAGTACGGCGGCGGCTACAACGACACCGCGCCCGGCGTCACGCAGGACGGCTACGCCACGGGCCGCCTGGCCAGCTACTCGGTTGGCACCGACGGCACCATCACGGCGCGCTACTCCAACGGCCGTACCGCCACGCTGGGCCAGATCGCGATGGCCAACTTCAAGGCGCCGGAAGGCCTGCAGAACATCGGCGGCAACCAGTGGGTCGAGACGTCCAACTCGGGCGCCCCCAACCTCGGGACGCCGGGCATGGGCTCGTTTGGTCTGCTGCAGTCCTCCGCGGTGGAGCAATCCAACGTGGATCTGAGCCAGGAACTGGTGAACATGATCATCGCGCAGCGCTCGTACCAGGCCAACGCACAGACCATCAAGACGCAGGACACCATCCTGCAGACCTTGGTGACCATGTAATCGTCTGACCGCCCACCAAGGAGCCTTGCATGGATCGCTCGATCTACGTATCGATGACTGGCGTGAAGCACCTGTTCGACCAACAGGCGGCCAGCGCAAACAACCTTGCCAACGCCAGCACCACCGGCTTCAAGGCGCAGATCGATGCGTTCCATACGGTGGGCGTGCAGGGCGACGGTTCGCCCACGCGCAGCTTCGTGATGGCCTCGGCCATCGGCACGGACGTGACACCCGGCCCGATCGAGACCACCGGTCGTGCGCTGGATGTGGCCATCGACGGGCAAGGCTACTTTGCCGTACAAGCCCCCGATGGCACCGAGGCCTATACGCGTGCGGGTACGTTCCAGCTGAACCCCGATGGCACCATCGTGACGCTGTCTGGCCAGCCGGTGATGGGCGATGGTGGCCCGATCACCCTGCCGCCCAACACGACGGTGCAGTTCGCCAAGGACGGCACGGTCAATGCGATCAGTGCCGACAACGTGACGCCGCCTGTGTCTCTCGGTCGGCTGAAGCTGGTCAGCATCGATCCTTCCAACCTTGACCGCGGCACCGACGGCCTGTTCCGCCAGCGCGACGGACAGGATGCCGACGTGAACGAAAACGTACGCATCACGCCTGGGGCACTGGAAGGCAGCAACGTGAACCTCACCGACTCGCTCGTCAACATGATCGAGATTTCGCGCCAGCTCGAGATGCAGATGAAATCGCTGCAGACGAGCGACACGAATGCCCAGTCGGCCAATGAACTGCTGCGCCACGCCTGACGGCGGGCCTGATTTGAATTAACCAAGGACTCGAACATGATTCGCTCCCTGTGGATTTCCAAGACCGGGATGGACGCCCAGCAATCGCAGCTGGATGTCATCTCGAACAACCTGGCGAACGTCAACACGACCGGCTTCAAGCGCTCGCGCGCCGTGTTCGAAGACCTGCTGTATCAGAACGTGCGCGAGCCGGGTGCGCAGTCGTCGCAGCAGACGACGCTGCCCTCGGGCATGCAGATCGGTACCGGCGTGCGCATCGTGGCCACCGAGCGCCTGCACACCCAGGGCAACCTGCAGCAGACCGGCAATGCGACCGACGTGGCCATCAACGGCAACGGCTTCTTCCAGGTGCAGATGCCTGACGGCACGCTGGCCTACACGCGTGACGGCAGCTTCCAGGTCAACGCCCAGGGTCAGCTGGTGACGTCCAGCGGCTACCCGATCCAACCGGCCATCACCGTGCCGCAGAACGCCACGAGCTTCTCGGTCGGCAAGGACGGTGTGGTGACGGTGACCACGCCGGGCTCGGTCAACAACACGCAGGTGGGTACGTTTCAGCTGGCCAACTTCATCAACCCGGCCGGCCTGCGCAGCATGGGCGAGAACCTGTATGCCGAGACCGAAGCGTCCGGCACCGCCAACCTGGCCAACCCGGGATCGAACGGCGTGGGCGTGCTCAACCAGAACTACGTGGAAACGTCCAACGTGAACGTGGTGGAAGAGATGGTCAACATGATCCAGACGCAGCGCGCGTACGAGATCAACAGCAAGTCGGTGCAGACCTCCGACCAGATGCTGGAGAAGCTGTCGCAGCTCTAAGCTGGGCGGCGTTGTTTTCAAGGAAGTTCTGCGATGCATACCCCCCCGGTTTACTCGCCCACGCACAGCGGCCGCGCTGTGTCCCGGTTACGGATGGTTCGACTCGCCGTGCTCGGCACGGCCGCCTTGCTGGCCACGGCGTGCGGCATGCTGCCACCGCCGGCGCCGATCGTGCAGGGCCCGACCACCGCGCGCCCGCCGATGCCGGTGATGGCGCCGCGCCAGAACGGGGCGATCTACCAGGAGGTGGCGTCGGGCAGCGGAGGCTTCCGGGGCATGTTCGAAGACCGCCGTGCACATATGGTCGGCGACACCATCACCATCGTCATCACCGAGAACACGGCGGCCAGCAAGCAGACCTCCGGCAGCGTCAACCGCACCGGCAGCATGAGCGCTTCGGTGCCGACCTTCGCCGGCATGAACGCGGGCGTGCTGTCGCTGCTCGGTGTGTCGGCAAGCGACACCAACAAGTTCGACAGCAAGGGCGCCAATGGCGCGCAGAACAACTTCACCGCCACGATCACCGTGACGGTCGTGGAGGTCCTCTCCAACGGCAACCTGGTGGTGAGCGGCGAAAAGCAGATGGCCGTGGGCCAGGGCACCGAGTCGATCAAGTTCTCGGGCGTGGTCAACCCCACCACCGTCAACAACCAGAACACCGTGCTGTCCACCCAGGTGGCGGACGCACGCATGGAATATCGCGGCACGGGCTATGTGGCCGAGTCGCAGCAGATGGGCTGGCTGTCGCGGTTCTTCCTGACCGTGTCGCCGTTCTGAGGAAGCTGCCATGAATTTGCATCGCATCATCGGCGCGGCCCTGGTGGCACTGAGCGCGATTTCGGCGGTTGTTCCGACCACGGCACATGCTGACCGCATCAAGGATCTGACCACCGTTGCCGGCGTACGCGACAACGCGCTGATCGGTTACGGCCTCGTCGTCGGCCTGGACGGCAGCGGCGACCAGACCACGCAAACGCCGTTCACGATCCAGAGCTTCAACAACATGCTCACGCAGTTCGGCATCAACGTGCCGGCCGGGGCGAGCATCCAGCTCAAGAACACGGCTGCCGTGGTGGTGACGGCCACGCTGCCGGCGTTCGTACGGCCTGGCCAGACGATTGACGTGACGGTGTCTTCCATCGGTAACGCCAAGAGCCTGCGCGGCGGCACGCTGCTGCTCACGCCGCTCAAGGGTGTGGACGGTCAGCTCTACGCGCTGGCACAGGGCAATGTCGTGATTGGCGGCGCAGGCGCGGCAGCCAATGGCAGCAAGGTACAGATCAATCAGCTCGGCGCTGGCCGCATCGCCAACGGGGCAACGGTGGAACGTGCCGTGCAGGCCTCGGTGGGTGAGGCCGGCAGCATTCAGCTCGACACTGGCACGACCGATTTCGGCACGGTGCAGAACATCGTCAACGCGATCAACAAGCAGTTTGGCATGGACACCGCGCAGGCCGCCGACGGCCGCACGATCAACGTGCGCGCACCGGCGCTCGCCTCCGACCGCGTCGGGTTTGTTGCCAAGCTGCAGAACATCGAAGTCACGCCAGCGCTGGCTGCGGCACGCGTAGTGGTGAACGCTCGCACCGGCTCGGTCGTGATGAACCAGCTCGTCAAGCTTGAACCCTGCGCGGTGGCCCATGGCAATCTCTCGGTCACCATCAGCACCGAACCGGTCGTGAGCCAGCCTGCGCCGTTCTCGCAAGGCCGGACCGTGGCCGCGGCACGCTCGAACATCGAGGTCAAGCAACAGGGAGGGAGCCTCATCAACGTGAAGGGCGGTACCAACCTGGCAGATGTGGTCAAGGCCATCAATGCGATCGGCGCCAACCCGCAAGACCTCATCTCGATCCTGCAGGCGATGAAGGCGGCCAACGCGCTGCGCGCCGACCTGGAAATCATCTGACGCGGGGGAGGCCAAGATGAACCCGACCGACCTCACCGGCCGTCTGGCGCTCGATTCCAAGGGTTTCGAGTCGCTCAAGCAGGCGGCGCGTACGGACCCGACCGGCGCAGCCAAAACCGTCGCCAAGCAGTTCGACGCGATCTTCGTGAACATGATGCTCAAGCAGATGCGCGATGCGTCGCCGCAGACTGGGCTGCTCGATTCGTCGTCGAGCAAGATGTACACGTCGATGCTTGACCAGCAGCTCTCGCAGACCATGGCCGCGCGCGGCGTGGGCGTGGCGGATCAACTGCTGAAGCAGATGCTGCGCCAGGCCAACCGAGTGAACCCGGATGCCGGAGGGCCGGTGAATACAGCCCTGTCGGGCACGACGGCAACGAATACCGCGCTGCCCGGCGCGGGCGGCTCTGCCACCGACGCGGCCAAGGCGATCGCGCGCTCGTCGCTCAACAGCATGGCGGCATCTGCCGCCTCCGGCGTGGAAGACGATGGCTCGGGGATCAGCACCGTGCCGCGACCGGGCCTGGAAGCGCGCGTGCAGCGCGCGTTGGCTGCCCTGCGCAAGCAGGCCGAAGCCGAAAGCAACACCGCCAGCGCACCGCCCGACGTGGATCTGTCCACCGTGGCATCCGAGCCGCGCGGCGAACGCATGACGAGCTTCTACAACAAGCTGATCGGCCACGCCACGCAGGCGGCGCAGGAAACGGGGATTCCGGCCAACTTCATGATCGGCCACGCCGCGCTGGAGAGCGGCTGGGGGCGCCGCGAGATCCATGCCAAGGACGGCAGCAACACGCACAACCTGTTCGGCATCAAGGCTGGCGGATCATGGACGGGCAAGACGGCCGAGGTGACCACCACCGAATACGTCGGCGGCGTCGCGCACAAGGTCAAGGAGAAGTTCCGTGCGTACGGCTCGTATGCGGAAGCCTTCAAGGACTACGCGAACCTGCTGGCCAACAACCCGCGCTACAGCCATGTCGTGGCGGCGGGCAACGGCAACGACGCGGCTTCATTCGCCAAGGGCCTGCAGCGGGCGGGCTATGCGACCGATCCGAATTACGCCAACAAGATCATGGCGGTGCTCAGACAGATCGTTTGAAGTTGATTCTTGATCACATTTAATTGCGTCGGCCGACTCAAGTTTGTCCTGAGCCGGCCGATGTTGTTTCCAGGGCCCATCCCGGCGGTATCGTGCCGCCCGCACAGAGACAACCATGAGCAGCTCCCTCCTGAACATTGGCGCGACCGGCCTGCGGGTTGCCGATATCAACTTGCAGGTGACCGGCAACAACATTGCCAACGCGAATACTCCAGGCTATTCGCGGCAGGAAGCCGTGCAGACGGAGAATATTCCGCTATACGCGGGCGTTGGCTATCTGGGCCAGGGTGCCAATGTCACGACCGTCAAGCGCATCTACGATCAGTTTCTGACCGCGCAGGTGCAGAACGGCCAGGCCGCCACGAGCGCGGCTGACCAGCTCAATAGCCTCCTTTCGGGGTTGAGCAAATACGTGTCGGACTCCAACAGTGGCCTCAGTTCGGCGCTCACCAGTTTTTTCAATGGCGCCGATGGGCTGGCCTCCAACCCATCCAGCACGACTGCGCGTCAGGTGTTTCTGAACGGGGCATCCGGTCTGCAGAGCCGCTTCAATTCCATTGCCGGGCAGCTGAATGCGTTGTCCGGGCAGGTGAATACGCAGGTGCAGACGCAGATCAGCTCCGTCAACGGCACCGCCCAGCAGATCGCCGCCCTGAATGACCAGATTGCCAAGGCTGAGGCCTCCACCGGTCAGCCTGCGAACGATCTGCGTGACCAGCGCGATCAGCTTGTCCAGACGCTGAACCAGTCGATCAAGGCGAGCGTGGTGCAGACCGGCGACGGGCAATACAACATCTACGTCGGCAACGGCCAGGCGTTGGTGCAGGGCAACCAGAGTTATCAGCTGACGGCAGTGCCGTCGGAGTACGACCCGACGCAACTGTCGGTGGGCTACAAGAGTCCGGCTGGTACGGTCACCATCGATGACAGCCAACTGGGCGGTGGCGCGCTGGGCGGGCTGATGGATTTCCGCCGCAACACGCTCATTCCGGCGCAAAACAGCCTCGGCCGTCTCGCCGCAGCCGTGTCGGCCGACGTAAACACGCAGAACAAGCTGGGCATGGATGCCAACGGAAACCTGGGTACCGATCTGTTCTCGGTGGCCGGGCCCAGCGTTGCAGCCAGCAGCAACAACACCGGCAGCGCCACCCTCACGGCCAGCATCACCAACGCCAACGCGGGCCAGGGTTACGACTACCAGGTCAAGTACCAGGGCGGCGCCTACACCATCTCGCACTATCCGGACGGCTCTGCGTCTCAGACCGTGACGAGCTGGCCGACCATCATCGACGGCGTCACGCTCAACCTGTCGGGCACGATGAACAGCGGCGACTCCTTCCTCGTGCGTCCGACCGCCGACGCCGCCGCCACGATGCAGACGCTGACCACCGATTATCACGACGTGGCGGCCGCCACGCCGGTGGTGCTCACCCAGGGCAGCAACAACACGGGTAGCGCAGCAGTGTCGTCCCTCAGTGTGAACAGCACGTACGCCAGTTCGCCGCTCACGTCGCCGATCAGCCTGACCTACAGTTCGGCGGTGGGCGGGTCACTCTCGGGCTTTCCGAGCACCGTGACGGTGACTGCCAACGGCACGTCCACCACCTACACCGGCGGCACCGCACCTTACACGCAGGGCGCGACGTACGTTTTCAACGGCGTGCAGATGACGCTCTCCGGCACGCCCGGCAACGGCGATACCTTCACCATCTCGGCCAATACGGCCAACAGTACCGACAACGGCAACGCCAGTGCGCTTGCCAGTCTGCGCAACGCCACGCTGCTCGACGGTGGCACCGCCTCCATCGGTACGGCCTGGAACAGTCTGGTCACGCAGGTGGGTGTGCAGGCCAACACGGCCGGTACCAATCTGACGTCGCAGAAGGCGCTGCTGGCAAGCTCGACGTCGCAGCAGCAATCCGTCTCGGGCGTCAATCTGGATGATGAAGCGATGAACCTGATGAAGTACCAGCAGGCCTATCAGGCAGCGGCCAAGGTCATGCAGACGGCCAATTCGCTGTTCGATTCGCTGCTGTCGATCGCCAACGGCTGATCGCGCCACTGAAGAATCACGCCAGACTGCCGATTACACGCTCTATAGCCATCCGCCCGGATCGATCATGCGAGTCAGTACCGCCCAGTTCTTCGCGCTGTCCAGCGCCTCAATGCAGAACACGCAATCGAACCTGCTGACGTTGCAGCAGCAGCTCGCGAGCGGCATTGCGCTCAATAGCGCGGGTGACAACCCGAGCGCGTTTGGCCAGATGGCGCAACTGCAGCAGACGCAGGACGCCAATGACCAATACCAGGTCAACCGTGACGCAACGGACGCACGGCTGACGAACGTCTCGTCGGCGTTGACCAACCTGGTGACGACGCTGCAGCAGGGCAAGCAGTCGATGGTGGGGGCCAACACTTCGCTGATGACGGATTCGCAACGCATCGGCGTGCTGGCGCAGGTCAAGCAGCAGTATCAGCAATTGCTGTCGATCGCCAACCAGCGTGATCCGTCGGGCGTGGCGTTGTTCGGCGGTGCCAACGGCACGACCGATCCGTTTGTCAGCTCGGGCGGCTCGGTCCAGTATGTCGGCACCGGCCAGCCTCCCACGGTGCAGGTCTCGCAGAACATCTCGATGCCGAATTCGGTCGCGGGCGATTCCGTGTTCGTGCGCATACCGAATACCGACCCTGCCAATCCGTCGGCCAATCAGAGCATCTTCAAGACATACGAAAACCTGATCACGGCGCTCTCGACCCCGATCAACGCCGCCACCCAGGCCACTGACGTTGCCAACCTGCAGAAGGCCGTGCAGACGGCGCAGGGCAATCTGGACAATGCCTATCAGGTCGCACTGCAGGCGCAGGTGACGGTGGGCACGCAGCAGGCGCAGATCACCACGCTCAACAGCAGCGGCTCGAACTACGGCGAGCAGTTGAAGGAGCAGATCTCCAAGCTGCAGTCGGTGGATTACACGAGCGCCATCTCGCAGTTCTCGCAGCAGCAGGTGTCGCTGCAGGCTGCGCAGAAGACGTTTACCGCCATGCAGGGCATGTCGCTGTTCCAGTACATCAACCCCTGACCTGACGAGGCGGTGACAGGGCGCGGCGCATAATGTCGGCTCCACTACCGCCTGGACTGGTCATGCCCATCCAATACCTCCGTCGCCTGACGGGCACCGAGCGCACCGACGACGCCAACCGGCGCCTCGGGCAGTCGCTCGCCTTCGTGGCCGGTGCCGCCAATGCGGGTGGTTTTCTCGCGGTCAAGCAGTACACGTCCCACATGTCCGGCATCGTTTCGGCGATGGCGGACGATCTCGTTCTGGGCAACGCGGTCCTCGTGCTGGCGGGTTTTGCCTCGCTGCTGGCGTTCGTGTGCGGCGCAGCCTGCACGGCCGTCATGGTCAACTGGGGACGCCGCCGCAGCACGCACAGCGAATTCGCATTGCCGCTGATGCTCGAGGCCGGGCTGTTGCTGCTCTTCGGTCTGATGGGCACGTCGCTCGGGCAATACCGCGTGGTGTTCGTACCGGCCACGGTGGCATTGCTGTGTTTCATGATGGGCCTGCAGAACGCGATCATCACGAAAATCTCGAAGGCTGAGATCCGGACCACGCACGTGACGGGGCTGGCCACCGACATCGGGATCGAGATCGGCAAGGCGCTGTACTGGAATCAAGGCCACCGCAATCTGCCCGCCGTGGTCGCCAACCGGCCCAAGCTGCGGCTGCTGGCCTCGTTGCTGGCGATGTTCTTCGTGGGCGGGGTGACGGGCGCGCTGGGATTCAAGCACCTGGGTTATGCCGCCACCATTCCGCTGGCGTCGATCCTGATGCTGCTGGCCGTGGTGCCGGTGGTGGATGACTTGCTGGCACGCCGTCGGTAAGCGCGCCCAGGCCGCGACCGGCCAGGCGAGCGTTGCGGGTCGGCCTGTCAGGCCATTTCCATCCGGCAGACTTCGTGCAGCGTATTGAGACGCCGCACCGGGTCGGCGACGAACGGATTGGTCTCGTCCCAGGCATAGCCGGCCAGGATCGCGCTGATCATGCGGCGGATGCCAGGCGAGTGGCGCGGGTGGAAGATGATGTCCTGCAGTTCGCCCGTGTACCAGCGCTCGACGAAGGCACGGAATGTGTCGACACCCTTGCGCAGCGGGCGGTCATAGTCGGCAAGCCAATCCACGGCCTTGCAATCGAGCTGGCGTACGAGGGTACGCGCGGCCAGTTCCGCCGAGCGCAGCGCAATCGTCACGCCCGAGGAAAACACCGGATCGAGAAACTCCCCCGCATTGCCCAGCAGCGCATAGCCAGGGCCATACAGGCGCTCGACGTTGGCCGAGTAGCCGCCAATCTGCCGCACCGGCATCAGGAATGGCGCGTCGCCGATCAGTGCGCCGATATTCGGCTCGGCCTGGACGAGGCGACGCAACGTCGCTTCACGCTCGGCTTCCGGCACATCGAGGAAGCTGGCTTCGGCCACGCAGCCGACAGACGAGCGGCCGTTGGCCAGCGGGATCATCCAGTACCAGACATCGCGACGATCGGGGTGCACGGCAATGCAGATCTTGTCGCGGTCGGTGCTGCCGGCGGGCAGGGCGTCGCGCACGTGCGAGAACAGCGCGGCGCGCGTCGGCATGCCGGTCGGGGCTTCCAGGTTCAGCAAGCGCGGCAGCACCCGGCCGAAGCCGCTGGCATCCAGCACGAAGCGGGCGTGGACGGCATAGGCCTGACTTGCCTCGTCCTCCACTTCCAGCACGGGGGCATCACCCGTGTGCATGGCACGCACGGTATGGCCGAAGCGTACCTCCGCACCTTGTTGCACAGCACAGTCGATCAGGACCTGGTCGAACGTCGCGCGCTCGACCTGGTATGTCGTACCCCAGCCCGCCGAATGTTTATCGCGAAAATCAAACGCGGCGCTTTTGTCATGATGGACAAAATACGCGCCGTTCTTGTATTGGAATCCGGCTTCCACCACCGCCTGCAGCATTCCTGCCTGTTCCAGATACGCCATGCTTTGCGGCAGCAGGCTCTCGCCGATCGAGAACCGTGGAAAATGCTGGCGTTCGAGCACCAGCACATTGCGCCCCGCCTTTCGCAGCAGGGCCGCCGCCACCGCACCCGAAGGGCCCGCGCCGATGATGGCGACGTCGATGTGCTCGTGTTTCTCGATGTTGGAAATATCTGGACGCATTGATGATTTGTGAATGGATTGTGTTGGGTGGCGTGCCGGGATAAAACGCGATGCTACGTCGTTCAATGGGCTTTGAAAACCGTTGTTCATTGTCGGTACAATGCGCCGGCCTTACATGCTTCGCCGATTTTCACCACGTCATTTTTCGATTATGGAAACTACGTCTACGCCTGCACATGTTGGTTCATCTATTCCGGAAACCGCATTTGGCGTCTGGTTTCTGCGCACGCACACGTGGGAGCATCATGTATTGCGTGTGGCCATCAACGACCTCAGGCGTCTGATCACAACCCCGCTGCCCGCCGCACCCGTCATGGTGGACGTGGGTTGTGGGCAGGGCATCTCATTCCGCCTGCTGGAGCAAGCGTTTGCTCCGCAGCGCATCGTCGGTGTGGACTGTCACGCGCCATCCCTCGACGCGGCGCGTGAAGCCGCCCGCGCCATCGGTACACCAGTGGACATCCTGCAGGGCGATTGTGCGGCACTGCCGCTGCCGGATGCGTGCGCCGACATCGTGTTTTGCCATCAGACGTTTCATCATCTGGTCGAGCAGGAGCGCGCGCTGGCTGAGTTTCACCGCGTATTGAAACCGGGCGGCTTGCTGCTGTTTGCCGAATCCACGGATGCGTATATCAAATCCTGGGTGATCCGCTTGCTGTTCCGGCATCCGATGCATGTGCAGAAAAGCGCAGACGGTTATCTGCAGATGCTGCGCACGGGCGGCTTTCATTTCGAGCCGCGTCATGTTTCGCTGCCGTATCTCTGGTGGAGCCGGGCAGCCGACTTTGGTTTGTTCGAGCGTCTGGGCCTGCATCGTCCCAAGCCTGGCAAGCGGCGCGAGACGCTGGTCAACGTCGCCGCTGTCAAACCTCTTGCCTGACGCCTGCCGGCCCGTCGGGCTGGCAGGCAGCGCAACCATGCGGCTCACTTCTTGAGCGTCACGACCTCGCCCTTGAGCGCCACACCAGACATGATGGCGCCCGATCCGCATGTGAAATCAGTCGCGCTGGAAGTCAGATTGTTCTTGTAGTTGCTCTTGATATTGATGACGGCATTGCCGCCCATCTCGCGAGCGCGCTCCTGCAAGGTGAGCACCGCTGACAGAAACACGTGCTGGCATGCAGCTTCGTCACTCCGGCCGACGCCGTTGGTCTTTTTGTTGGTGGCGATTTCCCCCATCGATTTCACGACCGCAGCGTGCTGCTGACCGTCAAAGACCAGCGCGATGTCGCTGCCGACCTTGTCTGCGCCTTCGCTTTTGAGCGCGGCATCAATGGGATACGTGCGGACATCGTTACGGGCGAAGGCGGTGCTCATCGTGGCCGCGCACAGGACAGCAAGCATCAGGTGACGTTTCATTCAAGACTCCTTGGTGGGTGGATATCGAGGGTTGGGGAAGGGTGCTGCGACGACGGGTTACTTGGCCGGATCGACGGTGACAAGCTCGCCGCGCACGCGCAGCGCGGCCGACACGCTGCTGACGCCACAGGTGTAGTTCGTCTCGTCATTGCTTTCGTTCGAATGGAAGCTCGTCTTGATGTTGATGACGGCATTGGCGCCACGGTCGTGTGCGGGGTTCGCAAGCTGGCGCAGGGCGTCGGCCAATGTGGCATTGCAGATCTCCACCTGCGTGGCCGTCTTGCGCGGCGGATGCGCCGATTTGGTGACTTCGCCCAGGGTGGACAACACCGCCGGGTGCGCCTGGTTACCGAAATAGAGTGCCACGCCGGGTGCGAACGGCTGCGATTGCAGCACGGGCTGGATGGGGTAGGTCACAACCTCGGTGCGCGCATGCGCCGCCGGGGTGAGCATGGCGAGCGTACTGGCGGCCAGTAGCAGTCGGTTTTTCATCGAGAGCATTCCTGTACTTGTTGTTGTTGCGTGAAGGATTCGCCGTTGGCGGCGTCGAACATCAGTCCGGCGCAACTGCCGCCGAACCCGAAGGAAATGGACAGCGCCCGTTCGATGCGCGCGCTGCGCGTCTGCCGTACCAGCGGCATATCGCCCACCGCCGGGTCGGCGGCTTCGATGCTCGTCGAACCCGCGATGAAGCCGTCGCGCATCATCAGCAGCGTATAGATGGCTTCGTGCACGCCTGCTGCGCCGGGCGGATGGCCGGTCAACCCCTTGGTCGACGAGAACGGCGGCACCTTGGCGCCGAACACCGCCCGCAGGGCAAGAAGCTCTTCCACGTCGCCGGCGGGCGTCGATGGGGCGTGCGTATTGATGTAGTCCAGCGGCATATGCGCCTCGCCGAGGGTGTCCCGGATGGCGCGGGCGATGCCTTGCGCGCGGGGCGACACCATGGAGCCGGCATCGGTGCTCTGGCCGAAGCCGGTGAGTTCGGCGTAGATGCGGGCGCCCCGCGCGCGCGCATGCGCCAGTGACTCCAGCACCAGGATGCCCGCACCCGATGCCAGCACGAAACCATCGCGCGCCACGTCGTACGGCCGCGATGCGCGCTCCGGCGCGTCGGCAGACGCATGGGTGAGCGCACCCATGGCATCGAAGAACAGCGCGTAGCTGTCGTGCAACTCCTCGGCGCCGCCAGCCAGCATGATGTCCTGCAGGCCTGAGCGGATCCATTGGGCAGCCTGACCAATCGCCAAAGCCGACGTGGTGCATGCCGACGATGGCGAATAGCAGATGCCGCCCACGCCGAACACCTGTGCGAGGTTGGCCGATACGGTACTGCTCATCACCTGCGGCACGATGTAGGGTGAAGCCCGCTCGACACCGCGCCCGCGCACCATCTCCAATGCCGCATCGTAGGCGGCCAGCGCGCCAGTACCGGAACCCGCCACGATGCCGGCTCGCGGCGAATGCATGCTCGCGGCGTCCAGTCCTGCATCGACGAGTGCCTTGCGTGCGGCGTGGCTCGCCAGACGCGCAGTCTCGCCCATGAAGCGATCGACCTTGCGTGCAAAGGGCGGCTCGTCCTGAGCGGAAGCGATGCCCGCCACCTGGCTGCCCAGCCCCATCGCCCGCCACGCCGGCATGTGCGACAGACCAGAACGGCCATCCCGCAGCGCAGCCGCGACCCCGTCGAGCGTGTTACCCAGGCAACTGACAATGCCCAGGCCCGTTACGACCACGCGTTCCTGTAAACCACGCGGGGTGGATGTGCGCGAAGTGCTGGGCAGCATCAGGCGGCGCGCTTGAAGATCAGCGAGGTATTGATGCCGCCGAACGCGAAGTTGTTGCTCATCACGTAGTCGCTCTCAAGGGTTCGTGCGCTGCCGACGATGTAGTCCAGCGGTGCGCAGGCCGGGTCGACGTTCTCGAGGTTGAGCGTGGGTGCGTACCAGTTGCGCTTCATCATCTCGATGGTCCACCACGCCTCGATCGCGCCGCACGCGCCGAGCGTATGACCGATGTAGCTCTTGAGCGAGCTGATGGGCATGGTCGGGCGGAAGACGTCGGCCGTGGCCTGGCTTTCTGCGATGTCGCCCAACTCGGTCGAGGTGCCGTGAGCGTTCACGTAACCGACAGCCTCTTGCGGCAGGGCCGCGTCCTGCAGTGCCAGGCGCATGGCCTGGCCCATGGTGGCAGCGGTAGGCTGCGTCATGTGCGCGCCATCCGAATTGCAGCCGAAGCCGACCACCTCGGCGTGGATGTGTGCGCCGCGCGCGCGGGCGTGGTCGTAGTCTTCCAGCACCAGCGTGGCCGCGCCTTCGCCCACCACGAGGCCATCGCGCGCCTTGTCGAACGGACGCGGTGTCAGGTGCGGCGCGTCGTTGCGCGTGCTGGTGGCGTAGAGCGTGTCGAATACCGCGACGGCGGGGGCCGAGAGCTCTTCTGCGCCGCCGGCCAGCATCATGGTCTGTTTGCCGGTGGCAATGGCTTCGTAGGCGTAACCGATGGCCTGGCTGCCCGAGGCGCATGCGCACGAGGTCGGGATGATGCGGCCTTTCAGATCCCAGAACAGCGCGACGTTGACGGCGGTCGTGTGGGGCATCATCTGCACGTAGCTGTTGGAGGTGACGCCTTGCATCGAGCCCGTGTCGAGCATGCTGCCGAACGCCCGGATGGGCTGCACCGACCCCGATGACGATCCGTAGGCAACGCCCATGCGGCCATCGGCGATGGACGAGTCGCCTGCCAGACCGGCGTCAGCCAACGCCAGTTCGCTCGCACGCACGGCGTACACAGACACCGGGCCCATCGAGCGCGTCTTCTTGCGAGGGTATTCCGCCGGTGTCGCGAAGGCCGGCAGCGGGCAGGCCAGGCGGGCGTGCAGGGTATCGAAGTAATCCCACTCCGGCATGCGGCGCACGGCATTCCGGCCCTGCTCGATGGCGGATTGGATCTCGCTCCAGGCAGAGCCCAGGGCCGTGACGCCGCCCATGCCTGTAATGACGACGCGCCGCATCAGATCATCCCGCCGTTGACGCCAATCACCTGCCGCGTGACGTACGAGGCCGCGTCCGACATCAGGAAACCGACCACCGCGGCGACTTCTGCCGGCTGGCCCACACGGTTCATCGGCACGGTCTGCAGGGCATGGTCCAGGTGTTCGACGTGCGACAGCATCTCGGTTTCGATCAGCCCCGGCGCCACGCAGTTGACGGTGATCCTGCGCGAGGCCAGTTCCACCGCCAGCGCCTTCGTCGCGCCGATCAGTCCGGCTTTGGCGGCGCTGTAATTGACCTGTCCCCGGTTGCCCATCACGCCCGAGACGGACGCAATGGTGACGATGCGCCCACCCTTGCGGGCGCGGACCATCGGCATGGTGAGCGGGTGGACGACGTTGTAGAAGCCGTCCAGGCCGGTCTCGAGCACGACATCCCAGTCCTCTTCGGTCAGCGCGGGAAACGCAGCGTCCCGCGTGACGCCTGCACACAGGACAATGCCGTAGTAGGCGCCGTGCGCTTCCACATCGGCTTCGAGTTGCGTGCGGCAGGCATGGCGATCGCGTACGTCGAACTGCAGCACGCGCGCGCTGCCGCCCTGCGCCTGGATGTCGGCCACGACGGCGTCGGCCTCGTTGCGGCCACTGCGGCAATGCACCGAGACGTCGAATCCGTCAGACGCAAGTTGGTAGGCGATGGCGCGGCCGATGCCGCGGCTTGCGCCTGTCACAAGAACACGGCGGCTCATGTCGTGAGGCTCCCTTCAATGAATGCTTCGAAATCGGTCGGCTGATACACCTTGATGACGGCGGTGGCCAGGTTCTGCCCAGCAGTGCTGATTGTGCACGCGTAGGCGCCATGACCCTCGGCGCTGCGCAGCAGTTCACGCGCTTCCAAACGCAACGGCTGGCCTGGCGGGAACGTCGGCACGCTCGTCTCGTACTTGCGAGACCCCAGGAGCACGCCGGGCCGCGCCGGCTTGCCCTCTCGCATCGACAGCAAACCGACGTGGGCGGCAATGGCCTGCGCCATGAGTTCGATGCCGATCCACGCGGGCATGTTGCCGTTCGCGTCGGCATACCAGGCAGCCGGATCAAGGTCGGCGGCCGCTGCGATCGATTCTTCGTCCCAGGTGTCCACGCGCGAGAGCAGCAGCATGCTGCCGCGATGGGGCAGGATGGATTCGATCGGCAAGGCGCAGAGTTCGGCGTCGGTCATGTTCATCCTTGTCCAAGGATCAGGCTCGCATTGCTGCCGCCAAAGGCAAACGAGTTGCTCATCACGTATCGGCCTGACGCCAGGCGACGCGTGTTCTCGATCAGGTCGAGCACGGGCAGGGTAGGGTCCGCTTCACCGTCCCACACGTGGCGCGGCAAGGGGGTGCCATCGCGCGCGAGTGCCAGCCATGCAAAGCCAAGTTCGGTGGCACCGGCCGCACCCAGCATGTGTCCTGTCAGTGGCTTGGTGCCGCTGGTCGGTACGCCGTTCGGAAACACCCGCGCCATGAGGTGCGCTTCCATCTCGTCGTTCTTGCGCGTGGCCGTGGCATGCAGGTTCACGTAGCCGAGGGCGTCGGCCTCGATCCCGGCATCGGCCAGGGCGGCGCACAGGGCCCGCTCGGCGCCGGCGCCGGTCGGATCAGGGGCGGAGATGTGATGGGCGTCGCTTGATTCGCCCACGCCTGCCAGGCGTACGGGGCCCGGCTCGCGTGTCATCAGAAAGACGGCTGCGCCCTCGCCAATGTTGATCCCGGCGCGGTTGCGGCTCATCGGGTTGGTATGCGTGGCGCTGGTCGACTCCAGCGAGGCAAAGCCCTGCAGCGTCAGTTCGCACAGAGAATCTGCGCCGCCAACGACCACTGCATCACACAGGTTCAATTGCAGCAGGCGGCGCGCCGATGCGAAGGCCTTGGCACTGGACGTGCACGCCGTGGAGACCGTATAGGCCGGACCCGTGACGCCCAGCGCCGCAGCTGCGAACGGCGCGAGCGTGCCGATCTCCATCTGGCGATAGTCAAAGGCTTCGGGCAGCGTCCCGTGCGTCTTCGCATGGCGCAGTGCAACCTCTGCCGCATCGATGCCGGACGTGCTGGTGCCGAGCACGATGCCGATCCGGTGTGGGCCGTACCTGGCGTGTGCGGCATCCAGTTCGGCTTGGATCTGTGCAAGCGCGGCGAGCAGCAGCCGGTTGTTGCGGCAGTCGTAAGCGGACAGCTGCCTGGGTGGCCGGACTTCAAGCGGCGCCAGCACGCGTCCGACGACGGCTGTCGAGCCATCGGGGCGATGGGTTGCCAGCATGCCAGGCGCATGCCCGGTTGCCAGGCGGAGGCAAATGGCGCCCACATCATCGCCCAGCGCGTTGACCATGCCGAGTGCATGCAGATAGACGGGAGAAGCCATCATGCGTGTCGATTCTTGATCAGCGGCATGCCCAGCGGCGCCAGCGCCACCGCAATGACGATGCCCAGGGCCAGCGTCATCCCGAAGCTGCGCAACACCGGCATGGCGCTCGCGCCAAGCAGGCCGAACGACAGCAGCGTGGTCCCCGCCGACAGCAGCACGCCAACCCACACGCCGCCAATGTCAGCGTGCCGACGCGCACAGCCTTCACGCAGGAACACGGCGTAGTTGGCGCCAACGCCCAGCACGAGCATCAGGGCAAGCCAATGGAACAGATTCAGCGGCATGCCGGCGTAACCATAGGCCGCAAACGTGATGCCGACGGCAAGGACGACCGGCAGCGTCACGCGTACACCGTTCGCGGGACCGTAGCGCACGCAGAACAGCACGAGGACCATCACGAGCGCGCCGGCCAGCCACCATCCGCTGTCGACGCGGTAAGCCGCGAACAGGCGGGCGACACTCGCGGGCTTGTCTACGAAGCGGATGCCGGCTTCGCCGTCAGCCAGTGCAGCGAGCGCCGGCAACTGCGCAACTGTTGCACCGGCAGGGATGACGATCGCGGCATAGGTCGGCGCTTGCGCCTGGGCCACCCGTCCCAACCACAGGTGCCGATAGGGCTGCGACCAAGGCATTGCCAGCCAGGCATCTACCGTCAGCGGACCGCTCTGGGCGCCGCCGAAGGCATCGACGTAATTGGCAGCGACTTCCGGGCGAAATCCGGCATCGAGCAATGCGGTGGCCAGGGCCTGTCGATCTGCGAAGACGCGCTGGCCGAGGCGCGCCCGGTCTTCGGCTTGCTGACGCGCTGACGGCACGAATTGTGTCACCGACTGCACGCCCTTGATCGGGGCACCCGCAATCGGGCCTTCCAGTTTGCGTTGGAGCGCTTCGGCGCGTTGCAGCACCTGTTCGGCCGAATTGCCCTGTACGACGAAGAACTGCGTGCTGCCTTCCAGGCCTATGGTTTCGCGCACGATGGCTTCCTGCTGCGCCAGCTCGGGATCGCGCTGGATCAGCAGGTGGATGTCGTCATCGCTCGTCAAGCGCAACCAGCCCGGCACCGCGGCCGCGGCAATCAAGGCGAGGCAAAGCCATGCGCTCCGGCTCGTCAGCGCTGCCTGCCAAGCCCCCAGCCAACGCGCCGCGCGGCGGTAGGTGCGGCGAGGCTGTCGTGGCGCATGCAGCAGCAGCGCCGGCAGCAGGGTGGCAACCGACAGATAGGCGGCCCCGATACCAGCCATGGCAAAGCATGCGATCTGCCGCAGCGCGGGAAACGGCACGCCAGCCAGGATCGCATAGCCAAGCAGGCTGGTAGCGAGGGCGACCAGCAGTGCCGGGCGGACATCGCGCGCACTGCGCCGCGCATCGTGGCTGGCTTCGGCGCCGAGGTGCGTGACGAAATACTGGATGGAGTAGTCCACCGCCTCGCCGATCAGGCTCGCACCGAACACGAGCGTCAGCAGATGCAGCTTGCCGAACAGCAGCAGCGTCGTCGCGAGCGCGCACACGGTGCCAATGCCGGTGGACAGGAATCCAAGCAGCAGAAAGCGCGGCGAGCGGAACACCCACAGCATCAATAGCGCGATCCCGCACATAGAGAGGATGCCGATCCGATGCAACTCATGCTCCGAAGCACTGCGAGCGGCAGCCGCGTAGAAGACCGCGCCGGTGCGCAACAGGGTCACGTCGGGAAAAGTCTGCGCGAGGGCGTGCTGAGCCTGGGCGACTGCACTGCGCACGGTGGCCTGGGTTTGGGCATCGTAGGCTGAGGCAGCGAGCGTACCCGCCACCAGTACGCTGATCGTGTCGCCACGCCGTGCGACGAGGAAGTTGTCTTCGAGCTCCAGCCGCGTCGTCGCCAGCGGGAGGTCCGCCAGCCAGTGCCCGAGCCATCCAAACGGATCATCGGCCAGCGGGGCGCTCAAGCCGGCCTCGACGGGCGCATAGAGCCGCTGCGCCAGCAGCCTTGGCAGCGCCGTCGACGTGCGATCCAGCGCGGCGCGGTCGGCGGCGCTCAGCAGGCCGAACCGGTAGGGCAGGTAGGACCGTGTGATCTGGCCGGCATCGAATGGCGGAAGCTCGGCAATCACGCTACGGAAGGCACCACTGCGCTTGAGCTGTGCGCCAAGGTGAATGGCGGCGGCCTTGGCGTGCTCGGCGTCGCGACTGCTGAGCAGGAACACGGTGCGGTCGCCCAGGGATGCCGCCAGCGTATCCACGGCCTGTTCCGCGACCGGATCGGCCTCGGTGGCAGGCAACAACGCCAGCAGGTTCGTCTGAAGTGCCGTGCCATCGTGCAGCCGCACGGCGCAATAGAGCACGGCGGCCAGCACCAGCGCGAGCCAGCCGAGCCGGATGGCCCAAGCAGACTGCACCGACGGGCGTATCGCCAACTGCTGCGTCATCGGGGCGCCCCAAGCAGGGCGCGTTCGGCGGCATTGGGTGCCTCCACGCGCGTGCTGCCGGTGAACTCGATGCGTGTTTCGTCGCCATTGGCCGACTGCACACGGATGCTGCGCACGTAGGTGTCGCCTGCCAGATCAAGTCCGCGCAATGCCTGGGCAAGCTGAGGCTGAGCGGGAATCAGCCGCAGATGCCATCGGCTGACGCTGCCTTGGGCGTTGACGTCAAACTGCGAATACAGCGCCGACAGGTCGCCCGTCAGCATGGCGCGCATCATGCGCGAGACCTGGGCCACCCCGGCGGCATTGCGTGCGCCGCGCGCCACGGGCTTGTCATCGGCATCGAGCGTGGTGACACCCGCGTCCGTCATCACATACGTCATGCGGTGTGGCTGCTCGACCCGCCAGATCGCGCCATGTTCGCGAAGGAACAGCAGCGTGCCGCTGCTTACCAGCGGCCGCTGCATGGCCTGCAGCGATTGCGTCTGCACAAACTGAGCGCGCACGCCATTGGCCTGTGCAAGTTGCGCTGCCACCTGCGAGACAAGCGCGCTGCTCTGTTGCGTCGCGCTGGGAGCGCTGTGAGCGAATGTGCTGGCGGTTGTCAGCAATAAGCTGATGCACCCTGCGCGTACGGTCCCCATCAGCGTGGCCATGCGCGCTCCACACGTTCGACCATCACGGGCGGCGAGACGAACTGCAGCTCACCCGTACGCGCGCACACCGCGACTTGCGTGGTGTGGCCCTTCGTCAGCCGCATGCCGGAAGCGCAATCGACGATCTCGTAGCCGATCTTGAGACGGTTTTGGTATTCCATCAGCGTGGCGCGCACCTCGATCTGCTGGCCATACGTGGCCGGCTTGATGTACTTGAGGTGCGCTTCGACCACGGGCCACAGAAAGCCCGAGTCGCGCATCTCCCGGTAGTCGTAGTGAAAGCAGCGCAGCAGGGCGGCGCGGCCGATTTCGAAGTATTTCAGGTAGTGGCCGTGCCAGCAGACGTCCATGGCGTCGACGTCGTGGAATGGCACTTCCACGCGGGCGCTGGCGACAAGCGGCGGCAGATCACGTGCGGTCATGGTGGCTTCCTTGTTCATCGCCGAGCCGGCCTTGCTCGATGGCGAGCGCGACGGTGCGCAGGTCGGATTCCAGCGGGCGGTCTTCGGTCACGAACGAGGACAACGCCCCCACGCGCGCGATGAACGCCTGTACGGGTGCGGGAACCTGAATCGAGGGATCCAGCCGGCAGCGCAGTCGCACCGCCTGCACCGCTGCAAGCGTATGGGCGGCGGCCACCTGCTCTGTCAGCTCGAGCACGCGCAGGCAGTCGCGGGCCGCAATCGTGCCCATGCTGACCTTGTCCTGGTTATGTGCCTCCGTCGAACGCGAGAACACGCTGGCCGGCATGGTCAGCTTGAGCGCCTCTGCCGTCCATGCGGACGAGGAGATCTGTACCGCCTTGAAGCCGTGGTTGATGGGCGCGCGTTCTGCCGTGGCACCCGACAGGTTTCGGGGCAGGCCGTTGCTGAACTTGTCATCCACCAGAAGCGCGAGCTGCCTGTCCATCAGGTCGGCCAGATTGGCGACGGCGGTCTTGAGTGCATCCATCGCAAACGCGATGTGCCCACCATAGAAGTTACCGCCGTGCAGGATCTCCTTCGTATCGGGATCGACCAGCGGGTTGTCGTTGGCACTGTTGAGTTCGTTCTCGATGTCGCGGCGGATCCACGATTGGGCGTCGCGCGCTACACCGATCACGTGCGGCGCACAGCGGATCGAGTAGCGGTCCTGCACACGGTGCGCGGATGCGTCGTCCCACTGCGCCAGATCGTCGCGGATCCATCCTGCTACCTCGGCCTGGCCGGCATGCGGCTTGGCGTGGAAGATGGTCGGATGGAAGTGCGCGGCGCGGCCGTCGAGCGCCACCGTGGCCAGCGCCGTCAGGCGGGCAGACAGCCGGATGAGGTGTTCGGCGCGCGCATACGCAAGGCAGGCCAGGCCCGTCATGACGGCCGTGCCGTTCATCAGGGCGAGTCCCTCCTTCGGCGCCAGCGTGATTGGCGCGTGACCGATCTGCTGCCACGCGTCGGCGGCGGGCTGCTGGCGTCCGGCAAACAGGACGTCCCGCTCGCCCACGAGCGCCGCTGCCACGTAGGAGAGTGGCGTGAGATCGCCGCTCGCGCCCACCGAGCCTTCCGCCGGGATGCGGGGCAGGATGCGGTGGTTGATGAGATCCGCCAGCCGCTGCAGCAGAAGATGGCGCACGCCAGAGTAGCCGTGCGCCAGCGAGTTCAACCGCGCGGCGACCACCGCAAGGGTTTCGGCGGGCTCCAGGTAGCGGCCCATGCCGCAGCCGTGGTAGCGCGTGAGCTGCAGCGGCAGCGCTTCCACCAGTGCTGCCGGCACGCTCACCTGGCAAGCGTCGCCATAACCCGTGTTGACTCCGTAGACGGTCGCGCCCGCTGCCAGACGCTCACGCAGGAACTGCGCTCCGCGCTCGATGCGATCACGCCACGCGGTATCGGCGCAGAGCGACACCGGGTGTGCGTCACGCGCAATGGCTACGACGTCTTCGATTGTCAGGTGGCGGTTGCCGATGACGACGGCGGGCAGTCGAGAGCGCGCCCCTTCCTGTGCAGGCATGTTCAGATCGTGTTCAGCCATGGGCGTCCATGTTGTTCCCGGCTTTGGGACGCGCCCAAAAATCGAAAAAGTTGAACCATTGGAATGGCGCCTTGCGGCAGTAGTGTTCCAGCCGTTCGGCGTATCGCTGGGCCAGCGCGCCCAGGTGGCGGGTGCGTTCGGCCCGCGGTAACTCGATGCGCTCGGCGAACGGCTCGAAATAGAGGGTGTGTTGCTGGCCGGTCTTCAGGCAGAAGAACAGGTAGACCGGGCAGCCTAGCGCGTGGGCGAGCACGTAGGGCCCTTGCGCAAACTGTGCGGGGCTACCGAGAAAGCGTGCTTGCACCGTACGGCCGGATTCATGGGCGGGTACGCGATCGCCCACGATCACCAGCAGCTCGCCTGCGTCGATCCGCTCCTGCATCAGCATGGCGGTGGCGGGGCCGAAATCCTGCACTTGCATGAGGTGCGAGACGACGTCGGGGTGCGCTTGCGCCAGCACGTGGTTGAAGCGCTGTGCATGCTCGGTGTACACGACCGCCGTCACCTTGGCGTGGCCGTTGCGTGCAGCAAGCGCACGCGTCATTTCGAGATTACCCAGGTGGGCGCCGATGACCAGCGCGCCACGGCCGCTGGCGATGAGCGCTTCAAACGCGGATGGGTCATCGAAACGGACGCGCTCGCTCTTCACCTGGCCCGACCAGGCTGCCAGTTTGTCCAGGCCCGATTGCGCGAAGGCGATCATGTGGCGGTAGGCGCTCAGCCAGCCCGGCCGGGGCGTGCCCGTTCCTGGCGAGACGGCATGCAACCGCGCGAAGTATTGCTGCGAGGCCTCCCGTGCGGCCCGCCCGGTCAGCAGGAAGTACGCGACGATCGGGTAGAGCCACAACGAAGTGAAACGCGTGCCGAACAGGCGGCAACTCAATGCCAGGCACTGCATGCCGAACAGGCTGCCGCGTTCAGCCATGCGCCACCAACCCCCCGCAGCACCCGGAGCGGAGGGATGACGCCAGCGCGGCATGCACCTGCCCGCCAGCAGCAATGGCAGACGCATCAGCATGCCCGCCACCAGGCGCGTATGGCTCTTGCTGATGCGGATGTTGTCCCACAGGACGTCGAAATGCGACAGGCCATCCGGCGCATAGGTCACGCGTGTTGGCAGGGTCACGAAGCGCGCCCGCCGCCAGTGCAGGCGTACCAGGATCTCGATGTCGAAATCCATGCGCGTGGGCAGGGTAACGTCATCGATCAGCTTGCACGCGAGCGCGAGCGGGTACACCCGGAAGCCGCACATCGCATCGCGGATGTCGAATGAGAGTGTCTCGATCCACACCCACACGTGCGTGACGTAACGGCCGTACAGGCGCGCCTTGGGCACGCTCTCATCGTAGACGGGCCGGCCAAGGATGATCGCATCGGGTGAAGCCGTGGCGGCGGCCAGGAAGCGCGGCACATCGGTCGCGTCGTGCTGGCCGTCAGCGTCGATCTGCAGGGCGTGTGTATAGCCGGCGGCGCTGGCCGCGCGCAGGCCAGCCATCACGGCGGCGCCCTTGCCGCCATTGACGGGCAGACGCAGCAGCGAGATCTGCCCCGCATATTGCTGGGCCAGCGTAGCCAGCACGGCTTGCGTTGGCGCGTCGCTGCCATCGTCGACGATGAGGATGGGCAGCCCGTGCACCGCCAGACGCGCGACCGTATCGCCGATGGCGTCCTTGTGGTTGTAGATCGGGATGACGATGGCAGTGCGCAGCTTCACGCAGCCTCCTGATAGACCAGCGTGCCAGAAGCGCAGTCGCGCGCGCCCGTCCGGGCAGTGAAGCGCACGCGGCGACGCTCCGACTCATGCACGATGCGCAGCGACACCACCGCGCCCGGCGGTACCGGGGCCATGAACTTGAGCTGATCGATGGAGGTCATTGCGCGCACCGCGCGATCGCGTGTCGCAGCGAGGCGAACGATCCAGTCGATCAGCACCACGCCGGGAAGGATCGGCAGGCCGGGGAAGTGCCCCTTGAAGTGGATCAAGTCAGGGCTGACGCGCAGTTCGTAATGGTCGCCCTCGGCATCGCTGGCATGCGACAGGGTTTCGAAACCTTCCACGCCGGGCCGGAAGGCGGCGGCAATCACCGACGCCGGCAGCTTGCCCCGCGCGTCCACCGGCATCGTCATGCAGAAGCGCCAGCGGCGGGGGATCAGCGTGGGGTCGGTATAGGTCGACAGATGCCGGCGCAGTGTCTTTGCCACTGATACGCGGCCCAGTGTGCGCAAGCCTTCAACGCCGGCCGGCGTGAGCGCAACCAGCGCGCCGAGCCTTTCTCGCGATGCACCCGCCAGCAGCGTGACGGCCGCGCGGGCGACAAACGGGTGAGAGGCCAACCAGTCTTCGACCTCAGGCAAGGCGATGCGCTTGCCGTCCACCTTGACGACGCGGTCCAGCCGGCCGCGCAGGAGGAAGCGCCCGCTGTCGTCGAACGCGATGGCGTCGTCGGTGCGATGCCAGTTGTCATGCGGCAGGTGCGGCGAGCGCACTGCCAGTGCACCGTCATCTTCCTGGCGGATCTGCACGCGTGCAAAGGGCTGCCATGCAGGCGTCCTGTCCTGGCGGCGCCAGGCGATACCACCTGTTTCAGTGCTGCCGAAGACTTCGATCGGCGCGCTGCCGTGGGTGGCCGCAAACGCGGCAGCGGCCGTTGCATCCAGTGGGCCGCCAGATGAGAACACCGCCGGCAGTGCCGGCAGCACATCGAAGCGCGGCAGCACCGGCCAGCGCGCCAGTTGCGCCGGGCTCGATACCAACGCCGCTACCGGATGTTGCGCAAGCGCTTGCTGTAAGGCGGCGGGCTCCGCGTGCGTCTGACGGCAGAAGGGACGCCCGGCTGCCAGCGGCCAGAACACGCGGAAAAGCAGCCCGTAGATATGGTGATGCGGCACGCTGGCCAGCATGGCGCCAGCGCCGATCTGCCTGCCCCATTGCTGCTCCAGGGTCACGACTTCCGCATCGAACTGCGCGAGCGTCTTATGGATGGGCTTCGGTGTGCCGGTACTGCCCGAGGTGTACAGGGTGATGGGCGCAAGCGGTTGAATCGGCCCGACGACCGCTTCGGCGTGCTGATCGATCGAGCGGAGGCTGGCGTCGGTCACGAGCGCGTCAAAGGCGGTACCCAGCGATTCCAGATACGCCGGAGCCGCGCTGGCGGGAATCACGACGTGCTTGCCGCTCGCAAACAGTGCAAAGAGCGCGCAGGCGAAATCGAACGGATCCTCGATGCACAGCGCGTAGTGCGTCGTTGCCTGCGTTGTAAAGGCTCCGGCGTAGGCCGCCACGCGAGCGTGGAACATCCCGTACGTCATCGTTGCCGCACCGTCGAGGCAAACCACGGCATCATCGGGCCGCGCCTCATGCAGCTGTGCACGCAGGGCAATCATGCCGACTCCGGTTGCCGTGCGTGCGGACGGATGACCCAATGGCGGTAGGCCGCCTCCGCGACGATCAGCGCGCCGACCAGCACATAGGCGATCACGCCGTTGTAAAGCGCCCAGGCACCGCGCGACCAGTACAACGCTGCAATCACGGCCGTCGCGCCGTTGAGCGCAAAGAAAACACACCAGACCTGCGTGACCTGCCGCGTGTAGCGCACGGCACGGGGTTGCAGATCAGGCATGCGCATGCGCGCGAATTTTTCGATCATGGTCGGGCCTGAACGCAAGGTGGCCGCGAAGCTCAGCAGCAACCCGGCATTGACCAGCGCCGGATACAGGCGCAGAACCAGCTCGCTGTTTGTGATGACGACAGCCGCCGACGTGCACGTCAGCACCCCTGCGATCAGCCAATCCAGCGGGGTGAGCTGGCGCAGCAGCGAAGACACGCTGCCGGCCCCGATCCACCGCTGTATCCACAGCAAAGCCAGCAGGGCCATGCCCGCATAGCGCGGCGCGCCGACATGCCAGGCACCGATCAATACCAGCGGGTACGCGATCTTCAGCATCGTTTGCGCGGCACCACGCAGCCAACGGGGCTGCGAAGTGGACGGGCGGGTCGGATCGACGGATTGCGCCTGCATCCGGTTACGCCGCCAGCAGAGATTCAACCGCGCCAACGACGTCGTTGACCGTGCGCACCGTCTTGAACTCTTCGGGTTTGATGCGGCGCCCGGTCATTTCCTGCAACTTGATGGCGAGGTCGACGGCGTCGATGCTGTCCAGGTCCAGGTCTTCGAACAGATGCGCCTCGAGCGTGACACGCTCCGGTTCGATAGCGAAGTTCTCTTTGAAAATGGCGCGAATGCGTTCGAGGATCTCGGTGTCCGTCATGGTCTTGTTCTCTCCCTGTTTCTACCGTAGCGAATGCCGGCGAGATTATTGTTGGCTCTTCACCAGAGCCGCGAGCGTATTCACCGTGCGGAAATGCTCGCGGGTGTGTTCGTCATTCGCGGCAATCGTCAATTGATAACGCTTGCGCAGCATGATCCCGATTTCCAGCGCGTCGATCGAATCCAGGCCGATGCCGTTGGTGTCAAAGAGCGGTGCATCGTCGTCGATATCCGCCGGCGTCATATCTTCCAGATCGAGTGCCTCGATCAGGAGTTGCTTAATTTCGAGCTTCAAGGAATCCATATTGCAGAAGGTGGTCGGTAATGTGGGTTTCGATACCGGTGGTCAGCGCACGCGCCGCCAGCGTGGCAGGCGAGCCCTCGGGCACATACTGCGCGACACTGACCGGTGCGAGCACGGCGACCTTCATGCAAAACGCCTGCGGGGGCACGTCGTACCAGCGCATGGTCTTGGTGAAGGCGGGCGGGTTGCAATCCATCAGCACGGGCAGGATGGGCGCCCCGACGTTCAGTGCCATATGGGCAAAACCGCGCGAGAACGGGTGCAGCCGGTGCCTGGCGGGGCTGCGCGTGCCCTCGGGGAAGATGATCATGGTGTAGCCCGAAGCCAGTTGGCGCGCGCCTGCTTCGACCAGTTGTGTGGGGTCGGCGTTACTGATGTATTCGGCCGCCCGCACGATGCCCCAGAAGCACGGGTTGCTCCAGTGCGCGTTCTTGACCACGCAGCAGGCGGATGGCGTGAGCGCCAGCAGCACCATCACGTCCAGATACGTGGGGTGGTTGGCCACCACGATGGCGGGCCCGCCCTGGCGCAACAGCTCGGCCCCCTGAACGTCCACTCGCATCACCCCCAGCCATTGCAGTGCCCGCACGAGCGCACGGAAGAACCAGTGGATGACGAAGGTGACGGTGCGCTGGCGCGTGGCGCGGTGCGGCCACAGCCAGGCCAGTGGAAAGACGATGATGGAAAACAGCAGCCCGCAGATGCCGAAGACCGTGAAGGCGAGGCCGGTCGCAGCCAAGCGCCACGCCTGGTTGATGCGAGCGCTCAGTGTGCTTGCCATGAGCCCTCGCGCCATTGCCATGTCCACGTGCCGCCCGCGTGTTGCCAGGCACCGGATGTGCGGGATGCCAGGCAGTGCAGCACCGCTTGGCTTTGCGTTGTCATGCCCGCCGTGCCCGATGCGGCGGCTGGGCGGTGCGAACACGTGAGGCCGCCCTGCGCCGAGGCGTCGAGCAGAATCGCCAGCGCGCGCTCGTCCACCTCGTCGGTCACGGCACCGAAGCGGCTCTCGACCGGCTCATCCGCATACACGAGCAATACGGGCGATGCAGGGTCCAAGGTGTACTGTGCGTGGGCTTCGAGCAGCGCAAGGCCCAGCGTGGCAGGGCCCGCGGAGACCGCGATGGCGGGGGAGGTGTCGCCGCGCGCGATGCCGAAGACGCCGCTCATGGCGTTCAGCACCGACAGGCTGAATGCGGTGGGGGAGACCGGCTGCGCATGTTCGATGTCAGCCAGAATGCCAGCGGTACGGCGTAACTCTCCGTGGCGGGACGCAAAGACGACGCGCGCGCGCGGCAGGTCTGCCACGCAATCGTGTGCGACTTTGAGCGCGCGCTTGGACAGCGTGCTCAGGCGGCGCCTGACCATCGGTTCAATAAAACCGATGTCGGGAGACGATGCTGTATCGGAACCAATGGCAGGCCAGCAGGACCAGCGAGCAACCGGGATTGTCCAGTGCAAATCGGGCATTTCGGTGTTCGCATAAGGAGCACCGCCGGTTGCCGCAGCGTGGAGCGGAACCGGCGCGGGAGTGACAACTGCGCAAACCAGCGCATTTGCCTTCACCCAATTTGCTCTTCTTGTTTTCGATTGATCTGGGTGAATGCGTGGACCGTTAATCCCGGCCGATTTTCTCTTTCAATACGCTTGTCATTCCCCAACCCCGGGCCGAATCATACTGAAAACTTCTGCCGGAAAACAACCACTTGCGTCACTTCGTGTCAGATGCGCGACGTAGGTAACAATGCAGAAACAGTATGGAAAACCGGCGTGGGTAAAATCGTCGGGGTTATTGCGCGCAGCCGCGGGGAGAACGACGCGTGGCAGCCGGCGAGGATGAAACAGCCGTTTTAATCACGCCGGCCTTGCCGTGGGGCTCGCGGCTCATTGCGCCCCGAACTGCCCGAATGCCCGCCCACCGAGTTCCAGCGCATCCATGACGGAGCGCTCCACCACGGGTGCAAGCGAGGTCATCATCACCATGACCAGCATCAGACCCACCACCAGCGTGGCGGCAATGCCCACGGCAAACGGGTTCAGCGCCTGCGCGGTGCGTGAGAGCACCGCAAACCCGAGGTTGACGACCAGCATGATGGCAATGATCGGCAGGGCGATCCGCACGGCCAGCGCAAAGACCATCGTGCCGCCGCCGGCCAGCGTCTGCCAGCCGGGATTGGCCAGGGGCGCGGCTGAGACGGGCAGGGCGGTGAAGCTGTCGAACAACGCGTGCAACAACACGAGGTGACCGTCGCCGGCGATGAATGCGGTGATGGCCGTGAGGCTGATGAAGCGGCCCAGCAGCATGCTGCTTTCTGTCTGCTGCGGGTCGAGCAGCGAGGCGAAACCGAGGCCCATCTGCACCGACATCACTTCACCCGCGCCGCTGATGGCCGAGAACACGAGCTGCACGCAGAAGCCCAGCGACAGCCCGATCACCCCCTGCAGCAGCGTGATCCACAGCCCTTCGTAGGAACCCACCGAAACGCCCACCGGCACAGGCAGCATGGGCGCCAGCGCCACCGTGATGATCACGCCCAGGGCGACCTTGATCGAGGTCGGCACTTCGGTGTTGGCAAACGGCGGCGCCATGGCGATGAACGCCAGCACGCGTACCAGCGGCCACCAGTACATGGCAATCCAGCCGTTGAGCTGGGCGGCGGTGAACTGGATCATGGCAAGGGGCAGCGAGGCGCGGGCGCGGCTACGTCAGTTGACGTAGCTGGGGATATTCGTCAGCAGATTGCGCGTGTAATCCACAATGACGCTGAGGATCCACGGGCCCGCCAACACCATGGTGGCCGCCACCGCCAGCAGCTTGGGGATGAACGACAGCGATTGCTCGTTCAACTGCGTGGCGGCCTGGAACACCGCCACCAGGAGGCCGACGATGAGCGAAACCAGCAACATCGGCGCGCCAACCATCATGGCGACCTGCATCGCCTGGCGAGCCATGTCCAAAACGTACTCGGGTGTCATGGCGTCTCCTTATTGCACAAAGCTCTGGGCCAGCGAGCCCAGAAGAAGGTGCCAGCCATCCACCAGCACGAACAGCATGATCTTGAACGGCAGCGAGAAGATCGACGGCGTGACCATCATCATCCCCATCGACATCAGCACCGCCGCCACCACGATGTCGATCACCAGGAACGGGATGAAGATGGCAAACCCGATCTGGAACGCGCTTTTCAGCTCGCTCGTGACGAAGGCAGGGATGAGCGCGCGCATCGGCGTTTGATCGGGCGAGGCGATGGCCGGCATGTTGCCCATCTTGACGAACAGGGCGAGGTCCGGCTCGCGGGTCTGCTTGAGCATGAACTGGCGCAGCGGCGTGGCGGCGGTGTCCATGGCCTGCTCCACGGTGATCTTGTTGTCGCGCAGCGGCACGTAGGCGTCGGTGTAGACCTTGTCGAGCACCGGCGACATCACGAAGAACGTCAGGAACAGCGCCAGCCCGATCAGCACCTGGTTGGGCGGCGTGGTTTGCGTGCCCAGCGCGTGACGCAGCAGCGACAGCACGATGATGATGCGCGTGAAGCTGCTCATCATCAGGATGATGGCCGGCAGGAAGCCCAGTGACGTGAGGAAGATCAGCGTCTGGACCGGCAGCGTGTAGCTTTGCCCGCCAGCGGTTCCCGTCAGCAGCGGCAGACCCGGCTGGGCCTGCGCAAACACGGCGGGTGCCGCGCCAAGCAGGGCTAGCGTGACCAGGCAACGGAAGACAGCGCGCGTGCTCATTCCGATTTCCCCGTCAGGTGGCGCTTGAGTTGGACGGACAGCGCATCGGCAAAGCGGGGCGGCTTGCCTGTCGCCAGCGTACCGTCGCTGCCCGCGGTGGGCGCCGCATCGGCCGGGCGCGGCAGCGTGTGCAGCGTCTGCACGTGCTGCTGCGTGACGCCCAGCACGAGCCACGTGCCTTCCACGTCCACGACGACCACTTTCTCGCGAGCGCCCAGCATCTGCTGCGCGACCACGGTGATCACCTGGCTGCGGCGTCCGCCGGGGCCCATGCCCGCGCGCTGCTGCAGGCGGCGCAGCAGCCAGCCGGCCGCGACGATCATCGCCAGGACTACAAACAGCCCGCCAAAGGTGCGGGCCCAATCAACTGCATGGTTCATGTCAACACCTTGCCCGGGGGGAGCAGTGGTCGCTGTCAGGGTGCGTGCCGGTTGACGGCTTAGCGGTTCAGCTTACGGATGCGTTCGGACGGCGTGATGATGTCGGTCAGGCGGATGCCGAACTTCTCGTTGACCACCACCACTTCACCTTGGGCAATCAGGTAGCCGTTGACGAGGACGTCCATCGGCTCACCGGCCAGCGCGTCGAGTTCCACCACCGAACCCTGCGCGAGCTGCAGCAGGTTCTTGATGGGCACCTTGGTGCGCCCCAGCTCCACCGTCAACTGCACGGGGATGTCCAGGATCATATCGATGTCGTTGCGCTGGGTACCGCCCAGGCCGTCGGCGGTCAGGGGCTTGAACACCGGGCTCGATTCGGCGGCGGGCGTGGCAGCCGGCGGGTTGGCCGCAGCACGCTGCGCCGCTTCCAGGGCCATGGCCTCTTCCATCGTCATCTCGACGTCGATGTCGTCGGCGCTGGCTCCGGGGTTCATGGTCGGTTCAGTTGTCATCGTCAGACTCCGTGGCAGGCTCGCTGCCGCTCATGTTCAGCATGCGGTTGACCCGCAGCGCGTATTGGCCGTTGAAGGTGCCGTAGTTGCATTCCATGACGGGCACGCCGTCTACCTTGGCGGTCACGACATCGTCCAGTTCCAGCGGAATGACGTCGCCCACCTTCATGTTCAGAATGTCGGAGACCTGCACGTTGGCCGTTGCCAGGTCGGCGATCAGTTCCACTTCAGCCGTCTGCACCTGCTGCGACAGCAGCCGCAGCCAGCGCTTGTCGACTTCCAGTGCTTCACCCTGGATGGCGGAGGTCAGCCGGTCGCGGATCGGCTCGATCATGGTGTACGGCATGCAGATGTGCACATCGCCGCCATTGTTGCCAAGCTCCAGGCTGAAGGTGGTGGTGACCACCACTTCATTGGGCGTGGCCACGTTGGCGAACTCGGTGTGCATCTCCATGCGCAGGAATTCGAAGTCGATCGGGTAGACCGGCTGCCATGCCCTGGCGTAATGCTCGAAGACAAGCTGCAGCATGCGCTGGATGATGCGCTGCTCCACGTCGGTAAAGTCCCGGCCTTCCACGCGCATGTGGAAACGCCCGTCACCGCCGAACAGGTTGTCGACCACCAGGAAGATCAGGTTGGGGTCGAACACGAACAGCGCCGTACCGCGCAGCGGCTTGACGTGCACGAGGTTGAGCGAGGTCGGCACCACCAGGTTGCGGATGAACTCGCTGTACTTCTGCACCTTCACCGGACCGACGGAGATCTCCGCGTTGCGCCGCATGAAGTTGAACAGTCCGATGCGCCAGTTGCGCGCGAACCGCTCGTTGATGATTTCCAGCGTGGGCATGCGCCCACGGACGATGCGCTCCTGCGACCCGAGGTTGTACGTGCGGATGCCTGAAGGGTCGGCCTCGACAGGTTCCTCGTCCGCCTCGTCGCTGACGCCCTTGAGGAGCGCATCGATCTCCTCCTGGGAAAGAAACTCTTCCTTGAGCATGTCACTGGATCACAAAGTTGGTGAACAGGACGTCGGCCACGGGCGATTCCTTGCCGACGGCCTTGTAGACCTGCTCGCATTGTTCGACGATTTCCTTGGCCAGCTTGGCCTTGCCGACGGCCGGGTACAGCTCGGTCGGCGTCTTGCTGGCCAGCAGGGTCAGGATCCGGCTGCGCAGCTCCGGCGTGTAGGTCTTGATCTCGTCTTCTGCATGCTTGTTGAAGCTCTTGAAGGTGATGCCGACCTGGAGGTAGCGATCGTTGCCCTCCTCGGGCTGGAGGTTCACGGTCAGGGTTTCCATCGCCACAAAAATCGGCTCCTTCGGCTTGGCCGGCGCAGAAGCGGACGCGGTGTGGTTGGCCCCGCCGAGGAAGAACCAGGCCGCCGCGCCGCCCATGCCGACGAGCACGAGCACGATCAGGATGATCAGCAGCAGCTTGGTGGAGCCGCCCTTGGCGGGCGCGGGGGCAGTGGTTGCGGCAGCAGCTTCGGCCATGGGGATCACTCGGGGCTAAGGGACAGAAATGGGGGGAGAGCCTTCCCGGCTTGCGGTGCGGCAAACGCAAAGTCGGGTTCTCGGATGGCATTCTTCCGCAGCTCTGTCCAGCTCATTCCAGCAAGAAACGCGGTCAATCCGGCCTATCTCGGGGGTTTGCGGCGTCACGGGCGCGGTATCGGCATCGAATAAAGTGACTCAAAAAGCACAATAAAACGTGAAGCCGGGGCGAGACGTGACATTCCGGTTGGTCACGGCGTGTTTTCGCGGTGAACATGGCGCTCCCCCGAAAGATTTGCGCGCCGCTGCCGTTGTATCTGACCAGAAGGCGCCGGCTGGGTCCGGCCCGCAGACATGCCTTGCTGGAAGCCGCTTTGAATTCCTTGCCTTTTCCCACCCGTGGTGCCGGGTTGTCGATCGTTGCCGACGGCCTGCCGGCCGATTGTCCGGCGCGTGGCGAGCCACCGGGTTTCTGCCCGAAGCTGGATCTGCTGTCGATGGTCAACGCGCTGACCGAGGGCATCCTGGTGTGTGGTGCAGACCGGTGCGTCAGCTATGCCAACCCAAGCGCGGCCCGGCTGCTGGGGCTGCCGCTAGACGAACTGGTTGGACGACCCTTGCCGACCGTTGTCCACGCGGCTGTGGACGAGTTCGAGACCTCCATCCATGAGACCGACTGGCCCGACCTCGATGTGCTGGCGGAGGGCCAGCCGCAGTTGAACCAGATCTTCGGGCTGCACTGCCTGGACGGCCGCACCGTGTGGGTGTCCAGCAATTGGACGCCGCTCTACACGGAGGGCGGGCACTCGACGACGGCCGCGCCCGGAGCGGCCCGGCCAGGGGCGCGGCCGTATTCGGTCCTGGTGTCGCTGGTTGACATCACGCAGATCCGCGAAGCGCAGCAGCGCATCCGTCATCTGGCAACGCACGACACGCTCACGGGCCTGCTCAACCGCTCGGCGCTCGAAGACCGGCTGGAGCATGCGCTGGCGCTGGGCCGACGCAATCGCTCGCGCGTCTCCGTCATGTTCCTGGACCTGGATCGCTTCAAGAACGTCAACGACACACTGGGCCATCAGTTCGGCGACATGCTGCTGCGCGAGGTGGCCGCGCGTCTGCAAGCCTGTGCGCGTGAGGCCGACACCGTGGCCCGCCTGGGCGGCGACGAATTCGTCGTCATGCTGGAGTCGCTGGACGCCATGGGCACGCGCCGCGTGGCCGAACGCATCCTGTCGGCGATCGGCGCGCCTTTCCATATCGAGGGGCAGGAGCTGTATCTGGGCGTGTCGATCGGCATTGCCGTGGCGCCACGCGACGGCGATGACCCCCACACGCTGCTGCGCAAGGCCGACGCCGCCATGTATCTGGCCAAGGAGCGCGGCCGAAATAACTTTCAGACGTTTACCAGCGACCTGGACGATCGCGTTTCGCGCCGCTTCCGCATCGAATCCGGCCTGCGCCGTGCCAGCGACCGTAACGAGTTCTATGCCGATTACCAGCCGCGCGTGGACGTCCGCAGCGGCCGGATCGTCGGGGTGGAAGCGCTGATCCGGTGGAATTCGGCCGACTTTGGCCGGATGATGCCCGGCCAGTTCATTCAGGACGCCGAAGAGACCGGACTGATCGTCGAGATCGACCGCTGGATCCTGCGTGCGGCCTGCGATCAGCTTGCGCGCTGGCGCCGCATCGGGCTGCCCCACCTGCGCATGTCGATCAATCTGTCCGGCCAGGCTTTCAGCTCCGGAAAACTGAGCGACATGGTGCGCAGGGCGCTGTCCTCCAGCGGGCTCCCCGGCGACGCCGTCGAACTGGAGATGACCGAGGGCATCCTCATTCGGGATGACCCGTCGCTGCATGCCCTGCTGACCGAGTTGCGCGCGATGGGTGTGTCACTGGCGCTGGATGACTTCGGTACCGGGTATTCGTCGCTGTCGTACCTGCATCGCTTCCCGATCGATACGCTCAAGATCGACCGCTCGTTCGTGCAGGACCTGCCGCACGTGGCCGAACGCGCGGCCATTACGCGGGCCATCATCATGATGGCGCAGGCGATGGGCATGAGGACTGTGGCCGAGGGTGTGGAGAGCACCGGACAGCTCGACTTCCTGCGCGAGGTTGGTTGCGATGAATTCCAGGGCTACTTGCTCACGCGGCCGCTGGAGCCCGGCGCGGTGCAAAATCTGGTGCGCGAGAACGCCCGCCGCTACGGTGAGCGCATCCCGCGGTTCCTGTAGCTAGAACTGCAGGCCGTTGCTGACCACGTACATGGTCAGCTCGGCGTTGTTGCGCAGCTTCATCTTCGAGAGCACGCGGCCCCTGTATACGCTGACCGTCTTGGCGCTGATCTGCAGCGCCTCGGCAATCTCACTGAGCGTGCGTCCCGAGCCCAGCATGCGCAGGGTCTGGAATTCGCGATCGGAGAGGATGTCGTGGCGGGGCTTGTCCCAATCGACGTTCAGGTTGTCGGCCAACACCTCCACGAGGTCGGAGGGCAGGTATTTCTTGCCCTTGGAGATCGCGTTGACCGCCGCAAGCAACTGCGGCTGGCTGGCGTCCATCGGCAGGTAGCCCGAGGCGCCTGCCTTGAGCGCGCGCACGGCAAGCAGGGCTTCAGGATGCCGGCCGAGCGCCAGCACCGCCAGGCGGGCATGCTGCTGGCGCACGGTCTTGATGGTCTGGAATTCGTCGCCGGTGGCCGACTCCACCGAGAACAGCATCACGTCCCACTCGCGCTGGGCGAGCAGGTCGTGGTTGGCGTTGCGCAGGTCCGGCACGGCCTCGATCTGCCGGGCCAGGCGTGAATCCTTCAGGATCTGGCGCAGGCCGACGCGGGCAATATCGTGGGGTTCGACAATCAGGACATTGAGCATGGTGGGCGTTGCGGTCAAACGGGCTCGCGTTGAGCTCTTCTATTCGCCGGCGGGCTGCGTGCTGCGCCGGCGGGCTGGCAACTCCCCATCTGTGCGATCGCGCGCTCTATATAGCGTCATTGGGCGCTTCTGGTCTGCCCGGACGAGTATAGCCGAGCGGTTTGCCGTCAAGAAGACGGCCGACCGACTCTTCGGAGGTGCGCGGAATGCGGAGCCCGCCAGCCCAAACCGCCCCTCGCGCACAAATTTGTCAAGTCGACCCTAAACTTTCTGCCGGGGCCACCGATAACCTGAGTACAACGCAGACCTGATCCCCTTCAAGTTGCAGGTCACGTTGCCCGGCCTAGCCGGAATTAGCAAACACGGGCAACAAACCATCGGGAAACTTAGGAGCCGTCATGTCCCTCAGCCTCAATACCAACATCTCCTCCCTGCAAACGCAGCAAGCACTGTCGCAATCGCAGTCCGCTCTGCAAACGTCGCTGGAGCGCCTGTCGACCGGTCTGCGCGTGAACAGCGCCAAGGATGACGCCGCCGCCTACGCTGTGGCCAGCAGCCTGACCACCAAGCTGAACTCGCAAACGCAAGGTATCCAGAACTCTAACCAGGCACTGGCGTACCTGCAAACGTCCGATTCGTACCTGGGCCAGGTGGAAAACAACCTGCAGCGCATGCGCCAACTGGCCGTTGAAGCCAACAACGGCGGCCTGTCGACCACTGACCAGGCCAACCTGGACAAGGAATACCAACAGCTGGCTGCAGCCAACAAGAGTATCGAGACCAACGCTAACTACAACGGCAACAAGCTGTTCGATGGTTCGGTCACGTCCACGACGTTCCAGTACGGTCAGAATGCGGCGACCGATACGACTACCGTCACCAACGCCAACCTGGCAAGCTTCGGCACGCTGTCTGGTACCAGCGTGAGCACGACCGCCAACGCGACTGCTGCCCAGGCGGCCATCGACACCGATCTGACCAACCTGAAGGCAGCTCGCGCGAGCCTGGGTGCCCAGCAAAGCGGCCTGAACTCGACGATCAATACGCTGACCTCGTCGAACACCGCCCTTTCGGCTGCCAAGTCGTCGATGATCGACACGGATTACGCTGCGGAAACGTCGAACATGACCCGCCAGAACATCCTGCAGCAAGCGGGTACGGCAATGCTGGCGCAAGCCAACTCGGCACCGAACAGCATCCTGAGCCTGCTGAAGGGCTAATCGGTAGGCTGATGCAGCCCTGCTGCCTGGCAGCGTGGCAAGGGCCGGCGTTCCAAAGGGGCGCCGGCCTTTTTCTTGTGTTCAGCTTCCGATTGTGAAGAGCGGCTGACATGCCCTAAAGAAGTGGCGGGCGCTGCCGTTCTGTAGGGAAAATCCCGCCGAAGCAGACGTTCTCCAGTTCCGATCATGGCGACTACCACCACCTCCACGACCAGCAACTACGTTCCACCGATCTCGATTCCCGGTATCGGGACGAGCATCGACGTCAACACGCTGGTCTCCAGCCTGATGAAGGTGGAAAGTCAGCCCCTGACGCTGCTGCAGAATCAGCAGAGCTCGTACCAGACGCAGCTCTCGGCAGTGGGGACGCTCAAAAGTGCGCTGTCAACTTTCCAGACTGCGCTCTCGAACTTGACCACCGCGTCGAACTACAGCGCGATGAAGGCCAGCGGCTATGACACGTCGGTGCTGAGCGCTTCCGTGACCAGCGCCGCAGCGGCGGGCTCATACGCAGTCAATGTCTCGCAGCTTGCGCAATCGCAGGTGCTGGCCGCGCAGGGGCAGACGTCGACCACCACGGCAATCGGCAGCGGGACGTCCACCACGGTGTCGTTCTCGTTTGGCACGGTGTCCGGCGGCACGTTTTCCAATGGTAAATACTCGGGCGCCACCTTCACGCAGAACGGCAGCCTGGCGGGCGGTTCGATCACCATCAACTCGTCGAACAACACGCTGGCGGGCATTCGCGACGCCATCAATTCCGCCAATCTGGGCGTCTCTGCCAGCATCGTGAATGATGGCAGCGGCAACCCGTATCGCCTGGTGCTGACCTCCACGGCGGGCGGCTCGAACTCGGAGATGAAAATCTCTGTCTCGGGCGACTCGACGTTGCAGTCGCTGCTTGCGCAGGACCCGGCCGGCACGCAGAACATGACCGAAGTGACCACGGGCCAGAACGCCCTGGCCACCATCAACGGCATTGCCGTGCAGAGCCCGACCAACACGTTGTCCAACGTGGTGACGGGCACGTCGTTTACGCTCGCCAAGACGGGAAGCACCACGGTGACGGTGGCGAACGATCCGACCGCGACGACCAATGCCGTCAACAGCTTCGTGAACGGCTACAACGCACTGCGCACGCAACTGAATACGCTGACCAACATCGACACCAGCAACAGCGCCAACAATGGCCCGCTGGCAGGCGATGTCAGCACCAAGACGCTGATCAACCAGATTACCGACGTGCTGGGGCAGGCGATTGGTACGGGCACGTATCAATCGCTGGGCAGCGTGGGCGTGACGATGAATGCCGACGGTACGCTGTCGGTGGACAACACAAAGCTGTCCGCCGCCATTGCGGCTTCACCCAGCCAGGTCGCGGGCCTGTTTGCGGGAACGGGTACGGCCACCGATTCGCTGGTGAGCGTGCCGTCCTTCACGGACACCACCCAGGCGGGCACCTACGCCGTCAGCGTCACGCAGTTGGCGACACAGGGTTCGCTCACGGGCTCCGCTGCGGCCAACACCACCATCACGGCGGGCGTGAACGACACGCTGGCGTTCAACATCAGCGGCATGGCCGTCAACGTGACCGTGCCGGCCGGCAGCTACAGCGCATCCAGCCTGGCTGCGCAGATTCAGAGCCAGATCAACGCTTCGACCACGCTGCAGACCGCCAAGGTCACTGCCTCGGTATCGGCCAATGCCAGCGGCGTCATGACGATCACCGACAGCCAGTTCGGTTCGGTCTCGGCGGTGTCGGTGTCGGGCAACGGCGCGGCATCGCTGATGGGCTCGAGCCCCACCGCAGTCGCGGGCCTGGACGTGCAGGGCACCATCAACGGCGTGGCCGCCACGAGTTCGGGCCAGAACCTGTATGGCGCCACGGGGACGGCGGTCGATGGCCTGACCGTGCAGGTTGCCGGTGGCGCGGTGGGCAGCCGCGGTACCGTGACCGTGCAGCGCGGCTATGCCGCCCAGCTCAATACCGTGACGACGAACCTGCTGTCGTCCAGCGGCATGGTGCAGAACGAGACGGACGCGATCAACAGCTCGCTCAGCTCGCTGGCCAACCAGATCAGCGTCATGCAGACGCGCCTGGACAACAAGCAGGCCCTGTACTACGCGCAGTTCAATGCACTGTCGGCCCTGGTGGCCAGCATGACGAATACCAGTACCTACCTGACCACGCAGCTCGCGGCTATCCAGAACCAGACGAAGAGCGGCTAAGCCAGGATCGACGCACCACCCATAACAAGATCACAGCGAGGACTTTTCCCATGTACGCAGCTCGCCGCGCCATCGGTGCCTACGCGCAAGTCGGCATCGAGACGTCCGTGGTGGACGCCAATCCACACCGTCTGATCGCCATGCTGTTCGAGGGCGCGCGCGCCGCCATCAGCATGGCGAGCGCAGCCATCCAGCGCAGCGACGTGCCTGCCAAGCTGCGCGCGGTCGACAAGGCCATTTCGATCATCGGCCAGGGCCTGCAGGCCAGCCTCGACCATCAGCGTGGCGGCGAGATTGCCGCGCAGCTGAATGGCTTGTACGACTACATGCTCCGGCGCCTGCTGCTGGCCAACGCCACCAATGACGTTGGCGTCCTCGCCGAGGTCGACGGCTTGCTGGTGCCGCTGCAAGAGGCCTGGGCCGCGATTGGCCAGCCCGGCGCGGTCAACAGCCACTTGAGCGTTGTGAGCTGACGCGGCCGGCCGCGCAGCCCCATTTCTGATGAATTCGGCCCAACCTGGAGCCAATATGCACCGCAACATCCCGATCAAGGACAGCGAAAGTCTGTTCGCCTGCTACGAAGCCATCGCGCGCCTGACTGCCGAGATGGTCGGCGCGGCCGAAGTGGGCAACTGGGAGGTGGTCAGCACGCTCGAGCGCGAAAGCGCCATCTACGTGGACGCACTGCGCCGTTCCGAACCGCATCCGCCGCTCTCGCATGCCGACATCGAGCGCAAGCGCACGCTGCTGGTGCGCATCCTCGAGGACGATGCGCGGGTGAGGGCGATGGTGTATCCGCGCCTGGAGCGCCTGCAAAAGCGCATCGACACGGCACGCCGCGCCAGCACCGCGAGCAACGCCTACGGCAGCATGGCGCGTTTCTGAGGCGTCACCGCTAGGCGAGCGGCTGCGGGGCGTCCTGCAGCCGTTTCGACATCGCAAGATACTGCTCTGACTTACGGGCCAGCGCACGGCTCTGCATCTGATACACGATGGCGAGTTGCTGGGCGGCCAGGAAGCTGCCTCGACCGGTCACGCTGCCATCCATGTCTGCGCGGTCCCCGATTTCCAGGCACCGGTTGAAGACCTGTTCCGCCAGCGGCAGCCAGCGGGTATCGGCGTCTTCGGGGTGCCTGACCGCGGCGTCCACCAGCACGAGACCCAACGCAAAACACAGATCGGGAAAATCCGGCCACGCGCGGATGCTGACATCCGCATGCGCCATGGCATCTTCCATCCGGTCCGCCTTGCCGAGGCAATACAGATACCGTAGCGCCAGATTGCGGCGATAGGGCGCGTCCGGCGGTGCCAGGTCATAGGCACGGGCGTAGTATTGCGCGGCCGTTGCGTGGTCTTCCCGATGGAGCTCGGTTTCCTTGCCGAGCTGGTACAGCACATACGGATCATCCGGCCGATGTTCGAGTTCGGCCAGCAGCAGGCGGGTGTTGCGTTCGCCCTTGTGCTGCATCTTCGCGGGGGTGTAGCCATCGTGACGGATCACAACCGGCACTCGCGCAGCGGGCAAGGACGACACGGGTTGCTCGTGGATGCGCCCCACATAGCGCACGCCGCGTGGCAACAGGCGCGGAATCCATGCAATCAGGTGGCTCGATTCGCCCGCATCGGTATCGTTCTTGACGCAGACCACGCCGAGTGAAGGCGGCGTGCTACCCAGCATGCGGAGATGTTCGCCGCCGCTTTCCAGCCACTCGTCGGCGTCGAGGACCAGGTTCCAGTCGGCATTGGCCGCCGCGAGCGCCGCATTGCGGGCCGCGGAGAAATCATCCGTCCAGGCGAAGTGGCTCACCCGGGCGCCACAGGCCTCGGCAATGGCGACCGTGTCGTCGGTGGAGCCGGTATCGAGCACCACCATCCGGCTGACGAAGGGCTTGGCGCTGAGCAGGCATCGTTCAATGCTGGCGGCTTCGTTGCGGGCGATGACGACGAGCGCAAGGTCGGGAGACGTCAATTGCACACTAGCCTCGCTCATCGGCCGTCGCGAGCGCGTCGAGCAGCTTGCGCAACACGTCGCGCGTGGCGCCAATCTCGCTGAGTTTCAGCGGGATCTTGCACGCCAGCGCTTCCGGCACCCTGGTCGCGCGTTCACGCAGCGCCCAACCTGCGTCGGTCAGTTCGATCACCACGCGGCGCTGGTCTTCGCGATCTCGCGTGCGGGTGAGCAGGCCCTGTTCTTCGAGTCGCTTAAGCAGCGGCGTGAGCGTGCCAGTGTCCAGATACAGCGCGCGGCCGAGGTCGCCCACGGCGCACGGCGCCTGCTGCCAGCAGGCCATCATCACGAGATACTGGGGATAGGTCAGCCCGAGCTCGTCGAGCAACGGACGGTACAGCCGCGTCAGCAAGTGGCCTGCGGCGTACAAAGGAAAACAAAGCTGCTGATCGAGCGCCAGCACGTCGTTCACGGAACACTCCCGGGGGGACGGTCTTGGCGCTCGCGCGGCGGATGCCGCGGCGGCCCGAGGTGGGCTCAGCGCGTGACCGTGGTCAATTGGACGTCAATATTGCCACGGACAGCATGCGAATAGGGGCAGACGCCATGTGCAGCCATGACAAGCGCTTCCGCCGTCGCCTGGTCCACGCCGCCGAGTGTCGCAGCCAGCGAGACCGTGAGCGCAAATCCGCCGTCCTCACGCGGACCGATGCCCACGGTGGCCGTGACGGCTGTCGAGGCCAGCTTGATCTGCTTCAGGCGCGCGACGTGCAGTACGGCGTTTTCAAAGCATGCGGCATAGCCTGCGGCAAACAGCTGCTCGGGGTTGGTGGCTGCACCGCCCGCGCCGCCGAGCTCACGCGGCAACGACAGCGGCAGATCGAGCACGCCATCGGCGCTGCGTACATGGCCGGCGCGGCCGCCTTCAGCGGTGACTTGGGTTTGGTAGAGCGTCTTCATGGTCAGGTCCTCTTTTTCAGGAAGCCGGTCGGCGGCATGTCGGCCGGGAATCGATAAAATCGATTGTGCAATTATATTGTGTGCAATACAAATAGCAACCTGGAGGAGGAGACCTTTTTGCTGACCGGGAAAAGGAATGGCGTCAGACCGACATGCTCATGATGCTCTGGTACGCCGACACCAGCTTGTTGCGCACCTGCACGGCAGTCTGAAAGTCGATATTGGCCTTCTGCAGCGAAAGCATCACGTCATGCAGGTCGACATCGTTGTTGCTCATCTCAAAGCTGCGCGAAATGGCCTCGGCCTTCTGCTGCGAGGCGTCAACACGGTCCAGCGACGACTTCAGCACGGAGCCGAAGTCGACGCTGGGTTTGCCGGTTTCGCCACTGGCTGTGCTGCCGCCGACAGTGGACGGCGCCAGCACGCTGTTCATCAGCGAGACCACGGAATGGGCGTTGGAGAGATCCATGTGGGTGTGACCAGTGACTCAGGGGAATTTGGCGAGCGTTTCGAGTTCCGACACGAAACGGACTTCGCGGCCGGCAGGCACCGCAATGTCCATCGGGATCGGCGTGACGACGATGGTGTGATGCGGAATGGCGTCATCGTCGTCGAGCACCAGGAACTCCGTGTCGGCAAAGCCGTGCGCGTGGTGGAAGACCTGCAGCGGCGCGCGGCGCAGCGTGGCGTACTTGGGCGGCTCGGGCTTGAACGGGTCGAGCTTGGTCACGTATTCGAACGCCGCGTTGACACGGTACAGGTCATACGGTGCGGGAAGATCGGACACTTCACCCAGCGCGCGGACGCGGTTGGCGATGTAGTAGTTGTCGATCCAGTTGCCGCCTTCATGCGTGCGCAGGCGCAGCGCAACCTTCATGCGTGCCAGCACGAACTGGTTGATGGCGTTCAGCCATTCGGGGCGCTCGGCGGCCGGCAGCGTGTGCGAGAACTTGCCGAACAGATATTCGAGACCACCGCGATAGCGGTCCCACGCGTGTTTCACTTCTTCGTTGCCGGCCTGGGCGCGGGTCTCGTCGGCAAAGTAGCGCGAGACCGAACGATAGAACGGCGTCTTGCTGAAGTACACCGCGCTGGAGCCGAGCATTTCGGCCGCGTGCACGAAGGCGTAGAACGCAGGTTCCGGCGCGCTGAAGTAGATGCGGTCCATCACCTCGCGGCGCGCCAGGTAGATCTCCGGAAAGAGGTGGTGCGACAACACCAGTGCCAGCAGCTTGGCGTAGTCGTGCTGCTCGATCAGGTAGTTGTCGTCCTGGCGATAGAACGCGGTGACGTCCTGCCGCGTCGGCAAGTCGTGAATGAACCACGGCGCAAAGATGACATCCACGCCCGGGTTGCGCTCGAAGATGTCGATGTTGTTGTTGATTTCGGCCAGGATCGGGAGGTCGTCATCGGCGTGGTAGAGCACGTACTTGCCCTGCGCGCTGCGATAGAGCTGGTTCAGGTTTTCTGCCGAGCCGAGGTTCGACGGGCGGCGGAAATACCGGATGTTCAGCTTGTCCTGGTAGCGGCCCACGACCTCTTCGGTGGCGTCGGTCGAGCAGTTGTCGCCGATCAGCAATTCGTAGCTGAACTTCAGCTCGCCAATCTGCGAGACGAGTTCTGCAAGCAGATTCTCGAGATAGCGGGCGCGGTTGTAGGTCGGGATGCAGACGCTCAGCGCAACCTGCTGGATGACCGCGTCGTGCTTCACGGGCGCGATGTCCTGCAGCGCTTCGGTTTGGATTGCTTCGATCTCACTCATTGGATGAACTCGCGCCAGTTGAGGGTCTGAGGGCACATGTACTGCTTGCCGGCCGGGCCGTGGTTGGCAATCAGGTCCAGGCTGCTGACAAACGGGGTGAACGCGCCATGCAGTTGCGGATACGGCCGCATGGCGTAATTCATGTATTCGACTGCAACGCCTTGCTGCTCGAACTCGGCGTGGGCCAGGTAGTTCTTGGCGCCGTGTCCAGTGATGTAGGTGTCGCCTTGCAGCTTCTTCACGATGGCGAGTACGCGGTCGCTGTTGCGGCCGGGAATGTCCAGCTCAGGCGAGTCGACAAACTTGCTGTCCAGGTCGATGCCCAGGTAGCGGCACACCGCGCGCATGGACGCCAGTGCCAGTGCGCCCATGTTGGCGTAGTCGGCGTCGTACACGGAGCGCACGAGCGCCAGCATGTCGCTTGCATGCGGCGCGGCCTCGTAGGCCTGCTCCAGCATGCGCAGATGCTGCGCTCGCCAGTCAACGTTGGTAGCGGGTTTGACTTCATCTATGCGCGCACCGAGGTGGAACTTCTCCAGCGGCACCGTCATCCAGCGCGTGCCGGCCGGCTCCTTGATCTGCACGCGGTTGGTGAAGCTGCCCTTGGAGAACTGCACATCGGCGTAATTGACGAGCACGTCGGCCAGCAGGATCTGCTCGAGCAGACCGACCCACGGGAACAGCATCGGCTGTGTGATCACGACCTTCATGACGACAACATCCGTTCCATCAGGACAACGTCATGCCAGCGGTTGTCTTGCAAGTAGTGGCCAGCCAACGTGCCGATGGTCCGGAAGTCGAGCTTCTCGTACAGCGCGATGGCGCGCGTGTTTTCGGCCAACACCTCCAGCGTGATCTTGCGCAGGCACAGCGTTTCGCTGGCGTAGGCAAACGCGGCTTCGCACGCCGCACGCCCGTGGCCCTTGCCTTGCGCAGACGACGCCAGGCAGATGCCCAGCGAAGCGTGTCGGTTGACCGCATCGATGTGGTTCAGCTGCAGGTAGCCCAGCACGCTGTCATCCGCCTGGCTGGCAATGACGAAGAGCACCAGGTCACTCTGCTTCGATTTCGCGATCAGCCAGTCGCGCACGCTCGCGGCGGAGTTCGGTCGCGGGCGGGTCATGAGCTGCAACTGCGTCGGCACATCGTTGCGCAGCGGCAGCAGTTGAGGGATGTCGCTCTCGCGCCATTCCCGAAGGACGAGTGAACCGCGCGCGATCATGGCTGGAAGCGGAAATAGCGGAAGCGGTTCGGATACGCGGCTTCCACGGTGTGCCGCACTTCATCGGCAATGACCGGGTTCACGGCCAGGTACACCACTTCAACTTCGTCAGGAATGCTGTCGAGCGCCACCACCGGCTTGCCGGCCAGGGACGACCCTTGCAGGTACGGGTTCTGATCGACAAACGCGCGCAGGGCATGCGGCTGTTGCAGATTGCTGGCGGTGTAGGCGCCGTAGAAACCCGCGCCGTAAATGACGGCGGGCGCGCTGCCATGCTGCGTTTCAAAGTCCGTCAAGTGGCTGGAGGCTTGCTGCCAGAAGTTGGCCAGCTTGTTGGCTGCGCGTTGTGTGTCGGCCAATTCCTGTGCATCGATTACTGGCGCGACTTTGCTGTCGCCAGGCCGGCGCGCGGCGGTCACGACGAACGCGCCACGGTGGCTGTGCGCATCGGCCTCGAGCAGGTCAAACCCGTGGTTGGCAAGCAGCGTCTGCAGCGACGTGTGCGTGAAATGGTTGACGTGATCCGCCACCAGAAAGTCCACCGAGTTGGTGAACGTGTTTGGCACGATGGCGTACAGGCGGCCGCCGTCGCGCAGCAGGCTGTGAATGTTGCGCAGCGCGGTCGTCAGGTCAGGGATGTGTTCGAGCGAGAAGAACGAGCTGACGACATCGAACGAACGCTGCCATGCCGGCGGGATCGTGTACGTGGCCCATTGTTCGGGGCTCAGGAATTTTTCCCAGAAACCGACGTAGCGGTCGCTGATATCGAACAGGTGGACGTTTACGTCGGGGCGCTGCTGTTTCAGCAGGCGCATGGTGGCGCTTTTTGCGCAGCCGAAGTCGACCACCCGAGCGCCTTCCGGCAGGGCCAGCTTGCGTTGGAACGTGGCGACCTGGTGGTCGGCACGGAAGATCTTCTGGCCGTTCTCAACCGCGTAGATCTGGTCTTCTTCCTCGCTGCCCACGAGGATGTCGTACTCCGTGTCGTAGAAGCTGCCGTTGTCACACAGCTCGGCGGTCTGGATATGGCCGCACGCGGCACAGCAGAAGACTTCCAGCGTGCCGTCCATGGCACGACGCAGGGAAGACAGCGAGCTTTGCGGCGCCGCGCGGTAAATCGGTTCGGCCAGCGGTTGCTGGCAGACATTGCAGGGCAGTGCACCTTGGGTCATGGTCAGGCTTCCACGGAGAGTTCTGGGTGGACGGTACGGAAGTCGACGCCGTTGGCGTACGAGCCCTTCCAGCCGTGCGAGCGCCCGGTCGGCTCGCAGAAATTGAAGTAGCGGAACTGCATCGACCAGCGCGATCGCTGGCTCGTGTTGTGGCCCGAGGCATGCAGCACCAGGAAGTCGACCATCACCAGATCGCCGGGCTTGGTGAGCGGCTGCACGTGCGGATAGCGCGCGAGGTAGCTCGCCTCGTCCTTGATCAGCAATGCGTAGGCTCCTTGCTTGCCGGCGTTGTCCGGGTCGGCGCTGAAGACGGGCAGCGGTCCTTCGACGTGCGAGCCCGGGCAGAACTCCACGGGCCCGATCTCGGGCGTGATTTCGACGAGCGGGCTCCAGAACACCACGCCGTCCAGGCTCCGCAACTGGGCCGGATACTCCTGATGCCAGTTGGCGCGAAATTTCTCTTCGCGCGGGTTGTCGATGCGGATGCCGGAGCCGGCGTGCGCAATGCCCGGCAGCGCGCCGGGGCGCACGCAGCGAACCAGCTGCTCATGGCGTTCGTCGCCCAGCAGGCGGACAAACGCGGGGATCTGCTTCACGGCGTCGTACACCTCGGCGCCGTATTTGCGATTGGCCTTGATGACGGCCTGATAACCGTCGTCGAACCGCTCCGGCGCAAACGGCGCGCGCTCGATGTCGAGACGATACTTGTCGATCACCAGACCGATGATGTCGTAGATGGCGCGCTGGATCGGCTCGACCTGCGACGGCGCGTAGAAGTCGCGCAGGATCAGCAGGCCGTCGCGCTGGAAGGTCTCGACCTGATCGGGGCTCAGGATGCCAGGCATGTCAGCGTCTCCTGGTGGGCTTTCACGAGATCGAGCACCACGTTGCATACCGTTGCGATGTTCTCGCTCGACATGTCGTGGTACGAGGGCAAGTTGATGGCGCGCTCGGCAATTGCGTAGCTGTTGGGCGCGTTGTGGCGCGCGGTGGCCTCGGACGTGCCGAACAACTCCGTCTGGCTTAGCGGATAAAAGAACACGCGTGCATCGATGCCGCGGCGCGAGAACGCGGCCAGCAGCCCGTCACGCGTAATGCCCAGCGCTTCGTCAAACACGACGGTGGGCATCCAGTAGCTGTTGAGCGTGCCGGGCGCCTCGGGGTTGAGCGCCAAGCCTGCAACGCCGCCAAGGTGCGCCTGATATTCGGCAAAGATCTCGCGCTTGCGCGCCACCAGCGCGTCGATACGCTCAAGCTGCGCGCAGCCGATCGCGGCCTGCACGTTGGAAATCCGGTACTTGAAGCCGATGAAGTCGGACCAGAACTGCTTGCCGCCCGGCACGCGGCCATGGTTGTTCAGCGTCATCACGCGGTCGTACAGCGCACGGTCGTTGGTGACGAACATGCCGCCTTCGCCCGTCGTCATGGTCTTGGTGCCATGGAACGAGAACGTGCCGAAGATGCCTTGCGACCCCGTTGCGTGGCCGTGCCAGCGAGAGCCCACAGCCTCGGCCGCGTCTTCGATGACAGGAATGCCGTGGCGCTTGCCGATGTCCAGCAGGCGGTCCATCTCGCACAGGTTGCCGTAGAGGTGCGTGGCGATGATCGCTTTTGTGCGCGGCGTGATGGCCGCTTCCACGAGTGCCGGGTCCAGGCACCACGTGTCCGGCAGGATGTCGACAAACACCGGCGTGGCGCCCACGTAAGTGATGGGCGATGCCGTGGCGATCCAGTTCGTGTCGGCCAGGATCACCTCATCGCCGGCGCCGATGCCGAGCGCGGCCAGGCCCATGTGCATGGCACCGGTGCAGCTTGATGTGGCAATGGCGTACTGCGTGCCGACAAATTCCGCAAACTGCTTTTCGAAGCGATTGATGTAGGCGTAGCACTGGTCGCCCCAGCCGTTGCGTGCGGCGTCGGTGGCGTATTCGACTTCCAGCTCGGTGATCGACGGCTTGGAGTACAGAATCTTCTGGGTCATGGCTGTTCCTGCAGTTCAGGATTCAGGGCTCGCAGCGCAATGCCCGCAAACGCGTTCGTCAGCGGCGGATGGTTGCGGTCCCGGTCGGAGCATTCGGTAATGTCGAGCGGCCAGGCGATGCCTAGGCGGCTGTCGGTCGGGTTGATCCCGTCTTCAGCGGCTTGCGCGTACGGCGTCGAGGTCAGGTACAGCAGCTCGCAATCGTCTTCCAGCGCCTGGAAGCCGTGGGCAAACCCGCGCGGCACCAGCAGGCTGTTGTGACGTTCGGCGGACAACTCCACCGCATGCCATTGCAGGAACGTCGGCGAGCCTGCACGCAGGTCAACGGCCACATCAAAGACACGGCCACGCACGCAGCTCACGAGCTTGATCTCGGCATGCGGGGGGTACTGAAAATGCAGCCCGCGCACGGTGCCGCGCTTGGCGGAATACGAGTGATTGATTTGCGCGATCGGGCTGTCAAAGCCGGCGGCGGCGAGTTCGTCTGCGCAGAAGAAGCGCGTGAAGTAGCCGCGATGGTCACCGATGACCTTGCGGCTGATCTCGACCACGCCGGCCAGCGGTGTCGGTTGGATGGTGAAGCGGCTCATGCGGCGCTCCAGGATGTGGCGGCAGACGCGACGGCGGTGAAGCGGTCGATCTGCTGGTCACAGAGCGCGCGTGCGCCCGCGGTCTTTTCATGCAGATGCCGATACCACGCGGCGGTCTGTTCCAGCGCGGTCTCGAACGGCCACGCTGTCTGCCAGCCTAGCTGCTGGCGTGCCCGGCTGGCGTCCAGATGCAACATGCCGGCTTCGTGCTTGCCGGTGGCGGAGTTGGCGTCCAGTTGCCAGATCAGCGTGGGCCAATGGTGTTGCAAGCCTTGCAAGACCTGTTCGACCGTGCGGGTGGCGGCGCTGTCCGGGCCAAAGTTCCAGGCGGTTGCGCAAGCTGCGTCACCGGCCAGCAGCCGTTGCGCGAGCAACAGGTACCCATGCAGGCAATCCAGAACGTGCTGCCAGGGCCGCGTAGCGTGAGGTGAACGGATGACTAGCGGCGCACCGGCACGCATCGCGCGCTCGGCATCGGGGATGAGCCGGTCTTCTGACCAGTCGCCGCCGCCGATCACATTGCCTGCGCGGCCCGTGGCCAGCAGCGGGCCGTTGGCGAAAAAGGCGCGCCGGTAGCTTGCGACGACGAGTTCGGCACAGGCCTTGGATGCGCTGTACGGGTCATGGCCGCCGAGTGCATCGGTCTCGCGATAGCCCCAGGCCCACTCGCGGTTGTCGTAGCACTTGTCGGTGGTAGCCACCACGATGGCAGCCAGGTTCGTGCAGCCGCGCGCGGCTTCCAGCACGTTCACGGTGCCCATCACATTGGTGGCGTAGGTGCCAACCGGGTCGTTGTACGACGCACGCACCAGCGGTTGCGCCGCGAGATGGAACACCACATCGGGCCGCGCCGCTGTCATCGCGATACGCAGGGCCTCCGCATCGCGGATATCCGCCAGCGTATGACCGGCCAATGCGGGTTCCACGTCAGCAGCGGTGAACAGATTCGGCGTTGTTTCCGGTGCCAGGCTGTAGCCGTACACCTCGGCGCCAAGCTGGCGCAGCCAGAGCGCAAGCCAACTGCCCTTGAAACCGGTATGCCCGGTCAGGAAGACGCGCTTGCCGGCCCACGCACGCGGGTCGAGCATCACCACTTTTTCCACGGTGCACTCCCCGCTTGCCAAAGGGCTTCCAGACTGTTCTTGTCGCGCAGCGTGTCCATCGGCTGCCAGAAACCGTGGTGCTCGAACGTGTTCAGTTCGCCCATCTCGGCCAGGCGTGCCATGGGCGCGCCTTCCCACGGGGTGTCTTCGCTCGCGATGTATTCGATCACCGCCGGATTGAGCACGAAGAAGCCGCCGTTGATCCAGCTGCCGCCGTCGCCGGGCGGCTTTTCGGTAAAGCCGGTCACGCGGGCGCCGTCGCGCTGGAGCATGCCGTAGCGGCCCGGCGGCTGCACGGCCGTCACGGTCGCCATCTTGCCGTGCTCGCGGTGGAAGGCGATCTTGCTGGTGATGTCGATGTCGGACACGCCGTCGCCGTAGGTGAAGCAGAACGGTTCGTTCGGGTCCAGATAGGCGGCCACGCGCTTCAGGCGCCCGCCGGTCTGCGATTGCTCGCCCGTGTCGACCAGCGTGACGCGCCAGGGCTCGGCATGGCGCTCGTGCACGGTCACTTCGTTCTTCGACATATCGAACGTCACGTCCGACATGTGCAGGAAGTAATTGGCGAAGTACTCCTTGATGACGTAGCCCTTGTAACCGAGGCAGATGATGAAGTCGTTGATACCGTGCGCGGCATAGATCTTCATGATGTGCCACAGGATCGGGCGGCCACCAATTTCGATCATCGGCTTGGGCCGCAGGTGCGATTCCTCGCTGATGCGTGTGCCGAGGCCCCCGGCCAGGATCACTGTCTTCATGATTGCGTGCTCATGCGGCGGCGACCGCGCTGCGTTCCTGCATCTGCCGCGCGAGGTCGGAATATTGGTTCGACTTGATGGCCAGTGTGTCGGCCAGGGCGCGATAGGTCAGCGCCAGGTACTTTGCGGCGGCAAAGCTGCCGCGCCCGAACACGGCGGCGTCCAGCTTGGGCTGCTCGCCAATCTCCAGGCACTTCAGGAAGGCGTTCTCCGCCATCGGCAGCCATTGCTTTTCGGCCTGTGCCGGGTCCTTGGCCGCGGCTTCGAACATCAGATGGCCCAGCATGTAGAAGTAGTCCGGCGAGCCCGACCACTCCTCCATCCACTCGCCTGCCAGGGTGATGGCGCGGTCGAGTTGCCCGGACTTGCTCAGGCAGGCCAGCAGGCAGATGCAGAGATCGTGTCGATAGGGCACTTGCTTTGGAGCCTTGGCGAGCGCCTGCTCGTAGTGGGCGGCAGCCTGGGTCGGGTCTTTCTGGTTGATCTCGAAGTCCTTGCCGAGCTGGTAGAGCACATATGGGTCGTCCCGGTGTGCGGCCAGTTCCAGTTGCAGGAGGGTGTGGTTGCGCCCGCGCTTCTTGTCGAGCTTGGCGGTCATGTAACCGTCGTGGCCGAGCACCAGGGGCAGGCGCACACGCTGCAGGTTGGCGGCGGGCTGCTCGTGGATGCGGCCCTTGTAGCGCACGCCACGCGGCAGCAGGCGGGCGATCCAGCTATTGGAGTGCTCCACCGGGCCCGACACGTCGAACTCGCTGCGGATGCAGACCACGCCCAGCAGCGGCCCGAACGTGCAGGCACTGCGCAGCTCTTCCGCGCCGCTTTCGATCCATTCGTCGGCGTCGAGCACGAGGTTCCAGTCGGCGTTGGCCGCTGCCAGCGCAGCGTTGCGCGCCGCCGAGAAATCGTCCACCCACTTGAAATGGCGCACCTGCGCGCCGCACGCCTTGGCAATCGCCACGGTGTCGTCGGTCGAGCCGGTGTCCAGCACGATCATGCGGTCGACGTGGGGCTTGGCGCTCAGCAGGCAGCGCTCGATGCAGGCCGCCTCATCGCGGGCGATGACCACCAGGGCGATATCAGGCTTGGCCCGGTGTTTTGCGTGTTTGGACATGCAGGCTCCCACCGGCCGCAGCCGGTTGGTACGGGCAAGGAATCGATCTGATCGCGTGTGGCGTCAGATCGACATGCTCATGATGTTCTGATAGGCCGAGACCAGCTTGTTGCGCACTTGCACGGCGGTCTGTAAGTCGATGTTGGCCTTCTGCAGCGACAGCATCACGTCGTGGAGGTCCACATCGTTGTTGCCCATCTCGAAGCTGCGCGAAACGGCTTCGGCCTTCTGTTGCGAGGCATCGACCCTGTCCAGCGACGACTTGAGCACCGAGCCGAAGTCGACGCTGACCTTCGAATCGGCGCCGCCGGTGCTGCCGCCAATGCCGCCGACCTGGCTGGACGGCGCCAGCACGCTGTTCATCAGCGACACCACCGAGTTGGCGTTCGTAATATCCATGTGATCAAGACTCCCCTTTGTTCCGGGCTGCGCCATCCTCTTTTTTCAGGCCGGCATGGCGCCACGGTGATGCAAAGGTAGCAGTCGCCCCACGGGTTCCAAGCGCCCAAATGAGAGGGAAAAGGCCCTCTTCTTGCCGAATTGCTTGCGCCCCCCCTGCCGATAATGGCAACCACGGAGCCTTGCCCGCGTGATCGATGCCTCGGGGCCGCTCCAGCAACGCAGTCAGTCAGGAGATTTGGGATGCCAACGACAGCCGATTCGGTTGCTGTCGCCGACACGCTCGGTACGGTGGATATGCCGGCGGTGGGCCAAGGCGCGATGACGCGCCAGCATGCGGGAGCGCTGGGCGCTCTGGGTCCGCTTGGCCGTCTGTCGCCGCGCCTGCTCATGATGATCGGGGGCGCCGCCCTGGTGGCCGTGCTCGCCGCTGTGATGCTGTGGAGCCGCGCGCCCGACTACCGCGTCCTGTTCAGCAATGTCAGCGACGCGGATGGCGGAGCCATCATTGCTGCATTGCAGCAGATGAATGTGCCGTATCGCTTTGCCGACGGCGGCACCGCCATCATGGTGCCGGAAGCCAACGTGCACGAAACACGCCTGAAGCTGGCGTCGCAAGGGCTGCCCAAAGGTGGCCTGGCCGGCTTCGAGCTGATGGAGAACCAGAAATTCGGCACCAGCCAGTTTGCCGAACAGGTCAATTACCAGCGCGCCCTGGAGGGCGAGCTTGCCCGCACGATCCAGGCCATGCAGGAGGTGCAGTCTGCCCGCGTGCACCTGGCGCTGTCCAAGCCGTCGGTGTTCGTGCGCGAGCAGGCCAAGCCCAGCGCTTCGGTGCTGCTGACGCTGTATCCGGGCCGCATGCTTGATCGCTCGCAGGTGCAGGCCATCGGCCACCTGGTGTCGAGCAGCGTGCCGAACCTGCCGCTCGCCAACGTGACGGTGGTGGATCAAGCGGGCCGCCTGCTGTCGTCGTCGTTCCAGGACAACGCGTCGGGCCTCGACCCGACGCAGCTGAACTACGTGCGCGAGATCGAGCAAGGCTACATCAAGCGCATCGAGGCCATCCTCGGCCCCGTGGTGGGCGATGACAATGTGCGCGCCCAGGTGACGGCCGACGTTGACCTGGACAACACCGAACAGATGGCCGAGACGTATCGTCCGAACCAGGATCCGTCCACGGCCGCCGTGCGCAGCACGCACACCGCAGAATCGACGCAAAACAAGGCGGATGCGCAGGGCGGCGTGCCGGGAGCGCTGTCGAACCAGCCGCCGACCGCGCCGCGCATGCTGCCGACCGCACCGGCCCCGGCCTCGCAGCCGGCCGCGGCGGGACCGAATGGCGCCAACGGCCAGGCGCAGCAACCGGCGGCGGCAAATACGAACGCCACCACCACGAACGGCGCGACATCGAGCACGCGCGATACCACCACCAACTACGAAGTCGACAAAACGGTGCGCCGCACCCGCGCTGCCGTGGGGACGGTCCGCCGCCTTTCAGTGGCCGTGGTGGTCAACTACCGTGCCGACGGCAAGACCTGGAAGCCGCTGTCCGATGCGGAAATGGCCAAGCTCAACGCGCTGGTCAAGGACGCCGTGGGCTTTGACGCCAAGCGTGGTGACTCCGTGAACGTGGTCAACAGCCAGTTCTCGGGCACGCTGCCAGTGCCAAAGGACGACCTGCCGCTCTGGAAGCAGCCGGAGATGATCCAGTACGCCATTCAGGCAGCCAAGTACCTGGCGCTGGCGATCGGCTTCCTGATCCTCGTCTTTGCGGTGATCCGCCCGCTGATCCGCTCGCTGAACAAGAAGGACGCGCCTGCGACGCCCACATTCGTCGGCCGGGAAGGCGAAGACCCGAACGCGCCCATCATCACCGGCGCTGCGGCGTCGGCCGGGCCGGAGCTGGAGGGCCCGTCGTCATCCGCGATCGGCGCCGGCGGCGAGGACGTACCCGACAGCCTGCCGCAGCTCAAGAACGCAGACTTCGAGCACAAGCTGGAGACGATGCGCCGCGTCGCCCAGCAGAACCCGCGTGCCGTCGCGGCCGTCATCAAGCAATGGGTGAGTAACGAATGAGCGCCGAAGGACTCCAACGCAGCGCCATCCTCATGATGTCGCTGGGCGAAAGCGAAGCCGCCGAAGTGCTCAAGCACCTGGGCCCCCGCGAAGTGCAGAAGCTGGGCGCGACCATGGCCGCGCTGAAGAACGTCTCGCGCGAGCGTGTGCTCGATGCCTTTGACGCGTTCTTTGTCGAAGCCGAAGACCTGCCGCTGGACATCGACTCCAACGAATACATCCGCACCGTCTTCCGCAAGGCGCTGGGCGACGATCGCGCGGCCAACATCATCGACCGCATCCTCTCGGGTGGCGACACCAGCGGCATCGAAGGCCTGAAGTGGATGGACGCGTCGTCGGTGGCGGAACTGATCCGCAACGAGCATCCGCAGATCATCGCGACCATCCTCGTGCACCTGGACCGCGACCAGGCATCGGAAATCCTGACGTACTTCACCGAGCGCCTGCGCAACGACACCATCCTGCGTATTGCCACCCTCGACGGCATCCAGCCCAGCGCCCTGCGCGAGCTGAATGACGTGCTGACCAAGCTGCTGCAAGGCAACGACCACCGTAAGAAGAACGCGATGGGTGGCGTGCTCACGGCAGCGGAAATCCTCAACCTGGTGCCGAGCGCGGTGGAGTCTGCCGTCATCGAGGGCGTGCGCTCGCGTGACCCGGAACTGGCCGATGCCATCGTCGAGAAGATGTTCGTGTTCGACAACCTGATCGACCTCGACAACCGCAGCCTGCAGACGCTGCTGCGCGAAGTCGGCCAGGAGGTGCTGGTGGTGGCGCTCAAGGGTGCCAAGCAGGAGTTCCGCGACAAGGTGTTCGCCAACATGTCGCAGCGCGCCGGCATGATGCTCAAGGAAGAGCTGGAAGTGCTCGGCCCCGTGAAGGTGTCGGAAGTCGAGGCGCAGCAGAAGGAAATCCTGGTGATCGCGCGCCGCCTGGCCGACGAAGGCGAAATCACCATCGGCCGCAAGGCGGAGGACGCCTATGTCTGACCGCCTGGCCCGGCGTGTGACGGAGCGCTGAGATGCCGCGTCCGCCGATCATCCCCCGCGATACGCTGGTCGAATACCAGCCCTGGGAGCCCACCGACTTTGTGCGCGAGGCCCGGCTTGCTGCCGCTGATGCTGCACCGCCGCCTCCGCCGCCGGAGCCCGAGGAGCCGCCGATTTCCGAAGAGGAATGGCAGGCCGCCCTGGAAGCCGAGTTGGCCAACGCCCGTGACGAAGGCCGCCGTGATGGCTTTGCCCAGGGCTTCCAGGACGGTTTTGAGCAAGGCCGCCGCCAGGGGGAAGACGATTCCAGGCAGATCGCCGCGCTGATGCAGTCCGTGCGCGATGCGGTCGACCAATTGAACGGCAGCGTTGCCGACGAACTGGTGGATCTGGCCCTGCAGCTCGCCCAGCAGTTCCTGCACGGTGCGCTGCATGCGCAGCCCGAGCGCATCGTGCCGCTCGTACGCGAGGTCCTGGGCGACGCGCCCACGGCGCCCGCGCCCGCCATGCTTCGCGTGCATGCCGACGATGCCGAACTGATCCGCCAGATGCTGGGGACCGAACTGGCTGCCGCAGGCTGGACGCTCATCGTCGACGCCGCCATCGAGCGCGGCGGTTGCCGTGTGCAGACCCGCTTTGGGGAAACCGATGCCACGCTGCAGACCCGCTGGGCTGAACTGACGCGCGCGCTGGGCCGCGATACCGCGTGGATCGCCAGCGAGCGCTCCGAAGCCGAGCGCGTGGCGGGAGGAGCGCTTCATGTCGCTTGAGACCGTGCAGTCGCCAGCGCAGAGCGCCAGCAGCAACCCGAACGTGCGCGTGTGGCAGTCGCATCTGCGTCAGACCGCGCAGCGTGCTCGCCTCGCGCGCCCGGTGGTGACGTGCGGCAAGCTCACCCGCGTGGCGGGGCTCGTCATGGAGGCCGTTGGCCTGAAGCTGCCCGTGGGTAGCGCCTGCCGGGTAGAACTGCCGCATGGCCGCCACGTGTTGGCCGAAGTGGTGGGCTTTGCCGAAGAGCGCGCCTTCCTGATGCCGCAGACGGACCTGGTGGGCGTGGTGCCCGGTGCACGGGTGTTTCCGCTTGAAGCGCAGCACCTGCCCGCTGACGCGGCCGATCCAACCATCTCGCACAGCAAGTTCTTGCCCGTGGGCCCGCGCCTGCTGGGCCGCGTGGTCGACGCCAATGGCGAGCCGCTCGACGGCAAGGGCCCGCTTGGCAACCCGGACGAACTTGCCTGGGGCACGCTTGCCCCGGCGCCGCTGAACCCCCTCAAGCGCAAGCCGATCGAGAATGTGATGGACGTGGGCGTGCGGGCCATCAACGGCTTGCTCACTGTCGGTCAGGGGCAACGCCTCGGCCTGTTCGCCGGCTCCGGCGTCGGCAAGAGCGTGCTGCTGGGCATGATGGCCCGCTATACGCAGGCCGACGTGGTGGTGGTGGGCCTGATCGGCGAGCGCGGCCGCGAAGTGAAGGAATTCATCGACGAGATTCTTGGCGACGAAGGCCTGGCACGCTCGGCCGTGGTGGCTGCACCGGCCGATACCTCGCCGCTGATGCGCCTGCAGGGTGCCGCCTACGCACACACGATTGCCGAATACTTCCGCGACCGCGGCTGCAACGTGCTGCTGATCGTCGATTCGCTCACGCGTTACGCGATGGCACAGCGCGAAATCGCCCTGGCCATCGGCGAGCCGCCGGCCACCAAGGGCTATCCGCCCTCGGCGTTTGCCAAGCTGCCCGCGCTGGTTGAGCGTGCCGGCAACGGCATGGTGGATGCCGACGGGCGCGGAGGCTCCATCACCGCGTTCTACACCGTGCTGGCCGAAGGCGATGACCAGCAGGACCCGATTGCCGATGCAGCGCGCGCCATTCTGGACGGCCACTTCGTGCTCTCGCGCAAGTTGGCGGAGCAGGGCCACTACCCGGCCATCGATATCGAACAGTCGATCAGCCGCGTGATGTCGGCCATCGTGCCGCGCGAGCAGCTCGACACGGCGCGCCGCTTCAAGCAGCTCTACGCCCGCTATCAGCGCAACCGCGACCTGATTGCCGTAGGCGCCTACGCACGTGGCAGCGACCCGGTGACCGACCAGGCCATCGCGCGCTACCCCGACATGGAAGCATTCCTGCAGCAAGGCATGTTCGAGAACGAAAGCCGCGAGCACACGCTGCAGAAGATGCAGGGAGTGCTGGCCTGATGTGCCCGCTTGACACTGTGAAGCCGCAAGCGTTGCGCAAGCCGAAGGCTAAAGCCGCCGGGTTTGCGTCCGATGGGTTGATGTAACGGGAAGCTGGAGGGTCCACCGATGACCACCATGAACAAGCCGTTCCGCCTCGAAACCTTGCTGGAACTGGCCCAGAAGGACACCGAAAAAGCCACGCAGGAAGTCGGCCGCCTGATGAACACGCGCGAGGCTGCCACGCAAAAGCTGGCGCTGCTGTCCGACTACCGTAACAACTACCACCAGCAGATGCTGAGCAGCGCCGAAGGCGGCATGGACGTGACGCGCCTGCGCAACTACGCGGCTTTTATCGACCGCCTGGGCAATGCCGTGCACCAGCAGAAGGGCACCATCAATGCGCTGGAGCAGCAGCTCGCAATGAGCCGTGCCAACTGGCTGGAAAAGCAGCGCCGCGAACAGTCGTTCGACATCCTGCGCCAGCGCCATATTGAAGAGCAGCGTCTGGACCAGGAGCGCCGCGCCCAGCGCGAAAACGACGAGCACGCCGCCAAGCTGATCCGCATGCGTGCGGCGCAGGGCGGCAATTGAAGCCGAATCAACTGAATACGCAAGACGGAGTCAACGTGGGTCTGAGTGCCACCCAAAACGCCGCCACGAAGGATCTGGGCGCCATGTTCTCGGCGGGTCACGCCGCCGCTGACAAGGGCCAAGGGGCATCGTCCGGAACCGATACATTCGGCAACCTGTTGTCGGATCGGCTGCAACTGGACCGGGCCGCGCAACAAGCGGCAGACCGCCGGGCCGACGCCCAGCCCACCACCGACGATGCTGGCCGCAAGGACGCAGCGTACGCCAACGCCCCACGCAACGACCCGGATGCCTCGCCGGCAGATGCCAGTGCTCCGGCTCAGGCCGCGGCAACGCCCGCCACCAGCGCGCAGGACGCAGTGAACGCCAAGCCGGCCAAGACAACGGATACCAAAGACCTGGATGCTGCCGCGCAGGCGGTTGCTGACCCAGCCGCGCAGCTGGCTGCACAGATCGAGGCGGCACGCCAGGCTGCACAGCAGGCCGCACAGCAGGTGATTGCCCCAACGGCGTCGCAGTCAGGCGCTCAGCCGAATGACAATGTCACAGGCGCGACCCAACCGGGCGGCAAATCGGCCGCAGCCGATGCCGCGGCGTTGGCTGCGCTGAATGCCGCAGCCACAGCCGCGCAAGGCTCCACCGACCCCGCTGCCGCCCCAGTGCAGGCCGGTCAGGCAGCACTGCAGGCCGCCAGCCATGGCAAGGACGCCAAAGGCACGGCAGCCGGGGCAATGACCGCACCGAACACGCCGACGCCGCCTGCCACGCCGCTTCCCGATGGCGCCGCCCTGGCACAGACCTTGGCGCGCACGCGAGCCGTCGCCGACAACACGCCGTCTGCGGTACGCCAACTTGGCACCGCGTCGCAAGCGCCGGGCGCCGGCGGCGAGCACGGCCTGCCGCGCCGCGCCGATGCCAGCGCGCATGGCAACGTCACGCAGACTGCCGCGGCCGCCGTTTCCGATGCGGCGAGTCAGTCGCGCGATGGCGGCAACGCTGGCACGCAGGCCGATTCCCAAGGCACGGGCACCCAGTTCCAGGGCATGCTGGCACGCGCCAATGGCGATGCGAGCATGGCTGCTCCCACGTTCGCCGTGGGCAATGCCGGTGCAGCGGGCCCGGCGGCCGGCGCATCGATCAGCCCCGCACAGATCCACACACTGCCCACCTTCGGCGATGCCGCGTGGCCGCAGAGCATGGCCAGCCAGCTTGCCTTCATGCAGGTGCATCGCCAGTCGTCGGCCGAACTGCAGCTGAACCCCGCCGAGCTGGGCGGTCTGCACGTCAAGCTCGAGGTGGACAACGGCGCCGTCAACGCCAGCTTTGTCTGCCAGCACCAGGCCGTGGCCGAGCTCGTGCAGGACGCCATGCCGCGCCTGCGTGATGCCTTGCAGCAAGGCGGCATGCAGCTCGCGCAAACCTCGGTCAGTACGGGCGACTTCAGCCAGCAGCAGAATGCGTGGCAAGGCTCGTCCGCACAAGGCAACGGCTCAGGCAATGGCGGTGGTGGCCGGTTTGGCGGCGCTGGTCAGAATCGTGCAGAGGGCGATGCGGTAGCGGCCACGCCGTCGCGCGTATCGAGCCACGATGGCGCCGTCGACACATTTGCCTGATCTTGGGCCTAAAGGTTTGCTGAAACCTGCCGTATAGGCCTTGGAGTGCCGTCACAACGGCCGGCCGCAAGGCGATGAAAGCAGTAGGAAGGACGGGAAATCACAACGCAAGCGCGCCGCGCGCCAGCATGGAGCGGCAGCCTTGCGAGGGATAACAAGGGGGTCAAGTCCGACCGGCGAAGACGGGATCAAACGGGGATCACTTCGCCACATCCGCCTTCGGGCGGATGCATAACGGACCGATGCGGCGTGTCCGAGCCGGGGGGCTGGCGCACCGCATGTTTGCCGTACTTACGGGAGAGCGCACCGAGAGGTGCGCTTTTTGTTTTTGGGCGCGGTAATTCAGGCGCGGGCTTCGGCAGCTTGCAGTGTTGCCGGGGTTACCGGAACGACGTGCTCGACGCCGTAGCCGCGAGCGATCCACGCATCGATGCCGCCGTGCAGCGGGCGCACGCGCTTGAAGCCGCGGCTCATGAGGGTGCGCGCAACCGCCACAGCCGACGCCTCGTTGGGGCAGGCACAGTAGATGACGATCTCGCGGTCCGGGCCATCAATCTCGATCGCGTTGTGCTGGCTCGACATGTCGTACAAGACCGCCCCGGGAATGCGTTGCGGCTGCAGTTGCCTCGAACTGTCGGCACGCACGTCGACGATGACCGGCGCCGCGCCTGACTCGATGAGCGCATGCAGTTCGTCGGGAGAAATGCGCACCATTTCCAGCATCTTGCGAAAACGCCACCGCTGCAGCCAGCGCACGGTCACGTAGGCGACTGCCAGCAGCAGGATCAACACGATGGCGCGCGCGCCGAGCAGGTCGAGCTGCCGCAGGGCCTGGTCGATGCTGTCGTGCGCAACCCGCCCCAGCATGAGCCAGATGATTGCCCAAAGTGCCGAGCCTGCCAGGTTGTAGAGCACGAATGTACTGAACGGCGTACGCATGGTGCCCAGCAGCGCCGACGACACCGTCGACAGACCCGGCACAAACTTTGAAACCAGCAACAGCGGCGCGCCCCAACGCTCGAATTGCGTGCGCGTGCGGCGCACGCAGGAATCCGGGGACAGGGACACCCGGCAAAGCAGGGCCATCACATGTCGGCCGTACCGCTTGCCCGCCAGATACCACAGGCCGTCGCCGAGCAGGGCTCCCGTGATGGCGGCGGGCAGCAACTCCATGAAGAACAGGGGGCCGTTCAGGGTGAGCGCACCGCCTACCAGGAGCGTCGGTACTGCGGGCAACGGCGCGCCTGCCTGCGTGAGCAGCACGTTGAGGAACACGGCAAACGCACCGTATTCGGCGAGCAGGGGAAACAGATCGTGCATGAAAGAGGTGGAGGCGAGGGGCCACGTGGCAAAATGCGTCCGTCAACTTACCGCATTCCGGCGTCGTCCGGTAGCCATACCAGCAGCGCGCGCCGGTGCACGCACCGATCTCATGAAATTGGCGTGACAATGCGGCTTTCCCTCTGCCTGCCCCCTGTGCGTTCCCGCTGCCATGTCTTCCGCACCGATCTCCGTCGATTCCCACTCCGCGCCCGGCACCCAAACCATCGACGTCCGTCCGGCCACACTGGCTGACCTGCCGGCCATCGTGGCGATCTACGCGCACCATGTGCGCACCGGGACCGCCAGCTTTGAGACCGACCCACCCGACTTGGCCGAGATGACGCGCCGCTTCCAGGCGTTGCAGGATGCCGGCATGCCCTACGTGGTGGCAGAGGCGGACGGCACGCTGCTCGGCTACGCCTACGCCGGCCCGCACCGCGCGCGGCCGGCTTATCGAAACACGGTGGAAGATTCGATCTATCTGGATACCGCCGCGCAGGGGCGAGGCGTCGGCACGCTATTGCTGCAGGCGTTGATCCGGGATTGCCAGGCGCGCGGCTTCAAGCAAATGGTGGCGGTGGTGGGAGGCGGCCATCAGAACCCTGGCTCCGCGCGGCTGCACGCGCGCTGCGGCTTCCGCGAGGTGGGCGTCCTGGAACATGTGGGCTACAAGTTCGATCGCTGGCTGGATTGCCTACTCATGCAGCGGTCGTTGTGACGGTTCGGATTCAATCAATGATGTCGGCGCAGGCGTCGGTGGGCGCGGCGGCGACGTGGCCCACGAGCGGCACCATCTTGAGGCCGGCCGACGCCACGCGGCAGGGCGCCGCGGCCACTCCACAGCCGGACAGAAGTGCGGCACACAACAGCGACACAGCGATCAGGACAGGTTTCATCGTGCAGTCAGCCGGAAGCGAATGTTGCGCAGTGTGGCACAGACGGCCTGCCGGGTGGCGTGTGCTGGTCGTCTGACAAGGCCATTCGATCGACGTCCGGGAGGATGATGCAACGCACCACGTTGCAGCTCTTTAGATCGTTCGCGGCGCGCACAAAGCTGACTTTTGTCGAAAAAGTCACATTGTTTGTTTGCGTAAAAAGAGCGTTCTTTCCTTGCCGCAGGCCGCAAATTCACTGTTAATGCGGGTTTTCCCTTAATTTCACATATCGCAACAATAAATTGTCTGTCACGACATTTATTGTCGTCGAGAGCTCGCCTACGATGGCTTCATCGAATGCGGCGCCGCAGCGAAAAAGGGTCCCCAAAACGGACCACTGCCCGACGCGCTGCGCCCACACCGGAGAAGAATCATGAAAGCACAACGCACCCTGATTGCAGCCCTGATTGCACTGGCTTCCGTGCCCGCGCTGGCGGCCGCGAAGTTTGACGTCTACACCCAAGGCGCTGCGGCTGGCCAACGATTCGACGCCTACACGCAAGGCGCCAAGGCTGGCAGCAAGTTCGACCCGTACACCGAAGGCGCCAAGGCCGGCGACAAGTTCGATCCGTACACGCAAGGCGCGCTGGCCCGTACCGGCAAGTTTGATACGTACACCGAAGGCGCCAAGGCCGGCAGCAAGTTCGACCCCTACACCGAGGGTGCACTGGCCCGTGCCGGCAAGTTCGATCCGTACACCGAAGGCGCCAAGGTGGGTGACAAGTTCAACCCCTACACCGACGGCGCCGCCGTCTGAGGCCTCGCCCGCTCCGCACGAACGCCCGCACAAGCGGGCGTTTTTTTTGCGCGTGTCGGGGCACGATTGCGGCAAACTTAACGGCGAGCCTGGCGTCTTACTGCCATCGCATCCAGGAAGCCAAGATGATCCGCTCCCGCTGTTTGACCTGCACCCTATGGCGTCTCTTGCTTGCCGCGGCGACTGCAACGCTGGCGGCTTGCGCCACCGTCACGCCCGGCCCCTTCCAGATCACAGTGCGTGATACGGATGACACGGTGCTCGAACAATTCCAGTTTCAGGCCGGGTCACAGGATTCGCTGGAGATTGCGATCATTGGCATGTGCCGCGTGTATCCGGAGGCCACCGTCATCGCCGAGCAGCTGCAAACGCACGAGCGCGTGCAGGAGCGTTGCAAGCGTTCATTCGCGTCGATGCTGACAGCGCCCTGAAACGGCTACCATGTCGCCTCCGTAGCCGGCGCCTGTCGGCGATCACCGTTCAATGCCTGGACCGCACGAGAGGCCATGTGACAACGCAAGACGAGCCCCTGGAATTGTCCCGCTTCGCGGCCGCCCGGCCACGCCTGTTGGTGGCGCTGAGCCTTGGAGTTGTCGTCGGCATGCTGGTGCCGGCGGAGCGCGGATGGCTCACGCGCACGCTGCTCGGCTGGGACGCCGCTGTCTGGACGTACCTCGTCCTGATTTCCGGGATGATGCTGCGCGCCGATCCGCGTCGCATACGCGCCGTGGCCCGCCGCGAAGACGAGCGTGCCTCGGCAGTGCTGGCCGTGGTGTGCCTGGGCGTGGTCGCCAGCATGGTTGCGATTGCCTTTGAGCTGGCGACGGCCAGGTCGGCGGGACATGCGCAGGCATGGCACACCGCTTTTGCCGGCGTGACGGTGCTGGGCGCGTGGCTGATGGTGCCGATGATGTTTACGGTGCACTACGCGCATCTGTACTACCGGGCGCGCGACGAGCTGCCCCTGCAGTTTCCCGATCGGGAGATCGAGCCCGATTACTGGGATTTCCTCTACTTCTCGTTCACGATCGCGGTCGCGAGCCAGACGGCAGATATCAGCATCCGCTCGCGTGCGATGCGCAGAGCGGTGCTCGGGCAGTCGCTGCTGTCATTCTTCTTCAACACGAGCATCCTCGCGCTTTCCATCAACATTGCTGCCAGCCTGTTTTCATGACGATGCATCCCCTCGATCCACACGCTCGCGCCATCAAGACGGTCAGCTACGTGCTGGTGGTGGCCATGATTCTTGCCGTGTTGTGGCTGCGTCTTTTGCCGGCCGCCATTGCCGGCTTGCTGGTCTATACGCTGTCTCGCAGGCTCGAGGCCAGCCTGCGCCGGCGGCCCGTGTTGGTCACGCATGCCAAGGCCATCGCGGTCATCGGCGTGTCGGTCGTCGCTGCGCTCATTCTGGCGGGCATCGGGCTGGGCATCGGCCGCCTGGTCGAGCATGGGCATGGGCTCGAGGGCATGCTCACGCGCATCGCCGACGTGCTGGACAACCTGCGCGCCTCGCTGCCTGGATCTGTGGCCGATTACATTCCGCCGTCTGTCACGGAGCTTCGCATACGCCTGGTCGAGATGCTCAAGGAGCACGGACGGCAAGTGTCGACAGTCGGTATCGACGGGCTGCGCCACAGCGTGCTTGCGCTCATTGGCCTGATCGTGGGTGCGATGGTGGCATGGTCGGATGCCCCCGATCCGACGCGCCACAAGCCGCTGGCTGCGGCGCTGCTGAACCGGCTGGGCAGGCTGACCGCGGCGTTCGAGACGGTGGTGTTCGCGCAGGTGAAGATCTCCGCGCTGAACACAACGCTTGCGGCCATCTACCTCCTGGGTGCGCTCCCGGTGGTCGGGCAGCATGTACCGTACTCGAAGTCGCTGATCCTGCTGACGTTCGTGGCGGGCCTGATTCCGGTGGTCGGCAACCTCATCTCCAACGCCGCCATCGTCGTGATGAGCGTGACGGCCTCGCTGGAGCTGGCCGTGGCCTCGCTCGTCTTCCTGGTGATCGTGCACAAGCTCGAGTACTTCGTGAACGCACGCATCATCGGCAGCCGCATCGACGCGCGGGCGTGGGAGCTGATCCTCGCGCTGATCCTGATGGAAGCGCTGTTTGGCGTGGGCGGCGTGATTGCCGCGCCCGTGCTGTACGCCTACATGAAACGTGAGCTGACGGATGCAGGCCTGATCGGCTGACGACCGGGCCAGGGGTGAACCGCCAGCGCCCCCGCGCTGACGGCATCGGCAGAAAAGGGCGCGCCCTACGGGACGAGGGGCGCGCAATAACTCGCCGACCGAGAGACGTCAGCGAGCCGAGGGTCGGTACGTGGGAACGAAGCGGGCGACGGGCGCATGGCGGTGCCGGTGAGGTCCACGGCTTCGGAGGTGACGAAGCAGCAGACGACGCGGTCGTCGAGCAAGGCCTGGTAGAAAAGGTCTCCCATCGCGCGGCAATGCGTTCCCGTTAGCAGGATCTTCATGGCTCCCCTCCCATGGCTGACCAATGTTCGGCACCGCGGGGTGCTCGTCATCGGTTCGGATTGCGGAGCGACGTGCAGGCATTGATGGCACAGCCGCGGGTTCCGCCAGGCCGCTGACACGGGCACGAATGCGTCGTGCAGCGATCCATGCTGGCGAGTATAGAGAACGTCTCCTGAGCGACCATGCTCCGAACGGACGAGCGTCACGCGCGAAAACGGCTAGCAGGTCGGCTGCCTGCCAGGGCAAGCTGGGCGCGGGTTTGCGGGAAATTGACGGGCGTCTGAAGGCGAATGGCGTGGCGCCGCCTGACGCTTTCGCCTGGACAGCAAATTGTCTGGTTCACGCTAATCATTGTCGAATTTGCGGTAACCGGCCTGCACCGTTTAGGCGCATGATTGAGCGCTCCTGCATTGCTGCTCGTTCGACAGATCCATCATGCAAACCACCGCAAACGGCCCGGCCGCCGCCCCCACGCAGGCCGACAAGACCGGCTTTGGCGTGATCGGCGCCATCAGCTTCGCGCATTTCCTCAACGACATGATGCAGTCGTTGATCCTGGCGATTTATCCGCTGCTCAAGGGCAATTTCCACCTCGACTTCTCACAGATCGGGCTGATCACGCTCACCTACCAGATCACCGCGTCGCTGCTGCAGCCGATGGTCGGGCTTTACACGGACAAACACCCGAAACCGTACTCGCTGTCGGTGGGCATGGGGTTCACGCTGGTGGGGCTGGTGCTGCTGTCGATGGCGCCCAACTATGGCACGCTGCTGCTTGCTGCCGCGCTGGTTGGCACCGGCTCGTCGATCTTCCATCCGGAGTCTTCGCGCGTGGCACGCATGGCTTCGGGCGGCCGGCATGGGCTTGCGCAGTCGCTGTTCCAGGTGGGCGGCAATGTGGGCAGCGCGATGGGGCCGCTGCTTGCCGCCGCCATCATCATGCCGTACGGGCAGCACAGCCTGGCGTGGTTCTCGCTTGCCGCGCTCGTCGCCATCTTCGTGCTCTATCACGTGGGAGGCTGGTACCAACGTGAACGCGCCGCGGGGCATGCTCGCAAGGCCGGCGCGCACGCACATGCGACGGCAAGGCTGCCGGGCCGGCAGGTGGCGTTTGCGATGACGCTGCTGGTCGTGCTGCTGTTCTCGAAGTACTTCTATCTGGCCAGCCTGAACAGCTACTACACGTTCTACCTGATCACGAAATTCCACCTGTCGGCGCAGGCGTCGCAGATGTTCCTGTTCCTCTTTCTGTTTTCAGTGGCCGTTGGCACGATCGTCGGCGGCCCGATCGGGGATCGCGTGGGGCGCAAGATCGTGATCTGGGTATCCATCCTCGGTGTGGCACCGTTCACGCTGATGCTGCCCTATGCCAACCTGTTCTGGACGGCCGTGCTGACCGTGATCATCGGGTTGGTGCTGGCCTCGGCGTTCTCTGCCATCCTCGTGTACGCGCAGGAGCTGATTCCCGGCAAGGTGGGCATGGTGTCCGGGTTGTTCTTCGGATTCGCGTTCGGGCTGGGCGGCATCGGCGCCGCAGTCCTGGGCAAGCTGGCGGACGCGACGGATATCTACAACGTCTACCACCTGTGCTCGTTCCTCCCGCTGATCGGTCTGTTGACGGTCTTCCTGCCGGATATCGAGCGCAAGGGGCGCCTGCATACGGCTTGAGCAAACGCCGGTTGGACCACCCGGCCGCACGGGCGGTACAGGGGTGATGCCATCGCATCCAGCCGGGTGCCTGCATCGATCTGCAAGTCGGGGGCTTGGGATGGCTGCCAACGTGACGGTTGTGCAGATGCCCTGCGGGCGCGTACCCCAACCCAGCCCGGCAGCCCCGCCGGGCATGGCCCGCCTGGCTGCGTGTCAAAGCCTCGCCAACCCTGAGGACTTAGGCCGCTGCGTGTCGTCCCGTACCCAGGATGCCGCGGATGGCGGCAAGATATGCCTCGCCGACAGCGCGATTGAGCGGTCGCGCACGCGAAACCCGCTGACGGGGAGGTGGCGTCAACCCCAGCGTTCGGCACACGGCGGAGGCGTACGGTCGGCCACGTCCTTCCATGCGCATCACAACCTCGCACAAGGCCTGTTCGCCCAGGCGCTCGCGCAGCCACGCCACCGTCTGGCGGTCGTACTCGTTTTCGATTCGGATCAGGTCGTCCATGGTGAGCACTGTATAAATTCACAGTTACTGTGAATATATACAGTTATTCACGCATTTCAAGGGCGTGTTGCTGAACGGCCGCAATCCGGGCCGTCGTAGCGATCGGCGGGGGTCAAGCCACCCGATAGGCGCCTTGGTCGTCCTGCAGGACCCGCCCTTGCGCGAGCAACTCGGCCAGGTGCTGCAAGATCGTTCTGCGCTCCGCGCCCTCCACCCACACATTCTGGTAGCCCGGCGGATACAGCAACCGCTGCTCAACCAGTTGCGCCAGCGTCTTGGGCGATTCCTCGAGCATGGTCAGCAGGCGCGCTTCACGCTCGCTCAGCTTGGCGGTGTAGGCGGCGAGATCGCGCAGGAAGGATTCCCGGTCGGTGTAGATGCCGCGATGGTGCGAGGTGACCCACACCTTGGCGGGGATCTCGTGCAGCCTTGCAAGGCTGCGACGGAAGTCGTGCAGGCTCGAACAGGCATCGCCATAGTAGGGGCCAAAGCCTGTCAGATCGATGTCGCCAATGAATGCCACTGCCTCTGGCTCGATCAGCAGCACGCTGTGGCCCGCCGTGTGACCCGGAAAGTGGAGCGCACGGACCTGCGTCTGGCCAAGATCCCACGACGCGCCATCCACGTACCCGTGCGCATCGGGGCGCGGCGTATAGAAGAACTCCCGTTGGAGTTTCTCCAGCATGCGCGGCGCGAGTGCGTCATCAAGGCCGTACGTGTCGACCATGCCTTCCCAACTCCGCAGTGCCGGCACGTCGGCCTCGTGCGCGTACACGCGCGCGCGCGGCAAGCGGTGCAGGCCCGCCATGTGGTCTTCGTGCACGTGGCCCATCACCACGAGTTCGGTGGCGTCGAACTCGGCGCCGATGTGGTTGGAGACGACCGGCGTGTCAAAGGCGGCGCGAGTGTCCGCGCCGCGAATGAGCACCTGGTTGCCATCGGGGTACTTGCCGTTCTTCTCGCCAAAGAAGACCGATACACGCCCGAAGTCTGCGCGTTCGATCTTCGTGCGGGCGTGGGTGGCGGTCATGGCGTGTCTTGTGCGACGTGTCCGGCCGCGCATTTCGTCAATGCGGCCGGCGTGCATCGTGGTAAATCGGTGTCAGATCGTGATGCCGCCATCCACGACGATGCACTCGCCGTTCGTGTAGCTCGCGGCATCAGAGACCAGATAGAGCACCGTGCCGGCCATCTCGCGCGGCTCGGCATGGCGGCGCAGCGGGATCTCGCTGATCCAGCGATCGTAGGTGGCCTTGTCTTCGAACAGTGCGCCTGCGAACTTGGTCTTGGTCAGGCCTGGCAGCAGCGCGTTCACGCGGATGCCGAGCGGCCCGCATTCCTTGGCGAACGCACGGGTCATGTTGACCACGGCGGCCTTGGTGATCGAGTAGATGCCTTGCTTGTCGCCCGGCTGCAGCGCGTTGACGGATGCAGTGTTGACGATGGCGCCGCCCCCCTGCGCCCGCATCATCTTGCCGGCTTCGACCGACATGAAGAAATAGCCGCGGATGTTCACGTCGACGGTCTTTTCAAAGGCGGCGAGGTCGGTGTCGAGGATATGGCCGTAGTACGGATTGGCCGCAGCGTTGTTGACCAGAATGTCCAGCCGGCCATGCGTGTTGCGGATATGTGCAAAGGTGGCCTCGATGTCTTCCATGCGGCCGACGTGGCACGCCAGCGCCTCGGCCTTGCCACCGGCTTCGCGGATGCTGTCGGCCACGGCCTGGCAGTCCGCCAGCTTGCGGCTCGATACGATGACGTGCGCGCCTTGCTCGGCTAGCAGTTTGGCGATTTCCTCGCCGATGCCGCGGCTTGCGCCCGTCACCAGGGCGATCTTGCCGGTCAGGTCGAACAGGTTGGTACTCATGTCTCGCTCCTTTAGCGGATATCTGTTTGGAATGGGTCGTGCGTCAACCATGCGCTGCCGCGTTCAGCCGTAGGTCTGGTGGTCGCGCCGCTCGGGCGTATCCAGATGCGGAATGCTGTTGAACGTCGCCAGGTGGAACGCATCTGCGTTGAAGAAATACTGCGAGACGCTGCTGTTGCGAATCTGCAGATTCAGCGCGATGGCGCTTGCGGCGGGGGCGGCCAGCACCTGCTGTGCTGTCACGGCAATCGGGCCGCCCGAGCTGATGGCAAGCACGCGCTGGCCACCGCCGCCCTGGATGGCTGCGCGAGCATCGGCCACGCGTTGCTGGAAGGCCGCCCAGGTCTCGGGTAGCGGCCCGCGGAGCTTGTCTTCCGACCACAGATGGAGCACCTGCTTGAGCGCCCGGTAATGGTCGCGCATGGAGCCCGTGGCCAGACGCGTCAGCTCGGGAAAGTCATCGCCCAGCGCGGCAAATAACCCGTGAAAGTCATATTCGTTCAGGCCAGCGTGCTGTTCATAGGTGGCACCAACAATGCCCATGCCCCGCAGGATGCCCTCGACTGTCTGCTCGTGGCGGCGCAGCGTGCCGCATACAACCCGATCGAACACGACGTCGTGTCGCGCAAAATACTCGCCAAGCCACTCGCTCTGCTGCTCGCCGCGAGCGGAAAGCTGGTCGTAGTTGGCGGCGCCGAACGAGGCTTGTCCGTGCCGCACCAGATAGAGCTCCGCCATCGTCTGTGCGCCCAATCTCAAGAAGGTGCCCAGATTAGCGGCCGACACACTATTTGTGAAATTTATTATTTGAATGACCAGTAATGCATTGAATGAATAGTCGGCGGCATTGCGGGGCCAGCGGACCGGTCTTATCGCGCCGGGCAGTGACGCGGAGGGCCCCGTTGGCACCCGCGCCGGCCGACGCGCGCGATAAGACCCCCTCGGTTGCTGGTCTGTCGGTGCGCAGTGGCAACGTTGCCGGACGTGTCCCGTGCGCCGCCCGATGGCGGCCTAAACGTAAACAACCACACCGTACGGGCCGCTCGGCCCATCCGATGTGCTATCGTCGCCGCCACGAAAATTTCACACATACCGGGTATGCACGACGTCGTCATCAGCGGTACGGGCCTGTGGGTCGCGCCGGAGGTCATCACCAACGAGGAGCTGGTTGCCTCCTTCAATGCCTACGCGCAGCGCTACAACGTCCAGCATGCGGACGCGATTGCCGCAGGTGAGCTCGTGCCGTTGCAGGAATCGTCGGCGGAGTTCATCGAGAAGGCATCCGGTATCCGCCAGCGTTATGTGGTGGAGAAGAGTGGCGTGCTGGACCCGACGCGCATGCGTCCGAAGCTCGCCCCGCGACCGGACGATGCGCTGTCGCTGCAGGCCGAGATCGGCGTGGCGGCTGCGCGCGACGCCCTGGCTGCTGCCGGCCGAGACGCCAGCGACGTGGACATGCTCATCTGCGCGACGTCGAATTTCCAGCGCCCGTATCCGGCGCTGGCGGTGGAAATCCAGAACGGCATCGGCGCCAGCGGCTACGCGTTCGATATGAACGTTGCGTGCTCGTCGGCCACGTTTGGGCTGGAGCAGGCCATCAACGCCGTGCGCAGCGGCACCGCGCGCGCGGCGCTCGTGGTGAGCCCCGAGGTGACCTCTGGCCACCTCGACTGGAAAGACCGCGACTGCCACTTCATCTTTGGCGATGTGTGCACGGCCGTGCTGGTCGAGCGTGCCGAAGACACCCGCTCACCTGACGCGTGGCGCGTGCTCGGCACGAAGTGCGCGACGAGTTTCTCCAACAACATCCGCAACAACGCCGGCTACCTCTCGCGCAGCGAAGATCGTAATCCCGACGACCGCGACCAGCTCTTCCGCCAGGAGGGCCGCAAGGTGTTCAAGGAAGTCTGCCCGATGGCCGCGGAGCACATCGCTGCGCATCTGCAATCGCTTGGCCACACACCTGCCGACGTGCGCCGCTTCTGGCTCCACCAGGCCAATCTGGCGATGAACCAGCTGATCGGCAAGCGTCTGCTCGGCCACGATGCGTCGGCGGACGAGGCACCGGTCATCCTGGACGAATTTGCAAATACGGCGTCGGCGGGTTCCATCATTGCGTTCCATCGCCATCGCGCCGATCTGGAATCCGGCGATGTGGGCATCATCTGCTCGTTCGGCGCGGGCTATTCAATTGGCAGCGTGGCGGTGCAGAAGCAGTAATCGCTGTTGGGCAATGCGGGTGCGCGCGGATGGCGCGGCGGTCGCACCGGGCCCGCAGTCGCGAGACCGGTGGTGCCGCGAGGCCCTTACCTTGCGCACAGCCTGGCTGCGCATGGATCGAAGCCCCCGCCGCGCCTCAGTCCTTCAGCGCATTGCCCAGCGCATCGAGCAGGAATTGCGTGCCACGCTCGCGCGAGCCGGCATCGTCGTAACCGTCGAGGAAGGCGCCTTGCTCGGTCATCACAAGATGCGTGCCGTTGCCTGCCGCGTGTAGCTCCAATGTGGCAAGCGAGGCGGAGATCTTGCGGTCGTCGAGGTGCATCACGTAGGAATAGACGACCCGTTCATCGGGGATGACATCGTGATACGTGGCCTCGAAGCTCGAGACGACACCACTGTCCCAACGGCCCTTGACGATTTCGCGGCCGCCGGGGCGCGCGTCCATTTCGCGCACGATCAGTGTGTAGCCGCTGCCGCCGGCAAACCATTTGGCTTTGGCGGCCGGGTCGGTCAGCGCCCGGAAAACGCGCGAGCGTGGCGCGTCGTACGTGCGCTCCACCGTGAAGGTGGCGTGCACGACCGAGCGTGCGACGCCATCGGGCACTGGCATGCGCGCGGCTTCGCGCTCCAGCCGGTCCAGCGTCTGCTTCCAGCCTTCGGCCGCGCCCTTGATCATCTGTTCGGCGAGCGGGGCAAGCGGCGTGTGGGTCTGCGAGACTTCCATGCGCGTGCAGCCGCCGGGCTCCTCGGCAAACGTCACTACGGTGTGAGCGTTCATCAGCGGGCGGTTGTCGCCATCCACCACGTTCATGTCGATCACCAGGCGCGCATTGGGAACGATCTCGACAAAGTGGCCGCGCGTCCAATGATCCTGCCCCTCGGGCGAGCGCATGCAGACGTCAAAGCGTCCGCCCACGCGGAATTCGACCGTCGCGTCCGGCACCGTGAAATGCATCGGGCAGAACCAGCGCTTGATGTGTTCGGCGGTGCTCCACGCCTGGAAGACCCAGTCGCGCGATACCGGAAAGGTGCGCGACATCACGAGCGGATGAAGCGTGGTGCCGGCGGGGCGGTCAACGGTCGTCGTCATGTGGGTCTCCTTGGATTTTCAGGGTGTCCAGATAGGCGCCCAGGCGGTCGAAGTGCTGCTCCCACTCCAGGCGTCGTTGGTTGATCCACTGCTCGGCCAGGCTCAGGGCCTGGGGTTCGATGCGGCATGTGCGTACGCGCCCCACCTTTTCCGATCGCACCAGCCCCGAACTTTCGAGCACGGCCAGATGCTGCATCACGGCGGGCAGCGAGATCCCCAGCGGCTGTGCCAGCGCGCTCACGGAAGCCGGCCCGCGCACGAGCTGGACGAGCATCGCGCGCCGATTGGCGTCCGCCAGTGCCTGGAAGGCGAGATCGAGAGAAACGTCATGGTTAAGCATGTTATTAACTATAGCGTGTCCGAACAGTTAAGCAAGTGCTTTATCTTTTTATCATTGACGCGTCGATTTACTTCGCATACAAAGTAAATACTTTGCACGCGAAATAAATTGGCACCATGAACAGCGTTTCCCGAACCATTCCGGCGACTGACGGCTATCCGCTCGGTGCCACAGTCTGGGCCGCCTCGGGCGTACCGCGGGGCGTGGTGGTCGTGCATCCGGCGACCGGCGTGCCGCAGTGCATCTATCAGGCGTTTGCCCAGTTCCTGGCCGACTGCGGCTTCCACACCATCACATACGACTATCGCGGTATCGGCGCATCCCGGCCCAAGAGCCTGCGCCGGTTTGCTGCGCGCATGCGCGATTGGGCGCTGCTCGATGCAGAAGGCGTGATGCGATGGGCGAAGGCGCGCTACCCGGGGCTGCCGCAACTGGCGGTCGGGCACTCGGTGGGCGGTCACGCCATCGGCCTGTGCAGCGCGGATTGGGACGTGGCCGGTGTCGTGCAGGTGGCGTCGCATACGGGCAATTCGCGCTTCATCCGCCAACGCGGCGAACGCTGGCGGGTGGAGCTGATCCTGCGCGGCGTTGGCCCCTTGATGGCGCGGCTGATCGGCTACGTGCCTGGCAAGCGCATGGGCCTGGGCGAGGACCTGCCCGGCGGCGTTGCCATCGAATGGGGCGCGTGGGCCGGCATGCAGCGCTACTTCTTCGATGACCCGACGCTGGGCGCCATCGAGCGCTTCAACCGCGTGACGCATCCGGTGCTCGTCTATGGGTTTGATGACGACCCGTGGGCGACACCCGCCGCCATCAACGCACTGACGATGCACTTCACCAGCACGTGGGTTGAGCGCAGGCAGATTGCACCGGCGCAAGCCGGCGGGCCGGTCGGGCACATGGGCTTCTTCCGGCCGCAGTTCGCCAGCACGCTGTGGCCGGGGCTGGCAGGTTGGCTGCACGAGCGTACCGCAGCCACGCGGGCCGAAGCGGAGGCCGCATGACCGCGCCCGAGCGTCGCCTCGTCTACCTGATCAACGTGGGGCAGCGCCGCCTGCAGCGCTGGATCCAGACCCGTACCGGCGAAGGCGTGACCGCCGCGCAGTCCGGCCTGCTGTTCTTTCTGGAAAAGAACGACGGTGCGCTGATGCGCGAGGCCGGTGCCGCGCTCGATCTTGGCCCTTCGGCCATGAGCGGGCTGGTTGACCGCACCGCAGACGCCGGCCTGATTGAACGCCGGTCCGACGCCAGGGATGGCCGTGCCTGGCAGCTCTGGCTGACCGACGCCGGCCGCGCCGCGCTGGTCCAAACGCGTGCCGGCCTCACCGAACTGAATACGCGCCTGACCGACGGCTTTACAGACGCCGAGATCGACGTCGTCGCGCGCTGGCTGTCCAGCCTGCAAACCAAGTTCCCCAACGGAGACGAACCATGAGTGACCACATCCACAGCCGCCACGCCAATGGCGTGCTGACCCTGACCCTCGCGCGCGCCGACAAGAAGAACGCCATCACCGACGCCATGTACGGCGCACTGGCCGATGCGCTGGACGCCGCCGAGCGCGACAACGCCGTGCGCGTGGTGCTGCTGCGCGCCGAGGGCGACATGTTCTCGGCCGGCAACGACATCGGCGAATTCGCATCGATTGCCATGACCGGCGGCAAGGGCGGCGGGGAGCGCAACGTCATCCGCTTCCTGCACGCGCTGGCCCGTGCCACACGCCCTCTGGTGGCGGCAGTCCAGGGCCGCGCGGTCGGTATTGGCACGACCATGCTGCTGCATTGCGATTTCGTGCTGCTGGCCGACAACGCGCAGCTCTCTACGCCGTTCGTCAATCTTGCGCTGGTGCCGGAGGCGGCATCGAGCCTGCTCATGCCGGCGCGGCTGGGCCATGTGCGCGCGTTCGAGATGTTCGCCCTGGGCGATGCAGTGAGCGCGCAATCGGCGCTGATGTGGGGATTGGCAAACCGCGTGGTGCCACTCGACAGGCTCGGTGAAGAAGCGCAGGCCATTGCGCAGCGCCTGGCGCGCCAGCCGCTCGGTGCATTGACTGAAACCAAGCGCCTGATGCGCGATGCAGAGCTGCTCAAGCAGCAGATGGACGCCGAGAGCGCATGCTTTGCGCGCCGGCTGCAGTCGCCTGAGGCGCACGAAGCGTTCCGGGCGTTCGTGGATCGACGGCCGCCCGATTTCAACGCCGTGGCGCACTGAGCGCGGCGGTGTCTCCTTCGGCGGCCCGGGTCCGGCCGCCTTTTTTCATTTCCGATCGCGCGATTGGTGCCAGTGCGCGTCGGCATTCGGTGCGCCTTCCCCCCTTAGACGGACTCGTCATCTTCAAGCGCAAAGCGTTGCGCCGCCCGTGTCCCGTTGCGCACCGTCTCGTTCACCACGCCGCGATGCACCACATGGTGTCCGGCAACGGTGGCGATGGTGGGCTGCCCTTGACTGCGCCGGCTGTCCACGCCCGCAATGGGCGCTTCGGGATCAGGCTCAGGATGGGTGTTGACGAGCGACGCGTTGGAATAGATGACGTTGTCGTGCCAATGCGACCGATCCTTGGCGGCTTCGAGGCCCTTGCCATCGGTGTCGATCGTGTTGTCCGACGCTTCGGTGCCGGCCGCGTCAACCGACCGGATACGCCGCGCAGCGCGCACCACCGGGTCGCCGTGCGGCGTATCCGGTGGTTCTTCGGTCAGCTTGGCCTGTTCGGGTTGGCGGGTCACGGGTTCGTCGGGCTGTGGCTGGGCGGCATTGTGTTCAGCGTTGTGCATGATCGGACTCCTGGGCCGCGGGTGCGGCGTGAACGTCCATGCCGCCGCAATGTGCGTGCCTGGCACGCAGGATGCGGCCGCTTCAGGCGCGCTTGCGCGCAGGGCGACGCCCCGCTTCCTTCAGGAATGCCAGCGCACGCGGCTCATTCACGTAGGCGCTGTTGATGCGTACCCAGGGCGAGACTTCCATGTTCGGGCGGAAATAGTGCCCCGGTGCGAGCGTCACGCCATGCTTTTCCGCGACGGCGGCCAGGTCGCGCGAATCCTCCACATGCGGCACGCGGGCCCACAGGAAGTTGCCGCCCGGCGGATGATGGAAGACCTCCCACCCGGCATCGGACAGCACATCGAGCGACGCGATGACCGAATCACCGATGCGCTGGCGCAGCCGCTCCACATACTTCCGATAGGCACCGCGCTCGAGCAGCGTGGTCACCACGGCCTCGGCAAAGCGCGAGCCGCCCACGCTGGTCAGCATCTTCACGTTGGTGAGATCGTGCACGAGCTCGCGCTTGGCAATCAGATAGCCGACCGGCAACGACGCCGACACCGTCTTGGAAAAGCCGCCAACGTAGATGACGTGTTCCATCTGATCCAGCGTGGCCAGCCGGGCGGTCGGGTCGGCCTGCAGGTCGGCAAAGATGTCGTCTTCCAGAAAGACGAAGCCATGGCGCCGTGCCAGCTCCAGCAGGCGGAACGCGACCGGCGGCGACAAGGTCGAGCCCGTCGGGTTCTGCAGCACGCTATTGATGATGAACAGTTTGGGACGGTGCTCGCGCAACATGGCCTCGGCCACATCGACATCGGGGCCGTCGGCCTTGCGCGGAATGCCGACCAGCTTCACGCCGTGCAGCCGCAGCAGGCCGAAGACGGTGTAATAACCCGGGTCTTCGACGAACACCGTATCGCCCGGCTTGAGCAGATGGCGAATGACGAGGTCGATGGCCTGGCTGGTGCCCGCCGTGATCATCACGTTGGGCAGCTCGGCCTGCACCCCCAGCTGCCGGGCGCGCATCATGATCTGCTAGCGCAGCGCAGGATTGCCCAGCGGCGGCGCGTAGTCGATCACGGCGTGCGTGTCCGTGCGAGACACCTGGCGAATGGCCTGCGTGAGGCCATCCATGTCGCGCCAGTCGGCGGGCACGAAACCGCCGCCGAGCTTGAGCATGCCGTCGGGGTAACTGAACTGCTCGAAGATGTGCTTGGATTCGGCCTCTGCCCGGCGCGGGTCCGTCCAGCCCCGTCCGTCTCGTCCGGTCAGTCCGCTCTCGGCCACGTAGAAGCCCGATCCGTGGCGCGAGTCCAGCAGCCCAAGCGAAACGAGCCGGTCATATGCCTCGATGACGGGAAAGCGGCTGATGCCATATTCCGCCGCCAGTTGGCGAATGGACGGCAGCTTGGCGCCCGGCCGGACGTCGTTGTCGCCAATCCAGGCCTGCACGCCCGCAACGATCTGGTCGGAGATGGGCACGCGGGTGGCGGGGTCGATCTGGAGTTTCATGGCGCGGGCGGCGGGGGAGGTGAAAGCTGCAGGACAGTCGGCACGGACTGTTCGCAACTGTTCAGTGCATTGTAATGCTCGGAAACCCGTCCTCCGCGGTGGTGGCGTATGCACCGAGTTGCAGTGATACTTGCGTTCCAGACTCATCAACAACGCATACCAAAGGAGAGGGGACACGAATGAAGGCTTCATTCATGCGACGTAGTGGGATGGCCGGCCGCGTTGTCGGCCGCTTGTTGCTGGCGGTTGTCGTCATCCTGCTGGCACTGGCGGCGGCCGTGGCCGTCAATACGTGGCGGCATCGCTCGCGCCAGATCGATGTGCCGGCCGTCACGCCGGTGGCGGTGGATGGCCCAGCGGCCGCCGCCCACCTTGCGGAGGCGGTGCGTGCCCGCACGGTGTCCAGCGCGACGGATGCGCAGTTGAATGCAGACCAGTTCCGCCAGCTGCACGCCATGCTGGAGGCGCGTTACCCGAAAGCCCACGCAGTCATGCAGCGCGAGCAGGTGGGTGACTTTGCGCTGCTCTACACGTGGAAGGGCTCCGACCCGTCATTGCCGCCGATCATGCTGATGGCACACCAGGACGTCGTGCCCATCGCCCCCGGCACGGAAGGCGACTGGATGGAACCGCCTTTCGACGGCGTGGTGAAGGACGGCTTTGTCTGGGGCCGCGGCGCGTGGGACGACAAGGGCAACCTGATCTCGCAGATGGAAGCCATCGAGCTGCTGGCCGCCAGCGGTTTCAAGCCGCGCCGCACGATCCACCTTGCCTTTGGCGCCGATGAGGAGGTCGGTGGCGAGCGTGGCGCCAAGCAGATCGCTGCGCTGCTCAAGTCGCGTGGTGAACGTCTTGATTTCGTCATCGACGAAGGGTTGCTGATCACGGAAGGCGTGTTGCCCGGGCTGGCCAAGCCGGCGGCGCTGATTGGCGTGGCGGAGAAGGGTTTCCTTTCCGTGCAGCTGAAGGTCGGGGCCACGCCTGGTCATTCGTCGATGCCGCCGCCGCCGGGGCAGAGTGCGATCGCCATGATGAGCGCGGCGCTCAAGCGCCTGGACGACGATCAGCTGCCGGCCGGCATTCGTGGTGTCGCCCAGGAAATGTTTGAAACGCTGGCGCCGGAAATGCAGGGTTTCAGCCGTGTTGCGCTGTCCAACCTGTGGCTGTTCGGACCGATGGTGCAGAAGCAGCTGGAGGCGTCGGGCAGCTCCAATGCCATGCTGCGTACCACCACGGCCCTGACGATCGTGCAGGCAGGCAACAAGGACAACGTGCTGCCCGGCCGCGCGCAAGCCACCGTCAACTTCCGGCTGCTGCCCGGCGACACCATCGCCTCGGTGACGGCGCACGTGCAGGACGCCGCCAAGGCGGCCGCACCGAAAGGCAAGTTCGAGCTCAGCACATTGCCCGGCATGAGCGAGGCGTCGCCCGTGTCGCCCACGCAATCGGCGTCGTACCAACTCATCAACAAGACCGTGCGCGAGTTGTTCCCGGGCACCGTGGTGGCCCCCGGCCTGATGATCGGTGCCACCGATTCGCGCCACATGATTGGCATTGCCGACCACGTGTACCGCTTTTCGCCCGTGCGCGCCAAGCCGGAAGACCTGCCGCGCTTTCACGGCACCAACGAGCGGATCACCGAGGCCAACCTGGTGGAGCTGATCCGCTTCTATCACCGGCTCGTGCAGCAGGCGGCGGGCTGATCGCCGCGCGGCAGCGCGTTACCTGTTGAACTGTTCGTGAAAGATGCTGAACAGTTCAGCCAAACTGTTCGTAAGTGTTCATGTCAATGCCCTGACGCGCCGCGCAAGATGGAGTCGTGCCGAATTGCTGTCCATAACAATCCACCACGAACCCCGGCACAAGGAGTCTCCATCATGCGCGAAATCAGGATCTTCGAACTGGATCGGCCGGGCATGCCGGTGAGCTGGCGGTCGGCACGGGCCCAAACCATCGCCGCTCAGGCCGGGCTGCTGTGGGTCACGCAGGAACATCAACTGCAGGACGTCTGGCTTCGGCCGGGGCAGTCGATCGACGTGCCGGCGGGCGTGCGGTTCTGGTTGTCCGGTGAACCGGCGGCCGGCATGCCGGCGCGTTTTGCGGTCACCGAAGACATCAACGCGCCACGCCGCCTGGTGCGCTTCGCCGGCCTGCTGCTGGCGACTGCCGTTCGCCAGCTCCTGCGCGATGACGGCCAGGATGCGGCGCGCACTCCGTCGGCGCTGCGCATCGGCACGTGAGCGGCGGCCACGCCGGAACGATCAGATGGAATTCGGTTGCCGACCCGACGGGCGGCTGCTGCCGGTGCTCGTTCAGGTGGGGGATCGGCGTGGTGCCGGATGCGGGGAACGCAGAAGAAACGATCGCGCAGGTGGATGCGATAACGTCATCCCCTGCGCCGTAGCCGTCGCGCTTACTCGGCTTGCAGGGCGGCGATGATCTTCTCGGCGTGGGCCTTGAGCTTGTCGTTATCGGCCTGCACGCGGGCGTGCGGTTGCAGCGGAGTATCGCTGTAGCGGGGCAGCACGTGGAAGTGCACATGCGGCACGGTCTGGCCGGCGGCCGCGCCGTTCAGCTGGAAGACGGCAACGCCCGGCGGCGCGAACGCGTCGCGCACCGCGCGGGCCAGCTTGCGCGTGGTGCGGATGGCGGCCGATGCGGCTTCGTCGGACAGGTCGAACAACAGTGCCGCGCCCTCCTTGGGCAGCACGAGAACATGGCCGTCGGCCTGCGGCATGATGTCCATGAAGGCGATGGTGTGCTCGTCTTCGTACACCTTGATGCAGGGCAGCTCGCCGCGCAGGATCTTGGCGAAGATGTTCTGGTTGTCGTACGTCGCGTCAGGCATGAGTGTCTCCGGCAAAACAGGAAATGGCAGCGCGCAGTATATGCGACGCAGGTGGCGCGTACTTGGCGCTGGTCAAGCCCGGCCGTCATCCATCGACAGCGGCGCGGCCACATGTTCGAGCGGCTTGCGCTCCGCTGCGGTGCCCCAGCGCGCCTGCACTGCGGCAGCCAGCAGCATCAGCACCGCGCCAAACGCGTAGCCGCCAAAAAGGGCGCCACGCGAATGCGTGTCGATCAGCCAGCCGAACAGTGCCGGCCCTGCCACCCCACCCAGGCCGGTGCCCACTGCGTAGAACAACGCAATGGCCAGCGCGCGCACTTCCAGCGGAAACGTCTCGCTCACCGTCAGGTAGGCCGAACTTGCTGCCGCGGAGGCGAAGAAGAACACCACCGTCCATGCGAGCGTCTGCGTGGTGCCATCGAGCACGCCGGCCTTGAACAGCGCCCCGCTGGCGAGCAGCAGCACGCCACTGATCGCGTAGGTGGCCGCAATCATCGTGCGGCGGCCGAGTCTGTCAAACAACCTGCCTAGCAGCAGCGGGCCAAGGAAGTTGCCCAGCGCAAATGGCAGCAGATACGTGCCGACCCGTGTTGCGGGCACGTCGTAGAAATCGGTCAGTACCAGCGCGTAGGTGAAAAAGATCGCGTTATAGAAAAAGGCCTGTGCCGCCATCAGGGCCAGGCCCACCAGCGCGCGCCGCCGGTGCTGCACGAACAGTACGCGCGCCACGTCCGCCAGGCCAGGATGGCCGCGGTGACGCAGGCGCAGCGTGGCCAGCGGTGCGGTATCAAACCGATGACCGCACGCGGTGATCTCCTCTTCGATGTCGCGGACGATGGCGCGCGCCTCCTCATGCCGGCCACGCGTGAGCAGCCAGCGCGGGCTTTCCGGAATCCAGAAGCGCATGACGAGAATGATGAGCCCGAGCGCCGCGCCGATCAAAAAGCACAGCCGCCAGCCCGTATCGGCGCTCACGTGTGCGGGGTCGAGCAGCCACAGCGATGCTCCGGCGCCCAGTGCCGCACCGATCCAGAACGTGCCGTTGATGGCGAGGTCCGTCCAGCCGCGCACGCGCGCCGGTGTCAGCTCCTGGATGGTCGAGTTGATGGCCGCGTATTCGCCGCCGATGCCCGCGCCCGTCAGCACGCGAAAGAGCACGAGGCTGGCGAAATTCCAGGAGAACGCCGTGGCCAGCGTGGCGCAGATGTACACACCCAGCGTGATGAAGAACAGCTTGCGCCGCCCGAGCCGATCCGTCAGCCATCCGAAGACCAGCGCGCCGAGCACGGCGCCCACCAGGTATGCGCTGCTGGCCATGCCGATCTGCGCGTTGGTCAGTTGCAGGGCGGGGCTTTGCTTGAGCGCGCCGGCCACAGCCCCTGCCAGCGTGACCTCGAGCCCGTCGAGCAGCCAGGTAATGCCCAGCGCCACCACCACGCGCGTGTGGAATCGGCTCCAGGGCAGGCGGTCGAGCCGGCTGGGGAGGTCCGATGTGTGAAAGGCAGGGGATTCGGGCATCGCGGCGCACGTGCAATCCGATGCGCCTCGTGCAGCACGATTTATTCCTGCGCGGTGCGCTTTGAGCCGTCAGCAGGCGCGCCAGCGAGCAGCGTGTCTTCAAAGAAGCGGCGGCGCGCGTCCTTGTCGGGCTTGCTGCCCTGATGCCACAGGCTTGCCTCGGAGAGCTGGTACGCGTAGAGCATGAACGCGCGCACCTTGGCATCCTTGCGCGCAAAGCCGATCGCCTGGAAGTGCTGGATGTAGTAATCCATGCGGTGTTCGTCGACGGCTTCGACCGCCTCTTGCGCCATCGGGTCGCGCCGCGCCCAGGCCCGGATGGCGAATTCGATCATGGCGGTGCGGCGGGCGCTGCGTCCGCGAAACGGCAGCGCGAGCAGGTCGCGCACCAGGCCTTGTACCGACGGGTTCTGCTGCTCCAGCTTGGGGCCGACGCGCGTGCGTTCGCTCCAGTCCTGCAACACCTGGTTGAGCAGATCGTCGCGGTTCTTGAAGTGCCAGTAGAAGCTGCCGCGCGTGACGTCCAATTGCTTGGCGAGCACATCCACGCGCACGGCATCGATGCTCTTGGTGACGAGCAGGTCGGTGGCTGCGCGTACCCAGTCGTTGGGCGTGAGCTGCGTGCGCGGCGCCGCGGCGGAGAGGGTTTCGGCGTCGACTGGACCCTTGTGTTCGTCGACCAACGGAGAGGGCATGCGCACCTCGTGCGGCGTGGAGATGAGGCGGATTCTAGCCGCGCTGACACCGCTGTCCAGTGCACAAGCCGCCCTCGGGCCCCCAGGTTTGCGCGGGTTGACACGGCAAACAACGCACTCCTACCATGCACATACGTTTGTGTATGGAAGGATCGAGTTGCCGCAAGCCTCGGTTTTCGGCTTTGTGCAGGAACCATGCTCGACGATGCCCTCTGCACGGCGTCAAACGATAAGACATCAGGAGACATTTGCATGAAGGCATTTCGAGTTGCGCTGCGCGCGGCGGCCGTGGCAGGCGCGGTAGCGGGCGCATTCTGCGTGGGCAATGTTCACGCCGAGACCGTCAAGATTGCCTGGATCGATCCGCTGTCGGGGCTGATGGGCGCGCTGGGCCAGAACCAGTTGCGCAGCTGGCAATACGCGGCCGAGCTGGCCAATCAGCAGAACTGGAGCGGCAACGGCACCAAATTTGAAGTCGTCGGGTTCGACAACAAGGTGTCGCCGCAGGAAAGCCTGACGATCCTCCGGCAGATTACCGACCAGGGCATCCGCTACATCGCGCAGGGGGATGGCTCCAGCGTGGGCATGGCGCTGCAGGACGCCGTCGCCAAGTACAACGACCGCAACCCGGGCAAGGAAATCGTCTATCTGAACTACGCGGCCGTCGATCCGGACATGACGAACAGCAAGTGCAACTACTGGCACTTCCGCCTGGATGCCAACTCCGACATGAAGATGGAGGCCCTGACGAGCTATCTCGCCAAGGACCAGAACATCAAGAAGGTCTATCTGCTGAACCAGAACTATTCGTTCGGCCACCAGGTGGCGCGCGCGGCCAAGGAATACCTGAAGCGCAAGCGCCCGGACATCCAGGTCGTGGGCGAAGATCTGCACCCGCTGGCGCAGGTGAAGGACTTCTCGCCATACGTTGCGAAGATCCGCGCGTCGGGCGCCGATACGGTCATCACCGGCAACTGGGGAAGCGACCTCGCGTTGCTGATCCGTGCAGCCAAGGACGCGGGCCTGAACACGAACTTCTACACGTACTACGCCGGCACCACGGGCGTGCCGACGGCAATGGGCGCATCGGGCGCGGACCGCGTGAAGGTCATCAGCTATTTCGCGCCCAATGATGGCAATCCGAAGACCAGCGCCGTGCTCGACGGCTTCAAGAAGAAGTACAACGACGACTTCTTCAATGCCGACGTCTACACCGGTATCGCCTTCCTGGCCAAGGCTGTCAAGACGACGGGTTCCGCCGATCCCGCCAAGGTCGCCAAGGCCATGGAGGGCATGACGGTCGAAAGCCTGAACGGTCCGGTCGAGATGCGCAAGACCGACCATCAGGCCCAGCAGACGCTCTACGTCACCACCTGGGTCAAGGCCGATGGCAAGAAGATCAAGTACGACCAGGAAAACACTGGCTACGGCTGGCGTACCGATGTCACGCTCGAGCCGCATCTGGGCGCGCAGCCGACGTCGTGCCAGATGAAGCGCCCGGCGTCGTGATCCTCTGACGCGCTGTCGTTGTCGTTGTACCGTCCCCGGTTTCAGACCGGGGACACCACGCCCGTCCCGGCGAGATGCCCGCGGGCGTTTTCCAGAAAACGATCCACCGTAGCCTGCACCGATTCCGGTGACCAGCCCGCAATGTGCGGCGTCAGCACGACCTGCTCGAGGTCGAGTAACCCGGCCGGCGGTGCCGGTTCGCTTTCATAGACATCCAGCCCGGCGCCGCCCAGCTTGCCTGCGCGGATGGCCGCTTCCAGCGCCGCCGTGTCCACCACGCTGCCGCGCGCGATGTTCACCACGTAGCCACCCGGCCCAAGCGCTTCGAGGATCGTCTGATTGACGAGATGCCGGGTCTGCGCGCCGCCTGGCGTGGCAACGATCAGGAAATCCGCCCATTCGGCCATGTCCTTGAGCGCATCGAAGTAGCGGTACGGCACACCTTCGCGCGGCTTGCGGTTGTGGTAGCCGATCTGCATGTCGAAGCCCGCAGCGCGGCGCGCGATCTGCAGGCCGATGGTGCCCAGCCCAACGATGCCCAGGCGTTTGCCCCACACCCCTGGCTGCAGTGGAAGGTCGTCGCGCCAGATACCGTGACGCGTGGCGCGGTCGAGTTTCGGGATGCCGCGCACCGTGGCGAGCAGCAGGCCGATGGCATGGTCGGCCACGCAGGCATTGTTGGTGCCTGCGCCATTGGCGACCGCTACACCGCGCGCACGCGCCGCTGCCACGTCGATGTTCTCGTAGCCGGCGCCCAGTGCACATGCGAGTTCGAGCCTGGGCATGGCGGCGATTTCAGCGGCCGTCAGACCCGTGGAGCCATTCGTGAGGACGATGCGCACGGCATGGCCTTCGTGGGCGATGGCGGCGTCGCGCTCAGCCCGGGTGGGCGCGTGGATGACGTGGAAATGTTGAGCGATCTGCGCCACGTTGTCGGGCGTCATCGCAATGAGGATCAGCAGCGTCGGTTGCATGGTCAGGAGGTGAGGGCGGGGCCGCGACGTGTCGTTGGGAGGTGCGATGCACAGCGAGCGGCGATGATAGCGTGGCCCAAAGGGCTGCCCCGGAAGCCATTGCGGCGGTGCGGTTACACACCGTTACCAATGAGCGGGTTTGGTTTCACGGGCCAGGCAGACGGGGGCATAGACTTCGCGGCAAGAGGCGCATAGCCCCAGGCCGGGACCGACCCGGCCCGGGCCAGACGCTTCGCTCACAAGACGGGATTCATCATGCAAGCAACGAACAGGCCGGCACGCGCCGGCCGCGCTGGGCGGTGGGTGGCAGTGGCGGCGTTGGCCGCCGTGACGGCGGGTCTGACTGGCTGCATGACCGCGCCCTATCCGGGATATGGCGCCGGTTACGGCGCCGGCTATGCCGCGGGCAGCAGTGCATACGGCAACAGTGATGGCAGCACGACGTACAGCACCACTCCGTACGCCAACGGGTATGACAGCCGCTACAACAATGGCTACGGCAGTTACGATCAGAATGCGCCGCAGCCTTACCCGCAGCAGCCTTACCCGTCGCAGCAGCCGGCGCCCGCGTATTCGCAGCCGAACTATTCACCGTATCCCGCCAATGGCGCGCCTGCCTACCAGACACCGGCGGATAACCGCTACGGCGTAGTCGAGCGTATCGACGTCGTGCCGGTGCGTGGCCAGCCCACTGGCGTGGGGGCCGTGCTCGGCGGCGTCGTGGGCGGCCTCCTTGGTCACCAGGTTGGCGGCGGGCGTGGCAACACCGTGGCTACCATCGGCGGCGCCGTGGCCGGGGCGATGGCCGGCAATGCGGTGGAAGGCAATACTGTGGCTGGGCAGACCTATCAGGTGACGCTGCGCCTGAACGATAACTCCCGCGTCACGCTCACGCAGAACAATCCCAATGGTCTGCGCCCGGGTGACCGCGCCCGCATTGAAAACAACACGGCGGTGCCGTACTAGCCACATCTGTTCGCATGGGTGCCGGTTCTGCTTCAGAAACGCAGCGGACCGGCCGATATAGCCGAAGCAATCACCCAGCTTCGACTCCCATGCTCAATCGACTGTCCATCCGTTTCCGACTCAACGCGGCGCTGTCGCTGCTGGCGGTGCTGCTGTTGACCACCGGCATCGTCGGTGTGATCGGCATGCGCGCGTCCGATGCGAACATCAACGAGATCTACACCAACCAGCTTGTCTCGGCGTCCCTCCTGGGCAAGGCGCAACTGAACGCGGCGATCGTCCGAACGACGCTCGATCGCGCTGTCTTTCATCCGGATGCGGCCGATGTACCGGCCATCATCGACAAGGCCAACGGCTACCGCGCCAAGTCCGACGACGCCTGGAAGCAGTACAAGGCGCTGCCCATGTCTGCCGATGAATCGCGTCTTGCAGCAGAGGTTGAAGCCAGGCGCAATGCGCTCTTCCGCGACGGCATCGAGCCGCTGATGAGCGCCCTGCGCGCACGCGATGCCGCCGCTGCCGACAAGGTCGTGATGAACACCATCCCGCCGCTGTCCGTGGCCCTGACGTCCGCGGCGGATGCGCTGGACCGCAGCCAGGCGGAACAGGCCAAGGCTGCCTATGACGGCGCGTCGGCGCGCTCGCACGCCTTCCTTTTGCTGATCGTCAGCGCCATTGCGGTGGGCATTGCCGCCGCGCTCGGTTGTGCGTTCGGCCTGCATCGTGCGATTTCGGTGCCGCTGTCGCGCATGCTGGGCCACTTTGGCGAGATCTCGCGGGGCAACCTGACGGAGCACATCACGGTCACCAGCCACGACGAGATGGGTGCGCTCACCCGCGGCCTGATCGATATGCAGCGCGGCCTGATCCGCACGATCGAGACCATGCGTGGCGGCAGCGAATCCATCGCCAGCGCGACCAAGCAGATCGCAGCGGGCAACATGGACCTCTCGCAGCGGACGGAAGAGCAGGCCTCTTCGCTCGAAGAGACAGCCTCCAGCATGGAAGAGCTCACCAGCATCGTGAAGCAGAACGCCGACAACGCGCGCCAGGCGAGTCAGCTGGCAGGCAATGCATCCGACATCGCGGTCAAGGGCGGCGAGGTGGTCGGCCGCGTCATCGAGACGATGTCCGGTATCAATGACAGCAGCAAGAAGATTGCCGACATCATCGGCGTGATCGAAGGGATTGCCTTCCAGACCAACATCCTCGCGTTGAATGCGGCGGTGGAAGCCGCGCGCGCGGGCGAGCAGGGTCGTGGCTTTGCCGTGGTGGCCGGAGAGGTGCGCAGCCTCGCGCAACGCTCGGCCACGGCTGCCAAGGAAATCAAGGAGCTCATCAATGATTCGGTCGGCCGCGTCGAGAATGGCTCGACGCTCGTGACCGAAGCCGGCGCGGTAATCGACGAAGTGGTGGTGGCCGTCAAGCGCGTGACCGACATCATGGGCGAGATCAGCGCGGCATCGGACGAGCAGAGTGCCGGTATCGAGCAGGTCAACCAGGCCGTGACGCAGATGGATGAGGTGACGCAGCAGAATGCGGCGCTGGTGGAAGAAGCCGCAGCCGCGGCGCAATCGCTCGAAGAGCAGGCGGGTGTATTGCGCGAGACCGTGGCTTCGTTCCGCCTGCCGCCGGCGGGCACGCACGCCGCGCCGGTCGCATCGGCTGCCGCACCCGGGGCTGCATCAGCGTCTGCCGCAAAACCGCTTCAGCGCAAGCCTGCCGCAGCAACGACGTCGACGGGACGCGCTGTGCGCAAGCGCGTTGCCGCGCCGCCCGCCTTGAAGATGCCGGCGCAACCGCGAACGGAGCCGGCTGTCGCCCCGGCCGTTGCTGTTTCTGCCGTTGTGCCCAGGTCAGGCAAGCTCGCCCCGGCAACCACCTCCAACGATGCCGACGACTGGGAACAGTTCTGACGCATACGCGCACGCCAGCCCATGAAAGCCGCGCCTAGAGCGCGGCTTTGTGTTTCAGCGTTGCAACCGATTCGCTCGCGCAGGCCGGTCAAGATTGCCGGCGCAGTCGTCCTGCGCCAACGGTCGCGAGCGAAGCCGAAGGCGTTGTCTGCGAATCGCAGTCCGATACCAATGTGGATCGTGCGTCGGCTGCGCCGTGCTGCGCGCAGCCTTGTCCGGCAAGGCTTTGTTCTCGAGACGCGCGGTCGTGCGACATTCACTCCTAGATTGGTCTGCAAACGCCCCCCGGGACAGGCATCGCGCGCCTCACCCGAACACCCTGCGCCCCACCCCGCAGCGCATCGGTCATTCGTAGGGCTGTCATCTACGCGGCACGGATGAGCGTTGCCGGCCGGCCATGCGCAACGCATGCCATGGCGATGCTCGTCGAGCCGTGGCGCGCCCCCTTTTGCGTTCACCCATGCAACAACCCTGAAGGTCCAACCGTTGCCATGAGCCCCGATGAGCGGGCAGGGCCGCATAACGGCGCGCCCTCGCGGCCGTTGGTATGGTCCTCGCGTTACCTCACGCCGAAGCCAATCAAGAACGAAGTAACGACGCAGACATGGATTGCGTCGGGTTCATAAAAAAGCATGGGGAAGCGATGGGCGCCATAGTGCGTAACGAGGGGCACAGCGGCGGGTATGCCTGCCACTGGCAACGAGCCGGCACCGGGGAGGGGTCATGAGCGACCTGCCATGGGACATCTACGTGGCGTTGCTCAATACGCTGACGGTGGCGACCACGCTCGTCATTCTCATCAGCACCGCCGACGATTTCTTCCTCGACGCCTTCTACTGGGTGAGAGAACTCTGGCTCTGGCCGCAGCGCGGGCGTACGCCCGTCACGATCTCGGCACAGGCGCTGCGCGATCGCGAAGAGCAATGGCTCGCGATCATGGTGCCCGCCTGGAAGGAATACGACGTCATCGCCAAGATGGTGGAGAACACGTTGGCGACGATGGAGTACACGCGCTTCATCATCTTTGCCGGTGCCTATCGAAATGATGCCGAGACCACCACCGAGGTCGAGCGCATGGTGCGCCGGTACCCTGGACGCGTCGTGCGCGCCGCGGTCACACATGACGGCCCCACCTGCAAGGCCGACTGCCTGAACACCATCATCCAGACCATCATCCGCTACGAAGCCGGCCACGGTATCCGGTTTGCGGGGGTGATCATGCATGACTGCGAAGACGTGATCCACCCGCTGGAGCTGAAGTATTTCAATTACTTCATCAGCGACCAGGATCTCGTGCAATTGCCGGTGCTGTCGCTCGAGCGCAAGTGGTACGAGTGGGTGGCCGGCACCTACATGGATGATTTTTCTGAAACGCATCAGAAAGACCTCGTTGCGCGCCAGGCGCTGACTGGCACGGTGCCGGGCGCTGGCGTGGCGCTGTGCTACAGCCGCCGTGCGATCGAGGCGGTGATGAAGGTGCGAGGGGACGCCCCCTTCAATACCAGCACGCTGACCGAAGACTACGATTTCAGCTTCCGCCTGCGCGAGCTGGGCATGCGCGAAGCGTTCGTGCACTTCCCGGTCTGCGAGAACACGGCGCCGGTTGCCGATGGCACCGGCAGGCAGCCCACGCACTGGTGGACCAACCGGCGTCGCGAGGCGCGCCCGCAGTTGCTGGCCACGCGCGAGTACTTCCCGAGCACGTTCCGCACCGCCTACCGGCAGCGCGCCCGCTGGGTCCTCGGCATTGCGTTCCAGGGTTGGTTGCAGATGGGGTGGAAAGGCAACCTCATCACCAAGTACATGTTCTTCCGTGACCGCAAGGGCGTGCTGACGGCGCTGTTCTCCATCCTGGCCTACGCCCTGTCGCTCAATTACCTGTTGGTGGCCGTGCTCCTGGACAAGGGCTGGGTGACGGCGTCGGAAGGCGCCTTCGTGGTCGGCACGATCTGGATGCAGGATCTGCTGGCCATCAATGCCACGCTGCTCATCAATCGGCTGGCGCAGCGCGTGTACTTCGTCGGGCGTCTCAATGGCCCGCTGCAGGCAGTGCTGTGTCTGCCCAGGCTGGTGGTCAACAACTTCATCAACTTCTTCTCGGTCTGCCGGGCGTGGAAGATCTTCCTGATCTACTGCTTCACCGGCAAGCCGATCGCCTGGGACAAGACGCAGCACACCTATCTGTCGAACGACGCGCTGGGCCGCACGCGCTGCAAGCTGGGCGAGACGCTTCTCAAGTGGGAGGTAATCACGCAGGAACAGCTCGATGCGGCTCTGGCAATCCAGCAGCAGACCGGGCGCCGGCTTGGGCAGGTACTGGTGCAGCAGGGGCTGGTGACGCCCGATACGCTCGCCGATGCGCTGGCCGAGCAGGCAGACCTGCCCCGCGTGAGCCTGACCAACGTGGTGCTCGGCGCACTGGCTGACTGTCTGCCGCGCGATCTGGCGGTGCGCCACCACGTGGTGCCGTTCTCCATCGGCGAGGACGGCTCGCTCAACATCGCCGTGTCGGAGCTGCCCGATGGCGAAGCACTGCAAGAACTTGCCCGCGCGGCAGGCCGCAAGGTCGCGTGCTTCATGGCCTGTGACCACGAGATGTCGGCCGAGCTGGCGCAGATGGCCGACCCCCATCGCCGCGCCACAGTCGTGTTCGGCCCTTCAGCACATTCGGCCATCCTGGCCGTCGAATCCATGACGAGCGCCGGCCCGGACACCGTTCCTGGCACGGCACCCGCACCCGAGGCTTCCACCATCCCCCCGATGCCTGTGCCGCCCGATCTGACACCCGGACCGGACGCACGTCCCAATCCATCAGTCGCGGGAGGTGTGGCATGAAACCGAAGAGAGAGCAGCGCTTTCCCCTCCGCCGTCTGCGCTGGCCGATCGCTGCGGCCGTCTGGGCACTCGGTCACGGGGCATCCGTGGCGCAGCCGCTGCAACCGGATGCCTACTTTCGGGCGGACCGTGCCTACCACGCCATCGAGGCCAACCAGCTGGACGATGCCGAGGCAGCGACGCGCGCAGCGCTGGCCGTGCAGCCGGACAGCCTGCAATTGAACCTGCTATTGCTGGATGTGCTTACCCGCAAGGGCCAATTGGATGCGGCGCGCGCACAGGCCGATGCCCTGGTGCGGAAGTACCCGGATGAGCCACGGGTGTACGCACAGCACGGCTTTCTCGCGCAAAAGGCGAACGATCCTGCCGTCGCGGAACAAGACTTTGCGCGCGCGGTGCAGGGTACCGACTGGACGCCGCAGGAGCAGCACAATCTGCATCTGGCGTGGTCCGACAGCGCCTATTCCGCCAAGCACCCGCAGGCGGCACTGGATGCGCTCAGTGGCATGCAGGATCAACCGGATGCCGACGTGCAACTGCGCCTCGCGCAATCGCGGCTGCAGCTCGGCGATCGTGATGGCGCCGCCCGTGCCGCCACGCTGGCAGGGGAACACACGACCGATCCGGCCCGCCAGCGCTACGCCCAGGCGTTGCTTGCCCAGGCGAGTGCGCCGCAGGCGCGCGGCGAAGCCACGTCACCGGATGATCCGCGCGTGGTCGGGCAGCGCGCGTTGAACGAAGCCTATGGGCATCTGCGCGCGCGCGATGACCGCGCAGCCCTGGCAGCCTTCCAGCGCGGCTTTGCCACCGGCCAGGGCAACTGGAGCCATTACGCCGACGCTGCCTATGCAGCCAAACGCCTGGGCGACAACCCGACCGCGATCCAGTTGTTTCGCGAGAGCCTTGACCACGCTGACGCCGACGCCAAGGGCGACAGCGGCGGCAATGACGATGACAGGCTCCCTGCCGACCGCCGATTCGGATATCGCCGCGAAGTCGAGCAGATGCAGCGCACGTTCGGCATGGTGCTGTCGGGCGCGTATCAGACGTCGGCGTTCGGCTTGCCCAATACCGTCAGCGTCGCGCAGGGCGGCGCCGAGGTGTATTGGCAACCGCCGGGCATCGGTTACCGCGACGGCAGCATCTTCCAGCTATTCGCGCGCGGCTATGACAGCCTGTACGACCGCAATGGCATTACCGGCCTGCCGACGGCACAGGGTTCGGTCGGGGCACGCTACAAGCCGCTCAAGGATATGAACCTGGTGTTCACCGCCGAGCGCCTGATCCGCATCGGCAGCCTCACCAGCAATGACACGCTGTTGCGCATTGGCTTCTCGACCGATCAGGGCATTGACCTGCAGGTGACCAAGCCGCGCTGGCAGACCTGGCAGGTGTATGCCGAGGGCGCGTATTTCGTCAATCAGGGTCGCATGATCGTCAGCACGGAGGCGCGCTACGGACACACCTGGCGGGTGAGCTCCATCAGCGACCACCTGACGGTGTATCCGCACGTCGTGCTGGCGGGCGATCACGACAACAAGGCCGCCGGCGAGCAACTTGCGCTGGGTGTTGGCCCAGGCATCAACCTGCGTTACTGGTTTCGCGAGTCGCACTACGCAGCACCAGCCAGCTGGCTGGACCTGACCGTTCAATATCGCCTGCCGCTCACGCACGCGGACCGGGCAAAGGGGATCGTGGCACGCGCCATTCTTTGGTTCTAAGGCAACCGTGATTCTTGGCAGACCCCAGTCAGAGGTGTCGCAGATGAAACGTTTTTGACCACCGAGGGAAAACGGGTAACGAGCAGAGATCGCAGCGGCGTCCGCATGGCGGCGTCGCGGCGCCATGGTGAGTCAAAGCGGGACGCATGGCATGGCCTTCGCTCAACAGCGGAGTCTGTGCCGGCGTCGGAAGCGACGCATCCGTCGTCGCACTTTCGATGCGGCGGAGCAGACGACAGGGGAAATCATGACAGGGAAGATCTTGACCGTGTTCGGCACACGCCCGGAGGCCATCAAGATGGCGCCGTTGGTCAAGGCGTTGCAGGCCGAGGCAGGCTTGACATCGGCAGTGTGCGTGAGCGCTCAGCATCGGCAGATGCTTGATCAGGTGCTCGAGCTGTTCGGCATCGTGCCGGAGTTCGACCTGAACCTCATGCGGCCGGGCCAGACGCTGTCGGACATCACGTCCAGCGTGCTGGGTGGCATCGACGGCGTGCTCGACGTGTACCAGCCCGACGCCGTGCTCGTGCACGGCGATACGACCACCACGCTGGCAGCAAGCCTCGCCGCGTTTTACCGGCGCATTCCGGTGGGGCATGTCGAGGCGGGGTTGCGCACCGGAAACATCTGGTCACCGTGGCCTGAAGAATTGAACCGCCGCGTGACCGATGCCGTCACCACGTGGCACTTTGCACCCACCGCCGAGTCACGCCAGAATCTGCTGGACGAGGGCGTTGATCCCGACCAGGTCACGCTCACCGGCAACACCGTCATCGATGCGTTGCTCGCCGTCAAGGCACGGCTGGACGACGATACCGCGCTGTCGGCCGAGATGGCGGCGCGTTATCCGTTTCTCGATCCGCGGCGGCGGATGATTCTCGTCACGGGGCATCGCCGCGAGAACTTCGGCGAGCCGTTCGAGAACTTCTGCGTGGCGCTGCGGGTGCTGGCCGCACGGCATCCGGACGTGCAGATCGTGTATCCGGTGCACCTGAACCCGAATGTGCAGCAGCCTGTCAACGCCATCCTCTCCGGTCACGACAACGTCTACCTCATTGCACCGCAGGACTACCTGCCGTTTGTGTACCTGATGGCGCGCGCCTACCTGATCGTCACCGATTCAGGGGGCATCCAGGAAGAAGCGCCCGCGCTCGGCAAGCCGGTGCTCGTCACGCGCGACACCACCGAGCGGCCAGAAGCCGTGGCCTCTGGCACCGCACGCGTGGTGGGTACCAGCACACAGCGCATCGTCGACGAGGCTGAGCTGCTGCTCGGCAACACGGCTGAATACGAGCGGATGGCCCACGCCCACAACCCGTATGGCGACGGGCAGGCGTGCCGGCGCATCGTGGCTGCGCTGAAGACTGCCCTGGGCGCACAACCGCAGAGCGCAGTGCGCGGGCCACAACTCGTTCGCAAGCCGGCCAGCGAGGCCGAGATCATCCATCTGGAAGCGGCTCGTGCCATTGCGCAGGGGCCGTCGTCCGTGCATCAGCGCTCACGTCGCTAGGAGGTATTGATGAAAGCGAAACGAATCGGGGGTGGCGTGTTGCTCGCCTCCGCACTGGTTGCCGGCTGGCTCATCGTAGCCCCCCCTGGGCCGGCAATGCGGGGGCGCCGGCGGTTGTCGTCGGCGCCTCCCAACTGCGATCCCCCGGCAGCGATGCTGATCCAAAACCGACGGCATCCGCTTCGCAAGGAACGGTCAAGGTCGCCCAGCCCGTACAGCCGGCCGTTCTGGCGATGGCTACACCCAAGGCTGTGACAGGAGGGCCCCGCGCCTATGGCTACGGTGTCATGGACGAGAACGGTCAGGTGGTCCCCCCGCCCCGGCCAGCCGTCATCACGGAAGTCCGGCCGGGCATGCCGGAGACAGAAGTCGCCGGCACGGAACGCGGCCACGATCGTGGCCCCAACTTCAACCTCGGGCTCTACCGCCAAGCGGATGGCTCGGTGTATCGACCATGAGTCGGAGCGTCATCATGAAGACATTGCTTGGTAAGTTTCTCTGCGTGCTGGTGTTTGCTGGCAGCCTGCTTGGCGTCTCGGTGGGCGGAACGGCGCAGACTTCTGCATGCACCATCGGTATCGGACCTGTGTGCGTGACGGTGGGTGCAACGGCATCGGCTCAAACCACGCCAGCCAAGATGCTGGTGCTGTACGACGCGCCGCCCAACGACCAGTACACCAATCTGGGCAAGGCCTACGCCATCATGCTGTACAACCTGCTCGCGCACTTCAACACGACGATCACGCTGCTGCCCGTGCAGAACTACACGGCAGGCATGACCGAGCAGTATGCCGCCACGTTCTACATGGGGAGTTACTACAACAACCCGATCCCGGCGGCTTTCCTGTCGGACGTGACGACCACGCAGAAGACCGTGGTCTGGTTCAAGTACAACCTGTGGGAACTGGCCTGGAATACGGCGTATCCGTTCACTTCGCGCTACGGCATCAACTTTGTCGGCCTGCGGGGCCTGAACGCGGCACCTTCGGCAAGCGCGCCGAATCCGGGATTCTTCGACACGGTGTCGTACAAGAACCTGACGATGACCAAGTACTACGCCTACAACGCCACGACCGGTGCCATCAGCGCGGATCCGGATATCGGCGTGACCTCGGTGGCGGACGCCACCAAGGCGACGAGCCTGGTGACCATCACCAACTCGGTCACCCAGGAGACCGCACCTTATGTCATGCGCTCCGGCAACTTCTGGTACTTCGCCGACATGCCGTTCTCCTATATCGGCCCACGCGACCGATACCTGGCCATGTGCGACCTGCTGCACGACATTCTCGGCACGAACCAGGCGACCCTGCACCGTGCCATGGTCCGGCTGGAAGACGTGAACGCCACCACCACCGTGTCTTCCATGAAGACGCTCACGGATTACCTGTACAGCAAGAAGATCCCGTTCTCCATTGCGACCATTCCGCTGTATACCGATCCGAATGGTGTGTACAACGGCGGCGTGGCGCAGACCATCCACCTGGTCAATGCAACGGGTTTGAAGCAGGCCCTGAACTATGCCCAGAATCGTGGCGGCCGGGTGCTCATGCACGGTTACACGCACCAGTACAGCAACATCCCGAACCTCATCAACGCGGTCAGCGCGAATGACTTCGAGTTCTGGCTCGCCACGGAGAACCGGCCGGTGAATGAGGATTCGACGCAATGGGCGGCAGGGCGGCTCTCCGCGGGGCTGCTGGAATTCCAGCTCAACGGCTACTTCCCGTTTGCCTGGGAAGCGCCTCACTACCAGTCGTCCCCGCTGTCCATCAAGGCGGTGCCGCAGTATTTCAAGACGACCTATCAGCGCGTGGTGTACTACACGTCGGACAACCCGCAGACGCTGAACTCGACCACGGCCGGGCATGACTTCTCGGTGGGCCAGTTCTTCCCCTACATCATTCAGAAGGACTACTACAACCAGCGCGTGCTGCCTGAAAACCTCGGCAACGTGGAATACAACATCTGCAATATCGATCCGTCGTCCTGCCTGACCTACACGGCGCAGGACATCCTGACCAACGCGAACTACGCGCTGGCCGTGCGCGATGGATTTGCGTCGTTCTTCTTCCACCCGTTCTGGCTGGAGCCGGATCTTGGCACGCCAGGCTTTACCGACTTCCAGACCATCATCAGCGGCATCACCAGCCTTGGGTTCACCTGGGCCGACGCCAGCAAGGTGCAGTAGCCATGCATAGGGTGCGCGCGATGACAGCGGCGTTGCTGGTGTCGGGCGCATCCTCATGCACGTTGGGCGCGGAGCCAGTCGGTACGCTGCCGGCCGGCCCTGTGCCGCTGTATGGCGTGACGGTCGACGCCGTCGACGATGTGCCCGCCGTGGTCGATGCGCTGGCGCATCTCTCGCGCATACCCACCGTGCGCCTCGTCTTCGACGAGGGGATGCGCGCGGCCGACTACGCTGCCCCGGTGGCGGCCATTCGACGCGTGGCCTATGTGATGGGCGAGCTGGCCGATTCCTCCACGCTCAGGCAGTACTCCGTCCGACAGATGCGCGAGCGCGCCGACGCCTACGTCGGGGCGCTGGGCAGCAATGTCGACGTTTGGGAAATCGGTAACGAGATCAACGGCGAGTGGACCGGACGCCCCCGCGACGTGGTCGACAAGACCGTGGCCGCGTACGACGTCGTCACCCAGCATGGCGGCCGCACCGCACTCACGCTCTATTACAACGAAGGCTGTGCGGAAGAGCCCTCGCACGCCATGTTCCGCTGGACCGAAAGCCGCGTGCCGGCAAGCCTGCGCAACGGCGTCGATTACGTGTTCATCAGTTTCTACGAAGACGACTGCAGGGTCCCGTCGCCCGACTGGAATGTCGTGTTTGGACGCCTGGGCAGGCTGTTTCCGCACGCCGTGCTTGGCTTCGGCGAGGTCGGTACGCGGCATGCGGCGCGCAAGGCTGCATTGATTGCCCACTACTACGGCTTGACCATCTCGCATCCGCGCTTTGCGGGCGGCTACTTCTGGTGGTATTTCCGGCAGGACATGGTGCCGCGCTCGCGGCCTTTGTGGCGCAACATCGATGCGGCGTTCCAGGCCATGCCGGTCAAGCGCTAACGCGTGCGCATGCGCGGCGCACCGCCTGAAGCTGCATGGCCGCCCAGGTCTTCGGGCTCCACGGGTTCACCATCCCGGCGCACGAGCTGGATGGTGCGCGTGGGCAGCGCGAACGCAGTGCCCAGGTTCTCCAGGCCTTCTAGGATGGACAGGTTGATGCGCTGCTGGATGTCCATGTAAAGATTGAAATCCGGATCGGTCACGAAATAGACCACTTCGAAGTTCAGCGCATTCTCACCAAACTCCTTGAAATGCGCGCGATCGAAGCGCGTGTTGCCGGCGGCCTCTACGGCGCGGCGCACGATCTCTGGAATCTTCTGCAGCTGTGCCGCACGCGCGTCGTACGTCACCCCGAAGGTGAAGACGATGCGCCGTTCCGACATTCGCTTGTAATTGTGGATCGTGCTCTTGAGCAGCGCCGTGTTGGACGTGACGATTTCCTCGCCCGACAGGCTGCGAATGCGCGTGGTCTTGAGACCGACGTGCTGTACCGTGCCGGCAATCGATTCGACCACGATGAAGTCGCCAATTTCGAAGGGCTTGTCGAGCCCGATGGCCAGCGAGGCAAAGAGGTCGCTCAGCACGTTCTGCACCGCGAGCGCAACGGCGACACCGCCCACGCCCAGGCTGGCGACAAAGGCCGTGATGTTCACGCCCACATTGGCCAGGATGCCGAGCATCAGCATCGACCACAGCGCAAAGCGCAGGACCCAGGCCACCATTGACGTGATGACCGGATTGCGGGTGGCGTTGCTCTGCGCGGACAGCCGCTCCCGCGCCCAGAGCTTCACGCCACGATTGAGCCACAGCGCAATCTGGAAGCCAATGATGACGAACCACACGTGATCGAGCTTGTTGGCAATCCGGTTCGGCAGATCGATGAAGTAGGACCCCGCCAGCAATGCTGCGAGCCCGATGAACAGCGGATGCGTGTCGCGCAGTACCGCGGCGGTCAGGGCGTCGAAGCGGTGGCCGGTGTCGCGGGCGTGTGCTTCAAGCCGATTGCAGATCAGCCGCAGGATGCTCGACAGCAGGGCATAAGCCGCCACGACGGTGAGCGCGGCCGCAGCCCAGTCGCGGGCGGGAACGCGCAGGAAGGTGTGGGCGTTGAGCCACTCCATGGGCATCTCCGTGCAAGGTCACGGGATGCGGCGCCGCACAAAACGTGCCCGCGTCACTGCGCCAGCTCGGGGCTGTGCAGCAGATCGCTTGGTACGCAGACGCGGTTGCGCCCCTGCCGCTTTGCTTCCATCAGACCAACGTCGGCATCGGCCAGCAGGCGGGCAAGGTCTTGACCGCGGCGCAAGGGTGCGGCCCCCACGCTGATCGTCAGTGGGCCAACGGGCGATTCGCTGGCCGCCACGGCTGCCTTGATTCTGTCGACCACGGCGAGTGTGTCGTCGAGTCCGCAGCCCGGCAACAGCATGGCAAATTCGTCCCCGCCCAGACGGCCGAACAAGTCCTTTGGGCGCAGCACCCGCGCGAGCGCTTCCGACAGCGCGACCAACGCCTCGTCGCCGGCGGCGTGGCCCCACGTGTCGTTGATGGTCTTGAAGTGATCGACATCGAGGTAGAGCGCGCACAGCGGCTCGGCATGATGCTGGGCGCGCTCCACGGCAAAGCCGCCCAGCTCGAAGAAGCGCTGGCGCGCGAGCATGCCGGTCAGGTGGTCCGTATTTGCGCGGTCGGCCAACGAGCGTTCAGCGGCGAAGTGGCGCGCCATCGCGCGCAGCAGGTAGTGGTGAATGACCGCAGCGGCTGCAATGCAGATGGGCTGGTACAGCAACAGGCCGAGCCACGCCTTGTGGATGTCCGCTTTTGGCGCGCTGGTCGTGAAGATGGCCGCCAGCGGTCCTGCGGCGCATAGCATCATGGCAATGACGAAATCGCGCCGGGTCAGCCATGCGGGGCTGGTGGCCAGCGGCATCAGGTGGAACGCGGGCAGCACCCACGCGAGCCCGGCCTGGTGGCCGAACAGCACGATGGCGACCTCCTCGGTCAGCAGATGTGCCAATGCCAGTGGCGCCCACAGGCCCGTGTGCCGCTGACGTTGCGCCGTCAGCACGATCACCAGCATCACGCCCAGTGCGGCGACCAGCGGCGTCAACGTCTGCAGCATGCCGGTCGCCCAGCCGAGCAGGATGGCGAAGGCATACCCCAGCACGCCGCACTTGCTCAGCGCGAGGATCATCGGCACGAAATGGCGCGCCTGATAGTCGCGTGAAGGCGCACGCGCGTCGGGCAGATGAGAGAGGGTGGGCGGGTTCGCGCTCAAGGCAGGGCAGCAGGCCTCCTGGCGCGATGGATGATGCGGGCGCGGGCGGGGCCGGAATGCGCAACAAAGCGCGCATTTTAATGGGGTCACGCGCCGCCGTGCGCGGATTTTTAGGGGGGGTGAGGTCCTGGGATCCCCGGCACCTGGAACACGTGCCAGACGCTGGCCCTGCCGATGACACCAAAAATGGTTCAGGCCGCCATCGAAGTGAAGCGGTTGTCGCCAAGTCCCGCATCAGGTGTCGATCGCCCGTCATGCGGATCCGCGGCAACATCGCACACGGCAACCGCAGAGCCGACCCACGGAAGCGATGTCACCCTACCCAGGGCAGGCATGTGACGTGCAGGCGCCCAGCCAGGCCCCGTGCCGAGACGGTTTATCGTCACATTGCGCCACACATTTAAGGTAAAGCTCAGTCCGTTGCGGTAGATTCCGGACTTTGCCGGCGCCGGTGTCCCCGGTGCCGGCTGTCCGTTTACCGCCCATCTGCCGAGATTCCGCGCATGAACGCCATCCTCCTCATCGAAGACGACTTGCCGCTGGGCACTGCTCTGGCCCGGGCGCTGCGTCAGGCCGGCTACAACGCGACCTGGGTGCGCCGCCTGGTTGACGCGCAGAAATGGATCACCACCAACACCTTCGAGGCGATCGTGCTCGACCTGGGCCTGCCCGACGGCGAGGGCCACGTCTTTCTGGAGGAGCTGCGTGCCGCGCACCGCGACGTGCCCGTCATCATCGCCAGCGCGCGCGATGCGCTGTCAGAACGCCTGAAGGGCCTGGATGCCGGGGCGGACGATTTCCTCGTCAAGCCATTTCCGGTGGACGAACTGATCGCCCGCCTGCGCGCCGTGCTGCGTCGCCATGCGGGGCAAAGCACCAACCAGTGGAGCGTTGGCAACCTGGTCGTCGAGCCCTCGCAGAAGCGGGTCACGCAGGACGGCCAGGTCATCGAGCTGACGCCACGCGAATACCAGCTCCTGCTGGAGCTGGTGCGCCGCGCCCATCGCTGGGTGCCGCGCGAAACGCTCATGGATGCGCTCTATCGCGAGGGTGACAGCGTGAGCGCCAACGCGCTCGAGGTCGTGATCCACCACCTGCGGCGCAAGCTCGGCAACGAGACCATCCAGACCATCCGTGGCGTCGGCTACATGATCGGGGGCAACCGGTGAAGCTTGCCGTTCCGGCGATCCTGCGGGTCCGGTCGTTATCGTTCCGGCTCTATGTGCTGATCCTGTTGGCGCTCGTGCTGATGCTGCTGGTGCAACTGGTGATCGCACACCTGGAGATTTCGCGCACCAACAGCCGACAAGTGGTGAGCGATCTGCGCATGTCGGCCCAGGCCTATGCAGACCTGACCACGCTCAACATGGACGACGTGCCGCGCCGCGAAGAATTCCTGCGCCGCCTCACCAACATCAAGCTGGGCTTGTCACTACCCAACATCCTCCCGGGCGAATTCCGCTACGTGCTGTGCGACCGCGCCGGTAACGTCGTCACGGCCTTCCCCGGCGCACCGACCATGCCGTGCGGCAAGGTGCAGGGCGCGGTGGTCGAGGTCATGCTGGAAGGCAAACCGTGGCGCAGCTACACGGTCGAGAGCATCGACGGCAAGATCACCGCCACGGTGGCGCAGCCGCTGTCCGCCTATGAGCGCGCCATTCGCGACCTCTTTCAGGAAGTGGCGATTGCACTGGCCATCCTGGCCAGCGCGCTGATGGTGATGGTGGGGTGGGCGGCCCATCAGGGCCTCAAGCCGCTGCGTACCCTGACACGGCAAGTCGAGTCGCGCGACTCGGCCGATCTCGACCCCGTGCAGAGCGTCGAACATGCCGAACTGAAACCGCTGGTAGATGCCCTCAACGGGCTCTTCGCCCGGGTGCGCCGCGGCATCGAAGCCGACCGACGGTTCTTTGCCGATGCCGCGCATGAGTTGCGCACGCCGCTGGCTGCGATCCAGGCGCAGGCGTATGTGGTATCGCACTCGGATAGCGAAGACGACCGGTCTACGGCGCTGCGCGAGTTCGATCGCGGCATCTCGCGCGCGACCCAGTCGCTGGCCAAGCTGCTTGCCATCGCGCGGCTCGATGCGCGACGCGTCGAGGCGCAACTGGCGCAGGGCGCGCTGTCCGATCTCGCGGGGTGCGCCCGCAGCGGCGTCATCCAGCAGGCCTCACGCGCCGAGCGGCGCAACATCACGTTGTCCTACGAGGGCGCCAGCCAGGCCTGGGTCGCGGTGTCGCACGAAGACGCCGCCACGCTGGTCGAGAACGTCCTTGACAATGCCGTGCGTGAAACGCCCGAGGGCGGTGAGGTGCGCGTAGCCGTCAGGCGCATCGAGCGGGGTGGGCCGGGTGGTGCACCCATGGTCGAGCTTCGCGTCGAGGATACCGGCCCTGGTATCCCGCCCGACGAGCGCGAGCGCGTGTTCGAACGCTTCTATCGGCCGCGCGAGAGCCAATCGCAGGGCAGTGGCCTGGGACTCGCGATCGTGCGGCGGATTGTCGAGCTCGGCAATGGTTCCGTGGCGATCGAGGATGGCCTTGCACATGCGCACGGCAGGGGCTGCGCGATCGTGATCCGCCTGCCTGCGCTGGACAGCACGCCCGAGCCGATCGAGCCCGATGACGCGCCGCCCGGCATGACCGACTCGCCTGCACAATGAGCCTTGCCGGATACGTAGAGGCTGCCATTTTCCTGTTAGTATCCGCGCCCAATGTCTGTGACGAGCTTTCTGTCATCCCCGCCCACGCTGGCACGCGCCAACACGCGTGGCGTGCGCTCGCGCCTGCGCAGCGTGCGGTGGCTCGTCTCCGTCTGGTGCCTGTTGTTCACCGTTTCGGTATTTTCGGCCACCCACTTTCCGGATGGCCAGGCCGCAGACGAAGCATTGGAGGCCGTTGACGCCATCATGGATGATGCGTTCGACGCTGCCCAACCGGTAACGGTGTCCAACCCGCGTTTCGAGCGTGCCGTGAATGCGGTGCTCGGCAAGGCGGCCAAGGCTTCGAGCCAGTGCTTCAACATCCAGCATTGGGTTGCACAGGCTCAGGATGCGCCCGACGCGCCGCCCACCAGCGCAGCGTCCCCCGATCACCCCAGCGACGCACCAGAACTCTGGCTGCCGCCGCCTCCCATGGCGTTGATGCCCGGCTTGCGTGTCGCGCGCGTCCGCGTCTCTCTTCCTCCGTTCCAGGCTGGCCCCACGCCGGCCCCCATGCTGCGTCCTCCCGCACGCGTCTGACTTCCGGCATGCGCCGGAAACCATCCCCTTGAGTTGCTAGTGCTGCGCCAACTGGTCTGTTGACCGGCTGCGCGCTCGCGCTTGCCTGTTCTTCTTTTTCAGGATGATTTCGGATGTTGTCCAATCAGGATGCGGCCACTCCGCGCCCCGCAGCCGGTGCGCGCGCGTCGCGACGTGCTGTTCTTTTCGCTGTGCTGGCCGCAATGGCCGTCCACACCAATGCCGCGCCGCCAGTGCCTTCACCGCGTGGTGCCCAGACCGCCACTGCCCGCGCTGACGAGGCTCTTCCGCAGCCGCGCTACACCTTGCCGCAGTTGCTGGAGTTGGCCCGCGCCAACCACCCGGCGCTCGCCGCTTCGCAGGCGCAGGTGCAGGCCGCGCAGGCGGGCACTGCCACCGCGCGCGCCTGGCCCAACCCCGAGGTGGAAGCCATGGCCGGCCGCCAGCGTGCCCGCATGCCGGGTGCGGCGGAAGGCCGCACCAATAGCGTGTCGATCACGCAAAAGCTCGACTTGCCGTGGCAGCGCGCGGCCCGCACGCAAGCCGCCGATGCCGCGTACGAGGCGTCGCAGGCGACTGCCCGGTCGCAGGCACGTGACGTAGAGGCCGATTTGAAGCTGCGTTTCTACGACGTGGTACGCCGCGAGGCCGAGCAGCGCAACGCGCGCGAAGACGTGACGCTGGTCGAGCAGATCCGCCGTGGCGTGGCCGTGCGCGTGGAAACCGGCGAGGCCCCGCGCTACGAACTCATCCGTGGCGACGCAGAGCTGCTCAATGCGCAGCGCAACGAGCAGGCCGCCGCACTGCGCGTGCAACAGGCGCTGGCTGAACTGCGCCGTGCCGTGGGCGCCGATCTACCGCTCACGTTCGACGTCGATGCCGGCACCGAGACGCCATCCGTGGCGCATCTGCCGCCCCTGGCCGATCTGGTCAGTACGGTCGTCGCCACCCATCCCGAATTGGAAGCCGATCGCGCCGCCGTGCGCGAGGCCGAAGCGCGTCTCGCGCACGAGCGCAGCCAACGCTGGCCGTCGCTCGCGCTGCGCGGATCGGTCGATCGCCAGCCCGATCTGCAGGACAGCCGCGTGGGCCTGGTGATGTCGATTCCGCTGTTCGACCGACGTGAAGGCCCGGTGGGCGAAGCCGTGGCTGCCCGCGAACGCGCCCGCGCCCTGTTGCGCGACCGCGAGTTGCGTGTGCGGCAGGCGGTGGAGTCCGCCTATCGCCAATACGAGATCGCAGAGTCGCAAGTCAGCGCGCTCGAATCCGGCGTCATCAAGCAGGCCGAATCGGCGCTGCGCGTGGCCGAAGCCGCATACCGCCACGGCGAGCGCGGGATTCTCGACTACCTCGATGCCCAGCGCGTCTTCCGCCAGGCACGCAACGACCTGATTGCCGCACGCGCAGACCTGCGCACCGCCGCCGTTGAACTCGACCGCCTGCGCCCGGAGGCCCAATGACACGCCCGAGCCATCGCGTTGCCTCCCGAACCCATGAATCCAGCCTCACCATGAACGCACCTGCTTCCTTCTCTTCTTCGATCCGGCTGGCCGGCGTTGCCCTTGCAGCGATGTTGTTGCTTGGCGCCTGCGGCAAAGATGCCGCCAACGATGCCAAGGCCGCGCAACAGGCCGTCGACCCGAATCTCGTGGTTGCACAGCCCACGCTGGTGCAGCGCCTGAAAGTGGCGCCGGTGGGCAAGCAGCCGATTGCCGAGCGCTTGCGCGTGCCGGGGCAGATCGCGTTTGACGAACAGCGCGTGGCGCGTATCGGTGCCACCGTCACGGGTCGTGTGACGGAGCTGGTCGCCACGCCGGGGCAGAGCGTCAAGGCGGGCGACATCCTCGCGCAACTGCACAGCACCGAGCTTGGCGCCGCGCAGCTCGCCTACCAGAAGGCTGCTGCGCAGCGTGATTTGCAGGCGCGTGCGCTGGGACGCGCCAAGCTGTTGCTGGCCGCCGACGTGATCGGCTCGGCCGAACTCCAGAAGCGCCAGAGCGAACTCGCAATGGCCGATGCCGAAGTGCGCGCGGCCATCGACCAGTTGCGCGTGATGGGCGTATCGCCCGGCACGCTGGCGAAGATGCGCACCGGCGGCATGTCATCGATCTCACCCGTGGTGGCAAGCATCAGCGGCACGGTGGTGGAGCGCAAGGTAACGCGCGGCCAGGTGGTGCAGCCGGCCGACGAGCTGTTCACCGTGGCCGATCTGTCGCGCGTGTGGGTGGTGGGCGAAGTGCCCGAAAACGCCGCTGCCGGCGTGCGCGCTGGCCAAGCCGTGGAGATCGACACCGGCGCCGGCGACCGCATTGTCGGCAAGCTGATCTGGGTGTCGGACATTGTCGACCCGCAAACGCGGACGGTCACGGTGCGCACCGAGGTGGACAACGCAGAGCGCACGCTCAAGCCGTCGATGCTGGCCACGCTGCTCATCCAGTCGCGCCCGGAAGAGCGGGTGGTGGTGCCAACCTCCGCCGTGGTGCGTGAAGACAACCGCGACTACGTGTTCGTGCGCGCCAGCGAGACGAACTACCAGCTCACGCCGGTCAAGCTCGGCGATGAATCGAACGGTGTGCGCCCGGTGGTCTCCGGCGTGCAGGCCGGGCAGCCGATCGTCGTTGAAGGCGGCTTCCATCTGAACAATGAGCGCAAGCGCGCCGAGATGGAGGGCGCATGATCGACGCATTGATTCGCGGCGCGCTCAAGCAACGGCTCGTGGTGGCGGTGATCGCCGCCGTGCTGCTGTTCTTCGGGTTTGATGCCGCCCGCAAGCTCTCGCTTGATGCGTTTCCGGATGTGACCAACGTGCAGGTGCAGATCGCCACGGAGGCACCGGGCCGCTCACCCGAAGAGGTCGAGCGCTTTGTGACCGTGCCGGTGGAAATGGCGATGACCGGCCTGCCGGCGCTGACCGAGATGCGCTCGCTCAACAAGCCGGGCCTGTCGCTCATCACGCTCGTCTTTACTGATGAGACCGACGTGTACTTCGCGCGCCAGCTTGTGATGGAGCGGTTGATCGAGGTGCAGTCCCGCATGCCGGCGGGTGTGACGCCGGTGCTGGGCCCCGTATCGACGGGCCTGGGCGAGGTGTATCAGTACACACTCGACAAGCCCGATGACGGCGACAAGGAGCTTTCGGTGGAGGAACTTACGCAGCGCCGCATTGCGCAGGACTGGGTGGTGCGTCCGCTGCTGCGCTCCATTCCGGGCGTGGCCGAGATCAACTCGCAGGGTGGTTACGAGAAGCAGTATCAGGTGCTCGTCAACCCGGAACGCCTGCGCCACCACAACGTGACGGTCAAGCAGGTGTTCGAGGCGCTGGCCGCCAACAACGCCAACTCGGGCGGCGGTGTGCTGCCGCACTTTGCGGAGCAATACCTGATTCGCGGCGTGGGTTTGGTGCGCGACACCAACGACATTGGCGCCATCGTGCTCAAGGAGGTCAACGGCACGCCGCTCACGATCCGCGACGTGGCTGAGGTGAAGATCGGCACGGCGGTGCGCGCGGGGGCGGTGGTCAAGAACGGCGTGACGGAATCCGTTGGCGGTGTGGTGATGATGATGCGCGGCGGCAATGCCAAGGAAGTCGTCGCCCGCATCCAGGATCGCGTCAAGGCCATCAACAACGACGGCATGCTGCCCGATAGCCTGAAGATCGTGCCGTATTACGAGCGTTCGGAGCTGGTGGATTCGGCCTTGCAGACCGTCATCAAGGTGCTGGCCGAAGGCGTGGTGCTGGTGGTGATCGTGCTGCTGCTGTTCCTGGGTGACATCCGTTCATCGCTCATCGTGGTCGGCACGCTGATCCTCACGCCGTTGCTGACGTTCATGGCGATGAACAAGCTCGGCATCTCGGCCAATCTGATGTCATTGGGAGGCTTGGCCATTGCCATCGGCTTGATGGTCGATGGCTCGGTGGTTGTGGTGGAGAACGCCTTTGCGCATCTGGCCAAGCCGCGCGATCCGAACGAGAGCCGCGCGCGTGTGATCCTGCATGCCGTGACGGAGGTGGCGACGCCCGTGATCTTTGGCGTGGGCATCATCATCCTGGTGTTCCTGCCGCTGATGACGCTGGAGGGCATGGAGGGCAAGATGTTTGCGCCGCTGGCCTTCACGATTGCGATTGCACTGTTCTTCTCGCTGGTGCTGTCGCTCACGTTGACGCCGGTGTTGTCGTCGTATCTGCTCAAGCCCAAGGCGCACAAGCACGTTGAGGGTGAGCACAGCGACGACCCACATGCCGAGCACGACGCGCACGACACGTGGCTGATCCGCAAGATGAAGAAGCCGTATCTGCGCTTGCTGGAGCTGAGCCTGAACAACGGCCGCAAGACCGTGATCGTGGCTGTGGCGGTGTTTCTCGCCACCGGTGCGCTGATGCCGTTCCTGGGCACGGCGTTCATTCCCGAGATGAAGGAAGGTTCGGTGGTGCCAGGCATCAACCGCGCGCCGAACATCTCGCTGGAAGAGTCGATCCGCATGGAGATGGAAGCCATGCGCCTGGTGATGCAGGTGCCGGGTGTGAAGTCGGCCGTCTCTGGCGTGGGCCGAGGTGAGTCTCCAGCCGATCCGCAGGGCCAGAACGAGTCGACGCCGATCGTGTCGCTGAAACCGCGCGACGAATGGCCCAAGGGCTGGAACCAGGACGACATTGCCGAAGCGATGCGCAAGGCGCTACAGGTGCTGCCCGGCGTGCAGATCGTCATGGCGCAGCCGATTTCCGACCGCGTGGACGAGATGGTGACCGGCGTACGTTCCGACGTGGCCATCAAGGTGTTCGGCGATGACCTGAACACGCTGCGCGAGAAGGCCGAAGCGATTGCCAAGGTGGCGCAGGGCATCCAGGGTGCACAGGACATGCGCGTGGAGCGGATCACCGGTCAGCAGTATCTGCAGATCGCGATCGACCGCCAGGCCATTGCGCGCCATGGTCTGAACGCGGCCGACGTGCACAACGTGATCGAAACCGCCATCGGCGGCAAGGAGGCCACGGAGATCTTCGAAGGCGAGCGTCGCTTCAGCGCGGTGGTGCGCCTGCCGAACGCATATCGCGGCAGCGTGGAGGCCATCCGCAACCTGATCGTGGCCGCACCCAACGGCGCGCAAGTGCGGATGGAAAGCATCGCCCGCATCGATGTGACCGACGGCCCCGCGCAGATCAGCCGCGAACTGGGCAAGCGCCGCGTGGTGGTGGGCGTGAATGTGCGCGACCGCGACTTGGGCGGCTTCGTGGCGGAGTTGCAGGCGGCGGTTGCGCAGAAGGTCAAGTTGCCCGAGGGCTACTACCTGGAATGGGGCGGCCAGTTCCAGAACATGGAACGCGCCATGGGCCACCTGAAGGTGATCGTGCCGATTACGGTGGCCGCCATCTTCTTCCTGCTGTTCCTGCTCTTCAACTCGGTGCGCTACGCCACGCTGATCATTCTGGTGCTGCCGTTCGCTTCGGTGGGCGGGATCATCGGCCTGTTTGTCACGGGTGAGTACCTGTCTGTGCCGGCATCGGTGGGTTTTGTGGCGCTATGGGGCATCGCGGTGCTCAACGGCGTGGTGCTGGTCAGCACGATCCGCAGTCTGCGCGAGCAGGGCATGTCGGTGGAGGAATCGGTGCGGCTGGGCTCGCGCATGCGTTTCCGGCCCGTGATGATGACGGCCACGGTGGCCATGCTGGGCTTGATCCCGTTCCTGTTTGCCACGGGGCCGGGTTCAGAGGTGCAACGGCCGTTGGCCATCGTGGTGATCGGCGGTCTGTTGACCTGCACGCTGCTCACGCTGGTGATGCTGCCCACGCTGTACAAATGGTTTGATGAGGAGTCGAAGGCATGAAGGAAATCCGCATCGTAGTGCGCCCGCAACTGCTGGAACGCATGCATGAAGCGCTGCGCAGTTGCCCGGGGTTTCCCGGTATGACGGTGGCCGAAGTGAATGCCTATCCGCCAACGGCTTCGCAGGCCGGCGCGCATTCCATCAAGGAAGACCTGACGGAGTTTGTGCCGCGCGTACGCATCGAGATCGTGGCCTCCGATGCCTTGGCCAGCGTGCTGTTCGAAAGCGCCGTCAAGGTGCTGGAGCACGGCCAGACCGGCGACAGCGCCATCTGGATGACCGATGTGATTCAGGCCACCTTCCTGCATCGCACGGGTTGAAGATCGTGTGATGCGCACATGAAAAACGGCGGACCATGTCCGCCGAAAATCAGGAGCCAACGTTGCAGCGGGCTGCTTCCCAAGACACACGGGAAGCGGCCCGCTTGCTTTGGCGCTTACCGCTTGATGTCGGTCAGATGCTTCATGAGACCTTCGTAGCGGAACTTGTGGATCGGGCGATCCATGTTCTGCATCTGTTGCAGCTGCACCGCTTGCGGACGCAGCGAGCCTGTCGGCGTCACAGCCTGTGCACGCAGCGTTGCGACGGCCGGCTGCATGTTCTGGATGCCAACGATCTGGTCATACAGCGCCTTGTCGATGATCTGCGCGTTGTACAGCTGCGTTGCATCGCCGGCGATGTTGGTCGTCGTCGCCTTGTTGGTGATGGAACCGGCCTGCGCCAGCAGCGCGCTCCACAGCGTCGGGCTGTAGTTGGTCACGTAGTAGTCCAGGCCCGTGGGGTTCGCCAGCACGGCCGAGCAGGTCGGCAGCGTGACCTGTGCGGTCTGCTGATCCAGCACCACCGTCTGCGTCTGCGCCAGCCCATCGCCGTAGGCGATCGTGAGCGGAATATTCCACTGATAGCCGGAATAGACGTTCTTGTTCGGGAACGCCTTCTGCGTGATCGTCAGTACGTTCTGGTTGGTGGCCGGGTTGCACTGCGCGTCGATGCTGACGAGCGGCACGCCCGTCTGGCGCACAAAGCTGTCGCCCACCTTGCCGACAGGCTTGCCGCTGGCGGCTTCCAACTCTGCCCACAGGCGCGGCGGTGTGCCGTTGCCGAACTTGTACTTGTTCAGGTAGCTCTGCAGCCCCTTGCGCATGGCGTCCTTGCCGACGTAGTTCTCGATCATCTGCAGGACATGGCCGCCCTTGTTGTAGGCAAAGCGGTCGAGGAAGTCCATCGAGCCGGCATCACTCAAGTTGTGCTGCACCGGCACCGAGGTCGGCTGCAGGTCGAGCGTGTAGACGCGCTGCTTGACGGCCGCATAGTCGGCCCACGTGTTGCCCTGGAACTCCGGGTGCAGTGCGATCTTGGTGACGTTCTCGAACCAGTTGGCAAAGGATTCGTTCAACCAGATGTCGTCCCACCAGTCCAGCGTGACGAGGTCGCCAAACCATTGGTGCGCCAGTTCATGCGACACCACAACGAACGAGCGTGCCTTGCCCATCGAGTGGACGGTCGTCGGTGCGCCATCGGGCGGCACCAGCACCTGGTCGGCAAACTCGAAGATGGCGCCCCAGTTCTCCATGCCGCCAAAGCCGGCGTTCTTGTTGTCGTAGCTGTCGTTGGCGACGATGGTGTCCATCTTGTCGAACGGCAGCGGGATCTGGAAGTAGTTGTAGTAGTGGTTCAGCGCTTCCTTCGTGAACTGCATGCCGGCCACTGCCGAGTGCGCCTCGCCAGGCGGCACCCACCAGCGCAGGCGCATGCTGCTGCCATCGAGCGGGTTGGTGAACTGGTCTTCCAGGATGTCGAACTTGCCGCCGCCGAAGAACAGCAGGTACGCCGGCATCGACGGTGTCTTGGCAAACGACACCTGTTGATAGCCATCCGGCAGCTTGGTGGCGCCCGTCTGCCTGCCGTTGGCCACGGCCTTCCAGTCGCCCGGAATTTCCGCCGTCACCTCGAAGGTGTTGCGGAAGGCCGGCTCATCCCAGCTCGGGAACCACTCGCGCGCAAAGTTCGATTCGCCCTGCGTGACGATGGCGTCTGAACTCTCACCCGTTGCCGCCTGCAGGCCCAGCTTGAAGATGCCTTCGGCCTTGGTGAAGTTGATCGTGCCCGTCCATTCCATGTGCAGCACGTAGTTGCCGGGCTTGATGTCTCCAGTCGGGTCGCGCAGGTCGTAGAAGGCCCCTTGCGATTGCGGAATCGGCACCAGCACGCGCGATGCACCGCCGCCCGAGGTGGGCGTGAGCGTCAGGCGTGAGGCGTCGAGCTTCAGGTCACGCACGGCCAGCGTCACCGCGCCGGTCTGCTTGGTGACCTTGATCTCCACGTCGGCGCGGCCCGAGAAGCTGTTCAGGTCTGCGCTCGGGCGGAACCACAGCTTGTAGTTGACGGGCTTGATGGTGTCCGGCAGTTCAACCGGGGGCACCGATGCATCGACGGCCGGCGCCTGCGCATTGGTATTGCCCTGCTGCTGCGAGCCGTTGGCATCGACCTTGCCGCCAGCCGGTGTGAGCGCTTCATCGCCGCCGCCGCCGCATGCGGCCAGAATCATTGCGGCGGCAGCCTGCGCGACGAGTGCCAGCTTGAACCCCCGGCGCGAGCGGAGGTTTGTGGCGCGTGTCGTGGCCGTACGACGGTGGGTTGTCGAATCCCGCATTGCATTTCTCCTGAGGTGGAAACGAATCGGCGGCCCGAAGTTCAAAATAAAAACATCAGGGGGCAGGCCGCAGAATCGAGATAAGGAATACCCCGCTTGTTGCGCGGTGCAAATCACAGCCCACGCACGGGATGGACGGATTCTGGAGGAAATGGCCGATGAATCGAGACGAAGTTTTTTAATTCGCGCGCGGCTGATTTTCGAGGTGTCTTTGGAGTTTTTGGACGTTACGCCGGCCAGTTTCCGTGCATTTTCCAGGCGAGCTGCCGCTTTCTTCAATGAGTATTGAAAAAATGCAATGCAAAATCTGGTGAGTGAAAATCTCTTAATAATCGGTTGGGCGAAATTACAATGCCGTATAAAGCAAAGCTAAATGCGCGGTGCTTGCGCAAAATCGAGCCCGGGAACTTTTGCAGTGTTTTTCGACGTATTGCGGCGCAATGGCGGCCTCGGCTTCCTTGGCTTAGGGGTAATCCTTCCGGATGAGGGTTGTGTGGTGCGCGGCGTTGCACAAAGCCGGTACGCTCGCAGGGTTACGAAGTGTTTTTTTCTTGAGCGATTCATGCAATCCGCGTCCGATAGCGTCAGCAGCCCTGCTGCCGTGGGAGTCGACCTGATCGACTTCTTCGATGTCACCCCCACCTCGCTTTGGCTGGAGGATTACAGCGACCTGCACCGACTGTTCGCCCAATGGCGCGCGGCAGGGGTGACCGACCTGCAGCGCTTTCTGGAAGAGGACGTATCACGTGTGGCGGCGTGCTCGGCCTGCATCAAGGTCCTGCGCGTCAACCGTCGCACGCTGGCCATGTATGCCGCCCAGGATGCCGAAACCCTCACTGCGCGTCTGGCCGACGTGCTGCGCGACGACATGCTCGAAGCCCACGTGGGCGAGCTTGTACAGCTCTGGTCGGGCAGCCCCTCGTTTGAAAGCCGCAGCGTGAATTACACGCTCGACGGCCGCCGACTCGACATCCTGCTCAAGGGCGTACTGCTGCCCGATCATCACCAGCCGTGGGACCGCGTGCTCGTGGCCGTCGACGACATCACCGAACTGGAGGACGCCCGCCGTCGTGCCGCCGCCAGCCAGCTCTATGCGCGAGGCGTGTTTGAGCACGCGCCGGTATCGCTGTGGGTCGAGAACTTCAGCACGATCAAGATGCTGCTGGACGAGGTCCGCATGCAGGGCATCTCCGATTTCCGCACGTTCACTGACGTGCATCCGGAGTTTGTCGAGCGCTGCATGCAGGAGATCCAGGTGCTCGATGTCAACGGCTTCACGCTGGAGATGTTCAAGGCGCGCAGCCGCAGCGATCTGCTCGGCCGCCTGTCCGAAGTCTTTCGGGACGACATGCGTTCACACTTCCGCGAGCAGCTGATCGACCTGTGGGACGGCAGGCTGTTCCAGCAGCGGGAGGTCGTCAACTACGCACTGGACGGTAATCCGCTGAACATCCACCTGCAGTTTTCCGTCTTTCCCGGCCGCGAGCAGGACTGGGACATGGTGCTGCTGGCATTGACGGACATCACCGCGCGCAAGAAGGCCGAGTCCTACCTGGAATATCTCGGCAAGCATGACGTGCTGACAAAGCTGAAGAACCGGTCTTTCTACGTGGACGAAGTCAACCGGCTCGAGCGCAAGGGGCCGTTCCCGGTCACGGTGATCATGATCGACCTGAATGATCTGAAAACCGTCAACGACCAACTGGGCCACGCGGCGGGGGATGCGCTGCTGCGGCGCGCGGGTGAAGTGCTCGCCAAGGCCATCGACAAGCCTGCCCATGCCGCCCGCATCGGTGGTGACGAATTTGCCGTGCTGATGCCGGGCGCCGATGCGCAGGATGGCGAAGCGCTGATGGAAAGCCTGCGCAAGCTGGTGGAACTCAATAACCAGTTCTATTCGGGGCCGTCGCTCGGCTTCGCGATGGGTTGCGCCACATGCCAGGAAGGCGAGCGTCTTGAAGAGGCATTGCGCGAGGCCGACGTCGCCATGTACGAAGACAAGCGCACGCAACAGGACGGTGTGCGCGCGGCATAGGCGCGCTGGCCCATCCGCCCGGATGCTGCCGCCTGTGCAGGCTCGCCTTCAGGCCGGCGCAAAGAAGCGTTCGTGCAGCTCTTCCAGGCCGAGCGTATTGATGACCTCGTTCAGCCGCTCCGTCGCGCGCCGGCGGGGCAGGTCCTTGTACTGGGCGATGATCAGCTCGTTCTTCATCGAGTGTTCCCACCCGACCAGCTCGGTCACGCTGACCTGATAGCCGTGGGCCTCGAGCTGCAGGCAGCGCAGCACGTTCGTGACCTGGCTACCGAACTCACGTGTGTGTAGTGGATGGCGCCAGATCTCCGTCAGCGCATTGCCTAGCGACTTGCTTTTGTTCTTGCGCAGGACGCCCGCCACCTCCGCCTGACAGCAAGGCACCAGTACGATGTACTGCGCGTGCTTTTCTAGCGCGAAACGGATCGCATCGTCGGTGGCCGTGTTGCAGGCATGCAGCGCGGTCACGATGTCGATGGTGGGCGGGAGACGATCCGAGGTGATGGACTCCGCCACCGACAGGTTCAGGAACGACATCCCCCTGAAGCCCAGCCGCGCCGCGAGTTCGGTGGACTTTTCGACCAGCTCTTCGCGCGTTTCAATGCCGTAGATGTGCGAGGTGCCATCGCCGGGCTGTTCCTTGCAGAACAGGTCGTACAGGATGAAGCCGAGGTACGACTTGCCCGCGCCGTGGTCGACCAGCGTGACATGCCCCTTGGTCTGCTGCACGTCGGCCATCAGCGGCTCGATGAACTGGAACAGGTGATAGACCTGCTTGAGCTTGCGGCGGCTGTCCTGGTTCATCTTGCCGTCGCGCGTCAGGATGTGCAGTTCCTTGAGCAGCTCGATCGACTGGTTGGGGCGGATTTCGTGGGTCTTGTTGGACATCGTCAGGACAGCCTGGGCAGCGTGTCGCACCGGTAGCGCGAGGTGCGGCAGCGCAAGGGAAATCGGGAATGAGCGCGTCAGTTTACCGAAAAGCCGATCGGGCGACGGCGGGGTCACCCGCCTGCCAGCTGCATGGCCCGCCTCGTTTGCTCGCACCAGGCGGCAATGTAACAATAGCGGCCCGCCTGTCTGGCCCGCGCGACGTCTTCCCACTCTTGTATGTCTGAACCCCGTAACGCCCCCGTGGTTGCCGTGATCGGCGCTGGCCCCGCCGGCTTGATGGCTGCGGAAGTCCTGTCCCGCAACGGGGTCCGTGTCGAAGTGTTTGATGCCATGCCGTCGGCCGGGCGAAAGTTCCTGCTGGCCGGTATTGGCGGCATGAACATCACGCATGCGGAGCCGATCGATGCGTTTCTCGGGCGCTATCGCACGCGACGCGATGCGCTGGCGCCGCTCATTGAACACTTCAGCCCCGACGCATTGCGCGCATGGATTCATGGGCTCGGCATCGAGACGTTCGTCGGCAGTTCGGGCCGTGTGTTTCCCACGGAAATGAAAGCGGCGCCGTTGTTGCGCGCATGGCTGCACCGGCTGCGCGAAGCGGGCGTGAAGCTGCATATGCGGCATCGATGGATTGGCTGGGGCGACGCGCAGAACGCCAGCGCGCTGCGCTTTGAAACGCCCGACGGCGAGCGATACATGCAGGCCGATGCCGTGGTGCTGGCGATGGGCGGCGCCAGTTGGCCGCGCCTGGGCTCCAACGGTGCGTGGGTGCCATTGCTCGAAGCGCGCGGGGTTCAGGTGGCGCCACTTCAGCCGGCCAACTGCGGGTTCGACGCATCGTGGAGTGCGCATTTTCAGGAGCGCTTTGCGGGGCAGCCGGTCAAGTCCGTGGCGATCGCCCTGCCTTCTGCCGAGGGTGGCCCACTGCAATTCCGCCAGGGCGAATGCGTTGTCACGCAGACGGGCATTGAGGGCAGCCTCATCTATGCGCTGTCTGCGCCCATCCGCGATGCGCTGGCGGCGGCGGGCACCGTCACGGTCTGGCTGGACCTGGCGCCCGGTTGGAGCGCGCAGCGCGTGGCCACCGAATTGATGCGGCCGCGCGGCGCGCGGTCCATGTCGAGCCACCTGCAGAGCAAGCTGAACATCACCGGCGTCAAGCTGGGGCTGCTGCGCGAGTGCCTGTCAAAAGAGGCGTTTGCCGATCTTGCGCAGCTTGCTCGGGCCATCAAGGCGCTACCGCTGACGCTGCTGCGCCCCCGGCCCATCGACGAAGCGATCAGCACGGCGGGCGGAGTCGCGTTCGAGGCGCTGGATGCCAGGCTGATGATCGAGCGATTGCCTGGCGTGTTCTGCGCGGGCGAGATGCTCGACTGGGAAGCGCCGACCGGTGGCTATCTGTTGACTGCATGTTTCGCAAGCGGCGCCGCCGCCGGACAGGGCGTGCTCGATTATCTGGGGCAGCAAGGCATTAGCGTGCCTTGAGCCGCCACAGCGAGGTCACCTCGGCAGCGCGGGCCTGGTGGAGCGGATCGTTCGGGTCCGACGCCTTCGGGTGCTTCGGCTTGATGTCTTCGCGGCCAACGACCTGCAGACCTGCAGCCTCGATCATCGCCATCAGTGCATCACGTGTGCGCAAGCCGAGATGCTCGGCGAAGTCCGACAGGATCAGCCAACCTTCGCCAGCAGGCTCCAGATGCGCGGCAAGGCCATCGAGAAAGCCGCGCAGCATGCGGTTGTCCGGATCATAGACGGCGCGTTCGATGGGTGAGCTGGGCCGGGCTGGCAGCCAAGGCGGGTTGCAGACAATGAGAGGCGCGCGGCCTTCGGGAAACAGATCGGCTTCGATCACCTCCACCTGCGACTGGAGCCCGAGGTGTGCAAGATTGTCGCGGGCACACGCCAGTGCGCGCGGGTCCTGGTCGGTGGCGACAATATGCTTGACGCCCCGTTTCGCGAGCACGGCTGCGAGCACGCCGGTGCCGGTACCGATATCAAATGCCAGCGCTGTCGACGGCAACGGCGCGTTCGCCACCAGGTCGATGTATTCGCCGCGCACGGGCGAGAACACGCCGTAATGCGGGTGGATGCGCCCGCCACCCAGGGCGGGGATTTCAACGCCTTTCTTGCGCCATTCGTGCGCGCCGATCAGACCGAGGAGTTCCCGCAGCGAGACCACCGAAGCCGCATCGCTGGGTCCATATGCCTCACGGCAGGCTGCGCGCACGTCGGGGGCGCGACGCAGTGGGACCGTGTAGTCGGCATCGAGCGGTATCAGCAGCATGCCCAGCGTGCGCGCGCGCTGCGATTGCGCCTGGCGGTGCAGGTTGAAGGCGTCGATGGCCGATTCGGCTGTCTTGCGTGGCTTGCGATCGGCGCGGCGCGACATCGCTTGCAGCAGCTGGCGTGCGTTCTGGAAGTCGCCATGCCACAGCAGCGCGGTGCCTTCGCATGCCAGGCGATAGGCGGTATCGGCGGCGGTGCGGTCATCCGCAATGACGACGCGTTTGGGCGGCGGGTTGCCGGCTTCCGAGCGCCACAACGCGGTGTGGTGGGTTTCGGCGTCGGTTTCGGAGCCGGCGTCGGTCCAACTGAGAGTGGGGAGATGGGTCACGGGCGGATAGGGGAATGCGGAGAGCCGGCGTGCTGACCGATGTCAGGCGCACGGGAAACCGCGACACGATACCGCCCGTCGCATCAACACACAACGGCCCCGGTGTGCCGCGCCGCACACATCGCCATGGCTTGCCGCACGCGACCCGCTCCGGTGGTCGCTGCGGGGCGTGGATTCTGCGCACCTGGCGTGGAAGGCGATGACGTTGACTAGCCGCCGTTGAGTCCGTGCTCGACCGCATAGACAGCCACTTGCACCCGGCTCGTCAGGTTCAGCTTCTTGAGGACGTTCTGCACGTGGATCTTCACGGTGCTCTCGGCAACGTCGAGGGTACGCGCGATCTCCTTGTTGCTTTCGCCACGCGCCAGGCCCTTGACGATCTCGCGCTCGCGCGGTGTCAGCCTGTCGGGCATCGGCGTGGTGGCGGCGGGCGGCGCCTTTTCCGGGGCACGGAAATGCGCGACGAGCTTGGCCGTCATGCGGTCGGAGATCACGGGCTCACCGGCTGCGGCGCGGCGTATGCCGGCCACCAGCGTCTCGGCCTCGATGTTCTTGAGCAGGTAGCCGCGCGCGCCATCGCGCAACGCGGCTTTCAGTTCGTCTGCCTCTTCCGAAACGGTCAGCACCACGACGGCCGCGAGGGGCAGGTCCTGCACCAGTAGCTGAAGCGTTTCCAGCCCCGACAGGCCCGGCATGTTCAGGTCCAGCAGGATCACGTCGGGCTGATGCCGCTTGGCGAGCTTGATGCCTTCCAGGCCGTCGGCGGCCTCGTCCACCACCTCGAAGTCGGACTGGCGCTGCAGCAGGAGCCGGATACCCGAGCGGAACAGGGTGTGGTCGTCGATGAGCAGGATGCGAATGGTCATGATGCTGGGGCCGGAGGCATGAGCGGGTCAGGCGGCTTGGCGCTGTGGCTCGAGCAGCCGCAAGGTGACGGAGGCGCCCTGGCCGGGGCGGCCCTCCAGTTGCAATTGCGCCAGCAGGTAGGCGGCGCGCTCGCGCATGATGTTCAGGCCGACGTGGGCCTGGGTGCGTTCGGCCACTTCGCGGGCGTCATAGCCGCGGCCGTTGTCCTGCACGCGCAGCTCAAAGTCGCGGCCATTGGTGATGGTGACATCGACGCGGCTGGCCATGGCGTGCTTGCGCACGTTGGACAGCGCCTCCTGCAGGATGAACAGGACTTGCAACTGCTGGTCGGCAGGCAGTGGCGCGCCGCCGGCCTCGTGGTAGTGCAGCGAGGGGACGATGCCACTTTGCTGCGCAAAGCGGGCCAGCGTCTGTTCCACCGCCGGGCGCAGTTCGCCGCTCTCCAGCTTGGAGCGAAAGTTCAACAGCAGTTCGCGCACGTCCTGGTAGCTCTCTTCCACACCGCAGCGCAGGAGCGGAACGATCTCGCGCGCTTCGTCAAGATTGGCATCGCGCATGGCGGCGTCCAGCATCTGCACCTGCAGGTTCAGGAAGTTGAGCCCCTGCGCAATGCTGTCGTGCAGCCCCTGCGCGACGAGGTTGCGTTCTTCCACCACCGCCAGCTGCGTGGCCTTGGCCTGCAGGCGCAGGTTCTCCAGGGCGATGCCGAGATGTTGCCCCAGCGTTTCCAGCAGGCGCAGATCGTTCGGCGGCAATTGCCGGTTGTCGCGCAGATGCAGCGAGAAGGTGCCGAGCACGGCCTGCTGCGTCATGATGCGGAACACGGCCACGGTCGTGTAGCCCTCGCGCTGGCAGGGCAGCGCCGTGGGCGCGGCGGTCGGCCCTTCGCGCCGCATGCGGCGGAAGTCATGCACCACCACGACGTCCTGCTGCGTGGCCTGGCCGCAGAGGCAGGTATCGGCCCGCATGCATTGCTCCGCCTCCTCCAGATCGGCGGGCAGCCCCACGGTGGCGACCAGGTGCAGGCGCTCGCCGTCCGGGTCCATGACCCGAATGCTGCCCCCTGCAGCACCGAACTGATCGGCTACCCGCTGCAGGAAGCCCTGGCACAGCGCGTCGATGTCGGACGACACGTTGAGAAAGGCGGTGATGTCGTACAGCGCAGACAACTCGCGGTTCTGGGCCGCAAGCTGCTGGGTCTTCTGCGCGACGCGCGAGGCGAGGTCGGCGTACAGGCCCTGCAGCTCCTCGGCCATGCGATTGAAGCCGCGCGCCAGCAGGCCGAACTCGTCTCGGGTGTCCACCGACAGGCGCGTCGCGAATTCATGTGCGGCCATGCGCTGCAGCCCTTCCTGCAGACGCATCACGGGCAGGATGATCCACAGGAACAGCAGATAGATCATGGCCAGCGTGCCCACGCATGCCATCACGGCCAACGCGAACTGCGACAGCCTCAGCAGCGTCGTCTTGTGCGCGTTGCTCTGCTCGATCATGCGCACGAGCTGGTCTGCCTGGGCGATGAAATGCGGCAGGTGGGTGAGGTAGATGGAAGGCGCGCCCGGCGGCTGGGCGATGTCGGCGGCGATGCTGGGTTTGAGCCGTGTCTGCCAGGCGGTGCCGACGGCGTCAAACTGGCGGCGGATCTCGGTGTCGGCGGGCAGAAAGAGCGGCCGCTTTGCATCGCCCTTTTTCAGGGAAGCGAGCGTTGCGTCCAGGTGATCGACCTGGGGCGCGAGCATGCCGGTGTGGCCATTGCGCGCCTCCAGCACGGCCACGCCGATCTGGCTGGCGCGCATGCGCAGGCTGCCGGTGTCGTTGATGGCTGCGCCGGCGCCCTCGAGCTGCCAGGACAGCCATAGCGTTCCGCCGATCATCGCCAGCACCAGGGCGAGCGCAGTCAGCGATACCGCCACGATGCGCGTCGACAAGCGTTGCCGCACGGGCGGCTGCATGGCTAGGTGCGAGGTGGCGAGAGCGTTCATGATCGGGGCGCGATGGGAGCCCGGCCATCCTCCGCCAGCTTGGTGCCGTGTCGGGGTGGCCCTATGCGGGCTGGAGGTCGTGTTCGAGTATCTGGCAGATGAAGTCCGCCACGCCTTGCGGCTGATCAAGAAACAGGCACGGGCGGTCCAACGCCAGCGGCGCATCGGTTGCGACGGCGAGAATGCTGTCGTCGTCGGGATACATCGGCGGCTTGCCGAGTGCCGGGCGGTGCACCTCGATGCGCGGAATCGATTCGCGCCGGAAGCCCTCGACCAGCGTGATGTCGGCCGGGCTCATGCGGGCCAGCAGTTCGGCAAGCGTGGGTTCCGGCGTATCGTGCAGCGTGTGGACGATGGCGTAGTGGTAGGGCGAGGCCACCATGACCTCGCTGGCGCCGGCGGCACGCACGCGGGCGCTGTCCTTGCCCGGGGGCTCCAGCGCGAGCACATGGTGGCTGTGTTTGATCACGTTCACGCGCAGCCCCTGTGCGCGCAGCAGCGGCAGCACAGCCTCGATCAGCGTGGTCTTGCCGCTGCCCGAGCGGCCGGTGATGCCGAAGACGGCGCGTTGGCAGGTCGGCATGTCAGCGCCCCCGCACCAGTTGCCATGCCCGGCCCACGTAGGTGACCGAGGCCAGTCCGCTCCAGACGTGCACCAGCCGCGTGAACGGGAAGATCAGGAACAGCGTCATCCCCATGAACAGATGCAGCTTGAAGATCAGCGGCACCGCGGCCACGTAGCTGGAGGCATCGGCTTGCAGCGTGACGATGTGCTGGGCCCAGGTCATCAGCAGCACCATCACGTGCCCGTCGAGGTGGCCGGCGGAGGTGAGGATGGTCGTGAGGCCGAGCAGCAGCGTGACGAGCAGCCAGGCCAGCAGGACTTTGTCGCCAGGGCGCGTGACGGCGCGGATGCGTGGGCTCGACAGGCGCCGATAGATCAGCAGGAGCAGCCCGACCAGGCACAGGCTGCCCAGGATGCCACCGGCCGTCATGGCCACCAGTTGCTTGACGCTGTGCGGCACGCCCAGTGCGTCCCACACCGCCACGGGCGTGAGCAGGCCAGCAAGGTGGCCGAAGAACAGGCCAAGGATGCCCACGTGGAACAGCAGGTTGCCCACACGCAGCGTGCCCGTGTGCAGCAACTGCGAGCTGTCGCTCTTCCACGTGTATTGTTCGCGCTCGAAACGCAGCAGGCTGCCCAGCAGGAAGATCGTGCCAGCGATGTAGGGGTAGATGCCGAAGAGCAGGGTGTTGAGCATCGTCATGTCAGACTCGCATGGGTAGAGGGTTGCGGCGGCGTCGGATGCACAGCCTTGCGCGGGTGGAACTGCACGGGCTGCTCGGCCGACAGCGCCGGGCGCAGCAGCGGCTCCACACCGTCCGCGCCGGGGCCGAAGTGCTCCATGGCTTCGTCCATGTCGCGGATGGGCGGCTCGGTCAATGGCTGCGGCTGCACGTCGGAGAGCGTCAGCAAGACGTCGAAGATGCCGGCGTAGTGGGTGCCGTCACGCGTCAGGCGCTCGCCAATGGCCGCCAGCACGTGAATGGCGTCGCCCAGCAAGGCCGTGGCCTGGGCGCGGTGTCCGGTCGATTCCAGATGCCCCAGCACTTCCAGGAACAGCGGCACGTAGTCGGGCAGCTCGCTGTCGGCCGGTTCGACACCGTATTTGCGGTATTCGTCGATCAGGTCGACCATGGCCTGGCCGCGGTCGCGGCTCTCGCCGTGCACGTGCTCGAACAGATGCAGTGCGTGCGAGGGGTTGCGGTCGAAGGTGGCAACGTAGTGTTCCTGCAGCGTGATGAGGTCGGTATCGCGCAGCGTGGCCAGCAGCGGGGCCAACCGCGCGCGGGCGGCGGGCGTGGCGCCCAGCGCCTGATCGAGTTCGGGCAGGGCATCCAGCAGTTCCGGCTCGGGGTAGGTGAGCAGGACCGAGAGCAGGTGGTACATCGAGGGCGTAGTCATGTTGTGCTCCGGTGGCATCAGGCTGCGCTCTTCTTGCGCGAGACCGGCATGCTGATGGTCGATACGCTGGCCTTCTTGCGCCCGAAGAACGTGCCTTCGGATACGCCGCCCGAGCAGCCGTTGCCGAAGCTGAAGCCGCACGCGCCTTTTTCATCGAAGCTGTCCTGCGCCATCTCCTTGTGCGAGGCGGGGATGACGAAGCGGTCCTCGTAGTTGGCGATGGCCATGATCTGGTACATGTCCTCCACCTGCGTGGGGGTGAGGCCGACGCGATGGAGCACGTCGAGATCCTGCACGCCATGCACGGTCTGTGCGCGCTTGTAGGCGCGCATGGCCAGCATGCGTTCCAGCGCGCTCACAACAGGCACCTCGTCACCGGCAGCCAGCAGGTTGGCGAGGTAGCGCACCGGAATGCGCAGGCTCTTCACATCGGGAATCATCCCGTCCATGCCCATCACGCCGGATTCCGCAGCCGACTGGATCGGCGACAGCGGCGGGATGTACCAGACCATCGGCAGCGTGCGGTACTCAGGGTGCAGCGGGAAGGCCACCTTCCAGTCGCAGGCCATCTTGTAGACCGGCGATTTCACGGCCGAGTCGATCCAGCTTTGCGGGATGCCCTGACGCAGCGCCTCTGCCTGGATGGCGGGGTCGTGGGGGTCAAGGAACACGTCGAGCTGCGCGTTGTAGAGGTCCTTCGTGTCTTCCACGCTGGCGGCGGCTTCAATGCGATCCGCGTCGTACAGCATCACGCCGAGGTAGCGGATGCGGCCCACGCAAGTCTCCGAGCACACGGTCGGTTGGCCGCTTTCGATGCGCGGGAAGCAGAAGGTGCACTTCTCGGCCTTGCCACTCTGCCAGTTGAAGTAGATCTTCTTGTACGGGCAGCCCGACACGCACATGCGCCAGCCGCGGCACTTGTCCTGGTCGACCAGCACGATGCCGTCCTCCTCGCGCTTGTAGACCGAGCCCGACGGGCACGATGCCACGCAGGTCGGGTTCAGGCAGTGCTCGCACAGGCGCGGCAGATACATCATGAAGGTGTTCTCGAAGGTCGAGTACATCTCCTTCTGGATGTCTTCAAAGAGCTGGTCACGGCTGCGCGATTCGAACTCGCCGCCCAGGTCGTCCTCCCAGTTCGGACCCCACTCGATCTTCTCCATGGTCTTGCCGGTGATGGCCGAGACCGGGCGCGCGGTGGGCGGCGTCTGCGACAGCGGCGCGTTCTGCAGGCGCGCGTAGTCGTAGGTGAAGGGCTCGTAGTAGTCGTCGATCTGCGGCAGGTTCGGGTTGGCGAACAGGTTGGCGAGGATCTTCAGCTTTCCGCCCTGGCGCGGGGTGAGCTTGCCGTCGGCGTGGCGTTGCCAGCCGCCTTGCCACTTGTCCTGGTTCTCCCATTGCTTGGGGTAGCCGACGCCGGGTTTGGTCTCGACGTTGTTGAACCAGGCGTATTCCACGCCGTCGCGCGAGGTCCAGACGTTCTTGCACGTCACGGAGCAGGTATGGCAGCCAATGCACTTGTCCAGATTCAGGACCATGGCCACCTGGGCACGGATCTTCATTGCGAGACTCCCGAATGGCTCTCGGCCAGTTGTTCTTCCATCCAATCGACGCGCTGCATCTTGCGCACGATCACGTATTCATCGCGGTTGCTGCCGACCGTGCCGTAGTAGTTGAAGCCGTAGGCCTGCTGCGCATAGCCGCCGATCATGTGCGTGGGCTTGGTCACGGTGCGCGTGACGGAGTTGTGGATACCGCCGCGCATGCCGCTGGTTTCGGCGCCCGGCACGTTCACGATCTTTTCCTGGGCGTGGTACATCAGGCACATGCCGCGCGGCACACGCTGGCTCACCACCAGCCGCGCTGTCAGCGTGCCATTGACGTTGAAGACCTCCACCCAGTCGTTGTCGCGCAGGCCGGCAGCCTTGGCTTCGGCCTCCGATATCCACACGTGCGGGCCGCCGCGCGAGAGCGTGAGCATGCGCAGGTTGTCGGAATACGTGGAGTGGATGCCCCACTTCTGGTGCGGCGTGATCCAGTTCAGCACCAGTTCCGGATGGCCGTTGCTGTGCTTGCCGAGCATCGGCTGCACGGTCTTGGTGTCGATGGGCGGCTTGTACAGGCACGCGCCTTCACCAAAGTCGATCATCCAGCGGTGATCCTGGTAGAACTGCTGGCGGCCGGTGAGGGTGCGCCATGGAATCAGCTCGTGCACGTTGGTGTAGCCGGCGTTGTAGCTGACCTCTTCCGATTCCAGCCCCGACCACGTCGGCGCCGAGATGATCTTGCGCGGCTGCGCCTGCACGTCGCGGAAGCGGATCTTGTCGTGCTCGCGCCCGACGGCCAGGTGCGTATGGTCGCGCCCGGTAATCCTGGACAGTGCCTCCCACGCCTTGACGGCCACGTGGCCGTTGGTTTCCGGCGCAAAGGTGAGGATCATCTCTGCCGCGTCCGTAGCGGTTTCCAGGCGAGGGCGGCCCTGGCTCACGCCCGGCGCCGTGACCTTGTGGGTCAGGCCGGCCAACTCGTGCACCTCGTGTTCGGTGTTCCAGTTGATGCCCTTGCCGCCATTGCCCAGCTTGTCGAGCAGCGGGCCGACCGACGTGAACTTGCGATAGATGTCGGCGTAGTTGCGCTCGACCACGGTCATCGCCGGTGCGGTCTTGCCCGGGATGAGATCGCACTCGCCGTATTTCCAATCCTTCGGTGCAAACGGCTGGCCCAGTTCGCCCGGGGTGTCGTGCATCAGCGGCGTGCACACCAGGTCGTGGCGCGTGCCGAGCAACGGGCCGGCAATTTCCGTGAACTTCTTGGCGATGGTTTTGTAGATTTCCCAATCTGTCTTGGATTCCCACAGCGGGTGCACCGCTTCCGACAGCGGATGGATGAACGGGTGCATGTCGGACGTGTTCAGGTCGTCCTTCTCGTACCAGGTGGCCGTGGGCAGCACGATGTCGCCGTACAGGCAGGTCGTGCTCATGCGGAAGTCGAGTACCGTCAGCAGGTCGAGCTTGCCTTCGGCGGCCTCGCGCACCTCCACTTCCGACGGCTTGATGGCGGCCGCTTCGTCGCTGAACAGCGCGTTCTGCGTGCCGAGCAGATATTTGAGGAAGTACTCGTGCCCCTTGCCTGAACTGCCGAGAATGTTCGAGCGCCAGACGAACATGTTGCGCGGGAAGTTGTCCGGATGGTCCGGGTCTTCGCAGGCGAAGCGCAGCTTGCCGCGCTTGAGTTGATCGACGGTGTAGGCGACAGGGTCCTGGCCCGCAGCCTTTGCCGCGTCCGTTACATCCAACGGATTGGCATTGAGCTGCGGCGCGGAGGGCAGCCAGCCCATGCGCTCGCTCTTGGTGTTCAGGTCCAGCAGTGACTGGCCGGCATAGCGTGCCCGGTCCGCCGTGGGACAGAGGATCTCGTCCAACGACAGCTTCTCGTGGCGCCACTGGCTGGTGTGGCTGTAGAAGAACGAGGTGCCGTTCATCTGGCGCGGCGGGCGTGACCAGTCCAGCCCGAAGGCCAGCGGTGCCCAGCCGAACTGCGGGCGCAGCTTCTCCTGGCCCACGTAGTGCGCCCAGCCGCCGCCGCTCTGGCCGATGCAGCCGCACATCATCAGCAGGTTGATGATGCCGCGGTAGATCATGTCGTTGTGATACCAGTGGTTCAGCGCCGCACCGACGATGACCATGCTCTTGCCGTGTGTGCGATCGGCATTGTCGGCAAACTCGCGCGCCACCTGGATCACCTGCTTGCGCGGCACGCCTGTGTGCTTCTCCTGCCAGGCCGGGGTGTAGGGCACGTCGTCGTCGAAGCTGGCGGCCACGTTGGGCCCACCCAGGCCCTGGTCGACACCGTAGTTCGCCAATTGCAGGTCGTACACGGTGGCAACGCACGCCGTGGTGCCATCGGCCAGCGTGACGCGCTTGACGGGCACGCGGCGTTTCAACATCGCCTCGTGCTCGCCGCCAAAGTACGGGAAGCTGACGTCCACCACGTCGTCATGCGTGGCGACCAGCGAGAGCAGCGGGTCGATCTCCGAGCCGTCAGCGGAATCCTTCAGTTCGAGGTTCCAGCGGCCGACCTTGGCGCCACCGTCGTGCTGGGCTTCGTTCCAGCGCAGGCCGATGGCGCCGTTGGGGACCACCAGCCGGCCCGTGGGTGCGTCGATCAGCAGCGTCTTCCAGTCGGGGTTGTTGGCCTCGCCGTGGTTGCCCGCCAGGTGCGAGGCGCGCAGGAAGTGGTCGGCCGCGTAGCTGCCGTCTTCGGTTGCCCGCAGCAGCACCAGCATCGGCATGTCGGTGTACTGCTTGACGTAGCTGCGGAAGTAGGCGGACTTGCCCGTGGTGTGGAATTCCTTGAGCACCACGTGGCCCATCGCCATGGCCAGCGCGGCGTCGGTGCCCTGCTTGGGGGCGAGCCAGATGTCGCCAAACTTGACCATCTCGCCGTAGTCGGACGAGATCGCCACCGTCTTGGTGCCCTTGTAGCGGACCTCGGTGTAGAAGTGCGCGTCCGGCGTGCGCGTCTGCGGCACGTTGGAGCCCCACACCATCAGGTAGGTGGAGTTGTACCAGTCGGCCGATTCCGGCACGTCGGTCTGCTCGCCCCAGACCTGCGGGCTGGCGGGCGGCAGGTCGCAATACCAGTCATAGAACGACAGGCACACGCCGCCGATCAGGCTCAGGTAGCGCGCGCCGGCCGCGTAGCTCACCATCGACATGGCAGGGATGGGCGAGAAGCCGACGACGCGGTCGGGTCCGTAGCGCTTGATGGTGTACGCATTGGCGGCGGCGATGATCTCGGTGGCGGTGTCCCAGTCGGCGCGCACGAAGCCGCCCTGGCCGCGCACGCTCTTGTAGCGCCGCGCCTTCTCGGGATCCTGGCTGATGGATTCCCAGGCGGCAACCGGGTCCATGGTCTTGCGTGCTTCGCGCCACATCGCCATCAACCGGCCGCGAATCAGCGGCGTCTTCACGCGCTGGGCGGAATAGACGTACCAGCTATACGATGCGCCGCGCGGGCAGCCGCGCGGCTCGTGGTTGGGCAGGTCCGGGCGGGTGCGCGGGTAGTCGGTCTGCTGCGTTTCCCACGTGATGAGGCCGTTCTTGACGTAGACCTTCCACGAGCAGGAACCGGTGCAGTTCACGCCGTGGGTCGAGCGCACGATCTTGTCGTGCTGCCAGCGGCTGCGGTAACCGTCTTCCCAGCGGCGGTCTTCATTGACCACGGCGCCGTGCCCGTCGGCAAAGGTCGACCGGACGTGGGTGAGGAACTTCAGGCGATCGAGAAAGTGGCTCATGGCGGGGTGACGTGCGCGCCGGTCGGCCGGCGTGCAGTGATTGCGGGAATGGGAACAGCTTATGGATCGGTGCCCTGCGTGCCCATTCATCGGCTGGCGTGCCTGCGCGCGGCAATGGAGGGAGGAAATGGCGGGGCGCCTACGCCGGAAGAACTATGCCGAGTGGCCGCAGCGCCCGCGCAACGCGCTGGCCAGATTGGCGTTCCCTTGGTCTGGATCAAGGAGCCTGCGCGGGGGGCGGATCCATAGTGGCGCCGTGTCCACGGTATCCGAAAGGAGCCCCCATGAAAGCCCTCGAAGTCACCCGGCACAGTACGCTCGAAGACGTGCTGGCCATCGTCACCGGCACGCTGTTCGTGTCGCTTGGTATCACGCTGTTCAAGCAGGGCGGCCTGCTCTCGGGTGGGACGGCGGGCGTGGCCTTCCTGATCCACTACGCCACGTCGCTGCCGTTCGGCGCCGTGTTCTTCACGATCAATCTGCCGTTCTACTATCTGGCGGTGCGGCGCATGGGCTGGCGCTTTACCTGCAAGACGTTCTGTGCGGTGGCACTGGTGTCGTGGCTCAGCGAGGTGCATGCGCACTTCGTGCATCTGGATACGCTCAACCCGCTTTACGCCGGCGCCATTGGCGGCACGCTGATGGGCGTCGGGCTGATCGTGCTGTTCCGCCATCAGGCCAGCCTGGGCGGCGTCAACATCGTCGCGCTGTATCTGCAGGACAAGTACGGCATTCGCGCAGGCAAGTTCCAGATGGCGGTGGATGTGGGGATCGTGCTGACCTCGCTGTTCGTGGTCAGCCCGATGGCGTTGGCGGCCTCGCTGGTGGGCGCGGTGGCATTGAACCTGAGCATTGCGCTGAACCACCGGCCTGGCCGCTACCCGGCTGCGCAGGCTGCCCTTGGCGCCGCGCCCGCAGACCGCCACGGCCCGCACAAGCGTTCCGTGGCGTGAGTGCGGCGCCGTTCAGCAGGGCATCGGCGCATTGCGGCGGGCATACACCGCCCACGTCACCAGCAGGCACAGCACGTAGAACGAAATGAAGCAGTACAGCGCGGCGTTGACCGAGCCGGTCAGTTCCAGCGAGGTGCCGAAGCTCTTCGGAATGAAGAAGCCGCCATACGCGCCGATGGCACCGGTGAAGCCCAGGACGGCCGCCGATTCCTTGCCGGCATCCTGCACGGCCTGCCGTTGGGCGGCTTCATCCTTGCCGCGCGCCGCGCGCTGGTGCTGCGTGAGGAAGATGATCGGGATCATGCGGAAGGTCGAGCCATTGCCGATGCCCGTCAGCGCGAACAGCACGATGAACATGGACAGGAAGCCGACGAAGCTGCCCGCATAGCCGTCTGCCGGCAGGAAGGTCAACACGCCGACCACGGCGGCGATCATGCCGGCAAACGTCCAGAGCGTGACACGCGCGCCGCCCACCTTGTCGGAGATCCATCCGCCCACGGGCCGCGTGAGCGCACCGGCCAGCGGACCGAGGAAGACATACGTGGTCGGGTTCACGTTGGGGAACTGCGATTTGGTCAGCAGCGCCAGGCCAGCCGAGAAGCCGATGAACGAGCCGAACGTGCCGACATACAGCAGGCACATCAGCCAGTTGTGGGTGCGCTTGAAAATGACGGCCTGATCAGCAAACGAAGCCTTGGCGTCGGCAATGTCGTGCATGCCGAACCACGAGGCCAGCGTGGCCACCACGATGAACGGCACCCAGATGAAGCCCGCGTTCTGCAGCCACAGGCTGCGCTCAACGCCACCTGCCGTGTAGGTTTGCGGGTCACCGCCCAGCGCACCGAAGACACCCACCGAAATCACCAGCGGCGTGACGAACTGCACGACCGACACCCCCAGGTTGCCGATGCCGGCGTTCAGCCCCGTGGCCAGCCCTTTCTTCTGCTTGGGGAAGAAGAAACTGATGTTCGCCATCGACGAGCTGAAATTGCCGCCGCCCAGGCCGCACAGTAGTGCAAGCACGAGCAGCATCGGATAGCTCGTCTGCGGATCGCGCAGCGCGAAGCCCATGCCGAGCGCAGGAATCAACAGACTGGCGGTGGACAGCGCCGTCCAGCGGCGGCCGCCGAAGATGGGCACCAGGAACGAGTAGAAGATGCGCAGGGTGGCCCCCGACAGGGCAGGCAGCGCGGTGAGCCAGAACATCTGGTTCTTGGTCAGCGCAAAGCCTGCCTTGTCGAGGTTGACCACCACCACGCTCCACAAGGACCAGACCGCGAACGCGATCATCAGGGCGGGAATGGAGATCCACAGGTTGCGATACGCCACCGATTGGCCGGTGACGCGCCAGAACGAGGGGTTCTCGGGCTCCCAGTGGGTGAGGACGTTTGAGGTCATGATGAGCTCCAGCAATGCCGCGCCTTGATCGGCGCGGCGCAATCAAGGATCAGGAGAGGCGTTGCGCGAGGGATGCGGTGGAAGACGACCTGCCGATCAATGTGGCCCGCCCCTCGGCGCGAAAGCTGAAGTGCATCCACACCAGGCTGACGCACACCGCGCCGTACAGCAACATGAAGCAGGTGGAATGAATGCCCGTGAGATCGACCAGCACGCCAAACAGGATCGGCAGGACGAACCCCGCCAGACCACCGGCAAGGCCCACCGCACCCGATACCGCACCGATGTTGTCGGTGAAGTCATTCGAGATGAACTTGAAGACGGACGCCTTGCCGATGGCCATTGCCACACCCACCACGCCCATCAGCGAGGTGAACGCCACGGGCGACAGCCCGATGTGGAAGTCCAGCGGGCCGTGGGTGCCGGTGATGGTGAACCGGGTCTGCGGATAGCTGAGCAGGAAGAACGCGACCCAGCACACCCACATCACTGCCCAGGTCGTGCGATAGGCGCCGTAACGGTCGGACAGCCAGCCGCCCACCGCGCGCAGCACGCCGCCCGGCAGGGAGAAACAGGCTGCCAGGAAGGCCGCGGTCTTGATCGAGAAGCCGTATTCCGCGACGTAGTAGCGCGTGAGCCACAGCGACAGCCCCACATAACCGCCGAAGACTACCGAGTAATACTGCGCATAGCGCCAGACGCGGGGGTCGCGCATTTCGCGCAGCTGCGCGCGCAGCGACACCGACTTGCCCGTGGCGTGCGACGGATCGGTCGCGGAGCCGAACCAGAACAGCAGTGCGGTCACGAGCATGCCCATCGCATACACGCGTGGCACGACGGTCCATGTGCCGGCGGACAGCACCAGCAGCGGCGCGACAAACTTGTTCAACGCCGCGCCAGCATTGCCTGCACCGAAGATGCCCATGGCAAAGCCCTGGCGCTTCTTGGGGAACCAGCGCGCCACATACGGCGTGCCTACGGAGAAGGAGCCGCCGGCCAGGCCCACCAGCATCCCGAGCGCCAGGAACTGCCAAAGCTGCGTTGCGTCGGCGACAAACCAGATGGGCGCTACGGTGGCGAGCATCAGCAGGAAGAACACGATGCGACCGCCAAAGCGGTCTGTCCACATGCCCAGGGGCACGCGCACGAGCGAGCCCGTCAGCACCGGCATGGACGCTATCAGGCCGAACTCGGTTTCGGACAGGCCGAGCTGCTTCTGCAGCGGAATGCCGAGAATGGCGAACATCGTCCACACCGCAAAGCAGATGGTGAAGGCGAACGTACTGGACGCGAGCACCGCATAGGCGCGAGGCGCGACGGCGGCTTGCGCCGCAATGGCAGGAGAGGTGGCAGTAGCGGAGGACATATCGTGACCCCGTGGTGGAATTGGCAGGGTCAGGGTAGGTGGGGCACCGGAGTGCGTCTATTCGTCGCTGGACGAGGAGGGCCGTGCGCGAGGCGGGTCGGTCGGACTAGTTCGTTCGACAGGGACCCTGCTTGTCGAGGCGCGCGCGCACCGGCCTGCCGTTCGCACCTTAATGCACGTCAAAACGCGCAACGGGGGGCTTGGGCTAGGGTGTAGGCTCTTGCTTTGATCGCCCATGTCAGCCACCGCCCCTACGCTCTTCTACGAACGCATGCCGCCGCCCGGCGTGGTGTTCGGCTGCCTCTTGCCCGTGCCCTGGGCGGGAGCGGCCGTGGGTTTGCTGCTGGCATTCGGGCCGACGGGCGGATTGCCTGATCGGTTTGCGCCGCTTGCACTTGCGCTCGTGCACGGGTTGGCGGTGGGGATGTTGCTGCCCGCCATGCTGGGCGCGCTCTTCCAGCTGTTTCCCGTGGTGGCGGGCGTGCCTGTGCCGGGTGCCCGCTGGGTATCGCCATGCGTGGCTGCGACTTGCGTGGCGACTGCGATTGCGCTCGCGACCGGATTCCTGGGCGGCGGGCGAACCGCCTTTGCGCTGGCAGCGTGGTTTGGCGCGCCGCTGCTGGCCATTCCGGCGGTCCTGCTGATCCTGGGGGGGCTGCATGTCGTCAAGGCTGCGGACATGCACGGCACCGTGCGAACCTTGCGGCGCATTGGCTGGGCGCTGCTGTTGACGCTGGCCACCGGCGCGACGCTTGGCACGGTGCTGGCCCTGGGGATGTTTTCTCCGGCACCTGTCCTGCTGAACCTGCATGTCGGTTGGGGGCTGGGCGGCTGGCTGGCCACGCTGCTGGCCGGTGTCGCCTCGACCGTGCTGCCGATGTTCTGGCAGTCCCCCCGGTTGCCGGAGCGCTGGCATCGGTGGATGCCAGGATGGCTGTGGGCGCCCCTGCTGCTGGGCAGCTTGATCGGCTGGCGCGGCGGCACGGCGCTCTGGCAGACGTGGGGCTGGCTTGCGCTGGGCGCGTTGTCCGCGGCCGGGCTGGGCGCGGTCTACCGGGCCCGTCGCAGACACGACCCGGGCTGGCCACTGTGGCTGGGCGCGACAGGCGCGTGGTTTGCCGTCGCCGTTCTCGGTATCGCTGCGCGTTGGCTGCCGGCCGGTTGGCCGGTTGCCTGGTGGATGGGCGTGCTGGCCCTCGTGGGCGGTGGTGTGCTGCCCATCAATGCCATGCTCGGCAAGATCATCCCGTTCATGGTGTGGATGCACTTGCGCAGGCTCGTGCCACGCCATGTGCGACTGCCCGCCATGCAGACCCTGATTGGTGAGCGGCAGCAGCACTGGCATGCCCGGTTGCTGCTCTTGGCGGCGCTTGCACTGCTGCTGTTGCCCGTCAGCCCGGGGTGGATGGCCATGCCGGCCGGCTTGCTGTTTGCCGTGTCGCAGCTGTGGCTGGGCGCGCAGCTGTGCCGGGCGCTCTGGACGTTTCGCGGCGTGCGCCGTGCGTTCACGCGCGGTTGACCGAACGCAAAACCACACTGGCGGACAAGTCGCAGACTCCCGCCATGACACAAACCTCTTCCACCATCGAACTGGTGGCACCGGCCGGCAGCCTGGCAGCACTCAAGGCAGCCGTGGATGCCGGCGCCGATACCGTCTACCTCGGTCTGAAGAACGCCACCAACGCGCGCAACTTCGCGGGGCTGAACTTTACCGAGGCCGATATCCGCACGGGTGTCGAGCTGGCGCACCAGAAAGGGCGCCAGGTGCTGTTTGCCATCAACACGTTTCCGCAGGCTGGCCGTGGCATCGAATGGCGCATGGCCATCGACGCCGCCTACATGCTGGGGGCGGACGCCGTGATCCTTGCCGACCCGGGTCTGATGGCCTATGCGCGCGACCGGTATCCCGACCTGCGGCTGCATCTCTCGGTGCAGGGCTCGGCCACGCACGCCGACGCCATCGAGTTGATGCGCGAGCAGTTCGGCATCCACCGTGCCGTTCTGCCGCGCGTGCTGACGCTGACCGAGGTCGAGCGCGTGATCCGGCAGACCTCGGTGCAGATCGAAGTGTTCGGCTTTGGCAGCCTGTGCGTGATGGCCGAAGGACGCTGCCTGCTGTCGTCATACGCCACGGGCGATTCGCCCAACAACAAGGGCGTGTGTTCGCCTGCCCATGCCGTGCGCTGGATGGAGCGTGACGGCAATCTCGATGCGCGCCTGAATGACATCCTGATCGATCAATACGCACCGGGCGAGGCTGCGGGGTATCCGACGCTGTGCAAGGGGCGCTTCCTGGTAGACGACGAGGTCGACCACGTGCTGGAAGAGCCCACCAGCCTCAATGCGCTGAGCCTGCTGCCGCGGCTGCTGGCCATGGGCGTGTCAGCCATCAAGATCGAGGGGCGCCAGCGCAGCCCGGCGTATGTGGCCCAGGTGGTGGCCACATTGCGCGCTGCCTTGGATGCCGCACAGGCGGACCCTGCGCGCTTCTCCGTCAGGCCTGACTGGCAGGCTGCGCTCGTGCGCCACGCAGAAGGCGCGCACGTCACGCAAGGCGCATTTGATCGGCCCTGGAAATAGAAGGCACATCATGTCCTACGAGATTTCGCTTGGTCCGCTGCTGTACTACTGGCCGCGGTTACAGACGTTCGACTTCTACGCAGAGGTCGCGGCCAGCCCTGTCGACATCGTCTATGTGGGCGAGACGGTCTGCAGCCGCCGCCACGAGCTGCGGGCGGACGACTGGCTCGATATCGCGGCCATGCTGCGCGAGGCCGGCAAGTCGGTGGTGCTATCGACGCGGACGCTGATTGAAACCAGTGCCGAGGCGCAGGCGTTGCGCAAGCAATGTCAGCAGGACGACTGGCTGGTGGAGGCCGGCGAGCTGGGTGCCGTCAGGCTGCTTGGCGGCCGCCCGTTCGTGGCCGGGCCGCACTGCAACGCTTACCACGGCGCCACGCTTGCCTGGCTGGCTGGGCTGGGAGCGATACGCGCGGTCATGCCGCTGGAAATGAGCCAGGCCACGCTGGCTGAGCTGATGCGCGAAAAGCCCGACGCACTGGAAATTGAAGCGATGGTGTGGGGCCGGTTGCCTTTGGCCTTCTCGGCGCGCTGCTTTACGGCGCGGCATTTCCGTCTCAACAAGGACGATTGCGGCTTCCGCTGTATCGAGCACCCCGACGGTCTTGCCGTGCGCACGCGCGAGGGGCAGGAGTTTCTCGCCATCAACGGTATCCAGACGCAATCGGGGCAATGCCTCGACATGCTCGACCAGGCGCCCGCGCTGTCGGCGCTCGGCGTGAAAGTCCTGCGCGTGAGTCCGCAGTCGCGCGGCACACTCGACGCGGTGGCCGCGCTGGATGCGCAGCGCCGTGGCGAGCCCGCGCCCGCGGTGCAGCCGCCCGAAGGCATCGGCCGCTGCAACGGCTACTGGCATGGCCGATCCGGCATCGACTGGCTGGAGACCCCGCGATGATGCTGCGCCCACCCGCCACGCTGGTGCGCATGGCGCGCCGGTTGCCCACGCCATTGACCTCGCTGCCCTTCGTGCTGGGGCTCGACCTTGCGCGCCGCCTGTCATGGCTGACGCCGCCGCCCGAACTCGAGGGGCGGCGCTTTGCCATTACGGTGGAGGATCTTGGGCTGCGCGCCTGCTTCTGCTGTCGCGGCGGCGCGTTCCATCTGCTGTCGGGCCAGGTGCCCGAGCTGGAACTGCACGCGGGTGTCGCCGAGTTCGTCGCGCTCATCCGCGGCACCGCCGACGCTGACACGCTGTTCTTTCAGCGCCGCCTGAAGATTGCCGGTGACACGGAGCTGGGCCTGATCGTCAAGAACTGGCTCGATGCTGCCGCACGGCCGGCGTGGCTGGCGCGCTGGCAGTCGCGCTAGCGCGGGTTGCAACGTCACAGGGAGGTGATGCCATGTCGTCGAATCATTTGCCGCTCGTCTACGCCTGCTCCGGATGCTCGAGCGTGGCGCAGGCGGCCAACCGTCTCGCGGTCGACCTCGACCGCGCTGGCAGGGCAGAGATGTCATGCATCAGCGGCGTGGGCGGCGGGGTGCGGGCGCTCGTCAAGACCGCACGCAGCGGGCGCCCCATCCTGGCGCTCGATGGTTGCGCGCTGGCCTGCGTGAAAGCCTGCCTGGCGACTGCCGGTGTCACCGCCGATGTGCACCTGGTGCTCAACCAGCTTGGCGCCAAGAAGCGCTATCACGCTGACTGCGGCGAAGAGGAGTTGGCCGTCGCGACCGCATTGGTGGACGAAGCCGTCACTGCGCTCCAGCAGCAGATCGACGCCGCATCAGGGTGCGCCATGCCGGCTGCCGTTTCCGTCGGCACAGACTGAGCTTCGACGCCTGCCGGGCCATTCGCCGCCCCGGTGCGGGGTCGTGCGATCGCCTCGTCGGGCAACTGCGGTTGCGCGACACCTGATGCGGCTTGCCTATGCGGCCTGCAGTTGGCGCTCAAGCGCCACGGAGTTGGGGATGACGACATCCCGCCCCTCGACCAGGATGAGTCCGTCCTGAATCAATTGACGCAGCACGCGCGAGAGCGTGGCGGGTGCCAGCCCGAGCTTGGACGCCACCAGGCTCTTGCTGCACGGAAAACGCGTCCGGTCGAACTTGCGCGGCAGCGAGAGCAGATAGCCGACCAGCCGTTCGTTTGCGCTTTGCAGCTTGACCGTTTCGATGTCGCACATCAGGGTGTGCAGCCGGGCAGACAGACCCGCAAGCATCTGCCGCGCCAGGTGCGGATGCACGTCGAGCGCAGCGTCGATGGCCGGCTTGCCGATCCAGACGAGCAGGCTGTCTTCCATGGCCTGGGCATCGGCTGCATACGGCCGGTTGATGAACATGAACGGCTCGCCAAAACACTGGCCCGGACCAAAGAATTCGATGACCTTGCGCTGTCCATGCGGACCGGGCAGCACGAGTTTGATCGCGCCGACCGCCACCACATAGAAGCCGTCGGCATGGTCGCCGCGGTTGAAAACAATATCGTGACGTGCAACCCGCTGTGTGCGGCAATCGCGTGCGAGGACCGCCATGTCGTCGGCGTCAAAGTCCTCGAACAACCGGGTGTGCTTGAGCAGGTTGCCAATATCGAGAGTCTCGGCCATGGTGTCACCGGCAGGAAAAAGAAGAGAAGCAGGCAGCCAATGCGCGTTGCGTGGTATCGCTGGGCAGCGTTGTGGCCAGGGTCCCGGGGGCACTTCGATAGGCTTGTATGGCGTAGTGTTTCACGCCGCGTTGGCTCAGGCTTTGCGCCAGCGCAAGGAGTTGCGGCTCCGGTAGCCAGCTCGGATGCCAGGTGGTCCGGCACTCGAAGGCGCAGTCGCTTTGCAGCAGCAGGTCGAGGCACGTGTCGACCGGCGCTGCGCTGCCGCGCCGGCCCGTGAGTGCGTCATAGCGTTGCCCGGTGGTCTTGATGTCGAGGCCTACCCAGTCCACCAGCGGCAGGGCCTCGGCCATGCGCGCCGGATAGATGCCGCCGGTATGCAGGCCGATCTTGAAGCCGAGCGCGCGCACGGCACGCATGAGCTCCGGCAGGCGGGGCTCGCTCAGCGGCTCGCCACCGGAAAACACCACGCCATCCAGCAGGCCCGCACGCTTCTGCAGGAACGCGTAGACATCGTTCCAGTCGAGCGAGCGCGCTCGCGTCTGCAGGTGCGGGTTGTGGCAGTAATGACAGCGCCACGGGCAACCGGCGATGAAGACCACCGCCGCCAGTTGCCCAGGCCAGTCGACGCTGGAGAAGGGCGTCACGCCGCCGATGGCCGGCGGCGTGCACTGCGTTGGCTCAGCGGGCGCGTTCTTCAACAAAGAAGCGGCGTTCACGGAATTCCCCTTGTTTGCCGATGTTGAACGAGCTGACCGGCCGGTGATAGCCCATCACGCGTGTCCAGACTTCGCAGCGGGTGCGTTGGCTGTCATCGAATTGGAAGGCCGAGGTGGAGGGTTGAGTGAGTGTGTTCATACCGATGCTCCTTCATGGTTGACGTGGGTAGGTGAAGCAGATGTCGCGGTTGACGCACAGCCGCAGTTGTCGTGCGGCTGATGCGCCAGCAGTTCGGCATCGCACTTCGGGCAGAACGCGTGATGGCCTGAGAGATAGCCGTGCTTCGGGCAGATCGAAAACGTGGGTGTGATGGTGATGTACGGCAGCCGGAAGTTCGCCAGCGCGCGGCGCACGAGTTCCCGGCAGGCCTGCGGTGAGGAGATCGCCTCGTTCATGTACAGGTGCAGCACCGTGCCGCCGGTGTACTTGCCCTGCAGCGCTTCCTGGCGGGCCAGCGCCTCGAAGGGGTCATCGGTGTAGCCGACCGGCAATTGGCTGGAGTTGGTGTAGTACGGCTGCTCCGCAGTGCCGGCTTGAAGGATGCCAGGCCAGCGCTTGCGGTCTTCGCGTGCAAAGCGGTACGTCGTACCCTCGGCCGGCGTGGCTTCAAGGTTGTACAGGTGGCCGGTGGCTTCCTGGAACCCGGTGATGCGCTGGCGCACATGATCGAGCAGGCGGATCGCCATGGCATGACCGGCGGGCGTGGTGATGTCGTCGGCGTCGTGCGTGAAGTTGCGCACCATCTCGTTGATGCCGTTCACCCCCAGCGTGCTGAAGTGGTTGCGCAACGTGCCCAGGTACCGCCGCGTGTACGGATACAGCCCCTGGTCGATCAGGCGCTGCACGAACTTGCGCTTGACCTCCAGCACGTCGCGGCCGAGCGCCAGCAGCGTGTCGAGCTGCGCCAGCAGCGCCGCCTCATCGCCCGCGTAGCGATAGCCCAGGCGCGCGCAGTTCACCGTCACCACGCCGATCGATCCCGTTTGCTCGGCCGAGCCAAACAACCCGTTGCCGCGCTTGAGCAGCTCCCGCAGATCCAGCTGCAGGCGGCAGCACATGGAGCGCACCATGTGCGGCTCAAGATCGGAGTTGAGGAAGTTCTGGAAGTAGGGCAGGCCGTACCGCGCTGTCATCTCGAACAGCATCGTGGTGTTCGGGTGATCCCAATCGAAATCTGGCGTGATGTTGTAGGTCGGGATGGGGAAGGTGAACGCGCGCCCCTTGGCATCGCCGGCCATCATGACGTCGATGTAGGCCCGGTTGATCATGTCCATCTCGGGCTGGAGATCGCCGTAGGTGAAGGGCATCTCTTCGCCGCCGATGTAGGGAACCTGTTCGCGCAGGTCGGCCGGACAGGTCCAGTCGAAAGTGAGATTCGTGAACGGTGTTTGCGTGCCCCAGCGGCTGGGTACGTTGAGGTTGTAGATCAGCTCCTGCATGGCCTGCCGGACCGCCGTGTAGGACATCGCGTCGCGGCGCACGAAGGGCGCCATATACGTATCGAACGAACTGAAGGCCTGCGCGCCTGCCCATTCGTTCTGCAGCGTGCCGAGGAAGTTGACGATCTGCCCGATGGCCGCCGACATGTGGCGCGGCGGCGTGGCCTCGACCTTGCCTGGTACCCCGTTGAAGCCCTCGGTCAGCAATTGACGCAACGACCACCCTGCGCAGTAGCCCGACAGCATGTCGAGATCGTGGATGTGGATGTCACCCTCGCGGTGCGCGGCTCCGGCCTCGGGGCTGTAGACGTGCGAGAGCCAGTAGTTGGCCGTGACCTTGCCCGCCACGTTCAGGATGAGGCCGCCCAGGCTGTAGCCCTGATTGGCGTTGGCATTCACCCGCCAGTCACGCTGCTGGAGGTACTCGTCCATCGTGCTCTCGACATCGACCAGCGTGTGCCTGAGCGCGCGCAGGCGGGCGTGCTGTTCGCGATAGACGATGTAGGCGCGCGCCGTGCGCCAGTAACCCGCGTCGACCAGGGTTTCTTCAACGTGATTCTGGATCGCCTCGATGCCCGGGCAATCCAACGCGCTCACCTGATCCACCACGTAGAGGCTCAGGCGTTGTGCTTCCTGCGTGTCGAATTCACCCGTGGCCTGGCCGGCCGCAGCCATGGCGCGGTGGATCTTCTGCCCATCAAAGGCAGCCAATGAACCGTCACGTTTGGTGACCTGTGTGCAAGCCATGAAACCCCCTACATATAGTGGTATGGAGGTAAGGCTAGCACTAGATATTGTGGTTGGAAGGTCCGGGACGGATCGATTTTCGAATCAGTTGACCCCCGTCAATCGCGCACGCGCGCAGCGCTTCAAAGCCCATTTCGACAGCATGGGTGCACCACGGGCACACGGAGCGCGTGACGATCTGCTCGATCAACCGTCCGCCGGTTTCAGCCCCAGGCGTCTTGCCAGTTTGTGCAGGTTGCTTGCATCCAGCCCGAGGGCCCGCGCCGCCCGCGCCCAGTTGTCATCGTGCGTGGCCAATGCCGATTCGATGCAGCGTCGCTGAAAGTCGGCAACGGCGTCGCGCAGGGGCGTGCCGGGGCGGACATCCTGCGGCACGTCGGGCGATGACGTGTCGGGTGAGGCGACCTCCGTGTCGAGGTCGAGCAGCTCGGCACCCAGCGTCACGATGTCATCGCGGCGCGCGCCCCGGCTCAGCACCTTGAGCGCGGCGCGGCTGATCACGTGTTCCAGCTCGCGCACGTTTCCGGGCCATGGATAGCTGCGCAGGGCGCGCTCGGCATCCGGGCTGAGCCTCAGGCTGCGCAAGCCGAGACGCGCCCGGTTGTGCTCCAGAAACCGGCCAGCGAGCAGCAGGATGTCGTTACCGCGTTCGCGCAGCGGCGGAATCGGCACCGGATACACCGACAGCCGGTGATAGAGGTCGGCCCGGAACGCGCCATCGCGCACGCGCTCGCGCAGGTTGCGGTTGGTCGCTGCAATGACCCGTACGTCGACGTGGCGGGGGCGGTCGGCGCCGAGCCGCTGGATCTCGCCGTTCTGCAGGGCGCGCAGCAGCTTCGCCTGCACCGTGAGCGGCAGTTCACCGACCTCGTCCAGGAACAGGGTGCCGCCGTCCGCCGCCTCAAAGCGACCGGGGCGCTCTCCCGTGGCGCCCGAGAAGGCACCTTTGACATGGCCAAACAGTTCGCTCTCTGCCAGCGACTCCGGCAGCGCCGCGCAATTGACATGCACCAGCGGACGATCGCGCCGGCGCGACAGGCGATGCAGACGGTGGACAAACAGCTCCTTGCCGACGCCGGTTTCGCCCAGCACGAGGATCGGCAGTTCAGAATCGGCCACCACTTCCAGCTCGTGCAGCAACTGGTGGATGGCAGGGCTCTGGCCAACGATTTCGCTTGCGTCGGTGGTGGCGTCGCCGGCGGGCGAATCAGCGCGCGTGGCACGCAGCGCACGGATCTCCGCCTCGAGCCGCGTGGTGCGCGCGGCCGCTTCCACCACGACAGCCAGGCGGCCCAGTTCGGCCTGCGCATCCTCGTCAAACGTGCCGACCTTGAGCGCGTCCAGCGTCAGCACGCCCCAGGGCCGGCCCTCCACCTGCAAGCCGAGACCCATGCAGTCGTGCACCGGCAATGGCACGCCTGCCTGTTCGTCAATGAGCCCGTCGTATGGATCGGGCAGGGTGCTGTCGTGGTGGAAGCATGTCACGCCATGTCGCGCCAGGATGGCGGCCAGCCGCGGGTGCTGTCCGACCACGAAGCGCCGGCCCAGCGCATCGCGCACCAGGCCATCCACGGCCACCGGCCGCAGGTGGTCTTCCTCGAGTTTCAGCAACGCTACGGCCCCGCAGCGAAAGTGCGTGCGCAGGCTGCCCACCAGTCGCTGCATGCGGACAGCGGGCGGCAGATCGGCAACCAGGTCGGTCAAGAGCAGGCGATCAATCATGGTTGAAATGACCCTGAAAGGGTGAAAGATACCTTGATCATGAGACGGTGAATTCTACCCCGCGTATCTCAACCCATTGATTTGCCGAGCGAAAAATCTGGCATGCAATTCGCAAGATCCGGGCATGGCTTTCACCCCACACTGACTTTGCACAGGAGCACAACATGGCGTTACTCGACCAGCCGCTGGGACACTTGGCTCGCAACATTCCGGGCGCCACCGGCATCTTTCACGAATACCAGCTCGATTTCTGCTGCGGCGGCCAGCACAGCCTGCGTGAAGCGGCACAGGCCAGAGGTATCGACGCTGGGCCGATCGCGGAACGTCTGGAGGCATTGAACGCAGCGGTCACGCCGGATCAGGTCGTGGACTGGACGACGGTGTCGCCCAGCATGCTGATCGACCACATCGTCGAGCGTTTTCACGATCGCCACCGTGAGCAACTACCCGAACTGATCCGCCTCGCGCGCCGCGTTGAGCATGTCCATGGCGACCGGGAGGATTGCCCGGTGGGCCTGGCCGACCTGCTCGACGGCATGCAGCAGGAACTGGAGAGCCACATGCAGAAGGAGGAGCAGATCCTGTTTCCGATGCTGTCGCGTGGCCATGGTTCGCGGGCCGGTGGCCCCATCGCCGTGATGCGCATGGAGCACGACCAGCACGGCGACGCCTTGCAGCAACTGATGACGCTGACCAACGACATCACCCTGCCGCGCGGGGCCTGCACCACGTGGCGGGCGCTCTATCTGGGCTTGCGCGCGTTCCGGGAAGACCTGATGGAGCACATCCATCTGGAGAACAACGTTCTCTTCGAGGGTGCGGCCGGGGCGGGTTGAATCACGGTCTTGCTGCCTGTTGTGTCGTGCCGTGGTCCGTTTCCAATCGTTGGCCGGAGACGGATCGTCGCAGGCGCCCGAACATGCGGCCGTGCAGGCCGATGCGATCAGTGGCGCGGGCGGCCGGCAGCAATGTCGTCTGCCATCCGCGCCAGTTCGACGAGCGCCTGCCGGACCAGCACGGGGTAGGGCTCACCGGCCTCCAGTGCGCGCAGGTGCGGCGGCAGGGCGTTCAGTTGCGCCTGCGCATGGACGCGAGCAGCTTCCAGTGATGGCAGCGCTTGCACGCGTTCGCCTGCGCGGACATAGGGCTGCAACAGCGGCACGCCCTCGCACTGGTCTCCTTCGATGGTCAGCGCATCGCCAAGGATCCTGCCCGTGGGGGTGTAACGGCGGTACACCTGCTTGCGGCCGGGCCACGTCGCCTTGCCTTCGGAGCGTTTGCGGCGTGGCAAGCCCGCATACTCGGTCAGCTTGTAGGCGCAATCCAGGTAGGGGGCGTCGGCCGACGTGTTCATGCGGGTGCCGACACCGAAACCGTGGATGGGGGCACCACCCCGGACGAGATCCCGGACGCGATACTCGTCCAGATTGCCGCTGGCGAAGATGCTGATTTCCGGGGCGCCGCCCTCATCCAGAATCTGCCGAACCTGCCTGGCATGCCAATCGAGATCGCCGCTGTCCAGCCGGACGGCCTGGATGGTGATGCCGTCACCGCGCAGCTTGCGGGCCAGTTCCACGACCTTTCTTGCGGCCGCTTCCGTGTCGTAGGTATCGATCAGCAGCGTGGTGTTGGTGGGTTGCGAACGCGCGAACGATTCGAAGGCCTGCGCTTCATCGCGATGGGCCTGCACATACGCATGGGCCATGGTTCCGTACACCGGTATGCCGTAGCGCACGCCCGCGAGCAGCGTGGCGGTGCCCGAGAAGCTCGCAAGGTAGCTGGCGCGAGCCGACAGCATGCCGGCCTCTGCGCGGTGCGCACGGCGCAGACCGAAGTCCACCAGCAGCCGTCCCTGCGCGGCGAGCGCAACGCGCGCAGCCTTGCTGGCGACGAGCGTTTCGTAATGGAGCAGGTTCATGACGCGGCTCTCCACCAGTTGTGCCTCGCGCAGCGGCGCGACGATGCGCAGGATCGGCTCGTCCGGAAAGAAGAGCGTGCCCTCCGGCATGGCATGCACATCGCCCGTGAAGCGCAGGTCGAGCAGCGACTGCAGGAACGCGTCGTCGAACCGCCCGAGCGCTGCGAGCGATGCCACCTCGTCCTCACTGAAGCGCAGGCTGGCCAGGAAATCCAGGACCTGCTCCAGCCCCGCCGCCATGAGGAAGTTCCGCCCGGGCGGGAGCTTGCGGACAAAGAATTCGAAGCTCGCGATACCGTCCATGCCGGCATCCCGATACGCCTGCATCATGGTGAGTTCATACAGGTCGGTGAGGAGCGGCGACGTGCAGATGGGAGAGGTGGCCATGAGAGCGCTCGATCGGTGACGGTGGGTGGGGCGCGCCTTTCCTAGGCGTATCCGCTGTCGAAGTGCATCGAACCGATGGTCTCGTCACTTGCTTGCGCGGGTTCGAGCCGCAGCTCGGCGACCATGCAATCTGTGGTCAGGAGCAGGGCGGCGATCGAGATGGCGTTCTGCAAGGCCGTGCGCACGACCTTGACAGGATCGACCACGCCCAGCTCGAGCATGTCTCCGTAGCGGTCCGTGGCTGCGTCGTAGCCGTGCGAACCGGTACCGGCAAGGACCTGGTGGACCACTGCCTGCGCGTCGGCCCCGGCATTGGCCGCGATCTGCAGCATGGGTGCGGCCAATGCGGTGTGCACGATGCGGGCTCCCGCAGCCTGCTCGGCGTTGGGCGCTTGCCAGGTATCAATCGCGGACTGGGCGCGCAGCAGGGCGACGCCGCCGCCGGGCACAATGCCCTCCTCGACGGCGGCGCGCGTGGCATGCAGGGCATCCTGGAAGCGGTTCTTGCGCTCGTGCAGCGCAGTCTCCGTGGCGGCGCCCACCTTGATGACCGCAACGCCGCCACTCAGCCTGGCAAGCCGGTGTTGAAGCTGTTCGCGGTCATAGTCCGACTTGGCTTCGTCAAGCTGCGCGCGCAGCAGCGCAATGCGGCGCTCGACGTCGGCCTTGACGGTGTCGCCGGCGATGAGCGTGGTGGCGTCCTTGGTGGTTTCCGCCCGATGCACCTGCCCCAGTTGGTCGAGCGTCGCATGCTCGAGCGACACGCCGGTTTGCGGCGAGATGACGGTCGCGCCCGTCAAGGCGGCCAGATCGGCCAGCTGCTCGGAGCGCGAGTCGCCAAAGCCGGGCGAGCGGACGGCGCAGTTCTTGAGCGCGCCGCGCAGGTTATTGACGACAAGCGTGGCCAGCGCTTCGCCTTCCACATCGTTGGCAATGACGAGCAGCGGCTTGCCTGTGCCGGACACCGCTTCGAGCAACGGCAGCAACTGCGCGATCGACGCAATCGTGGCATCGCACAGCAGGACCCAGGCGTTTTCCAGCACAACCGCGCGGCTCTCCGTGGTGGCAAAGAAGGGCGATAGAAAGCCGCGATCGACGCGCGCGCCCTTGGCGATCTCCAACTGGTCGTCGAGCTTGGAGCCATCTTCAACGCTGATGGCACCGTCCTTGCCCACCTGTTCGACCGCCTGCGCGACGAGCGAGCCGACCGTCTGGTCTCCGCTGGACGAGATCGTGGCGATCTGCCGCATCTCGTCAACCGTGGTGCAGGGCTTGGCCATGTCGCGCAGGCGGCTCGCCACGAGTGCGCCCGCAGCTTCAATCCCGCGCTTGAGCTGCATCGGGTCGTGACCCGCCTCGACGTATTTGACGCCTTCGGCCACGATGGCATGTGCCAACGTGGTGGCCGTGGTGGTGCCATCCCCCGCCACCTCGCTGGTGCGCACCGCGGCCTCGCAGAGCAATCTTGCGCCCATGTCGGCAAACGGTTCGCGCAGTGAGATGGCGCGGGCAACCACCACGCCTGAATTGGCCACCATCGGGCCGATGCCTGGCCGCTCGATGATGACGTTGCGTCCGCCTGGCCCCAGGGTCACCTTGACGGCACGGGCCAGCAGATCGATGCCGTTGAGCATCATCCGGCGGGCGGTTTGATGGAACACGAGTGTCTTGGCTGTCATGATGGCTTGGCCCTTGCTGTGGACTGCCGTGCCGCGCTGGCTGCACCGGGACGGCGGCCTCGTCAAACAATGGCCTGCTGCCCTGCGTGGATGGCCCGGCCAGCGGCCGTCCAGGTGACACGACCCGGTCGGGACTCCACATGCTTGCGCGTCAGGAGACGCGCTGTCTCCGCGCAGGTTGAATCTTCATCTTCGTGCGCGCATGGACGGGCCGATTGATACCGATCAACAGAAGCCGTGGCGCACCTTCGCAATTGATCGCATGGGGTCTGACATGGGAATGGCGTTGCTGGCCATGATGGGCGTGTCGGCTTTCGGCGCAGACGCCCATCGGGCGCGGCCGAGCGGGGCTGTCAATGGCAACTGTCGTTCGGCGCAGCGGCAAGCCATGCAGCCAGCGATCTGCCGAGCGCGATCCCAGCCTCGATCGCATCGTCCCGGGAGCCATAGCCCTCGGTGTTGACCGTCGGGGTCCACGAAAAGCAATCGCCATTCGGCGCAACGAATCTGCACTCGCAATCCCAGCGCCGGTCTTTTCTGCGCCGGGTGCGAATGTCGACCCATCCTCTTTCTGCGCGGATTGAAGAACGCATGCGTTACCCGAATCGCGTCAATGCGGCAGCAGGCTCGCTGCCCGGGAGCGCGGTGCCGTCCAGCAGCCGCACCACGTGGGCAAAGGCATCTCGAAGCGCGACGCCGGCGTTTGCGTCGGACCCTATGCCGCAGACATGCGAATGGTGACGTGTCATGACGTCGATGCGCACATTGATGGTCTTGCGTTCCGGCAATGGCTTCTGGCCCCGAATCACGCACACACGACAGCGCGCAATGACTTCGCTGAGGTGATCGAGCTGATTGGATTGCTGAATGACTGCCTCCTCAATGTCTTTGGAGTAAGGCACGTCCTGAAACGAGATATCCAACGATACCGCCACTTTTCTGCTCCACGAAATGTGCTTCGGGTGATCGCATGTGGGCTTTTAAAAAGCGCGCACAAACCCATTATTCGTCCGTGGTTTCGCGGCGGGTTGATGACGGTCAATCGATTTGGACGAGGGTCAGTCGCGGCGAATTCGCATGCCGGAAATAGCGTTGCCGACAGCACGCGGTGCGTCAGAAAAAATGGTGCGCGGGCGCGAGCAAGGGCATCCGGCAGGAGAATGTCCATCCATCCTTTGGATTTCTGGCATACGGCGTCCGGTCTATGGGAATTGCGTGTCCTCTAACTGTGTGGGTACTGGTAATGCGAGATCGACCGGCATACTTTAATCAGATGTACCGCCGTTTCCCTTCTGAATCTGATGAGCAAGCGGACGAATCCTGTTCCAGATGCCGGTCTGAAACGCCTGACCTCGCGTGCCATCACGTTAATGGACTGGATGCTTGCCCCTGCAGTGATTGCCGGTTTGCTCGGGGCTTATCTGCAGTTGGAGCAGTGGATTATTTCCGCCAATGGTTGGTGGGCCTTCATTTTCATCTCGATACCGGTCGGCGCCGTGTCGTACAGCTACGCACATTATCTGGAGGAAATCCGGGGCCTTGTTGCTTCGGCATGCCAGAGTGCGCAGCGGGTGGAGCGCAATCGTCACCGCCTTGAGGGAATCATCCGTGCCTCGATGGAGGCGATCATCACGATCGACGAGTCGCAGCGCATTGTCCTGTTCAATCCGAGGGCCGAGGGCTTATTTGGATACCGCGCCGAAGACGTGCTTGGCGCCCCCATTGAACAATTGATCCCGCAGCGTTTTCGTGAGGCGCATCGGAAGCTGGTGCAGCGCTTCGGCGTGACGCCCTCGAGCGAGCGCAGGATGGCGGGCCAGCGGGAAGTGTTTGCGCTGCATGCCGACGGCCACGAGTTCCCGATCGAGGCGTCCATCTCGCATTCGGAAGAAGACGGGAAGAAGCTGTACACGATCATGCTGCGCGACATCACGGAGCGCCTGAAGGCTGCCAAGGCATTGAGCCGCTCGCAGGAGGAGCTTCGCTACCTTGCGGATTCCATCCTCGTCGTGCGCGAGGAAGAGCAGCGGCGCATTGCGGACGGGCTCAACCAGAGCCTCGGACGTCGGTTGAAAAAGCTGCATGAAGACTGTGCAGCGCTGTCCGCGCAGCTTCGGTGGGCAGGGCACGTTCAATGTAAAGACGGTCTGGCTGGCATTCAGGCAAATATTGACGCAGCAGAGATCTCCCTCCGGCGCATCTGCATGGACCTCCGCCCACAGGTGCTGGATGAGCTTGGCCTGGTGCCGGCTGTGCATTGGATGGTCACGGACTTCGAGGCGCGCTATCAGATTCCGGTCACACTCGACGTGGAGCCGATTGATTTTGATGGGCGCACGGCCAATGCGCTGTTCCGCATCATTCAGGAAGCGTTGACCAACGTTGTCAGGCACGCACACGCAACAGCGGTCAGGATCCGCTTGCGGAAAACGGGTGCCACGTGCGAGATGAGCATCGTCGACAACGGCGTGCACAGCCCGTCGCTGGCGCTGCCTTGCGCGCGCTCCGGTCTCGGCCTGATCGGTATTCGCGAGCGCGCGCGCCTGCTGGGTGGCGCTGCACAGACTGAACAGGAGGATGGCACCGGCTTTCGGGTGAGGGTGGTGTTTCCACTGCACAAGCGCATGGCGCACGCGCTCGACAGCCTATGCAGCGAGTCCGGCGAAAACCCGCGGCACTCCATCGACGAACTGGATGCATGACCCGGGCTTGCGCCAGGTCAACCTCGCCTGGGGGCGCGCATCTAGCCTATGAGATCGAACCCAGGTTTTGTTCCATCGGCCGATGAAGCGGCAACCCGCTTCCACATTGACAACTATGGACACGCGACCCGTTGAGATTCTGTTCAGCAATCTGCCCCAGTCCGATGCGATCAAGGCGGCCATCACCCGCTTCGCTTCCCGGCTGGACGGCTTTCCGTGCGACATCAGGCGGTTCCGTATCTGTCTCGCATCCGACAACCCGGAGCGCAGCGCGCGCGGACCCTTCCTGGTCCATATCGAGGTGGACATTCCAGGACGCGCGCTCACTGCTGATGAAGCGTCGGACGTTGACGTGCACGTGGCACTCTTGAATGCGTTTCGGGAGATGCGCGCTCGCGTACGGCAGGCGATCAGCGCGCAGCGTGCATCGCAGCCCTCATGCGACGGCGCCCCTGCGTCAAGCGGCGTTCCCAGAGCCGCCAGGCCGGCGACTTCAACGTTCCGGCGTTAGGGCGCACGGCGCTCGGGCGCTGGCGTTGCACGTGCGAACGCCCCTGCTGTTCGCCTAAGGCGGCGCAGGCGCAGGCGGGGACGGATTTGCCTGGGCCAGGTAAGCCACCACATCGTTCAGCGTTACCAGGCGCGCATAGTCGGATTCCGGAATCTCCACCTTCAGTCTGTCGTGCAGCGCCAGCAGGAAATGGAGCCAGTCCATCGAATCGAGATCGACCTGCCCGCGCAAGGGTCGATCCGGGCGTAAGGCGGCAGCGTCGATTTCGGGGGCAATGGCGCGGAGTGCCGTCAGTACGATCACGCGGATGTCGGCTTCATTCATCGGTCGAGCGCCTCCGGATGTTGTAGCCGTTCGCTGAGTTCGGAGAGAAAGCGGGCGCCCCGATGCCCGTCGGAGACCCGGTGATCCGCCGACAGGCTGGCGGTGACAGCCGGCATGATCTTCAGTCCACCTGCTTCGGCCCATGGCTGCTCGGCGATGCGGCCGAAGCCCACCAGCGCCACCTGCGGTGGATAGATGATGCCGAACACCTGCGCCACACCCTGGTCACCGAGGTTGGTGACAGTGACGGTGGGCGCCGACATCTCAGAGCTTTTCAACGTGCCCGCCCGGCAGCGCCTGACCAGGTCGGTCAGTTCCTGCATCAGCTGAGTGAGTGGCTTGGCGTGGGCATCCAGCAGCGCGGGCGCCATCAGCCCGCCTTGCCGCAATGAAATCGCCACGCCGATGTGCACGGCTTCGGCTGCCTCGAACGCCCCATTTCGATAGAAGCCGTTGAGTTCGGGAAATTGCCGGAGCGACAGCGCAACCGCCTTGATGAGGACGGCTGCCGGCAACAGGCGCTCCGTGATGGGGCGCCGCGTGTTCTCCTGGGCAAGCCAGGCCAGCATGGCCGCCAGCGGGATCGTCTCGGCCACGTAGTAATGCGGTATCTCGCGCTTGGAGCGCGTCATGGCGGCGGCAATGGTCTTGCGGATGTCGGCGGCTCTGTCACCCGTGACCGCGCTGCCAACTGGCGTGGCGTGCTCGACGTCGGCCAGCGTGATGACCCCGCCGTGGCCGGTACCGGCGATGGTGTCGATGTCGATGCCGCGCTCGCGTGCGGCCTGCCTTGCTGCGGGTGAAGCCATGCGGCGCGTCTGCGGCGGCGGCAGGGGACGCGCTGCGCCCGGCATGTCCGGCTGGCGCGTGACGGCGCCTGGCGCCTCGCCGGGCTCCAGGAACATTGCCATCGGCGTTCCAACCGGAATCTTCGTGCCGGGCGTGACCAGCAGCTCGGCTACCGTGCCTTCGTGCCAGCTCTCGACGTCGATGGCAGCCTTGCTGGTGTCGACCACGGCAATGATCTGGCCCTTCTTCACGGTATCGCCGGGTTTGACCTGCCACTCCAGTAGCGTGCCCTCGTCCATGTCGGCCCCCAGCGCGGGCAGTCGGAACGCGATCATGCGGCCTCCCCGAGGGTTGCCGGGTTTGGGCGCGCGCTCATGACATCATCTGCCTGACCGCATCGACGATGCGGCCGGCCTGCGGCAGCGCGGCGTCTTCCATGTGCTTGGCGTACGGAATCGGCACTTCCGCGGCGCAGACGCGCGCGATCGGCGCATCGAGCGCATAGAACACCTGCTCGACAATGCGGGCCATGATCTCGGAAGCCAGACTGACGCTGCGCCACCCTTCGTCCACGATGACCGCACGGTGGCACTTGGCAACCGACGCCATGATGGTGGCATCGTCGAGCGGGCGCAGCGTGCGCAGGTCAAGCACTTCGGCCGCAATGCCTTCGGCGGCAAGCGTCTGCGCCGCCTGGAGTGCTTTGTGAAGCGATCCGCCGTAGGTGATGATCGCTACATCCTTGCCCTCGCGGCGGATGCGCGCGGAGTGGATGTCGATGCCGCCCGCATCGGCAACGGCGTCAGGCAACTCACCCTCCATGTTGTACAGCGCGGCATGCTCGAAGATCAGCACGGGGTCCGGATCGGCCAGCGCCGGCGCCAGCATGCCGCGCGCATCTTCGACCGTGGCGGGCGCCACCACCTTGAGCCCGGGGATGCCGGCATACCAGCCCTCGAAGCTGTGTGAATGTTGTGCCGCCACCTGACGGCCCGCGCCGGTCGCCATCCGGATGACGAGCGGCACCGAGAACTGCCCGCCCGACATGTGCCGGTACAACGCCGCGGTGTTCACGATCTGGTCGAGCGCCAGCAGGCTGAAGTTGACGGTCATCACCTCGACGATGGGGCGCATGCCGCCCAATGCCGCCCCGATGCCCGCCCCCGTGAACCCCAGTTCCGAGAGCGGCGTGTCGCGGATGCGCTCGGGGCCGAACTCGGCCAGGAGCCCTTTGGACACCGCGTAGGTGCCCCCGTACCGGCCGACATCCTCGCCCATGAGGAACACGCGCGGGTCGCTGAGGAGCGCTTCGCGCAGGGCTTCGCGCAACGCGTCACGATAACTGATGCGGCTCATGGCGCGACGGCTCCGGCGGGTGTGTAGACGTCGCTGAGCAGGTCGTCCACGGGTTCCCAGGTGCCTGCCTCTGCAAAGGCCTTCGCCCGCGCCACTTCTGCATTGGCCTCCGCGTCGAGGGCGAGGAAGGCTTCCTCTGTCAGCTTGCCCTCGGCCTTCAGGCGCGCAGTGAACGTGTGGATCGGGCCGATTGCCTTCCAGGCTTCAACCTCCGCGGCTTGCCGGTACAGGTCGGGGTCGTACATCGAGTGCGCACGGAAGCGGTAGGTGCGCAGTTCCAGGAACGCAGGGCCGGCACCGCTTCGGATGCGTGCGACAGCGTCCTTTGCGGCGTCGTGCACCGCCACGATATCCATGCCGTTTGCCGACTGCGCTGCCATGGCATAGGCGGCGGCCTTGGCGCACAGGTCGGTCTGCGCCTGATGCCGCTCAAGGGCCGTACCCATGGCGTAGAGGTTGTTTTCGCAGCAGAACAGCAGCGGCAGTTTCCACAGCGCAGCCAGGTTCATCGATTCATGGAATGCACCTTCGGCCACTGCGCCATCGCCAAAGAAGCAGGCCGTGACGCGGCCGCTGGGCTGCATCTTCTCCGCCAGCGCCAGACCGACCGCAAGCGGCAGGCCGCCGCCCACAATGGCATTGCCCCCGTAGAGTCGGTGCGCGTGATCGAACAGGTGCATCGATCCGCCGCGCCCGCGGGCACAGCCTTCGCGCTTGCCATACATCTCGGCCATCAAGACACCCATGTCCATCCCGCGTACCAGCGCATGGCCATGCTCGCGGTAGGTCGCGACGACGTTGTCGCTGGCAGACAGCGCGTGCAGCGTGCCGACGCCCACCGCCTCCTCGCCGATGTACAGGTGAAGGAACCCGCGGATCTTGCCCGCGCCATAAAGCTCAGCGCATGCCTCCTCGAACCGGCGAATGCGCACCATGTCGCGCAGCAGGGCCTGCGCGAATGCCGGGTCGTACGGAACAGGCCCGGCGGGCGGCTGCGGAGCGGGGTGGTCGATATCGGTCATGCGCCGCCCTCCAGTGTCGATGTATCGCCTTCGGGCAGGCCAAGCTCGCGCGCCTTGAGCAGACGCCGCATGATCTTGCCGCTGCGCGTGCGCGGCAACAGCTCCAGGAAGGCGATTTCCTTCGGGGCCACCGCCGCACCCAGCCGCGTTCTGGCGTGCGCAAGGAGTTCCATGCGCAGGGCATCGCCAGGCGTGAACCCCGGGTTGAGCGACACGAATGCCTTGACCACTTCACCGACGACCGGGTCCGGTTTGCCGATCACACCGGCTTCGGCCACGGCGGGGTGTTCCATCAGCGCACTTTCGACTTCGAACGGGCCGATGAGGTGGCCGGCGGATTTGATGACGTCGTCGGCGCGGCCGACAAACCAGTAGTAGCCGTCGGCATCGCGCCTGGCCAGATCGCCGGTCAGGTACCACTCGCCGGCAAAACTCTTGCGGTAGCGTTCGTCATTGTTGAGATAGCCGCGAAACATCGAAGGCCAGCCTTGCCTGAGCGCAAGCTCGCCTTGCTGATCGGGCTGGTCGACCACCACCACGGTGCCGTCTTCGTGGCGTTGCACGATCGCCGCCTCCACGCCGGGCAGCGGTCTGCCCATCGAGCCCGGCTTGATGTCGAAAGCGGGAGTGTTGGCGATCATGATGCCGCCGGTCTCGGTCTGCCACCAGTTGTCATGGATCGGCAGGCCCAGGACGTCCTTGCCCCACCAGACGGCTTCCGGATTCAGCGGCTCGCCCACGCTGGCGATGAAGCGAAGCGGGGCAAGCGCGTATCGCCGGGCCAGGTCCGGCCCCGCTTTCATCAGCATGCGGATCGCCGTGGGCGCCGTGTACCAGACGCTGACACGCTCGTCACGCAGGATGCCGTACCAGCGTTCAGCGTCAAACTCTTCCCGGTCAACGATGGAGGTCACGCCGTGCAGCAGCGGTGCGATGGTGCCGTAGGAGGTGCCCGTCACCCAGCCCGGATCGGCGGTGCACCAGTAGATGTCGCTGGGGTGGAGGTCGAGCGCGTACTTGCCTGTCGCCCAATGGGTGGCGACCGCGCCGTGCACGTGGACAGCGCCTTTCGGTGTGCCTGTCGTGCCGCTGGTGAAGTGCAGCAGTGCCATGTCGTCCGCGACGGTGGGCGTGATCTCGCAGGCGTCCGAAGCCTCGCACAGCAGCGAACCCAGGTCGAGCGTGCCGGGCACGGATGTCACGCCGCCGTCTTCGGCCACCAGCAGCACATGCTTGAGGGTCGGCATGCGGTCGCGCCACTTGGCAACCTTGCGCGCATAGAGCGCATCGGTGGTCAGCAGCACCGTACCGTCGCCGAGTTGGATGCGTGTGGCGATCGGCTCAGGGCCGAAGGCTGAAAACAGCGGCGAGACCACGGTGCCATTCTTGAGGGCACCGAGCAGGCCGACATACAGCTCGGGAATGCGCCCGGCGAGGATGAAGAGCCGATCGCCCTTGCCGATGCCCAGCGCCCGCAACACATTGCAGAAGCGGTTGGTCTGCGCGGACAACTGCGCGTAGCTGACCGCGTGGCAGGGTGCGCCGATCGCCAGGAAGCGGAACGCGGTCTGGTTGCCGGCCCCGCCCGCGACATGCCGGTCCACCGCGTGCCAGGCGATATTGACCACGCCTGGCGGTCCGCCCGTCAACTCGCGGCGGACGGCCTCCCACGAAAAACGGCGGCACTCGGCTTCGTAGTCCGCAAGGTTGGGCCGGACCCGCAGGTCCGCAGCGGTCTTGTGGATGATCGGTGATGTGTCCATCGCACCCCCTCTGGCCAATATAGGCTTCCGGGCGCATAACAGAAAGGCATGGAGACGAGTGCGGTGCTGCACTGCGCGAAACGCAGTGCGACGGATCATTCAGCCGCGAATGTGATGCCGACACCAACAGTCTGGCGATACCGCGACTTGATCTTGCGCAACGCCTTCCTGCGCTGCCACAGTAGGGTGGAATCACGCGATCCCAAACGGCGGGGCAGTCGCCCGGCAGGCATATGGGGACCCACATGGCGAACCCTCGGCAACGGCACGCTGCCACACGCGGCTTCTATCATCTCGAGCACACGGCGATCAGCGAGTGCGCCTGTACCGGCCTGGCGTGCTTTGCCGCGCGCGCCGATCGGCCGCAGCGTTGGCAGGCCGCGGCAACGCAGGTGCCCGCACTCTACTGTCTGGGCAAATGCTATGCCGCTCCCAGCGATGGCGCGCATGACAACCGTCCGCACATTGGCGAGCACGCGAGCCATCCCGTGCTGTTGGGCAACGTGCTGCGCGGCGGCGTCCGCCATCTGGCGGCCTATCTGGAAGGGGGGGGCGGTGATGCGCTGGCGTTGGCCCGGCAGATGGCACCCCATGCGCTGGTGGCGTTGGTGAACGCGTCCCGCCTTCGCGGACGGGGCGGGGCGGGCTTTCCCGCAGGCGTGAAATGGCAAGCCGTTGCCAATGAGGCGGCTGCGACGAAGTACGTGGTGGTCAACGCAGACGAAGGCGACCCGGGCGCGTTCTCCGATCGCTTCCTGCTGGAGGACGACCCGTTCCTGGTGATCGAGGCGGCCGCGATTGCCGCGCACGCCGTGGGCGCGCGCCACGGTTATCTCTACCTTCGCAAGGAGTATCCGGTGGCCGCGCAGGTCCTGTCGCGTGCGCTGGAGCAGGCACGGGCCGCAGGCTGGCTGGCGCCTGCCTTCGAGCTGGAGCTGGTGGTCGGGCAGGGCGCCTACATCTGCGGCGAAGAGACCTCACTGCTGAACGCGCTGGAGGGGCACCGTCCGGAAGTCCGCCCGCGCCCGCCGCAGATCACCCGGCACGGGCTGTTCGGCGCCCCCACGCTCGTCCACAACGTGGAGACGCTGTGCGCCATCCCGTGGATCGTGAAACATGGCGCCGCCGCGTACGCCGCCCTCGGCTTCTCCGGGAGCAGGGGCACCAAACTGCTCTCCCTGAACTCGCTGTTTCGCCGCCCGGGGCTCTACGAGGTGGAGTTCGGCATCACGCTTGCCGACATTGTTGATCAGCTCGGCCAGGGCTTGCGGCGTGGCAGGCTGATCGGGCTGATGGTCGGCGGTCCGCTCGCCGGCATCGTGCCGCCCGCGCTGTTGCACACGCGGCTGGGCTACGAAGACATGCAGGCCATCGATTGCGCGGTCGGGCATGGCGGAGTCATTGCCTTCGGGGACGATACGCCGATCGCGCGCATCGTCGCCGAGGTCTTGCGCTTTGGCGCGCGCGAGTCCTGCGGCAAATGCACCCCCTGCCATCTGGGCACACCGATGCTGGCTGCCATGGCGCAGGCGGCGGCAGGCGGCATGCCGATCGACGGCAGCCGCTTCAACCGCCTGATCGATGCATTGGCGGCGACGAGCCTGTGCGGGCACGGGCGCGGGCTGGCTGAGTTTGTCCGGTCGGTACAGCGCCACTATCCGCAGGAGTCGCGTGCATGGTCCGATTGACGATCGACGGGGCGCCATGGGAGACGGCTGAAGGCACGTTGCTGATCGACGCGCTGTCGGCAGCCGGCAGCGCGGTACCAAACCTGTGCCATGACAAGCGCCTGATGCCGTTCGGTGGATGCCGTCTCTGCGTTGTACACGTGGATGGCTACGCGAACCCCGTTGCAAGCTGTACCACCGAAGTGGCGGAAGGCATGTCCGTCCAGACGCACAGCAGCACACTGCAGGCGCTGTGCCGCACGAATCTCGAACTGATTGCTGCCCGCTATCCGAGGTCGGCATACGCGGCAGACCCGCGTCACCCGTTTCACCGATTGCTGACCGACTACGGCGTACCGCCGGGCGGCAAGCGCGAAGACGGGCTCTTCCGGGATGACAGTCACCCTTACCTGGGCGTCAGCATGGACCGCTGCGTCTACTGCCAGCGCTGCGTGCGCATTTGCGAAGAGGTGCAGGGGCAGTTCATCTGGGAGGCGATCGGCCGTAACGATGCCTCCCGCATTGCGGTTGGCCGAGGCCCGACGCTGCGCGAGGCAGGCTGCGTGAGTTGCGGCGCCTGCGTGGACACCTGCGCGAGCGGCGCCCTGTTCGACAAGCGTCAGGTCTCCAGGGCCACCGCCTGGACGCGCACAACCTGCGCGTATTGCGGCGTGGGTTGCCAGATGGATGTCGGCGTGGCCAACGGCCGGGTGGTGACGGTGCGCCCCGCCGATCGTCCGGTCAATCGCGGACATCTATGCGTCAAGGGGCGCTATGCATTCGAGTACAACCACGCCCCGGATCGCGTGACCCAACCGATGCTGCGGCGGGATGGGCGGTGGCAGCCCGTGGGATGGGGCGAGGCGCTCGACTTTGCGGCAACACAATTGCAGGCCATCGTCATGCGTCATGGGCCCGATGCGGTCGGTGTGCTGGCGTCGTCGCGCGCCACCAACGAAGAGAACTACCTGGCGCAGAAGTTTGCCCGCGTGGTGCTCGGCACGCATAACATCGACTGCTGCGCCCGGGTGTGCCACACGCCCAGCGCCAGGGCACTCAAGACGATGCTCGGTATCGGCGCGGCCACCAACAGCTTCGACGACATCGAGCGCGCGAGCGCATTCCTGGTCTGCGGAGCGAACCCGACCGAGAACCACCCCGTGGTCGGCGCACGTATCAAGCAGGCCGTGCTCAAGGGGGCGCGCCTGGTGGTGATCGATCCGCGCCGCACCGAGCTGGCCGCGCTGGCCGATGTCCATCTGCCGGTGCGCATGGGCTGTAACGTGCCGCTGTTCAATGCATTGGCCGCGGCCATGATCGAGGAAGGCTGGGTGGACCGCGCATTCCTCGCCGAACGCGTCGATGGCTTCGAGGCGTTTGCCGCGCACGTCGCCGCGTTTTCACCGGAGCGCGTGGCTGACCTCTGCGGCGTGCCGGCGGCGGCGATCCGCGCAGCCGCGCGAATCTATGCGCAGAGCCGGCCAGCCATGTGCTTTCATGGCCTGGGGGTGACCGAGCATCTGCAGGGCAGCGAAGGGGTGATGGCGCTCGTCAACCTCGCCCTGCTCACGGGCAACCTCGGCAAGCCGGGCGCTGGTATCAACCCGCTGCGTGGCCAGAACAACGTACAAGGCGCGGCACAGATGGGGTGCGACCCTTCCGTGCTGACCGGTGCGCAGTCCATCGCGCAGGCTGGTGCGCGTTTCGAGCAGGCATGGGGGACCCGGCTGCCCGCAACGCGCGGCCTGGACGTACTCGAAATGATGGATGCGGCTCAGGCAGGGCGCCTGAAGGCCTTGTGGGTCATGGGCTACGACATCTATCTGTCGCTGGCCAACGCGAACGCCACGGCCGCCGCGCTTGCCGCGCTAGACCTGGTGATCGTGCAGGACTTGTTCGTCAACCAGACCGCCGAGGCCTTCGGTACGGTGTTCCTGCCCGCGGCGTCTTCATTCGAGAAAGAGGGCACCTTCATGAACTCGGACCGGCGCGTGCAGCGCGTCCGTGCGGCCACGACGGCCCCCGGGCAGGCACGTCCCGACTGGTGGATCATCCAGGCGCTTGCCGCGCGCATGGGCAAGCCCAAGGGGTTCGCGTTCGAGGGGCCGCAGCAGATCTGGGATGAAGTTCGCGCGCTGTGGCCTGATGGCGCTGGCCTGACGTATGCGCGTCTGGAGCACGAAGACCTGCACTGGCCATGCCTTGACCAAAGTCACCCCGGGACAGCCGTGCTGCACCGGGACGCGTTTGTCGGCAGCAAGACGGCCACGTTGGTGCCGGTGCCCTATGTGCCGACCCCGGAGCAAACCGACGATGCCTACCCGCTGCTGTTGACGACGGGCCGCGTGCTCGATCAATTCAATGCGGGCACGATGAGTTGCCGCACGCCCAACGCAGCGCTGCGGCCGTCGGACACGCTGGATATGGCGCCGGCCGACGCGGCACGCCTTGGGCTCGTCGAAGGCGAGATGGTGCGCGTCTCCAGCCGTCATGGTTCTGCGGCGCTGCCGCTGCATATCACCGACGCCATGCAGGCCGGCCAGCTCTTCTGCAGCTTTCACCGGCCCGACCTGCGGATCAACGCATTGACATCGCCCGTGCGAGACCGGCTGGTGCACGCTCCGGAATTCAAGGTGACCGCGGTGCGGGTCGAGAAGGTGGCGGGTTGAAAGCTCCCTGCCGCCGCGCAAACCGGTTTGCGTCTGCGCATGGGCACGTGGCGAGGCCGGGCTGTCAGCTACGGTGGACGATCGTCATGCTTCTGCTGTCATGCCGAGCCCCAGCTTGACGAGCAATTCGTGCGTGAGCCGGATATGCGCTTCCAGCGCCAATGCGGCACGCGCTTCCTGCCGGGCCAGGGCGGCCTCGAAGATCAGCGTATGTTCCTCATGCACGTTGCGGCTGCTTGGCTGCGCGCTGCCCAGGCGGATGGCCACGTGCCGATAACGCTCGCCGTGGCGGTAGAGCAGTTCCAGCAGGTACTTGCTCCACGGTGAGCGGTGCGCGGCGATGAGTGCCTGGTGGAAATGCCGGTTGGCACGTTCCCAATGCTCGGGGTTGGCAGACGGGCCTCGGGCTTCCGCGTCGCTCAGCGCATCGAAGGCGGCGCGCAGATGGGCCTCCCATTCGGCGTCTCCATGGCGGATGGACAAACGGATGGCCTCGGTTTCCAGCATCACTCGCGTGTCGGTCAGATCCTGCAGGTCCGCCAGCGAAATGTCGGTCACCCGATACCCCCGCTGCCCCTCCACCGTGACGAGCGCATCCGAGACGAGCAGCGCCAGCGCTTCACGCAACGTGCCGGCCCCGACGCTGTAGTGATCCTTCAGATGCTCCACGCGCAGGCGCTCGCCCGGAGCAAGGCGCCCTTGCACGATGTCCTGTCGCAGGTCGAGGTAAGCGCGCTCGCACAGGGTACGGGGGATTTCGGGTTCGGCAGGCGCAGCGGTGGCCGCGCTGCCGAGGTGCGTGCCGGACACGCCGGCTTGTATGGCGCGTTTCATTCTTCACTGCCCCTGTCTAGATGGCGCTTGAGGCGGTAGGCCAGTTGCGGCCGGGTCAGGCCAAGCTGGCGTGCGGCGCCGGAAAGGTTGCCCTTGGCACGCTCGACGGCCAGGTCGAGCAATTGCGTTTCCAGCGCTTCCAGGCTCAGGCCGCTGTCCAGGATGCGTGTGCACAGCGCCTGCTCGCTTTCCAGGCGCACCGGCGCCAGACGGCCCTGCGCGCTCAACTGGGATTGCACACCCGTGGGCTGGTTCGGAAAGAGGTGTTCGATCTCGATGTTCTCGCCCTGCGGGGCGAGGATGACGCCGCGCTCCACCAGGTTCTCCAGCTCGCGCACGTTGCCGGGCCAGTCGTGGTGCACGAGCGCCTGCATGGCGCGCTCGCCAAAGCCTGCCAGGCGCTTCTGGTGCAAGGCCGTGAATCGGGCCAGCAGGTGATTGGCCAGCGGCTCGATATCGGTCGTGCGTTCACGCAGCGGCGGAATGCAGATCGGATAGACGTTCAGCCGATACAGCAGGTCCCGACGAAACCGCCCCTGGGCCACCGCGGCTTCCAGGTCGACGTTGGTGGCGGCCACAAGACGCACGTTGACCTTGCGCGTGGTTTCCGCGCCCAGGCGTTCGATTTCCCCTTCTTGCAGCACGCGTAGCAACTTGGCCTGAGCAGGCAGCGGCAGGTCGCCCACTTCATCGAGAAACAGCGTGCCGCCATCCGCCCGCTCGAAGCGGCCGCTGCGCGCCGCATGGGCGCCCGTGTAGGCGCCGCGTTCGACGCCAAACAGCTCGGCTTCGATCAGGTCGGCGGGCAGCGCCGCGCAGTTGACGGCCACGAAGGGGCCGGCCGCGCGGGCCGACCCCTGATGCAGGGCGCGCGCAAAGCGCTCCTTGCCCACGCCGGTCTCGCCGGTGAGCAGCACCGTGACCTGCGTGGCGGCCGCACGGTTGAGCAGTTCGTGGGCGCGCTGGAACGCGGGCGACCGGCCGACCAGCATGCCGGCGGCCACATTGGGCTCGCAGGTCGATTCGATCGTGGTCTTGAGCGCCTGCACCTGTTCGTTGAGCGCTGCAATCGTGTCGAGCAGAGACTCATCTTCAAAGTACTGCCGCTGCTCGTCGCCGTCGGGCCATTCGTCGATCGGCTTGCCGACGATCTCGCAGTGATCGGCGCCGCAGGCAGCACAGTGGGTTTCCTTGAAGAGGATGAGGCGGCCCATGAACGCGCTGGTATAGCCACTGGCATAGCCGAGCTGGATCCAGCAGGCAGGTTCGTCTACAAGGCCAAATGCCTGGCGGTGGGCGTGTGCTTCCCATGAGTTGTCCCAGCGGAACTCGCCATGGAAGCGTCCGCTCGCCGGGTCGAAGTCCAGTTGTATGGGCGTGACACGCACCGCCCCTTCGAGCATGTGCAACTGCGGGCCGACCATGAAGGCGGCATCGAGTGAGAGCGCGCCGCGGGTCTTGCGTGCGAATTCGGCGTCGCGGCGGCCAGAGGCGTAGCCCATGCGGGTCAGCAAGCGGCGCGCATGGACCGGGCCCACCGAGTTGATCAGGTCCTGCCGCAGACCGCTCAGCGCGGCGGTATGCAGCAACAGCATGCGTCGCTCGCCCAGCCAGATGGTGCCGCTCTCGGGGTCGAAACGCAGCAGGCGCCGCAGGTCGGCGTCCGAGGGGTAGTTGAGCTTGGCTTCCACTGCGCGCGGCCTCCTTGGTGAGGGCGGGATGGGCTGGAATCTCGATATTCTCAAGGATAAGTCGATAGACAGCAAGCGCCCCGCACCGCGCACGCGCTGGCCCGTGCGCGCGCCTTGATCAATTGGTTAAGGATGTCGTCGAAAGCGCTGCACCAGATGGTGAAGCAGCCTGAGAGGACGGCCGGAACCGGGCAGGAAACCGCACCTGCCGTCCATGCATCCCGCTGCAAGGCAGGAGGAAACGTCATGGTTTTCCCTTGAAATATCGAGATTATTGGGTGGGAACTTTGCAACTGGCACGCCTTCTGCAAACCGACACCCGCGACCGCGCTGCAATGCCTTGCCGGTCGCGATTCCGGCGGCTTGTCAGCAGCGTGCGTTCGATGCGCTCGGGCAACGTCGTCGTCTTGTTATCTCGCATGTACAAATAGACAAGGAGACACCCGTGAAAGGCAACTACGTTCGCGCGGCCACGGCCATCTGCGTTGCGATCTGTGGAACCCACGCCAGGGCGACCGACGTGTTCAATCTGGAGGGCTTTGGTCCGGTCTCGCGCGCCATGGGCGGAACGGGCGCGGCCTTCGATATCGGGCCGGCAGCCATGATGGAGAATCCCGCGACACTTGGCCTGATGGGCGAGGGCCGCCACTTCAGCCTCGGCCTCGATGTTGTGTCGACCGACATCAAGGTCACGAACACGGCAACCGGCGAGACCGCGAGTTCGGGCAATCATGGCAACAACAACGGCCCGTACTTTGCACCGCAGACCGCATTCGTCTACCGGCAGGGGCGTTACGCCTTTGGCGCCGGCATCTTCGCGGAAGGCGGGCTGGGGACGCAATACGGTGGCAGCAGCTTTCTTTCGCGCACATCCAATGGCGTGGACACCGGCCTGGATCAGTTCTCCAGGCTGCTGGTGCTGCGCGTGCCGTTCTCGGCCGCATACCACGTCACCGACAAGCTGACGGTGGGCGCTTCGGTTGACGCAGTCTGGACCTCGCTCAACCTGGGGACGCTGCTCGATGTCTCGCAGATCGGCACGCTGGCCGGCCAGGGACGCGTGTCTGGGACGCTTGTCCCGACCTTGCTGGGCGTGCCCGGGCTCTCAGGCGGCTATATCGACTTCTCGCGCAATGCGCCCGTTGGAGGCGGCGCGCAGGCCTGGGGTATCGGCGGCCGGCTGGGTCTGACGTATCAGGTGACGCCCGATACCCGCATCGGGGCGGCGTATCAGGCGAAGACGCACGTGGGTGACCTCACGGGTCAGGCCACGCTTTCCGCCGTCAGTTCGGTCGCCGGCAACATCCCGCTCAAGGGCGACGTGACGGTTCGAAACTTCCAGATGCCCGCGCAGCTGACGGTCGGCATCAGTCATCAATTCAACGATCAACTGTCGGTGTCAGCTGACTACCAGCGCGTGTTCTGGTCCAGCGTGATGAAGGACATGACCGTCGGATTCGTGCAGTCGGGCTCGGGGGCCAATCTGGATCTGTCGCTGCCGCAGAACTACCGCGACATCAGCGTGTTCGGGATCGGCGCCGAGTATCGCTACAACGCAAAGTGGACGTTCCGTGGCGGGTTCCATTACGCGCAGGAGGCGATCCCCGGCAACATGCTTTTGGCCGTGGTGCCCGCCACGCCCACGACGAGCCTGACCGGCGGCGTTTCCTATGCAATCGGCAAGAACGATGTGATCGACTTTGCGCTGTCGGTGGCGCTGCGCAAGACGTTGGACAATGCAAGCCAGCCCAATACGGCGGTGCCGATCAGCGTGACGCACTCGCAAGTGAACGCCGTGATCGCCTATCAGAAGCGCTTCTAGGGCTTGTAGGGACGAGGGCACGGCAGCCTGGGCGACGGAGCCTGTCGCCCGGGCTGTCGTGTCTCAGCTTCCGTCGACTGGAATCTGATACTTGCGCAGCCGGTAGGCCAGCGTCGGGCGGCTGATGCCGAGCACCCGTGCCGCGCGCGACAGATTGCCGTTGGCCTCGATCACCGCGGCACGCAGCATCGCCACCTCGGTCTCGGCCAGGCCCGGACGTGGAATGGCTGTGGTGGAAGAGGCCACGTCTTCCACCGCCTCACTGCTCTGGCCGATATTGCCGCTGCGCTTCAGGATGAACGAGGCGGTATCGATCTCCTCACCGCTGGTGAACAGATGACACAGGTCCAGTGCGCCGCCATCTTCGGCCAGGATCACCGCGCGTTCGATCATGTTCTCCAGCTCGCGCACATTGCCCGGCCAGTCGTAGGCGAACAGCGCGTCGACGGCCCGTTCGCGAAAGCCGGTGATCTGCTTGTCGTGCTTCTTGGCCATGCGCTGCAGGAACCAGTTCATCATCAACGGGATGTCGTCGCGCCGCTCGCGCAGCGGCGGGACCTGGATCGGAAACACGTTCAGCCGGAAGAACAGGTCTTCGCGAAACTGGCCCGCCTTGGCGGCTTCGCGCAGGTTCACGTTCGTCGCGGCAATCACCCGCACGTTCACCTTGCGCGTGCGGGTATCGCCCACGCGCTCGATTTCGCCCTGCTGCAGGGCGCGCAAGAGCTTGCCCTGTGCCGTCAGGCTGAGCGTGCCGATCTCGTCGAGGAAGAGCGTGCCGCCGTCGGCGCGCTCGAAGCGCCCGGGCCGTGACGTGGTTGCGCCCGTGAAACCGCCGCGCTCCACGCCAAACAATTCCGATTCCATCAGGTGCTCGGGAATCGACGCGCAGTTGACGGCGACGAATGGCCCATCTGCGCGCTTGCTCAGGCGATGCAGATTGTTGGCGAAGACCTCCTTGCCGACGCCGCTTTCGCCCAGGAACAGCACGGTCGCTTCGGTGGGGGCCACCTTGTTGACCATATGGCAGACGGTGTTGAAACCGGCGGAGATTCCCACCACGCCGAAGCTGTTTTCCGGTGCGCTCGACAGCCGCGCGGCGATCCGGCTCGTGGCCGGCAGCGGGGCCTCGGGTTGCGGCGCCCATTTGACGAAATCGCCGATCTGCAGGAAGCGCAGGTCGTCCTCGGCGTCTTCCCATTCTTCAACGGGTTTGCCCACCACGCGGCATTTCGCATGCCCCATGCCGCGACATTCGATCTCGCGCCAGAGGATGGGGCGGCCCATGAAGGCGCTGGTGTATCCGCACGCATAGCCGATCAGCATCCAGCACACCGCCTCGTTGCCGATGCCGTAGCTGGCGATGTGGGCCTCCGCCTCGGAACTGTCGATCAGGTAGAAGTCACCAAAATAGCGGCCACGCTGCACGTCGATATCCAGTGCGACCGGCTCGCAATGGACCATGCCCTCGAGCGACACGAGTTGCGGACCCGCCAGGAAATCGTCGTAGCTGCTGAAGCCGGCGCGCACCTTGCGCGACATGGCGGCATCGTGCGTGCCGGCCTGATAGCCGATGCGGGTGATCAGCCCGCGAGCCGTTTCCTTGCCCAGGCTTTCGATCAGCTCCTGCCGCAGCGCGCCGAGCGAGCTGATGTGCATGAGCATCATGCGCTGGTCGTCCAGCCAGATCCGGCCCTGCTGCGGCGCGAAGCGCAAGCGTTTGGCGAGGTCGTGGATGGCCGGGACGCGGATCTCGGTGGCGCCCGCGTGTTTCGTGTCGCGATGCGGGCGTGCAGGTGCCGTCGCGTCGGGCTTGGGTTTTCGCGGATGCCGTTTTGCCATGGTCTCCTCGATCGCGGCCAGAAGGGTTGCCTTCGCGTCTGTGCGCGGGTGGCGATCGCGCGGAACGGTCCGATCAAGGTCGTCGGCCGGTCCGCGGATGTCATATGAGGTTCGATCGAATGAGCTTAACCTCAGCTTCCAGATAACGGGATTGGTGAAAGTACGCGACATGGCCGATCTGCGAGTGTCATCGTCGATGCTGTGCTGTGCTGTGCTGTGCTGTGCTGTGTCCGTCGCGTTGCTGGGCTCGCGATTCTTGGTGGCGCTTCAGGCTTAGACGAAGCGGTCGAAATGCATCTGTTCAAACGGCACCCGATGCGTGTGCATCAGCAATGCCTGCACGGCTTCGATCATGGGCGGCGGGCCGGCGAAATAGAACTCGAAGCGGTCCAGCGGCGCCACCAGCACCCGTTCGACCTCGGCATGCACGAAGCCGGTCGGGCCCTGCCAGCCGAGTTCCGGGCCGGGCGCGGACAGCACGACCGAGAGCGCGAGGCGGTTGTCGCCCACCAGGTCATCCAGGGCCGCCATGGCGCCGAGGTCGGGTTGCGAGCGCCCGCCGTAGAAGAAGTGCACGCGTCGCGCGCCCTCCTGCGCGAGCGCTCCGCGGGCGACGGACAGCATCGGAGCCAGTCCGGAGCCGCCAGCGATGCACACGATGTCGCGCGCGTTGTCGTCGCGCAGGTGGGCGTGGCCATAGGGCCCGTCGAGGGTGACGGTCTGCCCGATCTCGACCTGGTCGAACAGCGCGTTGCTGCCGGCCCCGCCCGGAACGCGCCGGATCACAAACTGCCAGATGCCGTCTGCGTTGGGCAGGTTGGACATGGAATAGGCGCGCGCGCCAGGCGCGTGCGGCGGATACAGCAGCGCGTACTGCCCCGGGCGAAACTCAGCGGGCGCGTGTACTGCGAACGTGAATTCGCTCATGTCGGGCGTCAGCTCCCGCCTGGCCTGCAGCACGGCGGCCCAGCGGCCGGGCGACACCACCGGGCGGTAAGTGTCGTCGCAGCGCACGCGGATCGTGCAATCGCCCAGCGGGCGCGATTGGCAGGCGAGGTGTTTGCCGCGCTTGCGGTCGCGTTCGGACAGCCCAGGCGCCTCCGGCCAGATGGATTCCACGAGCCCCGAGAGCAGGTCGAAGCGGCATGCGCCGCAGCCGCCCACGCTGCATTCATGGGGCAGGGCGATGCCGGCGCGCAGCGCACCTCGCAGCAAGGTGTCTTCGTCTGCGGCGACTGAAAATGCCGAGCCGCCTTCGATGGTGATCTGGTGTTTCATCGCCGGTTCCAATGTGTCGTTGGCCATGGATTGGGTTGAATGATGTCGCCTGGGCTGTCGGGCTTCACAGGCCGAGGCTGTGCCGGAACTCGCGCACGGCAGCGGTTGCGCGTGCCTGGGCCGCAGGCGCGTCGGGCAGGGCCGCGCAGTAGGCCACGATGGCTTCATCCGCCAGGGGCTCCCACTTGGCGAGCCAACCGGTGATGACTTCGCGGTTTCCGGGTTGCTCCAGCGCCATGCGCACCAATGCGCCGGCCCAGCGCCGATGGCGTTGCGCATCGGCGAGTTGCGCGTCTGTCAGCAGGCCCAGCAAGGTGTCGCCGTTATGCCGGGCGGCTTCGCCGAGGCTGCGCAAGACGGCTTCCTCCACTGCCGGCCGTACCACAAGGCTCAGGGCAACGAAGCACTCGGCCCAGTCCCACGCCACCAGCGCGTGTTCGACCAGCTTGCGCCAGCCTTGCCAGGCCGGGTCCTGCTCCCAGTAGCGGCGTTCATCGGTGCCGAAGCCGAGGTCGCTGAAGGTCTGCGACAGCTCCTTGGTGCGGTACGCGGTGTGTGTCAGCCAGCGCAGCGAATCGGCCGTCTGGTACGCCGCGCAGTTCGAGATGGTCGAGGCGGGCGCCAGTTGCGTCAGATAGGCCGAGCCCATCTGCAGCGTGTGGAACAGGTAGCGCACGGGCGTGTACAGGCGTGCCAGCGTGCCGGCCCAGGTGCGTTCGAGCATGGCGTCGTGCCCGCGCTCGGAAAACTGATCGAGCAGCCCGAACACATAGGTCTCCTGCCCGTCCTGCAGCATGTTGTACGTGCGGTAGACCAGTTCATCCGGATCGCGGAACGCGTTCCAGTCGGGGTGGGTCAGGGGCGATGCGTTGCGGTTGCGCTTGAACCACTGCGCCATCTCGAAATTCGGGTCGAGTTCGAACGGCGCATCCGGGTTGTCGGTGGTGTAGTGCAGGTTGGTCGAGACGATTTCGTACTCGCTGGGCTTGCGTCGCCGCGCGGCCAGATGGCTCCAGGTCTTGAGCGGCTTGAGGACTTCAGCTTGCGTTGTCATGCGTGTCTCCGATTACAGCGTTTTTTCGTAGTAGAAGCGGACGTAGTCGTCCGTCGTTTCGATGCGGCCGGCAAACGAGCTGAGGTTGACTTCAAGCTCGGACATCTTGAACGGTCGCCCCAGTGCCTCTTCGAGCGTGGCGCGGCGCAGGATCAGTTCGCCGTCGGTGTCGATACGCACATAGGCGAGCTTGTCGTCGATGCGGATGCTCTTGCCCGGGTTGTCTTCCTGTGCGGCTTCAATGACGCCGGCAGTGATGCTGCTCGCGCGCAGCACCGGACCGACGCGATTGTTGCGGTAGGCCTCGGCGGTGTTGTCGATACTCATGGTGGGTTCCTGGGCGGTGTCAGCAATTGGCGAAGAGAGGCTCAACGCCCTCGACTGCGACGAGGATGTCGTCGCCTTCGACTTTCAAGGCGTATTCGGCAAGCCGGCAGCCGCCGGGGTTGATGCCCTTGCCGGTGTTGGCATCGAAGGTCCACTGGTGTGCGCGGCACATCAGCACCCGACCGTCGAACTTGCCCTCGGCCAGCGGGATGTCCTGGTGCGGGCAGATTCCCTGGAACGCACGCGGTTCGCCCCCTTCGGGGCGCACCAGCACGATCACATGGCCGGCGACTTCGACCTCGGTCATGTCGCCTTCCCAAAGCTCGTCGAGCGAGCAGACTTTCTGGAAGTTCATCGCAGCCTCATGCATCGCAAAAAATGAATTCGAGCGCTTCCATCGGCTTGATGTCGGTGTCGGCCAGCCTGGCGTTGCGCGGGTAGAACTGCTCGCCGCCCTGGCGCCGCACCCTGACGACCTTGCCGGGCTGCGGTGCCACGCGGCGTCCCACCGAGTGGTGTGCCGCTGCTGCGGCCACCTCGTCGATGGTGTTTTCCGTATCCACCGCGACGAGTTGCAGCACGAAGTCGTACTGAAAGTTGGAAATCACAGGAAAAAGTGCCATGTCGTCCTCCGTTTGCGTGCCGCCTCAAGCGGCTTTCTTCTGGTAGCGCTGATTGCGGTACGCCTCGACCCACGCGTAGTGATGGGCGTCGTCGCCGCACTCGCCAGGCGCCAGGTTCATGTACTGAAGCGCGCCCATCAGGTTGGGCGGCTGGATCTGGCCGGCGAGGAATCGGTCGACCAGCGTGAGGTGGTCGCGATAGCGCAGCGGGTCCTGCTGGAAGACCCAGCGGTCGATCTCGGAATTGAAGTGGTACGTGCGGCCCTTGTAGTCGAGCGGGTAGTCCTTCACGTTCCAGCCGTTGCCCGGAACTGCGCAGATCGGCAGCTGGCTCATGTTGCAGACGATGGGCAGTGTCTCGGGCACGGTCAGCTCGGGCTTGCCGGCCAGCAGGTTGTCGATGATGACGTCCCAGGCCTTGCCGAACGTGTCGTTCCAGCCGGGGTATTTCTCTTCGAGCCAGTCGCGGCAATCGGGCGTGATGCCGGCAGCGGGGTTCCACCAGATCGTCGGACGCCAGAACCAGATGCCCATCTGATAGGCGTGATGCTGGTAGTCGAACTCGTTGATCATCTGATCCCAGTACCAGGGCAGGTCCAGGCCCAGGTCGATCAAGGTGCGTTCAAACTGCCCGACGATCCACTCAGTCATGAACTCCTTGAACGACTCCTTGCGATGGTGCAGCGGCGTTGCGTAATCCATCGAGGTGCCGGTGAGCAGCGAGAACAGCCGCCAGGCCCGCGCAATGGCGATGTCGACGAGTTTCTGCGCCTGTTCCTTGCGGCCGCTTGCGATCAGGATCTGCAGAGCCGGACCACCGATCTGTGCATGCCGCGACTCGTCGGTCTGGATGCTTGAGATCAGGCTGGCAAAGGTGAAATCACCCGCCTCTGCAGCGTCGGCCGCGAGACCGAGGAACTGCATGTTGGTAAAGCCCGTCTCGAACGCGAACGTGAGCATGATCGCAATGTCGATCGCGCTGCGCGACATGAACAGATCGTCGAACGTGCTGCGTGCCGCGATCGCGCCCCATTCGTTGGTGTGATAAGCCTTATGGGCCCAATCGAACTGACGGTCCTTGGCGCAATAGTCGTGCGGGAAATACAACTGCAGCTGGCCGTGCCGGTTCTCATCGAGCATGCCGAAGGTGGCCATGTTGCGCATGCCCGGCGCGCGGCCGAAGCGGGCCATGCGTGCCTCCGCGCTCATCGCTGCGTATTCGCCGAGCGCAATGGCGCCGTAGTGCGCCTTCAGGATCGACAGCCAGCCCGGGTCGGCGTCTTCGAACATGCGGCTGCGCTCCAGCGCGGCCTTGACCGAGTACGCTCCGGCATCCTTCTCGCGTTGAATGCTGACGTATTCGGGATACGACGTCTTGTAGGGTTCGTCGTAGGTTTCCCAAGTCTCCATCGGTACGCCCTGCGCGCCGGTCATGATGTCGGGAAACAGCTCGGACTCGGTGACGTAGCTCGGGGTCCAGTTGGTCGTGCGTGCGATGTCGTACCACGCGGCGCGTTCCAGTAACGCCATGGTGATGTCTCCTTGGTGGGGTCTGTAGTGCTTTTTGCTTGGCGGCTCCAGCGGGATCGCGTCCGCGCTGGGGCGGTCCTCCATTGCAAGGCCGGTGCCAACCGCTGCGCGTCTGCCGGCTTGGTGCAACGCAAAATTCAAAGACGCCTGTGGCGACGCACGCCTCCGACACACCTGTGCGCCGCTTGTGTGCAGTGCAGAAGCGTCAAGCGGTCCCGCGATTTCAGTTTTTGATCAGATCAGGCCACCGGCATCGGGCCGGTTGATTTCATCAATTGGTAAGAATCTCGAGAATCGTGTTTCCTCTTCGGATCGATCACGACCCGCGCGCCCGAGAGGTGGCTGTCTGGAGCCGAATGCGTCCTCAGCAGCGGAGCGCAGAGCCCGCCATGACGACATCGGGTGGCAGATCGCGCGCCAGATCGTCGGCATCCAAATACCTGTGAGGGTTCGACGATTTGATGAAAGCAGCCCTGGGCGGCTGCATCAAATCATCAATTAGCCTGCCTGATCAACAGAAATCCGGGGCGCTTGCCGTGCTTTCCACGTGCTGGGCACCGCATAAAAACGGCCTTTCTGTCGGGGTTTTCCCTAGAAATATCGAGATTTTTGGGGTGGGAGCGAGCGGCTGGCACACCTTCTGCAAAAGAGGAGCCGTCACCGGGCGATCGCTCTGCTCCGGTGGCAAACCCGACCTCAACAGCGGATACGCCCATGACCATTCAACTTTCCCAGCCCTCCAACGAGATGCCCGTCGTCGACCTCACGCGCAAGTACGTGAGTCGCATCGAGCGGCGCACCGATGGGCTGGTGAGCTTCGAGTTCGCCATCGGCTGGCCCGAACTGAGTGTCGACCTGTTGCTGCCAGAGCCGGCATTCACCGCGTTCTGTGAGCGCCACCAGGTGACGAGGCTCGGTTCCTGAGACGGCGCAGACCGTCCATCGCCTCATCCAATAAAACACCCAGGAGACAACCCGCATGAATATCGACCTGCAGGCCCGCGAGATCACGCCGCTGCGGCAGACCTTCGCCCACGTTGCCCGCCTCATCGGTGAGGGCAAGGCCGCCACGCGTTACCAGGAGGCGACGTACGGCGCGCAGTCCATGGCGAACTTTCACTATCGCCCGACGTGGGACCCCGCGCACGAGTTGTACGACGCGGGCCGCAGCCGCATCCGCCTCGCCGACTGGCAAGCCCTGAAGGACCCGCGTCAGTTCTATTACGCCACCTGGACCATGACCCGCGCCCGCCAGCAGGAGGCGGTGGAAGCGAACTTCCAGTTTGTCGAGTCGCGCGGGCTGGCATCTGCGATGGGCGATGCGCTGCGCGACCGCGCGCTGCAGGTGCTGCTGCCACTGCGCCACGTGGCCTGGGGCGCCAATATGAACAACGCGTCGATCTGCGCGTATGGCTACGGCACGGCCTTCACCGCACCCGCGATGTTCCATGCCATGGACGATCTTGGGATCGCGCAGCTGATCACCCGCCTGGCCCTGACGCTGGATGAGCCGGCCGTGCTGGAGGCCGGCAAGCTCGCCTGGCTGGAAGATCCGCGCTGGCAAGGCTTGCGTCGCTACGTCGAAGACAGCTTCGTGGTGCAGGACCCGGTCGAGCTGTTCGTGGCGCAGAACCTTGCACTCGACGGCCTGCTGTATCCGCTCATCTACGGTCACTTCGTCGATGACCACCTCGCGCTGCAAGGCGGGACGGCCGTGGCCATCCTGACCAGCTTCATGCCCGAGTGGCACGACGAAACCGCGCGCTGGATCGACGCGGTCATCAAGACCATGGCGAACGCGGCGGAGCCCGAAGCTGCCGGTAACCGCGCGTTGCTTTCGCAGTGGTTCTCGCAGTGGGCGGACCGCGCCCAGGCTGCGTTGGCGCCGGTTGCCGAGATGGCGTTGGGCGAGCACGGCGCCGCGGCGTTGGGCGAAGTGCGCGCCGCGCTGGATGCGCGCGCCACCAAGCTCGGCCTGTCGCTCTGAACTCCACGTCTTCCGATTGCTTGCAGAGGAAACCCATGTCTCAAGTCTTTATTGCCTTCCAGGCCAACGAGGAGTCGCGCCCCGTCATTGAGGCCATCGTCACCGACAACCCGGAAGCCGTTGTCACGTACCCCACGGGCCTGGTCAAGATCGACGCTCCGGGGCGCCTGACCATCCGCCGCGAAACCATCGAAGAGCAAACCGGCCGGCCCTTTGACCTTCAGCAACTGCACGTCAACCTCGTCACGCTCTCGGGCCACATCGATGAAGACGACGATCAGCTGACGCTGAGCTGGCAGCACTGAACACGCAAGACCTCGCACACCTACACATACGAGAGGAGACACCCGATGGATACCCGTGTTGCCAAGAAGAAGCTTGGCCTGAAGGAACGCTACGCCGCCATGACCCGTGGCCTGGGCTGGGAAACCACCTACCAACCCATGGACAAGGTCTTCCCTTACGACACCTACGAGGGCATCAAGATCCACGACTGGGACAAGTGGCAAGACCCGTTCCGCCTGACCATGGATGCGTACTGGAAGTACCAGGGCGAGAAGGAGAAGAAGCTCTACGCCGTGATTGAGGCTTTCGCGCAGAACAACGGCCAGCTCGGCATCAGCGATGCGCGCTACGTCAACGCGCTCAAGCTGTTCATCCAGGGCGTCACGCCGCTGGAATACAACGCGCACCGTGGGTTCGCCCACGTGGGGCGCCAGTTCACGGGCGAAGGTGCGCGCGTGGCCGCGCAGATGCAGTCCATCGACGAACTGCGTCACTACCAGACCGAGACGCATGCGATCTCGCACTACAACAAGTACTTCAACGGCATGCACAGCCCGAACCATTGGTTCGATCGTGTCTGGTACCTGTCGGTGCCGAAGTCGTTCTTCGAAGACGCGTGCACGGCCGGCCCCTTCGAGTTCCTGACGGCGGTCAGCTTCTCGTTCGAGTACGTGCTGACCAACCTGCTGTTCGTGCCGTTCATGTCCGGCGCCGCGCACAACGGCGACATGAGCACCGTCACCTTCGGCTTCTCTGCGCAGTCCGATGAGTCGCGCCACATGACGCTGGGCATCGAGTGCATCAAGTTCATGCTGGAGCAGGACCCCGACAACGTTCCCATCGTTCAGCGCTGGATCGACAAGTGGTTCTGGCGCGGTTACCGGCTGCTGACCATCGTCGCGATGATGCAGGACTACATGCTGCCCAAGCGCGTGATGAGCTGGAAGGAGGCCTGGGAGATGTACGCCGAGGGCAACGGCGGCGCGCTGTTCAAGGATCTGGCGCGCTATGGCATCCGTGAGCCGGCGGGCTGGAAGGACGCCTGCGAAGGCAAGGACCACATCAGCCACCAGGCATGGGCCACGTTCTACAACTACGGCGCGGCCGCACCGTTCCACACGTGGGTTCCGAGCGACGAAGAGATGCAATGGCTCTCGGAGAAGTACCCGGAGTCCTTCGACACGCTGTATCGCCCGCGCTTTGAATTCTGGCGCGAGCGGGCCGAGGAAGGACGCCGCTTCTATAACAAGACGCTGCCGATGCTGTGCACGACCTGCCAGGTGCCGATGTTCTTCACCGAACCGGGCGACGCCACCAAGATCGCCTATCGCGAGAGCGACTACTTCGGCAACAAGTACCACTTCTGCTCGGACCACTGCAAACACATCTTCGACGATGAACCCGAGAAGTATGTGCAGAGCTGGCTGCCGGTGCACCAGATCTATCAGGGCCATTGCTTCCCGGAGGGTACCGACCCGACAGCCGAAGGCTTCGATCCGTTGATGGCCGTGCTCAAGTACTACGAGATGAACATCGGACGGGACAACTTCGACTTCGAAGGCTCGGAAGACCAGAAGAACTTCGCCGCCTGGACAGGAGAATCAGCATGAGCGTCGTGACCAACCCGAAAGCCGCGCCCTACAAGTTTCCGATGAAGGATGTGCGCGAGAACTTTCCCGCGCCGCTGCTCTACATCGGGTGGGAAGACCACCTGATGTTCTGCGCGCCGGTCTGCCTGCCGCTGCCGCCCGACATGCCGTTCGGCGCGCTGATGACCCAGGTGCTGCCTGGCATCTACGCCGAGCATCCGGACTTCGAGCGTATCGACTGGAATGCGGCGCAGTGGTTCAAGTCCGGTCAGCCCTGGACGCCCGATGCGGCCAAGTCGCTGGCCGAGAACGGCCTGGGCCACAAGGACGTGATCCGTTTTCGCACGCCGGGTCTCACCGGCATCAAGGGTTCGTGCAGTTAAGCCATGTGCAATCAACTCACCATCGAGCCCCTCGGCGCCACGCTGGACGTGGCCGAGGGCCAGACCCTGCTCGACGCCGCGTTGCGCTCGGGGGTGTACATCCCGCATGCGTGCGGCCACGGACTGTGCGGTACGTGCAAGGTGCAGGTCACCAGCGGCGAAGTGGATCACGGTGCAGCCAACCCCTTCGCGCTCATGGATATCGAGCGCGAAGAGGGCAAGACGCTGGCGTGCTGTGCCACGGCGCTCAGCGATGTCTGCATCGAAGCCGATGTGGACGACGAGCCGGATGCGCGCGTCATTCCCGTGCGGGACTTTGTGGGCACGGTCACGCGCATCGACACGCTCACGCCCACCATCAAGGGGCTGCGCCTGAAGCTCGATCAGCCGATCGATTTCCAGGCCGGCCAGTACGTGATGGTGGAGATCCCGGGGCTGGGGCAACGGCGGGCCTTTTCGATCGCCAATGCGCCGAGCGAGGTGGACCGGTGCGGTGAGATCGAGCTGCAGGTACGCCGCGTACCCGGCGGCGCCGGCACCGGCGTGCTGCACGAGCAGCTTGCGGTGGGTGACACGCTGCACGTGACGGGCCCGTACGGCCGGTTCTTCGTGCGGCAGTCGGCCGCCAAGCCCATGTTGTTCGTTGCTGGCGGGTCGGGCCTGTCGAGCCCGCGCTCGATGATCCTCGATCTGCTGGAGCAGGGCTGCACGTTGCCCATCACGCTCGTCAATGGCCAGCGCAGCCGCGAAGAGCTGTATGGCCACGCGGAGTTTGTCGCGCTGGCGGATCGTCACCCGAACTTCAGCTACGTGCCGGTGCTGTCGAACGAGCCCGAGGGAAGCGCCTGGGACGGTGCGCGCGGCTTTGCGCACGATGCCGCCAAGGCGCATTTCAACGGGCAGTTTGCGGGGCACAAGGCGTATCTGTGCGGGCCGCCGCCGATGGTGGAGGCTGCCATCGGCGCGCTCATGCAGGGCCGGCTGTTCGAGGACGACATCTACACCGAGAAATTCCTCTCGGCCGCCGATGCCAATGCGCAGCGCAGCCCGCTGTTCAAGCGGGTTTGAAAGGAGAGCCACGCGATGCTGGATACCCGACCCAAGGTGGACGTATGCGTGGAACAGACCCAGGAGCACTACGCATGCGCGACCACCGAAAGCTTGCTGACGGGCATGTTGCGCCTGGGGCGCAAGGGCATTCCCGTGGGCTGCGTCAACGGCGGCTGCGGCGTGTGCAAGGTGCGCGTGCTGGATGGCAGCACCGCGCGCCTGGGGCCGCTCAGCCGTGCCCACGTCAGCGCCGACGAAGAAGCGCAGGGCGTGACATTGGCCTGTCGTGAAGCGCCGCTGACCGCCGTTCGGCTGGCGGTGCTGGGCAAGTTTGAAAAGCCGTTTTCCAGAGGCTTCGCCGCATCTGCGGGGGCGCAGTCCGACACAAAACCGCAGTGAGTTTGATCAACCAGGAGACAAGCATGGGTGTTCTACGAATCGGGCATGCCAGCCTGAAGGTGATGGACATGGCCGCCGCCGTGCGGCACTACGAAAACGTGCTCGGCATGAAGGTGACGATGCAGGACAACGCCGGCAACGTCTACTTCAAGTGCTGGGACGAGTGGGACAAGTATTCGCTCATCCTCACGCCGTCGGATCAGGCCGGCCTCAACCACCTCGCCTACAAGGTCGAGAAGGACGCCGACCTCGACGAGCTGCAGGCCAAGATCGAAGCGTGGGGCCTGAAGACGGTGATGCTGCCCGAAGGCTCGCTGCCAGCCACCGGCCGCATGCTGCAGTTCAATCTGCCGAGCGGTCACGAGATGCGGCTCTATGCGATGAAGGAGGTGGTCGGCACCGAGGTGGGCAGCCGCAACCCCGACCCGTGGCCCGACAACCTCAAGGGCGCTGGCGTGCACTGGCTGGATCATGCCCTGCTGATGTGCGAGTTGAACCCGGAAGCCGGCGTCAACACGGTTGCCGATAACACGCGCTTCATGCAGGAGGTGCTGGGCTTCTTCCTGACGGAGCAGGTGGTCGTCGGCCCGGACGGTTGCGTACAGGCGGCTGCATGGCTGGCCCGCAGCACCACGCCGCACGACATCGCATTCGTCGGTGGTCCGCGCAGCGGCCTGCACCACATTGCCTTCTTCCTGGACTCGTGGCACGACGTGCTGAAGGCCGCGGATGTCATGGCCAAGAACCAGACGAAGATCGACGTGGCACCCACGCGTCACGGCATCACGCGCGGCGAGACGATCTACTTCTTCGACCCCAGCGGCAACCGCAACGAGACATTCGCCGGCCTGGGCTACCTCGCGCAGCCGGATCGTCCCGTCACCACGTGGAGTGAAGACAAGCTGTGGACCGGCATCTTCTACCACACCGGCGAAGCGGTGCCGTCGTTCACCGATGTGTACACCTGATCCGTCCGAGCCTGTTTCCCGAGCCGCCTGACCCGTCATCTCCACGTCCCGTCTTGCCATGTCCACACGTACTGCACACGACGCCACCTTCCTCAGCGAAGCACGCAGCCAGATCACGCTCCCCGCGGCCCAGGCTGCCGTTGCGGCGGCGGTGGAGTCGGCGCAGGCGCAGGGGCTGCGCATCAACGTGGCCGTGGTCGATGGCGGCGGCGCGCTCGTGGCTTTCGCACGCATGTCGGGCGCCTTTCTGCACTCGATCGACATTGCCATCGACAAGGCCTACACGGCGGCCAGCTTCGGTTTTCCCACCGCGCAGTGGGGTGCCTTGCTGGCCGGCGACGACATGCTGCGTATTGGGCTGGCGGAGCGTCCGCGGCTCGTGATGTTTGGCGGTGGCCTGCCGATCATCGCGGCGGGCGAGCGCATCGGCGGCATTGGCGTGTCTGGCGGCTCGGCTGAGCAGGACGAGGCGTGTGCCCGCGCAGGGCTGCACGCGATCGGCCTGTCGTGAAGAGCTCTCCTCAATCAAAAGAAGAACCGTTTGTTTCGGGAATCCAACCGTGAAGCAATTCCTCAATTTCATCAATGGCGAATTTGTCGCCACCCGCAAGACGTTCGAGAACCGTGCGCCGGTGGACAACCGTGTGATCGGTCTGGTTCACGAGGCGGGGCAGGCCGAGGTGGATGCCGCCGTGGCCGCCGCTCGGTCCGCCTTGGATGGCGACTGGGGCCGCATGACCGTGGTCAAGCGCGTCGAGTTGCTGCACGCGGTGGCAGACGAGATCAACCGGCGTTTCGACGATTTTCTTGAAGCCGAGCTGGCCGATACCGGCAAGCCGCGCAGCTTGGCGGCGCACATCGACATTCCGCGCGGCGCGGCCAACTTCAAGGTGTTTGCCGACATCGTGAAGAACGTGCCCACCGAGAGCTTCGAGATGGCCACGCCCGATGGCGGTACGGCCGTCAGCTACGCGCTGCGCTCACCGCTGGGCGTGGTGGCGGTGGTGTGCCCGTGGAACCTGCCGTTGCTGCTGATGACGTGGAAGGTGGGTCCTGCGCTGGCCTGCGGCAACACCGTCATCGTCAAACCGTCGGAAGAGACACCGGCCACCGCCACGCTGCTGGGCGAGGTGATGGCGCATGTGGGTATTCCCAAGGGTGTCTACAACGTCGTGCACGGCTTCGGGCCCGGGTCAGCCGGTGAGTTCCTCACGCGACATCCCGGCGTCAACGGCATCACCTTCACGGGTGAGACGCGCACGGGCGAGGCCATCATGGCGGCAGCCGCCAAGGGCGTGCGGCCGGTGAGCTTCGAGCTGGGCGGCAAGAACGCGGGCATCGTGTTTGCCGATGCCGACTTCGACAAGGCAGTGGCTGGCATCACGCGCAGTGCGTTCGAGAACTGTGGGCAGGTCTGCCTGGGCACCGAGCGTGTCTACGTGCAGCGGCCGATCTTCGACAAGTTTGTGCAAGCACTGAAAGAGAAGGCCGAGGCGTTGAAGATCGGCCCTTCGGGCGAGCCGGGCGTGGGACTGGGCCCGTTGATCTCTGCCGAGCACAAGGCCAAGGTCATGTCGTACTACGAACTGGCGCGAGCCGAGGGCGCCACGGTGGTCACCGGCGGCGGGGCACCCGACATGCCTGCCGCGCTGGCCGAGGGCCATTGGGTGCAGCCGACCATCTGGACCGGCTTGCCCGAGAGCGCCCGCGTCATCCGAGAAGAAATCTTCGGCCCTTGCTGCCACATTGCCCCGTTCGATACCGAGGAAGAGGCCATCGCGCTGGCGAACGCCACGGACTACGGCCTGGCCACCACGGTGTGGACGCAGAACCTGGGCACGGCGCACCGCATGGCGCGCGCCGTTGAGGTGGGGCTGTGCTGGATCAACAGCTGGTTCCTGCGCGACCTGCGCACGGCATTCGGCGGCGCCAAGGCTTCCGGCATTGGCCGCGAGGGCGGTGTGCATTCGCTGGAGTTCTATACCGAGCTGCGCAACGTGATGGTGAAGCTATGAGCACGATCAACCTCGAAGGCGCGGATGCCCGTTATGTCCGCACGGGTACGGTGCAAACCTATGTTCACGATATCGGGCAGGGCGCACCGGTGCTGCTGATCCATGGGTCCGGCCCGGGTGTGAGCGCGTGGGCCAACTGGCGGCCGGTGATGCCTGCGCTGGCCCGCCAGCGCCGCGTGATCGCGCCCGACATGCTGGGCTTCGGACAGAGTGACCGCCCCGCCGGTCAGACCTACAACATGGAGGTGTGGGTGCAGCAGGCCATCGACCTGCTGGATGCACTGGACTTGCCGCAGGTCGATCTGGTCGGCAATTCCTTCGGCGGCGGCCTGGCAATCGCGCTCGCCATTCGCGCGCCCGAGCGTGTGCGGCGGCTGGTGCTGATGGGCGCGGTGGGTGTTCCGTTTGCCATCACGCCGGCGCTGGATGCCGTGTGGGGCTATACGCCGTCGCTCCAGGCCATGCGCGGTCTGCTCGACGTGTTTGCCTACGACCGCGGCCGTGTGACCGACGAACTGGCGCAACTGCGCTACGAGGCCACCATCGTGCCGGGTGTGCAGGAGTCCTATGCCGCCATGTTCCCCGCGCCTCGGCAGCGCTGGGTGGATGCCATGGCGAGCGCCGAAGCCGACATCCGCGCGCTGCCGCACGAAACACTGGTGTTGCACGGGCGCGAGGATCAGGTGATCCCCGTATCCAACTCGTTCACGCTGGCCGACTGGATTCCCAACAGCCAACTGCACGTTTTCGGCCACTGCGGCCACTGGACACAGATCGAGCACAGCGCGCGCTTTGCCCAGTTGGTGAACAACTTCCTGGCCGAGGCCGACGCCGGCGCGGTCGCCTGAACCCATCTCTTACGCAGACCTTCATATGGACGCTCTCAAGATCCAACACTACGGCGACGCGCTGTACGAATCGTTGCGCTCACGCACCCCGGTGGAGCCGCTGACCGACCGCGAACCCGGCATCACCATCGACGATGCCTACCAGATCCAGTTGCGCATGATCGGCCGCCGCATCGAAGCTGGCGAAACCGTGATCGGCAAGAAGATCGGCGTGACCAGCCAGGTCGTGATGGACATGCTCGGTGTCAACCAACCCGACTTCGGCCATCTGCTCTCGGGCATGGTGTTCAACGAAGGCGAGGCAGTCGACACCAGCAAGATGATCGCGCCCAAGGCCGAGGCCGAGGTGGCCTTCGTGCTCTCGCGCGACCTGTGCGGCCCTGGCGTGACGGCGGCCGACGTGCTGCGTGCAACCGATTGTGTGATGCCGTGTTTCGAGATCGTCGATTCGCGCATCCGCGACTGGAAGATCAAGATCCAGGACACCGTGGCCGACAACGCCTCGTGCGGCGTCTTCACGCTGGGCGGCACGCGCCGCAGCCCGAGGGATCTCGATCTGGCGCTGGCCGGCATGGTGCTGGAGAAGAACGGCGAGATCGTAAGCACCTCCTGCGGCGCCTCGGTGCAAGGCTCGCCTGTCAATGCGGTGGCGTGGCTGGCGAATACGCTGGGGCGGCTCGGCATCGCGCTCAAGGCCGGCGATGTGATTCTGTCCGGCTCGCAATCGCCGCTCGTGCCGGTCAAGGCCGGCGATAGCCTTCACTGCAGCGTGGGCGGCCTCGGTGGCACCTCGGTGCGTTTCATCTGACCCGACGCAACCTCGAGGAGACACACACCATGGCACTGAATCGCCAAACCATTGAAGCGCTGGCCGCGCATGTGGAATCCGCGCAACTGGACGTGCGCGACATCACCAAGATCACCGACGAATACCCCGACATGGACTGGGCCGATGCCTACGACATCCAGGATGAGATCCGTCGGCGCAAGGAAGCGCGAGGGCTGAAGACCGTCGGCCTGAAGGCGGGGCTGACCTCCTTCGCGAAGATGAAGCAGATGGGCGTTGAAACGCCGGTCTTCGGCTTCGTGAGCGAGGACATGGCGCGTGCGGAGGGCAGTGAAATTCGCATGTCGGAGCTGATCCACCCCAAGGTGGAAGCCGAGATCTGCATCGTCACCAAGGCGCCGCTGCGTGGTCCGGGTTGCCATGTCGGCAATGTCCTGGCAGCCATCGACTTCGTGATTCCGGCTGTCGAGATCATTGACAGCCGTTACCGCGATTTCAAATTCGACCTCAAGAGCGTGATTGCCGACAACACGTCGGCCGCGCGCTTCGTGGTGGGTGGCCGTTCCCGCAATCTGGAGGAACTGGATCTGCGTACGTTGGGCGTGGTGCTCGAGAAGAATGGCCGCGCTGTCGCCATGGCGGCAGGTGCAGCGGTGCTGGGGCACCCGGCAGCGGCCGTGGCCATGATGGCCAACCATCTGGGCGCGCGCGGCCAGGAGATCCCGGCTGGCACCTTCATCATGACCGGCGGCGTGACCGAAGCCATTGCGGTGGCCGAGGGCGACAGCGTATGCGTGCGTTTCCAGGACCTGGGCAACGTGTCGATGCGCTTCGTGAATTGAATGCCAAGTTGAACATTGCGTATTGGAGACCGCAACCATGACCCAGAAGATCAAATGCGCCCTGATCGGCCCCGGCAACATCGGCACCGATCTGCTGGCCAAGCTGCAGCGCAGCCCCGTGCTGGAACCGGTATGGATGGTGGGCATCGACCCCGAATCCGACGGCCTCAGGCGTGCGCGCGAGATGGGCATCAAGACCACCGCCGAAGGCGTGGACGGTCTGCTGCCCCACGTGTTGGCCGATGGCGTGCAGATTGCCTTCGATGCCACCAGCGCCTACGTTCATGCCGAGAACTCACGCAAGCTCAACGCGCTGGGCGTGCTGATGATCGACCTCACACCTGCGGCCATCGGCCCGTACTGCGTGCCGCCGGTCAACCTCAAGGAGCATCTGGGCCGCGCAGAGATGAACGTCAACATGGTGACCTGCGGCGGGCAAGCGACCATCCCGATGGTGGCGGCAGTCAGCCGCGTGCAGCCCGTGGCGTATGGCGAGATCGTTGCCACGGTGTCGAGCCGGTCGGTGGGGCCGGGCACCCGCAAGAACATTGATGAATTCACGCGTACCACGGCCGGTGCGGTCGAGCGTGTGGGCGGAGCGAAGAAGGGCAAGGCCATCATCGTCATCAACCCGGCTGAGCCGCCGCTGATCATGCGCGACACCGTGCATTGCCTGACGGAAACCGAGCCGGATCAGGCGGCAATCACCGCGTCGATCCACGCGATGATCAAAGAGGTGCAGAAGTACGTGCCGGGCTACAAGCTCGTCAACGGCCCGGTGTTCGACGGCAACCGCGTGAGCGTGTTCCTGGAGGTCGAGGGCCTGGGCGATTACCTGCCCAAGTACGCCGGCAACCTCGACATCATGACCGCCGCAGCCGCGCGCACGGCCGAGATGTTTGCCGAGGAGATGATCAAGGGCGAACTGAACCTGCGCGCCGGCACGGCCGCGTCTGCCACTGAAACCGCCTGACGAGGACCTTCACATGACTACGCTGCAAGGCAAGAGCATTACCGTGCATGACATGACGTTGCGTGACGGCATGCACCCCAAGCGCCACCTGATGACGCTCGACCAGATGCGCACGATTGCGCAGGGCCTGGACGCGGCCGGCGTGCCCCTGATCGAAGTCACCCACGGCGATGGGCTGGGTGGTTCCTCGCTCAACTATGGATTTCCCGCGCACAGCGACGAGGAATACCTGGGCGCCGTCATTCCGCTGATGAAGCAAGCCAAGGTGTCGGCGCTGCTGCTGCCCGGCATCGGTACCGTCGATCATCTCAAGATGGCGCGTGAGCTGGGCGTGCATACGATTCGCGTGGCCACGCACTGTACCGAGGCCGATGTCTCGGAGCAGCACATCAGCTACGCGCGCAAGCTCGACATGGACACGGTGGGCTTTCTGATGATGGCGCACATGAACAGCCCTGAGGGGCTCGTCAAGCAAGCCAAGCTGATGGAGAGCTACGGTGCCAACTGCATCTACATCACGGACTCTGCGGGTTACATGCTGCCGGACGATGTGAAGGTGCGTCTGTCTGCCGTGCGTGAAGCGCTAAAGCCTGAGACCGAACTGGGTTTCCACGGCCATCACAACCTGGCCATGGGGATCGCCAATTCCATTGCGGCCATCGAGTGTGGTGCCACGCGCATCGATGCAGCGGCCGCGGGGCTCGGGGCCGGTGCGGGCAATACGCCGATGGAGGTGCTGGTGGCGGTGTGCGACCGCATGGGCATCCGTACCGGCGTGGATGTGTGGAAGATCCAGGATGTGGCGGAGGATTTGGTGGTGCCCATCATGGACTTCCCCATCCGCATTGACCGGGACGCACTCACGCTGGGCTATGCGGGCGTCTACGGCAGCTTCCTGCTGTTTGCCAAGCGCGCCGAGAAGAAATACGGTGTGCCCGCGCGTGATCTGCTGGTCGAACTCGGCCGGCGCGGCATGGTGGGTGGTCAGGAAGACATGATCGAGGACACCGCGCTTACCATGGCCCGCCAGCGCGGCCTGTTGCCTGAACAGGCGGCCTGAGCGCAGGCGCATTCCGTTGATTTGCAGGTATCCAGGAGAACACCATGCCATTTGCACAGATCTACATGATCGAGGGCCGCACGGTCGAGCAAAGACGTGCCGTCATTGAAAAAGTCACCGCCGCGCTTGTCGAGGCGACCGGCGCTCCGAAAGAGAATGTTCGTGTCTGGATTCACGACGTTCCCAAGGAGAACTGGGGTATCGCAGGCGTCTCGGCGAAGGACCTCGGCCGGTAGTGCGTCATGCGCGCCCGTCCCAGCGTTGGGGCGGGCGCCGTCGGTTTCGAAAACCGTCCGTGGTGGGGACGCTGCAACGGCGCTCCCCTCGGCGTTGCGCGCCTGCGCGTTGCTTTGCGGGGGCCGAGAGCGCGCCTGTCGGGTGCGTGTGGCCCGCGGACTCGCTGCTGGCAGGCATTTGCCGCCCTGCGCGAATGGAAGAATCATTTCCAGTGATCGGCGCGAGGCGTTGCGAGGGCGCTCGCGCGACGCTCGGCAAGCGCTATGCGCAGGCCACCCCCGCAATCGCGCAGAGGGCAACGACCACGATCGGCGGCAGTTTCCACCGAACCAGCAGGAAGAACGCAACGGCGGCGATCGCAAAATCAAGCTGCCCCTTGACTGCGCTCGTCCAGACCGGTGAATACAGGGCGCTGGCCAGCACGCCGACGACGGCCGCATTGACGCCCGCGAGCAACGCCACCATCGATCGACGTGTGCGCAAGGCTTGCCAGTAAGGCAATGCAGCCACGACGAGCAGCAGGCCGGGCAGAAAGATGCCCACGGTAGCGAGCGCCGCGCCCGCCCAATGGCTCGGCATCCCGGGTGTCAGCCAACCGAGAAACGCGGCAAAGGTGAACAACGGGCCGGGCACCGCCTGCGCGGCCCCGTATCCGGAGAGAAAGGCGTTTGAAGAGATCCAGCCTGTTGCGACCGTTTGCGCCTGCAGCAGGGGGAGCACGACGTGCCCGCCACCAAACACCAGGGCACCGGAGCGATAGAACGCATCGAACACACGAATCGCCGCACCCGGACCGGCATGCGACAGGAAGGGAAGCCCGAACAGCAACCCGCAGAAGAGCGCGAGGGCGATGACGCCAGCGTAGCGCGATACCAGGAACTGGCCATGGTGCGCGGTGGCACCCGGTGTGCCGGGCAGGACCACGCCCCGGCACAGCACGAGGCCCAGAATCGCGCCGAGCGCAATCGCGATCAGTTGCGCGTAGGCGGAGCTCAGCAAGCCCAAGAGCACGACAACAGCCAAGCCAATCCCTGCGCGCCGAAGATCCGGGCAGAGCTTGCGAGCCATGTCCCAGACGGCCTGCGCAACGATGCCGACTGCAACGAGCTTCAACCCATGGACGAGTCCCGCACCAAGCGGCCCGCCCAGCGCTGGCGAGATCGCGGCATAGGCGATGAGCAGCAGCACGGACGGCAGCGTGAATCCGCACCAGGCCGCGAACCCGCCGAGCCACCCCGCCCGCAGGAGGCCAATCGAGAAGCCGACCTGACTGCTGGCCGGGCCCGGCAGGAACTGGCACAGGCCCACCAGATCGGTGAACGCCGCATCGTCGAGCCAGCGCCGGCGCTCGACGAATTCGCGTCGAAAGTACCCGATGTGCGCGACCGGTCCGCCGAATGACGTCAAGCCGAGCTTCAGGAAGACGGCGAGTACGGCAAGGGGGCTGCTTGCGTACCGGAGGCGAGGCGAATGCAGGCTGTTGTCCATGGGCTGCGTGCAACTGTTGAGCCCGAAGTATGCGTGAAATTCCGGCAGGGCCACATGGGGCCCCGCCGCGCAGCTGACACGACTTCTGAAACGATGACATCGCAGTCCAGCCGACCGCCGGCGAGTGCAGGCCCGGGCAGGCCCGATCGAAACATCAAGGCGCTGCCGTGTACACGTCGCTGCCAAAACCCTGCAGGCCGCTCATGCCGGCGTAGCCGAGATGGGACACCCCGAAAACATCCTCGATGCTCTTGAGCAGGGCATAGTGGTTGTAGGGCGTATTGCTGATCGTGCCCGGCTTGACGAAGGGCGAGAGCACCACCGCGCCGACGCGGCCACCGCCAGGGCCGGTCAGGCCCGGCGCCACCGAGTTTGGCCCGGTCGGCTCACCGCAGCAGGCCGAGGTGTCATTCGTATCCGCCTCGTCGAAGGTGATGATCAGCAGGCCATCGGACTGGAACGCCGGTGAGTTGATGATCTGCGGCACCCAGGCTTGCAGGAACCGGTTGACCGCCGGCAGTCCGCCTGCGCTCTTGCCGTCCGCGCAGGTGGGCTCGTCGTGACCATCGTTGCACAGGTTCGGCACGATGAAGGAGAACGCGGGCGTGGTTGCAACGCTGTTCAGATCGGTGGCCAGCGAATCGAGCCGTACCACATGGCTGTCACAGTACGACTGGTTGTCGATCACCGAGTGGAAATACATGAACGGGTTGTGGCGCGTCGCGTATCCGTCCGTCGCGGTGGCGGACTGCGTGCCGTCCTTGCCATTGAGCGCGGGGTGGGAGCAGGTCGGTCGGCCGTCGCGCGTGAGATCGTTGCCCATGTCTTCCATATAGCCGCGCCAGGCCAATCCCTTGGCGTCCAGTTGGCTGGCGATCGTACCGATGGCGGCGGGGTAGACGCAGCCGGTTCCAGTCACCTGCCCGTTGGCATCGGGGCTCATGGTGCCTAGCCAGTCGGTGTAGTACTGGCAGTCGGCCTGTGTCTGCGCATTGGGTGCCTGGCCGCTGATCATGGTCAGGTAGTTATCGTTGCTGTTGTGGCCGGTACCGTAGTACTGCGTCAGCAACGCGCCCTGGCTTGCCAGCGTGTTTGCGAGGTAAGGCGCCTGGCTGCCAGAGCCGAAAGTCTGGGTATAGCCCTTGTTCTCCAGCACGATCACGAACACATGGCCGATCCGGCTTGCGGTTGGCGTCACCGGGGCCTGCGCGGGTGGCGAGGCTGGAGCCGGCGACACTGCGGCCGACGACCCGCCGGTTGCGTTGGTCGCATCGCTCGCCCCGCCGCAGCCCGTCAGCAGGCAGGCAAGGAAGGCAGCGAGGAAGCCGCTGGTCAGCCAGTTCAATTTGGAGATTCGCATGATGGCCATGATTCAAGGAAGAGGAAAACCCAACGACGTGGCAATCGTGCGAAGCGAACTGATGCCAGGAACGCCGCTGATGCCGGGGACGCTGCCGGTGATGGAGCCAGAGCACACGCCCCCGAACGGGCCTTGTGGCACCGGGTAGGCCGGCGCCGCCAGGTTCGGCTGAGCGACGAAATCGAGCGCGTAGGCGATCGAATTGGTGTCCGGCAGCCCGCCACGCGCGCCAAGGGCATTCAGTCCGAAGCGCCAGGTCAGCAACTGATGGATTGAGCTTGGGTCGAGCGGCCAATGGCTGACGTGCCCGCGCTTGACCCGCGGCCCGATCAGCACCATCGGCACACGGAAGCCGAGGTAGCCATCGTTGCCCAACTGTGTCTCTGCGGCAGAGACCGGGCGCTTGAACGGCGGCACGTGGTCGAAGAAGCCGCCCCACTCGTCATAGGTGATGATCAGCAGCGTCTTTTGCCAACCCGGTCCATTACGTACGGCGTCATAGATCTGATTGAGAAAGACCTGCCCGTTGCGGATATCCGAGTTCGGATGATCATCGGCCGATATGCCTTGCGGGTTCTCCCCGGTAAAGCGCGGATCGACGTATGAGAACGCAGGCAGGGTGCCGGCGGCGGCGTCCGTCAGAAACGTCGCGAACGGTTTGGAGGTATTGAGATACTTGGTACCAAACAGCGCCGTGAACGGCACGTCGCTGAAGTAATAGTTGGCCGATACGCCCTTCTCGGCAAAGCGATCGAAGATGGTCGGCAGTGAACAGGTTGCATTGGAGTTGTGCAGCCGGTCGGTCTCGCCACACATCAGGTAGAACCGGTTCGGATACGTCTCCGCCAGAATGCCGCAGTGGTAGCTGTCGCATACCGTCCAATCGCGAGCGGCGGATCCGAAGAAAGACAGATCCTCGGCCTGGTAGTAGCCGATGGGGAACAGGTCGCCAGGCGTCTTGTTGGTGTCAGCCGTGAGCAGCCATCCGTCCATCTTCCCGCCGTCGAGCTGGGTGCGCGCGCCCTCGTAGCTGTGATCCGGATCGGCAAAGCCGCAGCCCTGGAAGCCATATTTCGGGTCGGTCGCCAGGCGGAAGGAATTCTGCAGGTTGCCAAACGCGTCGATGAACTGGAGTCCAGCCTGCTTTCCGTCAGCGCCGGGCAGCCAGCCCAGATAGTGGTCGAACGATCGGTTTTCCATCACCACCAGCACGACATGGTCGATGCCGGACTGTGCCGGGGTGGGCAAGATTGGCGGCACCAGTTGCGCTGGCGCGGGCGGGTTTCCGACGGCTGACGAGCTGGACGGGTCGCCTGCGACGCTGCCATCGCCGCCACCTCCGCACGCCGACAGGCCCGCACCTGCCAGCGTGGCGGCGGCTGCGCCAAGCAATCGGCGGCGCGTGCGGAAACGCGCCGTTGAAGTTTTCTGAGTCACGCTGCTTCTCCTGCGGATGAACGGTCCAGAGGGTGTCTTTGGATCGCGCGGACAGTAGCAGCGCACCCTGGACGCTTCCGTGACAGGTTTGCGAAGTAGAGGCGTGGCTCTTATTCAAACAGTCTGAATGCGGCGCGTGCGGCACATGGCGCCAGGACCGGTTCGCGGATGAGACGCGTGAGCGCAACGGCGTGTCCGTCGCCGCGCTTGAAGACGGATGAGCTGGCTATCGCAGGCAGTGGCAGACGTCCCGCGCCCACCGGCTGCAGTGCCCATCAGGCATTGCGTGCAGGGTCCAGCGCGTCGTCGCGCCAGATGAAGAAGTTCTCGGCGGATCGCTTGGCCTCGCGCTTTGCAGCCGCGGCCAAGGTTGCGATGGTGTCGCCATCGACGGCGGCGCCTGCCTGGATGGGGACCACGCCGACCGCAATCGATACGAAGCCGTAGAAACGCAGATCGCCGTGGCGGTCCTCGCTCCGGATGCCGCCCGCCGCGATATCCGCGGGTGTGTATAGCTGGACAGCCCTGGCATCGAATTGCGTCATCGCCTCGCGGATCCGGCGCTCCCAATCGTCGCTTTGGAAAAGAATCAGGAAGTCGTCCCCGCCCACGTGCCCCAGAAAGTCCTTCTGAGGCGCGCACGCCTGTGTCAGGGTTGCTGCGGCCAGTTTCAGCATTTCATCGCCATGCCAATAGCCGTACTGATCATTGAACGGCTTGAAACTGTTCAGGTCGCAATAGCACGCATGAAACGGCACCTGGCTTGCCAGCAGCCGCTTGATATGCGCATCGATGGGAATATTGCCCGGCAGGAACGTGAGCGGATTCGCGTAGCGTGCCGCTTCAATCCGTATTTCCGTAACGGCACGGACCAATGCTTCGCCCGTCGCCAGGCCAACATACTGGCCCTGCTCAACGATGACCAACCCTTGGGTGAGATACCGCTGGTCCTGCGCGGTCAGCACATTTGCCAGCGCCTCCATCGTCGCGCTTCTTTCCACGACCACGGGAGAGGTGTTCGCGAACTCCATGCAACTCTTCCTGCCATAGAGCTCCCGGTGATACGGGTGCGCATACGCATCCACGAAGGTATGCCTGTTGATGAGGCCGACGGTTCGCCCTTGCTCGACAACGGCAACGGCGTGGAGCGCGGGGTGCCTGGTAAACACGTCCAGCACGTCGTTATTCAATGCGGAGGGCGACACGCTCGGCGCCTTGATCAACAACCGGCTTGCTGAAAAAGCACGTTGCGGGACTTTGACCGTTTCCGGAAACACGGCAATCACATTGGCCTTGATGGCTTCCAGCGCAGGCCCCTGCACGCTGTGCCCCGGCGTGGTACTCGGCCTGCCGAAGACGAAGCCTTGGGCACATTCGATGCCGATATCGCGGCAGACCCGTAAGTCGTCGAGATTCTCGAGGCCCTCGGCAATCAACAGGGCATGGCTCGCGGTCGCGAGTCCCTTCAGGTAGCGCAGCGCTTCAAGACGGAAGGCAGAACGCGCGGCCCCATCGACAATGGACCGGTCAATCTTGACGTAGTCGGGTTGCAGGGCAATCCACAGGCTAAGGTTGGCGTTTCCCGTTCCGTAGTCATCCAGCGCAAGCTGGGCTCCGGCTTCTCGAATACGCCGCAGCGACGCTTCAAGCGAGTCCAGGGGCATTGGGCTCGCTTGCTCGGTGAGTTCGATGACGATTCTAGAGAAGGCAAATTGCTGGCGACTCATGAAGGCGCGTACATCGTCTTCGCAGTGGTCGATTTCGCGGATGGCATCCGCGCTCAGGTTCAGAAACAGCTTGCCCGGCAGCTTCAGCTGCCCGAAGGTTTCGATGCTCAACCTTGCCGCGAATCGCTCGAGCTGGATGACGCAGTGCTCGCGCTGCGCCTGTTCGAAGAGCGCCTGCGGACGCTCGAGCGGGGAACCGGCAGGTCCGCGAATCAGTGCCTCATAGCCGAGCAACTCGCCGGAAGGCAGGTTTGCGATGGGCTGAAATACGGTGTGCAGAAGCCCGTTCTCCATGCAGTCCGCAATGGACATGGGCGGAGGCGGTACGGATAGGGCGCTACCCTGGCGAGGCAGTCCGAGAAGAGAGGTTTGGGGACGCATGGCGTTTCAGGCGTTGACAAGGCCGAAGTGGCGGTCGGATCAGTGCAGGCGTTCTTCAGCGGAGGCCCAGCGGGGGCGGCCGCCCTCGGGCAACCTCACGGCAGGCGATGCGCCGCTGCCTGGGCCGGCGACACTGTGCCGGTCAGGCGAGGGCTGGAAAGCGTCATCGGGAGCCGCGTCGTTCACTGGCGTGTGCTTCCGGTGGATGCGGTCGCCGCTGGACCTGGCCGTTGCGGCAGCGACGATGGGTGCTGAGCGTCAGGCACGGAGGTCGGCCAGGAGATGTTCGATCACCGGGCTGAGCTCGAGCGCAGAAAAGCCTGCCTTGGTCAGCACACAGAGACCGACCGCCGTGTTCAGAAGCCGCTGTGCAGTCTTTGTTGCATCGAGACGTTCATCGAACTCGCCGGCTTGTTTTCCGGCAATCAGAAGTTGTCCGAACGCCTGTGCCATGGTGAAGAACCCGGCCCGTACGCTTTGCCGGACGTCATCGTCGTGCGCGGCGAGTTCCGTTGCCATGTTCACGAGGAGACAACCTTGGCCGTCATCGTTGTCGGCTGTTCCGGCAACCAATAATTCCTGCAACCGTTCGAGGCGCCCGGGCGATTCGCTTGCCCGTCGGATAGCAGCCGATCTTGCTTCAGCGTACTTGGCGATCACTTCCAGAAGGAGGTCTCGCTTCGAGCCGAAGCTGTTGTACAGGGACGATTTGGACAATCCCATGGTGTCGGCGAGAGCGGCGACCGGCGTCGCTTCATAACCATGGCGCCAAAAGGTCTGCAGCGCGAGCTGTAAGGCGTCTTCTCTTTCAAACTGAACCGGTCGTGCGGCCATCGGTGTGCTGCTTGGGGTTGCTCGCAATTGTGGAACGAGCGTACCAAAACCAGATGTCCATCCTGTGACACGCGCGATGGGCAAGCGCGCAATCGGCTGCTCCGCACCCGCCTGCGTGCCAACGACGTGTGCCATGGCGTGCTCGAGGCACTTGCGCTTGTCGAGCCAGGTGAGGGAATCGGTGCCCTGTCGACCAGGCCGTTCGTTAAAAGGCCGTATCCGAAGGGCCGTCCCCTCACCAGGGCCGACCTCTACGCTGGCGTTGCGGCAGGCATCCGCGCCAACGGCAAGCGCTACGCGAGCTTGTTCGAAGCCCATGCGGTCGATGCGATGGGGGCGCAGATCGATATGACCTGCGAAGGCGGGCGACGCTACCGTATGTTGCGCGTTGACGTGAGTAGGGGGAAGCAAGCCACTGCACCCGCCATCGCGCCGGTAGGCCGGATGCGAGCAGTGTGTCCAGGCGTGTGTTTCGGCAGCCCGCATTGTCGCCATTCGGTAGCAGGGCGGGAGTGGTCGACGCCTGAACGATATACACATTCATAGTATATTTATCAATACTATATCGTTAGGCATATTGTATTGCTCCTGGCAGGCAGGAGCATGCAGCCGAACGTTCACCCGCCCTCAGCTATGAACCACTCACGCAAGACCTTCTCCCTTGGCCCCGTTTCGTGGCTGACCGCCGTTGCATTGTCGACGGCTTCTGTCGCGGCCTACAGCCAGGAGAAGCCGGCAGCGCTGCAAGCGCTGGAAAAGAAAGGGGTGACCATCGTCGGAAAGATGGCGGCCCCGACTGGGCTGACAGGCTACGCTGGCTTCATGGAAGAGCAGCCCGTCGCGCTCTATGTCACGCCGGACGGCAAGCACGTGATTGCCGGAACCGTCTTTGATGCAAGCGGCAATGACTTGACCCGCGCTCCCCTGGAAGAAGCGGTGCGTAAGCCGATGTCAGAACGCGCATGGGCGGAGCTCGCACACGCGACCTGGATCGCCGACGGGCGGGACAGTGCGCCGCGCAAGGTGTACGTGTTTACCGATCCGAATTGCCCTTACTGCAACAAGTTCTGGGCGGACGCGCGGCCGTGGGTTGACAGTGGGAAGGTCCAACTTCGTCACATCATGGTCGGGATCCTCACGCCGACCAGTGCTGGCAAAGCCGCTGCACTGCTGGCGGACAAGAATCCTGCAGCAGCGCTCAATGCCTATGAGCAGAGCCACGTGAGCCTCAATGCGAAGGTGCTCTCCAGCGGCCACCCCAAACCGTTGGACGACGCCGGGCTGAAGCCGGTCGCCACGATACCGGCTGCCGTCAAGGGAAAGCTCGACGCGAACGAGAGACTGATGGCGTCCCTCGGTTTTCAGGCCACGCCTGCCATTCTGTGGCGGGACTCCGATGGTGCTCTGCGGATGAAGCAGGGGGTGCCGGCGTCTTCCCTGAGCGAAGTGCTGGGCCCGCGTTAACCTTCCTGGCTGGCAAACCGACAGGTTGTGGCGCGACCTTGGCAGTGGCATCGCTGGGCTTGGGCTGGGCATTGAAGCCGCGCCAGGCGGCATCATTCAGAACGCCTCCTGCTGTGTCGCTGCGGCGACGTTCTTGTCGACCGGCTCTCCTGCGGCTGGTGCGAAGACACGCATCCGCGTCTGAAGCGGACGGGCTGGCGGCAAGCGCATCGCCAGCCTGCACCTCATCAAGGTCATGCTGCTGCGGCGTCAACGACGCTGGCGAAGACAACCGTCTGGCGAACCCAGGCTGAGGGCGTTTTCCAGCATGATGCGAAGCACCTGAAGCGCGCAGCCATCACCGAGTGGCGTGGCTCAGATGTCGATTCGCCTCAAGCGCAGCGCGTTCGAGACGACCGATATGGAGCTCAAGCTCATCGCGAGTGCTGCAATCATGGGCGACAACAGCAGGCCCGTGGCGCTGTAAAGCACGCCAGCCGCCAGCGGCACCCCCAACGCGTTGTAGACGAAGGCGAATCCCAGGTTCTGCTTCATGTTGGCGATGGTCGCTTCCGACAGACGGCGAGCCCTGGAGATGCCGCGCAAATCGCCCTTCACCAAGGTGACCTGGGCGCTGTTCATGGCGACGTCGGTGCCGGTCCCCATCGCAATGCCAACATCAGCCTTGGCCAGAGCCGGGGCATCGTTGATGCCGTCGCCCGCCATGGCGACAACGCGGCCCTCGCGCTGGAACTTGCTCACCAGCGCCAGCTTGTCCGCGGGTTTGACCTCGCCATGAAACTCAGCGATGCCAAGTTTCTCTGCGACGGCCCTGGCTGTGAGGACACCGTCTCCGGTCGCCATCACCACACGAATGCCTTTCTCCTTGAGGTCTTTGAGCGCCTCTGCCGTGGTCGCCTTGACTGGGTCGGATACCGCCAGCAGCCCTGCCAGCGCACCGTCAACCGCCAGGTAGATGACGCTGGCCCCATGCGCGCGCAGTGCGTCGCCTGCCTGGCGTATTGCGGCCACCGAAGTGCCCTCTGCCTGCATGAGTGCGGTATTGCCAAGCGCAAGCTTTCTGCCCGCCACGGTTCCGCGCACGCCGATGCCCGTGCTCGATTCGAAGTGCTCCGCCTTGTCGAGCGTCAGGTTCTGCTGACGTGCCGCTTCTACGATCGCGGCGGCAAGCGGGTGTTCGCTGCCTTGGTCGAGGCTGGCTGCGAGCCTCAGGACCTCAATGTCAGAAAACCCATTGGTACCAATGCTGCGCTCGAAGGCCGGCTTGCCTTCAGTCAGCGTCCCGGTCTTGTCGACGATAAGCGTGTCGACCTTGCGCAAGTTCTCGATGGCCGCTGCATCGCGGAACAACACGCCGGTTGTCGCCCCCTTGCCACTGGCCACCATGATGGACATGGGCGTCGCAAGGCCAAGGGCGCAAGGACAGGCAATGATGAGTACCGCCACAGCGTTGATGAGGCCGTAGACCCAACTCGGCTGCGGCCCGAATACGCCCCACGCAAAGAAGGTGAGCACGGCAATCGCCACCACCGCAACCACGAATACACCGGCTACCTTGTCGGCCATCCGCTGCATCGGTGCCTTGGACCGCTGCGCCTGCGCGACCATCTGCACAATCTGGGACAAGACCGTTTGGGAGCCGACCTTCTCGGATTCGATGACCAGACTGCCGGCGGCATTCATCGTTGCGCCAATCACATGGTCACCCACCCGCTTGGTGATGGGAATGGGTTCGCCCGTAATCATGGACTCGTCGAGTGAGCTGGTACCCTCGATGACGACACCGTCAACGGGGACTTTCTCGCCAGGCCGCACACGGAGGCGGTCGCCGACATGCACGCGGCTCAAAGGAACGTCTTCCTCGCTGCCGTCTGCATTGAGGCGGCGTGCTGTCTTTGGCGCTAGGCCGAGAAGAGACTTGATGGCAGCGGAAGTTTGAGACCGCGCTCGCAACTCAAGGACCTGCCCGACCAAGGTCAGCGAGATGATGACTGCAGCCGCCTCGAAATACACACCGATGCGACCGTGGGCCGCAAAGGTCTCCGGGAAGACACCGGGCGCCACCGTCGCAACGACGCTATAGATGTACGCGGCGCCGGTACCAAGCCCGATGAGCGTCCACATGTTTGGACTGCGGTGAATGAAAGACTGGATGCAGCGCTTGAAGAACGGATGCCCCGCCCACACGACAACCGGCGTCGCCAGAACCAGTTCCACCCAACTCTGGACGGAGGGCGCCATCCAGCCGTAGCGATGTCCGAACATGGCCAGGATGAACACCACGGCCGTCAGCGGCAGCGTCCACCAGAAACGCCGTTGGAAGTCGGCAAGCTCCGGGTTCTCGTCTTCACTCAACTCGGGGATCACCGGCTCAAGCGTCATCCCGCAGATGGGGCAGTTGCCTGGATGGTCCTGTCGGATTTGGGGGTGCATCGGGCACGTGTAGACGGTGCCTTCCTGCGTTTCGACAGGTGCCGATTCAATCGGTGATAGGTATCTCTGCGGCTGCGCAACGAACGTGCTCTCGCATTTCTCGCTGCAGAACCGATAGGTTTTGCCTTCGTGCTCGACGCTGAACTTAGCGTCGGCACTGACCTTCATGCCGCATACCGGGTCTATTTCAGCGCGTTCGCCTGACGTCTGGACCGCGTGCGAGTGGCTGTCATGATGCATGTGACCATGTTCCACACCGTGAAGAGGACGATGCTTTTCCATCGGGCACAGCTCCTCTGTGTTTCAGACGCCGTGTCTACTGAATCAGCGCCGCTCAACGATTATAGAAATGCTATCGGCACGGCATTGCTGCCAATACGGAAAGGCTCTCGTTCTTTGACCCAGGACACATGATTGACCTTTCCACGGAGGGAAGGTCAATGTCTGCAGTAGAAGCGGCGCGTCAGGCGTACGCCGCCGCTTGCAAGGAGGCTTACTCGGTTCCGGGTAGCGCGCTGGCGGTAAGGACCGCAGCCACAAGAATTGCCGCAGTCAATACGACTGCTTCAATGCGTAGCACGCCTATGAACCGCCGGCCAGTTCCCGCTGTATTAGCGGCGCTTGGTTGCTTTAGCGCTGCAAGAAGACCAGGCATCTCGAACAAGCGGTTGTGTCCGCCGAGCGCCGCCGCTGTGAAAACGAACGCCAGCTTCAGAAGCAGCAGCTTCCCGTAGGTCGAACCCAGCAGGTTTGCAGGCGAACCGACGTTTTTCCAACCGTTGTAGGCGCCGGTGGCCACGAGCGCAGCAAGCGCAAACGTGGCCGCGTTTGACAGGGCCTGAACATAGCTGGCTCCGTTGCCCCGGTCGGCTGGCCGCTCACCCACGCACCGGGGCATCACGATAAACGCGGCAGCATAAACGAGGCCAACCCAGGCGCTGATCGCCAGCAGGTGGACCCAATCGACCCAAACTGGCAGGCTGAATGCGCCAGCATCGATGGGATGGCCACCGTGGCTGCGTGCCAGTGCCGCTCCGGCAAGCGCTGTCCACAAGAGCGCGCGCAGGCGGTGCGATTGCGTTTCCCACGCGGCGAAAGACAACGCCACGACCGTCACGATGCAAACCGCTGAGGCCGCCCACGCATAGCCGAACTCCGTGGCTTGCAGCATGGAAAGAACGGCTGGCCACGCTTCCCAGAGCGGCGCATCCGCCATCTGGGCGCAGTGAATCCAGAAGTAGAGCGCGCTGACCGCAAGAGTAGTGATGGCAGCGACCCGGAATGTTTTCGCAAGCCGCACGGTGACATCGGCTTGCCAGGCAGAGGAGGTGCGCTTGAGCCAGCCGTCACTGAGCAATGTGCCGACAAGCACTGCAAAGCCGAGGTTTTGCAGCGCGGTCAATCCGAAGCGCGCGACGTTCAAGGCGCTTTCGTTCATCACTTCACCGTGAAGGTATATCGGCCCGTTGTCTTGTGTCCGTCGTGCGTCATGACGGCCCAGTCGACCGAGTATGTGCCTGCCGCGAGCTTCGGCGCTCTGACAGTCAATGAACGAGGGTTGGTAGGATCGACCGTTGCTTTCACTGTGGTGACGGCGCTGCCCTTGACGTCTGTCACGTGCGCTGTACTGAAGGCAGGCTCCAGCGCTTCGTTAAAGGTCATGCGCAGTGGGCTGGTGACCGCCGATACCGTACTGCCCGCAGCAGGCTCGGTGCTTTCGAGTTTCCCGTGTGCGAGTGCGATCGTGGGGGCGATCGTCATGGCTGCGGCCAAGCTGATCAGCGATGTCTTGATTCGAGCGTTCATGTTGGTCGTCAAGTAGGTGGTCCATGGGAGGCGGGTCGACACGACCAAGTCACGCCGACCCATGCCGATTATTGACGCTTTCGCATCTTGACGGCAGTGAGCGTGCCGTTGACCTGTTCAGCAACGAGATCAAGCTTGTCGCCGAACGATCCCGCGCTGAAGCATGGCAGGGTCCTTGACGCGGGAGACCATCGACATACGATCCGTGCCCCGGCTCTCCCGAGGGCCGTACTTGATGGTCAGTTTGCCCACCTTGCGATGCAACTTCCAGCGCGCTCATGCCATGACCACTGGCGGGGCGATGAAACAGCGCTGCTGACGATCGAGCCAGCGGGCTATGCGATGAGTTGGTCGCGGTTCGGCAGTTCTAGAAACTCGGGTGGCAAGTACGACTGCTGCCGCAGCAGCAAATCGATCTGGCCAAAGTGGTAGCTGTGGTGCGCATAGATGGCCCACAAAAAACCTTGCACCGTGAATGTCCGGCCGATGAAGGTGAAGACCGTGGACAGTTGTTGGGGCGACATGGCTCGAATCCGGTTCAGGTTGTTCTCGAGCACCTGGCGATATTGGTTCACCAGTGGCATCCCTGTGCTGGCTAGATCCAACATAGGCACCCCGACAGGCGGGACCATTTCCTCATTGGGTTGAATCTGGCTTAGCGTCTTTGTCCAGAAATCCTCCGCCCGCATGAGGTGCCCGACCAGGGCTTCGATATTGATGCGCTTGATGCGCTGGCCGAGATAATTGGTGTCCGAATCGGCCGGAATGGCCGTCCAGAGTTCTTCGGGGATTTGTTCCAGTACGTTGAGGCTGAGTGTCACTTGCTGACCGAACAGCGACACGAAACGTTCGATTTCATTCATGGCGAGCACCTTGGCTTGGCTAACGATGAGTGCCATCATAGGTGTGCATGAAAATAGAAAGAAGCCAGCATATTGGCAACATGATGTGCTTCAAAGGAGAACGAGTGAGTCGCTTGGATGAGATCATGACCTTCGTGGAGGTCGTTAACGCGGGCAGCATCACGAAGGCTGCGGAGCGGATGGGCATCGTCAAGTCAGCGGTCAGTCGGCGGCTGAATGATCTTGAGGATCGTCTCAAGGCTCGCCTGCTAGTGCGATCTACCGCTGGTTTGAGCGTCACGGAAGCTGGCCGGGCATTTCACGAGCGTGCGCGGCGCATCATTGCGGAACTCGACGAGGCGGAACTCACGGTCACGGATGCGAGCGCGGATCTGTCCGGAACGATTCACATGTCGGCGCCGGTGAGCCTGACGAATCTGGTGCTGATGCCGCACATCTGCGCATTTCTCAGGCTCCATCCGGGCCTGACGCTTGATTTGAGTCTCTCGGATCGCTTCGTCGACATCGTCAACGAGGGCTTCGACATCGCAATACGTGCGGGCACGCTCAGCGATTCGCGGCTGGTCGCCCGTAAGCTGACGGATATGCGACGCGTAACGTGCGCGTCGCCGGATTACCTGGCGTCACGCGGCACACCGCTCACGCCGCAGGACCTCGATCACCATGATGGGTTGGTTTCAACCAACGCGCCCGAGTCAACCTATTGGCATTACACCGCGCCAGATGGCGAGACCTATCTCGCGCGGCCGAATACGCGCATGAAGGCGAATAACGGAGAGGCGGTCATCACGGCCGCCGTGGCCGGGCTCGGTATTGCCGCCGTGCCCGCATTCATTTCAACCGAGTTGATAGCACAGGGTGCGCTGATACCAGTTCTTTCCGATTGCCGCCTGGCGGCAGGGAGCCTATATGCGATTTATCCGCCGGGGCGGCATTTATCACACAGGGTACGTGTACTGATCGACTGTCTGGTGGAGCGGTTCGCTATTCGCCAGCCGACATAATTGCTTGTGAGCATTTAGGCAAAACGGCCTCACTGCAGAGTCTGCCCTGACCGAAAATCAGCCGCCAACGGATCAAGTGCGCCGACCTGCAGCAGCCGTTGATCGGCCAACGCTAAGGCGTCTACTTTCAGCCGAGAACGGACGTCAGACCAACGGCCCAGGCGCGGGCATTCGGATAGCGACCATGGTCTCAACGCGCTTCTCGGGCAAAGTCCTTCTCAAGTTCTTTAATGACTGCTTTGGCGCAGTACTTGCATTGGCCATCGCGTGGTCTGGCATCCAGATGTGCTTTCTACGCGAGGTGGAATGGAGCTATGGACCACACAATTGTTCAAGCTTCGAATCGACATCGATTGACCGTTCCGACAGCACTTCAAGCGATTCATCGGAAAGCACGTCTCTGCCTTTGAAGCCGAATAGCGCCTCATCTCGCCTCGTCAGTAAGTCCAGGATCTCGGTTCTGAACAGGCGCACCAACGATACGATGACCGCGTCGACATCTGTGTTGCCCGTATCGAGAGACATCTGGTCCAACAGTTCGGCCGTGGTTTCAGCGCTGAGCATCAAATCCCCCGTTACCCAGCTATTGACCGTGAAGAGACTTAGGGGAAGTCCCTTGGCATCGAAGCCAATGGCCAGTAGGTGCCTGGTGCTGACCTGAGGATTGGCACCACCGCATAGTTCGGCGAACGCCAGTTCCCGCTTTGAGTACAACCGGCGCGACCACACGTTGCGCCGCGCAAACACGTGGATGTGTCCGTGCTCTGCGGCGCCCGATCGGTCTTCCGGTGCGTGTGAGTGATAGAACCACTGGTAGCCGCTGTTCGCGTCAATGGCGTCATCTTCCGGGTAATGCGCCCATTGCCTGGGAGGCTGCCCGTGCAATAGGTTGCCCAGCAGATGTTGACCCCGTTGGGCAAGCCCCGCATAGACGTCAAGTATGCGCGAGCCGGCGACGCGGGCCGCGTCGCCAACTGGGCTCGTAGACCTCCGGGCCCGTGTCACGGATGTCAGCTTTGGGGAGCGCCTTTGGGAGCGCATTTCGGCGCGCATTTGTTGGCACCGTGCTTACCCTTCTTCATGTGCTTGCCAGGGGAGCACTTGCCGGCACATTTGGCTGCACCGCATTTGGCCATTTCCGTGTTGGGTGCGCACTTGGCGGAGCCCTTCATTTCCTGGGCAGCAGCCGGCAACGCCAGGGTAGCAGCGGTCAGGGCTGCCAGAGAGGCGACTTTCAATGATGTCTTCATGATGGTTCCTTGGTTGTGAATGGTGTGAGGCGGCAGAGGGCTTCCTCGATCACTAAGAGGGCTCGGGACAGGAAACGGGTTCGCGGCACCACGATTTTTTTCGGGCTGCGAATCGTTTCTGCACGTGGCAGCCTCTTAGTTGGTGCCCACACGCTTTTGAACCAGTCATCTCAACTCATCTGAAGAGGTTTCCAGTGCGCAATACTCCAGTTCCATTTCGCAAGCTCGCCACCTTCGCTCTCTGCGCCGCCATGCTCGCCGCCGGGACGGCCATGGCAGATCCGCTGAGCGTGAAGGCCACCATGGTGCCCAAAGAGCAAATCAAACTCGACTTCAAGGACGGCTCCGGTCATTTTGTGCTGATGGTCAAGCGCGAGGGCACCGCCGCCGGCTCGGGATTGCTCGATGGCGCGCAAATCGTCGAGTATGGACGTCACGATATCGTCCCGGGCGTTGCGGGTGACCCGAGCGGCTATCTGGTCGCCAGCAAGGGCGAGGGCAATGTGGCCTATATCAAGTGGACCGTTCGCGCGGTCTTTCTGCCTGGTAAGGATGGCAAGCCCGAAATCCACGACAACGGTTTCTGGGAGGTCGTTTCGGGTACCGGCAGCTTCAAGGGTCTGAAAGGCGCCGGAACGCTGCATATCAAGGCGGCCAACCCGACGGACCGCATCTTCATGCTGGACGGCGACATGGTCGCGGCTCCGCAGTAAATACCGCCATTGACGCGTTTCCCAGATCTTCGGCGAACCGTTTCACCCAGTTGGCGCCTCTTAGCTTACGAGGGTCGTCCTCAACCGCAGACTAAGGAAATCGCCATGTTCTATCTGAAGAACGTTCCGAACTGGGAGCGCGTCCTGCGCGTCATCGTGGGCCTGGTGTGTCTGGGCGATGCCGTCATGAATTGGGGTGGTTCAAGCCTCGCAATCGGTGCGGGCATTGTCGGCGCCATGCTCGCCATGACCGGCCTGTTCGGCTTTTGCCCCATGTGTGCAATGGTGGGTCGTAAACTACACAAGGGGCACTGAGCCATGGTTACAAGCGGGGCCGAACGGGACAACTTGATTCTGGCTGCACAGACGGGAGATCCTGCTGCAATCTCGCGTCTGCTCGCCGTCTGTCAGGCGGATGCCCGGCGGTATGCGTATAAGCATTGCCAGGCCAGCGATGTCGACGATGCCGTGCAGGAGTCCCTGCTCGTCATCTCGCGCAAGGTGAAGGGTCTTAAGGCCGCTGCTGCTTTCTCTGCCTGGCTGTTCACGGTCATCAAGCGCGAATGCCGCAGGCTTGAACGCATGATGTTCAAGCACGACCCATTGCCGGACGAGGCCGCTGAGGAACTGCTCGTCCAGCGTAGCGACGAGGCGCTGCGAGTGGACCTGGCCAACGCCTTGGAATCCTTGCCCGCGCACTATCTGGAAGTTGTGCTGCTGCGCGATTTCGAAGAGCTAACGATCGCCGAGATCGCCGAGCGTCTTGGCGAACCGCAGGGCGCTGTCAAAAGTCGGTTGCATCGCGCGCGGGAGCTGGTGCGCGAATACATGCTGGGCTCCGACGTCGCGCCGTATCAGTCGCCAACGGGACGGTAAACAACCATAACCTGTCCGAATGGCCACTTTATGCTTAACGGCACAGTTTTGTTGATCCTCAATAAATCATCAGATGGTGGGACGTACAGGAGTTGAACCTGCCTGCCTGCAGCGGTTGTCCGCTACCGCTCGACCCATGAGCTACCGTCCCGTTCTCACTGTATCGGCAGTGTCTGAGCAAACCCGAGTCGGGACATCTCCCTAGCCTGAATGGTCCATCGTTCTTTGTGGCCGAGGCATCCGGACGTGTCATCCCGGAATCATTCTGCGCTGCCTCAGATCGTCGAAGATGCGCATGAACATCGCTTGCGTCTCCACGTATTCGTGGAAGCCGAAGCGGCGTGCCTTCGAGCCGTTGCCAAACAAGTCGTCGTCCACGAGAAAGCAAAGTCGGCAAAGCGCCAAGACGGTACATCGCGATACGGAGTGTCAGTCAGGCTGCGCCTCGGTGATCATGCCGTGCCTCGGGGGCGCCTCGTCCGCCATATGGGTCTCGAGCGACAGCGGCCGGGCAGGGGCATGGCAATCACATTCGCAAATCCCTTCAAGTTGTCCGCCGACATGCCGTTTACCGCGACATATCGTGTGGAAGAACGGGGGATGACAATGTCGCAGCACGAAGTCGATGAACGGACCAATCTGACCAACAACAACCGCTTCGAACTGTTGCTGTTCCGCCTGGGTGAATCCGCACGCTCCAACCAGCGCGAGATGTTCGGCATCAACGTGTTCAAGGTGCGCGAGATCATGGTCATGCCGCCCGTCACCCATGTGGCGGATGCAGGCGCCCATATCCTGGGCGCGGTGAACGTGCGCGGTCAGATCATCCCCGTGATCGATTTGGCCAGCGTGATCGGCACCAAGAACAGCAGCGCCAACATTCTGCTGATCACGGAATACGCGCGCACCACGCAGGGCTTTGCGGTGGAAGAGGTCGATGAGATCGTGCGCCTGGAATGGAGCCAGATTTTTCCGGCCGAGGCGAGCGTGGGCAGCAGCAACATCACCAGCCTGGCTCGTCTGGACGGCAACGCCGACAATTCGCGTCTGGCGCAGGTGATCGACGTCGAGCAGATCCTGGTGGACGTGTTCCCGACCCGCCGTGCCGATCTGGCGCCGGACAACGACGAGCGTCTGGTCAAGATTCCGCCCGGCGCCAAACTGCTGGTGGCGGATGATTCGGGGCTTGCCCGCTCCCTGATCGCCAACGGCCTGGAGGCGATGGGCGCACCCTATGTCATGACCAAGAGCGGCCAGGAGGCATGGGACACGCTGCAGAAGATCGCGCGTGACGCCGCCCGCGAAGGCAAGACCGTGCGCGACAAGATCGCCCTGGTGCTGACCGACCTTGAAATGCCCGAGATGGATGGCTTTACGCTCACGCGCAAGATCAAGTCCGAGCCGGCGTTCCAATCGATCCCGGTGGTGATCCATTCATCGCTGTCGGGCTCGGCCAATGAAGACCACGTACGCCGTGTGGGCGCCAATGGCTATGTCGCCAAGTTCGAAGCCAACGAACTCGCACAGGCGATTGCCTCGGCGCTGGGCTGATCGCGCATTACCCCGGACGGCGAATGGCGGCGGCGCGCAATGCGCCGCCGTGCTTCATTTCGGGCTGTCGTGCTCGTTGCCACCCAATGGATCGACGACGATCATGGTCCGGTCCAGCACGCCGTTGTCGTCGAACAGGGCGTTGAAATGCGCCTGCTGAAAGCCACTGGTGTACATCCGGTATGACCATGCCTCCCGCTTCATGAGCGGGTAGTACTGCGTCGGCTCACGGGGCATGCCGAAGTGCTCGGCGACGTCATGCTTGGTCCAGACGCCAGGGCGTGCCTGATAGATCTCCAGCTCGGTGAGCATTTGCCGAAAGCCGGTGAGCTTGCCACTGGCATCGAAATCCGCCGCGTAGACCTCATGCCCCATCGGCTGCTTGGAATAGATCCAGCGCTGTGTGCCGCCGGCGAGCTGGTAGGTTTCCGTGGGCGCGCCAAAGGTTGCGCGCACGGCGCTTTCCGGCTGGCCGATCATCTTCTGCGCGGTCTGCACGGGAGCCAGCGATGCGCATGCGCCAAGCGCAAATGCGGCTGCCAACGCGCCGAGCCATCCGCTGAATCGGGTCTGCATGGTGTCCTCCAGACAAGGTTACCCAGATAGTAAACGCCTCAGCCGGGCAAGATATTCCAATGCCCGGTTCTGCGCACTACAGGCCCTTTTCGACCATCTCCACCACGCGTAACGCGATGGCGCCGGTCTCTTCAGGTGGGCGGCCGCGCAATGGCCCATCGATGATGAGCAGGGCCAGCCCATGTACCGCAGACCACGCCAGGTACTCGGCGCCGGGCCTGCGTTCGGCGGGCAGCACGCCCGCAGCGGTCATGCGGTCCAGCGCCGCGCCCAGAAGCTGGAACGGGTTCAATCCGCTGTTGCCGGCCTTGTCGGGGTCGACATCGTTTTCCACTTCATCGGGCACGGCAAAGGCAGTGCGGAACAGGCCTGTCTCCATTTGCGCAAAGCGCAGATAACCCACGCCGATGGCCCTTAGCGAGGCGCGCGCCTGAACGTCCTCGGGCAGCGTCGCGTCGATCGCATTCAGCTCCGCTTCCATGGCTCTTGCCAGGGCGGCCAGGGCCGCGGCTCTTACCGCTTGCAGCAGGTCCTGCCGGCCGGCGAAGTGGCGGTATGCGGCATTCGGCACCACGCCGGCGCGCCGCGTGGCTTCGCGCAGCACGATGGCATCGGGGCCACCCGCGCGCGCGAGTTCAATGCCCGCATCCAGCAGGGCGCGCCGCAAGTCGCCGTGGCGATAAGTCGAACGCGCGGGTGGGCGAGGGGGTTCCTGGGTCATGCACGCTCCGGCAACTTGATGTGGACGCCGTCCATTATGTCTGCTATCTTTTGTGGACAGTGTTCACAAAATAACACTAGGTCCTGGCGAACGAGATACCAAGCACGTTCAGGAGACCGACATGGCGCATGCCACGAGAACTCCGGACGATGAGAACCGGTTGCGCGAGTTGACCGAATCATGGGCGTCGGCCGCGCGCAACAAGGCTATCGATGCGGTGATGCGGCATGACGCCTCCGATGTCGTTGTCTTCGATGTGATGCCGCCGCGCTTCGTCAAGGGCGCCGACGCCTACCGCCGCCACTGGCAAGACCGGTGCGATGCACTGGAGGGGTCTGCTGATTCCCGGTTCGTTGAATTGCACCTTGAGGTCGGCAGCGACGTCGCCTATTGCTTCAGCGTAAACCGACTGCGCGCGTTACCGCGATGGCGCCCGCCAAGATGCGCAAACGCGCGTCACGGTGTGCATTTGCAAGCGCGACGGACGCTGGCCGGTTGTGCATGAACAGGCCTCCGTGCCGATGCCCGTGCCCGAGCCAGCAAGCCATGGCTCGCGCTTGCTGGGTTTCGACCGCGAGATGCATTCCCCCGACCGCGTGGCGTGACGCGCGGCCTGATCGTCCCACCCCGGGACCGAACCCGAAGGAGTCGTGATGCTAGTTCAACCGTATCTGTTCTTTGAAGGCCGTTGTGAAGAAGCGCTGGAGTTCTACAAGAAAACGCTCGGCGCCAAGGTCGACGCGATGATGCGCTACAAGGAGGCGCCCGCAGGGGCCGAACCCAAGGCTGAGCAATGCGGCGGCATGGTGCCGCCGGCCGACAAGGTGATGCACGCGGCCTTTCACGTGGGTGACACCGTAGTCATGGCGTCCGACGGCATGTGTGCCGGCAAGCCCGATTTCAAGGGTTTCGGGCTCTCGGTGACGGTGCCCGGCACCGCCGATGCCGAACGCACGTTCAAGGCGCTGGGCGATGGTGGACAGGTGACGATGCCGATGACCGAGACGTTCTTCGCCAACGCCTTCGGCATGGTGGTCGATCGATTCGGCGTGATGTGGATGGTGATTGCGCCCAAACCGATGTAAGCCCGGCCCGGTTGCAACGAATGGCCGCCGCGAGGTGGCCGCTTTCGTTTCATCTGACGCCGTCCAGTCTCGTCCATCTCGCCAACGAGGGGTGTTTTCATGATGCACGGCATCGACGAACGCAGGCGCTGGCTTGCCCTCATCGTGCTCTGTCTGGGCGTCCTGATGATCGTGTTGGATACGACCATCGTGAACGTCGCGCTGCCGTCCATCCGCGCGGATCTGGGCTTTACCGAAACGTCGCTGGTGTGGGTGGTCAACGCCTACATGCTCACATTCGGCGGCTTCCTGCTGCTGGGTGGCCGCCTTGGTGACCTGTTCGGGCACCGCAGGCTGTTCCTGGCGGGCATCACGTTGTTCACGTTGGCGTCTGCGGCATGCGGGCTGGCCAATGCGCAGGGGCTGCTGATCACGGCGCGTGCCGTGCAGGGTCTGGGTGGTGCGGTGGTATCGGCGGTGTCGCTGTCGCTCATCATGAATCTGTTTACCTCACCGTCAGATCGCGCCAAGGCGATGGGCATCTACGGATTCGTATGCGCAGGTGGCGGCAGCATCGGCGTGCTGCTGGGTGGGTTGCTGACCAGCGCATTGAGCTGGCACTGGATCTTCCTGGTCAACCTGCCGATCGGCGTCGCGGTCTATGCCGCCTGCGTGGCGCTGCTGCCGGCGGGGCAACCGCAGGCCACTCGCGCCAGGCTCGATGTGGCGGGTGCCATTACCGTCACGGCCTCGCTGATGCTGGCGGTCTACGCCATCGTGCATGGCAACGAAGCGGGCTGGACGTCCACGCCAACCCTTGGCCAACTGGCGATGGCCGTCGCGCTGATGATGGCGTTCCTCATCATCGAATCGCGTGTCCCGCATCCGCTGATGCCGCTGCGCATGTTCGCGCTGCGCAATGTGGCGACGGCAAATGTGGTCGGCATGCTGTGGGCCGCGGCGATGTTTGCGTGGTTCTTCATCTCGGCCCTCTACATGCAGCGTGTGCTGCACTACAGCGCCATGCAGGTGGGGCTGGCGTTCCTGCCGGCCAACATCATCATGGCAGTGTTCTCGCTGGGGCTGTCGGCCAAGCTTGTGATGCGCTTCGGGATTCGCGCGCCCCTGTCGATCGGGTTGCTGATGGCGGCGCTCGGGCTCGCGCTGTTCGCGCGTGCGCCCGCCGGCGGCGGCTTCCTGTTGGACGTGCTGCCGGGCATGGTGCTGCTGGGCCTGGGCGCGGGCGTAGCGTTCAATCCGGTGCTGCTGGCTGCCATGAGCGATGTGGCGCCGGATGAGTCGGGCCTCGCTTCAGGCGTGGTCAACACGTCGTTCATGATGGGCGGTGCGCTGGGCCTGGCCATTCTGGCGAGCCTGGCTGCGGCACGCACCGAAAGTCTGGCGGGCGCAAATGCCGATGCCGTCACGGCGCTCAATGGCGGTTATCACCTGGCGTTCATGCTGGGTGCGGGGGCCGCGGTGCTTGCGTCGGTGCTGGCGGCCGTGTTCGTGCGCACCCGGGCCCACGGACCGGCACAGGGCGACGCGCCGTCCCCGGCTTCAATCTGACACCGTCCGCTCCGCATGCCCGCCCCTGGGCATGCGGTGAAACCCGTTATTGACCGACCGGTCGGACGGTTTATAATCGATCCAGCCCCCGCATGGCCCGAATGGCGCGCCGTGCACATGCCGCGCAAGCGGCCGGAGGATCGTATGTACACCCAAAGCCTGGACCAGCCCGGCGGTTTGCCCACCGAACAGGAGCTGGCGAACGTGCCGCTCGGCGAAGCCGAATGGCAGGCGCGCTTCGATGCCCGCATCGGTGCCGATCAGAAGATCGAGCCGCAAGACTGGATGCCCGCACCGTACCGCAAGACGTTGTTGCGGCAGATCTCGCAGCACGCCCATTCGGAGGTAGTCGGCATGCTGCCCGAGGGCAATTGGATCAGCCGCGCGCCGTCGCTCAAGCGCAAGGCCATCCTCCTGGCCAAGGTGCAGGACGAGGCGGGCCACGGGCTGTATCTGTATTCCGCCGCCGAGACCCTCGGCAGTTCGCGCGACGAGATGATCGACGCCTTGCACGAAGGGCGAGCCAAATATTCGTCGATCTTCAATTACCCGACGCTGTCGTGGGCAGACGTGGGCGTGATCGGCTGGCTGGTCGATGGCGCGGCCATCATGAACCAGGTGCCCCTGTGCCGCTGTTCATACGGGCCTTATGCGCGGGCCATGATCCGCATCTGCAAAGAGGAGTCGTTCCACCAGCGTCAGGGCTTTGAATCGCTGCTGACCATGATGGGCGGCACGCAGGCGCAGCGCGACATGGTGCAGGACGCCGTCAATCGCTGGTGGTTTCCGGTGCTGATGATGTTTGGCCCTCCCGATACTGCGTCGCCCAACAGCGCGCAGACCATGGCCTGGGGCATCAAGCGGATTTCCAACGACGATCTGCGTCAGCGGTTTGTCGATGCCATCGTCGAACAGGCGCGCGTGCTCGGCGTCTCGTTGCCGGACCCTGGCCTGGTGTGGAATGAGCAGCGCGGTCACTACGATTTTTCGCCGCTCGACTGGTCGGAATTCAAGCGGGTGCTCGATGGCCATGGCCCATGCAATCGCGAGCGCCTGGCCACCCGCAAGCGCGCACACGAAGAAGGCGAGTGGGTCCGTGAAGCCGCGCTCGCCTATGCCCGCAAGCAGGCAGAACGGGCCGCTGCACTCGAACAAGCCGCCTGAGCGGAAGGAGCTGAGCATGCAACAACACGAGTGGCCGCTGTGGGAAGTATTTATCCGCAGCAAGCAGGGCCTTGAGCACAAACATTGCGGCAGCCTGCATGCAGCAGACGCCAGACAGGCGCTGCAAATGGCGCGCGACGTTTATACGCGCCGTCAGGAGGGCGTCTCGATCTGGGTCGTGCCCTCGGCCGCCATCACCGCCAGCGAGCCCGACGACAAGGCCATGCTCTTCGACCCGATGGCCGACAAGATCTACCGGCATCCGACGTTCTATCGGCTGCCGGATGAAGTCAACCACATGTGAGCCGCTGTGATGACCGCTGACGCGCATCTGCAATACGTTCTGCGCCTGGCCGACAACGCGCTCATCCTCGGACAGCGCAATGCGGAATGGACTGGCCACGGCCCCGTGCTGGAAGAAGACATTGCGCTGTCCAATCTGAGCCTGGATCTGATCGGGCAGGCAAGACTGCTTTACACGCATGCGGGGCAGCTTGAAGGCGCGCTCACCGGCACGCCGCGCTCCGAAGACGACTATGCGTACTGGCGCGCCGAGCAGGCCTTCCGAAACTACACGCTGCTCGAACTGCCGCATGCGGGGCCGATGGTGGCCACGTCCGCGGCCGCGCGCGACTACGCCGTGACCATCGTCCGCCACTTCCTCTATGCCGCGTTGATGGTGCCGATGTGGGAGGCGTTGACTCGCTCGGCGGATGCGGAACTGGCTGCCATTGCGGCCAAGTCGCTCAAGGAGATGCGTTACCACCTGGCGCACACGCGTGACTGGCTCGTCCGCTTTGGCGATGGCACGGAGGTGTCTCACGCACGCGCACAAGCGGCGCTGGATTGGCTGATGCCGTACACCAATGAGTTCTTCGCCACGGATACGGTGGAGGATGCCGTGGTCGAGGCGGGCATCGGCGTGCGCCCGGCCGACGTGCGTCATGGATGGGACGCCACGGTACGCAGTGCATTGGATGAGGCCACGCTCGCCTGGCCGGAACCGGGGTCGTACGTCAGCACCGGAAAGCACGGCGTGCATTCCGAGCATATGGGTTTCCTGCTGGCCGAGATGCAGGGGCTGGCTCGTCAGTTCCCGGGGGCATCGTGGTAGCGGCAACCGCCACCGCGGCCGATGCGCAGGTGCGCCTTGCCCGCGCCCGCGCCGCGTTGGATGCGGTGACCGACCCGGAGATCCCCGTGGTGACGATCGCCGAGCTGGGTATCCTGCGCGGCGTGCAGATCGACGATGCCGGCACGCTCGTGATCACCATCACGCCGACGTATTCCGGCTGCCCCGCGATGGACCAGATCGCCGACGATGTACGTCGCACGCTGCAAGCCGCTGACGTGGGAACGTATCGCGTGTGCTCCGTGCTTTCGCCGGCGTGGACGACCGATTGGATCACCGCTGAAGGCCACCGCAAACTGCGGGAGTTCGGCATCGCGCCACCCTCGCATGCGGCGGTGGCTGGCGAGACGGCCCAGGCCGGGCGCCCGGTCCAGCTGATGCGCCCCGCGCGGGCCGAGCTGGTCGCCTGCCCGCAGTGCGGGTCGCACGATACGGTACTGATCTCCGCCTTCGGTTCGACCGCATGCAAGGCGCTGTACCGCTGCCGCGCGTGCCGCGAACCATTCGACTACTTCAAGCCTTACTGAGCGAGCGCCATGACCCCGCAATTTCACCCGCTGCGTGTTGCCGAAGTGCGCGGCGAGACGGCCGATACGATCTCCGTGCGCTTTGATGTGCCCGACGATCTGCGCAACACGTATCGCTTCACCCAGGGCCAGTTCCTGACCTTGCGCGTGCCACCCGGCCAACTGGCGGGCCACGATGAACTGCGGCGCTCGTATTCCATCTGCTGTGCGGTGCAGGACTACGACCGGCACGGCGAGCTGCGCGTGGCGGTCAAGCGGGTCGACGCGGGCGTGTTTTCCAACCACTTGCACGATCGCATCCGCGTGGGGCAGACGCTCGATGTGCTGCCGCCCGACGGGCGCTTCTTTGTGCCGCTGGCGGCGGAAAGCGCGCGGCACTACGTAGCCTTTGCCGCCGGCAGCGGCATCACACCGATCCTGTCGCTCATCAAGACGACGCTGGCGGCCGAGCCGGGCAGCCGCTTCACGCTCGTCTATGGCAACCGCAGTGTCGACAGCATCATCTTTGCCGAGGCGCTGGAAGACCTCAAGGACCGTTATCTCGATCGCTTCGCGCTGTATCACGTGCTGTCGCGCCAGCCGCAGGAAGTGACGCTGTTCAACGGCAGGCTGGACGCCGATAAGGTGCACGCATTCCTCGCCACATTGATCCCGCCCGCGGACATTGACGCCGCTTTCATTTGCGGACCCTCATCGATGATCGATGCCGTGGAACGGGCGCTCGTTGAAGCTGGCGTGCCGCGTGCGCGCGTGCACGCGGAGCGCTTCGGCGTGCCGGTGGGCGATGGTCCGGTCAAGCCACGCCAGCGCGCGGCGGTGGCGGGCGAGGTCGCCCTGACCGTTGTGCTCGACGGCAAATCGCACGAGGTGCCGATGTCGGGTGACGCCAAGGTGCTCGACAGCGCGCTGGGCGCCGGCCTTGATTTGCCTTATGCATGCAAGGGCGGCGTGTGTTGCACGTGCCGTGCCAAGGTGCTGGAAGGCCGCGTCGAGATGGAAAAGAACTTCACGCTCGAAGACTGGGAAATCGAGCAGGGCTTTGTGCTGACTTGTCAGGCGAGGCCGCTGACGCAGCGCGTCGTCGTCAGCTATGACGATCGCTGAGCGGCTCCCCGGCCAAGGCCGTTCTCCAGCATGTCGATCACCATCTCGGCATAACCCTCATAGGAGAGCGGTCCGTCGGGTTTGAGCCAGGTGAACGTCCAGTTCATCATGCCGAACAGCATCATCGTGACGGGCGTGCGGTTGGCCTCGTCCACCTTGTCAGGGTAAGCCGCACCGAGCTGCCGTCCCACGGCCGCCACCACATCGCGCTCGCGCGCAAGCACGATGTCGCGCTGATCCGGCGACAGGTACTTCACATCATTGAGCAGGGCCACGTGTCGCGTGCGCGAGGTCGCGTATTCCGCAAGAAACGTGCGGATCAACAGGTGCAGCGTAGCCCGGGCCGAGAGCCTGGCGTGGCGCGCGTCGCGCTCCGCGCGCTCGACGAGATCGGCCAGCCGCTTGGTGTAGCGGTCGAGCAGATCGAACAGGATGGCCTCCTTGCCCTCGTAGTAGTGATACAGGCGCGACTTCGAGCCGCCACAGGCGGCAGCAAGCTGGTTCATCGACACGCTCGGGTAGCTGTCGGCCGCAAAGGCCTCGGCAGCGGTGTCGAGCACGCTTTCGCGGCGCAGCTCGAATTCGTCTTCATTCTTGACGCGGGACATGGCAGCGGCACATCGGTGGGATGGCCGCTATGGTAGCCGGGCTGGTTGCAGCGTGTCGATGCGTCAGGCCGCTACATGCACGGCCAGGACATCCAGTACGCGTTCGACAAATGCTTTCGGCTGCTCCACGTTGGCCGGATGCACCGTGTCCAGGATGTGAAGCTGTGCGCCCGGAATGGCCGCAGCGAGTGCCTCGCCGTGGCGCGCCGACGTCACGGTGTCGTGTCGGCCCGCAATGACAAGCGTGGGGTGGGGAATGAGCGTGATCGTGCGGCGCAGGTCGGCATCGCCGCTGCCCAGCTGCCAATGATGCATTCGCGCGGGGTCGTCTCCAGTGGGCGGCGGAACGGTTCCACGGCGGGATCGTCGAGCTCCAGCATCGAGGCGGGGAACCAGTTGCGCAGGAAGGTCTCGGCCGTTGCCTGCATGTCGGGCGCCTTGCGCAGCCCGGCGATGGCGCTGTCGAAATACTGCGTCGGCCCGAGGTGCGCGGCGGTGTTGGACGGCACCAGCCGGTCGATACGCTCCGGCACGTGGATGCCGAGCCATTGCGCGACGATGCCGCCCGCGCGATGTTGCCTGGGCAGGTGAAGCCGTCTTGCAAGCGCCGGTCTTGCGTTGCATGTCGTCGGCTTGGCTGCGTGCGGGGCGCGCCGATCTGGACTATAACCACTCATGCCCGGCCGTCACTCGGGAAAAGGTGGTGGATGATGCAAGCACATGGCACCGACAAGGTCTTCAGCGGGTCGATACCGGCGCTGTACGACACGTTGATGGTTCCGCTGATCTTCGAGCCATACGCTGCCGATCTCGCGGCGCGCTCGGCCGCATTGGCGCCCACGCGCGTGCTGGAGGTTGCTGCGGGAACGGGCGTCGTGACGCGGGCACTGTCGCGTGCCCTGCCCGAGGCGAGCACCCTTGTCGCGACCGACCTCAATCCAGCGATGCTCGAACGGGCTGCCGCCGTCGGTGCAGACCGGCCAGTGACGTGGCAGCAGGCCGACGCACAGCAACTGCCCGTCGACGATGCCAGCGTCGACATGGTGATCTGCCAGTTCGGCGCGATGTTCTTTCCGGACCGGGCGAAGGCGTTTGCAGAAGCCCGTCGCGTGTTGAAGCCGGGTGGAACGCTGCTCTTCAACGTGTGGGACCGCATCGAGGAAAACGCGTTCGCGCACGTGGTGACGCTTGCGCTGGCGGCGCACTTTCCCAATCACCCTCCGGCGTTTCTCGCGCGCACGCCGCATGGCTATCACGATCCGTCGCGCGTTGAAGCCGATCTGCGCCTTGACGGTTTCGCAAGCCCGGTCACGTGCGACATCGTGACCGCGCGCAGCCGCGCGGATACGGCGCGCACGCCGGCGTTTGCCTACTGTCATGGCACGCCGCTGCGCAACGAGCTGGAAGCGTTCGGCCCCGATGCGCTGTCCGAAGCCACCGACCTCTGCACGCAAGCACTCGCCGCGCAATTCGGTGCTGGGCCCGTGGACGGCAAGATCCAGGCGCTCGTCTTCAGTGTCACGGCCTGACACGGCCTGAGGCGTCGCGCGGGAAGGGGCCGGATCGCGCAGTCTCTCTTCAGGGCTTCTGGAAGCCGGGCCTTGCGCGCCAGGCGTGCTGACGCATGCGCGTCCACTCGACGAGACGGCGACCCAGCGCAATGGAGGGCCGTTCGACGTAGCGATGCAGCATCATCGCGATGGCCAGGGTGAGTGCAAGGTTGACGGCAAACAGCATCAACTGCGCACCGATCCACTCGGGCGGCAGCACGCCCGCCAGCCGATGCGTGGCTTCGATGACGCTCGGATGCGCGAGATAGAGTGCGAACGACAGCTCGCCCAGCCAGACGGCCGTACGCGGCACGCGCAGTTTGCCGCAGTGCTCCATGGCGACGAGGCCCGCCAGTAACGCCCCTGCGGGCAGGCCGCGCCCCAACGCATCAAACTTGGGTATCGGCGCGAGCACCGAGATGATGAATGCCGCCACGCCGATTGCCGCCAGCCCGCGCGCGATGGTCGGGGTCAGCCGTTGCCGATGCGCTGCATACAACCAGGCCAGTCCCGCACCCAGCAGGAACTCGAGCACCAGCGGGTTGGCCGCCATGGCCTGTACGGGGCTTGCCCACGTGTAGAGGGCCGCGGGATCGCGGAGCACGACCCCGCTGTGCCAGAACGGCACGATGATCGTCGTGGTGAAGAGCGCAAGCGCTACCAGCCACAGCGCGCGCCGGCCGAACAGCAACAGACCCAGCGCGCACAGCGCATAGAAGAAGGCTTCGTAGTTGAGCGACCAGCCGACATAGAGCGCGGGGTAGCCCAAGTACGGCGCATCGGCATTGGCCAGCGGCATGAAGGCCAGCGAGGTCAGCAGCGCACTTGTCGATACCGGATTGAGCCACGCTGAATGCAGCACCGACATTAACCAGTACGGCGGGCCCATCCGGAAGACGCGCTTGATGAGAAATTCGCCGGGCGGCTCGGGCCCCTTTGGCCCCAGGATCGCAACCCAGGCGATGATGAATCCGCTGATGACAAAGAACATGTCCACGCCGACATATCCACGCTTGATCACATGCGTGGTCAGCCACGCCAGCGCGGGGATGCCGGGATGGCTGAGTGCCAGGCCGGAATGGAACACGACGACACAGAGTGCGGCAAAGGCGCGCAGCGCCTGGATGCTCTGGAGAGACGCAGAAGAACGGTTCACGCAGGGTGGACGGCGACGGCGCCACGGAGGTTCCGCCGCTGTCGTGCGATGGGCAACCCAATGCGTCTAGCAAGTCGCGTGCCGCGATGTCAGCGGGCGCCATTGACCAGCCGCGTAGCGCTGCAGATCCTGCGGGCCGAAGCGCCAGAGATGCAGCCAACCGTTGTCGACCAGTTGCCGGGCAATGGGGTGCTTGTCGACAACGCGCTCGATTGCTGTCTCAGGGGCGTCGATCAGGACAGTCAGCCTCAGCGGCTCGTGAATCCAACGCTGCCCATCGTGCAGGGACTGCCGCGACAGGCCGATACGCAGATCGCCCCCATTGCCCTCGAACACGCCGATGGAGCCGCCCACCACGTTGTGCAGCAGCTTGTTGCCGCTGCCCAGATGCACCGGGTCACACATCGACGCGTGATACTGCCAGTTGATCCAGTGGGTCACGAGCATCGGCGCCGTCATCAGCAACTCCAGCACGCTGCCGTCGTGGTCGCGGCTGGCATCGTAATCGTGCAGGAAGCTGCGCCCGTCCAGAACCACGCCTTGTGTGCGATGGCGCGGCGCGATGACGAACGCGGCGTTACCTGCCAGCCCCCACTCTGGCCGCGTCTGTGCACCATCATTGGCGCGCCGCCGCAGTTGGGTCAGCAGATCATCATGAGGGGCACGCGGGTCCAGGCCCAACGACGGTGCCCGTTCGCGCCGTACCTGGTCGGAAGCATGCTTCAGGACCGATTGCAGGTGGTCCCAACGCGCGCGCGCGGCAGGGGGCAGCCGGTCGAGATCGAAGCCTTCGATCTCGTCGGTGGTGGTGTTGTGCAGGGCAGCCGCGAACACGGTGTCCTCAGGAACCGTGATGCCGTGCGCCTGCAACGCGGCGCGCACCGGCGGCTCATTCAGCAGCAGCGCCAGGCTGCGGGCATTCACCTCACCGGTTTGGCCGCAGCATGCCCCACAGTCCAGTGCCGCTGCATGCGCGTTGTTGCTCGTTTGACTGCCGTGTCCCACGAAGAGCACCAGCGGTGCCAGGTGTTCTGCCAGCCCCATGGCGCGGAGCACGCGGGCGGCAAGGGCCGCTTTGGTCTCTACGCTCTCCGCATGCAGGTGGGGCCGGCAGACGGCCCGATATCGCGAGGGCAGGCCGGTGAGGTCTGCGCGCGACCGCGCTTCGGTGGAGGGGCGCAACCAGCGCCAGAGCTTGCCGAGATAGCCGACCCCCGCCACTTCGACATAAGAGAATGCCGCGCTTGGCCAGCGGCTGGCCCCGTCCACCTGAGCCGATGCGCCCAGGCGGTGACGCCTTGCCCGTTCTGCGGCGCGCTCGGCGGCGGGATCCGGCATGCCGTCCGGCCCCTGGGCAGCGTCGATACGATCAGAGACTTCCATGGTTGGCGCCAGAAGGCCCGGAAGCTGTGGCCGCCGCGCAGCCGTCCCGAGCGGTGTGTACGCAACGGGCAGGCCAAAAAAGCCCGCGAAGCCGATGGTCTGCACGGCGGGCCAGACGCATTCCAGCGCACGCCGCAGGGGTTCGCTGCGTACGTCGATGCAGAACGCGGCCTGCACCTCGATGTCTTGCGGTACCGGTGGCAGCGCACCCGCCCCCGCTAGCCGGTGCGCCAGTTGGCGCTGGTAGCCGGCTTCGAGGGCCAACTGCCAGACTTCATCGACCAGCAGTGCCGCTTCGGCCTCGGCCAATGCCGAGGGTGCCTGCTGCCACTCCGCTTGCAGCGCGGCGAACGCCATGCGCGTGCTTGCATCGTCCCGGCACTCCTGCACGATGGCGCCCCACGCAAGGCGAATCGCGAGCAGATCGCGCAGATGCGGATCTTCCCGTCCTTCCTGGGCAGCCTGCCAGCCGAGATAGGCGCACCACGAGGCCCATCCGTTCACCGTCAGCAGCACCGCCTCCAGATAATCGGCCCACACAGGTTGCGGCAAGCCCAATTGATTGAGCGCCCAGTGCTCGGCATCGAGGGGCGTTGCCGGCAGCGCATCCAGCCGACGACCCAGGTCGGGAAGGCCCATCAGCAGGCCAATGCCATGGTCGTGCTGCAAGGTGTCGCGCCAGAAGCCGTACAGGCCGTCTGCGCGCTCAGGCTGCCAGTCGGCCTGGTGCACATCGAAATAGGCGGCACAGGTCTGGCTGACCTGGTGCGTGATTGCCTGGCGCCACGAGAGGCGGGTGTGACGTTGTGGATCGTTGTCCAGCACGTCGATCAACAATGGCAGGCGCGGTGGCAGCTCGTGGCGGCGCAGCGCTTCCACGCACTTGGCCTCCGTGAGCCCGGCTGCCCTCGCGGCCGGCAATTGCGCGAGCGCATCGGCAAGGTCTGCCGGTGTGATCCGGCCCGCAACCCATGCCTGCTGCTGGCTGCGGCGCGTCGGAAAGACCTGGATGCCTCCCAGCACGGCCATCCGCGCGGCCACCCGTCGAACCGGCATGTCCACGCGGCCCCAATGCGGGTTGACGGCGATGGCGCGGTCCAGCGGCCAGGCCGGAGCGATCGCGCGGCAGGCTTGTGCGCACGCGGCTTGCATCTGCTGCATCAACGTGTCATCCGGGCCTGCGGCATCGGAACCCTCAGGCGGGATCGCTGACGGAACCATCGCGTGCGTGTGTGCGGCGTCTGCGCCAAGGCTTGTCGTCGTCATGTCGTTTTCCTGTGCAGGGGTCAGGGCTGGGCATCCATGGCAACCGTCCGTGCGGCGGTGCGATGGGCGCCGTTGCGTGCGGCGGGTGTCCAGTGCGTCGGCCACAGCCGCAACGCCAGGCGTGTATAGAACTCGTCGATGTACAGACCCGCGTAGCATGCGCGCCGCCAGGCGGCGAGCGCCCGCGGGCGCATCTGTACCGCCACCAGCAAACCGTGCAGACACGCCATTCCGAGCAAGGCGACGATGCCGCTGCGCGTGTCCGGCCGATCCTGCGTGCCCAGGGGCAAGAGGTGAGCGCCCATGGCCAATGCGGTCAGTCCGGCAACCATCAGCAGACCTACCGCCGCGCGTGAGAACACCATCGGCGCTGAATGGCGGCCTGCCCCGGGAAGCCAAAGCAGCGGCGCCCAGGCCAGCGCCAGGATGACGCTCCACCACCACGGCCAAGCCGCGCCGCCGAGTCCTGCCTGGACAAGCAGGACCATTGCCACGGATAGCAGCGGAGCCGCCAGCAGGCTGCTTTTCGCAGGTGGTTGCTCGCCCTGCAGTTCCCGCAGCCGCGTGTCCTGCACCACCGACGATGCCGACAGGAACGCGTGCGCCTTGTACAGCGAATGGCCGACCAGATGCAGCGCGGCGAGCGAGTACAGGCCGAGCCCGCACTCGAGCACCATGAAGCCCATCTGTGCGACCGTCGACCACGCAAGCCGGACCTTGATGCTGATGCGCGTGAGCATGACCAGCCCGGCCACCACCGCCGTCGCCAGCCCGAACGCGACCAGCAGCCAGCGGGCGGGAGCGGCCGATTCAAGCAGCGGGGCAAACCGGATCAGCACGTAGCCGCCCAGGTTCACAACACCCGCATGGAGCATTGCCGACACCGGCGTGGGAGCCTCCATGACCTGGATCAGCCAGCCGTGTGCAGGCAGCAGCGCGGTTCTCAGCACCACCGCCAGGACCACGCACACCGCGCTGACTTGCAGCGCCGGAGACGCTCCGACCTGTCCCACGTGCGCCCACAAGTCCGCGAGCGAGCCGCTGCCGACCTCGCGCCATGCCAGTACGGCCGCGGCAATCAGCAATGCGTCGGCCAGCCGGTCTGCGAGGCGCTTCTTGAACGCGGCCAGCAAGGCGAAGGGGCGGTCGGGGTAGAAGCACAGCAGGTGTTGCAGGGCGATGCCGATGGCGGCCCAGGCCGCGAGCAGCACGGTCCAGTGGTCCGCCAGCAGGAGCACGTGCACCGCGGCCAGCACCCCGGCAAGCGCGCTGAGGTAGCGCCTTTGGCCCGATTCCCCTTGCAGATACCGGGCGGAAAACGCACCGATGCAGGTGCCGAGCAATTGCACCAGTGTGGCCAGCAGCCCACCCAGCACCGAGGCGCCCAGCCATGGCGAGAATGGCGTAGACGAGGCAGCGTCCGGCAAGCCTCGCAACGCCACGCCGACCGCCGCCACGCAGGCCCCAGCGATCGATAGCCCGATGAAGCCCTGCCAGAGGCGCGCCATGCCGAGTCGAGCAACATGAGGCAGAAGTGCCGCAAGGAGCATCAGGCCGGGCGGCAGGACAAGGCAAATCGCAAGGGCGGAGTGAAGCAGATTCATGGCAGGCGCACTCGAACAAATGTGTGCGTATCTTGCGTGCCTTCCTTTGTTCTGTAAATTACAATGATTCGAACGATTTGATCTGTAAAAAAGAACGATGAGACTCGAGCAACTCAACTTCCATCACTTGTTCTACTTCTGGCGCGTTGCCAAGGCAGGCCACCTGACCCGCGTGGCGACCGAACTGCATACCTCGCAGTCCGCGCTCTCTGCGCAAATCCGTCAGCTGGAGGATCGGCTTGGCGAGCCGTTGTTCGCGAGGGAAGGGCGTCGCCTGGTGCTGACGGACACCGGACAGCTCGTGCTCTCGTATGCCGAGGACATCTTCGGGCTCGGGCAGGAAATGCTCGGCCGCCTCGTCGGCCGCAGCGAAGGCATGACGCGGCTTCGGGTCGGCAGTGTCGCGACGTTGTCGCGGAACTACCAGGAAAACTGGATCCGTCCTGCGTTGGCCGACCCGTCCGTTGTGCTCACGCTGGAGTCGGGCGTGCTCGAAGGTCTGCTGGCCAGGCTGCTGCAGCATCAGCTGGACGTCGTGCTTGCCAACGAGACGGTGCCATCGAATGCAGACCGCCCCTTGCACTGCCGTTTTCTCGGCAGCCAGTCCATCTCGCTCGTGGGCCCCGCCGGCGTCTGGAAGAACCGCAGCCTGCGCATCCCCGACGATCTGCAAGGACTTGACATCGCCCTGCCGGGGCCACGGCATGCGCTGCGCAGTCAGTTCGATGCACTGTGCGCGTCGGCTGGCGTCACCCCACACCTGCGCGCCGAGGTGGACGACATGGCCATGCTGCGTCTGATTGCCCGCGACAGCGGCTGGCTGACCGTCCTGCCCGAGGTGGTGGTGCAGGACGAACTGCGTGCGGGCGTATTGGTGACGGTGGGCCAGTCAACACAGCTGCAGGAGCGCTTCTACGCCATCACGACCACGCGGCGGCACCGCATCGAGGCCCTGGAGCGCTTGCTATCCGATTAGCGGCTTCTCCGCACTTTTTGGTGGTGGATGGCGAGAACGCCTGTGCCCGGGATGCGGCTGCGCGGGGCGTTGCGGGTAAGATCGGCGCCTCTCAGATCGACGCGCCAGTGCGCGCAGGCATCATGCAAAGCAAAAACAAGGCAACCCTCATCGGGCTCACCGCTGTTCTGTTGTGGGCTTCGATCGTGGGCTTGATCCGTGGCGTCAGCCAGAACCTTGGGGCCGTCGGCGGCGCCGCCATGATGTACAGCGCGGCCTCGGTGTTGCTGCTGTTTTCGGTGGGGTTCATCCGCTTGAAGGCGTTTCCCCGGCGCTATCTCGTCTGGGGGAGCCTCCTGTTCGTGTCGTATGAGCTGTGCCTGTCGCTGTCCATCGGTTTTGCCCACACCAGCCGGCAGGCCATCGAAGTCGGCATGGTCAACTACCTGTGGCCGGCCTTCACGATGCTCTCGGCCATTGCGTTCAACCGGCAGCGGGCGAACTTTCTGATCGTCCCGGGCTTTCTAATGGCCATTCTCGGGATCTGCCTGGTGCTTGGCGGAGACCAGGGTCTGGATTTCGCCGGCATGGTCTCGAACGTCAAGGACAACCCGTTGAGCTACGGACTGGCGTTCTCCGGTGCGGTGATCTGGGCAGCCTATTGCACGGTCACCGCGCGGATTGCGCAGGGCAAGAACGGTGTCACGCTGTTCTTCATGCTGACGGCGCTGGCGCTGTGGATCAAGTTCTTCGCCACCGGGGGCGGCACGATGCACTTCAGCTACGAGGCGATCGTCTATCTCGCGCTTGCCGCGTCTGCCATGGGCTTTGGCTATGCGGCGTGGAATGTCGGCATCCTGCATGGCAACGTGACAGTGCTGGCAGGGGCGTCGTATTTCATCCCGGTGTTTTCTGCGGCCTTGGCGGCCGCGCTGTTGCGCACGCCGCTTTCCTTCGCCTTCTGGAAAGGCGCGTCCATGGTCTGTGCGGGGTCGGTCCTGTGCTGGCTCGCGACACGCGGGAAGGGCGTGCGGATGCCTTCCGCATCGCAGCCGCCGCAACCGTCGCAGGGAGCCCAGGGGCAGTAGGTTCCGAACCGCGCCGCCGCCGCCAGGCGCCACCGCGCATTGATCCAGCCATGCCGGGCAAGCGGTCCCGGTATGCCGGCAGCCCGCTCACCATACCCGGGAGGGCTTCGGCCTTACTTCACAACTACCTGCGAGTGGACGACCTCGGGCGCCTTGGCGAAGAACGGTCCCACCAGCTTGCGCCATTCCTGGAAATCCTCGGATTGCCGGAAGTCGACCATATGGTCTTCCACGGTCTCCCAGCGCACGAGCAGCACGTAGCTGGTGTCGCGTTCAACGATGTGATGCAGCTCAGCCCCGTGGCAGCCTTTTGCACGGGCAAACAGCGGCAGGGCTTGCTGGACGGCGGCTTCAAACTCGCGCTGCTTGCCGACGAGAATGTCGATGTGGGCCATTTCGAATACCACGTTGTACTCCTTCGATGTGGAAAGGGGGAAAGCGATACCGGCGCCTGACGCCGCAGCCGATGCGATTGAAGCCGGCTTCGGCATCGAGGTTGGATTGCCTGGCGAGACTATACCCGGCGGTGCCCGTTAGCGATGCTGCCGTCTCATCCGTCTATCAGACCGGTTCGTCCAGCGGCTTGCAGGTCCGATCGGGACGCCACGCCGCGGGGCTCGGACGATAGGACGAGCCGATGGATCGCTTGACTCTTATATAAGATATAAGACATTTGACCGTGTGGGGTATTGCGATTAGAATCGCGCCCAAGCGGCGCTCCGGACAGCCCCGGGATGCCGGAAAAGATTCCCCTGTAACGTCATCTCAGCAGGTCTCCCATGCTTGAAAACTTTCGTGCTCACGTGGCCGCTCGCGCCGCGCTCGGTATTCCTCCCCTGCCGCTGACGGCCCAGCAGACTGCCGAACTGGTGGAGCTGCTCGTGAATCCGCCCGCGGGCGAAGAGCAGACGCTGCTCGACCTGATCACCCATCGCGTGCCGGCCGGCGTGGACGAAGCCGCGCGCGTGAAGGCAGGCTTCCTGGCTGCCGTGGCCAAGGGCGAGACGGCCTGCGCCCTGATCTCGCGTCAGCGCGCCACCGAACTGCTCGGCACGATGCTGGGCGGCTACAACATCCAGCCGCTGATCGAGCTGCTGTCCGATGCAGCCGTCGGCGCCGTGGCGGCCGATGCTCTGAAGAAAACCCTGCTGATGTTCGACCAGTTCCACGACGTGAAGGAACTGGCCGAGAAAGGCAACGCCAACGCCAAGGCCGTGCTGCAGAGCTGGGCTGACGCCGAATGGTTCACGAGCCGCCCGGAAGTGCCGGAAAGCCTGACCATCACCGTGTTCAAGGTCACGGGCGAAACCAACACCGACGACCTGTCGCCGGCACCGGACGCCACCACCCGCCCGGACATCCCGATGCACGCGCTGGCGATGCTGAAGAACGCACGCCCCGGCATCACGCCGGAAGAAGACGGCAAGCGCGGCCCGGTCAAGTTCATTGAATCGCTGAAGGAAAAGGGTCACCTAGTCGCCTACGTGGGCGACGTGGTCGGCACCGGTTCCTCGCGCAAGTCGGCCACCAATTCGGTGCTGTGGTTCACGGGCGAAGACATCCCGTTCGTCCCGAACAAGCGTTTCGGCGGCGTGTGCCTCGGCGGCAAGATCGCCCCGATCTTCTACAACACGATGGAAGATGCCGGCGCGCTGCCGATCGAACTCGACGTGTCGCAAATGAATATGGGCGACGTGGTCGAACTGCGCCCGTACGAAGGCAAGGCGCTGAAGGACGGCAAGGTCATCGCCGAATTCCAGGTCAAGTCGGACGTGCTGTTCGACGAAGTGCGTGCCGGCGGCCGCATTCCGCTGATCATCGGCCGCGGCCTGACCGCCAAGGCGCGTGAAGCGCTGGGCCTCGCACCGTCGACGCTGTTCCGCCTGCCGCATCAGCCGGCCGACAGCGGCAAGGGCTTCTCGCTCGCGCAGAAGATGGTCGGTCGCGCGTGCGGCCTGCCGGAAGGCCAGGGCATCCGTCCGGGCACGTATTGCGAACCGAAGATGACCTCGGTCGGCTCGCAAGACACCACCGGTCCGATGACCCGCGACGAACTGAAGGACCTGGCGTGCCTGGGCTTCTCGGCCGACCTCGTGATGCAGTCGTTCTGCCACACCGCTGCGTATCCGAAGCCGGTGGACGTGAAGACGCACCAGACGCTGCCCAACTTCATCAGCACGCGTGGCGGTATCGCGCTGCGCCCGGGCGATGGCGTGATCCACTCGTGGCTGAACCGCATGCTGCTGCCCGACACCGTCGGCACCGGCGGCGACTCGCACACGCGCTTCCCGATCGGCATCAGCTTCCCGGCAGGCTCGGGCCTGGTCGCCTTCGCGGCTGCCACCGGCACGATGCCGCTGGACATGCCGGAATCGGTGCTGGTCCGCTTCAAGGGCAAGATGCAGCCGGGCGTCACGCTGCGTGACCTCGTCAACGCGATTCCGCTGTACGCGATCAAGCAAGGCATGCTGACGGTCGCCAAGCAAGGCAAGAAGAACATCTTCTCGGGCCGCATCCTCGAAATCGAAGGCCTGCCCGACCTGAAGGTCGAGCAAGCGTTCGAGCTGTCGGACGCCTCTGCCGAGCGTTCGGCCGCCGGTTGTACGGTGCACCTGAACAAGGAACCGATCATCGAATACCTGAACAGCAACATCACGCTGCTCAAGTGGATGATCGCGCAGGGCTACCAGGACGCGCGCAGCCTTCAGCGCCGCATCAAGGCGATGGAGCAGTGGCTGGCCGACCCGCAACTGCTGTCGCCGGATGCTGACGCCGAGTACGCCGCCGTCATCGAGATCGACCTGGCTGACATCCACGAGCCGATCGTGGCCTGCCCGAACGATCCGGACGACGTGAAGACGCTGTCCGACGTGGCCGGCGCGACCATCGACGAAGTGTTCATTGGTTCGTGCATGACCAACATCGGCCACTTCCGTGCGGCGTCGAAGCTGCTGGAAGGCAAGCGCGACATCCCGGTGAAGCTGTGGGTTGCGCCGCCGACCAAGATGGACCAGAAGCAACTGACCGAAGAAGGCCACTACGGCGTGTTCGGCACGGCCGGCGCCCGCACCGAAATGCCGGGCTGCTCGCTGTGCATGGGCAACCAGGCACAGGTGCGCGAAGGTGCGACGGTTATGTCGACGTCGACCCGCAACTTCCCGAACCGTCTGGGCAAGAACACGAATGTGTATCTGGGTTCGGCGGAACTGGCGGCAATCTGCTCGCGTCTGGGCAAGATTCCGACCAAGGAAGAGTACATGGCCGACATGGGTGTGCTTAACGCGAACGGCGACAAGATCTACCAGTACATGAACTTCGACCAGATCCAGGATTTCAAGGAAGTGGCCGACACTGTTCAGATGTGATGGGACGGGGAGCATGGCGGGCCGCGCCCGCCATGGCGACACCCGGAGCGCCGGAGGCCACACGCCTGCGGCGCTTTTTTTTTGCGCCTCGAGGCGCTGTGCCGCCAAGCAAGGCTCCACGAATTCCATTACACTAATCATTGACGAATCAATCGTTGATGTATCATTTGTCTCGTTGCGCCCCCGCCATGGCCGTCCACACTGCGCTACCGCACTCCCATACCCAGGTCTTGCCGTTCAAGGAATCGCTGCTTGCGATGATCGGCATCTGTTTTGTCGTGGTGCTGGTGGCATTCGACCAGACCGTGGTCGGCACCGCGTTGCCGACGGTCGTGGCCGAACTCAAGGGTTTTGAGTTGTATGCCTGGGTGGCGACGTCGTACCTGCTGACCTCGGTGGTCACGGTGCCGATCTTCGGCCGGCTGGGAGACTTCTACGGCCGCAAGCCGTTCGTGATCGCATCCATCGTGGTGTTCACGCTGGCGTCTGTCATGTGCGGCATGGCCGGCAGCATGAACTTTCTGGTGTGGTCGCGCGCGCTGCAGGGCATCGGCGGCGGCATGCTTGTCGGCACGGCGTATGCCTGCATTCCCGATCTGTTTCCCGATGCGCGCGTACGTTTGCGCTGGCAGGTCATGCTGAGCGCGTCGTTCGGTATCGCCAATGCCATCGGGCCCACGCTGGGCGGATGGATGACGCAGGCGTTCGGTTGGCGCTCCGTGTTTTATGTGAACGTGCCGTTCGGCGCGTTGGGGCTATGGTTTGCCTGGCGGTTTCTACCGCATTTGCGCCAGAACGCGCATGTCGGCCGCATCCGGCTGGATTGGCAGGGCGCGGTGCTGATCACCGTGGCACTCGGTGCGTTGCAGCTCTTTGTGGAATGGCTGCCGCGCCATGGCGTGTCGGGGCCACTGTTCGGGTGGCTGGCCTTGTCGGCCGCGGCATTCTTTGGCTTGTGGTGGTGGGAGCAGCGCGCCGAGCAGCCGCTGTTGCCGTTCGACATGCTGCGTAACCCTTCGCTGGCGGCGCTGTTCGTGCTGGCGACGCTCTCGGGCTTTTCGATGTTTGCGGTGCTGTTCTACGCGCCGCTGCTGTTCCAGGGCGGGTTTGGCATGTCGCCGCAGGAGGCAGGGCTGGTCATCACACCGCTGGTGGTCTGCATTACCCTCGGCAGCATCATCAATGGGCGCATCGTCACGCGCATTCCCAAGCCGAACGCCATGCTATATGCCGGGTTTGCGCTGCTGACGTTGGCGCTGGCCGGCATGGCGGTGTCGTCCAAGGCAATGCCGCATGCCGTGTTGACGGGGCTGATGCTGCTGGCGGGCCTCGGGCTGGGTTTTGTGTTGCCCAACCTGACCGTGTTTGCACAGCAGACGGCGGGGCGTGCGCACCTGGGGATCGCCACGGCGCTGCTGCAATCGCTGCGCATGGTGGGCGGCATGGTGGGCACCGCGCTGGTCGGCACGCTGGTGAGCGAGCGCTATGCCGCAGGGGTGGGCGAGGCGCTGCGCGCTGACGGTGCGACGCAATGGCTGCGCCAGCTTGCCGATCCCGAGATTCTCATTGATCATGACGCGCAAGCTGCCTTGCTCACACAGATGCACGCAGCGGGCCACGATGGCGCCGCTCTTGTCGAGGCGGCCCGTCACGTGCTGGTCAGCGCCATCCACATCGGCCTGGTCGCCGCAACCGTGGTCGCCCTCGTGGCTCTCTGGCGCGTGTGCCGTGTGCCGCCGGTGGTGTTGCATCATGTCGAGCCCGTGCAACACACCGAATAGGCGGGAGCCAGCGGTAGCGGTTAGGATGCGCGGTTTCCTGCCAACTCAAGCTAGCCTGATCGATGACCTCTGAACGCGAACGCTTCGCCGTGATGCACCAGTTCGGGCGCACCTATCGTGCGTTCATGGCCGCCTTCGAGGCACATGTCGGCCAGCCCATGCCGCGCTGGCGTATCCTGCTCGCTCTGCACGACCACGCAGGCGGCGGCATGGCGCAGAAACAGCTGGCCGAGCGCCTGCAGATGGACCCCGGCGCGCTCACCCGCCAGCTCAAGGTACTCGATCAGCTTGGCTGGATCGAACGCACCACCGACGCACGCGACAATCGCCTGACCAACGTATCGTTGTCCGATGCCGGCCTTGCCGTGGTGCTCGACTGCATGCCCCGCCGCATCGCGTTCATCAATGCCACGCTCGATGGCTTGCCGGATGATCTCGTGCGCGCACTGTCCGAGGCACTGGCGCAAATCGAAACACGCATCGCGGAGGTTCCGAGCCTTGCCTCGGCCGATGCCAAGTCTTCCCAAACCAAGGCCCCCCGCCAGCCAGAAGCGCGCTGAGGCGCCGGGAGATACGCCATGCCCATGGTGATCAACAGCGCGCTGTACCGCAGCGGCAAGCGCGAGCGTGACCTGTCCGTCGATGCCATCAGCGATGTGCTGCATTCGCCGGGCTCGTTTGTCTGGCTGGGCCTGCACGAGCCAGACAACGCGATGCTTGCGCGGGTACAGGAAGAATTCGGCCTGCACGACCTCGCGATTGAAGACGCACGCAACGCCCATCAGCGACCCAAGCTGGAGGTCTACGGCGATTCGCTCTTCATCGTGCTGAACACCGCGCAACTCGAGCGCGGCAACGTGATCTTCGGCGAGACCCACCTGTTCGTCGGCAAGGATTTCCTTGTCTCGGTGCGACATGGACCGTCGGCCTCGTACGCACCCGTGCGCGAGCGTTGCGAACGGACGCCGCAACTGCTGGCCAAGGGTGCGCCCTTCGCGCTGTATGCAGTGCTGGATTTCGTGGTCGACAACTACCAGCCCGTGCTGGAAAGCCTGCAGGAAGAATTCGAGGCGATCGAGAGCCGGATCTTTGGCGACTCGTTTGACCGCGCGTCGATCGAGCGGCTCTACACGCTCAAGCGCCAACTGCTGCGCCTGCGCAATGCCGCATTGCCCGTGGAGGACATCGCCGGGCAGCTCGTGCGCCTGCACGAAGACTTCGTACCGAAGGAGTTGCGTGCGTATTTCCGCGACATTGCGGACCACGCGCACCGCGTGGTGGGTGCGCTCGACGTGATTCGCGAGATGCTGACCACGGCCATCTCCGTGAATGTGGCGTTGGTGTCCGTCACGCAGAACGATATCGTCAAGCGACTGGCGGGCTGGGGCGCCATCCTGGCCATCCCGACCGTGGTCTTCAGCAACTACGGCATGAACTTCAAGGACATGCCGGAGCTGGAGCATCTGGCGGGCTATCCGATCGTGCTGACGTGCACCGTGCTGGCCTGCGTAGCGCTGTACCGCAAGCTGCGCAAGTCGGGGTGGATCTAGGAGACGCTGCCATGTCCCGCTGCTGCTGGGTCAATGACGACCCATTGATGATCGCGTATCACGACACAGAATGGGGCACGCCCTCGCACGATGACCGCCATCTGTTCGAGATGCTCGTGCTCGAAGGCGCGCAGGCCGGCCTGTCGTGGCAAACCATCCTTCGCAAGCGGGCGCGCTATCAGGAGGTGTTCGATGGATTCGAACCCGCACGGGTGGCCCGCTTCACGCCGGCGCGTATCGAAAAGCTGCTCGCCGACCCGGGCATCGTGCGCAACCGCGCCAAGGTGGAAGGTGCGGTCATCAACGCGCGCAAGGTGCTGGCGCTGCAAGACGAAGCAGGCTCGCTCGATGCCTTCCTGTGGGGGTTCGTCGGTGGCAAGCCGGTCGTCAACCGCTGGGAAAGCTACCGGGATGCGCCCGGCGCCACCGATGCCTCCAAGGCGATGAGCAAGGCGCTGGTGGGGCGGGGTTTCAAGTTTGTCGGCCCGACCATCTGCTACGCCTTCATGCAGGCGACTGGCATGGTGGACGACCACGAGGCGGGATGTTTCCGCGCGGGCCAGGCCAAGACGCCTTAGTCGGACTGGATCACGCGTCGGCGTGCAGGGTACGATCGCGTCCGGCAAGCGAGCCTACGGCCATCGACGCCAGCGCAATCGCGCTGAACAGCCAACCCATCACGGCCCAGCTTCCGGTCAGGTCATGCAGCACGCCCATCAGGTAGGGCCCAGCAGCGGCCATGACATAGCCAATGCCCTGCGTCATGGCCGACAGGCTCGCCGCCACGCGCACATCGGCCGAGCGCAGCACGATCAATGACAGCGCCACGCTGAAATTGCCGCCCTGGCCCAGGCCCAGGAGCACGGCCCACCACCAGAGCGTGGAGAGGGGCGCATACAGGCAGCCCAGCAGCCCAGCCCAGCACATCAGCATCATCAACAGCACGGCGGGCCGCTGGTCTCGGCCGAGCCTCGCAATGAAAGGCCCGCCGAGCGCCGTGATGAGCTGCACGAGAATCGACACCGCCACCACCACGCCCGACTGCACCGGCGACAGCCCGCGGTCTTGCAGGATCACGGGCAGCCAGCCGAACACGCAGTACGCCAGCGACGATTGCAGCCCCATGTGCAGGGTCACCTGCCATGCGATCGGCTGGTTCCACAGCGAAACCCGTTCAATGCGCATGGCCGCGCCCTTACCGTGCGCGTGCCGCATGTGGGGCCACCAGCCGACAAACGCGAGCAGCGCCGGCAAGGCCCAGAATGCGAGTGCCGGCTGCCAGCCGCCCAGCCAAGCCGACAGCGGCGCGCTCGCCCCAGCCGCCACGGCGGCGCCAAAGCACAGGGCCATGGTGTAGACGCCCGTCATCAGATCTGCCTGCCGGCCGAAATCGCGCTTGACGATACCGGGCAGCAGGACGCCCGTCACGCCAATGCAGGCACCCGCCGCCAGGGTGCCGATGAAGAGCGGTGCCACGCCGCCCGCACTGCGCAATGCGATACCGGCGGCAAGGGCGATCAGCAGGCCGCCCACGGCGCGTTCGGCGCCAAACCGCCGGGCCAGCACCGCAGCGGCCGGTGCAAACACGCCCAGGCACACCACGGGCAACGTCGTCAGCAAACCGGCCGCGGCACCCGAGAGACCGGTGCCGGCGGCCACCTGCTTGAGCACGGGAGACAGGCTCGACAGTGCGGGCCGCAGGTTCACCCCCACCAATATGAGGCCCACGACGAGAAGCGCCAGCGCACCAGCCGAGCGACGCTCAGCGTGCGGGCTGGCAGGAGAGGAGGGTGTAGCGGACATGGCGGCTCGGGCAAACGGACAAGCTGCCGATTGTATGGTGCGCGCCGCGTTGGTGCATACCGGCGATCCGCATCAGGCAAACGCAGTTACGGTGCCGGGCTGAGCCGGCCGGACAGGTCTGCGAGCACGTCTGCCGACGGCGCGCCACGTTCGGCCGCCAGGGCCAGCGCGCGCCGCGTGAGCGCGGTATAGAGCGTGGCATGGTCGCCGCCGAGTGCTTCGAGCGCCTGGAGGTGCCGATCGATGACACCGCCGTCCCCGCGCGACACGGGGCCTGCCAGCGCGCCAGCGAGGCCGCGCGCCCGGGCGGCAGCCAACGTGCCTTCCACCAGGGGCCACATCGCCGCAACCGCCGCTTGCCGATCGATGCCGGCGGCCTCCCACAGCGTGGCCGCCTCGTGCAGCGCGCACAGCAGAAAACTGGCTGCGTAGTTGGCCCCTGCGTGATAGAGCGCGCGCTGTCCGGCGCGCACTTTCAGTGGTGGGCATCCGAGCCGCAGCGCGAAGTTGGCGAGCGCCGCATCGTGCGGAGCATCGGCATCGATGGCGATCGACGCCCCACGCAGCCGTTCGGCGTCATCCGGCAAGCCCGCGAAGAGGAAGAGAGGGTGGAAGCTGGCGGTCGATGCGCCGGCCCGGCGTGCGGCCTCCAGGAGGTCGCGCTCGCCAGCGCCGCTGCAGTGGAGCACGAGCTGGCCCGGTCGCCAATGCACACCGGCGACAACATCCGCAATGGCGTCATCCGGCACGGTGATGAATACCCACTGCGCCGTATCGGCAACGCCCTGCGGGTCCAGCAGCTTGGCACCTGTTGCGTCGGCCAGCCAGGCTGCAGGTTGCGCTGTGCGGCTGGCTACGGCCACCGTCCGCACGCCAGCCTCGTGGGCCCGCAGGGCTAGCGCGCGCGCCAGGCGCCCGGCACCGATCCAGCCGAGCGAGGCCGCTGATTCGATCGCAATGGAAGGCATACCCAAAGATCCCTGAGGAGAACGGGCCGGATCATAAGCCCAGTCGTATCGAATATTCGCAATTAACCGCCAGGCATATGAAACGGCCGCTTTCGAGCCGGCATGGGAACGCGGCGTGCTAGGTGACGAATCAGACCGTCGCGCCGATGCGCGCTGCGGCATATCGACGCAAAACCAGGAGGCCCCATGTTGAGCACTATTCTCATCATCGTACTGATCCTGCTGCTGATCGGCGCGTTGCCCTCGTGGCCGTACAGCCGCAGCTGGGGCTATGGCCCGACGGGCGGGCTGGGGCTGATTGTCGTCATCGTCGTCATCCTCGTGCTGTTGGGTTACATCTGACGCCAGGACCGGCGCGTCATCGAGGTTGGTCTGACGCGGCCGCCGGGGCTCGCTGTGCACGGCAAGCGGGCGGGTGTCTTGTGGGCGCTTGACTGGGCATAATTCCGGCTGCGTTCCCGAAAGACACTTCCCATGAAGACAGGTCGACACGCCCGCGGCCAAGCGGTCGCCCATCCTGCCCGGTGCGTACTCGCTGCGCTGACGGCACTGGTGGCCGGCTGCGCGGTCGGGCCCGATTACAGCCCCCCGCAACTGAGCGGCACCGAAGCGCCCCGAGGGTGGCATGCCACGCTGCCGCATCACGGCAGCCGCCTCGCGCTGGCGCGCTGGTGGGAGCAGTTCCAGGACCCGGTGCTCGCACAGCTCGTAGAGCAAGCCGACGCCTCCAGCCCCACCGTTGCGCAGGCGGTGGGCCGCGTGCGCGAAGCCCGCGCGGTGGTGTCCAGCAGCCAGGCCGCGCTGCTGCCGCAATCGAAAGGGAGCGGCTCGGCCACGCGGCAGGGCGGGTTTGGCGGCAGCCAGTTCGGCACTGGAGCGGGTTTTGGCGGATTGTCCTCCGGCGCTGCGCTGGGCCCTGCGCTGGGGCTGGGCACCATCACGACGCTGGCGGCGCAAGCCGATGCGTCGTGGGAGATCGACCTGTTCGGTGGAAAGCGCCGCAGCCTGGAGGGCGCAGATGCCCGCCTGGCGGCCAGCGAGGCTGACTGGCACGACGCCCGCGTGTCGCTTGCGGCGGAGGTCGCCAGCACCTATCTGCAGCAGCGCCAATGCGAAGCGCTTGTCGGGATTGATGCGGCGACGCTTGCCTCGCGGCAAGAGACGCTGCAACTGACAGAGCGGAAATTCCGCGCGGGTTTTGCCGCGCCGGCCGACGACGCCCAGGCGCAGGCGAGCGTGGCCGACGCCATCAACGTGCTGGAAGGCCAGCGCGCGCAGTGCGCACAGGGCATCGACAAGCTCGTCACGCTGACCGGATTCGATCATGACGCGCTGAACGGGCTGCTCGCCAAAGCAAACGCGCAGATCCCTGCGCCGCCCGACGCCGGTGTGCCAGATGTGCCGGCACGCGTATTGTCACAGCGACCGGACGTGGCATCGGCAGAGCGCGCTGTCGCCGGCGCGAGCGCGGACATTGGCGTGGCGGTGGCCAGCCGCCTGCCGTCGATCACGCTGGCGGGCTCCATCGGCATCAATGCGTTCCGCTTCAGCGGACAGTCTGCGACGACCAAGTCCTGGTCGTTCGGGCCCTCGGTGTCACTGCCGATCTTTGATGGCGGGGCGGGTGCGGCGCGCGTGGAAACCGCGCGTGCCCGCTACGATCAGGCACTGGCCAGCTATCGGGCCAAGGTGCGGCAGGCCGTGCAGGAAGTGGAAGACGCGCTCGTGCGCCTGGACGCCGCCGAGCGCAGGCTGGATGCCGCGACCAAGGCGGACGCGCAGTATGCCAAGGTGCTGGACGCGGCCAGTGCGCGTTATCGCCTGGGTGCCGGCAGTCTGCTCCAGCTCGAGGATGTGCGGCGCACCGCGTTGCAGGCATCGCAATCGCTTGCCGCCGTCAGGCTTGAACGAGCACAGGCATGGGTTGCCCTCTACAAGGCTGTCGGCGGGGGATGGCGCGAAGACGCCGCCGGTGCGAACGGCCAACCAGATCCCTCCAACGCTCCCGCACGGGCTGCTCAGCGCCCTGCGCCCAACGGAAACGCTTCATGACAGGACAACGTATCTGGAAGGCCACGCTGGCCGTCGTGCTGGCTGGCATGCTGGGCGCATGCGGCAAGGCAGCGCCCGACGGCAAGAAGGATCCGCACGCCGCCAAGCCGGCGCTGGTCGTCAACGTGGTGCATCTCACGCAGCGGGTTTGGCCGCGCATCGCCACTGCCAGCGGCGCGGTCCAGCCCTGGCAGGAGGCCAGCGTCGGCGCAGAAGTGAACGGGCTGAAGCTGGCCGAGGTGCTGGTCAACGTCGGGGACGTGGTCAAGCATGGGCAACTGCTTGCGCGCATGTCCGATGACACCGTGCGAGCCGACGTGGCCGCGCAGCGTGCGAGCCTGGCCGAAGCCGAGGCCTCGGCCGCGCAGGCGGCCGGCGAGGCGCGGCGCGCGCATGAGCTCGACAAGAGCGGCGCCATCAGCCAGCAGGACCTGATCCAGTACGACACCCAGGCCAAGACGGCTGCCGCCAAGCTTGCCGCGGCGCGTGCGCAGTTCGACAGCCAGGAACTGCGCCTGCGCTACACGCGCGTCGTGGCACCCGACGATGGGGTGATCAGTGCGCGTTCGGCCACCGTGGGCGCGGTGGTGGCGTCGGGCACCGAGCTGTTCAAGCTGATCCGCAAGAACCGGCTGGAGTGGCGCGCTGAAATGCACGGCGATGTGCTTGCGCGCATCCGGCCAGGCCAGGCTGTCCGGGTGCGCCGGATGGACGGCGGCGTTATCGACGGCCGCGTGCGGCAGGTCGCCCCAACCGTGGACGCCAACACGCGCAATGGCCTGGTCTATGTCGATCTGCCGCCGGAGGCAGGCGCGGCGGGCGTGAAGGCCGGCATGTATCTGTCCGGCGACGTGCTGCTGGGCGATGCGCCGGCCACGACACTGCCCGAGACTGCCGTGTTCTCGCGCGATGGCTACGACTACGCCATGGTGGTGGGCCCGCAGGGGCGCGTACGCCAGGCCAAGGTCGCGCTCGGCCGACGTCAGGATGGGCAGGTCGAGATCGTGCAGGGCATCGGCCCGAATGATGCGGTGGTCGCCAGCGGCGCTGCCTTCCTGACTGACGACGACCTTGTCCGCGTGGTCGGGGCGGGTGTCACGGCGTCGGCGTCCGCTGCGGCTGGAGCCAGACCATGAACTTTTCCGCGTGGGCGATCCGCAAGCCGATTCCGCCGATCCTGCTGTTCATCCTGATGACGGTAGCGGGGCTGGTGTCGTTCAAGATGCTGTCGATCCAGAACTTTCCGGACATCGACTTTCCCGCTGTGTCGATCACGGCGAGCTTGCCGGGTGCCACGCCCACGCAGATGGAGACCGAGGTCACGCGCAAGATCGAGGACAGCGTTGCCAGTATCGGTGCGATCAAGCACATCACGTCCACCGTCAACGACGGCAGCTCGACCACGATGGTGGAGTTCGAGTTGGAAAAGGATGTGCAGGAGGCGGTGAACGATGTGCGCGACGCCGTCAGCCGCATTCGCGCGCAGTTGCCTTCGGATGTGCAGGAGCCGGTCATCTCGCGCGTGACCTTTGCAGGCATGCCAGTGCTGACGTATGCAGTGGATGCGCCCGACATGGACGCTGAGGATCTTTCCTGGTTTGTCGATAACACCATCAGCAAGCGCCTGCTCTCGGTGCATGGCGTGGCCAAGGTCACCCGCCAGGGCGGGGTAGACCGCGAGGTGCGCGTCCAGCTCGATCCGGTGCGCCTGCAGGCGTTGAATGTCACGGCGGCCGACATCAGCGCACAGGTGCGCGGCGTGCAGCAGGAAGCGCCGGGCGGGCGCGGCAATATCGGCGGGCAGGAGCAGGCCGTGCGCACGCTGGGCACTGTGAAGAGCGCGCACGAGCTGGCGCAGATGGACATTCCGCTCTCCGACGGCCGGCGCATCCGTCTCTCCGATGTGGCCGACGTGCGCGACACCGCCGCCGAGCCCCGCCAGATGGCCTTGCTCGACGGCAAGCCGGTGGTGAGCTTTCAGGTGTTCCGATCGCGCGGCGCGAGCGAGATCTCGGTTGCGAAGGGGGTTCGCGAAGCGCTGGCCCGGCTGCGGACAGAGCGCCCGAACGTGCACGTGACCGAGGTCTACAACATGGTCAAGCCAGTGTCGGATGCCTATGCCGCGTCAATGCACGCGCTGTACGAAGGCGCGATCCTGGCGGTGCTGGTGGTGTGGCTGTTCCTGAGGGACTGGCGGGCGACATTCGTGTCTGCGGTGGCGCTGCCGCTATCCATCATCCCGACCTTTGCAGCCATGAACATGCTGGGCTTCACGCTCAACGGCATCACGCTGCTGGCGCTCACGCTGGTGGTCGGGATCCTGGTCGACGATGCCATCGTCGAAGTGGAAAACATCGTGCGCCACCTGCGTAACGGCAAACCGCCCTACGAGGCGGCGCTGGAGGCCGCGCAGGAAATCGGCCTCGCCGTGGTGGCCACGTCGCTCACGCTGGTGGCGGTCTTCCTGCCGACGGCCTTCATGGGGGGCATCTCGGGCAAGTTCTTCAAGCAGTTTGGCTGGACGGCGTCGCTGGCGGTGCTGGCCTCGTTACTGGTCGCGCGCTTGCTGACGCCAATGATGGCAGCCTACCTGCTCAAGCCCCAGGACGAGCCGAACCGCGACGGCTGGATCATGGTGCGCTACCTCCGCGCGGCGCGCTGGTGCCTGATCCACCCGTGGAAGACGAGCGCCATGGCGGCCGTCTTCTTCGCGGTATCGGTGGCCATCATCGGGTTGATTCCTGTGACGTTCCTTCCGCCCGAAGACTGGGCGCAGCTGCAGATGACGGTGGAAAGCCCACCGGGCAGCACCATCGCGCAAACGCGTGACAACGTCGAGCGCGTGCGTAAGATCGTCATGCAGCACAAGGACGTGCGCCGTGTCTACGCCGCCATCGGTTCGGGCGTGATGGCCGGCGTACCGGGCTCCAGCGGCGGTGAGGTACGCACCGGCACGCTCACCATCTCGCTCACGGACCGCCACGAGCGGCGTATCCGGCAGCAAGAGGTGCAGCGCCAGTTGCGCGAGATGCTGGAGGGCGTGCCCGGTGTGCGCATTTCGTTCGGCGCTGTCGGTTCGGGCGAGCAATTGCAGGTGGTGCTCGCCGGCGATGATCCGGCAACGTTGCAGCAGGCTTCCCGCGACGTGATGCGTGACCTGCGTACGGTGCCGGGGCTGGGTGCGATCACCTCGTCGGCCAGTCTGCTTCGACCAGAGATCGTGATCCGCCCGGATTTTGCGCGGGCTGCCCAGCAAGGCGTGACGGCTGCCGCCATCGGGCAGGCGGTGCGCGTGGCCACCGCCGGCGACTACGACGTCAACCTGCCCAAGCTGAACCTGCCAGAGCGGCAGGTGTACATCCGCGTCGAGCTGGACCCGAAGGCGCGCCACCAGATCGATACGATCCGCCAGTTGCGGGTGCCCGGCCGCAATGGCGCAGTGCCGCTCGAAAACATCGCCGATATCACGCTCGGCAGCGGCCCAGCCCAGATCGATCGCTATGACCGCAGCCGCAACGTCACCATCAGCGTGGGGCTGGAGGGACGCGCGCTCGGCGACACCAACATGGCGGTGGAGGCCCTGCCGGCCATCAAGAACCTGCCGCCGGGTGTGCGCCGCATTGCCTCCGGGGATGTCGAGGGCATGCAGGAGCTGTTCAGCAGTTTCTTCCTCGCCATGCTCGCAGGTGTGCTGTGCGTGTACGCGGTGCTGGTGTTGCTGTTCCATGACTTCACGCAGCCGGTGACGATTCTGGCGGCCTTACCGCTCTCGGTGGGTGGGGCCTTTGGCCTGCTGGCGCTGTTCGGCTTCAGTCTGTCGCTGCCGGCGCTGATCGGCCTGCTCATGCTGATGGGCATCGTCACCAAGAACTCGATCCTGCTGGTTGAATACGCCATCGTGGCGCGGCGTGATCTGGGCATGTCGCGCACGGAGGCCATCATCGATGCGTGCCACAAGCGTGCGCGCCCGATCGTCATGACGACTGTGGCGATGACGGCCGGCATGGTGCCGATGGCACTCGGCCTGGAGGGCGACGCGGGCTTCCGTGCGCCCATGGCCGTGGCCGTGATCGGCGGGCTGCTGACGTCGACGTTGCTGAGCCTGCTGGTGGTGCCGGTGGTATTCGAGAAGGTGGACGACCTCAAGGAATGGACCCTGCGCAAGGTACGCGGCGCCCGCCGCCACGAGGTCAAGGTGCAACCTGAAGCAGAGCAGGGCGCGGGACAGGCGTAGCACAGGTGGCCTCCAAGTCGCGCCGTGGCCGGCCCGACACCACGGCCTGAACCACCCCATGCGCGACGCCAACCGACGCAGGCCGGTTGGCGTTTTGTCTTGCGTGCGTCTGTGGTTCAGGCCATCTCGCCCTCGGCGTGCGCCGCCTTGCTGCCTGCACGCTTTGCGTTGGCATGCTTCGCGCGAAGACGGTGCGTGGCTTCGACCATGCCTTGCAGCGCAGCCTCCACCTCCGGCCAGCCACGCGTCTTCAGGCCGCAATCCGGATTCACCCACAGGCGCTGCACCGGCACGACCTGTGCCGCCTTGTCGAGCAGGGATTCCCTTTCATCCACGCGCGGCACGCGCGGCGAGTGAATATCATATACGCCCGGACCGATCTCGTTCGGATACGCAAACTCGGCAAACGCATCGAGCAGTTCCATGTTCGAGCGCGAGGTCTCGATGGTGATCACGTCGGCATCCATCGACGCGATGGCCGGCAGGATGTCGTTGAATTCCGAATAGCACATGTGCGTGTGGATCTGCGTATCGTTGCGTACGCCCGACGCCGACACGCGGAACGCACGTGCCGCCCATTCCAGGTAAGTCGGCACATCGGATGCGCGCAGCGGCAGACCCTCGCGGAACGCCGGCTCATCGATCTGGATGGCGGCGATGCCCGCGGCCTCCAGGTCGCACACCTCGTCGCGCAGGGCCAGCGCAATCTGCAGTGCGGTCTGCTCGCGCGGCTGATCGTCGCGCACGAACGACCACTGCAGCATCGTGACCGGACCAGTCAGCATGCCCTTCATCGGCTTCGAGGTCAGGCTTTGCGCATACTTGGACCACTCGACGGTCATGGCTTCGGGGCGGTACACATCGCCGTAGATGACCGGGGGCTTGACGCAGCGCGAGCCATAGCTCTGCACCCAGCCGTTGGCCGTGAAGGCGTAACCCCACAGCAGCTCGCCGAAGTATTCGACCATGTCGTTGCGCTCGGCTTCGCCGTGCACGAGCATGTCCAGGCCGAGCGCTTCCTGGCGGCGTACGACGTCGGCAATCTCGGTGCGCATGCGCTGCAGGTAGTCCAGCGCCGGCAGGTCGCCGCGCTTGTGCTGTGCGCGCGCCCGGCGGATCTCGGGTGTTTGCGGGAACGAGCCGATGGTGGTGGTCGGCAGCAGCGGCAGGTTCAGCCGCGCCTGCTGCGCGTCGGCACGGGCGGGATACGGTGCGGCGCGCACGGCGTCTGCTGCGCGGATGGCGGCAACGCGTTTCTTGACGCCCGCGTTGTGTACCCGGCGTGATTGGGTGCGCGAGGCGATCGCGATGCGGTTGTCATCGAGCTCGCCCTGCACGGCGGCCGGCCCTTCCACAAGCGCGCGCTTGATCACGGCGAGTTCGTCCAGCTTCTGGCGCGCAAAGGCCAGCCAGCCCTTGAGTTCATCGTCGAGTTTCGTTTCAGCCGACAGGTCTACCGGCACGTGCAGCAGCGAGCAGCTCGGCGCGATCCACAGGCGGTCGCCCAGGGCTTGTGCCAGCGGGGTGAGGTGCGCCAGCACGCGGGTCAGATCCGTACGCCAGATGTTGCGGCCGTCCACTACGCCAACGGAGAGGACCTTGTCGGCAGACCATGGCGCGAAGGCGGCGACCTGATCCGGCGCGCGAACGAGATCCAGGTGTACGCCATCGACCGGCAGGGACTGGATCAGCGCAGCGTGGTGGGAAGCGGCTTCAAAGTACGTCGCAAGCAGCCGTTTCGGGCCCTTGGCTGCGGCCAGCGCCTGGTGAGCGGGGCCAAATGCATCGACCCAGGCTTGCGGCAGATCGAGCACCAGCGCGGGTTCGTCAATCTGTACCCATTCCACCTTCAGCGCGGCCAGGCGCTGTAGCACGGCCGTGTAAGCCTGAAGGACCTGCGGCAGCAGGGCGAGCTTGTCGGCGAGGCCATGGCGAGCCTTGGCCAGATGCAGGAACGTGATCGGCCCAAGCAGCACCACCTTCACTCGATGGCCGAGCGCCTGCGCTTCACGCACCTCGTCGAACAGCCATTCGGTGCCGGGGCCCCATTGCCGATCGAGCAGGTCCGGCGTCAGTTCCGGCACGAGGTAGTGGTAGTTGGTGTCGAACCACTTGGTCATTTCCATGGCTGCGTGGTCGGCGTTGCCGCGCGCGAGCACGAAAGACTGCGCCAGCGTGAGCTGTGCCGGATCGAAGCCGTAGCGCGTCGGGACGGCGCCGAGCAGCGCAGCGGTCTGCTGCACCTGGTCGTACCAGGCGAAGTCGCCCACCGTCACGAAGTCGAGGCCAGCATCGCGCTGGGCAGCCCAGTGACGCGCGCGCAAAGCGCTGCCGGTGGCGCGCAGGTCGTCTTCGGACGAGGCGCCCTTCCAGAACGATTCGAGGGCGAATTTCAGTTCGCGCTGTGCGCCGATGCGTGGGTAGCCGAGGGTGTGGATGGTCGTCATGTTCGTCGCAGGAGAGCTGATTTGTGTTTGCGTCCTGCGATGATGGGTGACGGCGTATCATGAATCAAATGATATTATTTTGGATAGATTTGAATTCAATTCATATATCGCTTCACACCCATGCTGGAAGTCCGACATCTGCGCACACTGATTGCCCTGGCCGATGGCGGCTCCGTCTCGCGTGCGGCGGAGCGGCTGCATCTGACGCAGTCGGCCCTGTCGCACCAGTTGCGCGCGCTGGAATCGCACTACGGTTTGGCGGTCGTGCGCCGCAAAGGACAGACCGTGGAGCTGAGCGAGGCCGGCGAGCGCCTTCTGGAGCTGGCGCAGAAGGTGGTGGCCGACATCCAGGCTGCCGAGCGCGACCTCGAACGCATCAAGGGCCGTGCGGCTGGCACGTTGCGCATCGCGCTCGAATGCCACACGTGTTTCGACTGGCTCATGCCGGTCATGGATGCCTTCCGCCAGCGCTGGCCGGAGGTCGAGATGGACCTCGTGTCCGGCTTTCATGCGGACCCGCTGGCGCTGCTCAAGGACGGGCGTGCCGACGTGGTGATCGGCTCCGATGCCAAGATGCGCCGCGGGGTGGTCTTTGCGCCGCTGTTTCGCTTCGAGATCCTCGCCGTGCTGCCGGTCGACCATCCGCTGCGCAGCAGGAAGTGGCTCGAAGCGAAGGACTTCACCGACCAGACGCTCATCACCTATCCCGTGCCGGAAGAGCGCATCGACCTGATCCGCCAGGTGCTGACCCCTGCCGGCATCGTGTTCAATCGCCGCACGGCCGAGCTCACCATCGCCGTGCTGCAGCTCGTGGCGAGCCGCCGCGGGCTGGCGGCCTTGCCGAGCTGGGGCATCAAGAATTACGTTGATTACGAATACGTCGTCGCCAAGCGTGTCGGAAAGGAGGGCTTGTGGAGCGACCTCTATGCGGCGATGACGCGCGATTACGCGCAGGCCCCGTTTGCGCAGGACTTTATCGAGACCGCCAAGTCGATCTGCTTTGCGCAGCTGCAGGGGTTGATGCCGCTGGAGGGGTAATCAGGCACTGGCCTTCTGGGGCAACCGCGGCAGCTTGCCCTGCAGCCCCGCTTTGAGGAAATCCAGCAGATGCCGCGTCGCCAGCGTGCGATAGCGGCTCGGCATGGCGAGCATGTAGAGGCGGCTGCCGAATACGCTGAAGCGGTAGGCCGGCAGCACGCGCTTGATGTATCCCTCGCGCAGGTCGTCGGCCGCCGCGTAGTAAGGCAGGATGCCGAGCCCGTTTCCGGCACGCACGGCGGCTTGCAGGAACAGGTAGTTGTCGGAAGACACGCCAGGGTCGAGCGTGACTGCTGTGCGCTCATCGCCCAGCTGGGCGGCGAGCCGCAACGGTTGGCCGACTGCCGGCGCGCTCACGATGGTGTGATCGCGCAACGCTTCAACGGAGCTGGGCACGCCGCGCGCCGCCAGGTAGTCGGGCGCTGCGCACAGCACCCAGTCCACCTCATCGAGCAGCGTCGCGACAAGCGATTCCGGCGGGTTCGACACGATGCGCAGCGCCACATCGACGTCTTCGCCAATCAGATCAGACACGCGGTTGTCGAAGCGCACGTCAAGGCGGATGTCCGGGTACGCGCGCTTGAACGCCACCAGCAACGGCGACACCAGCAAGTGCCCTAGCCCTGTTGGCACCGATAGCCGCACGCTGCCTTGCAGTGATTTGCCGAGCGACGAGACAAGCGCATCGGCGGCTGCCATCTCGCGCAGGATGCTGCGCCCGTGCTCGTAGATGCCGGCCCCCACTTCGGTGGGTTCGACCCGGCGGGTGGTCCGGCGCAGCAACTGCACGCCCAGCGCCCGCTCGAACGCCTTGAGCCGGTGGCTCACATTGGAGCGGGTGGTCTGCAGGCGGCGCGCCGCCGCGGACAGGTTGCCCGCATCGACGATTTCCACGAACAGCTTGAGTGCGTTGAGATCCATTCCAGTACGTGAATTGATGAAGCCGATTCGACATTCTGTTGATACAGGTCTGGATTGTCAAAACGCAGCAACCCGGTAACATCGACCCGAACATCCCACAGGAGCAAGCGACATGGCGCTCGACGACGAATCGTTCGGTCTGCTGCAGCAATCGGTGCAGCGCTTCATCCAGGACCGGCTCATGCCGGCCGAAAACATCCTCGAAGACGAAGACGACGTGCCCGCCGACATCGTCGCCGACATGAAGGACATGGGCCTCTTCGGCCTGTCGATCCCGGAGGAGCATGGCGGCATTGGCCTGTCGATGGCCCAGGAATGCGAGGTGGTGTACGACCTCGGCCACACGGCGTTTGCGTTCCGCTCGGTGTTCGGCACCAACGTTGGCATCGGCTCGCAGGGCATCCTGATGGACGGCACCGATGCGCAGAAGGCCGATTACCTGCCGCGCATTGCCAGCGGCGAGCTGATCATCTCGTTTGCGTTGACGGAGCCGAATGCGGGGTCAGATGCCGCATCGCTGCAAACGCGCGCCACGCTGGACGGCGATCACTACGTCATCAACGGCACCAAGCGTTTCATCACCAACGCGCCGCGCGCCGGGGCATTCACGCTGATGGCGCGCACGGGCGGCGAGGGCGCGGGCGGTATCTCGGCCTTTATCGTGCCAGCCGATACGCCGGGCATCACGCTCGGCAAGCCCGACAGGAAGATGGGGCAGCGCGGCACCAAAACATGCGATGTGATGCTCGACAACGTGCGCGTGCCGGCGGCCAACATCATTGGCGGCGTGGCGGGGCAGGGCTTCAAGACGGCGATGAAGGTGCTGGACCGCGGCCGCCTGCACATCTCGGCGCTGGCGTGCGGCATGGCGCACCGGCTGATTGCTGATGCGGTGGCGTATGCCAAGGAACGCAAGCAGTTCGGCCAGCCCATCGCAGACTTTCAGTTGATCCAGGCCATGCTGGCCGACAGCCAGGCGGAGCTGTACGCGGGCATGTCGATGGTGCGCGACTGCGCGCGCCGCTACGACGCCAAGCCCGTCGGTAAACAGGACCACGAAGTCAGCATGCTGGCGTCGTGCACCAAGATGTTCTGTACGGAGATGGTCGGCCGCGTGGCCGATCGCGCGGTGCAGATTCACGGTGGCGCGGGCTACATTGCCGAGTACAAGGCCGAGCGCTTCTATCGCGATGTGCGCCTGCTGCGCTTGTACGAAGGCACCACGCAGATCCAGCAACTCATCATCGCCAAGAACCTGTTGCGCGATTGAGCGTCGCGGTTCAATGACGGTTGCATGACGAACCCCTGGCCGTTGATTTGCATCAACGGCCGCCGTGCCGCTTCGTCCACCATACTCGACCATGGACAAGGCGGCCCGCGCCGCCCGCGCGCCCGAAGGGGAAGACCATGGAGCACCATGCCGAGGTGCCAGGCGGTGGCCAATGGCTGCCGCATGTTCCGCGTTGGAGGGATCTGCTGGCCATGCTGCTTGTCCTGGGCATGGTGCTGCTGCTCGGCAGTGGTGCTCGGCAGATGGTGGGGCCGCTGGTGGCAGCCAGTCAGCCGGAAATCTCCCTCTCGCCGCTTGCGCTGCCCGCATATGTGCTGCGCACGGTAACGCGCATGTTCGCGGCCCTGGCCTTGTCCCTGCTGTTTACGTTCACCTACGCAACGCTGGCCGCCAAGAGCCGGCGCGCCGAGATGGTGCTGATTCCGCTGCTGGATGTCCTGCAGTCGGTGCCGATCCTGGGCTACCTGTCGTTCACCGTGGTGTTTTTCATGGCGCTGTTCCCGGGCAATGTGCTGGGGGCGGAGCTGGCGGCCGTCTTCGCCATCTTCACCAGTCAGGCGTGGAACATGGCGTTCAGCTTTTACCAGGCCCTGCGTACCATCCCCGCCGACCTGGACGAGGCCAGCCGGGGCTTTCGCGCCTCGTCCTGGCAGCGCTTCTGGCGGCTTGAGGTGCCATTCGCCATGCCGGGCCTGGTATGGAACATGATGATGTCCATGTCGGGCGGATGGTTCTTCGTGGTCGCATCGGAGGCGATCTCGGTGGGCGATGTGCGGGTCGCGCTACCGGGTGTCGGCGCCTACGTTGCCCGTGCGATCGCGCAGCGTGATCTGGGCGCGGTGGGTTGGGCGATCCTTGCAATGGCCGTGGCAATCGTGCTGTATGACCAGTTGCTCTTCCGGCCCATGGTGGCGTGGGCCGACAAGTTCCGCTTCGAGCAGACGGCGAGCCAGATGCCCCCGAGGAGCTGGCTGCTCGATCTGTTTCACCGTTCCGCGTGGGTGCAACGGATGATGGCGCCGGTTGGTATCGCGCTGCATCAGGCTGCACGGGCCCAGCTGCGTTGGCCCCTGCCCGCGATGCGATGGAAAGGCGCCATGCCGCGGCGACTGGGTGATGCGCTCTGGCTCGGTCTTTGCGCCGCCGGCGCGGCGTACGCGATGCTGGCCCTCTACCGCCTTGCCGGACGAACATTGGCGTGGACAGACGTGGCGACCGTGGCGCGCAGCGGCGCGTTCACGCTGCTGCGTGTGATGGCGCTGATCGCGTTGGCGTCGATCGTCTGGGTACCCGTCGGCGTGGCAGTCGGATTGAGCCCGCGCTGGACGGCGCGAGTGCAGCCGCTGGCGCAGTTCCTGGCGGCGTTTCCCGCCAATCTGCTGTTTCCCGTGGTGGTGTTCCTGATCGTGCGTTTCCACGGTTCAGTCGATGTCTGGCTCAGCCTGCTCATGATCCTTGGGACCCAGTGGTACATCCTGTTCAACGTGATCGCAGGGGCGGCGGCGTTCCCGAGCGACCTGCGCGAGACTGCGACCAGCTTCCGCATCCGCGCCCCGAACTGGTGGCGCAAGGTGATGCTGCCGGGCATCCTGCCCTACTACGTGACAGGGGTCATCACGGCCTCCGGTGGTGCCTGGAACGCCAGCATCGTCGCCGAAGCCGTCAGCTGGGGTGCCGTGCATCTGCAGGCGCAAGGATTGGGTGCGTACGTCGCCCAGCAGACTGCTGCCGGCGATTACCCCCGCATCGCGTTGGGCATCGCGGCCATGTCGTTGATGGTGATTGCCACCAACCGCCTGCTGTGGCGGCCACTGTATGCATATGCGGAACGTCGCATGCGCCTGGACTGACCGCCATGTCGAAGCCTCAATCTTCCGCCCCGGTGATCGAGCTGTGCGAGGTCTGCAAGTCGTTCGCCAAGCCTTCCGGCGAGCCGCTGACGGTGCTCGGCAAGATCGATCTTGCCGTGCACGACGGCGAGATCCTCGGGCTGCTGGGCCGTTCCGGCTCGGGAAAATCGACGCTGCTGCGCATTGCTGCGGGCCTCGTCAAGCCGACTTCGGGGTGCGTGCGCTATCGCGGCCAGCCGCTTGACGGGCCCGCGGAGGGCATTGCCGTCGTCTTCCAGACGTTCGCGCTTTACCCGTGGCTGACGGTGCTCGACAACGTCGAGCTCGGGCTGGACGCGCTGAGTCTGCCGCTCGACGAGGCGCGCCGGCGCGCGATGGCCGCCATCGAGCTGACCGGCCTCGACGGCTTCGAATCGGCGTTTCCGCGCGAGCTCTCGGGGGGGATGCGCCAACGGGTCGGCTTCGCGCGCGCGCTCGTCAGCGAGCCGACCCTGCTGCTGATGGACGAACCGTTCTCTGCGCTGGATGTGCTCACCGCCGAAACGTTGCGCACCGATTTCCTCGACCTGTGGGCGCAGCGGCAGTTGTCGACGCGGGCGGTGCTGATGGTCACCCACAACATCGAGGAGGCCGTGCTGATGTGCGACCGCATCCTCGTTCTGGGCGCCAATCCAGGGCACATCGTGGCCGAGATCTGCGTGCCTCTGCCGCAGCCGCGCAACCGGTTGGATGCTGCATTCCAGTCGATCGTCAATGACATCTACTCGATCCTGACGGCGCGCCTGACCGAAGTGCCCGATACCCGCGCGCATAGCGGCCTGGCCATGCGTTTGCCGGGGGTATCGGGCCACCAGATCGATGAGCTGATCGAGGCCCTGGCCGCGCCGTCCAACGCGGGTCACGTAACGCTTCCGAAGATTGCCGGAGCCCTCACGCTGCGGCTTCACGACCTGTTCCCGATCGCCACCGCGCTTCACATTCTCGAATTTGCCGAGTTGCATGGCGGCACCCTCAAGCTCACCACTGCCGGCCGTGTCTTCGCGCAAAGTGGGGATGACGAGCGCAAGCGCCTGTTCCGGGAACATTTGCAGCGGTTCGTTCCACTGGCCATGCGCATCCGCGAAGTCCTCGACGAGCGCGAAGGGCACCGTGCGCCACGAGCGCGCTTTGCGCTGGAGTTGCAGGACCACCTGAACCAGGCCGATGCAGAGGTCACCCTGCGTACCGCGATCGACTGGGGACGTTACACCGGGCTCTTCAATTACGACGACCGCACGCGCATGTTCAGCGGTCCGGCCGAGCCCGCGCCGCAGTAGCTCGCCGGTCATGCGGCGCCATGGTTCCCGCAAACGGGATCGCGCTGGCTCTATATCCGGGACGGTGTTCGCGCCACAATGGGCGTCTGCCTCACCTGCCCAATGTCACGGCCTGGAGTTGCCATGTACGTTCCCACCCACTTCGAAGCGTCGCGCACCGACGCGCTCCTCCTGTTGATCGCGCAGAACCCGTTCGGCTCGCTCGTCACGCACGGCAAGAACGGCCTCGACGCGAATCACATTCCGTTTCTGCTGCTGCCGGAAGAAGGCCCCCGGGGCATGCTGCACGCCCACGTGGCGCGAGCCAACCCCGTATGGCAGGACGTGGCCGACGGCGATGAGGTGTTGGTGATTTTCCGCGCGGGCGATGCGTATATCTCGCCGACGTGGTATCCGAGCAAGCAGGCGCATCACAAGCATGTGCCCACATGGAACTACCGCGTAGTGCATGCGCATGGGCGCATCACCATTCGCGATGACGAGCGCTTCGTCCGAGGCGTGGTCGCCCGCCTCACGCGCACGCACGAGGCCTCGCAGCCGGTGCCGTGGAAGATGTCGGATGCCCCCGCCGACTACGTCGACGATCTGCTCAAGATGATCGTTGGCATCGAGATCGAGATCACACGGCTGGAAGGCAAGCTCAAGCTCGGCCAGAACCGCGAAGCACGCGATGTACGCGGTGCGGGGGAGGCGCTCAAGGCAGCCGGTGAAAACGTGATCGGTGACGCCATGCTGGATGTTGCGCAGGACAAGGCGGAATGACGCATGCGGCGGACCGACGGTCCGCCGCCCCGAGACGCGTTAGTTCACGCCGCGCGTCGGCAGGATTTCGCCGCGCACTTCCCCAAAGCCCACACGATAGCCATCGCCCTGGCACCAGCCGGTCATGATGACTTCGTCGCCGTCCTCCAGGAACGCGCGCGTGGTGCCGTTGCCGAGATCAAGCGGCTGCTTGCCGTTGAGCGTCAGCTCCAGCAGGCTGCCGTACGAATCCGGCGTCGTGCCGCTGATGGTGCCGGAGCCCATCAGGTCGCCCACGCGCACGTTGCAGCCGGATACGGTGTGGTGTGCAAGCTGTTGCGCCATCGTCCAGTACATCGCGCGGAAGTTGGTGCGGGCGATGGTGGTGCGTTCGCCGCCGTGGGGGCGCAGCGCGGTTTCGAGGGCGATGTCGTAAGCGTTGGGGTGGCTCTGGCGCAGGTATTCCAGCGGCTCAGGCGATTGCGCCGGGTTGGCCACGCGGAACGGCTCCAGCGCGTCCATCGTCACGATCCATGGCGAGATCGATGTACCGAACCCCTTCGAGTTGAACGGGCCGAGCGGCACGTATTCCCATTGCTGGATGTCGCGCGCGCTCCAGTCGTTGAGGAGCACGACGCCGAACATATGATCCGGTGCCGCGTCGACGGAAACCGGCTCACCCAGCGCGCTCGGCTTGCCGACCACAAAGGCCATCTCGAGTTCGTAGTCCAGCTTGCGGCAGGCCGTGAAGATCGGACGAGGCTGGTCGGGCAGCTTGATCTGGCCCATCGGGCGGTGCAGCGGTGTGCCGCTCACCACCACGGAGCTGGCGCGGCCGTTGTAGCCGATCGGGATTTCCAGCCAGTTGGGCAGCAGCGCGTTCTCGGGGTCGCGGAACATGCGGCCGACGTTGGTGGCGTGTTCCTTCGATGAATAGAAATCGGTATAGCCCGGGATGTCGATGGGCAGATGCATCACCGCATGCGCCTGCGGCACCAGCGCGCGCGCGTGCAGCGTGGCGTTGTCGCGTACGTGGGTGTCGGCCACGCTGAACAGCGCTTGCAGCTTCTTGCGCGTTTCCGCCCAGACGGGCTTGCCGAGGGCGATGAAACTGTTGAGCTTGCCGGTGCGGAACGTGCCGCGTGTGGATGCGGGCAGCAGGCCGGCGTCATCCAGCACGCCGAGATCGATGACTTGATCGCCCAGCGCGACGCCCGCACGTGGCGACGGGTTTTCCTTGGTGGAGAAGATGCCGAAGGGCAGGTTTTCCAGGGGGAAATGGGTGTCGGGGGTGTTGGCGGATCCTAGCCAGCTTAGTTGGCGGGTGGTCATGATGGGGGCGATGGTTTGTTTGTTGAGTCGGTTATTGCTTGACGTTGCTGGTGCATCCCTTGTTTCACCCCCTGCCGGGGGCGACTTACTTTCTTTGTCTTGCCAAAGAAAGTAAGCAAAGAAAGGCGCGCCCGAGATGGCGACATCCCCTTGAATTTATGTGACCGTGCGGGGAAGGAGGCAAACTCGCTTCGCTCAAACAGGCCTCCTTCTTTTTTCCGCCCGCTTACAGAAATTCAAGGCGCCATCTAGGGCATCAACGGCCAAACCTTCGCGGCGCTTGCCTTGGCGTCAAGGTGGATTCGGTTAGCGCTTGCTCGGGTCGAAATGTTTCTTCAGGCCTTGCCAGCATTCGAAGTACTTGGCTTGAAGTTGCGCCGATTCCGCAGCGAAGCGCGTGGGGCGGATCACCGCTGGCGTTTCGAACATGAAGGCCATCGTGGCGTCGACCTTGTGCGGCTTGGTGGTGTCGCTGTTGCTGGCTTTCTCGAAGGTGTCGGCATCGGGGCCGTGACCGCTCATGCAGTTGTGCAGGCTGGCGCCGCCTGGCACGAAGCCTTCGGCCTTGGCGTCGTACACGCCCTGGATCAGGCCCATGAATTCGCTTGCGACGTTGCGGTGGAACCAGGGCGGGCGGAATGTGTTTTCGGCGGCCAGCCAGCGGGGCGGGAAGATCACGAAGTCGATCGAGTCCACACCCGGCGTGGCGGACGGGCTTTGCAGCACCAGGAAGATCGATGGGTCCGGATGGTCGTAGCTGATCGAGCCGATGGTGTTGAACAGGCGCAGGTCGTACTTGTACGGCGCGAGATTGCCGTGCCAGGCTACGACGTCCAGCGGCGAGTGGCCGATCTTCGCGGTCCACAGGCTGCCCTGGAATTTCGCGACGAGTTCGAAGGCGCCCTCGCGGTCTTCGTACCACGCGTGCGGTGTGAGGAAGTCGCGCGGGTTGGCCAGGCCGTTCGAGCCGATGACGCCCAGGTCCGGCAGGCGGAAGAGCGCGCCGAAGTTCTCGCAGATGTAGCCGCGCGCGTCGCCGTCGGGCAATTCGACACGGAAGCGCACGCCGCGCGGGACGACGACAATCTCCAGCGGCTCGACATCAACCACGCCCATCTCCGTCAGCAGGCGCAGTCGGCCTTGCTGCGGGACGATCAGCAGCTCGCCGTCGGCGTTGTAGAAGAAGCGGTCGGTCATCGACGCGTTGGCTGCGTACAGGTGGATGCCGCAGCCGGTTTGCGCGTCGGGCCCGCCGTTGCCGGCGAAGGTGACGATGCCGTCGATGAAATCGGTGCCGGCCGCCGGGGCGGGCAGCGGGTCCCAGCGCAACTGGTTGGGCGAGGGCGGCACCTCGTTGAAGTGGCTGTGGAAGCGGCCCTGCGCCATGGCCTCGAACGGCAGATGCACGGCGCCGGGGCGAATGCGATACAGCCACGAGCGGCGGTTGTGCGCGCGCGGGGCGGTGAACGCCGTGCCGGAAATCTGTTCCGCATACAGGCCATACGGCGCCTTCTGCGGGGAGTTCTGGCCGTGCGGCAGCGCACCGGGCAGGGCTTCGGTGGAGAACTCGTTGCCGAAGCCGCTCTGGTAAGCGGGCCGGTCCAGCGACGCGGGGGTGAATGCGTTCTTGGCCGTCGGGGCGAGCATGTTCATGGTGAAGTCCTTGGAGAAAAGTCAGGAGCGTCTTCAGGGAAAGCGTAGTCGTTACCGGGCCATCAAGCGGGCTTGCCGGTTGTCCAGTGGGCAAGGTCGATGGGCGTGGATGGCGCTTCATGAGCAGCGGGAGCAGGGCGCATGGTGGTCTCCGGTGGCGGCGTTGCCGCTCTGTTCTGGATTTTTGGTATGCGCGTATTGTCCGGATCGGGTGAAAATTTGGAATATCAATGCGAGAATGCATGCTATTGATACTGTGAATGTCGAGGCGCCGCCATGCTGAACCTGCGGGATGTCGACCTGAACCTGCTGGTGCTGTTTCAGGAAATCCTGCGCGAAAAGCGCATTTCCATCGTGGCCGAGCGGCTGGGCCTGTCGCAACCGGCGGTGAGCAACGCGCTGTCGCGCCTGCGCCAGACCTTCGACGACGAACTCTTTGTCCGCACCCCGCGCGGCATGATGCCGACGGCACTTGCCGAGCAATTGGCTGAACCGGTGGCCACCGCGCTCGACACGCTGCAACGCGCCTTCGGCCAGCGCACGCACTTTGATGCGGCCACTTCCACGCGCACCTTCACCATTGCCATGAGCGATGTCGGCGAGGTGTATTTCATGCCGGTGCTGGCGCAGCTCTGTGCAGAGCAGGCACCCGGCGTGCGCCTCGACACCCAGCGTGCGGGCGGGTTCGACATGAAGGCCGAGATGGAGGCCGGTGCCATCGACCTCGCCATCGGCGCCTTCGATGATCTTTCCGGCGAGAGCCTCTTCCAGCGCCGCCTGTTCCGGCAGGATTACGTGACCATGTTCCGGCGCGGCCATGCGCTGTCCGAGGGCAAGCTGACGCTGGAGCGCTTTCGCGCAGCGTCACACCTGGTGGTGGCAAGTTCGGCCAGCCCCTACAACGCCATCGGGCCGCTGCTCGACAAGGCGGGCATCACGCAGTCGGCGCGCTTTTCGGTGCCGCACTTCGTGGCGGTGCCGTACATCGTCAGCACGACCGATCTGGTGGTGACGGTGCCGCGCAAGCTGGCCGAGCGCGCGGCGCCGCCGTTTGGGTTGGAGTTCGTGGCCCCGCCGCTCAAGCTGCCCGCGCTGCAAACGAATGTGTTCTGGCACCGGCGTTTCCATCAGGACGCCGGCAACCAGTGGCTGCGCAACGTGGTCGCGCAGCGCTTTGCAGAGCGGGAAGCCTGAACTCCGCCGAGGCCGATGACGGCCTAGGCCAGCCGTTGCGCATCGGCCGCCGCAATCGGTTCTCCCGTGCGGTCATCGACACCATGCGGCCCGGTTGGTCGCCCTGCAAGGTTTGCGGATCCGTCCTATCCTCTCCGCTGCTTTGCGTATCTGAGCTTGCGCGCTCAGCATCCAATCACCACGTACCGGAGTCGAACTCATGCGCTACAACCTGTTGGGACGGACGGGCCTGTTCGTATCGGAACTGTGCCTGGGCACAATGACTTTTGGCGGCACCGATGGCATCTGGCAGCATATCGGCGACCTGCAGCAGGCCGATGCGGAACGGCTGATCGGCCGTGCGCTCGATGCCGGCATCAATTTCATCGACACGGCCGATGTGTATTCGAACGGCGTGTCCGAGCAGATGACGGGGCAGGCACTCAAGAACCTCAAGGTGCCTCGCGACAGCGTGGTCGTTGCCACCAAGGTATTCGGCCAGACGGGTGAGGGCGCCAATGCACGCGGCGCATCCCGTTTCCATATCATGGATGGGATCAAGGCGAGTCTGAAGCGCCTGCAGCTCGACCACGTCGATCTTTACCAGATCCACGGCTTCGACCCGGCGACGCCGATTGAAGAAACCGTGCGCGCACTCGACACGCTCGTGCAGCACGGCCATGTGCGCTATGTCGGGGTATCCAATTGGGCCGCCTGGCAGATCGTCAAGGCGCTCGGCATTGCCGAGCGGCTGGGCTGCGCGCGCTTTGAAAGCCTGCAGGCCTATTACACGATTGCCGGGCGCGATCTCGAGCGTGAGCTGGTGCCGATGCTGCAGAGCGAAGGGCTTGGCCTGATGGTGTGGAGCCCGCTGGCTGGCGGGCTGCTCAGCGGCAAGTACACGCGCGAGCGGCAGGGCGAGCAAGGCAGCCGCCGCACCGCATTTGACTTTCCGCCAGTGGACCGCGAGCGCGCTTACCACTGCGTGGACGCCATGCGTGTCATGGCCGACGCACGCGGAGTATCGGTCGCGCAGATCGCGCTCGCGTGGCTGCTGCATCAGCGTGCCGTGAGCACCGTCATCGTGGGTGCCAAGAAGATCGAACAGCTCGACGACAACATCGCCGCCACGCAGGTGGTGCTGACGGCGGACGAACTGGCGCAGCTCGATGGCGTCAGCCGGCTTCCTGCTGAGTATCCGGGCTGGATGCTGGAGCGGCAGGGTGAGTATCGGCGCGGGCAGCTTGCCGCAACCAGGCACGCGCGCTAGGCGCCCGGCGCTCGCCGAAGGCGGTCTGTCCTGCGCCCTCTCAGCCAGCGCGGGACGGCAGTGCCAATCGTGCGGCAGCCAGCGCTTCCCGTAGCACCGCCATGTCGCCGATATGGTTGGCTAGCAGCAGGATGAGCTGCGCATTGAGCATCGCACTGTGCTCATCGGACAGGTCACGGTGCGCGTCGATCAGCGCCTCGTAGAAATCGTCCGGGCGCGCCAGATTGGATTGTGTGTTCAACGGCATGGTGCTCAGGCAGCGGCTGCGGCGTGTGGTGCATGGGTTGTGGCGGGAAAACCGGTGGCGCGATGAACCGCGCTCAGCAGTTGGGCGGCGTCCGTTGCGCGCCAGCGTGCGCATACGTGCTGGTCCGGCCGGATCAGGTACAGCGTCCCCGGCCTGGCGTCATAGCGCTGTGCGACGAGGCCGTCGATGTCTTCCAGCCCGGTCACGCCTGGCGCAACCGCACCCAGGCCGCCGGCGGGGAAAATAGCCAGCGTGGGTATGGGCAGTGCGTCGACAGTGTCTCCGGTGCTGCAGAAGCGCAGCGCCGTAAAGCCTTCGCGCAGGTGGTTGAGCAGCCAGCCGGGTTTGCCGTCAGCGCCTCGCACCGGGGCATCGAGTGCAACGGCGCCCGGTACGAGTGCCCCCGCAAAAGGCGATTCATCGGGCGTCAGGAGTGGTGAGTCATCCAGCACGCTCGGTGTCGACAGCCGCCCGCTGTTGACCAGCGTGCGCGCAAACGGATAGTGCTTTGCCAGACGCAGCGTCGCATCCCGAAAGAGCCGGCTGACCGCGCTCTTGGGCGTGATGAAGTCGGTCGAGCGCGTGGAATGCCGGATGTTGTCGTCGGCGGCGAATTCCCGCTCGCTGGCGTAGGTGTCGAGCAACGTGTCGGGAGCATCGCCGTCAAGCACCATGCGCAGTTTCCACGCGAGGTTCTCGGCGTCCTGCAGGCCGCTGTTGGCGCCGCGTGCGCCGAATGGCGAGACACGGTGCGCTGCGTCGCCGATGAACAGCACACGGCCGTGACGAAAGCGCTCCATCCGCTCGCACGAGAAGGTGTAGACGCTGACCCATTCCAGCTCAAACTCCACGTCGTCGCCGAGCAGTGCCCGCACACGCGGGATCACGCGCTCAGGCTGCTTCTCGGCCACCGGGTCGGCATCCCAGCCGAGCTGGAAGTCGATGCGCCAGACGTTGTCGGGCTGATGGTGCAGCAGCACCGATTGATTCGGGTGGAACGGCGGGTCGAACCAGAACCACCGCTCGCTCGGAAACGGCGCTTCCATGCGTACGTCGGCGATCAGGAAGCGATCCTTGAATGTCTGGCCATGGGCTTCGAGCCCCATCATGTGGCGCACTGGGCTGCGCGATCCGTCCGCAGCCACCACGTATTGGGCGCGCTGCGTGTAGCTGCCATCCGGTGTTTCGATGGTCAGCGTCACGCCATCGGCGTCCTGCGCCAGGTCCACCACCTTGTGCTTCCAGCGCAGCTCGACGTTCGACAGCGCCTGCGCGCGTTCGACGAGGAATCCTTCCACGTAGTATTGCTGCAGGTTGATGAAGGCCGGCCGCCTGTGGCCCGTCTCGGGCAGGAGGTCGAAGCTGTAGAGCAGTTCGTTCTTCAGGTACACCTTGCCGACGTTCCAGCTCACCCCCTTGTCGACCATGCGATCGCCGCAGCCAAGGCGGTCGAAGATTTCCAGCGAGCGCTTGGAGAAGCAGATCGCGCGGGAGCCGGTGGACAGCGTGCAGTCGTCGTCCACGACGACGACCGGCACGCCTTGCTGTGCAAGGTCGATGGCCGTCGCCAGGCCGACCGGGCCCGCCCCAACGATGACGACAGGGCGTGCCATCGCGTTGCAGCCGGGCTGCTGCTCTGCGTAAGGCGCGTATGGGAAGACGCGGTTCTGGAAATGGGGATTCATGTCTCGCTCGCACGCGTGCCGGTCATGGCCGGCCCGTCATGAATGGAACAGAAGGTTCAGCCTTGCAGCGCTGTCCACATCTCCTTGTCGCGCTGGGCGGTCCAGATGCGCGGGTGCTTGATGCCGCTGGCTTCATCGAAGGCGCGCGTCACGTCAAACGGCAGGCAGTGCTCGTAGATGAAGACGTGGCCGAACTTCGGGTCCATCGCCGCGCGAGCGTGCGCCATGGCGGCTTTCAGGTCCATCTTCTGCGCCACGGCTTCGCGGCCGGCGTGCAGCAGCGTCGATACGAAATCACGCGTGTAGGCAAGACCCTTGTCCACCTCCTGCGGATTCAGCAGTGCGGGGCCGCGGCCAGGCACGAGCTTTTCCGCACCCAGCGCACGCAGGGCATCGAGCGTGGCAGGCCATTCTTCGAGTTGGGCATCGCCGCAGTAGCAGGCGGCGTCGTATTCGACCAGATCACCCGAGAACAGGACTTTCTGCGACGGGATCCAGACGACCGTGTCCCCCTTCGTGTGGCCGGGGCCCAGGTGCAGGATCTTCACTTCGAGCTTGCCGAGGAAGAGCGTCAGCTCACGCTCGAACACCAGCGTCGGCCAGGTCAGGCCGGGTACCGTTTCGACGCCTGCAAACAGACGCGGGAAGCGCTCGATCTCGGACTTCATGTCGGCCTCGCCGCGCTCGACGATCATGTCATACGTGCCGCGGCTGGCGATGATGTGCTGTGCGCCCTCGGCAAAGTAGGCCGATGCGCCGAGCACGCGCACGGCGTGGTAGTGGGACAGCACGACGTGCTTGATCGGCTTGTCGGTGATGCCGCGGATGCGCGCGATCAGGTCTTGCGCCATCGCAGGCGTGGCGGTGGTGTCGACGATCAGCACCGAATCGTCGCCGATGATGACGCCAGAATTGGGGTCGCCCTCCGCGGTGTAGGCGTAGGCGTTGGGGGAGAGCTGGGTGAAGGTGACTTGTTTGGCCTCGAGGTCGGCTTGCGAGGCGAAGGCTTTGGCCATTCTGTCACTCCTGGTGTAGTGGATTACGTGTTGGGGAATTTTCCTTGCGGTGGGATCCAGCCTGAAGCCGTGTTTGGAGGCGCGTCGACATCAGGCCATGCCGCTTGCAGCGAATCATAGACCGGGCCGTCCGGGCAGGCGCCTAGGGTATACGAGAATTATGATTAGCATTACTGTTTTTACAATGCATAAAAAGTAAAGGCGGCGGGACGCAGCGCGTGACGTGCTACGCTCGCAGCACTTATTCGTCTAACGCGCCCACGGACATGGAGATCACCGAAGTCGAAGACGCGCTGCCGGCCGACGCCGATGCCGAAGACGCACGCACTGGCCGTGATCGTTCGGGCATCCAGTCCATCGAGGTCGGCTCGCAATTGCTGGTTGCACTCACCCGTGCCATGCGCGCGATGGCGCTTGGTGACCTGGCGCGCGCGGCCGGCATGCATCCGTCCAAGGCGCATCGTTATCTCGTGAGTCTGCAGCGCGTGGGAGCGGTCTCGCAGGACCCGCTGACGGGCCGCTATGAACTCGGCCCCTTTGCGTTGCGCCTCGGATTGGCCAGCCTCAACCGGAACGAGGCCATCGAGCGTGCCCGGCCCTTGCTGGCCGGCCTGCGGGATCGAACCGGGCACACCATCGGTATCGCAGTCTGGAGTGATCGCGGCCCCACCGTCGTGCATTGGGAGAAGGCCGGAGGTGTGCCTGGGGTGAACCTGCGTATCGGCGACGTCATGCCGATGCTCAATTCCGCCACCGGCCGCCTGTTCGGTGCCTATCTGCCGATCGAACAGACGCTGCCGCTGGTCGAGCGCGAACTGCACGGCCGCGCGGGCGATGACTTGCCCGACCTGCCGCGCTCGCTGACCGATTACTACCGTTTGTGCGAAGACATCCGCGAAGCGGGGGCCTCGTGGGTGGCCGGCAGTCTGTTACCGAGCGTGAATGCGCTGTCGCTGCCCGTATTTGGCGCGCGCGGACAATTGGCCCTCGTGGTGATCGCGCTGAACCTGCGCGCGGTGTTCCATGCGGAGCGCGGCGGCGAGCTGGAAGCGACGCTGCGTGCCTTCGTGACGCAGCTTTCTGCCATGCTGCAGGCACCGTCCGACCCGGCACCGGGGAAGGCAGCCAGCCGGCGCGCCAGACCGGCCCGTTAGGGTTCTCGCCAATTTCACCCTGTCGTAAAACATTTACCCTCTCGTAACTCGTGGCGCCCCCTCGCGCTGTTGGCCTGTCGCGCGAGCTCCACGATCACAAGAACAAGGAGACCCATGGACTTGTCGATTGCCGCCATCCTGGCGCAGGACGGCGTGACGTCGGGCGCGATCTACGCGCTGCTGGCGCTGGCACTCGTGCTGGTGTTTTCGGTCACGCGCGTGATCTTCATCCCGCAAGGGGAGTTCGTCGCATATGGCGCGCTCACGCTGGCGGCCGTGCAGTCCAACAAGGCCCCGCTGTCTGCCAGCCTGTTGGTGGTGCTGGGCGTGCTCACGTTCCTTGTCGAGATGGGGCGTACGCTGCTGCAGCCGGAACTGCGTCTGCATGCGCTGCGCACGGGCGCCCTCTACGCGGTGAAGTACCTGGTGTTTCCGCTGGCCATCTACGCTGCGGCCGCCGTACTGGCACCCATGACCTTGCCGCAGGTGGTGCAGGTGGCGCTGGCGTTGCTGATCGTCATTCCCATGGGGCCGATGATCTACCGGCTGGCCTACGAGCCGTTGGCCGAGGCCAGCACCCTGGTGTTGTTGATCGTCTCGGTGGGCGTGCACTTTGCGATGGTCGGGCTCGGCCTGGTGATGTTCGGCGCCGAAGGCTCGCGCACGGATGCATTTTCCGATGCACGATTCGACCTCGGCGCGTTGACGGTGTCCGGCCAGAGCCTGTGGGTGGTGCTGGTGTCGGCGTTGATGATCGTGGCCTTGTACTTCTACTTTGGCCGCACCGTGTCGGGCAAGGCGTTGCGCGCAACGGCGGTGAACCGGCTGGGCGCGCGGCTGGTCGGCATCGGCACCACGCAGGCCGGACGACTGGCCTTCACGCTGGCTGCCGCGTTGGGTACGCTGTGCGGCATCCTCATCGCCCCCATCACCACGATTTATTACGAGTCAGGTTTCCTCATCGGCCTGAAGGGCTTCGTGGGTGCAATCGTTGGTGGGCTGGTGAGCTATCCGGTTGCCGCGCTGGGCGCGCTGCTGGTGGGGCTGCTGGAGTCCTACGCTTCGTTCTGGGCTTCGGCGTTCAAGGAGGTGATCGTGTTTACGCTCATCCTTCCCGTGTTGCTATGGCGCTCGCTCACCACCAAGCATGTCGAGGAAGAGGAATAAAGCGATGACAACATTGACGAAATCCTCCGATCGGCCAACGCAGCGGGGCTGGCTCACGCGCAACCGCCTCCTGACTGCGCTGTTTGTGATCGTGCTGGCGCTCTTGCCCGTGCTGCCGACGCCCGAGTTCTGGATCACGCTGCTCAATTACATCGGGCTGTACAGCCTCGTCGCGTTGGGCCTGGTCCTGCTGACCGGCGTGGGCGGACTGACGTCGTTCGGGCAGGCGGCGTTCGTGGGTCTGGGGGCGTACAGCACGGCGTATCTCACGACGCAGTACGGCGTGTCACCGTGGATCGGCCTGCTGGCGGGGCTGGTCATTACGGTGGTGTCTGCCTACCTCATCGGCCTCATCACGATGCGCATGTCGGGCCATTACCTTCCGCTGGCGACGATTGCCTGGGGCCTGTCGCTGTTCTTCCTGTTCGGCAACCTCGAGTTTCTGGGCAAGTACGACGGCTTGAACGGCATCCCTGTATTGAACCTGCTCGGCAATCCGCTGCAGACCGGGCGTGAGATGTTCTATCTGATCTGGGCGGTGGTGGTGGTGGCAGTGCTGGCGGTGCAGAACCTGTTGAACTCCCGGCCGGGGCGCGCCATCCGTGCGCTCAAGGGCGGTGGCACCATGGCCGAAGCGATGGGCGTGAACACCGCGTGGATGAAGGTGGTGATCTTTGTGTGCGCGGCGGTGCTGGCATGCCTGTCGGGCTTTCTCTATGCGCACCTGCAGCGCGCGGTCAACCCGACGCCGTTTGGCCTGAACTACGGCATCGAATACCTGTTCATGGCGGTGGTCGGCGGGGTGGGGCACGTATGGGGCGCGGTGCTTGGCGCCGGTGTGCTGACCATCCTGAAAGACAGCCTGCAGAGCATCCTGCCGAAGCTGCTGGGCACCAACGGCAACTTCGAGATCATCGTGTTCGGCGTGCTCCTGGTGCTGCTGCTGCAGTACGCGCGCGACGGCGTATGGCCGTTCATCCGCAAGCTGCTTCCTTCGGAGCCGACGGCGCGTGCGCCGGACGAAGCGCCGGCGCTCATGCAGCGGGACAAGCCGCAGGCCGGTGAGCTGATTCTCGACGTGCGCGCAGCGCGCAAGGAGTTCGGCGGTCTGGTGGCGGTCAACGATGTGAGCTTCCAGGTGCGGGCCGGCGAAATCATCGGCCTGATCGGTCCCAACGGCGCCGGAAAGTCGACCACATTCAACCTGGTGACCGGTGTGCAGCCCGCCACGCGCGGCGAGGTGCTGTATCGCGGTGAAACCATCAGCGGCAAGCCGTCGCGGGAGATCGTCAAGCGCGGCATCGGCCGCACGTTCCAGCATGTCCAGTTGCTGTCGGGCATGAGCGTGCTCGAGAACGTCGCACTCGGCGCGCACCTGCGTGGCGACTTCGCGGCGCAGGGCGGCGTGCTCGCCAGCGTCGTTCGGATGAATCAGGCCGAAGAGCAGAAGCTGCTGTTCGAGGCGCGCCGACAGCTCGAGCGCGTGGGACTGGCTGATTGCATGTATCAGGAGGCAGGCAGCCTGGCGCTTGGCCAGCAACGCATTCTGGAAATCGCGCGCGCACTGTGCTGCGATCCGGCACTGCTGTTGCTCGACGAGCCCGCCGCAGGCCTGCGCTACCAGGAGAAGCAGGCACTGGCCGCACTGCTCACAAAGCTCAAGGCCGAAGGCATGAGCGTGCTGCTGGTCGAGCACGACATGGATTTCGTGATGAACCTCACCGACCGGCTTGTGGTGATGGAGTTCGGCACCAAGATCGCGGAGGGGCTCCCGCAGGACGTGCAGCAGAACCCGGCGGTGCTGGAAGCCTATCTCGGCGGCGTGGAATAAGGAGAGCGCGCATGTCAGTCATTCTCGAAGTGAAGGACTTGCACGTCCGCTACGGCAAGGTGGAAGCGCTGCATGGCGCCCACCTCAAGGTGGGCTCGGGGCAGATCGTCACCGTGATCGGCCCGAATGGCGCGGGCAAGTCGACGATGTTGGGCGCCATCATGGGCGCGTTGCCGATCACGGGGTCAGCCAGTGGCGTCGTCTCGTACCTGGGTCACAACCTGACCGGGCTGCCGGTGGAAAAGCGCGTCGCACGTGGCATGTGCCTGGTCCCCGAAAAGCGCGAGCTGTTCGCCACCATGAGCGTGGAAGACAATCTCGTGCTGGGCGCGTACCGGCGCAAGCGCGCGGGGGAGCGCCATTACCTGGACCAGATGGACCTCGTCTACGATCTCTTCCCGCGACTCAAGGAGCGACGCGTGCAGGAAGCCGGCACGCTCTCCGGCGGCGAGCGCCAGATGCTGGCGGTCGGTCGCGCACTGATGGCCAAGCCGCAGTTGCTGATGCTCGATGAGCCCAGCCTCGGTCTCGCACCGCTAATCGTGAAAGAGATCTTCCACATCATCAGTGACCTGCGCAAAACCGGCGTGGCAACGCTGCTGATCGAACAGAACGCACGCGCGGCACTGCAAGTGGCCGATTACGGCTACGTGCTGGAGACTGGCGACATGATGCTCGAGGGGCCGGCGCAGGAACTGGCAGGCAATCCGCGCGTGATCGAAACCTATCTGGGGCTGGCGAAGAAAGCGGCTTGAGGGTCAATCGTCGTCGTCATCGCGATGGCGGCGTTCCCAGTATTCGTGTTCCCGCCGGCGCTGCTCGCGCCACTGCTTTTCCCGCCATTTCTGTGCGGCCCAGTCGTCATCGTCATAACCGGGCGCAACAATCACGGGTTGCGGCTCCACGTACACGGGGGCCGGCGCGTAGGCAGGCGGCCCATAGACCGGCGCGGGCGCCACATAGACAGGCTCGGCCGGAATGCCAATCCCGATGCCGACATCGATGTGCGCCAGCGCGGCGTGAGAAGACAGCGCCGCGGCTGCGGCCAGGGCGCAATGCGCCAAAAGCTTTTGCATGGTGAACTTCCTCGACACGTCGGGACTGTAGACCAGTGGCGGGCTGACTGTCTTTCAGAACCGATACCGATGTTACGAAATGTGACGCCGTGGGTTCACGGGAGTGACCGCTCCATCAGGACTGCGTCGTCACCGTAGGTGGCGCGCAGCATGGATGCCCCCTCCGTATCGATGGCGGCAGGGCGATACCTGAGGCGTTGCCAGAACATGTCGGCACGTTGCACCGCGACGAGCAGCGAGTGCCGGCACCCGCTCGCCCGTGCCGCCGCGCAGGCCCTGCTGTACAGACGTTCACCCAGGCGCTGGCCCCGGCCCGCCGGCGCAATTGCCATGTCATGCACGAACCAGAGCGCTTCATCTGCGCTGTCGTTGGGCGGCAGCGGCACATGCAACTTGGGAGGTGTCCATGCGTGCCACGCATGCGAGAGCAGGTAGCCGACGACTCCGTCGCCCTGCAAGGCGACGAGGCACATGGCCGGGCTGCGCGCCCAGCGGCTGGCCAGCGCATCGCCCGGTTCGAGGAAACCATCGCCGTAGCATGCCTGCTGCACAGCCAGAATGCCTGGCAGGTCTGCGTCGGTAACGGGGCGGATGACGACTTCGGTCATGACAGCGTGCGAGCGGTGAAGCGACGAGTTTACCGGACACCCCGCAGCATCATGCCGTTTGCGCATAACGTGCGGTCAACCCGTCACTGGCGGTTCTGGCCACGTATCCTTGGGTCGTATTGGCGGGGTCGTCCGGCCAGTCCATTTCTCTCTTGAAAGCATGTCTCGAATCGTCTTCCTGAACGGCCAATACGTGCCCGCCGCCGAAGCCACCGTTTCCATCATGGACCGCGGCTTCACCTTTGCCGATGGCATTTACGAAGTCACCGCCGTGGTGCGCGGCAAGCTGGTCGATAACGATGCCCACCTTGCGCGCCTGACGCGCTCGCTGTCGGAGATCGGCATCGACAATCCGTACACCGGAGCGCAATGGACGCGTGTGTGCGAAGCGCTGGTGGCGCGCAATGCCCTGGAAGAGGGCGTTGTCTACATGCAGGTGACGCGCGGGGTGGCCGAGCGCGACTTTGGCATTCCAGCAGACATGACGCCCACCGCAGTGGCCTTCACGCAAGTCAAGACCATCGTTGACAATCCGCTGGCGCGCAAAGGTGCGACCGTCATCACCGTGTCCGACCTGCGCTGGAAGCGTTGCGACATCAAGAGCGTTGGCCTGCTTCCGCAGGTGATGGCCAAGCAGATGGCGGCCCGCGCCGGCGCGCACGAAGCGTGGATGACCGACGGCGATCGCGTGACGGAAGGCGCGTCGTCCACGGCGTTCATCATCACCGCAGACAAGCGGCTGATCACGCGTCCGCTGTCGAACGCCGTGCTGCCGGGCATCACGCGCGTGTCGGTCATGGCCCTGGCGCGTGAGCATGGTCTCACGCTGGAAGAGCGGACGTTTTCCATCCAGGAGGCTCAGCAGGCGGCGGAGGCGTTCTACACGAGTGCATCGACGTTCGTGATGCCGGTGGCGTCCATCGACGGCGTGACGATCGGCAATGGGCAGCCGGGCCCGCTGACGCAGGCGCTGCGCGGGCTGTATCTGAAGTTTGCTGGTGCGGATGCAGCGGAGACCTCCGATCAGATGTGATGAAAGCGGTTGCGCGGTCGCGGTAAAATCGCCAGCTTCGCATTTGCAGCTAGGCGAGATCATCCATGAAGACAGGAGGCTGGCGCCGGCAAGGCGCCATCGCGGCGACCATTCTGGCCGTCGCGCAGTGGGCAGCGATGCCCGCGTTTGCGCAAACTGCGTCGTCATCGGCCGTGCCGTCGGCCAGCGCGACGCCCGCAACCCCCGCTGTGCCCGCGGCATCCGCGACGGCCGGCGTGTCCGAACAGACCAGCAGCGCCGATCGGTGGCGCCGCTTCGTGGGCGCCACCGGCGTGGTGTCCTATATCGACCGGCAATCGGTGAAGCCCCAGGTCGAGGCCGCCCCGGGCAGCGATACGCCTACCGTGCATTTCCGGTTGCTGCGTAATGTGCTGCCCGATTTCACGATCAAGACGGCAGATGGCCAGCCGATCCGCTCCTCGGTCAAGCAGGTGGTGCTCGACTGTGCGCAGCGCACCTACACGGTCATCGCGCAGACGCTCTACCGCGCGCGTAACGCCAGCGGCAACCCGCTTTACCAGATTCGCTACGGTGAGGACGCGCAGAGCCGCTCGCTCCGCGAGGGCAGCGTGTTTGACTGGATTGCCGGGCGTTTCTGCTCCGTGCCGCGCCAATGACACACGGGCAGCGCGTACGGCGCTGCCTCAGACCTGCGCTGTTTCTTCGGCGGGACTTGCGCGGTGGTCATCATCGCGGCCCCGGGCATAGGGCTGTCGCTCCTGCTCGAGTGCCGGATACCTGCGCGAGGCGAAGTCCAGGGTGGCCTCGTACGATTCGAATGGCGTCGATTCGGCAGCCACACCGTCGTTGACGAGGATCGCGTACCACTTTCCATACAGTGGTCCGTACACCACGACCTTGCTTTTCATCGTCTTGTCCCTGTCTTTTGTGTCGATGACCGGGCATCGCGGTTCTCGCGAAACCGGCCGGTCGAGCCGTTCGGGCGCCAGATCGTGGCGCGCCGTCAGCGTTATCGGCGGATGATGATTGCAGCCTGATGCAAGGAACGTCAACGTTTGCGTTGGATAGGATCTTCTAATGCGGCGGACACCCCGGGTACGCGCGCTTGTTGCAGCGCAGCGGGTTCGTGTCCGGAGTCCAGGTAGTCGGCAAACCGGCGGATGCAATCGGCCACCCACTCGGGACGGCGCATCGGCAGCCAGTGGCCTGCATCGATTTCGTGCCGCCAATAGTGCGATACCCACGCTTCGACCGCGCGCGTGACGGCAGGGCTCACGTAGCGGTCGTGGGTTGGTACGATCAACTGCACGGGGGCGTGCGGCGCGCGTACCTGCGGGTGGGCCAGCCGCTCGCGAAAGTTGGCGCGATACATCCACAGACCGTTGCACGCATCGCGCGTCAGGGATGGCCGCCGCCCCGCGCCGTGCAAGCCTTCCGTCTGGCGCAACCACCACGGCCACGCACGTGCGGCCCACAGGCGCCATGACCATTCCGGCACCCACGGCAAGTGGAAATAGCCGACATACCACGACTGCAGCCGTTGCTTCCAGACAGCGCGCTTCGCTGCCCATGTGCCGACATCAAGCTGGCTGCGCATCCAGTGGCCGACGTGATCGAGGCATGGTCCGGAAATCGACGTGTACGACGCGATGCGCCCGCGTAACCGATCGGTCGTCACGGATTCCCAACTGTGGATGGAACCCCAGTCGTGGCCGACCAGGTGAAATCGCTCGCCGGGCAACAGCAGGTCCGCCACCGCGGCGAGGTCATCCACGAACTGCGCAATGCGGTAGGCAGCGGTGTCGGTCGGCGCATCCGACAGGCCTGCGCCACGCACATCGAACGTGAGGACGCGGCAATGGCGCGCCAATGCGTCGCGCACACCATTCCAGACGGAACTGTCATCCGGATAACCGTGCACAAGGATGACGGCCGGGCGCTGCCGTGCGGCCGCCTCGTCGGGCTGCGTCATGCGCGCAAACAGCCGGACGTCGCCGGAATGCACCACATGGGAAGACTGCTGGCGTGCGACTGGCGGGCCATGTCTTGAGTGCGCAGAAGCGGCGGGGGCGGACATCGGCGGGCTCCATGTCGGTTCAGGGGTGAGACGCTTCAACGGCATGCTAGGAGCCGGTTTTGCCGTTTGACAATGCGAGACTTTCCTGACGTTGCATCCGCGCACGCCGTCACACCGTGTGCGGGTGTGCGAGCGATGAGGCTGGCGCGTCGGGATAGTCCTGCAGCAGCGGGTTTGCCGCTGCGAACTCGGCCAGATGCTCCAGCAAGGTTCGCACCTTGCGGGGCAGTTGTTGCTGCGGCCACACAGCATAGATCGGGCGCTGCGGTGTGCGCCAATCAGGCAGGGCGCGCACCAGTTGGCCGGCCTCCAGCGCCCGATGGCATAGGGTGCGCGGGCAATACAGCAGCCCTTGCCCGGCTTCCGCGAGGGCGGCTGCCATTTCAATATCGTTCACCTCGCATTGGGCGTCGGGCTGCATTTCGATGGTCTCTTTGCCGTCGGGCGACGTGAAGCGCCAGGTGGAGATGGGCGACGCCACCAGCAGCCGATGCGCCGCCAGATCACGCGGGTGTGCCGGCATGCCGTGTGCCGCTACGTAGGCTGGCGACGCCACCAGTACGATCCCGATTACGCCCAGCCGGCGCTGCCGCAGCTTCGGGTCGTCCTGCTGCCCGACGCGGATGGCAAGATCAGCGCCATGCCGCCATACGTCTTCATTGCGATTGCTGAGCAACAACTCCAGACGGATCTCCGGCCACGTCGCCATGAAGCTCGCATAGGCGGGTGCGAGCAGCCCGCGCGACAGGTTCAGCGGCGCCAGCACGCGCAGGGTGCCCTTCACCTGGTTGAGATCGTCGTCGAGCGTGGCCGTGGTTTGCGCAAGCGCGGTCAGCAGCGGGCGGCATTGCTCGTAATAAAGCTGGCCTTCCGGCGTGGGCTTCAGGCTGCGGGCGCTGCGCAGCAGAAGCTGGCAACCAAGCGCTGTCTCGAGCTTCTGCAGGCGCCGCGTGAGCGTGGCGGGCGGCAGGTTGGCATGGCGGGCCGCGGCCTGCAGGCTGCCGCGGTCCACGATGGAAACAAAGAGAGCCAAATCGTCGAGCATGATTCCATTTTCGGAATTTAAGTTTCAATAAACGTCTATAGTTTCTCGAAACGCGGTTGTCTAGCATACCGTCAATCACATTTGATGGCTTGCAAGGAGAACCGCCATGTCGATGCCCGTTTCCACTCCCACACGTCTTCGTATCCTTTTTGCGTGGCTGATGTCCGGCCTGATGTCGCTGTTGATGACCGGCTGGATCGGCTGGATCAACGCCGGTATCAGCCCTGACTTTCTCGCGCGCTGGGCGCATGCCTTCGTGCTGGCCTGGCCGGCTGCGTTCACCATCGTGCTGATTGCGGCACCGATGGTGCAGCGGCTGACGCAGCGTCTGGTGTTGCCCAATCCAGCACAGCCCTGAAAAGAAAACAGCCCACCGGGAGGACGGTGGGCTGCAAGGTTGACAGCAGGAAAGACCGATTGAAGCGGACGCCGGACTGACATCCCATGTGGTCCGGCGGTATGGCTGGTACAACACCCGACCCTTATCGTAGTGACGCTGATGTGCGTGGAGATCGCACTGCCCGGTACCGGGTCGTGACCGGGCCATGGAGCGCACTTTAGTGGGTCGAGGCTTTCAGCAAACTTTCTTCCGGCAACGACTTGTCTCCGGACAATCCCTAGGGCGGTGCGCTGCACACGCGCTGCTCATGGCGTCGCCCCACATGGCAGCCGAGGCACGGAAGCACAAGCTAAGCCAAACGGTGGGAAGGCTGGCTGCACGCAGGGCAGCCGGCTGGCAGAATGCGCGAGCGTTGCCACCCGCTCCATTCAGCCCTCCATGCCCACACCCGACGACCTGCAGATCCGCCCCATCCGCCAAGACGACTTCGCTGCCTGGAAACCTCTCTGGGATGGCTACAACGCCTTTTACGGACGCGCGGGCGAAACAGCCTTACCTGACACCGTCACGCAGACGACCTGGCAGCGTTTCTTCGATGAAGCCGAGCCGGTCTATGCCCTGGTTGCCGAGCGGGAGGGCGCATTGCTCGGCATCGTGCATTTCCTATTCCATCGCAGTACCACGCAGGTGCAGATGAGCTGCTATCTGCAAGACCTTTTCACCGCCGAAGCCGCACGCGGGCAGGGCGTCGGTCGCGCGCTGATCGAGGCGGTCTATCGCCGCGCCGCAGAGGCGGGCTTGCCCCGCGTCTATTGGCAGACCCACGAAACGAACACCACGGCGATGAGGCTTTACGACACCGTGGCTGAGAAATCCGGCTTCGTTGTTTATCGCAAATTTCTGTAGGCGTGCGGTGCGGGAATCGTGCGTTCGCGAAAGACCCCGTGCGTTCCTGGTATCGGCGAGGCAGTCGGTTGGGCAGACTTTGTGCGTGCTGCTGCGTCGTTGGCGCGGCAGCCTCCACGATTGCCGTTGCCAAGGAGTTGCCAATGTCTGCCAATGAAACCCGCCCGCCGGTTCCGCCGTTCACCTTCGAATCTGCCACCGAAAAGGTGCGTCTGGCCGAAGACGGCTGGAACAGCCGCAACCCGGAGCGCGTCGCGCTCGCGTACACGCCGGATAGCCAGTGGCGCAACCGCGCCGAGTTCGTCAACGGGCGCGAACAGATCGTCGAGTTCCTCACGCGCAAGTGGCGCAAGGAACTCGACTACCGCCTGATCAAGGAACTGTGGGCCTTTGGCGGCAACCGCATCGCCGTGCGCTTTGCCTATGAGTGGCATGACGATTCCGGCAACTGGTACCGCTCATATGGCAACGAGAACTGGGAGTTTGACGAGCACGGCGTGATGCAGCGCCGCTATGCCTGCATCAATGACCTGCCGATCCAGGCGGAGGAGCGTAAGTTCTTCTGGCCGCTTGGGCGTCGCCCGGACGATCCCCCGGGGTTGTCTGCGCTGGGTTTGTGACGCGGTCGGCCAAAATGAGGCGCCCGGTCTTGGCCGGGCGTCGTGCATTCAGCCATGCAGTTGATCGAGCGCGCGTCGTCGCCAGGTCGACGGGCTATCGCCCGCGAGCCGCTTGAATACCGTCGAGAAGTGCGCCTGGCTCTGAAAGCCAACCTCCAGCGCGATCTCGACCATCGTAGCGTCCAGTCTCATCAGCAAGGTCTTGGCGCGCTCGATGCGCCGATGCAAAAGATACGCGTGCGGACGCACGCCCGTGGCCGCGCGGAACTGGGCAGCAAAGTGCATGCGCGTGAGGCCCGTCGCCCGTGCAACGTCTTCCAGCCGGACCGCCCTGCCAAGGTTCTCTTCGATATAAGCCGTTGCCAGCCGCAGGCGCCACAGCGGCAACGGCGAGAGCGCCGCTCGAGCGGGGCGGCAATCATCATGAGGGGTCGGAAAAGCAGAAGTCACGGTTTTATGAGACAGGTCTGTCTACATAATTGAGTAGACAGGTCTGTCTGTCAAGACCATACTGAAGCATTGCCTTCACGTTCATCGACATGGCCAAGACTGCCGAAATCCTCTCCGCCCGCGATCGCATCATGGAAACCGCCGAGCGGCTGTTCCTGCAGGAAGGGTTTCGTGCCACCGGCATCGACCGAATCATCGCTGAGTCGGGCGTGGCAAAGATGTCGCTGTACCGGCATTTCCCGTCAAAGAGCGATTTGATCGCAGCCTTCCTGGATGCACGACACGAACGGTGGATGGCGTGGTTTCGTGAGGCGACGGAAGCGCGCCTTGCCAGGCGTGCTGACCTCGACGTGCTGGCGGACGTGTTGGCCACGTGGTTCGACACCGAAACGTATCGCGGTTGCGCGTTCATCAACCTCGTTGCCGAATCCGGTACGGAAACCGGTGACGCGCAGTTGGTGGAAAAGGCCGTCCTGCATAAGGCCGAACTGGCGAGTTATCTGGCGGAGTTGGCCAAGCGTCTCGGCTATCCGCGCCCAAAGGCGATCGCCGAAGAAGCGCTGCTATGCGTGGAGGGGATGATCGTGCGGTACCAGATGACCAGCGAGCGCTCGGTCGTCGATGCTGGACGACGTCTGCTGGCGCGCCTGCGCTAGCTCGATGCCCCAAGCTTTTGTCGGCCGCCTGGCCGACGTGTGACGCAGTCTTCCTTTTTGGAAACCATAGGGTAATCCCGCATCTGCGATTTCGAAGACGCGGTCTATAGTTGCACCTGTGTTCCAGATATTAACAGACGTTTCATAGGTAAAACAAGCGAAACGTGATGGAGTCGACAGACATGCAACCGCTATACAACCCAGACCTCGCTCCGTGGGAGCCGATTTCTCCGAACAACGTCGCCGGCAAGGGCCGTGTCGAGCGCCCTGGTCACGTCGCCAATCTGGTGTGGCAGACGCGCGCTGCCGAGCCGACCGCCTATGAGAACCAATTGGCCGATTCGCTGGAAGCGGCATTCCTGGGTGGCGCGCAAACGCCCGCCGACATCGTCACCGTGCTGAACGAGCGTGGCCCGCGCAATGCCGCCGGCGGCGAGACCTGGACGGAAGACACATTCCTGGCCGAGATGCGCCGCCTGGGCGCCTGAGCCGGGCTGGGACCAACACGATTCGACGCCGAGTCGCCCGCAGAGGCGCCCGGCTCAACCCCATCAGAAGAGGCAAGCAATGGAAGGCAACAAGGAAGCGCAGAAGGAAGCGCGCATCAACACCGGTCTGCGCAACTACTGGTATCCGGTGGCGGCGTCGTGGAATGTGAAGAACGCGCCGGTGGGCATCACCCGCTTGAGCCAGAACATCGTGCTGTGGCGCGATACCGCTGGCCAGGTGCATGCGCTGGAAGACCGCTGCCCGCATCGCGGTGCGCGCCTGTCGATGGGTTGGAACCTGGGCGACCACGTGGCTTGCTGGTACCACGGCGTTGAAGTGAACGGCCAGGGTACGGTGACGAGCGTACCTGCTGTCGACGCTTGCCCCATGGAGGGCAAGACCTGCGTGCGCAGCTACCCGGTGCAGGAACGTGCCGGCGCCATCTTCCTCTGGTTTGGCGACAAGGCCCCGTCGGAGTTCGACGACGCCGTCGGCACGCTGCGGCTGCCTGAAGAGCTGACCAGCGACGAGCACAGCCACTTCCTCTGCTTCGCACACTGGAACGTCAACTACCGCTATGCCATCGACAACGTCATGGATCCGATGCACGGCGCCTACCTGCACGCCGTGTCGCATTCGATGGCCAGCGGCGAGAAGAAGGCCGTGATGGAAGTCGTCGAAACCGACCACGGGATCATGTTCCAGAAGACCGGCCAGCGCGGCGTGAACTTCGATTGGACCGAGTTTGGCGAGACCGGCACGATGTGGCTGCGCCTGTCGATTCCGTATCAACCGAAGGTTGGCCCGGGCGGCCCGTTCACCATCATCGGCATCGTGACGCCGGTGGATGAGGAGCACTGCATCGTCTACTTCTGGCGCACCCGCCACGTACAGGGCTGGCAGCGCGACGTGTGGCGCTTCCTGTATCGCAACCGCCTGGAAGGCCTGCACTGGGATGTGCTGGAGCAGGATCGCGTGGTGCTCGAATCGATGGCGCCTGAAGCGCGCGATCACGAGACGCTGTATCAGCACGACATCGGCATCACGCGTATCCGCCGCGTGCTGGCACGCCGCGCCGCCGCTGAACTGGCCGATGCGCCTGTCGCCATGCTCAAGCCTGTTCCCACGGAAGCTCAACATGCCTGAGCGCGATTCAACTGCCGGATTGCTGGCCGGCCGCAAGGTGCTCGTGACGGGCGCTGCGCGCGGACTGGGTCTGGCCTTTGCCAAGGCGATTGCCGAAGCCGGTGGCGCGGTTGCGCTGGCCGACGTTCTTGGCGAGCGCGTGCAGGAGGAAGCGGCGGCACTGCGTGCGGCAGGCTTCGAGGCACATGGTTTCACGCTTGATCTGGCCGATCCGCCTTCGATTCAGGCCTGTGCCGCCGCTGCGGTGCAAGCGCTGGGCGGTCTCGATGGTCTCGTCAATAACGCGGCCATCACGAACTCGGGCGGGCGCGACGCATCGTCGATCGACGTCGAGACCTGGGACCGCGTGATGAACGTCAACGTGCGCGGCACCTGGTTGATGACGACCGCTTGCCTGCCGGCGCTCAAGGCTTCGGGCCGCGGTGCGATCGTCAACCTGTCGTCGGACACACCGCTGTGGGGCGCGCCGAACCTGCTGGCTTACGTGGCGAGCAAGAGCGCCGTCATCGGCATGACCAAGTCTCTGGCGCGCGAATGCGGCGCAGACGGCATCACCGTCAACGCCATTGCGCCGGGCCTGACGCTGGTGGAAGCCACCGAATACGTACCGGCGCACCGCCATGCGCTCTACCGCGACCAGCGTGCCATCTCGCGCGATCAGGTGCCGGACGACGTGTGCGGCGCCGTGCTGTTCGCGCTGTCCGATCTTTCCCGATTCGTGACGGGCCAGACGCTGGCCGTCAACGGCGGTTTCGTCATGCAGTAATGCATCCACACACCATTCAGAAGAGGTATTCGATGAGCGATCTCTCCGAACAACAGCAAGTGCAACGCACGTGGGACCGCCCGGAAGGCGCGTCGTTTGAAGATTGGATGAACAGCCGCGTGGCCCGTTTTTCCACCCGCCGTTACGACTGGGACGCCCTCAAGTTCCAGGCCGACTTCGACCCGAAATACCGCCGTGCGCAAATGCGCTACCTCGGCACGGGCGGCACGGGCGTGGCGGCAGACACCAACACGGTGCCGGCGGAGCACTTCACGTTTTCGACCATGGTCATTCCGGCCGGTCACGAAGGCCCGTCGCACCTGCACACCGATGTGGAGGAGGTGTTCTTCGTCATTCGCGGCAAGCTCAAGCTGGTGCTGGAGAAGGACGGTGAGCGCTTTGAGACCATCCTGACCGACCGCGACCTCGTCTCGGTGCCGCCCGGCGTGTACCGCGAAGAAATCAACATCGGCGATGAAGACGCGCTGATGTGCGTGATGCTCGGCGCCAAGAAGCCGATCACACCGACGTACCCGCCCGAGCACCCGCTCGCCAAGATCAAGCGTTGATGCCATGAGCGTGCAGGCTGTCATGTCTTCCCATCCGTTCCGTGTTGCCGACGCGCTTGCCGTGCTGGGCGGCGACTTCGCCGAACACACCGTCGTGATCAGCGTGCGTGGCGATCGCATCGGCTATCGGCAATGGGGCGAGCGTGGGCCGGTGGTGGTGCTGTTGCACGGCATCAGCTCCAGCGCTGCATCATGGCTGCCCTGCGCGCAGGTTCTTTCGCACAACATGCGTGTGCTGGCATGGGATGCGCCGGGCTACGGAAATTCCACGCCGCTCGCAGAGGCAGCGCCGCGCGCCGCCGACTACGCGTTGCGGCTGCAGGCATGGCTAGCTGCGCTGCATGTAGCTCCGGATGCGATCGTCGGTCACTCGCTGGGCGCGCTGATGGCTTCGGCGTATGTGGCCGCCGCGCCAGCGGCGATGCAGCCGAAGTGCCTCTTGCTTCTGAACCCTGCGCAGGGCTACGGCCAGCCGGGGCAGGAAGACAAGTCGCGCGCCGTGCAAGCGCAACGTCTTTCAACGCTGGACCAGTTCGGCATCGCCGGCATGGCGGAGTCGCGCCATGCGCACCTGCTGCGCCCGAATGCCACCGACGAAGAGCGTGCCTGGGTGCGCTGGAACATGAAGCGCCTCAACGATGGCGGTTACCGCCAGGCCGTGGCGATGCTCAGCGGCGACGACATCGGCGCCTATCTGCGCAAACGCCCCGCATCGACGCCGGCACAAGTCGCTTGCGGCGATGTGGATGGCATCACGCCGCCGCAAGGCTGCGAAGCGCTGGCCAAGACGTTCGGTCTGCCTTTTGCGCTAGTACCGGCTGCGGGGCATGCCTCCTATATCGATGCGCCTGACGCTGTCGCAGGCTGGATCGAACACGCCGTTCTCTCCCAATCTCAAAACGCCTAAGCGCCAAGACGTATGAGCAACGACCTCATTTCAGAAGACGTGCAGGAAAAGTACATCGTGCCGGGCCTCGAACGCGGCCTGCGCCTCCTGTGCGAATTCAGCCACAAAGACCGCGTCCTGTCGGCGCCGGAACTGGCGCGCCGCCTGAAGGTGCCGCGCTCCACGGTGTTCCGCCTGCTGACCACACTTGAAGTGATGGGCTTCATCGAGCGCGTAGACGGCGGCCGCGATTTCCGTCTCGGCATGGCGGTGCTGCGCCTGGGCTTTGAATATCTCGCCTCGCTGGAGCTCACCGAGCTGGGCCGCCCGCTGCTTGATCGCCTGCGTGACGAGATTCACTATCCGTGCAACCTCGTCGTGCGCGATGGCCGGTCGATCGTCTATGTGGCGAAATCGGTGGCGCCCACGCCGTTTACCAGTTCGGTGAATGTCGGCACGCGCCTGCCGGCTCACGCCACCGTGCTGGGTCGTGTGCTGCTGGCCGATCTGTCGCTGGCTGAACTGCGCCAGCTTTATCCGGAGCCACAGCTGGAAGTGTTTTCCGCCAACACGCCGCGCACGGTGGAAGAGCTGTTCGAGATGGTCCAGCGCGACCGCGAACACGGCTACGTGCTGCAGGAAGGCTTCTTCGAAGCCAACATCTCGACGATTGCTGCGCCCGTCCTGGATCGCGCCGGCAAGGTGGTGGCTGCACTCGGCACGACCATTCCGTCGCCGCGCATCGACGCGGCACAGCTCGATCTGATGATCGACAAGGTGCGCGCCGCCGCCGGCGAGCTGTCTTACCTGCTGGACTACCGCCCCGCCGGCGGCAAGGTCGTCAACCTGTTCCGCGAATGACCATGCCGATGATCGACCTCACTGGCAAGACCGCCGTTGTGACCGGAGGCTCCTCCGGCATCGGCCTCGCCACCGTTGAACTGCTGCTGGAAGCCGGTGCCGCCGTGGCGCTGTGCGGGCGCAATGCCGAACGTCTCGCGCAAGCCGAACAAGGTCTGCGCAGCCGCTTCCCAAACGCCCGGCTGTTTGCTGCAACGTGCGACGTGCTCGACGCCGCGCAGATGGCAGCGTTTGCAGATGCCGTGGCGCAAGCGCTTGGCCCCGTCGACATGCTGGTCAACAATGCCGGCCAGGGCCGCGTCTCGACGTTTGCCGATACCGACGATGCCGCGTGGACGCAGGAGCTGCAGCTCAAGTTCTTCTCCGTGATTCATCCCACGCGCGCTTTCCTGCCGCAACTCGAGCGCTCGGAGCACGGCGCGATCGTCTGCGTAAATTCGCTGCTGGCGCAGCAGCCCGAGCCGCACATGGTGGCCACCTCGGCCGCACGTGCGGGTGTGCTCAACCTCGTGCGCTCGATGGCGACCGAATTTGCACCGAAGGGCGTGCGCGTCAACGGCATCCTGATCGGGCTGGTGGAGTCGGGCCAATGGCGCCGCCGCTTCGAGGCTCGCCCCGAAGAAGATCGCCATCTCGACTGGGCCGCGTGGACGCGCCGCCTGGCCGCGCAAAAACATATTCCCCTTGGACGCCTGGGGCTGCCGGAAGAAGCAGCCCGCGCCATTCTGTTCCTTGCCTCGCCGTTGTCTTCGTACACCACGGGCAGCCACATCGATATCTCCGGAGGACACTCCCGTCATGCTTAATAGACAACAACAGGAACCGCAACTGGTCACGGTGGGCCACGCGATTGCAGCCTTCCTGGAGGCCTGCGAGGTCAAGGCCGCTTTTGGTGTCATCTCCATCCACAACATGCCCATCCTCGATGCGATGGGCGAGCGCGGCAAGATCCGCTTCATCATGGCGCGCGGTGAAGCCGGCGGCGCCAACATGGCCGACGCCTATGCCCGTACCACGGGCGGCCTCGGTGTCTGCCTGACCAGCACCGGCACCGCGGCTGGCAACGCCGCGGGCGCCATGGTCGAAGCACTGACCGCCGGCACACCGTTGCTGCACATTACGGGCCAGATCGAGACGCCTTATCTGGACCAGAGCCTCGCGTACATCCACGAAGCGCCGGACCAGCTCACGATGCTCAAGGCCGTTTCCAAGGCGGCCTTCCGCGTGCGCAGCGCCGATACCGCCATCAGCACGATGAAGCTAGCCGTACAGACCGCGCTGACGGCGCCGGCGGGCCCGGTGAGCGTAGAGATTCCCATCGATATTCAAGCCGCGCTGATCCCGATGCCGGACGACCTGCGCCCGCTGCAGGTGCCTCAGCATGTGCCGTCGGCCCACGCGCTGGATGAACTGGCTGAACGCCTGTCGCGCGCGCGCCGCCCGATGCTGTGGCTCGGCGGTGGCGCCCGCCACGCCGCGAAGCAGGTCAAGCGCCTGATGGATCTGGGCTTTGGCGTGGTCACCAGCACGCAGGGCCGCGGCATCGTGCCGGAAGATGACCCGCGCTCGCTGGGCGCATTCAACCTGCATAAGCCGGTCGAAGCGTTCTACCAGACGTGCGATGCAATGGTCGTCGTCGGCTCGCGCCTGCGTGGCAACGAAACGCTCAAGTACGAACTCAAGCTGCCGCGCCCGCTGTACCGCATCGATGCGGATGCGTCGGCGGAGGGCCGTTGCTACGCCAGCGATTACTTCGTGTGCGGCGATTCGGCGCTTGCGTTGGATGGCCTGGCTGATCGGCTGGAACAGAAGATGCAGATCGATGCGACGTTCGCTGCCGACCTGCGCGTCGCACACGAGACGGCGGTGCGCGGGCTGGTCGATGGCCTCGGTCCGTACGCAAAGCTGGTGGAGGCGTTGCAAGCCGCAGTGGGCCGCGAGTTCAACTGGGTGCGCGACGTGACGGTGTCGAACAGCACGTGGGGCAATCGCCAACTCCGTATTTTTGATTCGCGTGCTGGTGTGCATGCGCTGGGTGGCGGCATCGGCCAGGGTCTGGCGATGGGCATTGGCGCGGCGGTCGGCTCGGCAGCAACCGGATCGGGCAAGACCACGTTCTGTCTGGCCGGTGACGGCGGCTTCATCCTGAACCTGGGTGAGCTGGCGACCGCCGTGCAGGAGCGTGCCAACCTCGTCATCGTGCTGATGAACGACAAGGGCTACGGCGTCATCAAGAACATTCAGGACGCGCAGTACGGCGGCCGCCGCCATTACGTGGATCTGCACACGCCGGACTACGCGGCACTCGCACAGTCGCTGCAATTGCGCCATCGCCGCGTGTCGGATCTGGCCGACGTGGGCAGCGCATTGAAGGAAGCCACCAGCAGCGAGGGGCCGTTCCTGATGGAGATCGACATGCTCTCCATCGGCAGCTTCAAGACCATCTTTGCTGGCCCGCCCGTCAATCAACAAGCCAAGGATGGCCAGGGCGAACGCGCCGCCGAGCGCACGACGGTGGTGGCGTGAACGCGCAACTGAGCCAATTGAAGGAGCCAGACATGCTGCATGTATCGATGGTCGGGTGCGGAGCAATCGGGCAAGGCGTACTGGAACTGCTCAAGAGCGATCCGGATGTGTGCTTTGACGCCGTGATCGTGCCCGAGCACGCGATGGACAAGGCGCGCGAGGCCATCGCCCCGTTCGCGCCGAATGCGCGTGTCACGACGCATCTGTCGGCGGACGCCCATCCTGATCTGCTGGTCGAATGTGCTGGCCATAATGCGCTTGAAGAGCATGTGTTGCCGGCGTTGGAGCAGGGCATCGACTGCCTGGTGGTATCGGTGGGTGCGCTGTCCGAACCCGGCGTGGCCGAACGGCTGGAAGCCGCGGCCCGCCGTGGCAACGCGCAAGTGCAGCTGCTGTCGGGTGCCATCGGGGCCATCGATGCACTGGCCGCTGCGCGCGTGGGCGGCCTGGATGCGGTGGTCTACACCGGCCGCAAGCCGCCGCGCGCCTGGAAGGACACGCCGGCCGATCAGCAGTTCGACCTCGATGCGCTGCGCGAGCCGACCGTGATCTTTGAAGGCAACGCCCGTGAAGCTGCGCGTTTGTTCCCAAAAAACGCCAACGTGGCGGCCACGCTGTCCTTGGCGGGCCTCGGGCTTGAGCACACGCACGTCAAGCTGCTGGCCGATCCGACGGTGGACGAGAACATCCATCACGTCGAGGCGCGCGGCGCCTTTGGCGGCTTCGAGCTGACGATGCGCGGCAAGCCGCTGGCGGCCAATCCCAAGACTTCTGCGCTGACGGTGTTCAGCGTAGTGCGTGCGCTGGGCAACCGCGCGCACGCCGTTTCGATTTAAGCGAGGCCATTGCGCCATGACTGTCTCTATCTTGAACGCAACCGCAACGTCCTTGCTGCCCATCTGCATTGCTGGCGAATGGCGCCTTGGCACTGGCGAGCGCTATGTCACCCGTTACCCCGCCACGGGCGAAGTGGTGGCTGAACTCAACGCCGCCAGCGTCGCCGATGTCGAAGAAGCCGTGGCCGGTGCCTACCGCGCCTTTCTGTCCAGCGGCTGGGCGCAGCGCAAGCCGCACGAGCGCGCCGCTGTCCTGTATCGCGTGGCGGAGCTGATCCGCTCGCGCAGCGAAGCACTGGCCCAACGCCAGCGGCTGGATAACGGCAAACCGATCAACGAGACGCGCGCCCTGGTGGCAAGCGCTGCCGCCACGTTCCAGTTCTTCGGTGCTGCGTGCGAGACGCTGGAAGAGGCGCTCACGCCCGCGCGTGGCGATTGCCTGACGATGAGCGTGCATGAGCCCATGGGCGTGGTGGCGGCCATCACGCCGTGGAACTCGCCCATCGCCAGCGAGGCGCAAAAGATGGCACCTGCGCTAGCTGCGGGCAACGCCGTCGTCGTCAAGCCGGCAGAAGTCACGCCGCTGATGGCGCTGGAGCTTGCCGCCATCTGTGAGGAAGCGGGCGTGCCCAAGGGCATGATCAGCGTGCTGCCGGGCAAGGGTTCCGTCATTGGCGATGCGATTACGAAGCATCCGCTGGTGCGTCGCGTGTCGTTCACAGGCGGCACGAATACGGGCCGCCATATCGCGCACATTGCCGCCGACAAGATGATGCCGGTGTCGCTCGAACTCGGCGGCAAGTCGCCGACGATGGTGTTTGAAGATGCTGACCTCGATCACGCAGTCAACGGCGTGCTGTACGGCATCTTCAGTTCGTCGGGCGAGTCGTGCATCGCAGGGTCACGTCTGTTTGTGGCGCGTTCACTGTATGAACCGTTCATGGACCGCTTGGCCGCTGGCGCAGCACGCCTGCGTGTCGGCAATCCGGCCGATGAATCCACGCAGATGGGCCCGCTGATTACCGACCGGCACCGCGAGTCGATCGAATCTTACGTGGCGATGGGCGTGGAAGACGGCGGCCACCTGCGCACGGGCGGTTTGCGTCCGCACGTCGCCGGGTGCGAGTCGGGCTACTTCTACACGCCGACCATCATCGAAGGGCTGACCAACAGCGCGCGCATTTGCCAGGAAGAAATCTTCGGTCCGGTGCTCGTCGCCATGCCGTTCGACGATGAAGACGAATTGATCGAGCAAGCCAACGACAGCGTCTATGCGCTGGCTGCGGGCATCTGGACGCGCGACTACAAGCGCGCCTGGCGCGTCGGCCGCGCGGTGCAGGCCGGCAACGTGTGGATCAACACCTACAAGCAGTTCTCGATCTCGACGCCGTTTGGCGGCTGGCGCGACAGCGGCCTGGGCCGCGAGAAGGGCCGCCTCGGCATCCTGCAGTACATGGAACAGAAGAGCCTCTACTGGGGCCTGAATGAACAACCGCTGGCCTGGGCCAATTGAGGCCTAGTGCAGCGTGGAGGAGACAAACCAATGAACATCGTTTTGGGTCAGGGCACCCCCGCCAAGTCAACGCATGCGCTTGCGCTGCAAATGCACGGAGGTGCGCAATGAACGCGACATCGCAACGTTGGCTGGGCGTGATCACGCTCTTCCTGGTGGTGGCCATTTCCTATGTGGACCGCATCAATATCGCTGTGCTGATCACGCAGCACGACTTTCTCCAGCACATGGGCATTGCCGCTGGTGACCGCAGCGGCCAGGGCCTGCTGGCCACGGCCTTCATGGCAGGGTACGGGCTGTCTGCGATCGTGTTCACGCCGTTCTGCGCGGCGCTGTTCGGGGTGCGCCGCAGCCTGATCTACGGACTGGGTCTGTGGGGCGTGATCACCATTGCCTCGCCGTGGTTCCACAGCTACATGGAGCTTCTCGGATCGCGTTTCATCCTCGGCTTTGCCGAAGGGCCGCTGTTCTCGCTGGGCGCGTCATACATCAAGGCCCATTTCGATAGCCGTGAGAGCGGCAAGCCCAATGCCATCTTCAACATGGGCACCGGCATTGGTCTGGCCGTGGGGTATCCGCTGGTCGGCTACGCCATTGCCAACGCCGACTGGGAAGCCTCTTTCCATCTGCTGGGCCTGTGCAATCTGCTGCTGGGCATTCCGCTGGTGCTGGCCTTTGTGCGCATGCCGGCTCGCTACGCAGCGATGCCCAAGCCTGAGTCATTCCCAGCCGCGTTGGGTACGGTGGGCGACATGTTCCGCGGCGCCTTTCATACCCGGCACATCCTCACCATGACGGTGTTGACCGCGGCCTTCCTGTCGTACTTGTGGGGCAGCAGCAACTGGTTGCCGACCTACCTGAAGGAAGCGCGCGGCTTTTCGCTTCGCGAGATGGGCTGGATGGCTTCGATGCCGCAGTACGCGGCGGTGCTGGGTGTGCTGCTGGGCGGCCTGCTGCTGGACATCATTCCGCGTCGCCGTGTGCCGCTGGTGTTCGTGCTGGGCAGCCTGGGCGTGGCCATCGCGGTGTTGCTGGCCATCAATAGCACCGATCGCTATGCCGCAGCCTACTGGCTGACCGCAGCCAGCCTGTGCTGGGGTCTGCAAAGCCCGGCCATTCCGAGCACCGTGCAGTTCAATGCCGCGCCTGAACATGTCGCTTGTGCCTTCGGTGTCGTCAATGGCGTCGGCAGTCTGGTGGCGGGCTTCATGCCGGCCGTCATGGGCGTCGTGATTGCCCAGGGGAACGGCGGTGGCCTTGCCGCAGGCTTTGGCAGCCTGGTCGGTACGCAACTCGTCGTGCTGGTGTGTGGCTTGGCCTTGCTGCGCAGCGGCGCGCTGGCCGCACCGGGCATCCCGGCAGCCGCGCATTCCGCGGCGCCCAAATGAATGACCAGGGCGCGGACGCGTCAATGATTCAAAGCGACCGTGGGCGGCTTTCGCCGGCCCACGGCGCAAAGCAGGAGAGGAAGATGAATACGATCCGGGGCATCGACGAAATCGTCTACGGTGCCGATGACCTTGCAGCATGCAAACAGTTCTTCCAGGATTGGGGCCTCGCGCTGCTGCCTGAAGACGGCAGTGGCTTGCTGTTCGAAACGCTCAATGGGTGCCGCGTGCGTGTCAAGCGTACGGACGATGCGTCGCTCCCGCCCGCAATGGAATCCGGTCCCACGTTGCGCGAGGTGATCTGGGGAGCGGACTCTCAAGCCGTGCTCGACCGCCTGGCCGATGTCCTGGCTGGGCAGCCCGGCTATGTCAACGCTGACGGCCGTGTCGGCTGCACCGATCCGAACGGCCTCGCCGTGCGTGTGCAGCGCTCGCGCAAGCGCGACATCGACGTGCAATGCGCGGCAATGAACACCTGGACCGACAAACCGCGCGTGAACCAGCCCAGCCCCATCTACGAACGCGCTACGCCCATCGAAGTGGGTCACGTCGTGTTCTTCGTCAAGGACGTGGCGGCCACGGAGCGCTTCTACATCGACAAGCTCGGCTTTGTACCGTCCGATCACTACCCGGGCCGTGGCGCTTTCCTGCGATGTGAACCGGAGGGCGGGCATCACGACCTCTTTCTGCTGCAGACGCCGCAGGCCAGGAGCGGGCTCAACCACGTGGCGTTCACCGTACGCGACATTCACGAAGTGTTTGGCGGTGGCATGCAGATGTCGCGCTGCGGTTGGGATACACAGCTCGGCCCCGGCCGCCACCCCATTTCGTCGGCGTACTTCTGGTACTTCAAGAATCCGGCGGGCGGCCTGATCGAGTACTACGCCGATGAAGACCAGCTTGACGGCGAGTGGCAGCCGCGTGATTTCGAGCCCGGGCCGACCGTGTTCGCCGAGTGGGCCATCGAAGGCGGAATCGACGGGCATACGCGCCGTCAGAAAAACGTCGGCGGGCCGGAAGGCAAGTTCCTGACGGAAAAGCGCTGAATTGAAGTTGAGAGACGTGCCATGACTACGAATCCCCCCCTCACCCTGCGGGTGCAGGCGATGCGCTACGAAGCGGAAGGCATCGTGAGCGTGGAGCTGCGCGATGTGGAAGGCAAGACGCTGCCCGAGTACGCCCCCGGTGCGCATATCGATCTGCACCTGGGCAACGGCCTGGTGCGCAGTTACTCGCTGTGCGGCGCACCGGAAGCGCGTGACCGTTATGTGGTCGGTGTGCTGCTGGATCGAAACAGTCGCGGGGGCTCGCGCTACGTGCACGAGCAACTGCGCGTCGGCTCGACGCTCAAGGTGGGCGGGCCGCGCAATCACTTTGCACTCGATGAGCGTGCGCCGCATACGGTCCTGGTGGCGGGAGGCATTGGCGTGACGCCGATCGTCTGCATGGCGCGCCGGCTCGCCGAGCGCGGCAGGGCGTTCTCGATGCTGTACTGCGCGCGCTCGCGTGCCGAAGCGGCGTTTGTCGATGCGCTGGCTGTGCATGGCGATGCGGTGCGTCTTCACTTCGATGCGCAAGCCGGCGGCCCGCCGGATCTGAAGGCGCTGCTTGCGGGGCACTCGGCTGACACGCATTTCTACTGCTGCGGCCCGGGGCCGATGTTGCGGGCGTTCGAGGCCGCGTGCGAGGAACTCGGTTACACCAACGTTCACATCGAGCGGTTTGCCGCAGAGGCCACCGTGGCCTCCGTGCAGGAGGGCGAGTACACGGTCAAGCTGATGCGCACCGGCGCCGAGCTGTGTGTGCCCGCTGGCAAGTCCCTGCTCGACGCGCTGCTCGAAGCGGGTGTCGAGGTCGAATACAGCTGCAAGGAAGGTGTGTGCGGCTCGTGCGAGACGCGCGTACTGGAAGGCGAGCCGGACCATCGTGACAGCGTGCTTTCCAAGAGCGAGCGCGCATCGAATCAGACCATGATGGTGTGCGTGTCGGGCTGCAAGGGAAAGCGCCTGGTGATCGATCTTTGAGTATTGACGCGCCGGCCTGACCAGCCGTGCGCTTTTTTTTACCTGCAGTTCTTTTATCAAACGGCGTTTTGTATATGAAACAGATCGCCAGGAGCTTGTCCACCAAGACAGCGATAACAACCGGCCGGGCGGGTAACCCGGCCACCGGAGGAAAGACATGAGGAAGACACTTCTCGCCCTGGCGGCGATGGGCTTGACCGGCACCGCCGCGGCGCAGAGCAGCGTGACGCTGTACGGCAGCATCGACCAGGGGGTGGCCTACATCAACAACGTCAGGAGCGCCACGACCAGTGGATCGGCGCTGCGCATGGACCCAGGCACCATGCAGCCGGATCGCTTCGGCTTTCGCGGAACGGAAGACCTCGGTCACGGCACGCAGGCCATCTTTCAGTTGGAGTCGGGTTTCCTGGGGGACTCGGGCAATAGCGTGGTGGCCGGCAAGCTCTTCAACCGTACGGCTTGGGTTGGCCTGTCGAATGAGAGCCTTGGCAATGTACAGCTCGGCCATCAGGCCGATTTCATGTTCGACTACCTCGGCCGTCTGAGTAACGGCTTCCAACTGACGAACTTCTATCTGTTCCACCCGGGCAATTTCGACAACCTGGCCAACCAGTTCCAGATCGACAATGCCGTGCGCTATGTCTCGCCCATCTTCGGCGGGCTGCAACTGGGCGGCATGTATGGCTTTGGCGAAGTGCCGGGCTCGCCGACCAAGAGCCGCAGCTACAGCCTGGGCGCGTACTACACCAACGGAGGCTTCCGCGCCGCCGCGGCTTATACCGCGTCGAATGATCGGGCACTGGACATCGCAGGCCGGCTGGGTATCACCAACACGCTGGGCACGACGCTGGTGCCAGGCACGATGACGCCGATGAGCTCGGTCAAGTCGTTCGGCGCTGGCGCGCTGTACCAGTTCAGCAGCCTGCCGGTGCAGATCAACGCGGTGTACACGCAGACGCGCATCACGCTCGGCGGTGCCAACGCCCGCGCGCAGAACGTCGACCTCGGCACCGCGTGGCACTACAGCGGCGCGAATACGCTCAACGTGGGTTACACGTTCAGCAAGTACGAGGGCGCGCGCTGGAACCAGTTCAGCCTGGGCAACGTGTATGCGTTCTCCAAGCGTACCCAGGTGTACGTGCAGGGGACGTATCAGCGCGCGTCCGGGGATGCGCCGTCGGCCGCCATCAACGGCGTCGGTGTGTCGGCCAACCGCAGCCAGATCGTGGTGAGCACCGGCGTGCACCATTCGTTTTGACGTTGAGGCATCGCCTGCCCGGGTTGGTGCCCGGCGGGCGGATGCCCATGTCGGCGGCGGCTCGTCCCGCCGCGTCGTCCCACCGTGCGGCGGGATGTGCGGGCGCGCGCCTGCGCTCATGCCGTTGCATGCATGCGGCGCGTCGTGCCCTCCAAGGAGCCGGGCCCGGGAATAGGCGCCAAGAAGCGTCGTTGCTCGCGCAATGGTTTTGGACGCCCCTCTCATAGACTGCAAGCGTGCCGATCAAATTGCGATCGGGCGGGCAGCGAGGGAGGTGATATATCCACCACGGTAGCCAACTGGATCGTCGTGCTGACATGTGCATACATGGAATACAGCACGTGGCATGGCATGAGCGTCTATCGCCGCACGGTCGGCTATGACAGCGTGGTGTGGTGCTGACTCACCTGCCGCAGGCTAGGATAGTCACCGCCGGATCCATACTTCATGTGCCGGATGCCGTTCCACCAGCACACGGCCTTGCATGCCCGCGGCCAGTTCGAAATCACAGAACTCGAAGCCCGGCGGGACCGAGCAGCCGACAAGCGAATAGCCGTGCAGGCTTGCCGGGCACTCCGCCGCAAACCAGCGACCGGCGGGCACCACCACCTGGCAAGTCGCCTCGTCGTCGTCGGCCGCGTGGCCCAGGCAATACGTGTGCAACACGCCGTCGTCTTCCAACACATGCACCGCCAACGCCTCGCCCGTATGGAAATGCCGAACCTCGTCCGACTTGAGCCGATGCCAGGCGGCATAGACATCACCGGCCAGCAAGGAACAGATGGCGGTGGCGGCCGCACGTTCGACGGCCGCGACGCCGCGCTGGACGCGTTCCTCACTGCGATGGGTTTCGCGCTAGAAGCCGCCTTCCGGATGCGGTTCGAGAGCGAGACAGCGAATGAGACGCGGGGCGGCGGGCGCGACGGGCATGACACGCCTCAACTCTGCTGACGGCGTGACCGAAAGCGCTGCTGCTGGATGAAGCCATTGGGCATGTAGTCGCCCACCACGCTATCCTTTTCGGGAAAGGCGTTCTTCGACTTTGCTGCGCTCCCGCACAGGTGGTCGATGTTTGTTGGGCATTGAACTGCCAGCAATCGCACAGATTTTCGGGAGCCCTACATAATTGAAAGGTGACCTGCCTCGCGGGAGGTGCGCATCGTCGGGCGTTGCCTTTCCAGGCGAGTCGATGCATTGTGAGGCCCGTCGCCAGACGGCACGCACCATCTACAAAATCAAAACGGGGAGCAATCTTGTCAGAAGGATTCCATGTGCACGGCGCGCACGATCACGTGCTGGAACACGCCGCAGAGAGCGGCCACGCCGACAGCTTTGCCGGGCGCATCGCTGTCATGACAGCCATTCTCTCGACGGCTGGCGCCATCTTCGGCTACCAGGGTGGCGCCACGCAGAACGCGGCGCTGCTCGCCAAGAACGAAGCCGCCATCCACAAGACCGAAGCGGCCAATCGGTGGGCCTACTACCAGGCCAAGGGGCAGAAGCAGGCGATTGCCGAGCTGACCGCCCAACTGCCGGGCACCGACCAGGCCGCCGCACGGCGCGAAGCCCAGCGCTACGCGACGGAAAGGGAGGACATTCGTCGTCAGGCTGAAGAGCAGGAGCGCCTGGCAAGGGAGGCCGATGAAGCCAGCGAGCAGGCGGTACACCATCATCATCGGTGGGCACAGGCGGTGGTGGCCATTCAAGTTTCGATTGCGCTGGCGGCCATCACGCTGCTGTCGCGACGGCGCTGGATGCAGGTGCTCTCGTATGGCGTCGGCGGGGTGGGCGGAGTCCTTGCCGTGCTGGCCCTGTTGCACATCTGAACCGAGCGCATCCGTCATCGCCTTGCGGTTGCAGGGCATCCCGTGCAGCCGCGAGAATGGCAGCAGTGCAGCAGGCGGTCGCTTCCATTTGCCGTGACCAACAGGACCGTTCTCCACGACAGTGCTTGTGCGCGGCGCCGGTCAAGTCGCGACGCCCGCTGGCATTTCCACCGCATCGCCGCAGGTGCAGCTTTGCACCTCATCCGTTCAGGTCCTATGTCCGACATCGTTACGCTGACCGTCAATCCGGCCATCGACTTCTTCACCGCGGTCGAGCGCCTCACCGATACGCACAAGATGCGTTGCGGCCCGGTTCGCTGCGATCCTGGCGGCGGCGGTGTCAATGTGGCCCGCGTGGTGCGTCGGCTGGGCGGCGATTGTCAGGCCATCTACCTGGGGGGCGGCGCAGCAGCCGCCAACCTGGCGCGCTTGCTGACGGCGGAGGGGCTGGACTTTGCGGTATTGCCGATCGCGGGGGAGACGCGGGAGAACTTTTCGGTGAAGGAGGCTTCTTCGGGGCGCGAATTCCGGTTTGTCATGCCTGGCCCGGTCATCACCCAAGCCGAGTGGCAAGGTTGCCTGGCGCGACTGGACGCGCTGCATCCGGCGCCGCGCTATCTCGTGTTGAGCGGAAGCCTGGCTCCTGGCGTGCCGGACGATTTCTACGCGCGCGCGATCGATGCCGCGAATGCGCGCGGCTCCAGGGTCGTGCTCGATGCCTCCGGCGAGGCTCTGCGTCTCGCGCTGCCGCACGCGCCGTACCTCATCAAACCGAGCCTCAATGAACTGCGGCAGTTGACCGGGCAGCCTCTGGCTAACGAAGCCGAATGGGGGCAAGCGGCGCGGCAGATCGTCGATGCGGGGTATGCGCAGGTGGTTGCGCTCTCGCTAGGCGCGGAGGGTGCGATGCTGGTGACGCGCGACGGCGTCGATCGCGTGGCTGGTGGCGCTGTCACCGTCATGAGCACGATCGGGGCGGGCGACAGCTTTGTCGGCGGAATGGTGTGGGCGCTCCACCGCGGGGACGACGTGCCGCAGGCGTTTCGCTATGGCGTCGCCGCGGCAACGGCCTCGCTCGGCCATGTCGGCACCGAACTGGGAAGCGTGAGTGAGACCGAGCAGTGCTATCGACGTATCACGCTGCAGCCCGTGCGAGGCTGACCGAAACGGTCGCGCGCCGCAGCTGAGGTCCTGTTGCGCAGCGGCCCCGCTCGTTGCGCAGGCCATTGCGCGGCGCGTGCGAGCCGGCCGTCAGCCGGTCCGCTGATCGATGCGTCAGGACTTGGCGTCGGGCTTGGGCGCCGAGCAGGTCTTCACGCCCAGGATGCTGTAGGCCGGGCAGAAGCGGAACAATCCCGTGATGAGCGGAACCACCCCAATCCAGCCCCATACGCCGACGCGCCCCGTTGCCGCCAGGCCGATCAAGAGCAACCCGACCGCGATTCGGATAACGCGATCCACCGTTCCAACATTCATTTGCATGGCAGCCTCCTTCAGGATTGCGCGGGTTGGTTCATCAAGGCCGGGCAGGTTGCGCTGGCTGTCCGGCTGGCGGGTGATTCGATGGAACCCTAGGTTGCATTGTTGACCCGCCTCAAGAATCGGGGCATGACGTAGCACAAGATTTGTGAAGTCATGGCCCCGATACGCATCAGTGATGCGCTAGCGGGCATCCTTCGGCCTGTCTCCCTTGGGCCAGTCATTGACGCGTGCCGCATAGTCGGGGCGAGGTTGCTGCGTAAAGTACGCAGCCACGTCAACGGCTTGCTGGGCAGAGAGCGTGCCGCCCTGGCCGAGCGGCATGTTGTGCTTGACGAACGCAGCAGCGGTGTACAGCCGCGCCATCCCTGCGCCGACGTTGAAGGAGTCCTGGCCCCACAGCGGCGGGAAGAAATAGCCGCCTTGCGGGTTCTTGGTGCCTTGGCCTTCGGCGCCGTGGCAGGAGGCGCATTGTGCCGCGTAGATGGCCTTGCCTTGCTCGCGGTTCGGGACTAGCGAGGTGTCGATCTTCTCGAAGCCCCGTCCTGTCACATTCGTGCCGGTCGGCACACCCGTCGACAGCCACTTCATGTAGGCCATGATGTCGTTCATTTCTGCCGAGTCGAACGCCAGCGGCTTGCCATTCATCGAGCGCTGGAAGCAGTCGTTGATGCGTTCCTGAAGAGAGATGATCTTGCCGCTGCGGGACCGGTACTCCGGAAAGGCACCCGTCAGTCCGACCCAGGGCGACGCATAGGGGGTCGTCCCGCCATTCAGATGGCAACTGGTGCAGTTCAGGCCGTTACCGACGTTGTTGGGCAGGAGCTTGTGCGTGTCGGTGAGCAACGCCTTGCCGTGCTTGATCGCATCGCCCATCGGCCCCTTGGGAATCGATGCTTCGTCCGGGGCGGTCAACGGGACGGTGGGTGTCTGAGCGATCGCAGGCACGCTGGCTGCTGCCAGCAACGCGACCGTCAGGGCGCGCAGTTGTCTTGTGTTCAAGAGTGTCTCCTTGAGAAATGTCGTACCGATCAACGGGTACGCTTGTCAGGCCTGGCTCAAGTCGCCAGCGCAACCTTGGCCACCATGCCGATGGCAATGAGTCCGGCCACGAGCGCAAAGCCCTGCTGTAGCCGGTGGCCGCTCAGTCGGCCCGCAATGAGCCGTCCGCCCAGCATGGCAACGGCGGCACCCGCGGCGAAGGGCACGCCAACCGTCCAGTTCATTCGCCCGGACAAGGCGGTTGTCACGACTCCCGAAGCGGAGACCAGCGTGATCACCGCCAGAGATGTCGCCACGATGGAATGCACGGGGGCGTTGGTGGCTTTCTTGAGTGCCGGCACAATGACAAAGCCGCCACCCACGCCAAGCAGGCCGGAGAGAAAGCCCGCGCCGATGCCCGAGACCGCAAGTGCGCGCGTGCACGCGGCTGTCCACACAAAGCGGCCGGTCTCGTTGTCGAGCTGGCACGGTTGCTGGTGCTCCTCGCTGCGGGAGGTGTCCTTCGTGACCGTCTTGGCCTGCTTGAACATCCGCAGGGCCACATAGGCGAGCACTGCGGCAAAGATCAAGGTCAGCGGCGTGTTTGGCAGACGATGGGCGAGCCACAGGCCGGCCGGCGAGAACACCGTGCCAGTGGCCGCCATCAACGCGGCGGCGCGGTACCGAACAATGCCCGCGCGCAGTCCGATGACGGCGCCGACAGCAGCGGACAGACCCACCGCAAGGAGCGCCACCGGCGCGGCCTCGGCGACGTTCAGATGCAATACAAAAAGCAGCAGCGGCACCGCGAGGATGGCGCCGCCTGCGCCGGTCAGCGCCAGGATCAGTCCGACGACGGCCCCGAGGGCAGCGCTGCTGGCAATCACGTTTTCCATGGATCCACCTCGGCGCGCTTACGCCTGCTGCAACTTGGCTTTCGCCCGGTCGATCACCTCGAACACGACCATGCCCGCGACCATGGCTGCCACGAACCCGATAGCCTTGGGGTAGCCTGCGCCCAGGGCGACCAGTGCCGGACCCGGACAGAAACCGGCCAGACCCCAACCGATGCCGAATGCGGCACTCCCCAACACCAGCCGCAATGTCACGGCGGTGCTGGCGGGCAGTTGCACAGGCAGCCCCAGGAATGAGCGCTGGCGGCGTTTGGCAATCAGGAATGCGAGCGAACCAATGGCAATCGCGCCTGCCATCACGAAGGCGAGTGACGGATCCCAGCGCCCGGCAATGTCGAGAAAGCCCTGAACCTTGGCCGGGTTGGCCATGCCTGAGATCATCAGGCCCACGCCAAAGAGCAATCCGGCAAGCAATGCGGCAATCGAGGTCATGTCAGCCTCCAATCAGATGGCGTTGCACGAAGACGGTCAGGAAGCCCGCCGCCATGAAGGTCATGGTGGCGACCAGCGACCGGACAGAACCGCGGGAGATACCGCATACGCCGTGGCCGCTCGTGCAGCCGCTGGCATAGCGTGTGCCCAGGCCGACCAGGAAACCGGCGGCGAGGATCTCGCCCCAGCCCGCCTGGATATCCGCGACGGCAGGCCTGCCGAGCACGCTTGCCAGGACGGGAGCCCCGATCAGGCCGGCAAGGAAGGCGACGCGCCAGGCCATATCCTTGCGCGGCAGGCTCAGCAGGCCGCCGAGAATGCCGCTGATGCCGGCAATGCGGCCATTGAAGAGCACCAGCACCGCAGCTGCAGCGCCGATGATGAGACCGCCAGCCAGTGACAGGCCGGGCGTGAAGTTACCGATATCGATCAGCATGTTGGCTCCGAATCAGTGTAGGTACAAAACTGTTCATACAGGGTGGTCATGACGGCAAGCGCCTGTGCGCTCGCCACGGAATAGAAAATGTTCTTGCCTTCGCGGCGGGGCGCGACCAGACCGTTGTCACGCAGAACCCCCAGCTGCTGCGACAGGGTCGGTTGCCGGATGCCGAGCGCGTTCTCAAGCTCGCCCACCGACAGTTCGCCCTGGGACAGGCGGCACATCAGCAGCAGCCGATCCGGATTGGCCAGCACTTTGAGCAAAGTGCAAGCATTGGCAGCGGCTGCCTGCATGGTGGTGAGGTCGATGGCGGGAGGCGGCTGTTCCATGAGAGGTGGGCCTACAATCTACATAAAGATAGTATATTGAAAAATAGACTATGTGTGAATAGAATGTTCCGTATCCAAGGAGATCTTCATGCAACCGACCATCCAACCGTTCTTCGATCCCGCAACGTGGACGGTGACGTACGTGGTGTACCAGCAAGGGCGCCCAGAGTGCGCCATCGTCGACTCGGTGCTGGACTATGACCCCAAGTCCGGACGGACGTCGACCGTCAGTGCAGACAGGGTCATCGCATTCGTGAACGAACATGGCTTGCGGGTCGAGTGGATTCTTGAGACGCATGCGCATGCCGACCATCTTTCCGCCGCTCCTTACCTGAAACGCCATCTGGGTGGCCGAATCGCCATCGGTCAGGACATTTGCCGTGTGCAGGGCGTATTCAAGGCGCTGTTCAACCTCGAACCCGAATTCCGGCTGGACGGATCGCAGTTCGATCATCTGTTTCAAGACGACGAGACCTTCACCATCGGCGGCTTGACCGGCAAGGCGATTCACGTACCCGGCCACACGCCCGCTGACATGGCGTACCAGATCGGGGACGCGGTATTCGTTGGGGATACGCTGTTCATGCCGGATGTCGGCACCGCACGCTGCGATTTCCCCGGTGGTAATGCGCACGAGCTGTATCGGTCCATTCGCAAGCTGCTGGACCTGCCCGGCGAAACCCGGCTGTTCATGTGTCACGACTACCCGCCTGAAGGGCGCGGCCCGGGCTGGGAGGCCACCGTCAGCGAGCAACGGGCCCGGAACATCCATATGCATGATGGCGTGACCGAAGCGCAGTTTGTCGCGATGCGGCAGGCGCGCGACGCAACGCTGGCTATGCCCACCCTCATCCTGCCCTCGGTTCAGGTCAACATTCGGGCTGGCGAGCTCCCGCCGCCCGAAGACAATGGGGTGCGCTATCTGAAAATTCCGCTCAATGCGGTCTAGGGCAGTCGCGTAAGCTGTTGCGAGCCGGGGGCGCATGCCCCCGAAGCCGAACGCGCACCGGTGTGCTTGGTCGGGCGGGCTTGCGTAACGCTGGTAGCCGTCCCGGGCGAAAGGGCTGGCGAACAGGTGCATCCAAAGTCGTGGCTGCGATCACCACCCTCAGGGGAGCAGGAATGAAGCGTTTCAATGCAGTGTGGGCGATGGCATTCCTCACCGCCTCCACGATCTCGGCTGGACTCCATGCAGCCGACGCCCAGCGCCAGGGCGAAGTGGCCGCCAGGGGCGCGGACGTCATGCCGTTCAACCTGAGCGACACGACGCACCTCTTCATCAAGACGCAGCGTGGTGGCATTCAGCGCGTCATCGCCAAGAAGCCTTCCGATACGCGACAGATTGCACTGGTGCGCGAGCATCTGCGTGCCATCCAGACCCAGTTCGGGAACGGCGATTTCTCGGCCCCGACGCAGATTCACGGTCCGGCCATGCCTGGGCTGTCCGAGCTCAAGGCCGCCAGGCCGGGGCAGATCGAGATTCGCTACCGGGACGTCGAAGCAGGAGCGGAGCTGACATATCGCACCGAGGACAAGACGCTCGTCTCTGCACTGCACCGCTGGTTTGATGCGCAGCTTGCAGACCACGGGGCGGATGCCATGGCGGGTGACATGCCCCACCATCATCATGGCGCGCACATGGCGCCCTAGGCGATCGGTGCCCGCGCGCGCAGCACCTTCCTGCCAGGGTGATTCTGGTGTCTGCAAAGATTGGCGAAGTGCCCTCCAGTGCGCGGCCGCAGCGTGACGGCGCGATCGGCCAAGGCACGTTCTCGCGATTGATGGATATCAACATCGACGCCGTTCCCTCGCCTAGAGTTTTCTCATAGGCACCTGGCCGGAGCCGGGTTGTGCCTCCATGGTTGTTCGTCCACGATGCAGCGAGGCCGGCCATGCACGAGAGAGTCCTGATTTCCGCTACCGAGCTGGCCGATCTGATGAAGGTGAAGCCGGTAGTCCTCATCGACACGCGGGATGCAGCGAACTACGCTGAAGCGCATCTGCCGGGCGCGGTGAATCTGCATGAGATCTTCACCTATCTGGCGACATCGACGCCTGAAGGCGTGGAGGCGTTGCGGCAGACATTTACCGAGGCCTTCAGCAAGGCTGGCCTGTCTGGAAAGGAAACCGCTGTCGTCTATGAGCAGTCGATGACCACCGGTTTCGGGCAGTCCTGTCGCGGCTACGTGCTGCTGCGCTACCTGGGCTATCCGCGAGACAAGATCAAGGTGCTCCACGGCGGTTTCAATGCGTGGCGCGCCGCAGCGCTACCGAGCACGACCGAGGCGTCGACGCCGACTCCCGCTGCCTTCCCCGTCACGGCGGAGGGGCGGAACATCCTGGTCGACCTGAAGGAGATGAAGGCAGCCATTGCCGATGCACGCGTGGTGAAACTCGATGTCCGGGACGTGGACGAGTGGATCGGGGAAAGCTCGTCGCCTTACGGCAAGGATTTCTGTCCGCGCAAGGGGCGGATTCCGGGTTCTGTCTGGCTCGAGTGGTACCGGATGTTGAAGCCCACTCCATCTGGCCAGATGTTCAAGTCGCCGGCGGAAATTCTGGCGGAATGCGCGACGGTGGGCATCCGTCACGATACGCCGGTCATCGTCTTCTGCTTCAAGGGCGCGCGGGCATCCACGACGTTTGTTGCGCTTGAGGAGGCCGGCCTCAAGGACGTGCGACTGTATCTCGGTTCATGGAATGAGTGGTCGCGCGATCCCGCTCTGCCGATTGAGGAAGGATTGCCTTACTGATGACGCAGCAGCGGCCGCGCATGTGAGCTGGCAGGAAGGCCTTGCGTACCGCGCTGTTGGCAGTGGCCCTTTCGAGCACGCCAGCCACTGTCCGATGCGCCCCCCGGGGATGTGCTTGGTCCACTAGCCGATCGGTGTGTCGTGGAAACGGTGTTCACCATCCAGGCCGTCAGCAAGGTCTACCCAATGGGCAGCGTCAGCGTTCGCGCCCTGGAAGCCGTCGACCTGGAACTCGGTGCCGGTGAGATCGTTGTGCTGCTGGGTGCGTCGGGCAGCGGTAAATCCACGCTGCTCAACCTGATGGGCGGGCTGGATACGCCAACGAGTGGCACCATCGTGTATCGGGACCACGATCTTTCGGCTGCGGGCGAACGGGGCCTGACGCGGTTCCGGCGCGAACACGTCGGATTCGTGTTTCAGTTCTACAACCTGATCCCAAGCCTGACCGCCCGCGAGAACGTCGCACTGGTGACGGATATCGCCGAGCACCCGCTGGCTCCCGACGAGGCCCTGAACCGGGTGGGCATCGGGGCGTTGGCCGACAACTTTCCCTCGCAGATGTCGGGTGGTGAGCAGCAGCGTGTGGCCATTGCCCGTGCGGTAGCCAAGCGGCCGGATGTCCTGTTGTGCGATGAACCCACCGGCGCGCTGGATTTCCGCACCGGGCGGCTGGTACTCGAGGTGCTCGAGCAGGTGAACCGCGATTTCGGCACCCTGATCGTCATCGTCACGCACAACGCCGTCATTGCCGAAATGGCGGATCGCGTACTCCGCATGAGCAGCGGCGCCATTGTCGAGCACCGTCGCAATGCGCAGCGTGCCCGAGTGAGGGATCTGGCATGGTGAGCACACTTGTCCGGCTGCTCTGGCGCGACCTCTGGCAGATGCGTGCGCAGGTCGTGGCGGCAGTCCTTGTGGTCGCCTGCGGCGTCGCCACGTTTGTTGCGATGCGCAGCACGTATCTGGCGCTGCTCAACGCCCAGCAGGATTACTACACGTCGTACCGGTTTGCCGACCTCTTCGTGCATCTGAAACGGGCCCCGTTGGAGACCGCTTCGCGCATTGCTGCGCTACCGGGCGTATCGCATGCCGAAGCGCGTGTCGTGTCGGATGTGACGGTCGACATACCGGGCCTTTCGGAGCCGGCCACGGCCCGTATCGTGTCGGTCCCGGAATTCGGCTGGCCGACGCTCAATCTGCTGCATCTGCAAAGCGGCCGATACCTTTCGCCTGGCCGCGATGATGAAGTGTTGATCAGCGCTGCTTTCGCAGAGGCCAACGGCCTGCAACCGGGCAGCCACTTCAGCGCCATCCTGAATGGCCGGTGGAAGCGCCTGCACATTGTCGGCATCGCCATCTCGCCGGAGTATGTCTATGAAGCCGGCGCCGGGTCCATCTTCCCGGACAACCGCCATTACGGCGTCGTGTGGATGGGAACGAATGCGGTTTCGGCAGCGTTCCGCATGGATGGCGCATTCAATGATCTCGTCTTGTCTCTGGACGGCAGCGTGCCGGCGCAGCACGTCATCGCGCAGGTCGACCATGCCTTGTTGCCGTATGGCGGGCTTGGAGCCATCAGCCGCGAAAACCAGCTATCGAATCGATTCATCACCGACGAGATCGCGCAGAACCGCGTGACAGCCACGTACGTCCCCGCCATCTTCTTTCTTGTCGCCATGTTTCTCTTGCAGAACGTGCTGACCCGGCTCATCGATACCCAACGCGCGCAGATCGGCCTGATGAAAGCCTTCGGATACGGTGACCTCTCGGTGGGTCTGCATTACCTGCAGCTGGCATGCGTTGTGGCTGCAGCAGGTGCTGCCGTCGGGATTGGCGGCGGACTGGCGCTGGTGATGTACTTGACTGATCTCTACGCCCGCTACTATCGGCTGGCGCATCTCGCGTTTCGCGTCGATCCTGCGACGATGATCTGGGCGTTTCTGATCAGCTTCGGGACGGCAACGGTCGGGGCCCTTGCAAGTACCGCCAAGGCCGCCAGGCTGCTGCCGGTCGAGGCGCTGCGTGCGGTCGTTCCACCGGCCTTTTCGGTGGGGTGGGTGGAGCGCGCGGGCATCTATCGGCACCTGAATGTGGTGTGGCGAATGATCGCGCGCAATATCGCTCGCCAGCCCGTCAAGTCGACCCTTGGCGTCCTGGCCATTGCCTGCGCGAGCGCCATTCTCGTCGTCGGTGGGTTCTTCTTTGATGCGATCGACTTTCTGTTCGATATTCAGTTTCAGCAGATCGAGCGCCAGGATGTGACGGTAGCCTTCTCTCAGCCGTTATCGCATCGTGCCGTCTACGCCATCGGGCGTCTGCCCGGCGTGCTGAAGGTCGAGGCGTTTCGCGATGTGCCGGTCAGGCTTGCTGCCGGGTATCGGTCGCGCCAGGTCTCGCTGAGCGGAATTGCTCAGACGGCGGAGTTGCACCGGCTGGTCGATGACCATGGAAGACCCCTGCGCATGCCCCCGGATGGTCTGGTGGTTTCCGCCAGACTCGCAGACGTGCTGGGCGTCCATCCCGGTGACCCGGTCACGGTCGAGGTGCTGGAGGGAAAGCGTCAGACCGTACAGGTGACATTGATGGGACTGTCCGGCGACCTGGTGGGCATAGCCGCCTACATGGACCAGAAAGCGCTGGCGAACCTGCTCGGGGAAAGCGGAAACTGGTCGGGGGCGAGGTTGTCCGTCGATCAACAGGCGGCTGCCCCGCTGTATGCGACCCTGAAGCGGCTGCCAGCGGTGAATGCGGTGGCGGTTCGCCAGGCCGTGATCACCAGCTTTCGCAAGATCATGGAGGAAAGCGTCCGCCTGTCCACGTCCATCAACTTCGCTTTTGCCTGTGTGATTGCCTTCGGTGTGGCCTTCAACGGCATGCGGATCGCGTACTCGGAACGCGTGCAGCAGTTGGCATCGCTGCGCGTGCTCGGGTTCACGCAGGCTGAAGTCGCGTGGATACTGCTCGGGGAGCAGTTTGTGCTCACAGCGATTGCACTGCCAGCCGGGCTGCTGCTTGGCTACGGCGTGTGCGGACTCCTCGCCACTCGGCTGACAACGGACCTCTACCGCCTGCCGCTCGTGGTGCATGCGGCCACGTTTGCTTACGCGTTCATGGTGACGGGGGGGGCGGTCGTGTGTTCAGGGTTGCTGGTGGCCGCCAAGATCAGGCGCCTGGATATCGTTGCGGTGCTCAAGGCGAGGGAAACATGAAGCGCGGTGCGCTCAGGAAGCCGCTTGCCGTTGCCGGTGCCGCGCTTGCGTTGGCGTTGGCACTCGCGTACGCACTCTGGCCAGCGCCCCTGACGGTTGATACCGGGCGCGTCACACGTGGGCCGCTTCAGGTCACGATCGATGAAGACGGCGAAATCCGCGCGCATGATCGCTATGTGATGACCGCGCCGATCACGGGCCGACTGCTCCGCGTGGAATGGCATGAGGGCGATCGGATCAGGACGGGGCAGGTGATCGCCGTCCTCGTGCCGGTGCCGATGACGCCGGGCGAGCGGGCCGCGCAACGGGCGCGTGTTGACGCCGCCGAAGCGACCTTTCGTGAGGCACAAGCCCGAGCCGCTCACGCTCGTGCCGATTACGAGCAGGCCAGGCGCGACCTGGATCGTGGCGAAAGACTGCTGAGCAGCGGCGCCACGTCCAGGCAGGAAGTCGAGCAGATGCGTACCACGCTGGCCTCGGGGGCCAGTGACCTGGCTGCCGCGCGTGCAAGAGAGACATCGGCAGCAGCCGACGTTCGCGTCGCGACGGCAAATCTGAAGGCGTTGGAATCTGGGCAACCCGTCGAGGTGCGTGCTCCCGCAGATACCGTGCTGTTGCGCATCGAGCAGCAGAGTGAGCGCGTTGTACCTGCGGGTACCGCCCTCATGGTCCTGGCAGATCCTTCGCGCTATGAACTCGTCGTCGACGTGCTGTCCACCGATGCCGTCAAGATCAGCCCCGGTATGCGCGTATCGGTCGTGGAGTGGGGCGGCCCAACGGCAGTCAATGCCATGGTCCGGACGGTGGGTCCGGGCGCATTCACCAAGGTGTCGGCGCTTGGCGTGGAGGAGCAGCGCGTCCATGTCGTGGCGGATCTGGTGGATCCGCCCGGGAGGCTGAACGATGGGTATCGCGTGCAAGGCCGCATTGTCATCTGGGATCGGCCCGACGTACTGCGGCTGCCGATCGGCGCCCTGTTCCGCTGCGGTGAGCACTGGTGCGCGTTTGCAGTCAAGAACGGAAAAGCCGTGCAGCAGATCATTCAGATTGGCCAGCGCAACGCTGAAGAAGCGCAGGTGCTGGATGGATTGCAGGATCACGACACGGTCGTCGTTTATCCGCCGACGACGCTGGTCGACCACATGAACGTGCGTCCGCGCCAGTGACGTGGTAGCGCGTGCAATGCGCCTGCTGCGAAGCGCTTGACGGACCCTGGACCGGTCCCGCGCTCATCAGTCGGCCGCCAATCCATCGACGCTTGCCTGGAAACCGTCGACCTTGCCCTCGGCAGGAGAGCGCAGGCTCAGGCGTGCGCCTGCCGCGTGTGCGACGGCATGGACGATCGCAAGACCCAGGCCACTGCCTTTCGCGGTCGTGGCACCGCGCTCGAATGGTTGCGTCAAGCGGGCAAGTGTGTCCGCCGGAACGACAGGGCAGCGGTTCGTGACCGTCAGCCGACCATCGGACGACAGCTCCACCTGAATCGCTTCCGTGGGCGTGCCGTGCTTGAGCGCGTTCTCGATCAGGTTGCGCACCAGCATCGCAAATGCATCAGGGTCGATCTGCGAGAGCACGGGCCCCTGCGGTAACGCCAATTGAACGAGATTCGAGCGCGCGGCGCGGTGGATGTCATCGACAACGATCTGGAGGATGGGTCGCAGATCCCCGGGGGTATCAGCAAGGACTCGGCCGCCTTCGGCGCGCGCCAGTTGCATCAACTTCTCACTCAGTCGCGCGAGTGTCCGCAATGATGTCTCGACATTCCTGGCGCGCCCCTCGATGGACGTCCCTTGGGATTCGGCGATGAGACGCTGGGTTTGCGCGAGCGCCGCGGCAATCGGGGTGCGAAGCTCGTGGGCGCTGCTCGCGGTGAAACTGCGCTCGGCGGTCAGCGCGCGATCCAATCGCTTCATCAGCTCATTCACGGCGTCCGCAATGGGGATGATCTCCGTTGGCATGCGGGCATCCATCACCGGGCTGAGATCGTCGCGCCCCCGGGCCGCAATGGCATCGCAAAAGCGGCGGATTGGACGCAACCCGAAGCGGATGATCAGCCACGCACCCAGCAGGGCGAACGGAACCAGCAGCGCGAGCGGACGCACCACGGCAAGCGCCGCCATGATCGTGGCGTGCCGACGTGCCGCCAGCGGCTCCGCGATGATGATCGAAACCGTGCCCTGGAGTGCCGTCTCGGTGTAGAGCCGGTGCGAGGCCGTTGATGTAAAGCCGGGCGCAGGGTGAAGCGGAAAGATCGTGGGATCGGCGTCGTGAGACTGCAGGACGGTCTTCCCTTGCTGATCCCGCACAACGTATGTCAGCAATTCGTGGTGCGCGCGCACGGCTGGGATGCGTTGTTCACCGGCGCTTTGCTCGTCGCGCGCGAGCATGTCCATGACGGTGAGCGGCAGCAGGCGCTGCGCCGTTTCCTGCAATGCGCTATCCGAGATCCGGTCGATCTCTTCGCGCAGGACGTGAAATGACGCGAATGCGGTCACCAGCGAAAGCGCCGCCAGGCCAAGCGCCAGCATGACGGCAAGACGGGCTTGAAGGCTGCGCGGCATCGCTAGGCCTGTCGGATTCGATAGCCGAGCCCTCGCACGGTCTCGATCAGATCGGAGCCCAGTTTCTTCCGCAGGCGGCTCATGTGGACTTCGATGGTGTTGCTGCCAACCTCATCGCTGAACGAATACAACCGCGCTTCCAGCTGCGCTTTCGAGACGATCATGTCGGGGCGCTGGACGAGGGCTTCCAGCAGGGCCCATTCGCTGGCCGTCAGAGCAACATGGTGCCCGGCACGCCTGATGTTGTGACCCGCCAGATCGATCTCGAGATCGCGCAGCGTCACGAGCGGATTGGGGTTGCCGGCATAGCGTCGTCCAACGGCATTGACGCGCGCGGACAGCTCCGAAAGGTTGAATGGCTTGACGAGGTAATCGTCAGCGCCGGCATTGAGGCCGGCGATGCGGTTTGACACCTGATCCAGCGCGGTCAGGATGATCACGGGAACCTGTGAGCCGGTTGTGCGCAGTTCGCGCAGGAAATCGATTCCCTTGCCATCGGGCAGCAGCAGGTCCAGCAGGATGAGATCGTAGGCGGCCGCGGCAACGTAGCGTCGGGCGTCGCCAAGCGTCGTGACATAGTCGGTCGAATGCCCATCTCGAAGGATCTGCTCGTATACCGCCTGTCCGAGCAAGGGGTCGTCCTCGACCAGTAGCACTCTCATGTTGGTTCCCGCTGACGTTTTGGAAGACTTTGACATCCCAACCTTGCGCGAGGATGAAGAAAAATCGTTGTCTTCGCAAGGTTGGCTTCAGGTCAGGGACGCATCGTGGAGCCTGTCAAGACGAACAGGACTGGAGACGACCCATGAACCGTCAACGACTTTTGAAAGGTTTTGCGCTTACGGCCCTGGTCGGGGCTTGCGCGATCGGCGTTCAACCGGCGCTGGCCGATGACGATGACTGCAATGTTCCGCTCGCCGAGTGGAAACCTGTCAAGGCGATCGATACGCTCGCCAAGTCGCAAGGCTGGAGCGTCAGCAAGATCAGGACGGACGACGGCTGCTACGAAATCCGTGGCGTCGATCGCGATGGCCGCCGCTTCAAGGCGAAGGTCGACCCCGCCACGCTCACGATCATTCGAATCAAGACCGACGACGGCAGCGGACGTGCGCGCGGAGATCGCGACGATGACCGCGCGAAGGCGACGGACCCCGCCAGGCCAAGCGGGCAGGTACCCGCTGGCGGCATTGTCAAGCCAGGGTCAAAGCCGCAGGTGCAGATTCAATAGTGTCCGTGCGATCGGATGCCATTCGGTGTCATCACGACCACCATCCCATCAATATTCCAGAGGACAGATCATGAAAGTGAAATATGCGCTTCCTATTGCGGCGCTGGCTGGCGCCTTCACGCTGCCGTCGATCGCGTCAGCGCGCCAGGTGACATTTGAGACGCAACTGAGCAACTACGGCGGCGACGGCGCTTACGTGGTCATGTATGTGACCGATCGCGCGGGCCGGTACCAGGGAACGCTCTGGATGGCCGGCGACAAGGCTAAGTACTACAAGCATCTGCGCGATTGGTCTCGACTCTCGGGCGGCAGGGCGAAGCTCGATGGCATCACCGGGGCGAGCGTCGGGGCAGGCAGAACGCTGCGCGCAACGCTGGATGTCGCCGATACGCTGATCGATGCCGGCTATGAGATTCACATCGATACGGCTGTCGAGAAGATGAACGAAAACCCGTCCGAGGTGGTTGTCCCATTGACGACGTCTGGCGCGGCCAAACCCGTCAAAGGCCGCGGTTATGTGAAATCGTTTCGCTACCTGCTTTGAGTGCCATCATGCTTCGCAAGCTGCATTCTTTGTCCGGACTGATTGCCGCGATTGTCCTGACGGTCATGGCACTCTCAGGCGTGGTGCTGTCGGTCAAACCTGCCATCGACCGCGCGGCCGCCGTGCGGACGCCTTCCGGCAGTCTCGATGTCGCGATGCTTGCATCGCGCGTCAAGGCGAACATTCCTGAAGTCGAACGGATCGCCCGCAAGCCATCCGGCATGATCGTCGCGTATTACACGGCGGCCGACGGGCCCGCCGCACAGCGCATCCAGCCTTCGACCGGAGCGGCCATCGGACCATACACAACGTCGGCCGCCATGCGTTGGGTGACCAACCTGCATCGCAAGTTGTTGCTGGGCGATGTGGGCCGCGTAGCCGCAGGCACAGGCGCGATCCTCATGCTGCTGTTGAGCGTCTCGGGCCTGGCGCTGCTGGCGCGGCGCATGGGCGGCATGGCTCACCTCTTCGGACGCATCCGCGGCAGCGGCTTGCAGCGTGTGCACAACGAGATCGCGCGTGTCGCACTGGTCGGGCTGACGCTGTCGGCGCTGACTGGTGCGGCAATGTCGCTGACGACGTTCGGCGTACTCCCCGAGGGTGGCTCGGCAGAACCCGCCTACCCGGCGTCGGTGAGCGCCTCCGCGCCTGCGCCTGTCAGTCAACTCGCTGCGCTCAAGGGCGTGGATGTTGCCGCATTGCGCGAGCTGACCTTTCCGGACCCGCAGAATCCGCGCGACGTCTATGCGCTGACAACAGCGCAGGGCGCGGGTTATGTGGATGCGTCCACCGGAGTGTCCCTTGCATGGCGAAAACATGACGCGTGGCAGCAGTTCCAAGAAACCGTGTACATGCTGCATACGGGAGACGGGCTGTGGTGGCTGGCACTGCTGCTTGGTGTCTCGAGTGCATCGGTGCCCGTGCTGGCAATCAGCGGCGTGTGGCTGTGGGCATTGCGTCGCCGCGCGATGCCGAAAGTCTCCGCTAATGCGAACCCGCGCCAGGCGGATACCGTCCTTCTTGTCGGTAGCGAGGGGAACACAACATGGGCGTTTGCCACGGCCCTGCATCGGGCCCTGACACAAGCCAATTTTCGGGTGCACATGGCGGCCATGAACGATATGGCGTCGCGCTATACGAATGCCAAGCGCCTCATCGTGTTGACCTCCACCTATGGCGATGGCGCGGCACCCGCCAACGCCGCGCACTTTCTGCGCAAGCTGGCACGCCTGGAGATCTCTGCGCCAATGGCCTTTGCCGTGCTCGGTTTCGGCGATCGGCAGTTCCCGCAGTTTTGCGGATTCGCGCGGCAGGTGCATGGCGCGTTACGCGAGAAAGGCATGCGTGCGTTGGTAGACATCGAGTGCGTCGATCGTCAATCCGAGAGCACCTTCAGGAAGTGGGCCGGGCAACTGGGCGCCGTGCTCGGTACCGAGCTCGCTGTGGACTACCAGCCTTCGTTGCCGTGCACCTTCGCACTGCGCCTGGTCGAGCGCAAGGACTATGGCGAGCAGGCCGATGCATTCACCTCGGTATTGCGCTTCGTGCGCGACGGGAACGGCGGGTCTTCATGGAAACGCCTGGTAGGCCGTCGCCTGCCGTCATTCGAACCTGGCGATCTGGTTGGCTTTGTGCCGCCGGGCGATGCCGTGCCGCGCTTCTATTCGCTTGCCAGCGCGTCGAGCGACGGCTTGGTCGAGATTTGCGTGCGCAAGCATCCGCAAGGGGTGTGTTCGGGTTACCTGACCAGCCTTGCGCCAGGTGACGTCGTCGAGGCGTTCATCCGCCCGAACCCGAGCTTCCGGCCAGCCGCGGGCACGGCGCCGGTCATTTTGATTGGCGCTGGAACCGGTGTCGGTCCGTTCGTTGGTTTCATTCGGCACAACGCAGCCGAAAGGCCGATGCACCTGTACTTTGGCGCACGGCGATCCGGCGATGCGTTTCTGTATGACAAGGAACTCGCCGAACTCGTCGGCAAGCAGCAGTTGACCGCGTTGACCACTGCATTGTCGAGCCCGAGTGAAAAGACCTACGTGCAGGAGCGCTTGCTTGCCGATGCGGCCGCGCTGCGCAACCTTGTTGCGCGAGGTGCGCACGTCATGGTGTGTGGCGGCCGGGAGATGGCAAGGGGCGTTGCAACGGCCTGGGAGCGCATTCTTGCCGGGTCGGGTGTGACGGTCAATGACTTGAAGTTGAAGGGTTCCTATGTCGAAGACGTCTATTGAGCGTCAGGGTGGGCGCGCGCGCTGCCGTTACACGTTGAACGGCGAGACCATGGGGACGCGCTACAGCGCGCAGTGCTATGCCGGTCCCGACCTTGATCGCGCCCGCCTTGCAGCGGCGCTCGATCGCGCGGTGCAGGCCGTCGATCAGGAAATGTCCAACTGGAAGGCCACTTCCGATCTCACCCGGCTGAATCTGGCCGAGCCTGACGTGTGGGTGCCGATTTCCGCCAACCTTGCGATGGTGCTGGTACGCGCGATCGAGATCGGCCAGGAGAGCGGTAACGCATTCAATGTCGGCGTGGGCGATGTGGTCAGCCGCTGGGGCTTCGGCCCACGTGAAGCCGATGCGCCGAGCGCCACAGGGGCGTTGCCCGCGCAGCCTCGCTCGCCCGTCGGCGCGCTGCTTGAAGTCGACGCCACGCGCGGCCGTGCCCGCAAACGCGCGCCGCTCGCACTGGATCTGTGCGGGATCGCCAAGGGCTTTGGTGTCGACGAACTGGGGCGCGTCATGGACCGCCACGGCATTGAATCCTGGCTCGTCGGCATCGATGGCGAGATGCGCGCGCGCGGTACCAAGCCATCGAATGCATGCTGGGCGATCGCTATCGAACGACCGGATGATGAACGCAGGGAGCCCCTCTCCGTCATTGAGATGACCGATGTCGCAATTGCGACGTCGGGGGATTATCGCCATTGGCGCGAATGCGATGGCCAGCGTGTTTCACACACGATGGATCCCCGAACGGGGCAGCCGTTGAACAACGGGGTTGCGTCGGTCACGGTGCTCGCATCCTGTTGCATGGACGCGGATGCATACGCCACGGCATTGATGGTGTTGGGCGAGGAGGATGGCGTGGCACTCGCGCGCCGCAAGCAGTTGGATGCGCTTTTTCTTGTGCGCGAGCGCGATGGCTTGAGGGCGGTCGGGACGGGTTGCTTCGCCGATGGCGGGGCAGGGGAATACCTGCTGCAAGGGACATGACGTTGATTGCCTCGCAAGAAACGTCCCGTCAGATGCCCGGTGCGCCGTTGTGTCCTGGCAAGCAGATCGTTCGACATTGGCGTGCGTCATTCCGCACCGCCGTCGCCACGTTGTGGCGAGGTGCGATGGATATCGGCAACCTTTTGTCGCGACACATTTGGTTTCCGACAAGTGCAAGCGGGAACCTCATTGCGTCCCGTCAAGGCGGTTCGTGGCTGTGCGGCTACGCTGGTTTTATGGCGATGTGCCGCACACCTGCAGGCGCAAAAGGAGGAGACAGCAATGACAGGGCCGGGTTCCGATAGCGCGCTTGGCGCGCAGTTCAACGAGTTGCATGCTGCAATCGTCGATGCGTTGCCGGAGAACGCCGAATTGCAGTTCGACCTGGCCGGCGCGCTCGCCCTTGACGTGCAGGCGTGGTGGACTGTGTGCATGCAAGACGGAGTCAAGCAGGTTGATTCGCTGTCCTTCCAGCTCACACCGTCGATGGTGCAGACCTATCTGAAGTTACCGCCGTCAGACCGCGCTGAAGTCTGTGCCCGGTTGAAGAACTGGGTGGCGTGGGCACTGGATGGTGGGCCGCCTGTGGAAGGCGAGACCACGGGGTTCGATATCAGCATTGCGGTGCCGCTGAACATCTTCTGGCCCAGTGACGCCTCCACCGGACAACCTGTCGGGCGTTGATGGCCAGACCGTCGTGTTGCGGCCTTCCGAAGCCTTGTCGTTGGGACCCACCCGCCCACGCGTTGAGCGTTGGCGGCCCGCCCGCTCCTGTTGGTAACGCTGCTTTTTTCCACGGGAAACGGGCTGGGTCACCAGGAACATCACACCATTTTTGTACGTGGGCAGCTTGCCTTGGAAAAGAAGCGTTGCAGACGTAAAGTTGTGATACTGTATATCCATACAGTATTTCACCGACTTGCCTTGCGGCTCTCCCATGTCTGCGCTGTCCTCGTCTCTTTCTTTCGCCGAAGGTGTGGCGGAACACCCCGTCGCCGCTGGGCAGGTGGTGTCCGAGCCACGTCTGGCCGCGCGAAAAGCCCGAGCCGTGCCGGCACCCGAAACGCTGCACCCGGCACTGTGGCGCGCGGGCAGCTTGGCGCGAGGCGGTGGACGCGTCTTGTCGACCGGCTATGACACGCTGGATGCCGAGCTGCCCGGCGGCGGCTGGCCTCTCGGCGGGCTGACCGAGTTGCTGTGTCCGCAGCCGGGTATCGGCGAATGCCGGTTGCTCCGTCCGGCTTTGTCCACGCTGTGCGCAGGTGCAAGGCGCATCGCCCTGGTGGGGCCGCCGTATCTGCCCAATGCGGTGCGGCTGGTGGGCTGGGATTTCTCGCCTGAACAAATCGTCTGGGTACGGGCCGACATGCAGGCCGATCTGCTGTGGGCGGCCGAGCAGATCGTGCGCAGCCAGGCCTTTGGCGGCGTCCTGATCTGGCTGAACCAGGTTCGTCCGGGGGCACTGCGCAGGCTGCAGGTGCTGGCGCAGTCAGGTGAGAGCGCCATCTGGGTATTCCGGCCGGCGCAGGCCCTGCGTGAGTCCTCGCCGGCGGTGTTGCGGCTGGGGCTGGCGCCGGCAGGTGGCGATGCGCTGTCCATCGTCTTCCACAAGCGGCGCGGGCCGCTGCGCGAGTCGCCATTGCAGTTGCCGTTGGCCGATCCGCTGCGGGCTGGCCGAGCGGCTGTGCGTCCATTGCCGGTGCAGCCCGCCGAGCCCTTCACCATGGATCCGGCCACTGCGGCACTGCTGGCGGTGCTGTCCTCTTCTTCGTCTTCCGCTGCGTTCGATGCTTTGTCGGACGCCTCCGATCATGCCGTTCTGGATCGCGGTGCATCTGCCCCGTCTGCCCCTCGACGCGCTTCGACCCCAGTGGTCTGACCCGGCCGCGCTCCCCTTGCCAGTCGTGGTGCTGGAGCAGGAGCGCGTGGTGTCAGCCAATGGTTTGGCGATGCGTGAAGGGGTGCGTCCCGGCCTGCGGCGGGCGGGCGCACAGGCGCTTGTGCCCCACGCCGTGCAGCTCGATCGTGATCTGGCGGCGGAGGGACGGCTGCTGCAATCCCTGGCACTCGCGCTATTGGCATTCACGCCCCATGTCACGTTGGATGTGGTGGAAGAAGGGACTGTGCTGCTGGAAGTCGAGGCCAGTTTGCGCCTGTTCGGCGGCCATCGCGCGCTGTGCCGGGCAGTGAGGTATTGCGCGCTCCGGCTGGGCGCGATGCCGCAGCTTGGCGCCGGTCCGACGGCACGCGGAGCGGCGTGGCTGGCCAGCGCGCGGCCAGCGCCAGCGCGCGGGCATCGTCGTACGGCGATGCGTCAAGGCTGTGCGCGGCGTGCCGTGCGGCAGGAGCGTTTGTCGGTTCTGCTCGATCGGTTGTCGGTGGATGCCGTAACGCGCCTCACACGACCAGATTGGCTTGACGGCCTCGGGTGCCGCACGCTGGCTGACTTGCGTGCGTTGCCGCGTGGGGGTCTGCGCCGCCGCTGCGGGCCGCTGTTGGTCGATACGCTGGATGCGGCGTACGGCAATCGGCACGAGAGCTTTACGTGGTTTGCCGCACCGTTGCGTTTTGATGTGCCGCTGGAGCTGCCGGGTCGCATTGATAGTGCGGAAGGCGTCCTGGCAGCATCGGAGCAATTGCTGCTGCAACTGGTGGGCTGGCTGTCGGCGCATCAATTGGGTGCCAAGACGTATCGCCTCACGCTGGAGCATGAACGCCGGCGCGGCCGGGGCAGTGAGGATACGGCTTCCTCCACGCCGGTGGAGATCGCGCTGGCGCAACCCGTTCGCACGCTGTTGCACCTGTCGCGTGTACTGCACGAGCGCATGCATCGGCTTACGCTGACCGCGCCGGTGGTTGAACTGCGCCTGACCGTGACCGATGCCACGCCGCTTGCTCCGCCCACTGAATCCCTCTTTCCCGAGCCGGGTGGTCGCGCCGAGGATGCAGCCCGCCTGCTCGATACGCTCATCGCCCGGCTGGGGGCAGGCAACGTGCGCCATCCGCAGCCCTGCGCAGACCATCGCCCCGAGCGCGCCAACCATTGGGCCGAGGTGAATGCCGCGACCACCACGCAAGGCCGTGCGGCGGCGCGCCAGGCACTGACGCAATGGCATGCGCAGCAGCCAGAGCGGCCGCTGTGGCTGCTGGAGAAACCCATTCCACTGCTGACGCGTCAACACTATCCGTATTACCGCGGGCCGCTGCGGCTGGTGTCGCTGCCCGAGCGCATTGAGTCCGGCTGGTGGGACGATGCCCTGATCAAACGCGATTACTTCATCGCCGAAGATGGGCAGGGCGTGCGCTACTGGCTTTACCGCGAACGTGTTTCTGCCGCAGTGAAGGCCGGCGAAGACGACGGCCGCTGGTATCTGCACGGGCTGTTTGGCTAGGCGAGCCGCACCATGGCAACCACTTCCATCGGCCTGCCCGATTATGCCGAGCTGCATTGCATCAGCAATTTCACGTTCCTGACCGGGGCGTCGCACCCACAGGAGCTGGTCGAGCGCGCGCACGAACTGGGCTACCAGGCACTTGCGCTGACCGACGAGTGCTCGGTCGCCGGCACGGTGCGCGCGCACATGAAAGCCAAGGCCCTGGGCTTCAAGCTGATCACCGGTAGCCGCTTCACCGTGCGCGATGCGCAGGGCGAGCCCTGGCTGAAACTGGTGTTGCTTGCGCAGAACATCGAGGGGTACGGCAACCTGTGCGAGATCATCACGCAGGCACGGCTGGCAGCGCCCAAGGGCGAGTACCGTTTGCACGCTGACGACCTGGCCGCACCGCAAGAGGCGCTTTCCCATCTACGCGGCGTGCCCGATTGCCTGGCGATTCTGCTGCCCGACTACGACCCCGACCCGCAGCACCTGCTGGCCCAGGCGACGTGGTGCGCGCGCGTGTTCGGCGATCGGTTGTCGATTGCGCTGGAGCTGCCGTTGCGCCATGCCGATGATCGCCACCGGGCCACGGTGGCCGCGGTATCGGAGCAGACCGACGTGCCCATGGTGGCCACCGGAGGCGTGCAGATGCATTCGCGCCAGCGCAAGCCGCTGCACGACGTGCTGGCCGCCATCCGCCTGTCCAGGCCGCTTGCCGCGTGCGGGCTGGAACTGGCCCCCAGCGCCGAGCAGGCCATGCGAACACGCATGCAGTTCGGGTTTTTCTATCAGGGCGATCGCGGGCTCAAGGCTCTGCAGCGCACAGTGGAGCTGGCGGGACTGTGCACGTTTTCGCTGGATGAAATCGAGTACGAATATCCAAGCGAGGTCGTGCCCGCAGGCATGACGCCTGCCCAATACCTGCGCGCCGAGGTAGAGGCCGGTGCCACGCGGCGGTATGGCGATTCGATACCGAAGAAGGTCCGCAAACAGATCGAGCAAGAGCTCAAACTGATTGCCGAACTGCGCTACGAGGCGTTTTTCCTCACGGTCTATGACGTGGTGAAGTTCGCGCGGAGCAAAGAGATTCTCTGCCAGGGGCGCGGCTCGGCGGCCAACTCGGCGGTGTGCTATTGCCTGGGCATCACCGAGGTCGATCCGGAAAGCGGCAACACGCTGTTCGCCCGATTTCTTTCGCGCGCACGCAACGAGCCGCCCGACATTGACGTCGATTTCGAGCACCAGCGCCGCGAAGAGGTCATCCAGTACATCTACAACAAGTACGGCGTCACGCGCACCGCGCTGGCCGCTGCGTTGATCACCTATCGCACGCGCAGCGCCTTGCGCGATGTCGGCCGCGCGCTCGGCATTGATCTGGGCATCATCGAGCAGGTGGCCAAGGGGCAGGCGTGGTGGGACAACCGCAAGGAATTCGCCCAGCGCGCCGGCCAGCAGGGGCTGGATCCGGAATCGCCGCTGGTGCAGCGCTGGGCCCTGCTGGTGGACCAGTTGCGGGGGTTTCCGCGTCACCTGTCGCAGCACGTGGGCGGATTCGTGATCGCGCAGGGCAAGCTCTCGCGGCTTGTGCCGATCGAAAACGCGGCCATGGAAAACCGCCGCGTCATCCAGTGGGACAAAGACGACCTTGAATCGCTGCGCCTGCTGAAGGTAGACGTCCTGGCGTTGGGCATGCTCACGGCCATCCGCCGCACGCTGGACATGGTGGATGCGTTGCCGGGCCGGCGAGCCCATTACAAAGCGGCCGGCAGGCTCGCCATGCAGAACATTCCGGATGAGGATGAGAAGACTTACCAGATGATCTGCCGGGCCGAGACCATCGGCGTGTTCCAGATCGAATCGCGCGCCCAGCAGTCGATGCTGCCGCGTTTGCGACCGCAGACGTATTACGACCTGGTGATCCAGGTGGCCATCGTGCGCCCGGGGCCGATCCAGGGCGGCATGGTGCATCCGTACCTGCAGCGGCGGGAGGCAATGCGCAACGGACAGACCGACTGCGTCATCTACCCCGGCAAGGAGGTGGAAGGCGTGCTGAAGCGAACGCTCGGCGTGCCGATCTTCCAGGAGCAAGTCATGCAGATCGCCATTGACGCCGCTGACTTCACCCCGGACCAAGCCGACCAGTTGCGCCGCGACATGGCGGCCTGGAAGCGCAAGGGCAACCTCACGCAACATCAGGAGCGCCTGATGAGCGTGATGGTGGAAGAGAAGGGGTATGACAAGGCTTTTGTCGAATCGCTGTGCAACCAGATGGAAGGCTTTGCCGAATATGGCTTTCCGGAAAGCCACGCCGCCGGTTTCGCCAAGCTGGCCTATGTCAGCAGCTACCTGAAATGCCACGAGCCGGCCGCGTTTTTTGCGGCATTGCTCAACAGCCAGCCGATGGGGTTCTATTCACCGTCGCAACTGGTGCAGGAGGCGCGGCGCAACCATGTGCGTGTGCTGCCGGTCGACGTGACCGCCAGCGTGTGGGATAGCACGCTCCATCTGCGCACCCGTGACGGTGAACCGGGGCAGCCCGACATCCGGCTCGGCTTCAACCGCATTCGCGGCATGCGCCAGTCGGCTGCGGGGCGCATCGAAGCAGCGCGCGCCCAGGCACCGTTCACCAGCGTGGAAGATCTGGCCAGCCGCGCCGAGCTTGATCGCCATGACTTGAACGTGCTGGCAGCCGCGAATGCGCTCACGCCGCTGGCCGGGCATCGCCGCCAGGCGCTGTGGCAGACGCTCGCGCTGCAGGAGCCGGGTCACGACTACGCCTTGCTGCGCCAGGCCCGTCCGGTGGAAGCGCCGCTCGAGCTGCCGGCTCCTCCGCTTGGCGAAGAGGTCCTGGCCGATTACAGCAGCCTGGGCCTATCCTTGCAGAGCCATCCGCTGAGCCTGCTGCGCGAGCGACTTTCGCGCATGCGCTTCGCCACCGCCTCCACGCTGGCCGACTACCGCAACGGGCAACTGGCGAGGGCCTGCGGGCTTGTCACGGTGCGGCAGCGCCCGGGTACGGCCAACGGCACGATTTTCGTTTCCATCGAAGACGAAACCGGCGCCATCAACGTCATCCTGTGGCCGCACCTGATCGAACGCCAGCGCCGCGAGGTGTTGCATGCCCAGTTGCTCGGGGTTTACGGCAAATGGCAGTGTGAGCGCGAGACAAGACACCTCGTCGCCCAGCACTTGGTGGATCTGACCCCGCTTCTGGGCCGGCTGGCGACCTCCAGCCGCGACTTCCATTGAACTGAAAGGACGGCGCAGCCTTCCCGCCGGCTTGGTGCCGCCTGTTCCAGCGGGCCGCCGCGTCACGTTCGGCACGGCACTTGCGTGACGGAAACCGCGCGCGGCCTCACAACCGCGCTGCCGGGCGTGGGGGCGGTTTTTCACGCATCGGGGCCCTCCAAACGGTGGATAGGGCAAGCGCGGATCGACGGATCGAGACGCAGGTGCAACGATTTGCGCTTGAGGCATCACAAAAACCGTGCACCAAGCGCAGAAAACAGCATCTGCCCGGGAACCGACCGCCTGCCGGGTTTGTCTCGATGAAGAGATGTGACGGGATGCGCTTTCATCACGCGTCAATATTGGGTGCAGTCGAAATTACGTCTACTCTGTAGAAAACACATCACGGAGGCCGCCACCCAAAACGTGTGCAACGGTGTGCACTAGGCAACAAAAGCGCCGCTGCCACGCCTGTGTATGACCGCGGACAAGGTGCAGTCCACCGAATATCCGCATATTTTCAGCCCATCGTCCGGGTCCCCCGGCCCGGCGGTGTTTCCCATCTCAGGTGCAGGAGCGAACAGATGGAACAGCCCTTCAAGCAGTTGCACAGTCTGCGCAAGTCGCGCAAGCTCAAACAGGAAGATGTCGCCAAGATGGCCGGCATCTCTCGCGAGGCGTATCTGCGCGCGGAATCCGGGCGTGCCGATCCTCGCCTGTCGACGCTGATGGCGGTGGCCGGCGCGCTGGGCCTCGAAGTGGTGCTGGCCCCGCGTGAGGCCGTCGCCGAGATCGAACGCGTGATCGCCAGCCGCCCGACCCAACCGCTCGCCGCCACCGCGCCGGGCGCAGAATCGGCACAGTCCGGATCGATGGGGGGCTCGACGGGTGGACACGGCTTGGCGGGCCAGTACCGCGGTCCTGAGCGCCATCCGCAGTCCGCCTATCACCCCGGCGCGTCTCACAGCCAGGCGGGCCAGCAGGGTGCACCGCACGCCGGTAGCACCGAAGACCGCTCGCGCATGGCCGGGTCTGACCGACCGGGCGTGGGCGGCGCGTCCGGCGGTTCCGACCGCCCGGGCTCGGGTTCCGGCTCGCGCGAATCGTAAGAATCGTAAGCGGTATCGCCGCGCACTGACCGGCCCACGCACGCGTGGCCGGTCAGAGATTGAGCGCCGGATAGCGGCACGCGTACAATCCTCCCGGCAAACGGCGCCGGGCCGATTTGTGCGCGCTTGCGCCAACGTTTTCCAGTCTGTCATATGCACGGCGATTCGCCACGCACGCGCACGATCGAAGCCGTGCCGTCTTCTCCTACGGTCCCTGCCGTTCCCCATCACCCGCCGTTCTGGCACACCCTCAAGCAAGACGTCTTCTTCTGGCTGCTGCTGTCGGTTTGCGCCGTGCTCACGTTTGCCGCACCGCAACGCCTTCCGGAATACCCGGGGTTGGTGGACTGGCACACCATCGCGGCGCTTGCCGGGCTGCTGATCCTGACCAAAGCCGTTGAGTCCAGCGGCATGCTGCAACTGCTGGGTGTCCGTCTGGTCGATGCGGTCAGCAGTGAACGCGTGCTCGCACTCAGCCTTGTGGGCGCGTCTGCGGCGTTGTCGACGTTGTTGACAAACGATGTGGCGCTTTTCGTCATCGTGCCGCTGACTGTCGGTCTGCGGAAGGTGGCCCAGCTGCCGGTGACGCGGCTCGTCATCTTCGAGGCGCTGGCGGTCAATGCGGGCTCGGCGCTCACGCCGATCGGCAATCCCCAGAACCTGTTCCTGTGGCACCAGTCGGGCCTGTCGTTCGGCGCCTTCGTGTGGCAGATGGTCCCGCTGGTGGTATTGCTGACGGTGTTGCTGCTGCTGGCGACGTGGCTGGCGTTTCCCGCGCATGAAATCCATCTGCACGCGAAAACCGGTGAGGTTGAACTGCACAAGCGTCTACTGCTGCCGGCGCTGGCGCTGTACGTGCCGTTTCTGGTACTGACCGATTTCGGATACCCGTTGGCCGCCCTCGCGGGTTTGGTCGTGCTGTACCTTGCCGGCGCGCGCTATGTGCTGGCGCGGGTCGACTGGGGCCTGTTGCTGGTGTTCGTGCTGATGTTCATTGACCTGCGACTGGTGGCGCAGCTTGGCGCTGTGCGGCAAGCGCTGGATGCGCTGGCGCTGGATAACCCGCTGCATCTGTACTGGACCGGTATCGGTGTGTCGCAAATCATCAGCAACGTGCCGGCGGCGATCCTGCTGGCCGAGTATTCGCACGACTGGCCGATGATTGCATTTGCGGTGAGCGCGGGCGGCTTCGGTACGCTCGTCGGCTCGCTCGCCAACCTGATCGCGTTGCGCATGGCGGGCGACCGCCGTGCTTGGCTGCTGTTCCATGCGTATTCCGTCCCCTTCCTGGCCGTGGCCTCGGTGGTGATCTACGCGTGGCTGACGTGGCTGCGCTGAACGAAAACGGCCACCCGAAGGTGGCCGCACAGTGTGGATGCAGCGCCAGCTCGATCAGGCCTTCTTGGCTGCCATGACCGCTTCCGACACATTGCGCGGTGCCTCGGCGTAGTGCTTGAACTCCATCGTGTATGTCGCGCGACCCTGGCTGAGCGAGCGCAGGTTGGTGGAGTAGCCGAACATCTCGGCCAGCGGCACTTCAGCGTGAACGACCTTGCCGCCGCCACCCGGAATATCCTCCGTGCCCTGCACCATGCCGCGCCGTGAAGACAGGTCGCCGATCACATTCCCCATGTAGTCTTCTGGCGTTTCCACTTCGACTGCCATCATCGGCTCGAGCAGCACCGGGCCGGCCTTGCGCATGGCGTCCTTGAAGGCCATCGAGCCTGCCATGCGGAAGGCGTTTTCGTTCGAGTCCACGTCGTGGTAAGAGCCGAAGGTCAGGCGCACCTTGACGTCGACCACCGGGTAGCCGGCCAGCACGCCGGTATTCAGCGTGTCGCGGATGCCCTTGTCCACGGCCGGAATGAACTCGCGCGGGATCACGCCGCCCTTGATCTCGTCGACGAACTCATAGCCCTTGCCTTCGTTCGGCTCCAGCGTGATGACCGCGTGGCCGTACTGGCCGCGACCGCCCGACTGCTTGACGAACTTGCCTTCGACGTCTTCAGCGGCCTTCTTGATGGTTTCGCGGTAGGCCACCTGCGGCTTGCCGACGGTGGCCTCCACGCCGAACTCGCGCTTCATGCGGTCAACCAGGATTTCCAGGTGCAGCTCACCCATGCCCGAGATGATCGTCTGGCCGGATTCCTCGTCGGTCTTCACGCGGAACGACGGATCTTCCTGTGCCAGGCGGTTCAGGGCGATCCCCATCTTTTCCTGGTCGGCCTTGGTCTTGGGCTCGACAGCCTGGCTGATCACGGGCTCAGGGAACTCCATGCGCTCCAGCACGATGACGTGCTCGGGGTCGCACAGTGTCTCGCCCGTTGTGACGTCTTTCAGGCCGACCGCTGCCGCGATATCGCCAGCCAGCACCTCCTTGATCTCTTCGCGCTGGTTGGCATGCATCTGCAGGATGCGGCCCAGGCGTTCCTTCTTCTGCTTGACCGAGTTGTAGACTGTGTCGCCTGAATTGATCTTGCCCGAGTACACGCGGAAGAACGCCAACTGGCCGACGAACGGGTCGGTCATGATCTTGAAGGCGAGGGCGGCGAAGGGCTCGCTGTCGCTGGGATGGCGCTCAAGCGGCTCGTCCTTCTCGCCATGGCCTTCAATAGCGGGAATGTCCACCGGCGAAGGCAGGTAGTCGACCACCGCGTCCAGCATGGCCTGCACGCCCTTGTTCTTGAAAGCGGAGCCGCACAGCATCGGCTGGATTTCGCCGGCAATGGTGCGTTTGCGCAAGGCGCGCTTGATCTCTTCCTCGGTCAGCTCTTCGCCGCCGAGGTATTTGTTGAGCAATTCCTCGTCCGCTTCCGCCGCGGCTTCCACCATCTTTTCGCGCCATTCCTGCGCGATGGGCAGCAGCGCCGGGTCAATGTCGGTGTATTCGAACTTCACGCCTTGCGAGGCATCGTCCCACAAGATCTCTTTCATCTTGACGAGGTCGACCACGCCGCGGAAACCGTCTTCCGCGCCAACGGGAATCTGGATCGGCACCGGGTTGCCCTTCAGGCGTTCACGCATCTGGCGCTCGACGCGGAAAAAATCTGCGCCGATACGGTCCATCTTGTTAACGAACGCAATGCGCGGCACCTTGTACTTATTGGCCTGACGCCAGACGGTTTCCGACTGCGGCTGCACGCCACCGACCGAGTCGTAGACCATGCAGGCCCCGTCCAGCACGCGCATGGAGCGTTCCACCTCGATGGTGAAATCGACGTGGCCCGGGGTGTCGATGATGTTGATGCGGTGCTCGGGGTAGTTGCCGGCCATGCCGCGCCACATGCAGTGCGTGGCCGCCGACGTGATGGTGATGCCGCGCTCTTGCTCCTGCTCCATCCAGTCCATCGTGGCCGCGCCGTCATGCACCTCGCCTATCTTGTGATTGACCCCGGTGTAGAACAGGATGCGCTCGGTCGTGGTGGTTTTGCCGGCGTCGATGTGCGCCGAGATGCCGATGTTGCGATAGCGCTCGATGGGGGTCTGGCGGGGCATGATGGTTCTCTTGGAGAAGGGCTCGCATCGCCGACTCCGCACCATGCAAAGGGCGAATGTGCGAGTGGGAACACATTATAGGATTCCTCCTGGCGCATCGCATGTGGGGAATTGGATGCCAACTCATCCGCGGGCGAGATCGCGCAGGCGCTGGACATCCAGCAGTTCAATTTCGCCGTAGGCCAGCTTGAGCATGCCCCGCGCCTGGAGGTCTTTCAGCGCCTGGTTGACGGTCTGGCGGGACAGCGCGAGCAGCTGCGCAAGCTGCTCCTGTGGCACGCGCAGCACACGGTGCGTGCCGAGGCGCAAGTCGCCATAGCCGTCGGCCATCAGCAGCAAGCGGCGGGCCACCCGTACCGGAGCGGGCAGCAGGGCCGTTTCTTCCAGCACGGTGAACGTCAGCCGCAGCTTGTGGGTCAGCAGCAGGGCAAAGGCGTGCAGCAGCGCCGGCGTGGTCTCGAGCAGCGTGATCAGCGCGGCTTGCGGCATGTGAAGCAAGGTCGTATTGGTGTCGGCGCGGGCGTCGTGCGTACGCGGCTGGCGGTCGAAGACGCCGATCTCTCCAAACCAGTTGACGGGCTCCAGCACCGCCAGCAGTGCTTCGCGTCCGTCAGGGCTGGTGGCACCGATGCAGACGGTGCCTTCCACAACGCAATACAGGCCGTCAGGCGGGTCGCCGCGCCTGAACAGCACATCGCCTATCCGGAGCCGCCGCACGGTCGCAATGCTCATCAGGGCATCCTGCAAGGCGGGCTCGAGCGCGCCGAACCAGCTACTGGCGTGCAAGCGCTCGCGATAGGGGAGGCCATCCGATGCGGTCGGCGAGAAACGGGGGCGATCCATGGGGCGGTGACGGAGTGGCCGGAGCCGTCTTGGGAGGGGGCAGTTTGTCGGCTATGCGACAGAGCGCAGCGCCATTCACTGACTACGATGAAAAGATCATAACGAGGGGGCAATTGCGGCGTCCATGCTGCAAACGCACAAAACCGGAGACCATCATGCGCACCCTGTCTGATCACCTGTCGAACTACGCTGCCTATCATCAGGACGGCCGCAATATCGCCACGCATTTCGTGGGAATTCCAGCCATCGTGCTGGCCGTGGCGATCTTGCTGTCGAGGCCCGTGTTCGCCGCGGTCAACGGGGTGAACGTCACACCCGCGCTCATTCTGCTGGCGGCGGTGACCGTGTTCTACCTGCGCCTGGATGCTGCGTTCGGCGTGGTGATGTCTGCCCTGATCGGCCTGTGCGTGTGGGCAGGCGGCCAGGTGGCCGGGCATTCAACGGCCGCTTGGCTGGCCGTGGGCATCGGCCTGTTTGTGATCGGCTGGATCATCCAGTTTGTCGGTCACTATTACGAAGGCCGCAAGCCTGCGTTTGTCGATGATCTTGCCGGGCTGGTCGTCGGCCCGCTGTTCCTGGTGGCCGAGACGGCATTTGCGATGGGGCTGCGCGCGCGCCTGCGCGACGAGGTGGTCAGCCACTCGCGCGCCATGCGGGCTGCGCTCGGCGGCAAGCATGCTGCCGCCTGAACGCTTCACGATCGGCTAGCTGCCTGTCAGCTCGGTGGCTGGCTGAAAAACGGGCGCTCGGTTTTCCATCGCGGCACGCACGGCCTCACGTTGGTTGGCTGCGCCGATCAGCCGGTCCTGCTCAACGGATTCCGCCACGAGAATGGCAGTCGCGTCACTGTCTTCTGTCAGGCGCATGAGGCGCTTGGCGGCGCGGATGGCATCTGGACTCTTCTGCGCGATCGCGCGCGCGGCGGCCAGTGCAGCCGCGCGCGGGTCTTCCACCACGCGGGTCGCCAGCCCCAGGGCACATGCTTCGTCGCCTGTCACCACGCGGCCGGTGTAGATCAGTTCCCGCAGGTGGTCCGGGCGCACGAGGCCGCGTGTGAGCACCATACCGCCCATATCCGGCACCAGGCCCCATTTGATCTCCATGATCGATAGGCGCGTGTCGGCTGTCACGTAGCGCATGTCCGCGCCGAGCGCAATCTGCAGGCCGCCTCCGTAAGCGACGCCATGCACGGCGGCGAATACCGGCACCGGCAGTTCGCGCCATACCGTGCAAGCGTACTGCGGCAGATTCGCGGAACCGTGGGTGCGCCTGGCCAGGCGGCCACCGCTGATATCCGACCCGGCGCTGTCCTGGCCGAGGCTGGCCATGCTCGCCATGTCAAGCCCGGCGCAAAAGGCGCGACCTTCGCCCGACAGCACCACGGCACGCAGGTCCGCTTCATGCATCAGGCGCTCGCCGGTGGCGACCAGGGCCTCGAACATGGCCGGGTCAATCGCGTTCATCTTTTCCGGACGATTGAGCCGGACGTCGGCAACGCCAGCTTCGATGTTGAGCAGGATGCGTTCAGTCATGAGAGGTATCTGCGTGCGGGGCAGGGTGACGGTTGAGCGCAGCGTGCGCGGCATCGCATGACGCGCCGCGACGGCTGCACATTGTTATTCGGGCGCGATGACCAGTGCGTCGCGCTTGTCCTTGATCTGTGCCCAGTGCGCGTGGTCTGCCAGCGGGGCCTGCACTTGTGTCAGGCGAGGCCAGTCAGTCCGGCGCGACAGCTGCGCATTGAGTGCAATGAATGACTGTTGATCGGGCGGGACCTCAGCCTCGGGATAGATCGCGCCCACCGGGCACTCCGGCGCGCAGATCGAGCAGTCGATGCATTCATCCGGATCGATCACCAGAAAATTGGGCCCTGCATGAAAGCAGTCCATCGGGCAGACCGCCACGCAGTCGGTGTATTTGCACTGGATGCAGGATTCGGTGACGACATAAGGCATAACGGCGCGGGCGGACAAGCCCTGTTCAACATTTGTCGGGAATTATGCCGTATCGCTCTGAATGCTGATGGGGACAGACTGCGTGAGGCTACGGAAAAGATAAGTGGGGTGACGATGAGCACGAAGATGGAAGAAGACATCCAACGCTGGACAGCCAAGTGCAAGAACGCGCTGGTAGCGTGCAGGGTCGGATCAAGATCCCCCCTGAGCTGCGTGTTGTCGGTTCCACTCCAACATTTGCGCTTGGTGATATGAGTGGTCTCGATGAAAACAAAATGGCTTGGCATATTGCCAGTCAAGTCGAGACGGCGGCTGACAACATCTCAAAGGTATTGGCTGGCTTCGATCGGCTAAGGGCTTATCAACCTCAAGCTGGCAATCCAATGTTGGCCGTTACGCTCGGTAGCCGCGCGGGCGTTCTTCATCTCCCGGTAGTGGACGTGGTGCGCTCTGCCTTCGTTAACCGGCTTGCAACGGCGGGCCAAATGCTCGTCCCCACGTTTCGCAAGATGTTTGACGTCAGGCGTACTTCTCGCTCTTTCTTCTCTAAGAATTTCCTCGTTTCGTCTTCAGCCGGTATGGCGCTTGCCTTGTGGACTGCTGGCGTATTTTCGTCGGGATCTGATCGCGACAGCGCCAGCGTCGGATGTTGCGCGATATACCCACGTTGATCACTCCGTTCTCCAGTCCGTTGCCGGCTAGGTCAGTGTTCTGCGTGGAGCAATACTCGATGCAGATTGCTGTCGGAGGCGGGTCAGCCTTCCGAGCAAACCAACACTCGTACACGTGATGGCTGCCAAGTGCCGGGTGGGATAGCCGATGTTGTTGCCTGGACAGTTGTTCTTGAAGGTTGCACGCAAGTTCACCCTCCAGCATTCATGGATTGATTCGCATCAAGGCCTGATACGCAGCGCATTCTATGGTGCATGGTGTGGGCGGGTATCGGTTCTTGCTGACCGCCATGGATGGCGATCTCCTTGGTCGACCGACGTAAGCTGGATCGACTGTGCATGAGGATCTGGCATGTCGATGCCGCGACTGAGACTGACATCGTCGACTACGCTAGCCAAGCGGTGAATGTAGGCTTTGATGACTTCATGAATGGGCGGCGGCGATACCGTAATCCGCAAGCACGGGGGCATAACCAAGTCGATCGAGTAGGTTCGCGAATTGCAATGGCATGGATGGGACCGTGAACAGGCAAGACTCTCCAACCTGTAGCCGGCTACTGCTGTGTGCCGTTATTGTTGGGGCATTCACCGTATTGGGCTGTGCCGGCGTGCCAGCTGAATATGGCCGCCCGCAAGTGAACGCGGATCAAGCCACTCCTGGGCTAGTGTTTGGTCGCATCGTCTTTGTGATCGATGGCAAGGAGAAGGACTGGGGAACGGGTCTCCTCTCTGACGGCTTTCGCGTTGCGGTCCGATCGCTCGATGGCGATGTCGTAAAAGGCTATCGTATCAAGGGGGATGGTAGCTTCGTCTGGTCGCTCCCACCCGGACAATATGTTGTCGCCGCATACGCCATCGGTTCGACGAGGGGACGATTATGGGTGACCTTCAGCGTGCCCTCGCCGGGAATCGCTTCATACCTCGGAGATCTGCACATTGCCGTCGATAGAGGCCGCTATACGTTCGGCGTTGAAGACAACTACGCTGCTGCCGTGCAGAGGAATCTGGCGCGCCTGAATGAGGAGAGGCGCGCGCCGGCAAAAGAACTAATGCGACCCGAAAAGCGGCTGGGCACTTACACGGACGTCTGGGGGATCTGTTCGCAGCGAGGCGGGGTCCAGTGCAGTGGCAGCCTGCGGGGTGTCGAGGCGGTCGGCACGAGTGCAACGCCTGGATACCCGCTTGTCGCAACCCTGACGCCGGTGCTGGAGTGGAAGCCTTCCACCAAGAGCAATATCCGCTATGACTTCGCGCTGTATGAGGTTGTGGGTATCAGCTCTGCCGCACTGGGCGTGGGCAGCATACGTGGGCCTCTCGTTGCATATGCAGAGGGCCTGCGCGAGCCGAGATATCAAGTGGCGATGCCTCTCGAACCCGGAAAGAAGTATGAGTGGTCGGTTCGCCTAAGAGACGGCGACACGGTTTCGAACTGGTCGAGTTCGAGTTACTTCCTTTTCCTTGGAATTGCTTACATAAGCGGCTGGGGGCAGTGGTTCGGATTCTCGACCCCGGCGCATCAGTGATACCGGCCACCGGGGGCTCGATCTCTTCCTGATGCAGACGTTGGGCTCCGACCTGCTCGCTGCGCTGAAAGTCTTCGCGCTGAGAGGTCGGAGGATTACTCGGTATCGCGATCGCCAATCGGCTGGCGATTCGAACAGAAAACCGCTAACAGCCACGTCGTTCTGGGCGGCGGCTCAAGCTACCGCTAGCTGTCACCAAGCCGGCCGGTCGTCTCTGGCACGATGAGTGCGCCGGCCAGATACAGCAACGTCACTGCGCCGATGGTGACGCCAAGAACATGCGGCAGATCGGCTGGTGTGCGCGCGATCAGCGATGCCAGTGTCGGCATCATGCCGCCGATTGCGAAACCGATATTCCATGAGAGTCCTGTTCCGGAGGCACGGATATTTGTGGGAAATCGCTCGTTCAGGAAGATCAGGATCGGTGCAAATCCAGCGCAGCCGAGCATGCTGAGCGAGGTTGTATAAACGAATCTCGCGGTCATGGTCGAGGCGGCGGGCAACCATTGATAGAGCAGCGGCATCAGTACCAGTGCGGTCGCACCGATCAGCAGGAACGCGCGCTTGCGCCCTATCAACGAGCTGAGGTGGCCGGCCGCTACCGAGGCAACGATCACGCCCAGGCTACTGACCATCAGCAGTGCGGCGGACTCTCCGGCGGATACTTTCATCACCACCTTCAGGAATGTCGGTAGGTAGCCGGACGTCAGATAGTAGGCGCTGCCGCCGCCGATGGTCAGCAGGATGTTGACCAGCAGGATGCCGCGATATTCCGGCGAGAATAGCGTCCGTATCGGATGCGCCTGCAGTTTCGTGTGTGTCTTGGTAGCCTGGAGTTGTTTCCACAGCGGGGACTCTTCCAGCGAGTTGAAGATGACGAGCCCGAGCACAGAGCTGACGATGCCGGCAAAGAACATGCAGCGCCAGCCCCAGGTCTCAAATGCTTCGCCGGGAAAAAGCATGGTGACGGTCATATATGTGATTGATGCCAGCAGTGCGCCGATACCTGCGCCACCGCCGCCCACCAACCCCGACACCGCGCCACGCCAGGACGGCGGGACCGACTCCGTGCCGATGGTATGCGTTGATGCGACCACGCCGCCAACGAAGACCCCCTGCACGAGCCGTAGCAAGATAAACAGTGCCGGAGCAAGAAGGCCGACCTGGCCGACGGTCGGCAGGAGCCCAAAGGCAGCCGTGGACACGCCGACGCCGGTGACGGCCATCACCATCGCGCCCTTGCGCCCTCGCTGGTCCGCATAGGAACCGAAGATCGCTGACCCTAGCGGTCGCATCAGTAGCGTTACCGCAAACGATGCGTACACCGCTGCCAGCGACAGCATGGCATGCTCGGATGGGAAGAAAAGCTTGCCAATCACCGGCGCGACAAACAGCAGGATGAACAAGTCGAACAGATCGAGTGCCCATCCCATGCACGAAGCCGTGACTGCCCCCAGCACCTGCCGGTTGCTCACAGTCGGTGGTGCGATGCTCCCTGCGCCGCTATCGGGCGGCGCCTTATCGTCAGCTAGCATTTCCATTGTCGTCTCCTGTTGTTTTCTGAACCTACGGTGCCCTACGACGCCACGATGAGCATCGTGGTCCGTTCTTCGCGCCCTACATGGCGGGCGGTGCAATTTCGCCCGCCGATCCGGTCAGCTGCCGCGAAATGCGGGCTTACGCTTTCCATGGAATGCCTCTACGCCCTCGCGGAAATCATCTGAACTGCGCAGGCGGCTATAGCAGTGCCCTTCCAGTTCGATCGCGATCGACAGCGGTGCGTCCTCTGTGTCGTTCAGGAGTTTTTTCGCTGTGCGCTGAGCCAGAGGGGAAAAGGCCCGCAACTCGTCGACCAGCGCGTCTGTGGCAGCTGTCAGTTCGCTGTCAGCGACACAGTCCACGGCGATCCCCCAGTCGTATGCCTGGCGGCCAGGAATGCGGCGCGAGCGCATGACGATGTCTTTGGTACGGCCCACGCCCACCATCTTTTGCAGACGCGCCGAGCCACCTGAGCCCGGAATCTGGCCGAGCTTCTGCTCCGGCAGCGCGTATTCGGTCGTATGGGTGGCGATGCGGAAGTCGCACGCCAGCGACAGTTCAAAGCCCACGCCAAAGCAGTAACCTTGGTTTGCCGCGATGACCGGTTTGCTGCAGCGTGCTGGTGCGGCCACGTTCCACGCCAGCTTGGAAACATGCTCGGGCGAGGCTTCCAGGAAGCCCTTGATATCGCCGCCGCTCGAAAAATGCTCGCCCGACGCACGCAAAACGATGACGCGCACGCGGTCGTCGGCGTCCAGTGTCTCGAACACTGCGCGCAGCTGGTCGCGGGCGGCCATCGAGATCACGTTGTAAGGCGGTCGGTGCAACACGATGTCCGCACGTTCGCGGGCCGGGTCGATCTCAACGGAAAAGCCGTCAAGGTCCTGCAGTCGTTGCTGATCGGGATGGGCCAATGCGAAGGCCTGGGTCATATCCATGTGGTTACTCCTTGTTCAGATCGTGGGAAGAAGGGCTGGGGAGGGCGGTGTATTCCCCCGCGGACAGCTTGCGGCGCAGGATCTTGCCGACCGGTGACTTTGGAATGTCGGCTACGAATACGTAGTCGCGCGGGCGCTTGAAATTGACCAGTTCAGAGTCGCGACAATACGTATCGAGCGTGTGGGCATCTACGTCGCCGTGGGGCTTGACGAAGGCGACGACTTTTTGGCCCCAGCGCGGATCCGGCAAACCGGCTACGGCGACCTCATCCACGGCAGGGTGCAGTGAGAGGATCGACTCGATGTCAGCAGGCGAAATGTTCTCGCCACCGCTGATGATCATGTCGTCCACGCGACCGCTGACGAAGAGGTCTCCCTCTGCATCGAAGTAGCCGGTGTCGCCGGTGAAGTACCAGCCCTGATGCAGAGACTTCGCGTTGGCATCGTCGCGGTTCCAGTAGCCTTCAAAAGCTTCGTCGCCACGCAATTCGACGATGATCTGCCCTTCTTCTCCCGGGGCCACGACCGCATCCGGCGAGCTGGTGTCCAAGCGGACGAGGCGCAGCCGTGTGTTGAGCCCGGCACGACCTGCACTGCCGGGCTTGCTTGCCGCGCGCTGCTCGATACTGAACGTGTAGACCTCGGATGAGCCGTAGTGGTTAACGAACAGCTCCGGGCGGAACGCCTGCTCCAGCCGCTTCAGCAGACCATCATTCATCGCGGCACCTGCGAAGCCGAGCTTGGTCACCGAGCGCACGCGTGATGCGTCAAAGCCTGTATCGGCCAGCAGGTCGTGGTAAAGCGTTGGAACGAGGTACAGACAGCTCACGTGATGGTCAGCAATAGCCTGCAGCGCCTGCGACGAGCTCCAGCGCCGCACGCAGACAAAGAGACCGTCCACCAGTGCCATCGCCAGCAGGGAGCGCACGCCCATCGTGTGATACAGCGGCATCACCCCAAGCGTGCGCTCGCCGCGCCGGTACAGGTTCTGGGCGACGTGCGCCAGCGCGGCAGCGCGCTCCTGCCTGTGGCGGCGGGGCACGCCCTTTGGCCGTCCGGTTGTGCCCGAGGTGTACAGCATCAGCGATACGTCATCAGCTTCGGACAGGGCGCTTTCTGCCCGGGGCTCGGTACTGATCAGGGTGTCAAATGACAGCGAAGCGTATGGCGCGCTGTCCAGTGCGATACGGGGGATGTTCAGCGCGGCGGGACTCCCGAGAACGGCGTCGGCACTGACCGGCTCGAACACCAGCGCTTTCGCGCCAGCGTCACATACGCAATAGTCCAGCTCTTCGGGCTTGGCACGCCAATTCAGCGGGACGATGACGATGCCGGTGAACTGGCAGGCCCAGTGAATGGTTGCCATCTCCCATCGGTTCTGCAGGATCGCAAGCAGGCGATCGCCAGGGCGCAGGCCGAGCTCAAGCAGGCCTGCAGCCACGCTGCGGATGCGCGTCAACCATTGCGCATAGGATAGTTGCAGCTCACCGTCGACGATGGCGAGAGCGTGGGGGCTGCGCTCCACGCTCTGCAGGAATGTGCGGCCGAGGTCAAGCATTGCAGGTCTCCTCGGAAGCCGGCGCAGTCATCTGCCGTGCCCGTGCGCGGTTGGCGGCGACGTCAAGGACGGCGGCAATGATCGGTGTGTAGCCCGTGCAACGGCACAGATGGCCGGACAGCATGTCGCGCACCTGCGCCTCGGTCGGCTCGGGCACCCGCTCCAGGTAGTCGGCGCACGACATGAGAATGCCGGCCGTGCAGAAGCCACATTGCAGGGCGTGATGGCGGCGGAAAGCCTCCTGTAAGTCGCTCAATCCGTCGTGCGTTGCGAGGCCTTCGACAGTGTCGACCGCACGGCCCTCGGCCTGCACGGCCAGCATCAGGCAGGAGCGGGCGGCAACGCCGTCCACGCGCACCGTGCAGGCACCGCATACGCCATGCTCGCAACCGACGTGGGTGCCGGTGGTGCCGAGCTCATGGCGCAGGAAGTCGGACAGCAACGCGCGCGGTTCACACAGACCGGTGCGCGGGCTTCCGTTCAATGTCAGGGCGATGCGGTGGCGCTCCTCTCGCCGCATCACAGCGAGCGCACTGGATGGCGCGCCGCCTTTCATGGTCTTGCTCATCTTGCCTCCTCGATTGCGCGCATGCCAAGCTGCCGCACGAGGTGGCGGCGGTACTGCGCGCTGATATGGGCGTCGTCTTGGGCGCCCAGCTTCCAACTGAAATCGTTGATGGCGTCTGCAAGCGCCTTGCCTTCCAGGCGCGGCCAACGCTCGAGTACCGGACGGTCCGCTACACCGCCCACGGCCAGGGCGATGGCATCGTCGGTGACGATGGCCGCGCACGCGACCAGGGCAAAGTCACCATGACGGGCAGAAAACTCAGTGAAGCCGTGGCGCGCACCGGGCTGCCGTAGTGGGAAGCGCACGGCTTCCACCAGCTCGTCAGGCTCGCGCGCGGTCATCAGCATTCCCTGAAAGAAATCGGTGACCGGCATCACGCGGCGACGGCGCAGAGAACGCAGGACCACTTCCCCGCCGAGTGCAGTGAGCACCAGTGGCAGCTCGGCGCTCGGGTCGGCGTGGGCAACGGAGCCACACACCGTGCCGCGGTTACGAATCTGGAAATGCGAGATGTGCGGGAAAGCCAGCTTCAGCAGCGGCACCTCGTCGGCAAGCGACGGACGCCACTCCACGGTGCCCTGTGTGGCTGCTGCGCTTATCTCAAGGTGACCGTCGGCGACTCGTACGGTGTTCAGATCATCGGTGCGAGAGATATCGATCAGCAGTTGCGGCTGCGCGAGGCGCATGTTCAGAACGGCCATCAGCGACTGGCCACCTGCCAGTACACGAGCGTCCTCACCTGTATGTGCGAGCAGTTCCAGGGCATGCTGCGCGGACTCTGCGCGCAGATAGTCAAAGGCGGCGGGTTTCATCGACGGGCTCCAAGAAGCACGAGCAGGCGCGCGACCCAACCCGGTTTGCGCGCTGGCTTACCGCCCGCTTGCCGGCCGAGGGATTCAAACAACTGGCGGAGCACGACTTTGGCCGCGCCTTCAAGCATGCGGCCTCCAACCGCTGCGACCTTGCCGGATACCTCAGCCTCATAGTCGTATGTAAGACGAGTGCCACCCTCGTGCGGCACGAGTTCAACCATGCCCGAGCCGCGCGCGCTGCCAAGCGACGACAGGCCGGCTCCGGACAGTCGCAGCCGGTGTGGCGGTTCCAGGTTGGACAGCGCAATCTCGGCCTCGTAGCGCGCTTTGATCATGCCCACCCCGACGGTCACGTCGGCGCGATAGCGGTTGTCACCGATGGGCTCTAACACGTGGCAGCCAGGTACGACCTGGGCCAGGGCTTGCGGATCGAGCAGCACAGCGAAGACGGCCTCGGGCGGTGCGCCCAAATCAACCGTTCCACGTGCACTCAGAGCCTTTGCTCCCTTGCCCCTTTCTTTGCTTCCGGTAGCGTTGGCGGTTGCCGTCTCCGACAGTTCGGGGCGCGAGGGCGGAGGGTCTTCGAAACCGATCATCGCCATGACCTTGGCGGGCGTCAGAGGCAACCGAATATCCCGCGCGCCGAGGGCGTCGGCCACGGCATTGGCAATGCAAGGGGGCGTGCTCATGTTGTTGCCTTCGCCGAGCCCCTTTGCCCCGAGGGGCGTGAACGGGCTCGGTGTCTCCAGATGCACGATCATCGGATCGGGCACCTCGCATGTCGTGGGCAACAGGTAGTCCGCTAACGTTCCGGACTGAAAGCTGCCATCCGGGCCGTAGCGGAATTCCTCCATCAGCGCCGCGCCCAGCCCTTGCGCGAATGCGCCCCGAATCTGCCCGTCGGCGAGCGCAGGGTTGAGCAGCTTGCCGGCGTCGTGCGCTGTCACGTAGCGGTCAATGCGTACGCGGCCGGTGGCGCGGTCGATTTCCACGCCGCACAGGTCGAACGCAAAGCCATAGCATGCGGAGGTGTTGATGCGGTCCTGCTCGTCCGGTGCGTCAAGGTTCGGCGGCGACCAGAACACGGTCTCGCGCAGACCTGGCTCCTCACCGGCGGGCAGCAATTGCGGCGACCAATGCGGCGCATTGCTTGCGGCGCGGGCAAACACCAGGGCTGTCTCGGGAGAATCCCTGCGCGCGATACGCCCATGAGCAAAGACCAGTTCGTCTGGGTCGCAGTCAAGATGCGAGGCCACGATGCGCGCCAGCTTGTCGCGCACCCGTGTTGCAGCCAGATGAACGGTGCCTGCCACGGCTCCCGCAAACCGGCTGGAATAATTGCCAGCGGCCACCGACCACGCATCCTTGTGGGTATCGAACTCGACATTGACCACGACGTCGGCTGGGTCGATGCCGAGCACGTCGGCCACGACCTGAGCAGACACAGTCATATGGCCCTGCCCGGCGGGCGTGGATGCGATCGTCACCACCACGCCGCCGAGCAGGTCGACACTGACCGTAGCGCTCGCGATGGCGCCGTTCTTCGGGCCGGCCTTGCGGCGTGCCTCCGCCGGCGTGGCGGTTGTGATGTAGCCCATGTTCGATACCGAGGGCTCGACAATCGCCGCAAAGCCGATGCCATAGAGCCGCCCCTCTGCTCGCGCGGAGTCGCGGCGGTGCTTCAGTTCGTCGTAGCCGCCTGTTTCCAGCGCGCGAGACAGCGCCAGTTGGTAGTTGCCGGAATCGAGCAGCGCGCCGGCTGCAGCGCGGTAGGGAAAGGCGTTGGACGGAACGAAGTTGCGGCGGTAGACGTCGAGCGGATCGAGGTTCAGCTCGACCGCGATCCGCTGCACGAGCCGCTCCAGCGCGAAATACACCTGCGGTCCGCCGAAGCCGCGTACGAGGCCGGTCGGGGTCTTGTTGGTGAGCACGACGCGGTTGCGAACGCGCAGGTTGGGTATCGCGTAAGCGCCTGTCAGTACACCGTGCATCCGGTAGAAGGTCGCGGGCTCAGGTGCGCGCAGGTAGCCACCGCAGTCTTCGAGCTGATCGTAGGCAAGCGCGACGATCCGGCCATCTTCTTCGACAGCGGCTTCGATGGTCGAGAGGCGTGCGGTGGCCGAGGTCGCGGCACTCAAGTGTTCGAGTCTGTCCTCCACCCATTTCACGGGTGCGCCGGCCTTGCGCGAGGCAAGGCACATCAACACCACGTAGGGGAATACGGCTTGCTTGACGCCGAAGCTGCCTCCCGAGTCGCGCGGAGCGATGTGGCGGAGATGGTTGGCCGGTACCTGCAGAGCCATCGCCATCACGGCGTGCAGCGAGAACGGACCCATGAAGTTAGAGGTGACCTGATAGCCCTCGTTGCCCGGCAGATGCTCGGCAATCACCACGCCGCACTCGATGGGCGTACATGTGTTGCGCGGGTAGTGCACGGTCAGCGAAACGCGATGCGGTGCGGTGGCGAAGGCTGTCTCTGGGTCACCGTAGCGGAAATGACGATCGCTGGCGACATTGCTTTCCAAGCCGCTGTGCAGCACAGGAGCTGCGTCGGCAATTGCGGCTTCGATCGACACCACGGGGGGCAGCACACGGTAATCCACCCGCATCAGGTCGAGTGCGTCCTCGGCCAAGGCGCGGCTCTCGGCCACCACCACGGCGACGGGCTCACCGACGTATCGCACGCGGTCCATTGCCAGAGCCCATTGCTCCATCGGCGCTTTGACGCCCACCACGAAGGGCTTGGACCAGTCTGGCAGGTCGGCTCCGGTCAGCACCGCGCGAACCCCTGGCGCCCTGAGCGCGGCGGCGACATCAATCACACCGAGTTCAGCGTGCGCGTGTGGCGAGCGAAGTATGGCAGCGTGGAGCGTGCCGGGTTTCACGCCGAGGTCGTCGGCATAGCGGCCGCGGCCCATGAGGATGGCGGCATCTTCGACGCGCTGCATCGGACGGCCGACGTAGGGCTCCCCCGTTGTCCGCTGTGTCTCCTGCGCCGTGCCGGTCGTCTCGCCAGCATCGATTCTCTTCATTTGCGACTCCGTTGTACGCATTGGGACCGCGCCGGAGGATCGGCGGGACTGCGTAACGTCCATCGCAGATTAGTGAGATCGTGGTATAACTTCTAATATTATTTAGTGATCAACAAAATAATTTATTCTGATACCGGACGCGATGCACTTCCGGCGTGGGCGTTGACCGGTTGGGGAATGACCGCGTCCCATCACTGGTGGCATCGGGTGCCATAGCCTGCGTGGGACGGACCACAAAGATTGATGTCGCCACGCGGTACCGTACACACGCATCCGAATATGGACCTCAAGCAAATCCAGTACTTCATCGCGCTCTTCGAAGAGGGTTCCGTCACGCGGGCAGCCAAGCGATTGAATATCGTGCAGCCGGCCCTGAGCATGCAGATAGCCAGGCTCGAGGATGAGTTCGGACAGAAGCTCTTTGAACGCATCCCGCACGGTATGGCGCCAACTGCTGCTGGCCGGATGATGCATCGACTCTTTTTGCCTATCGTGCGCGACCTCGCGAGTGCTCGGCAGCAGATGATGCAGCGCGAGGAGCTGATGGCCGGCCGCATCACGATCGGCATGGTGGCTTCCGAGACGGAGAGCGTGCTTGTCGGAGCCCTGGCACGCTTTAACGCGAGCTATCCGAACGTTGAGGTGTCTGTTGCGGATGGCTTCAGTGCGGCACTCATCAACCTGGTATCCGCGGGCCAGCTAGATGCAGCGGTGGTCCATCGCCAACGGGGCCGGCTGGCACTGCAGGTCCAGTCGCTGCATGATGAAGAGATGGTTCTGGTGACGAGCGCCGCGAATGGTCCTGAACTACCGGAATCGGTGGAGATGGCGAAACTTCCTGCGCTGGAGCTTGTGTTGCCGACGAAGTCGCACGGCCTGCGCGTGGTTTTGGACACAGCCACGCAGGCTCATGACGTCACGCTGGCGCCCAAGTTCGAAATTGACATCCTGGGGACCATCGTACAGTTCGTGGAAGCTACGCGCTTCGCCACTGTATTGCCACGCATCGTGGTGCAGCGCGCTGTGGAAGAGGGTCGACTGCGCATGCATACCATCGTTGCGCCGCGTATCGTGCGGCACCTGGTTTGCGTCAGCCATCCTCAGCGGCCCTTGAGCACGGCGACTGAGGCATTGATTGCAATCGTGACCGAAGAGATCAAGCGGGTTTCAGGGGTTGCGTAGCGGCGGGAGGGCCGGTCGATGCGCGGCGCATTCGGCCACGATCCAAGTCAGGTGTGCCAGTGCATGCATGTCATGCGCCAGTGAGAACCCGCTGAAATTGGCTTCACGGGATGCAGGTCGACTTACCCAAGTCAATGAGGGAATCGCGGGCGCTGGGCAACAGCGGTGGTGCGCGACACTCACTTGAGAACTGGATGGCTGCGCAGTGCAGCTGATCTGCCGACAGCTAACCGTGACTATCGGGCATCTCCGATTTCGGGCATTGCGATGTTCAGAACGCGAGGGCAGGTGCGCGGCAATCGATCACTGTTGAACATTGACTGTTCATTCTGCTCATGCAGGGCGACGGTTTGCGAGGTGTTTTGAGTGCCGAGCGCCTGGCAACGGCTTGCCAGAAGTGTTCCGGGGTCCTTACGTCGATATTGACTCGAAGCGCGCGAGCAATGCCGCCACACCGCGCTGCGCAGCATCCAGCGCGCCGGCCGCATAGCCCGAAAAGCGCGGCGACCATTCACTCGCAATGCCAATCAGTCGATCTTGCCAAGCCCCCGGCGGCGTCGCCGGCAGGGGTAGGCCGTGATGGTGCGGGCCAGGGTTATGGTCGGCGATGACAGCGGTGTAAGGGTCGCTCGCCCAGTCTTTCAGGAACTCGGCCTTGGGCGCACCCGCTTGATCTCCAAACAGCCGCACCAGTTGGGCCCGGCAATGGCCGAGCAGCGTGGCCTCCAGGGTTCGGCTCCGCACCTGCGCCGGCACGCCCAGAAAGCCGAACAGCGCACCGCCATTGGTGTGCGCCGATGCGTCGTGAATCTCGGCCAGTGGTCCGACAGCGCTGCGCGCCTCGCCGGAAAGGCCTTGCGCGCGCCAGAACGGCGTGTCGAATACCGCCACGTACTTGGCATGTGGCGCCATCCATGTATCGCAAGACTGCCATTGCCGAGCGGTCGCCTCCGGCAACATCGGCGCAAATTCGATGGTGCTCGATGCCAGCCGCGGCGGTACGGCGAGCAGCACGTGCCCGACTCGATGGCAGAGCATCGAACCGAGCGCGTCGTAAGCTTCCAGCTCAATGCAGTCTCCCAAATGCCGCAGCCTGCGCACGCGATGGCCGGAGATGCTGGCTGCCGGCCTGAGACGCTCGTACAGGGCATCCGTGAGCGCGGCCATGCCACCCACTACGCGAAGCGCCTCCACTGCGCTGGCATAACCTGGCGTACGGACGGGCGCGCTCGTCAATGAACGCTCGATCACCATGTCTCCCGTCTCGAACTGCGCAAAGGTCTGCAGCCCCAGCGCGTTGACGACGCGCGCCAGGTCCGGATTCAGGGCCGGCCAGAACCATGTCGCGCCGAGGTCGTAGCGCGCACCTGAGGTGTCTGCCTGCAACGACATGATGCGGCCGCCAAACGTATCGCGCGCCTCCAGCAGGACATAGTCGTGGATACCTTGTTGGTCAAGCAGCGTGGCCGCGTAGAGGCCGCTCAGGCCCCCGCCGATGATCGCAATGCGCGTCGTCAGCATGAGGCCCCCTGGGTCTCCTTGCCCGATGACAAGTGGCCTGTCTTGAGGTACGCGGTGGCGCCCCGGCGACCGGCGACGATGGCCGGCCAGTCGCCCGGCGGCAGCCGTATCCAGGCGCCTGGCTCGTACTGGCGCGTGCCTTCATGTAGCGAGCCTTCCAGGACAAACAACTCTGCGCCGCCGGCCGGCTTGCCGAACAGCGCGATGCCCGGTTCGAGACGTTCAATGGAAACGTGCTCGGTTTGGCCGACATACAGCACGCACGTATCGCGCATGTCCGCGCGAGTCCAGCGGGCCGGGTCGCGCGTGTCGATGCGCACGGGCTCGTGCTCGTCGTCGGACATCTGCTGCAGCTTCACGAACAGCAGCGCGCCCTCGTCAGTCGAGGGCTGGTGGAACGAGCCCGGCGGGTTGCGCAGATACCAGCCCGCAGGATAGCGGCGCTCGCCTTCCATGAACGTACCAGCGATGACCAGGATCTCTTCTCCGCCCGGATGCGGATGGGGTGGAAAGTGTGAATCCGGAGCGTATCGAACCACGCTGGTGGCGCGCGCCTTTTCCGTACCCACCCGATCCAGCATCACGCGGTCTACGCCACGCTGTGGCGAGGCGACCCACTGGTACTGGTCCGGCGTGACCATTGCACGCTGAGAGAAATTTTGACGAATGAGCATGGCAAGGGGACAACCGAGCAGAGCGCCGCCAACCAGGACCAGGGGGGCACCGAGCCCCGACTTTCTTCGGGTGTCGGAGCTGCCGCTGGCCGGGCTGGCAACCGTGGAAGAAAAACTATGTATTCGTATTCGGGATCAATCCAGCCGTGGCGACGAGCATTGACTTGCTCTTGCCAGATGAAAACACGGGTTTAGTGATTGTTCGATCAGCCGAGCCAAGTCGCAACTGAGTTAATCTGCGCCTTCCTAAAAGAAAATCTATCTAAAGATGAGGCTTCCAGCCCACCTGAATGCGCTGCGTGCGTTCGAAGCCAGCGCTCGACATCAAAGCTTCTCGGCTGCCGCGACAGAGTTGAACGTCACTCCGGCGGCGGTCGGCCAGCTTGTCCGCAGCCTGGAGGAGTCGCTCGGAACGCTGCTGTTTCATCGGAGCAGTGGCGGCCGGGCGCGGCTGCTTCTCACGGAAACCGCGCTGCGGGCGTTGCCGGACATCCGCGCAGGATTCGAACGATTGAGCCTTGGCGTGGAGCGGCTCAAGGAGGCTTCGGCGAACGGCGTGCTCACGGTGGCGGTCAGTCCGGCCTTTGCGGCCAAGTGGTTGTTGCCGCGCATCGATCGCTTCCAGGCGGCGTGGCCCGATACGGATGTGCGGCTCGATACCAATCTCAAACCAGTCGACTTCGTCGCCCAGGGGATTGACATTGGTGTGCGGTATGGCGCGGGAAATTGGCCCGGTCTGGTGGCGGAAAAGCTCATGGGGGAGGAGATCTATCCCGTCTGTTCCCCAGCGCTCCTCCGGCAGAAACGACGGCTGCGCGTCCCCGCGGATCTTGCCAGGGCAACGCTGATTCATGACCTGTCGGTGGATAGTCATGCTGGATTCGCATCGTGGGATGCCTGGCTGGAGAAAGCAGGGGCGTCGACGGTCACCACCAACCGCGGCATGCGAATCAACAACTCTGCTGCGGTACTGCAAGCAGCCATCGACGGTCATGGCGTCGCATTGGCGCGTAGCGTCATGGCGCGGGATGATCTTGCCGCAGGGCGGCTGGTGCGGCTGTTTCCAGAAGTGACGTTTACGTCTGCACTGGCTTACTACGTGGTGTATCGCGCCGAGTGTGCCGGCCTGTCCAGGCTTGGCGCTTTTCGCGACTGGGTGTTTCGCGAAGCGGGAAAAGAATAGACAAATCTCGCGTGTGGATGGTGATTGCAGCGCATGAAAACCTTGCGCGGAGTCGGTCGACGTTTCGCGATGCGCTGTCCGGGTTTGCAGACGACCCGCGAGGGCTTCGCGCGTATTGCGGATCGCGTCATCGATGGCATCGCCCCACGAGTGCGCGCGGGGAATGTCTCGGACCGTGTCGTCATAGGCGCCTGCCTCGTCCTGGTGAAGCGCACTGGGGAAAACGGTTGCGCGCAAGGGTCATCCGTGCGGTCCGCCTGGTCTGACGGGAAGCGAGCGGAAGTCCCATGCCCCGTCGACTCGAGACGGTTATGATCATCGGCAGTCACGAGATTTTCTCGGTGACGTCGACGTCAATGATGGCAAGGAGAACTGCATGATCAAGGTCAACGTGATGTACCCGTACACCGAAGGCGCGCGCTTCGACCACGACTACTATCGCGACCGGCACATGCCGATGGTGAAGGCCAGACTGGGCAGCGCCTGTGCGTACTACACCGTCGAAAAAGGCTTGGCAGGCGGAGCGCCCGGTACACCGCCCGCCTTCGTGGGGATGTGCGCGTTGATCTGTGATTCTGCCGAAGGCTTCCAGGCCGCGATGCAAGTACACGGCGCGGAGATCCTGGGCGACATCGCCAACTACACCGACATCGCGCCGGTGCTCCAGATCAGCGAGGTCGTCGTCGAGCGGTCGGATCGTTGAACGCACCCGATCGCGTCTGACGACAAGACCATCCCTGCAGCCCCGCCGCAATCCCATCCGAAATCTGCACCGACGCCCGCGCAAGGTCAGTCAGCGCGCGGGCGCGCTTGTGCCGGACGCTGCCGGCTGAGATGACGACGACCACCTCTTTGGCACCGTGGGCCTGTAAGGCGATGAGCATGCCGGTGTAGGAGGCTGCCCGGTAGATTTGTTGTTGAGCAGCTGCAGCGCGCGCTCGACGTCGGCGGGGGTAACGGTTCGGGGCGAGGTTGGCCAATGTGCGGGCGGCGGCGGGCGCGGTGTTGATGCGCGGTGGTGCCATGAAGTGGCCGGTCTTGCAGATGGCCAGCCAGCCGATGAACGTGGCTGGACGGCCCCGAATTGGGGTCTTTTAAGTTATACGAAGATCAGAAATAGACGTTGCTAACAAGAGACGCCTGTAAGCCCTCTGTAAACATACAAGAGGCGCACATCTTTAAGTCGCTCCGTACGTGCACCACGCTGCACATCGTTGCGAGACGCGAGGCCGGGCTTCGTCGCTAATGGAAAGTCCCCATCTCCGTCCATCTCGATCCAAAGGTTTAGAGCGAAGGGAGCCACCCGGCGGCCGCAAATGATCCGGGCACGTACCCGGACCCGGTCGCAAACGATCGCGGCCCTTGGCAGGCGGGTGCTGTGGCGTGCACTGACTCCCCACCTGATCGCGCGTCAATTGCTTGGATCGGCGTCAATGCGCTGCGCTTGCGATCCATTATTTCGATCGTTGTTGCGCCGAAACTTTTTTTGCCTAGGCCTTTTGTAGCGTCAGATCACCACGCCCTGGCTTTACGCTCGGCAGCAAGCCAGCTTGAACAGCGCGAGGTTGAAGCGGCTGGCAAACGCAGCCGCTTTGTACATGACAGAGAGCGGCGTTCGCGCAGGAGACATTCATGAATGCGCAAATAGACGCAGAGCCCAGACAGGCGTTGATCGCGCGCCAGCCCATCGTTGACCGCAGCGGCGCGCTGGTCGCATACGAGCTGCTCTTTCGACGCGAGTGCGCCAGTGTGACGGCGACGATTGACGATGGCGTGCGGGCAACCACCAACGTCATCCTGAATACGGTCAGCGAGTTTGGCGCCGACCGTGTCCTGGGAACGATGGGGGGGTTCGTCAACATCTGCCAGCAGTGGATCGACCGCGAGCAGCTTGCCGTGCTTGCGCCAGAGCGATTCACGCTCGAATTGCTCGAAACGGTGGAGTTCGACGCCGCGACCATCGCGGAGTGCAAGGCGCTCCATGAACAGGGCTACGCACTGGCATTGGACGACGTTGTCGATCTCTCGTCGGTGCCGCGCGAGGTGCTGGATCTGGTGGACGTGGTCAAGGTCGACGTCAGCGTGACGCCCGCCCCGGCGATCGAGCGCATCTTGGCCGATGCAAAGCGCAGCCAGTGGAAAGTCCTGGCCGAAAAGGTGGAAACGCCCGAGCAGTATGCGCAGTTGCGGCAACAAGGATTCGACCTCTTCCAGGGCTTCTTTTTCGCGCGGCCAGAGTTGCTGGCCCAGCGGCAGTTACCCAAGTCTGCGAGCACCCTCTTGTGCCTGTTGAAGCTGCTCGCGCAGGACCCGTCCATTGCCCAGCTGGAGGCGCTGGTCAAGAAGAGTCCGGTTCTGTTGACCCGGTTGATGAAGCTTGCGCAGTCGGCCGCCTATGGCAAGTCAGACGGCGAGACGTTGACGGTATCTGAGGCGATCATGCGAGTGGGAATCAAGGCGCTTTCTCGTTGGGTGCAGCTTCTGCTGTTTGCGGGGGACTGCGAGGTCGATCTTGCAGCGAACCCGCTGTTTCAGATGGTGGCTGTGCGGGCCCGGTTTATGGAGCTGCTGTCGGAGGCTGTGGTGGCGGGCAATCGCTCGATGTCCGATGCGGCGTATCAGACGGGGGTGTACTCGCTATTGCATGTGCTGACAGGGCAACCGCGTGCCGAGTTTCTTTCTCAATGGTCGATCCCGGCTGCGCAGCGGTCTGCCATCGAGGCAGGCAACGGAACACTCGGTGACATCCTGCGCATTGCTGAAGCCATCGATCTGGACCGCAGTCCCGCAGATGCCATCGCGCGACTTGGCTTGTCCGAGCGGACGATCATGGCGCTGCACTATCAGGCGAACTTTGGCGTTGCGCAGGACTTGCGGGCTTGATTGCTCACGCGCCCGATTCCGCCATCCATCCATTACCGCAGTTAGCTCCGCACCCCCCAGAGGGGCTGACTCTTGCGCTCGCTTCCCCGCGAGCGTTTTTTTCGTTCCGTGGGCTGCTGTGCTCCGCTGATGGGTTGGCCGGAGCCGGCAGCGGCTCCCGTTTTTTCATGCTCGCATCAGACCCGGCTCAAGCGGGATGCGATCGAGATGTCGGCGGGTAGTCGGAAGCGTCGTTGGCCGATCATGCATGCGCCAGCGATCGCGCGGCATATCCGGGGCGTTTGCTGGCTGCGAATCCTTTCTTCCGGGCCATCATGGATGGCCAGTAGCGAACCGTTACACCGGGAAAACCATCAGTCCTCGCAGCCGACGCCGACACCACGGTGCAAGTGTTGCGGCTGATCGTCCAACATGTGTCGCTTCAGTGTGGCGCCCATCCAGGAGGCGCAGATGTTCGCGCTATCGCGCCGCTCCATCTTTGTGTAATGTATGGAGCAAAACAAAATCAAGAATCAAGCCGTCTTTTCATGGCAAGCGGGGGCGCGTGTGGTGAGTTATGTACGAATCAGAAGTCTTCATACGCGAATCTTCCTCGTCATATGCACAGCGGCGTTCCCGTTGCTCATCGGGTCTAGCTATTATCTGTACAAGCAAGCTGACCTTGTGCGCAGTGCGGCGCGCGTAGAGGCCAACCAGTTTCTCAGGCTCGCTGCAGAGTACGCACAATCGGAGATTCTTGGGGCGGGCGAGGCGCTTGCCGCCATTTCGGCAACACCGGCCATACAAGACCGGAACTGGGCGCTTTGCGATGCGTATCTGCATAGACTTGTCGCCCAGCGCGCCGACCGCTATTCCAATATCGGCGTGGTCGGCCTGGACGGGAACCTGCTGTGTAGCGGGGTCCCCGCATTGACAGGGACGTCACCCAATTTTGCCGATCGCAGCTATTTTCAGCGTGCTCTGAAGCGCCCCGGTTTGGCTGTTGGCGACTATCAGATAGGGAGGCTGACGGGGCTGCCGGCGGTCTCTGTCGCCACGGCAATGCGCGATGAAGCTGGAAGACCTTTCGCTGTCGTTTTCGCGTCGTTGAAGCTGTCATCCCTCGAGCGCGAGAGCCCCAACACGGTCGACAGCGAGGCGCGCATTGCGGTTCTCGATCGGAATGGGTTGATTCTGTTGGCTTCGGATCCGATGATCGGCCGGGTTGGAGAGCCACTTCAGGGCTCCACGTTGCGCGAAGCCTTCATGGCACGCTCCACCGATGTTCGCATCGCAGCGGACGCGAAAGAGCCCTTCCGGCTGTTCGGCTCCATGCCAGCGGGCCCCCATGACGACCCATCGGCAATCACTGTTCTCTACACGTCCCATGGGTCGATTGTTTTCGCCGGCTTGTATCGCGAATTATGGCTGCGGGCGCTCGCGGCGCTCGCCTTGATTGCGCTCGCGGTCAGCGCTGGGTGGACGGGCACCAATGCATTGATCGGAAAGAACATTCGCCGCATCGCTGACGCCGCCGCGCGCTTGCGAGAGCGCGATTTCCGCACGCGGGTTGCCCATGAAGTTTCGGGTAGCGAATTCCAGCTGATCGCGGTGCAACTCGGCGAAATGGCGAAGGAGTTGGAACTGCGAGAGCGCGATTGGATGTCCTCGATCGAGCGGCAGTCACATCAGGTCGACCTCTTGAGGCGGATCGCGCAAGCCGAGCCGCTCGACGGCATTCTTCGCTCCCTCTGCGAGTTTGCCGAAGAGCAGGTGCCCGGTGCTCAGGCATCACTGCTGCTCGTCGATGAGGACCGGTATGTCACGCGCTACATTGCCCCCAAGCTGCCCGAGACGTACTGTAAAAACCTCATTGGCGCCCGGGCGATGAGCGGTGCGGGCTCTTGCGGCACGGCCATTACGGAGCGCAGGGTCATTGTCTCCGAGGACATCGAAAGTGACCCTTTATGGGCGGATTTTCGCGATCTCGCTACAGCGCATGGCTTGCGCGCGTGTTGGTCTTACCCGGTCATCTCAACCGGAGATCGCGTCTTCGGTTCATTTGCGCTTTATTTCAACGAGCAAAGAGCGCCAAGGCCGGACGAACTTCCTGTGAGTCGAATGGCAGCGGAGCTCGCCGCAGTCGCGATTGACCGGTACCAGACGGGTGAGGCTCTCGCGCAGTCCGAGGCGGAATACCGTTCGCTCTTCGAGACGAATCCTTATCCGATGTGGGTTTCGGAAAGAACGAGCGGAAGGTTTCTCGCGGTCAACGATAGCGCCATCCAACACTACGGGTTCTCTCGTGAGGCGTTTCTGGCTTTGCGGGTGAGCGACCTGGATGCGCCAGACCGCCAGGCCGACGAGCGTGGACCGACCTCGGCAGGCGGCGAGGCACCGCCCGTGGCGGCAAAGGGCGTAGCGCTGCATCGTGATGCGCGAGGAGACACGCTGGAGGTGGAGGTCGCTTATTTCCCGATCCGCTTCCAGGGAACGCACGCAACGCTCACGCTCATTTCGGACGTGACTTATCGGAGCGCGCTGACTCACACCATTCGCGAGCAGAAGGAGTTCTTCTCACTGCTGATGGGATCCACGATCGAAGCCATCTGCGGGTTGGATGAGAACGGATGCTGTACGTTCGCAAATGCCGCCTGCGAACGACTGCTTGGCTACTCGGCGAAAGAGATGGTCGGCAAGCCGATGCATGCGCTGGTACATGGCAGACACGAAGACGGCTCACCTTATGAACTCGCCTCGTGCCAGATTCAGAACAGCATTGCTTCGGGGACGCATGTCCATGTCGATAGCGAGGTGTTCTGGAAGAGTGATGGTACGTCCTTGCCCGTTGAGTACTGGGCGTATCCCATCGTGCGGGACGGCCGGGTGGCCGGCTCGATCGTTACCTTTATCGATACGACAGAGCGTCGCAGGCAGCAGGCCGAGCTACGTCGTCGCGCAACATTCGATGACTTGACGGGGCTGTTGAACCGTCCGAGCTTTGTGGCCGCGCTCGAGGCTCGACTGCAGCGAGCGGACGTCCACGAGCGCCGCCCCGTGATCGCCATCCTGGATCTTGATGGATTCAAGGAGGTCAATGACTCCCTGGGGCACGCAACGGGGGATCAGCTCCTTCGTGGCGTGGCTGAACGGCTATCGGACCAGCTGGGTCCCAACGCTGACGTCGGCCGTTTGGGAGGAGACGAATTCGCCTTCGTCATCGATGAGGGCCATGGTGCTGCAATCGTGGCGCGCATCGAGGCGGTGATGGAGTCCATTCGCCGACCGTTCAGCATCTCGGGGCTCGACCTGGCGATCAATGGCAGCGTCGGTGCCGCCCGATATCCGGGTGCGGGGGTTGACGTGGACACCCTCCTGCGCAGTGCGGATGCAGCCATGTACGTGGCCAAGAAGGAAGGGCATGGATTCACGCTCACGGACAGAGTCGATGCCGGAACGCCACGCCCGTTTTTGCTGAGTGAATTGCGGCGGGCGCTGCAGGAAGAGGAGTTCTTCCTGCTGCTCCAGCCAATCATTCCGCTCCAGGGTCAGCCGCACTTCGGCTTCGAGGCCCTCATCCGCTGGAACCATCCGCGACTCGGGGTTGTGGGCCCAGGCGAGTTCATGCCGATGGTTGAAGTCAGCGATCTCATCCATCCGCTCACGGACTGGGTCATCGAAACAGCAGTCTTGCAATTGAAGTCCATCATCAACAGATGGCCCAATACATTCGTTGCCGTCAATGTTTCGATGCGCAATCTGATGGATCAGAACTTCAGTTCGCGTGTTGAAAGCTTGCTTGAGAAACACCGCTTCCCGACGAACCATCTCAAGCTCGAGGTGACGGAAAGCGCTGTCATGGCAGATCCCGATCGCACGCTGCGAGCGCTTGGAGAACTCCATGGCTTGGGCGTCAGGATCGCAATCGATGATTTTGGGACCGGGTATTCCTCTCTCGCTTACCTGCAGAAGCTGCTGGTGGATGACCTGAAGATCGATCAATCCTTCGTGAGTGATCTCTCCGAAAGCCACGCATCGAGGACCATTGTTCTATCCATCATCTCGCTTGCGCACAGTCTGGGCATCTCCGTGACGGCGGAGGGTATTGAGTCGGAAGAGAGCATGCAGATGCTTCGCACGGCTGGCTGCGATTTTGGGCAGGGGTACTACATCGGACGTCCAATGCCGTTTGATGCGGTGGACGGCTGGTTGAAGTCGGGCGTCCTGTTCAACGAATCCGTGGCGGGCGAAAAGCCCTGAGATTGCGGGTCGTGGATGCATCGCCTCAAGAGAATTTCCGCCACCGCTTGCAGCGACTTGACCCGACACCAGGAAACCGTACCGTTGAGCGATTGAGCATCCGGCATGCATCTGCACGATGCTGCCTTGACGGTCGATTCAACGACACCGGAAACCTCCAAGTCTGGAAGGTGCTGAAGCCGGTGCGGGGGGCACACGAGGATTGCAGTGCCTGGCGAGCATCAACGGCGGCGTCGTCATGCTCACAGCCGTTGCGCACGCAAGGTGCCGGCAAGCAACGGACTGCCTGGCGCCGGCCACAGGTGCTGCCTGCCCCTCAAGCGCATGAGCGGCTCGTTGCGTTGCTGGTAGCCTGTCGGTCAGGCAGCCACCGTGGCGCCCCTGAGCCTGAAAACAGCGACTGCGCGGCGCAGCGCGTCCGCCTGATCGGCCATTGCGCGGGCCGCTGCAGAGGCTTCTTCAACCAGCGCAGCGTTCTGCTGGGTGACGTCTTCAATCTGGCCCACGGCAATGTTGACCTGCTCGATGCCGGTGCTTTGCTCTGCGGATGCCGAAGAAATCTCGCCCACGATCTCGGTCATGCGATGCACCGAGACGACGATATCGTCGATGATGCCGCCCGCCTCCTGCACCAGCCGTGCGCCGGCTTCCACACGTTCAGTCGATTGGCCGATCAAGCTCTTGATTTCCTTGGCTGCCGAGGCGCTGCGCTGGGCCAGCGTTCGCACTTCACCGGCTACTACGGCAAAGCCCCGGCCTTGCTCACCGGCGCGAGCGGCCTCAACCGCGGCGTTCAGCGCGAGAATGTTGGTTTGGAAAGCGATGCTGTCAATGACGCCGATGATCTCGCCCACCTTGGTGGAACTTTCCGAGATGCCTTGCATGGTCTGCACCACGTCGCTCATCACCTTGCCGCCGCGTGCAGCGGTGTCCGAAGCGTGACCGGCGAGCGTGCACGCCTGCTCGGCGTTCTCCGAATTGCGGCGCACGGTCGAGGTCAATTCGCCCATGTTGGCGGCGGTTTGTTCCAGTGAGGCCGCTTGCTCTCCGGTGCGCGAAGAGAGGTTGAGGTTGCCCGATGCGATCTGCGAGCTGGCTGCGGCCACGCCTTCGGCATTGCGGCGCACTTCGCTCACCACGCTGGCGAGACTGATCTGCATGGTCTTCAGGGCGCTGAGCAGTTGGCCGATCTCGTCAGTGCCGCGCGCTTCAAACGGGTGGGCCAGATCGCCCTGGGATACCGCGCTGGCCACGTCAATCGCCTGTGCGAGCGGCCGGGTAATGGTCCGGCTGAACACAAAGGCGCCGGACAGTCCCAGTCCGAACGCTGCGAACATCAGTACGGAGCTGACCAGAAGGGCGGTATGCGCCGCTTCGGCCGTCTTGGCCGAGATGGCCGCGCTTTCCTTTGCAATTTCCTGGGCCGCCTCATCCAGCAGGCGCGCCGGCTCACGGTCCACGCCTGCCACGATCTTGTCGCCCACCGTGGGATCGAACGAGGCGGCGACGAACATATCGTGGCCCTTACGGTAGCCGGTGCCCATGGCGATGTGGGCTGCGGAAAATTGCTGGATCAGGTCTCGACTCTTGCCGGGCGGCAGCGAGTGCTGCAGTGCCTTTGCCTGGTCAGCCACATCCTGTTCTCCCTTCAGGAAGGCGCCCCAGTATTTATCGAGCTTGACGGGGTCCTCACCGCGCAGGAGCGTGTCTTTCCATTCCTGCACCTGCGTCTTGAAGGTCACGAGCATGTTCGTCACCGCACGCTCGTCGGCCACGCGAGCCTGTACCGTGGTGTTGTACTCGACGATGGAGTGGTTGAGCGAGGCGATGCCGTAGATGGCTCCGGACAATATGAGTGTCAGAGCGAGTCCAAAGGCTAAGGGCAGTTTGGTCGACAGTTTCATTGCGTGTTGGATGGCAACGTCGGCGTGGCAAGGTGTTCGCCGTGACGTTCTGATATCGGCCGATCTGCGCGTCACTTGAGAGAATTGGTAGCAGTGCTCGATTGCTGCAGAGAGACATGCTGCGTAGGTCGCTCGGTCTGGATGGACGCGGCAGTCCTCGGCGTCCGTCCTGTGTTCGCGGTTGATAGGCGTCAAGGCCGATGCCAAGGCCTCGGCTAGAGTTGGCTTACAGTCTTGTGACCAATGCATCTGGCTTCAGTCCGCCTCGCCATGGGCCCCTGAGGCCGCACGCGCAGCAGCAAGCCACCCGCATGGATTCGATTAAGAGATTGAGCCGCTCGCTGCAAACGGTGCGCCGATCTCGGTAAGCAACGACGATGACCCATCCCGCCGCATCCTCCCCTTTGCATGCAGATGCACCGGCCCTCGCGATGTTCGCTCGGCTGGCTGCGCCTGAGATCGCGGTATTCGAGCGCTGCGCGCCAGAGTATCTGCTGAGCAACGATCCCGAGATCGGCCATCAACTCAGAGTCGCGATCCGCCGGCTGAGGGCGCTGCTATGGGCCTATCGGCAACCGTTATCGAAGGCGCTGGCCGACGAATGGCGAGACCGGCTCGGCGATGTCGCGGCACAAATCGGGCCTCCGAGGAACTGGGACATCATCATCAACGTGCTGCTGCGTGCCGCGGTTCCGCCAAGCCAACCGACCGCATTGATCCTGCTCGAAGCGTTGGAAGACCTCAGGCAACGTGCCCGGGCCGAAAGCCGCACCGCCTTCAACAGCCTTGAGCCGGATAAGCTGATGATCACCTTCGCCGAAGCGACGGCGCGGACGGCCCAGGCGGCGCCGGAGAACGGTGAGACGCTCGGGAAACTTGCGCACGCCAGCATTGCGGACGCTTCCAGGCGGGTCGCCAAGGCGCTTCGTCGCGCGTCCCGCGGCGGCTTGCAGGAATTGCATCAGACGCGCATCCAGATCAAGCGTCTGCGTTACCTGCTTGAGTTCTTCTCGCCGGTGCTTGGCAAAAAGGACATCAAACGGATTCGGCGGCTTGAACAGCTTCAGGACGCCCTCGGAGAACTGAACGATGTGGTTGTCGGTGCAAGCTACCTCGCGCGTGTTCCCGTCAGCCCCGAGTACGCGACAGCCCACGAGATGTTCGTGCGGTGGCTGAAAAAGGAGAAGAAGGCGAAGCGGCGCGCGGCCATTACCGCTCTGCGGCGCCTCCACCTATAGCCTTGGACATGGCGCTCTCGCATGTCGATCAGATCGGGTAGTACGCAACCGATTCCGCAAAAGCCGCGCGTCACGCCGTTTGTTCTTCGCAGGCCCTTGGCGCACTGAGGTCGGATCGGCGTACCCGGATTCTGGCGCAACGGAAACTGTATATACTGTTTTCCGGACGATCAGAAAAAGGAGTTGGGAAATGGATCTTGACATGGCCAAGCAAGCGACAACGGATCAGCCCGCGTCCACCAGCGCTGCAAGGAAGGCTGCCCGCACCAAATCTGCACGGAGCATGGATGCACGAGCGTCGAACGCCAGCACGTCAAAGGCGGAGGCAGCGCCTGCCGCACGCGAGCAGAACGCAAAGAAGGGGAAGCGCGCCAATGATGTGGTGAACCTGCCGGAAGCTTCGTCCGACAAAAAACCGAAAAAGGCCAAGGTCATACGTGACAGTTTCACGATGCCCGAAGAGGACTATCGAAAGCTGGCCGAACTGAAGGACCGGTGTCTCGCTGGCGGGCAGAAGGTCAAGAAAAGCGAACTGCTGCGCGCTGGCCTCGCCTTGCTGGGATCGCTCCCCGCAAAGCGGCTGCTCGCGGCAGTGGCAAGCGTCGAGTCGGTCAAGACCGGCCGCCCCGCAAAGCCCCAGGCGTGATTGCCCTCAATCCAACGGTTGGATGGAGGCGGTAGTCGAAGGGATAAACGCAGCCATCTGGCTGCACGTGGCGAGACGGCGGGGGAGCTGTCTCGCCGCCGCGCCAAATGACACGCAAGCTGTGACAAGATCCTGTCACATACGCCATGTTGCGGGCTCCAGGGCTGGAGTCCATCCGGAGCGACGCCTCCCCTTATGAGGGGCGGCTCTGGGGGGCGGCAGTGTTGCGGTGAGCGTCAGGTCTCACGATGGGCCGCCAATCCTCGATTGCCGATGCGCTCGAAGCGGGCGACACCCGGCAACGCCTCCAGCCGGGGCGCATCCTTTCCCGACGACAATCGGATGATCTATACCGATGCGTTGGCAAAGCCATGCCGATCGCGTCAGTGTTTCAGCATCTCTTGAAGCCAAAGGCTCATCAGCCCCGCGCGGCCACGCACGCCGAATTTGCGATAGATGCTGGTGATGTAAGAGTGGGTGGTCGAAGTGGCAAGGCCAAGCTGGTCCGCGATCTGTTTTTCCGCGGCCTCGGTCAACAACAGGTGCAGCACCTTGCATTCGTGAGGTGCCAGATGCGCCTTCAGTTGCCCGAGATGGCTAAGCTCGGACGGCGTCCGCAGTGCGGTGACATCGCGTGCCACGCCAATGCGCAACCGATGTTCCGTGCTCCACTGCGCCGACCACGATAGGTGAACATCGGCGCCACGCTGGTGCCGATATCGATTCTCGAAGCCGGTGCGCTTGGCGCCTGCCCGAACGCGCCCCGCTTCCGTTCGCGTCCTGTCGCGGTCGTCCGGCGACACGAGCTCGAGAACGAATTGGCCGACCAGCGAGGAAGGCTGATATCCAAGGAGGTCTTCCCACACTGAATTCGCGTAACGAATCCGCCCGACCTCGTCCACCAGGAAGACAGCGTCCGGAAGACTATCAGCCAAGGCGATCGCGCTCACTTCATTGAGGACTTCCATGGTCTGCCCGCTTTTGATTGCACTACAAGATAATCGATGGTCGGCCGCCAATATCTCAATATTCATTATCGGACATGGCTGTAATCGTCGGCAATGGCACACGTTTGCACGGGCCTGCCGTCGTTTGATTTTGCCACCATTTTCCGACCGTCGGATTCGTTGGCCCGACAGGCGAGGTGGCCAGCCCGGTATGAGTGGACGGTCGGAGTGTCAGCCGCAGGGCAGATACCTGCCCTCTGATTAGCAGGGTGCCAATCCGTGCCACGTCTGTTACCGTCAGGATGCGCATGTCGCGTTAGCGTCATGCCAGACAAGAATGTTCAGCGCCCGCGTATTGCCACGAGAGCAAAGCGGGAAGAAGAACGGGGATGCCTGCAAGTCATCTAGCCGCCGCAGGCCAGGACCGATTCGTGGACGGGATTTGACGTCTTTCGGGTTCGGGGTTTGGCGATGTTGCACCGGCGCTGATTTGCAGGTCAGCATCAACCCAAGGTTGATGCAAGCAAGATAAGAACGATTCACGCTTATCTGAAGAGTGGGGGGGTTCTCATGCCTTTGGCTGTCTCCAATCCCGTGGCGCTACCTGCGCCGCGGGTTTTGGCGGTCAGCAGCGGCGGGGAGGTCGGGGTTTCTACATCGGAGAATAATAAAAAAGCCTGATTCGATTTGGTGCCGATACCAGTATGGATTTGATTTGCAAGGTCGAGTTGTACCAAGAGAACGGGCACTATTTCGCAGTGTTGGTGGCGCCAGAGGCGATGTGCTCCAGCACTGGGCGGAACATAGCTGAAGCGTTGTTGAATTTGGGACGATTCATATCGGACGAGGGCCTTCCTCAACGGATCGGCTTATCCCTCCATTCAGAAGAACGGGAATCAAGGAGCCAAACGGCGCAGGCGACGGTTGATCCCCGCGAACTTCCTGGTTACGTTCCTCTCGTAAGGCACCTTCTCAACGAGCGCTTCGGCAACGTGACGTTGCGCGAGCTGTCAGACAAACTGGGCTTGGTTGGGGTCACGCCGCAACTGCTTTCCTCTTCTATCGCGGGCAAGGGGGCGAGGCGCGTTCGCCATGCAATTGCCGAAGCCCTTGGAGAGGCCCCGGATGTTCTTTGGCCCACCGCACGTCACTGACGAATACCGCACCCCACGCGTGGCGGGGCGCTATCTGCCTTGCCCTTGTGCATGAATCGGCGCCGGTGACGCTGGCTGAATACCTGGCCAAAACGGGCGAGTATCCAGCGCAGTTTTCCCTTTCGACTATTGGGCAAGCAGTTGATCGAGCTTGGCCAGAAAATCCTTATCCGACGGTTCGGTCATGCTCGAGTAGTAAGCGACGACGTGGCCAGATCGGTCGATCAAATATTTATTGAAATTCCAGGACGGAGCGTGCCCGGTCTGCTTTGCCAGTTGCTGGTAAAAGGGATTGGCATCGCTGCCGCGTACGGCTGTCTTTGCGAACATCGGAAAGACGACGCCATACGTGTTGTAGCAGAAATCCGCGATATCCTTGTTTTTGCTTTTCTCTTGAAAGAAATCGTTGGATGGAAATCCAAGGACAACGAGCCCTTTGTTCTTGTAGTGTTCATGCAGGGCTTCAAGCCCTTTGTACTGGTAGGTAAATCCGCAGTAGCTTGCGGTATTGACGACGAGCAGAACTTTCCCCGCGTATTGGCATAGCGACTGGGGCTTTTCGTCTTGAAGGCGCGGGAAGGTGTAGTTCAGGAGAGCAGGGCAGCTGGCGGGCGTTGCAGGGCTTGCCTGAAGGGCTTGGGGAGGGGGTGCCGTCGTCGTGGTTCCCGTTGCAGCGAGTACGGGCGCACTGAGCATGACCAGCAGGGCAGTGATGAAAACGGGTGTGCAGAATTTCATGCCGACTCCTGAGATGAAGCGTGTAGCAAAGCTGCCCGCTTGACGCTTCGAACCGCGTCGCATGCAGTCTTCTTCTGCCATCGCAGAAGGACTTCGTTTGATTGTGCGGATGCGATGTTCTACGTCTCGACACGGTGCGTGTAGCGCGCGATCGGGCAGTCATCCAGGATTCTATCCATTGCCGCCAAATCTTGCGCTTGCGGGTTCAGCCACGCATCAATGTTCTCCGGCTTGATCGGTACCGGGCAGCGGTCGTGCCCGGCCTCGGCTATCTCGGGCGGCGGATCATCGGTGATGATGGCGAACGACAGCAGATCTTTCTCGCCGGGCTTGGTCGCGCGCCAGTGTGACCACACGCAGGCGACGAGCAGCGTCTGCGGTGGGTCGGGGCTGAATTCGAGGATGACGTTTTTGCCGTCTGGCCCGGTCACGTTCTCATAGAACGCGTCGACCAGGACCAGGCCGTGCGTGTGGCCGTACTGGCCTTTCCAGAAGCCGCGCAGATTGTCCCGGCGGGCGTTGTAGGTGCCAGGAAACTGCGTGTCGTAGAAGGCCGGCTTGCCGGCGGGGCGGCACTGGTAGCGCATCGGTTTAACGACGCGCCGCCCGTTCTCCATGACCATCACGGGCGCGTACCAGCCGGGGAAGATGCGCGAGTCGCGCGGGGTGAGTTCGGTGCGCTTGAGTTCTTCGAGCTTGCCTTTGGCCCAGGCGATCTTGTTGGTGGCAATGCGCACCTCTTCTGCGGCCTTCTTGGTGGCTTTGGTGGCCAGCGCTTGCTGGGCTTTCTCCAGCCGCTCGGTCTGCCTGGCGAGCTCCTGCAGGAGCTCGAGCTCGTCTGCGGCCAGGCGGGCGCGCAGCACTTCGGCGATCTGGCGTTCTTCCTCGGTCTCGGCGGCCTTGAGGAAGGGCGCGGTCATGGCCTTGGGCACGCGCATCTTCGGGTTGTCGAAGTATTCGTGCACCATCTTCGCGAAGTCATCGAACGACATGACGGCGCCGTATTCGCGTACGAAGCGCTGGTAGTCGGCCTTGATCTGAGCGGAGTAGCACATGGGCGCACACCCTGGTGGTGGGTCAGCCCATGATACTGCGCGCCAATTGATGACTGAGTGCTCAGTGTCCGGGTGGCCTCACGCTACGCGCTCCTCTCGGGAGCCAAGCCCTCGATGCAGCAGCCTGCCGCATGCGGGGTGGACCCATCACACTGCAACGGATAGCCGGTTGCGTCCGCTACGTTTCGCGTCGTAAAGCGCCGAGTCAGCACGTGAGATGAGCTTGTCGATCGCTTCATCCGGCGCCAGCGTTGCGAGCCCGAGCGAAAGGCTCAGCGAGCCGACTTCCGCGTCTTCATAGGCGTTGACGCGATCGCGAATACGCTCGGCGAGGTCGACGGCGTCCTTTTGCGCGCAGTCTTCGAGCACGATCATGAACTCCTCGCCACCCCAGCGGATCACGGCGTCGCGGCTGCGAACCGCTTGCTTCAGCAGGCCGGCCAGCTCGACCAGTATGCGGTCTCCGGTAGGGTGGCCGAATCGGTCGTTGATCTGTTTGAAGTGGTCGATATCGCACATGACCAGGGTGAGCGGATGCTCCAGCGTCCGGGCGGTGATGTAGGCCTCCGCGAGTACCTTCTCGCCGTGGTGGCGATTGTGCAGGCCGGTGAGTTTGTCCTTGGTGGCCGCGCGCAGCAGGGCCTGCTCGCGCTCTACACGTTTGGTGATGTCCTTGCTGACACTGACGTAGTGGCTGATGCAGCCTTTCTCGTCGAAGATCGGCGAGATACTTTGTTCTGCGTGGTACAGCGTGCCGTCACGACGCCGGTTGATGAAGGTAGCGCGAAAGTCTCGACCGCTCGCAAGCGAGCGACGCATGGCCGCGTAGAAAGTCTCGTCGTGCTTGCCGGACTTGAACAGGGCGGGCGTGCTGCCCTGGATCTCGTCTACCGTGTAGCCCGTGGACTTGGCGAAGGCTGTGTTCGCGAAGATGATCCGGGCGTTTGCGTCCGTGAGCATGACCGGGTCACTGGTTGCATCCAGTGCACGTGCGAGCAGCCTGTTCGTGTGTTCCGCCTGCACGTAGGCAGAAATATCCTGCTGCACCGAGACGAAATTGGTGACCCGCCCGCTGTCATCGCGAACGGGCGAAATGCTCCAGCGAACGGTGTAGCTTGAACCGTCCTTGCGATAGTTCGTTGTCGTGCCCTCGAAGAATCGCGCTTCTTTCAGGCAGAGGCGAAGTTCATCGATCACATTCGGATCGGTTTTGGGTCCCTGCAGGATCCTCAAGGATTGACCGTGTAACTCGTCCAGGGAATAGCCCGTCATGGCGAGGAACGCCGGATTGGCAAATTGCACGCGGCAACCGGCACCGACATCGGCATCGGTGATCACGATGGCGTTCCACGCCTGCGTGATGGCTGCCTCGAATAGCGTTAATAGTGGTGTGCTCATACGCTGCCGCGCTCGGTTGGACTGTCAGGCAAGATGGAGGTGAATCCGCCCCAAGACAACCAGGCAGATAGACCGCAAGGTGGATAGGCGTCGCGCTGGTCCCCAGCCCGTGCAGGAATCGGTGGCGGAATCAGCGCGTGTTGGCGATCGATGGCATGGCCTTGAACGCCGGCTTCGCGAACAGATAGCCTTGCATGAGCGTGATGCCCGCGGCAGCCAGGAAATCGCGTTCCCCCAGTGTTTCAATGCCTTCGGCAATCACGCGGATCCCGAGGTCGTTGCAGATATTGAGCACACCGCAAACGATGCGCTGACGCACAAGATCCGTATCGATGCCTCGGACAAGCGCCATGTCGAGCTTGATCAGGTCGGGCTGAAAATCAGCAAGCAGCGTCAGCCCCGAGTGGCCCGCGCCGAAATCGTCAATGGCGGTTTGGAAGCCGAACGACTGATACGCGCGGAAGATCTCCAGGAGGTGAGGCCGATTGATGATGTCTTCGCCCTCGATGGTCTCGAAGATGATCCGGTTGATCGGAAAGCCAAATTTCTCGGCCGCCTCAAACGTTGTGCGGATACATGCAGCGGGTTGGTATACCGCATTCGGCATGAAGTTGATGGAGAGGAACGTGTCCATCCCGATTGCTGCGGCCTGCTCGATCGCAGTGGTGCGACAGCGCTGGTCAAACCGGTAGCGCTTTGCGTCGTCCACCTGGCTCAACACCGATACGGCAGGCTCTCCGTTGGGTCCACGGACCAGTGCTTCGTGTGCATAGGCGCGGCCCGATCGCTGATCGACGATCGGCTGGAACGCAAAGGCCATCTCGATTGCCGGGCCATCATCGGAGCTGCATCCGGGGCACCGAGCGTTTGGTGCCGATGGCCGACTCGCGCCATGGATCTGAATCATCTTGGCAAGAATGAGTAATTGAAGATAAGCGACGGCCGCACGTGGGGAGTGCGCGGACGTTGGACGCGGAACAGTGCCTGCGGGGCAGGCTGGTGTGGCGCCGAATTCACTCAAGGACGAGTCCGACGCCACGACGGGATCAATGCAAGCGACCAACGCGCTTACATCACGGGGGAGGGGGGACGCAGATGATAGACCAATTGCCTATGACGCGCACTCGTGATCGCGAATGCATCAACCCAACACCGCGCCTGGCCGGCCGCGATCGGCTGGGTCGGACCAGGTGGTTCCACCCGGTCCGTCCAGCAGAACGCGCCGGGCGATCCATCGCGTGCGCAGGCACGGAGGGATCTCCCCGGCGGTCCGTAGCCTGTCAGGCGTGCCGACTCAATTGGCGATGATCGACACCGTCGAGTAGGCCGGCACCGTGATCGTCTCGCTGTAGGTCCCCACCTTGGTACCGCGCGCGACCGGGAACTGGCCGTACCCTTGCAGCGTTGCCGGGACCGAGGTCGGCAGGGTGCGCTGGCTGCTGTAGTTCGGACCGTTGAGCGCCGGGATCGAGAAGCCGCCTTCCGCGCGTGCCGGATATGCGAAGCCGGACGGACTTCCCGGCACCGGCAGCAGTGCCACGGCTGTGCCCCAGCGGCTCAGCGCATCGCCCAGGCCCATGCCGCCGCCCGCCTGGATGGCGTTGTCCAACATCGCCGACGAGTCCGTCGAGGTGAAGTTCGCAAGCAGGTTGGTGAAGTACGCAATGCCGTACTGGCGCAGCAGGAAGCCCCCCAGGCTGCCCGATATCGGATACCCCGGGCACGTTGAAGACAGCGACGGATCGAACGCCGTGAGCGGGCAATCGTAGGCGCTCTGCAGCCAGGCCGGGAAGCGGCTGTCGCGCACGTTGTCGTAGCTGGGGTCGATCTGGCTGGACAGAAGGTCTTCCATCGTCATCGCCGTCATTTCTTCCAGCCACGTGCCATACATGGTCTGCGAACCGTGCAGCACGCCGCGCTGGTAGAAGTTGGCCATGTGCGTGAACTCGTGGCCAAGCGTGGAAATGACGGTATTCAGCCCGCTGGTGCCGCCCAGGTAGATGGTTTCCGAATCCACATACAGCGACAGCGATTGGTTCGACAGCGGCTGCGCACTGGTGGTGAAGTTGTTGCGTGCCCAGAAGTAGCCGACGCGGCCGTAAGGCTGGCCATCCGGCTGGATGTTGAGCACGACGACGTCCAGCGCCTGGTTTGGATCGATCAGGCTGGCGGAGCTGGAGTAGCTGCCCCAGGGCTGACCGGTCAGCGAGGTGGCCAGGGTGTAGACCGATTGTCCGCCCGAGGCGAACTTGGTGACCAGCGTGTCGATGATGCTGTCGGAGATCTTGCTGGTGCCATATTCCGAGTCCTGCACCCAGAGGTTGACGATGCGGCCGTCGGTGGCAGTGACCTGCTGATGCAGCGTTGCCGAGATGACGACAGCCGTCCCATCCGGTTGCTGATGATTCCACGTGCGCTGTGCGCCGACGCTGGCGACCGATTGCGGGCGCAGTAACGTGTCATTGGACATGCCTTGCGTCTTGAGCGGCCCGGCCCCGGTGGCATAGCCGTCCAGCGCATGGGCGTTGAAGTCCGCGATCTGGCGGTCGAACGCGGCGTTTCCGTCATTGCCGGCCACATCGGCCGCAGGTTTTGCGATCGGCGTGCTCGTGGTGTTCAGCAGCCCAAGGCCCGTCAGCGAGATGGACGGCATCGGCTGGGCCGCCGCGCCCTGGTTGGTATAGATCAGCGTGAGGTTCTGGCCTTTGAAGCCGGCGATCGACACATTCACCGTACCGGCCGTGCCGCCCGTATTGGTGGCTTGCCACACGCCCACGCCGGAGCCGGCGTAGGTGTTGCCCAGCGCGCCGCAGTTCGTGCCGCTGCAGGCCGGTGCCAGGGTGATGCTGGCCGCCGCGCTTTGCGGCGTATTCGATGAACCGCCCCCCGAACTGCCACCGCCGCCGCCGCACGCGGCCAGGGTGCCTGCTGCTGCCACCATCATCGCGATGGTCCATTGCTTCGTGCCGTGCACGTTTCTGCTGCTGCGTTCCATCCACTTCGCTCCGAATCCGAATCCTTGCATACGGTCGGCTCGTGACCACACCGCGCGGACGGATTCTGGCGGGGAAGCGTCGCATTCGATCCGTGGAAATGAGGGCTTCACCGCCCCCAATTCCCCCCCATGTGGGGGTGTCGCCACCCATCCGTGGGCGAAAAGGTGCAAAAAGTCGTAGCCCGAAGGTGTAGAACCAGAAAACGGATGAGGGTGGCCAGCGTCACTTTGGTGACAGGCGGGTCCGCTAGAATGGGCCGCCCTCCCACACGCGGCGCAGCAGCAGGCGCCGGATACGCCACCCGCCGATGCTCGTTGCGCAGCTCAAATCGTTCTTCATGGTCGCCCGGCTGGGCAGCATCACGCTGGCCGCCAGGCAGCTCGGGTTGTCTCAGCCGACGGTGACGTCACAGGTTCGCGCCCTGGAAGAGGCGTATGGCGTGGAGCTCTTCTACCGGGGCGGCCGGCGACTGGCGTTGTCCGATGCGGGCGTGCGCCTGATGCCGCTGGTCGACCAGCTTGTGCGGCAGGAGACCGAGATCGACTTCTTCCTGCGCAACTCCGGCGACATGGGCGCGGGTCACCTGCGCATTGGCGCGACCGCGCCGTATTACGTCCTCGACATCGTCGACCGATTTTGCAGAAGCCACCCCGGCATCGACGTCAGCATCGAAGCCGGCAACTCTGTGCAGATGCTCGAGGCACTGCAGGAGTACCGCGTGGACGTCGCGTCGTCGTCGCAGCGGGTGGACGATGCGCGGTTTCTGCGCATTGAACTCGCGCGGGACCCGCTGGTGCTGGTGGTGCATCGCGGGCATGCGCTGGCCGCGCAGACGAGTGTGCCGGTGGCCGCGCTGTCCCAGTGCCGGCTGCTGGTGCGCGAGGTCGGTTCGACCACGCGGGCCATGACCGAAACGATGATGGCGCAGGCTGGCGTCACGGCGGCCTCCACGGTCGAGATCGGCAGCCGTGAATCCATCCGCGAGGCCATCATGCGCAACCTGGGCGTGAGCGTGATCGCCCGTCAGGAGGTGCCGAGCCACGCCGATCTGCGTGTGCTGCCTTTCGAGGGCGGGGCGCCGGAGCTGAGCGAATACCTTTACTGCCTGCAGGACCGGCGCGACGCAAGGCTGATTGCGGCGTTCCTGAGCGAGGTCCGCCCGGTCCGTTAGCGACCGGACCAAAATCCGGAAATGCGCGCATTGGCGTTTTTGGGGTAACTGCCACAAGGGATACATGTCGGCTGGCTACAGTGGCGACCGTTTTCGCCATCGCCCCTGCCAATGCCCCAGCCTGCTACCGGCCCGATTCCGGGTCACGCCGCGCCGTTTCTGTCCGTGCGGCATGCCACACGTCGCTTTGGCGCGTTCACCGCGCTCGAAGGGGTGTCGCTCGACGTAGCGCAGGGCGAGTTCGTCTGTCTGTTGGGGCCGTCCGGTTGCGGCAAGACGACCCTGCTGCGCATCATTGCGGGGCTGGAGGCGCAGGATGCCGGTCAGATCGTTGCCGGCGGCCGCGATATCTCGAACCTGCCGCCGCGCGAGCGAGATTACGGCATCGTCTTCCAGTCATACGCGCTGTTTCCCAACCTGACAGTGGCGCAGAACGTGGGCTACGGGCTGGACATGCGCAATGGCAACCGGGCGCGCATGCATGCGCGGGTGTCTGAGATGCTCTCCCTGGTGGGGCTGGCGGGCAGCGAGGCCAAGTATCCGTCGCAACTGTCGGGCGGCCAGCAGCAGCGCGTGGCGCTGGCCCGCGCGCTGGCCCCGGCACCGTCGCTGCTGCTGCTGGATGAGCCGATGTCCGCGCTGGACGCGCAGGTGCGCGAACACCTGCGTACCGAACTGCGCCGCCTGCAGCGCAAGCTGAACGTGACCACGCTGATGGTGACGCACGACCAGGATGAGGCCATGGCCATGGCCGACCGCATTGCGGTCATGTCCAACGGCCGCATTGAACAGACCGGCTCGCCGGCAGACATCTACATGCGTCCGGCCACGGGCTTCGTCGCCGGTTTTGTGGGGCAGGCCAACTGGCTGCCGCTGGAGCACGCCGACGATGGCACGCCCACCTTGGCGGGCCAGCCGCTGCTGCTTGACCCAGCCTTGCCCGGCGGGACTCTCGCGCAAGGCCGCCTGTTCTGCCGCCCCGAGTCGGTGACGCTGCACCCGGAGGAAGACGCGCCCAATCGTCATCTGGCGCGCGTACTGGATCAGACGTACCTGGGCAGCCGCACGCGTGTGACGCTGTCGATCGAAGGCCTGGCCGACACGCCGCTGGTGGCCGAGGTGGCATCGAGCGCGCTGTCAGGCGGCCGCGGCGGCCTTGGCGACAGCAAGCTGTGGATCGCGCTGAAGCGCGACGGCCTGCGCGTGTATGCCTGAGCCTGCCATGTCGATGCTGCCACCCGAGACGAACGTGGTTGTGGCCACCCAATCGGAGCCGGTTCGCGCTGCGAGCCGTCCTTTCTGGCGTACCGATACGCCCGTGCTGACCGGTATGAAGCTTGGCTGGCTGCTGCTGCTCACCATCGGCTTGCTGTTGCCGACAGCGATGATGTTGTTGCAGGCCACGGGGCTGGTCGCCAGTGTGCGCAGCACAGACGAGCACGGCCTGGCGCTGGTTGCCCACGTGGTGCAGGCACCGAATTTTCTCGACATGGTGGGCCGCAGCCTGGCGGTATCGAGTACCGTGGCGGCTATCGTCGTGCCGCTGGCCTTTGCGTTTGCCTACGCGGTGCAGCGCACGCGCATGCCGTTACGCGGCACGATGCGTACGCTGGCGATGCTGCCGCTGTTCGCGCCGTCGCTGTTGCCCGGCATTGCGCTGGTCTACCTGTTCGGTAACCAGGGCCTGTTCAAGGCGTGGATGAACGGCAGCAACATCTACGGCTTCTGGGGCATCGTGCTGGGCGAGGTGTTCTACACGTTTCCGTATGCACTGATGCTGCTGCTGGCGACACTCACGCTGGCGGACGGCCGCCTGTATGACGCCGCGCGTGCCATGGGCGCAAGCCCGTGGCGCACGTTCCGCACGGTCACGCTGCCCGGCGCGCGCTACGGATTGTTTGGCGCCTTTGCGCTGGTCTTCACGCTGGTCGCGACCGACTTTGGCGTGCCGACCGTGGTGGGCGGCAGCTACCAGGTGCTGGCCGTGGAGGCCTACAAGGCGGTGGTCGGCCAGCAGCAGTTTGCGCGCGGCGCCGTCATCGGCTTGATGCTGCTACTGCCTGCGCTGCTGACCTTTGCGGTGGAGCGCCTCGTGCAGCGTCGCCAGCACGCCGCGCTTGCCAGCCGCGCCCAACCCTATCACCCGCAGCCGGATCGTCTGCGCGACGGGCTTTTCCTGTTGCTGAGTGCGTCGGTGGTCGGCGGGATTCTGCTGATGCTGGCCACCGCCATTGGCGCGTCGCTGGTCAAGCTCTGGCCGTACAACCTCGAGCTGTCGCTGCGCAACTATGACTTCGACAACATGGACGGCGGTGGGTGGCTCGCCTATCACAACAGCCTGAAGCTGGCCGCGCTCACCACCGTGTTCGGCACTGCCCTCATCTTCACGGGCGCCTGGCTGGTGGAGAAGACGCGCGCCGCCGCGTGGCTGCATCCGGTCATCCGCTTTGCCGTGCTGCTGCCGATGGCGGTGCCCGGCCTCGTGCTCGGCCTCGGTTACGTGTTCTTCTTCAACCATCCGGCCAACCCGCTCAATGGCCTGTACGGCGGGATGGCGCTGATGGTGCTCTGCACGATCATGCATTGCGCCACCGCTGCGCACCTCACGTCCGTGGCCGCCCTCGGGCAGCTGGATCCGGTATTCGAGGCGGTATCGGCTTCGCTCAAGGTATCGGCCTTGCGCACGTACTGGCGCGTGACGTTGCCGATGTGCCTGCCCGCGGTGCTGTCGTGCGCGCGCTACCTGTTCGTGTCGGCCATGACGACCGTGTCGGCCGTGATCTTCCTGTACAGCCCCGATACGGTCCTGGCCTCCGTGGCTGTGCTGAACATGGATGACGCCGGCGACATCGGCCCCGCTGCGGCCATGTCCACGCTCATTCTCCTGACGTCGATCGTTGTGTCGCTGCTGCTGGAACTGGCCACGCGCGGCATCGTGCGCCGCACGCAGGCATGGCGCACGGCAGGGCATTGACGCCATCCGCATGCACACCGCACTTCGTAGGAAAAAGGAAAGACACCATGGGTGATTCTTCGCCGATGACGACCCGCCAGGCCGGCGCGGATCGCGTCAACCCGGGCAGCACGCCGTTGCGCCTGGAAGCCGCCGTGCTCGACTGGGCCGGCACCGTCGTCGATTTTGGTTCGTTTGCCCCCACGCAGATCTTCGTGGAGGCGTTTGCCGAGTTTGGCGTCGCCATCACGCTGGACGAGGCGCGCGGCCCGATGGGCCTGGGCAAGTGGGACCACATCCGCACGCTGTGCAACGACGGCGCGATTGCCGCGCGCTTCTCGCTTGCACACGGGCGCATGCCGACCGATGACGACGTGACCGCCATCTACAACCGCTTCATGCCGCTGCAGATCGAGAAGGTGGGCGCACATTCGGCCCTCATCCCTGGCGCGCTGGAGAGCATTGCCGCGCTGCGCGAAGCCGGCCTGAAGATCGGCTCGTGCTCGGGCTACCCGCGCGTGGTGATGGACCGCGTGGTCGACTTGGCCGCCAAGGCCGGCTACACGCCCGACTGCGTGGTGGCTTGCGATGAAGTGCCGCGTGCTCGCCCGTGGCCCGCACAGGCGCTGCGCTGTGTGGTGGATCTTGCGATTGGCGACGTGGCGGCCTGCGTGAAGGTGGACGACACCGTGCCCGGCATCGAGGAAGGCCGCCGCGCCGGCATGTGGACCGTTGCGTTGCTGATGTCGGGCAATGCGTTGGGCCTGCCATACACGCAATACGCCGCGCTGGATGCCGACGAATGCGCGCGCCACCGTGTGGCCATCTCCGCGGGCTTTGCCGCCTGCCGTCCGCATTACGAGATCGACACGATTGCCGATCTGCCCGACGTCGTGGCCGACATCAACCGCCGCCTGGCGCGCGGTGAACGGCCGCAGTGCATCTGAGTTTGTTGTTCTGTCTGTTGTCCTTTCCGCCGCATCACACCTTACCGAGGAAACCATGAACGCACGTCTTTCCCTCCTGGCCGCCGCCGCTGCCATGGCGCTGGCCTCGTCGGCCTTTGCCAAGACCACGCTGACCGTCTACACGGCACTGGAAGCCGACCAAGTGAAGGCGTATCAGGACGCCTTCGAAAAGGCCAACCCGGACATCGAAATCAAGTGGGTGCGTGACTCCACCGGCGTCGTCACCGCCAAGCTGCTGGCCGAGAAGAACAACCCGCGCGCCGACGTGGTGTGGGGCCTTGCCGCATCGAGCCTGGCCATCCTGGACAAGGAAGGCATGCTGACGCCGTACGCGCCGGCCGATCTGGCGAAGATTGGTGCGACGTACCGCGACAAGGCCAACCCGCCGGCATGGGTGGGCATGGATGCCTGGGGCGCCGCCATCTGCTTCAACACCGTGGAAGCCCAGAAACAGCACCTGCCGAAGCCGACTTCGTGGGCCGACCTGACCAAGCCTGTTTACGCCGGCAAGATCGTCATGCCGAACCCATCGTCGTCGGGCACGGGCTACCTGGACGTGAGCGCCTGGCTGCAGACCATGGGCGAGCAGAAGGGCTGGGCCTACATGGACGCATTGCACCAGAACATCGGCCAATACACGCACTCGGGTTCGAAGCCCTGCAAGATGGCCGCGTCGGGCGAGTTTCCGATCGGCATCGCGTTTGAATACCGCGCTGTGAAGTCGAAGAAGGAAGGTGCGCCGATCGACATCGTGCTGCCGTCCGAAGGCCTGGGCTGGGACGTGGAAGCCACTGGTATCATGAAGGGCACCAAGAACCTGGAGGCCGCCAAGAAGCTGGCCGACTTCTCCGCAAGCCCCGCCGCCATGGCGCTGTATGAGAAGAACTTTGCCGTGGTCGCCATGCCCGGCTTCTCCAAGCCCGATCCGCTGTTGCCGGCCGACTACGAGAAGCGTCTGATCAAGAACGACTTTACGTGGGCCAGCGCCAACCGCGACCGCATTCTTGCCGAGTGGACCCAGCGTTACGACGGCAAGTCGGAGAAGAAGTAAGCGATGGAAGCTCCCGACACTCAAGGGAGCCTGGATGCCAGCACGGACGTTGCGATCGTCGGTGCTGGCATTCTGGGTTTGGCGCATGCCGCAGCCGCCGTCAAGCGCGGCCTGCGCGTCACGGTGTTCGAGCGCAGCGAGATTGCCGTTGGGGCGTCGATCCGCAATTTCGGGCAGATGCTGGTGACAGGGCAGCCCCCTGGCATCATGCTTGACCTCGCACGCGAAAGCCGCGAGCTGTACCTCGATTGGGCGGCCAAGGCCGGTATCTTCGCGCGCGCCAGGGGGGCATTGCTCTTTGCCCGCAACAGCGCGGAAGAAGCCGTGCTCGAAGAGTTCATGGCAACGCGCGCGCCGGCCTTCGACTACAACGTCAGGCTGTTGCGCGGCGCTGAACTGGCGAGCCTGTACGACGGCCGCTTTACGCGGCATCGCGCGGCGTTGCAGGGGTTTGACGACGTGCAGCTGTATTCGCGTGAAGCGATTCCAACCTTGGCCGCATGGCTCGCCACGCAGGGCGTGCGCTTTCATTTCGGCACGCTGGTACGTCATGTTGAAGACGGCCGGCTGGATACGACGGCTGGTATGTGCAACGCCCAGCACGTGATCGTATGCAGCGGGCACGATTACCAGACGCTGTGCGCCGAGCAGCTGCGCGCGTTGCAACCGCAGGTCTGCCGCCTGCAGATGCTGCGCGTCGCGCCCGACGACGGCTTCCCGCTCGAGCACGCGGTCCTCACGGGCCTGTCTTGCACGCACTATGGCGCGTTTTCCGATCTGCCCTCTGCGCACATGCTGGCCATGCAGATCGAACAGCAGCGTCCCGAACTGCAGCGCCACGGCATTCACCTGCTCGTGAGTCCCACACCATACGGCGACTGGATCATCGGCGATTCGCACGACTACAGCCAGGACGCGCGCCCGTTCAATGCCGAATCGGTCGATGGCATCCTGCTCGACCTTGCGCGCGATGCACTCGGCAGCAAGCTGCGCGTGGTCGAACGCTGGCAGGGCGTCTATGGCGCCAAGTGCCATGCCCCGGGCAGCGGCGCGTTCTCGATCACCCGCATCGATGGCAGGACCACCGTTGCACTCATGCACAGCGGCATCGGCATGAGCGTGGGACCGGCGCTGGCCCATCGGCATGTCGACGCGCTCGTCGATGGCACGGCGCTGCCGCGATGGACGCCTCCGGCTGCGTTGCGCGCGGCGGCCACGGCTTGATGGCTTGGGCCTTGCAGAAGCGCCCGCACGGTTGGAGCCGCGCGGGCGTGAGGGGTCTCGGCTGCTGAACAGCTCGTTGTGTGCAGAGGGACGGGTCGCTTTGGGGGAGGGCGCCGGGCGCACATCGTGCTACCTTGTGGACCTATGCGCGCAACACAGGAGACACCATGCCGGTGCTGAAGGTTGATGTCGTCACGGCCGAGGAACGGCTGTATGAGGGCAACGCCAGGTTCATTGTCATTCCCGGTACCGAGGGCGAACTCGGGATCCTTCCCGGCCACGATCGCCTGCTCACGCGCATGCGCCCAGGCACCGTGCGCGTGACCCAGGAGAACGGCGAGGAGGTGCTGCTTTTTGTCGCCGGCGGCTTTGTCGACGTACAGCCCGAGCAGGTGATCGTGCTGGCCGATACCGCTGTGCGTGCGCACGATCTGGATGAGGCCAAGGCGCAGGAGGCGCGCAAGGCGGCGGAAGAACTGATGCAGAACAGCAAGAGCAAGATCGACTACGCCCGCGCCCAGGCAGAACTGGCCGAAGCCGTGGCGCAACTAGCGGCCATCGAACGTTTGCGCAAACGTCGCCGCTAAGCGCCTGGCGTGCGGCAAACAGCGTGCCCCGCACGAGGAGGGGTAAAGAACGGCGCCAGTCCTCCGTTGTAGAACAGAATGATCGAAATCCCCCGTTGTACGTCTTCAGGAAGACGTGATCGGTTCTGCTGGTCCGCTGATGTCGCCCTTTGTTGTCCCTGCCTGTGTGGTGTTGCTTGCCGTGAGTCTGCATTCAGTGCGCCTGTTGCACCCGTTGTCTGGATTGCAGTGGCGAAAACGCAGCGCGCAAATGTTTGCTCTGGCATCGTTGCTCGCATGGGCGACCGCGCAGGCCGAGACGGACCTGACCGATCTGCCCATCGAACAACTCATGCAGGTGCGGATCGTCACCGGCGCATCGAAATACGCGCAAGCGGCCAATGATGCACCTGCGAATGTGCAGGTCATCACTGCGGCGGACATCAAGGCCTACGGTTGGCGCACGTTGGCCGACATACTCGGCAGTCTGCCGGGGCTCTACTCCAGCTACGACCGCAACTACACGACGCTCGGGGCACGGGGCTTCCTGCGTGCCGGCGACTATGACACCCGCTTCCTGCTGTTGATCGATGGTTATCGCGCCAACGATTCCATTTTTGACCAGGCTGCCGTGGGCACCGACGCCTTGCTCGACGTCGATCTCATCGAACGCGTGGAATACATCCCCGGTGCAGCGTCCGCGGTGTATGGCTCGAATGCCCTGTTTGGCGTGATCAACATCATCACCAAGCGTGGACGCGACATTGGCGGCGCGCAGGTGAGTGGAAGTACCGGCAGTGCCAATGCGCGGCAGGGCCGTGTGACGTGGGGTGACCGCGCCGCCAATGGCGCCGAGTGGCTGCTCTCCGCCAGTGTGGACGATGCCCCCGGGAAGGATCTGTACTTTCCTGAATTCAACCGGCCCGGAGTCAGTGACGGCGTCGCGCGCGGCATGGATTTCGACCGGGCCAATCGCCTGTTTGCCAAGGGCAGCTTTGGCGAGTTTGCCCTGACATTCGGTTATGCCGATCGCACGAAAGGCGTACCGACGGCTTCATACAGCCAGGTCTTCGGCGATTCCCGCTCGCGCACCATCGATACGCGACAGATCCTGGACGCCACCTGGCAGCATGCGGTCAGCGACGCCACCGATGTCTCGGCGCGTCTGTACTGGGGGCACTACACATCGGTTGGCCGCTATGTGTATGACTATCCGCCGCTGACCGAGAACCGGGACGTGTTCGATTCCGCCTGGTACGGCACGGAAGTCAAGCTCGTGACCCGGGCGATCGAACGTCACACGGTGGTCGTGGGCGCGGAGCTGCAGCGGGATTATCGCGATGCGATGGACAACTTTGACCTCGCACCGTACGCGAGTTACCTCGATGACCATCGCAGCAACAACCGCATCGGCGTCTACGCGCAGGACCAATTCGTGCTGCATCCGGATTGGGTGCTGGATACGGGCCTGCGCTACGACCACACCAGTTTCGTCCCTGGCATCTTCAGTCCGCGCGTGGGCCTGATCTGGCATGCTGCCGCCACGACGACCATCAAGGCGATCTACGGCATGGCTTATCGCGCGCCCAACGATTACGAGCTGTATTACCAGACCAGCGCGCCCGGCGGCCAGGCTGTCAACTCGCGGCTGGCGGCTGAGCGTATTCGCACGTACGAAGCCGTGCTGGAACAACAGGTCAGCGCCGGCGGCAAGGCGGTCCTGTCGATCTTCCAGAACAACGTCTCCAACCTCATCAGCCAGGCTCAAGATCCGACGACCGGGCTGCTGTTCTTCAGCAACCTGTCCCGCGTGCGCACACGTGGCGCAGAGGCGGGCTACGAACAGAACTGGCCTGCCGGTACCCGCCTGCGGGCGAGCTACAGCTTCCAGCATTCAGAAGAAGTCGATACGGGACAGACGCTGAGCAATTCGCCGCGCCACATGCTCAAGCTCAACACAACCACGCCCGTGTGGCGCGACGATTGGCGAGCCGGTGTCGAGGCGCAATATCTCAGCAACCGGCTGACCCTGTCCGGCAGGGTGGGGGGCTACTGGGTCGTCAACCTCACGCTGCTGGCCACACGGCTGGCGCCCGATCTGGAAATGGCTGCCAGTCTCTACAACCTGTTCGACCGGCGCTATGCCGATCCGGCCGGGCCGGAAATGGCGCCGGATGCCCTCCAGCGGGATGGCCGCACCTTCCGCGTGAAGTTCACGTACACCTTGCGATGAGCGCCCTGCGAGGACGGGTTCGACCTCTCTTTTGGCCTCGCCCCCGCAGGCTGTGTGCCTTCCTGGGCATCGTGCTTGCCGGGGCAGTATGGGTGCGCGTGGCTCACGCGCAGATGCAGGCCAGCGAGGTGGAGGTCAAGGCGGCCTTCATCTACAACTTTGCGTTGTTCACCACCTGGCCAGCAGGTGCAATAGCCGGTGATGCTCCAATGGTGCTTTGCGTGAGTCCAGACCACCCATTGCGAGCCGCCTTGCAAAAACTGACAGGAAAATCCGTGCGCGGACACAGGCTCCAAATCCGATCGATCGACAACGGCAGCGTTGCCGGCTGCCATGTGCTGGTAATCGATGACCACGTGGGCACGGTGCCGCTCGACGCCGCGACGCCCGTCTTGACGGTTTCCGATACCGGCAAGGCCGTGCGCACTGGCGGAGGTGCCGGGCCGATCGTCGCGCTGGCGTTGCAGGACAACCGCGTGGTGTTCGACATCGATGCCGCCGCCGCGCGGCAAGCCCACCTCGATATCAGCTCCCAGCTGCTGCGCCTGGCAAGGAGCGTGCAATGAATCTTCCGCTGTCGCATCGGCCGCGGCTCGGTCATACCGTGGTGCGCGCCAACATGGCCGGGGCAGGCGCGGCGCTGACCATCGCGGGCATTCTGCTGATCCTGTTCCAGTTCATCGCGCTGCATGCCTCGCTGGTGCGCGACGTGCATGTGCAGGCGCGCATCATCGGCGCCAACAGCGTCGCAGCGCTGCTGTTCAATGACCGGCACGCCGCAGAGGAGACGCTTGCTGCGCTGGAGGCTTCACCATCGCTGCGGGCAGCTGGCATATTTTCCGCGCTGCGCAAGCCGCTGGCGCTTTACCAGCACGGCGATGCAGACCCCGTGCAGGCGCCCGATGCGGCCATGCTGCGTGACGCCCATGAGTCCACGCTGACGACGCTCGATGTCGTGGAGCCGGTGGAGTCCGAGCGCCGCGTGATCGGCTATGTGGTCATCCGCTCCAGCCTGCGCGAGCTTTACATGCAACTGCTCGGCTATGCGGTCCTGACGGTGTCCGTGGGCATCGGCGCGATGGGGCTTGCGTATCTGGTGATTGCGCGCATGCGCCGTGCGGTGCTGCAGGCCGAGGCCCACCTGGACTACCTCGCGCACATCGACTCGGTAACGGAACTGCCCAACCGCCACGCCTTCAACGAGCGCTTGCAGGTGTCGCTCCGGCGGGCGGGCCAGGCAGGAGCTGTCGGGCTGCTCTTGCTCGATCTCGACAACTTCAAGGTGGTCAACGACACGCTGGGCCACAACAACGGCGATCGCCTGCTCCGCCAGGTGGCGCGGCGCCTGAATGACGTGATCGAGCAGGCCAACCTGCGGGCCGTGCTGTGCCGCATCGGGGGCGACGAGTTTGCGGTCATCGCGGAGCTGTCCGGACGCGCCCAGATCGCCCAATCTGAAGCCAGCACCATTGCCGACGGCCTGGCCAAGCGCATTCTGGCCGCGCTGGCGGCGCCGTTTGCGCTGGACCTGCACCAGATCTATGTCACCGCCAGCGTGGGGGTCAGCCTGTATCCGCACGATGCACGCGATGTTCAGACGCTGACCCGCAATGCCGATACGGCGATGTACTACGCCAAGAATCACGGCAAGAACGCGGCTTCGAGCTTCACGTCGGAGATGGACCAGCAGGCGCGCCGACGTCTGCGCGTTGAAGCCGACCTGCGCCGTGCGCTGGATCGTGAGGAGCTGTTGCTGACGTATCAACCGCAGGTACGCCTGCAGGCGCTGGCGGAGGGCAGCACGTCGCTGGGGGCGTCGCACGTGCATGGGGTGGAGGCGCTGGTGCGCTGGCGCCATCCCGAGGTTGGCATCATCGGCCCCGGCGAATTCATTGCCGTGGCGGAAGAGACCGGCCTGATCGTCCCGCTGGGCCTCTGGGTGCTGCGAACGGCGTGCCTGCAAGCCGCGCGCTGGATGCGCGAGGAAGAAGCCACGCTGCGCGTGTCGGTCAATCTCTCGGCACGTCAGGCGCGCGACCCCGCGCTGGTCAAGAACGTGCTGGACATTCTTCAGGAGACCGGCCTGCCGCCACACTTGCTGGAGTTGGAGATTACCGAGAGCGTGCTGATGGAAGACATCGAGGCCAACATCGCGCTGCTGGAGGCCCTGCACGCGGCAGGCATCAGCCTGTCGATCGACGATTTCGGCACCGGCTATTCATCGCTGGCGTATCTGCAGCGCTTCCCGATCCAGAAGCTCAAGATCGATCGCAGTTTCGTACAGCGGATGCCCGGCGATGGCGAGGCCATTGCCAGCGCGGTCATCGCCATGGCCCATAGCCTGAACATGGAGGTGGTGGCCGAAGGCGTGGAAGACCCCGAGCAGCTGATGCTGCTGCGCGGGGCCGGCTGTGACCTGGGGCAGGGCTACCTGTTCTCGCGCCCGTTGCAGGCCGATCCGTTGATGGCATGGATCAAGCGGCTGGACAGCGGCGCGGACGCGCCCACAGAGCTGCTGGACGATGAGATCGTGCCGGCCAATGCGCTGCCGTCCTCGCTCGCGGGTTAGCCGCGCTCAGGCCGCGGCCCGCCGGGTTGCGCGCGTGGCGCCCGCCGTGAGCACCACCACTGCCGCCAGGATGATGCCCGTGGCGCCCAGCGTCTGCGGCGCGACGCGCTCGTCGGCCAGCCATGCGCCCATGAGCAGGGCGATGGGTGGGTTGACGTAGACATAGCTGGTCGCCATGACGGTGGAGACGCGTTCCACTAGCGCCATGTACGCCGTGAAGGCAATCGCGGAGCCGAACACCACGAGGTAGCCCCACGCCAGCGCGGAATGCGTGCCGATGTGCGTCGGCCATGTTTCCCCCGCGATCCGGCTGAGCAGCAGCAGTGCCACACCGCCAAAGGTCATCTCGAGCACGAATGCGGTCATGCCCTTGGGCATATCGAGACGCTTGGAGAGTTGCGAGCCGAACGACCACGAGGCAATGGCGGTGGTCAACGCCAGCACGCCCACGGTACTGGCCTGAAACTCCGCCCCACGGAACAACACGGCAATCCCGACGGTGCCCAGCCCGATGGCGGCCATCTCGTACACGCGCAGGCGCCCGCCCGCGAGCAGCGTCCACAGCGTCGAGAACAGCGGCATCGACGCAATCATCACCGTCGTGGCACCGGAAGAAATCGTTTGCTCGGCCACCGCGGTCATGCCCATACCGCCCACCAGCATGAACCCGCCGATCACCGCACAGTTGCGCACCTGGCGCGCGCTCGGCCTTTCGCGCTGGCGCAGCATGACCACCGGCGCGAGCAGCAGTGCAGCCGCCACGAACCGCGAGCCCATCATCAGGAAGGGGGGCAGGTCGGTCAGCGCAAAGCGGATGGCGAGATAGGTGGTGCCCCACACCACGTAGGTGATGAGCAGGCACAGGGCGATGAAGGGGGACATGGCGGGGCCTCGGCTAGCAAGCCCCGATGCTACTCAAGGTGACGTAGGGCGCAAAACGAGTTTTGCTATCGCTCGTTGTGAGTGGCGTTAGCAAGCACGCCCATAACGGCGTGCGGAACGACGGCATGTCGACGCGGCAAACGCGCACCACCGGATTCCAGGCGCGGTGGAGCCCGTCAGATCACCCGGAACCCGTGTGTTCCATCCCGTTGCAATTGCTCGACCAGCCCGAATTCCCAATCGAGATAGGCCTGCATCGCGGCGCGCGGCGCGCTGGTGCCTTCATACGGACGGCGGTAGCGGTCGATGCGATTTGAGGCCAGGCGGGATTCGCCGGTTTCAACCGGCAGGCCGGCAGCGACCCATGCCGCAGTGCCACCGTCCAGCACCCACACTTCGGCCGGCGTCAGCTCGGCAAGGTCGACGGCGGCAAAGCGGGCGAGCTGGCTGGAGCCGCAGGTGACCACGTAGCGGCGTGCCGCCGGAATGCGCGTGAGCGCGGCGCGCAGGTCGGAACGCACGGCAAACCACGCGCCCGGAATGTGCCGCGCAACGTAATGGGCGCTGCGCGTGACATCGATGACGGCCGTGTCACCGGCTTCCAGCCAGCCGGCCAGGGCGCGGGCGTCGATGGTGCGTACGGCAGGCGGCTGGGGAGCCGGCGGCTGCCATGCACCGGTGACGCTGCGCTCGCTGGCGCAGACCGGATCAACGACATAGACCTCCCAGCCCATCTGCGCGAGCCACGAGGCCGACATGTCGGCACGCACGCCATCGTCATCGGCCAGAACAATGCGGGCGCCGCGCACGGCGGCCGTATGATCGGTTTCCTGCACGAGCTGCCCGCCGGGCGCACTGGCAAAGCCGGGCAGGTGGCCCGCGGCGTACTCCTCGGGCGTGCGTACGTCGAGCTTGTAGAGCGTGCGGTCCGGCGCCTCGAGTTTGGCCACGTCAGCCAGCGCAATGCGCGGTACGTTGGCGCGTTCGGCCACGGCACGCGCATCGGCTTGCGCCTGCGCGCGCGTTTTGGCGGACACGTCCAGCGGGTGCCGGCGGCTGGCCCCATGGTCCAATGCCTGATCCGCCAGCAGCCAGCCGATGGTGCCGTTGCGCAGTGCCGCCACCGGGTTGGGAATACCGGCATTCACGAGCGATTGCGTGCCGATGATGCTGCGTGTGCGCCCCGCGCAATTGACGATGACCTGCGTGCTCGGGTCTGGCGCCAGCTCGCGGATGCGCAACACCAGTTCGGCGCCCGGCACGCTGGTCGCCGTGGGGATGCTCATGGTCTGAAACTCTTCATAGCGGCGCGCATCGACGATGACCACATCGCGCCTGGCGTCGATCAGCGCCTTGACTTCCTGCGCGCTGAACGACGGCGTATGGCGGTGTGCCTCCACGTATTCACCGAAGGCCTTGCTCGGTACGTTCACGTCCTGGAAGACCTCGCCGCCGGCCGCACGCCAGCCGTCGAGTCCGCCTTCGAGCAGATACACGCGCGTATAGCCGAGCTTGACGAGCCTGGCGGCAGCGCGCGCGGCGAGGTCCACGCCGTCGTGCTCGCCGTACACCACGATCAACGTATCGCGGCGCGGAATGCGCGACCACGCCTCCAGCTCCAGGCGCGAAAGCGGCAGGTTCGCCGCCCACAGCGGATGCGCCTGGGCGTACGGGTCTTCTTCCCGCACGTCGAGCAGCGCGACCTCCTTGCGGGCGAGCAGGGTGGCGCGCACGTCGGCGTAGGACAGTGTGGGCACGTGCGTGTCCGCAAGTGGAGCGGCAACGGGCGATTCAGTCGTGTCGGTGACGAAGCTCATGATGCAGGCGCGTCCTTGGAGCGATCCCAGAGATTGGGCAGATGCGTGTTCGAGTAACCCGAAATGAACGGCTTGCGCTCGCCGTCTTCCGTGTAGACCGAGCGTTGGATGCCGCCGATGTTGCCGCCGTATACGTGGATGCTGATCGACGTGCGATCGTCAAAGGCATTGTGTACGCGGTGGATGTCACCCACGCGCGGCGAGACGTGTTCGACAGCACCCGGCTCCAGGCGGATGGCCGGGCCGTCGGCATGGGGTTTGCCCTGTGCGTCGAGCTTGAACGGTTGCGAATATTCGGCGCCGCGCAACATGCCGATCAGGCCCCACGTGGTGTGGTCGTGAATGGGCGTGCGCTGGCCCGGGCCCCAGACGAAGCTGACGATGGAAAAGCGCTCGCCCGAATCGGCATGCAGCAGGAACTGCTGGAAGTGTTCGGGGTGCGGCTGTGCGTATTCGACGGGTAGCCAGTCGTCGCGGGATACAAGCGCACCGAGCAGGGTGCCGGCGCGCGAGAGGATTTCGGCTTCGGTCGGCTGCTGATCCAGCAGGCGCGACAGCGCCGTCACGAAATCACGCAGCGGCGCGATGGACTGCGGTTCTGCGGGGGCCTCAGCGGAAACGGCAGCGAGGGCAGACGTGCTCATCGAGAGGTTCCTGATGTAGGGGTCTTGCACATCTTGCTGGAGTTGGTTGGTGGCGTCTACCTAAACCCCAAGTGCCGTGCGGGCGACGGCGAGCAGCACGAAGTCGTTCTCTCGCGGGTGGATGCGGCTGCACCGCCGCCGCTGATGATGGACAGCGGCACACCGGCGTCTCCTGCCTCGGCTGCGTGATCGAGCAGGACGCGATTGGTCAACGGCTCGATCGATGCGAGGTCAACGTGGGGGGCCGTATTTCGGCAAGGGCCGAAACTGCTCAGGGGGGCCTCCACTTTTGACGCGCACGTTTGCGCTTGTGGCCTAGCGCGCGTTACCCGAATGGGATTCCGCACTGGGTCGCGAGCCGCCGTGCGGGCCAGCGGTCCCTGGCGCTTCCGCAACGTTCTTGGGCAGGTTGGTGGCTGGAGTGACGGCGTCTGGCGCGTTGTTGCCACCCTTGCCAAAGCGCGCCGCCAGACGGTCCTGCACGTCGGTCAGCTGGGCCTGCTCTTGCGCTTTTTGTGCGCGCTCCGTCTCGGCCTGCTTGGCAGCGGCGGCTTGCTCAGCCGGCGTGGGTGGCGGCAGTTTGCCGTGGGCGGGAGGCGGCAGCGCAACCGCGGTCAAGCCAATGGCTGCCGCGGCGAGCCACAAGCCGGAGCGTCGAACGTTCTGGGGTATTTGCGGCATGGCAATCTCCAGGTGGGGATCGCCAGGGTTCAGCAAGTGCGATGCCGCGTGAGTTCAGCGCCCCTCGGCAAGCGCGTTGTGCAGCACCGTCTTGAGCAGGTTGAACACGGGGTTGTCGTTGTCTTTCCGATAGGCCATCCAGAGTTCGACCGGCTTGGCCGGCGTGGTGCGCACCGGGCGGTAGACGACGCCCTCGAAGTGCAGCATGGCCGCCGCTGCCGGGATGAGCGCCACGCCGATACCCGCACGCACCAGCGCCAGCATCGAGTGGATCTGGCTGACGTATTCAACGATGTCGGGCAACACCTCGGCGCGCTCGAACAGGCTACTCACCATCTGGTGGAAATAGCGTGCCTCGTATGGCGAATACATGAGCAGCGGCTGGCCCTCGCAATCGCGCAGGCTGGGGCGTTGCGGCCAGTTGTCGGCTACCGCTTCCGGCAGGGCGATCACCAGCGCTTCCTGCGAGCACGGTACGGCAATCAGTTCGCCGTGCTCCACCGGCGGGCGCAGCAGGCCGACGTCGATTTCGCGCGCATCCAGCGCCGAGAGTTGCGCGCCGCTCACCATCTCCTTGAGCGTCAATCGCACGCCGGGCGAGGCAGCACGCACGGCACTCACCAGCGAAGGCAATTTCCCGTAGCCGACCGACGCGGTAAACCCGATCGCCAGTTGGCCCGCCGCGCCGGTTGCCACGCGCCGGGCCGTGGCCGCCGCCTCATCGGCCAGGCGCAGGATGCGCGACGCATCGGGCAGAAAACTGCGCCCCGCCGCCGTCAGCTTGACGGAGCGGCTGTTGCGCTCCAGCAGCTCCGTGCCGACCTGATGTTCGAGCAGGCGCACCTGGCGTGACAGCGGCGGCTGCGTCATGTGCAGGCGCTCGGCCGCCCGTCCGAAGTGCAGTTCTTCGGCCACGGCGACGAAGCAGCGGAGCTGGCTGAGTTCGAACATCGATTCAAAACCTGTATGGATGGAGCCGCCGCTTATCTTGAATGGGAAAGATCGCCGGTGCAAGACTCAGCTCGCGGGTCAGCCGGAAGGGCCAACAACGAGCATCAGGCACCGGGCGTATCCACGAAAAGCGCAGAAGTCGGGCGGGCCTTCTGACGCCGCGACTCTGAACCAGGCGGCCGCCACGTCATGCGCGCCCGCAGGAGCCAAAGCCCGGATTAGGGAAGACCCTGTATCAATACAAGACTTGTATTGATCGAGATAGTAGTTGGTTTGGACTTGAATTAATCGGGAGGCAAAATTCCGCTCACCAACAACATCTTCATCACTGCATCAGGCAGAGCGAGACATGTCCCGATACACGCCCAAAGAATTCGCCCAACAGATCGGCTCCGGTCTGCTGTCGTTCCCGGTCACGCACTTCAAGGCTTCCGATCTGTCGTTCGATGAACCGGCATACCGTGCGAACCTCAACTGGCTGTTCAGCCACGATGCCGCGGGCCTGTTCGCCGCGGGTGGCACGGGTGAATTCTTCTCGCTCACGGCTGCCGAAACCGACCGCGTGGTGCGCGCCGCCGTGGCTGAAACCGCCGGCAAGATCCCGGTGATCGCCCCGGCCGGCCGCGGTACGGCGGAATCGATCGAATACTGCAAGGCCGCCGAAGCCGCCGGCGCCGACGGCATCCTGCTGCTGCCGCCTTATCTGACCGAGGCCTCCGCCGATGGCGTCGCCGCGCATGTCGAGCAGGTCTGCAAAGCGACGAAGCTGGGCGTGATCGTCTACAACCGCGCCAACCAGATCCTCGACGAAAACCATCTTGAGCGCCTGGCCGACCGCTGCCCCAATCTCGTCGGCTTCAAGGACGGCGTGGGCGACCTGGAATTGATGACGCGCATCTACGCCCGCATGGGCGACCGCTTCACCTACGTCGGCGGCTTGCCCACCGCCGAGACCTTTGCGCTGCCTTACCTCACGATGGGCGTGACGACGTATTCGTCGGCCATCTTCAACTTCGTGCCCAAGTTTGCGCTGGACTTCTACGCGGCCGTGCGGGCCATGGACCAGGCCGAGGTCTACCGGATGCTCAACGCGTTCGTGCTGCCGTACATCCAGTTGCGCAATCGCAAGCGCGGCTATGCGGTGTCGATCGTCAAAGCCGGCATGAAGGTGATCGGCCGCGACGCGGGCCCCGTGCGTGCCCCGCTGACCGACCTGACCGATGCCGAGGTGGCCGAGCTGTCGGCACTGGTGTCGCGCATTGCCGAAGTGGAAAAGCTGGCCGCCTGAGCGCATCCGGATAGAGAGGGAATCAACATGACCTTGAGCGGCGAACTGTTGCTGGGTGCCGCCCGCGTAGCGGGTGCTGCAGGCAAGGTTCGCGCCATGAACCCCGCCACCGGGGAATGGCTCGAACCCGAATTTACCCTGGCCTCCAAGGCCGATGCTGCGCGTGCTGCTGAACTGGCCGCCGCGGCTTTTGACGTTTACCGCGAGACCGCGCCGGAAACCCGCGCCGCCTTCCTGGAAGCCATCGCCAGCCAGATCGAAGCGCTGGGCGATGCGCTGATCGAACGCGCGATGGCCGAATCGGCACTGCCGCGTCCGCGCCTGGAAGGCGAGCGTGGCCGCACGTGCAACCAACTGCGCCTGTTCGCAAGCGTGGTGCGTGCCGGCGATGCCGTGGGCGCGCGCCTTGATTCGGCCCTGCCGGAGCGCAAGCCGCTGCCGCGCTCGGATCTGCGCATGCGCCGCATTGCGCTGGGCCCGGTGGCGGTGTTTGGTGCGAGCAACTTCCCGCTGGCGTTCTCCGTGGCGGGTGGTGATACCGCGTCGGCGCTGGCTGCGGGTTGCCCGGTGGTCGTGAAGGCACACCCGGCGCATCCGGGCACGTCCGAACTGGTGGGTCGCGCCATTCAGGCGGCGGTTGCCCAGTGCGGGCTGCCCGAGGGCGTGTTCTCGCTCATCCTGGCGGATAACGATGCGGCTGGCGCACTGGTGGCAGATCCGCGTATCCAGGCAGTTGGCTTTACGGGCTCGCGCGCCGGTGGCGTGGCACTGCTGCGCATCGCGCAGGCCCGTCCGCAGCCGATTCCGGTGTACGGCGAACTGAGCGCCATCAACCCAGTCTTCCTGCTGCCCGATGCTCTGGCCAAGCGCGCCGCTGCGCTGGGCCAGCAATACGTGGCGTCGCTCACGCTGGGCGCGGGCCAGTTCTGTACGAACCCGGGCCTGCTGCTCGCCATTGATGGGCCGGAACTTGATGCCTTTGAAGCTGCCGCCGCTGCCGCCATGGGCGACGTGGCTGCGCAGCCGATGCTCACGGCCGGCATCCACACCGCTTACACGCGCGGTGTCGACAAGCTGGCCGCCGAGGCCAACGTGCGGTGCGTCGCACGCGGGCAAGAAAGCGACCAACCCAACCGCGGGCAAGCCGGCTTCTACATCACCGATGCGAAGAGCTTCCAGGCGCAGCCGGCGCTGCACGACGAGATCTTCGGCGCGACCGGCCTGGTCGTGCGCTGCCGCGATGCAGAGGAGCTGCGCACGCTGGCCGAATCGCTCGAAGGCCAGTTGACCGCCACGTTGCATCTGGACGCCGGCGACACAGCCATCGCGCGTTCGTTGCTGCCGATTCTGGAACGCAAGGCGGGCCGCATTCTGGCCAACGGCTGGCCGACCGGCGTCGAGGTGTGCCACGCCATGGTGCACGGCGGCCCCTGGCCGGCAACCACGGATGCACGCACGACTTCGGTCGGCACGGCGGCCATCGAGCGTTTCCTGCGCCCGGTGTGCTACCAGGACCTGCCGGCCGAACTGCTGCCCGAGGCCCTGCAGGACGCCAATCCGCTCAAGCTGCGCCGCCTGGTGGATGGAAGCTGGGCCTGAAGCCGTAACAGTCGAATAGCAAAAAACAACACGCCGGGCCGAACAGGACCCGGCAACTTGAACCGACCGGCACGACGGGTGCCGGCTTAAGGAGGAGACGATGGACATCAAAGCCCCTGCAGTGGGAGCACAGGCCGTTCCGCGCGCTGAGCGTATGAGCCGCGTGCGTTTCGTGATCCTCGCGATGCTGTTCATCGTGACGACCATCAACTACGCCGATCGGGCGACCATCTCCATTGCCGGCTCGGCCATGCAGAAGGAACTCGGCATCGATGCCGTGTCGCTTGGCTATATCTTCTCGGCGTTCGGGTGGGCCTACGTGATTGCCCAGATTCCGGGCGGCTGGCTGCTTGACCGCTTCGGTTCCAAGCGCGTGTACACGTTCAGCATTCTGCTGTGGTCGCTGTTCACACTGGCGCAGGGCGCGATCGGCTTCTTTACCGGTGCCACCGCCATCATGATGGTGTTCTGCCTGCGCTTCCTGGTAGGGGCGGCGGAGGCGCCGTCCTTCCCGGCGAATAGCCGTATCGTGGCAGCCTGGTTTCCGGCCAATGAGCGCGGCACCGCAGCGGCCATCTTCAACTCTGCGCAATATGCCGCCACGGTGGTGTTTGCCCCGCTGATGGCTTGGCTGGTGCACGCGTTTGGCTGGCATCACGTGTTTATCGTGATGGGCGTGATCGGCATCGTCATGGCGGTCGTGTGGAAGGCATTCGTGCACGAACCGAAGGACCACCCGGGCGTGAACCGCGCCGAAATCGAGTACATCGAAGCCGGGGGCGGCCTGGTCAACATGGACCGCGCGGGCGTGGCCAAGGCCGAGGGGCCGAAGCTCGGCTACGTGAAGCAGCTCCTGCAGAACCGCATGCTGATGGGTGTGTACATCGCGCAGTACTGCATCAATGCGCTCACGTACTTCTTCATCACGTGGTTTCCGGTGTATCTGGTGCAGGCGCGCGGGATGTCGATCCTGAAGGCGGGCATCGTCGCGTCGATTCCCGCGGTCTGCGGTTTCCTGGGCGGCATTCTGGGCGGGATCATTTCTGACGCGCTGCTTCGCCGTGGTACTTCACTGTCGGTGGCGCGCAAGGTGCCCATCGTGCTGGGCATGCTGCTCTCCATGACCATGGTGATCTGCAACTACGTCGACGCGCAGGCCATCGTGGTGGCGGTAATGGCGCTGTCGTTCTTCGGCAAGGGCCTCGGGGCGCTGGGCTGGGCCGTGAACTCGGATACGGCGCCCAAGCAGATCGCCGGCTTGTCGGGCGCGCTGATGAACACGTTCGGCAACCTGTCGAGCATCACTACCCCCATTGCCATCGGTTACATCGTCAACACCACGGGTTCGTTCAACGGTGCGCTGGTGTACGTCGGTATCCACGCGGCGGTTGCCATCGTCTGCTACCTGTTCATGGTGGGCGAGATCAAGCGTGTGGAACTCAAGCCGCTGTAAGCCAGAGGAGCCTTGCAAGTGACGTTGCAATCGATCGAGTCCGGCGCACGAACGCACACGCCGCGTGTGACGGAGATGCAGGTGATCCCGGTCGCAGGCCGCGACAGCATGCTGCTGAACCTGTGCGGCGCGCATGCTCCGTTCTTTACGCGCAATCTCGTCATCCTGAAGGACAACGCCGGGCATACCGGCGTGGGCGAGGTGCCTGGCGGGGAGGGCATCCGTTTGGCGCTGGAGCGCGTGATTCCGCTGGTGGTTGGTCAATCGATCGGTCGTACCAACGGTGTGCTGAACAGCATTCGCCGGGCGCTGGCCGGTGGCGGCAATGCCGCGCATCAGGCGACGGTGCACCAGGTGACCTCCGCTTCGGAAGCCGCCGTGCTGCGCCAGCCGCACGAGATCAACCTGCGCATGGACAACGTCATCACGGCGGTGGAAGCCGCGCTGCTCGACCTGCTTGGCCAGTTTCTGGAGGTGCCGGTGGCAGAGCTGCTGGGCGCCGGTCAGCAGCGCGATAGCGCGCCGATGCTCGCCTACCTGTTCTACGTGGGCGATCGCCGCAAGACCGATCTGCCGTACCTGGATGGCGCCAGCGGCGCCGACGACTGGCTGCGCCTGCGCCACGAAGCCGCCATGTCGCCCGACGCCATCGCCCGCCTGGCCGAAGCCGCCACCGAGCGCTATGGCTTTGCCGATTTCAAGCTCAAGGGCGGCGTGATGCCCGGCGCTGAAGAGATGGAAGCGGTTGCCGCCATCAAGACGCGCTTTCCGCAAGCCCGTGTCACGCTGGACCCGAATGGCGCATGGTCGCTCAACGAAGCGATTGCGCTGTGCAAGGGCCAAGGGCATCTGCTGGCCTATGCCGAAGACCCGTGCGGCCCCGAAGCCGGCTACTCAGGCCGTGAGGTGATGGCCGAATTCAAGCGCGCCACCGGCATCCCGACGGCCACCAACATGGTCGCGACCGATTGGCGCCAGATGGGCCACGCCGTCCAGCTGCACGCGGTCGATATTCCGCTGGCCGATCCGCATTTCTGGACCATGCAAGGCTCCGTGCGCGTTGCGCAGTTGTGCGACGAGTGGGGCCTGACGTGGGGCTCGCACTCCAACAACCATTTCGACGTGTCCCTGGCGATGTTCACGCATGTGGCCGCAGCGGCGCCGGGCAACATCACGGCGATCGACACGCACTGGATCTGGCAGGAGGCCGAAGAGCGCCTGACGCGCGAGCCGCTGCGCATCCACGGCGGCCATGTGGCCGTGCCGGAGCGTCCGGGCCTCGGTATCGAAATCGACATGGAGCGCGTCATGGCTGCCCATGCGCTGTACAAGACTTTGGGCCCTGGCGCGCGTGACGACGCCATGGCCATGCAATACCTCATGCCCGGCTGGACGTATGATCCGAAACGGCCAAGCCTGGGGCGCTGAACCGAATATCGCTTGAACCAATCACGGAGTCTGTGATGTCTGAACCGACGCTGGCCCCCGAGGCCGGCAACGCAACTGAAAAGGCGCTGACGATCCGCGTGCACGACGGTGACAACGTCGCCATCGTCGTCAACGCACGCGGCCTTCCCGCTGGCACGGCACTGTCCGATGGCACCGTGCTTGTCGAAGGCGTGCCGCAAGGCCACAAGGTCGCGCTGGTCGACCTGGCCGAAGGCGACGCCATCATCCGCTACAACGAGGTGATCGGCTATGCCGTGAAGCCGCTGCAGCGTGGTAGCTGGGTCAACGAGCACGCTGTGAAGTTGCCGTCCGCTCCCGCGCTGGATGAGCTACCGCTGGCCACTCGCCCCGATCCCAAACTCGCCAAACTCGAGGGCTACACGTTCGAGGGCTATCGCAACGCAGACGGCACGGTCGGCACGAAAAACGTGCTCGGCATCATGACCAGCGTGCAATGCGTGGCCGGTGTGACGGACTACGTCGTTGGTCGCATCAAGCGCGAGCTGCTGCCGCGCTTCCCGAACGTTGACGACGTGGTGGCGCTGAACCACGTGTACGGCTGCGGCGTCGCCATCAACGCGCCGGCCGCCATCGTGCCGATTCGCACGCTACAGAACCTGGCGCTCAACCCGAACTTTGGCGGCGAGATCATGGTGATCGGCCTGGGCTGCGAAAAGCTCGTGCCCGAACGCCTCGTGCCGGAAAGGCTCGCACCCGGCGGCCGCATTCCCATCGAAGTTGCCGGCACGGCGGATTCGCCCGTGCTGCGCCTGCAGGACGAAGCCTTCGACGGCTTCGTTGGCATGACCGACGCAATCATGGAGATGGCCGAGCGGCGCCTGGAACACCTGAACAAGCGCCAGCGCGAAACCTGCCCGGCATCCGACCTCGTGGTCGGGGTGCAGTGTGGGGGCAGCGATGCGTTCTCGGGCGTGACGGCCAACCCCGCCGTCGGCTTTGCGGCCGACCTGATCGTACGTGCAGGCGGCACCGTGATGTTCTCGGAAGTCACCGAAGTGCGTGACGCCATTCACCTGCTCACGCCGCGCGCCATCGATGAAGACGTCGGCCGTGCGCTGCTGCGCGAGATGGCCTGGTACGACAACTACCTGAGCGGCGGTCAGACCGACCGCAGCGCCAACCCGTCGCCGGGCAACAAGAAGGGCGGCCTGTCGAACGTGGTGGAAAAGGCGCTGGGTTCGATCGTCAAGTCAGGCAGCACGCCCATCGTCGACGTGCTCGGTCCGGGCGAGAAGGTGCGCCGCAAGGGTCTGATCTTTGCCGCGACACCCGCGAGCGATTTCGTCTGCGGCACGTTGCAGCTGGCCTCTGGGATGAACCTGCAGGTCTTCACCACCGGCCGCGGCACGCCGTATGGACTGGCCATGGCGCCGGTCATCAAGGTGTCGACGCGCAAGGCGCTGTCCGAGCGCTGGCACGACCTGATCGATCTCGACGCCGGCCGCATCGCCACCGGCGAGGCGACCATTGCCGACATCGGCTGGGAGCTGTTCCACTTAATTCTTGACGTGGCGAGCGGACGCAAGCAAGTTTGCGCCGACAAGCTGGGCCTGCACAACGCACTGGCCCTGTTCAATCCCGCCCCGGTGACCTGATATGACGACTGAAGTGAATGTTCAACCCGATCCGCTGGAAGGCGTGGCGACACATTGCCACCGCCTGCTGTTGACCGGCGCAGGCGGCCATCTCGGCAACGTGCTGCGCGAGCGTCTGACCAAGTACGCCGATTTTTTGCGCCTGTCTGATATATCTGATCTTGGCGCGGCGCGTGCCGGTGAAGAAATCATGCCGTGCAATCTGGACGATGCGCGGGCTGTCGATGCGCTCGTAGCCGGCACGGACGCTATCGTGCACCTGGGCGGCGTGTCGGTGGAGCGGCCGTTTGAAGAGATCCTGCCCGCCAACATACACGGCACCTACCACATCTATGAGGCCGCGCGCCGCCACGGCGTGCGCCGCATTGTGTTCGCCAGTTCGAACCACACCATCGGGTTTTACAGGCAGGGCGAGGTCATTGACGGCAAGGCGCCCACCCGGCCCGACAGTTACTACGGGCTGAGCAAGGTGTTTGGCGAACAGCTCGCCAGCTTCTACTTCGATCGCTACGGCATCGAGACGGTCGCCATCCGCATTGGCTCGTCTTTTGCGGAGGCGAAGGACCGGCGCATGCTGGTTACGTGGCTCGGCTATGACGATCTGGAACAACTGGTCCGCCGGGCCTTGTTCGTGCCAAAGGTGGGCTTTACCGTCGTCTATGGTGTGTCCGCCAATCGCGACCGCTGGTGGGACAACCGCCATGCGGCGCACCTTGGCTACGCCCCCGCCGAAACGAGCGAAATCTTTCGCGCCCAGGTCGAGGCGCAACCGCCGCTGTCCGCCGATGACCCCGCGGCGCAGTACCAGGGCGGCGCCTTCGTCAACGCCGGCCCGTTCGGAGACTGATGCGATGTACGCGAACGTGGAACGCATCGGGACCATGCAGTGCGGTGTGGGCGAGAGCCCGGTGTGGCACAGCGGTGAACAGGCGTTGTACTGGACGGATATCCCGGGCCGAACGCTGTGGCGCTGGAGTCAATCGACGGGCCAATGCGATGCATGGGCGCTGCCCGAAATGGCCGGCTGCATTGCCATGACGTCCGATGGCTGGGCGCTGGCAATGGAATCGGGAATCTACCGCGTGCGCCAGCCGCAGGCGGGCATGGCACTGGCGCCGCTGGAGCGGCTCGCAACGGTCGAGCACGCTCGGCCCGACATGCGCTTCAACGACGGCCGCTGCGACCGCCAGGGCCGTTTCTGGACCGGGACCATGGTGCTCGACACCTCGCTTGGCCTGCCCGTTGGCAAGCTGTATCGGCTCGATGCCGCCGCCCGCCGGATAGACGGCGTCATCGACGACCTGATTGTTCCCAACGGCCTCGCCTTCAGTCCGGACGGCCGCACGATGTATCTGTCGGACTCGCATGCAAGCCGGCAAACCGTGTGGGCGTTCGATTACGACGTGGAGAGCGGCACGCCGCATCATCGCCGTGTCTTCATCGACATGAACGCCCATCCCGGCCGGCCCGACGGCGCCGCCGTGGACGCCGAAGGCTGCTACTGGATCTGCGGCAACGATGCAGGGCTCGTCCATCGGTTCACGCCGGACGGGCGCCTTGACCGCAGCCTTCCCATTCCCACGTCCAAGCCTGCCATGTGCGCATTTGGCGGGCCCGGACTGGACACCCTGTTCGTGACGTCGATCCTGATCGGCGACGACCCGCTCTCGGGCGCCACGTTTGCAGTGCGCCCGGGCGTGACCGGATTACCGGAACCCGCTTTATCTGTCTGAATGACCTGAACGCCATACCCGCCCCAGAACAGAAGAAGAGCAGGGGCACCTAGGAGACAACATGAAACCCATCAAAGGTCTGCGCTGGTGGATCGTCGGGCTCGTCTTGAGCGGGCTGATCATGAACTACCTGGCACGCAATGCGCTTGCCGTGGCAGCACCCGAAGTCAACAAGGTGCTGAACATCACCACCCAGCAGTACGGCTACATCGTGGCGGCATTTCAGGCGGCCTACATGGTGATGCAGCCGGTGGCGGGCTACGTGCTCGACGTGCTGGGCACCAAGCTCGGCTTTGCGTTGTTTGCCGGGGCGTGGTCGGTGGTGTGTCTGTTGCACAGCATGGCGGGTGGATGGCTGTCGATGGCCGCGTTCCGCGCCATGCTGGGGATGACGGAGGCCGCAGGTTTCCCGTCGGCACTGCGGGCCACGGCAGAGTGGTTTCCGGCCAAGGAGCGCTCGATTGCGACGGGGTGGTTCAACATCGGCTCGTCGGTCGGGGCGGTGGTGGCGCCGCCGCTGGTGGTCTGGTGCATTCTCCACGGCGACTGGCGTTTTGCCTTTGCCGTGATCGGCGGCATCGGGCTGGTGTGGAGCGTGCTGTGGTTTCTGCTCTACCGCGTGCCGACGCAGCACCCGCGCCTGTCGGCGGAGGAGCACGCCTACATTCGCGCCGGTCAGGAAGTCTCCGACGACGCCGCGAATGCACCCAAGCCTTCGTGGGGCAGGATCATCAGCGGCAAGCGATTCTGGGGCATTGCCATCCCGCGCTTTCTGTCGGAACCGGCGTGGCAGACGTTCAACTACTGGATTCCGCTCTACATGGCCACCGAGCGCCACATGAACCTGAAGGAGATCGCGCTGTTCGCGTGGCTCCCGTTCCTGGCGGCGGACGTGGGCTGCGTGCTCGGAGGCTACCTGGCGCCCTGGTTTCGGAAACGTTTCTCGGTATCGCTGGTCACCTCGCGCAAGCTGGTGATGGTGACCGGCTGCCTGTGCATGATCGGTCCGGCGTGCATCGGGCTGGTGACGAGCCCATACACCGCGATTGCGCTGTTCTGCGTGGGCGGCTTCGCGCACCAGACGTTGTCGGGCGCGTTGTACACGTTGACATCCGACATGTTCGGCAAGCATGAAGTGGGCACAGCCGTGGGGCTGGCCGGAATGTCGGGCTACCTGGGCGGCATGCTGTTCTCGCTGGCGGTCGGCTCCCTCGCCGCGACCATCGGCTACAACCCGCTGTTCGTCGCGCTGGCCGTGTTTGACATCGTTGCGGCCATCCTCGTGTGGACGATGCTCAACGACAAGCAGGCGCAGCCCGTGCCAATGCAGGCGGGCGCAGCAGCGCCGAGCACGGCGGCCTGACGATCGGGCATCCAGTCACGCTGGCTGCTGTCCGATCTTCGGATTCAGCCTGGCCGGGCGGAGCGGGTCGAAGTCGACCCACTCGCCGCTGCGCCAGCGGCCCGCAGCCTCTTCGACGTCCATGCCGCCGGCTGCGGCCAGAATGCGTGCGGCATCGGCCTCGCGCTCGGGTGTGACCCGCACCGCGAGCAGCACGCCGGAATGGCGCGTGCGCAACGTGGCGTCGGGCGGTTGCTCCGGGTTGGGCTCGTCGCGCGTGGCATACATGGCGCCAGCGAGCGAACCGATATAGGCGCCCACGCCTGCCGCGACCACCGAGAAGAGCACAGCGACGTGCAGCAGCATCAGTACGACCACCCCAGCCACCGCCCCAATGGCGGCGCCCAGCGCCATACCCTTGCCGGCGCCGGCATGCGCGCGTGCGGCCCCCGGATCGGCATTCTGGTCACCGCCGATGGGAAAGGCGGCATGCTGCCCAGACGGGTTGACGAAGAAGACGCTCACATCCTCTTCGGAAAAGCGATGCGCAGAGAGCGCCTGCGCGGCGCATTCTGCGCGTTCGAAGGTGTCAAACCGGGCGGCAACGATCAGCGACATGGGGCCTCCTTGGCATTGCGTTTTCCATTGCGCAAGCAAGTCGGAGGCCTGACGATGAGTCGCCCGGGGGTGACTCGCGCCGGATGTCGGCGGCTGGGGAATGCGCTTGGCAACGTCGGATGTGCACGGCTGGCATGCGCACGACAGGCTGGCCACGAACCGCACCCGAGGTGACGCTCACGCCAGGCGGAGTCCGTATCGCAGCACACGGCCCGGGCGCGCGATCGCGCTTCCACCCCCAGATGTACGCATCCCGATGCAACTTTCCGCCCGGCGTTTTTCATTGCGCTGGCGCGCCCCGCTACAATCGCGGCCTGGAATCTGCAGATGGCGTTTGACATGGGGCTCGGCTGGTTTGGCATTTCTACCGTGTGGCTGCTGCCGCTGGCGTGGCGGTACGCAACACGCGCGCTGGCGGGGGAGCGCGATTTCCTGACCGGGCGCGGCACCGTCAGGCTCTGGCTGGTGACGGTTGTCGCGCTGTGCGCCAGCGCTGCACTTGAAGCACTGACCTCCGGCGGCGATCCGCAGGACAAGGCAGGTGGCGCAGCGGGGCATGCCCTGTCGTCGCTGTTGTCCCGCATGCTGGGCTGGACAGGCGCTTTTCTCGTGATGCTCGGTGTGCTGGTATGGGTGGCGCCGATGGTATTTGGCCGCACCTGGCGGCAGGTGCTGACACGTGGGCGCGCTTCGGAGGATGCATCCGCCGACGCGCCGGCGGCAAGGCATGACGAGCCGCGCGATGAGGCGCTCAAACCGACGGCGCTCGGTCTGGGCGGTGTCGGAGAGATGCGTTGGACCGGCACTCCTGGCGCTGCGCCGCAGACGGCGCGCCATCGCGGTATCGAGGCAGTTTCGGCGCGCCGCCAGCCGGCATGGCAACCGCCCCCGCGCACGCGGCCATCGCCGCCGCAGCCGGGCGAGATCTGGCCGTTGCTGGATCGGCAGAAGGCCGCGCCTGCAGACCCCGCCGCCGGCACCACGAAAACGGCGAGTGCCAGGCCCAAGCCGGCGCCGCTGCCGCCATCGGCACCTGCTCCCGCGCCTGCACGCCCCAAGCCGCGCGCCACGATCGTCAGCAGTCCGTTTCACCAGCCGCAACTCGGACTGCGCACGCAGGCCCCGTCGACGCCCGTGGCGGCTTCGACAGATGCATCACCGGTGCACGAAGCGATGAGCGGGGCCGCGGCAGAGCCTTCGCTGGCAGCCCCTGCTGAAGCGCAATCGGTCGCGGCCGCACCCTCGCCGGTCGACCTGGAAGCCGTCCGCCATGAGGCTGAAGCACTGCTTGCCGAGTTGCGCGGGCTGGTGACGTCTGGCGCGTCATCGCCCCCGCCGCAACTGGACACCGACGCGACGGCTTCGGCGCCTCCGGGACCACCGGTGCACACGCCGGAAGCCCATGTTGCCGAACGTGCAAGCCAGCCCGCGCAGGTTGGTCCCTTGCCGGAGGCCTTACCGGCCACCAAGCCTCGCATCGTGCTGCCGGCTGTGGTGGGCGCGGTCATCAGCCGCGCAGCGGCTCCGTCGAACACCGTGGCGGCGCCCGCGGCCGCCTCGTCCCCAGCGGCGCCGCGCCACGTCGATTACCGGCTGCCCAGCCCTGCGCTGCTGACGGCCGCGTCGGTCAACGGGGCAACCGTCTCGACGGAACATCTGGAGGAAACCGGTCAATTGATCGCGCAGCGCCTGGCTGAATTCAAGGTGCCCGTGACGGTCGTCGGCGCGTCGGCGGGGCCGGTCATCACGCGTTTCGAGGTCGATCCGGCCATCGGCGTGCGCGGCGCACAGGTCGTGGGCCTGATGAAGGATCTGGCCCGCGCCCTGGGCGTGACGTCGATCCGCGTAGTCGAGACGATTCCCGGCAAGACCTGCATGGGCCTGGAGCTGCCGAACGCGAAGCGCGAGATGATCCGCCTTTCCGAAGTGGTGAACGCGGCGGACTTCCGATCGCACGGATCGCATCTGGTGCTGGCCATGGGCAAGGACATCACAGGCAACCCCGTGGTGACCGATCTCGCGCGCGCGCCGCACCTGCTGGTGGCGGGCACGACCGGCTCGGGCAAGTCGGTGGCAGTCAATGCCATGATCCTGTCGATGCTGTACAAGGCCACGCCGGAAGACGTGCGCATGATCATGATCGACCCGAAGATGCTGGAACTCTCGGTGTACGAGGGCATTCCGCATCTGCTGGCGCCGGTCGTGACCGACATGAAGCAGGCCGCGCACGCGCTCAACTGGTGCGTGGGCGAGATGGAAAAGCGCTATCGGCTCATGTCAGCCCTGGGCGTGCGCAACCTGGCCGGCTACAACCAGAAGATCCGCGCGGCGGAGCAGGCCGGCCGCAAGGTGCCGAACCCGTTCTCGCTGACGCCGGATGCGCCGGAGCCGCTGTCCACGCTGCCGTTGATCGTCGTCGTGATCGACGAACTGGCCGACCTGATGATGGTGGCCGGCAAGAAGATCGAAGAGCTGATCGCGCGCCTCGCGCAGAAGGCGCGTGCCGCCGGCATCCACCTGATCCTGGCGACGCAACGGCCGTCGGTGGACGTCATCACCGGCCTCATCAAGGCGAACATTCCCACGCGCGTGGCATTCCAGGTGTCATCCAAGATCGACTCGCGCACGATTCTCGATCAGATGGGCGCCGAATCGCTGCTTGGCCAGGGCGACATGCTGTTCCTGCCGCCGGGCACGGGATATCCGCAGCGCGTGCACGGCGCGTTCGTTGCCGATGAAGAAGTGCACCGCGTGGTCGAACACTGGAAGCAGTTCGGCGAACCCGAGTATGACGAAGCGATCCTCGCCGGTGACCCCGGAGAAGCGGCCACGAGCGGTGACCTGTTTGGCGCAGAGAGTGGCGATGCGGAAGCCGATCCGCTCTACGACGAAGCGGCCGCGTTCGTACTCAACACGCGCCGTGCGTCGATTTCTTCTGTGCAGCGGCAACTGCGTATCGGCTACAACCGCGCGGCGCGATTGATTGAGCAGATGGAAGCTGCGGGGCTGGTGTCGCCAATGGGCCGAAATGGCCAGCGAGAGGTGTTGGCCCCGGGCGGCGCGGAGTGACGCGTCTCGCCACCACAGGGCGACCGCACCCATCGGCATCGGCCGCCGAACCATCCCCCAGGTGGGGGATGCGCCCGCCCCTCAGGGACACGATAGCCATGCTTGCAATGACAATTGCCCAGGCATCCAACACCCCCTGTTGATGATGCGCTCGTACCCCGTCAGGCCAATGGCGGGCCAGGTCTCCGCACCGCCTGATGTAGATCAACACGCAGGAAAACGCAGCGACAAAGATGGAGGTGTCGGTCAGAAAACGTTCTGTCCGGCAATCTCTTCATTCTCTCTTTCGAGCGCATGCCATGAACAAGCTCCTCCCCGCCATTGCGATCGGCTTCGCAGTTGCCACGCAATGTCTGCCCCTGAGTGTTGCGGCGCAGTCCACCCAGTCGGCGAAAACCGCTGCCGCGCCAGCGCAGGACACCGCCGAATTCGACAAGCAGCTTGCTCAGGTCCAGGAGCAGATGAAGACGATGCAGGAGCAGATGGACAAGATTCGCCAGACGCAAGATCCGCAGCAGCGGCAGCAGCTTCTCGACCAGCACTGGGCCACCATGCGCAATACGATGGCCGCGATGCATGCCCTCTGGGGCCCGGGCATGATGGGGCCAGGCCGGATGGGCAGGGGCATGATGGGCGGCGGAATGATGGGTGGCCCTGGCTATGGCGGAGGCTGGTCGCGGATGGGTGGCTACTATCGAAACCTCACGCCCGAGCAGCTTCGTCAGCGCCAGTACATGATGGATCAATACGTCAACATGCAGGACCAGATGATGAACAACATGATGTGGCACCAGCAATATTGGCGTGAACAACCTCCAGCAAAGTGAGTTTGTCCATTGAACTCGGCGGGCACCATTGCCAGATGGCCGCCGGACACTCAAGGCCTGCCATTCTCGATAGGGCCTGACTATTGCCGTGCTGGATCAGGACAAGACGTTGCGCCGCGCGGTGGTTCATACGCGCCTGACCTGATCCGCTCGCGCGTGCCGCGCTTGCACCGCAGCACGCGCACACCACTTCACTGCGCCAGGCGCGGTGTCTCACGCTCCCACGAATCAACGGCACGCTTGCCGGCACGCATGATCAAGCGCCGTGCCTGCGGCCTGCAGGCGCCCACCTGACACGCTTTTGCGATGCACAAGGACGCCCTGATGGCGGGCGGGAATGCGCTCGCCGAAGTTGGTCAGAGTTTACTTCCGCCAAATCTCTTCCTTTAATGGTTTCGCATTGCCAAAGCAAACAAGGAAGGGGCGTCCATGAGTCATTTCGTTGACAGGCTTCGTTTCTTTGTCTCCGATCGACCGGAATTCTCTGACGGACACGGAGCTGTCACAGCCGAGGATCGCAAATGGGAAGACGCATATCGTCAGCGATGGCAGCATGACAAGGTCGTTCGGTCCACGCACGGCGTCAACTGCACCGGGTCGTGCTCATGGAAGATCTACGTCAAGGGCGGCATCGTCACGTGGGAAACCCAGCAGACGGACTACCCACGCACGCGCCCCGATATGCCCAACCATGAACCGCGCGGATGTTCGCGCGGGGCGTCTTACTCCTGGTATCTGTACAGCGCAAACCGCCTGAAATATCCCATGGTCCGGAGCGCGCTCGTCAAGCTCTGGCGTGAGCGCCGCACGACGATGGACCCGGTGCGCGCCTGGCAATCGATCGTCGAAGACGACGCCGCGCGTCGCGGCTATCAAGCTCGGCGGGGCCTTGGCGGCTTCGTTCGCTCGACGTGGGACGAAGTCAATGAGATCGTCGCGGCCGCCAACGTCCATACCATCCGCAGGTACGGGCCCGACCGCGTGATCGGGTTCTCGCCCATCCCGGCCATGTCGATGGTGTCGTACGCCGCCGGCTCGCGTTATCTGTCGCTGATCGGTGGCGTGTGCCTGAGCTTCTACGACTGGTACTGCGATCTGCCGCCCGCCTCGCCGCAAACCTGGGGCGAGCAGACCGACGTGCCCGAATCGGCAGACTGGTACAACTCCACGTTCATCATGCTGTGGGGTTCCAACGTGCCGCAGACGCGTACACCCGACGCGCATTTCATGGTGGAGGCCCGCTACAAGGGCACGAAGATTGTCTCCGTGTTTCCCGATTACGCCGAAGGCGCGAAGTTCGGCGACATCTGGCTGCACCCCAAGCAAGGCACCGACGCGGCGCTGGCCCTTGCCATGGGCCACGTGATCCTCAAGGAGTTTCACTTGGCGGGCAAGAGCGACTACTTCATCGACTACTGCCGCCGCTTCACCGACATGCCATGTCTCGTGCGCCTCGTGAAGCGGGGCGACAGATATGTGCCCGACCGGCTGGTCCGTGCGTCGGATTTCGAAGGCGCCATGGGTGAGGCGAACAACCCCGAATGGAAGACGGTGATGATCGACGAGCCATCGGGCAAGGTCGTCGTGCCGGTTGGATCGGTGGGGTTCCGCTGGGGCCAGAAGGAGGGAGAAGACAAGGGCAAATGGAATCTCAAGTCCGAAACCTCGTCGGGTGACGCCATCGTTCCGCAGCTGTCGCTGGTGAAGGGGCATGACGAAGTCGTCGACGTGCTGTTTCCGTATTTCGGCAATCGCACCCATCCGCACTTCAACCACACCGACCACGCGCCGGAATTGTCCCGCTCGCTTGGTGCACGGCGCCTGAAGACGCGCGATGGCGAGATGCTGGCCGTGACGGTGTACGACCTGTTCATCGCCAACTACGGCCTGGACCAGGGGTTGGGCGGACAAGATATCGCCCACAGCTATGACGATGATGTGCCCTATACGCCGGCATGGCAGGAGGCCATCACCGGCGTGAAGCGCGCCGACGTGATCTCGGTCGCGCGGCAGTTTGCCGAGAATGCCCACAAGACGCAGGGCAAGTCGATGGTCATCATCGGCGCCGGGATCAACCACTGGTTCCACATGGACATGTCGTACCGCGCGATCATGAACATGCTGATCATGTGCGGTTGCATCGGCAAGTCGGGTGGCGGCTGGTCGCACTATGTGGGGCAGGAGAAGCTGCGGCCGCAGACAGGGTGGACCGCACTGGCGTTTGCATTGGATTGGCATCGGCCGCCGCGCCACATGAACGGTACGTCCTTCTTCTATGCGCACACCGACCAGTGGCGGTACGACCCGATGGATCCGACGGAGTTGCTGTCGCCCCTGGCCGACAAGGCACGTTTTCACGGCGCGCCCATCGATTACAACGTGCGTGCCGAGCGCATGGGCTGGCTGCCTTCCGCGCCGCAACTGACAGCGAACCCGCTGGATGTCGGCCGCGGCCTCGCCAGTGGAGCGGATGCCCCAGCCTCGGTAGCCCGCGGCCTGGCCTCGGGTGAACTGCGCATGGCTTGCGAAGACCCGGACAACCCAGCGAACTTTCCCCGGAACATGTTTGTCTGGCGTTCGAATCTGCTGGGCTCGTCAGGCAAGGGGCATGAATATTTCCTCAAGCACCTGCTTGGCGCAGTGCACGGCGTGCAGGGCGAGGAGGTGGCCAAGAACGGCGGCAAGCGTCCGGAAGACATCACATGGCATGAGCAGGCACCGCAGGGCAAGCTCGATCTGCTGGTGACGCTCGATTTCCGCATGTCCACCACGTGCATGTACTCCGACGTGGTGCTGCCAACCGCCACGTGGTACGAGAAGGACGACATGAACACGTCCGACATGCACCCGTTCATCCATCCGCTGTCGGCCGCCGTCGATCCGGCGTGGCAATCCAAGAGCGACTGGGAAATCTTCAAGGGGATCGCCAAGCGCTTCTCCGAGCTGAGCGTCGGTCATCTCGGCGTCGAGCGTGATGTGGTCCTGGCGCCGATCGCGCATGATTCACCGGCGGAACTGGCGCAGCCGTTCGACGTGCTGGACTGGAAGCTGGGCGAATGCGAACCGATACCCGGCAAGACCATGCCGGCGGTGATTGCCGTCGAGCGGGACTATCCGAACACCTACCGGAAGTTCACTTCGCTCGGGCCGCTGATGGACAAGCTCGGCAATGGCGGCAAGGGCATCGCATGGGATACGAAGGATGAAGTCTCGCTGCTCGGCGACCTGAACTATCGCGTGAGCGAGGCAGGCTGTGCCAGTGGGCGGCCGCGCATCGACACGGCGATCGACGCGGCCGAGGTCATCCTGTCGCTGGCGCCCGAAACCAACGGTGCGGTCGCGGTCAAGGCGTGGGAGGCGGTGTCCGCGATGACGGGAATCGCCCACGCCCATCTGGCCGATGCGCGCGCCGACGAGAAGATCCGCTTTCGCGACATCCAGGCGCAGCCGCGCAAGATCATCTCTTCACCGACGTGGAGTGGCATCGAGTCGGAGCATGTCTCTTACAACGCGGGGTACACCAACGTCCATGAGCTGATTCCGTGGCGCACGATCAGCGGGCGCCAGCAGCTGTACCAGGATCACGCGTGGCTGCGTGCATTCGGAGAGTCGCTGTGCGTGTACAAGCCGCCGATCGACACCGGCAGTTATGAAGCGATGGTGGGCAAACGATCCAACGGCAACCCGGAGCTGGTGCTCAACTTCATCACGCCACACCAGAAGTGGGGCATCCACAGCACCTACACCGACAATCTGCTGATGCTGACCCTGTCACGCGGCGGCCCGATCGTCTGGATCGCGGAAGCCGACGCCAAGCAGATCGGCATTGCCGACAACGACTGGATCGAGTGCTACAACGCCAATGGCGCGCTCTGCGCCCGCGCCGTCGTGAGCCAGCGCGTGCCACGCGGCATGGTGATGATGTACCACGCACAAGAGAAGATCGTGAACACGCCCGGCTCCGAGATTACCGGTACACGGGGTGGCATTCACAACTCGGTCACCCGGATCGCCGTCAAGCCGACTCACATGATCGGCGGCTATGCGCAATTGTCTTACGGGTTCAATTACTACGGCACCGTCGGGTCGAACCGGGACGAATTCCTGATCGTCCGCAAGATGAAACACGTCGACTGGCTTGATGACACCTCGCCCGGGACGACACGTGCAAACACCGAAAATCAGCTGGCAGCAGGAGCGCGCCCATGAAAGTCCGTGCACAGATTGCGATGGTGTTGAATCTGGATAAATGTATCGGCTGCCATACCTGCTCCGTCACCTGCAAGAACGTTTGGACCACCCGTGAAGGGATGGAGTACGCGTGGTTCAACAACGTGGAGACGAAGCCCGGCATCGGCTATCCGAAGGACTGGGAGAACCAGGAGCGGTGGCGGGGCGGCTGGATACGCAAGGCCGACGGCAAGCTGCAACCGAAGCTCGGTGGTAAATGGCGGGTGCTGGCGCAGATTTTCGCGAACCCGCATCTGCCCGAAATCGACGATTACTACGAGCCCTTCACCTTTGATTACGCGCACCTCCAGACCGCGGGCGATTCGGCTGCCATGCCCGTCGCGCGGCCACGCTCCCTCATCAGCGGCGAGCGTCTGGAGAAGATCGAATGGGGTCCGAACTGGGAGGAAATCCTGGGCGGCGAGTTCGACAAGCGCGCGAAGGATTACAACTTCGAAAACGTGCAGAAGGACATCTACGGGCAGTTCGAGAACACCTTCATGATGTACCTGCCGCGGCTGTGCGAGCACTGCCTGAACCCGGCCTGTGTGGCTGCATGTCCGTCCGGCTCGATCTACAAGCGCGAGGAGGACGGTATCGTCCTGGTCGATCAGGACAAGTGCCGGGGCTGGCGCATGTGCGTGTCGGGCTGCCCGTACAAGAAGATCTACTTCAACTGGAAGAGCGGGAAAGCGGAGAAGTGCATCTTCTGCTATCCCCGCATCGAAGCCGGACAGCCTACGGTCTGCTCGGAAACCTGCGTGGGGCGCATCCGCTACCTTGGCGTCGTGCTCTATGACGCAGACCGTATCAGCGAGGCCGCCAGCGCCGAGAATGAGTCCGATCTCTACGCGTCGCAATTGTCGTTATTCCTCGATCCGCACGACCCGCAGGTCATTGCGCAGGCTGCGCGCGATGGCGTCCCGGCCGCATGGATCGAGAGTGCGCAGCGCTCACCCGTCTACAAGATGGCGATCGACTGGAAGATCGCCTTCCCGCTGCACCCTGAGTACCGTACGCTGCCGATGGTCTGGTACGTGCCGCCGCTCTCGCCGATCAACGCAGCCGCCAATAGCGGTGAACTCGGCATGAACGGCTGTCTGCCGGATGTCGAGTCGCTGCGCATTCCGCTGCGCTATCTGGCCAATCTGCTGACGGCGGGCAACGAAGCGCCTGTCAAGCTCGCGCTCGAACGCATGCTTGCCATGCGGGCCTTCATGCGGGCACGGCATGTTGACCAGGTCGAAGCGCCCGGCGTGCTGATGCAGGCGGGGCTCACCGTGGCCCAGGTCGAAGACATGTATCGCTATCTGGCGATCGCGAACTACGAAGACCGTTTCGTCATCCCGACCACGCACCGAGAATATGCCGAAGACGCCTTCGACTTGCGGTCATCGTGCGGTTTTTCCTTCGGCAACGGTTGCTCCGGTGGTACCTCGGAAGCCGGCCTGTTCAGTTCCCGCAAGGGTGGTCGGACGATTCCCATCCGGCAGGAGTCGTGACATGAAAACCGCCTCCCGCCCTGCGACGAGCGTGATTTACTCCGTGCTGTCGGCGCTGCTCGATTATCCGGAGCCATCCACCCAGGATGCGCTGCCCGAGGCGCGTGCGCTGCTGCACGCTGCGCGCGCGTTCCCGCCGCATGTGCGCACTGGCCTGGAACGGTTCATCGACGATTACGGCCAGCGCGATCTGATGACGCTGCAGGAACGCTATGTCGCGCTGTTCGACCGGGGCCGCGCGACTTCCCTGTACCTGTTCGAACACGTACACGGCGAGTCGCGCGATCGCGGCCAGGCGATGGTCGACCTGCTGCACATGTATGAACAGCACGGCCTGTGGCTGCGGCAGGGAGAGCTGCCGGACTACCTACCGGTATTTCTCGAATACCTGTCGCGCCTGCCTGAATCGGAGGCTTGCAAACTCCTGGCGGAGACCGGCGACATCCTGCAGGCCATCACGACCCGCCTATCCGAACGGGGCAGCCGCTATCGGTTTGTCGTGGCCGCATTGCTGTCGCTGGCCGGACTCCACGTCGATGTCTTGCCCGACCATGCAAGTACGGACGACGAGGCCGACGCCCCCCCGAGCCCGGCTGATTTCCGGGCGCTCGACGCGGCCTACGCGGACGAGGCGGTGCGCTTTGTCGGCGCCCAAGTCCCTGTTACCGAGCCGGTCCATTTCTACGACCGGCGCCCGGGTCGAGACCGCTGAACCGCGCGGGCAACCCCATAGCCTGGAGGTCTGACATGACTGACTACCTTCACGAGTTCCTGTTCGGCATCTACCCGTACGTCTGCCTGTCCGTCCTGCTGCTGGGCAGCCTGATTCGGTTCGATCGGGAGCAGTACACCTGGAAGAGCGATACCTCCCAGATGCTGCGCAGAGGGACGTTGCAGCTCGGCAGCAACCTCTTCCACTGGGGCGTGCTCGTGGTGGTGGTCGGACATTTCGCGGGGTTCCTCGCGCCGCACTGGATGGTGTCGCCGTTCCTGTCGGCGTCGGGGCATCAACTGCTGGCGATGGTGGGAGGAGGGGCCGCTGGCCTCGTTTCGATCATCGGGCTCACGATGCTGATTCACCGTCGGCTCACGGACCCGCGCATTCGTCGCAACAGCCGCGTGCGCGACATCGTGATCGTGCTCATGCTGTGGCTGCAGCTCGCACTGGGCCTCTGGACGGTGGTGCTGTCCATGCAGCATATGGACGGCGCCATGTTTGAGTTGCTGACCGATTACGTCAAGGGCGTCGTCACGTTTCGCCCCGGTGTGGCGCGGCTGCTCGTTGGCGTGCCGCTGACGTACCAGCTCCATATCCTGCTGGGTTTCACGATCTTCCTTGTCACACCCTTCACGCGGATGGTGCACATCTGGAGCGGTCTGGCTTCACTGGCCTACGTCCTGCGGCCCTACCAGCTTGTGCGCAAGCGCTAGGGGAACGCAGCATGATGTCATCCGACACGGAAGCCCGTGCGGGCGTGGTGCGGGTCAATGACGTGGTGTTCGACGCGGCATCGATCACGCAGGAGAGCCTGCACCACCCCAATGCACCCGACCCTCTCGCGGCGGCCAGCTATGCATTGGCCATCCGCGAATTGCTACGGCAGCGCGCGGTCGAGCTGGAGTTGCTGCCCGAAGCCGCCGTGCTGGACGATGCCTGCACCGACGCGCTATTCGACCGCGAATTGACCCTGCCGGCCCCGACGCGGGACGACTGCGAGCGTTATTTCCGGAACCATGCCGCGCAGTTCCGTCGCAATGACATCGTGTATGCAAGCCATATTCTTTTTGCGGTAACGGAAGGCGCACCTGTGGCATTGATCCTGCAGAAGGCCGAGCAGACACTGCTCCAGCTGAAGGGCGAGCCGGACAGCTTTGAGGCGCTTGCACGCGCGCTTTCCAACTGCCCATCCGGCGGCGTCGGCGGCAGCCTCGGGCAATTGCTTCGTGGCGACAGCGTCCCTGAATTCGAGCGGGCCATCTTCGAGACGACGGACACCGGCCTGCTGCCCCGCGTTGTGAAGACGCGATTCGGGTTCCACATCGTCCGCATCGACCAGCGGGTACCCGGCGAAGCGCTTCCGTTCGAGGCGGCGCATGCCGGCATTGCGCAATACCTCCAGCAGCGTGTGCGACAGAAGGCGATGCAGCAGTATGTGTCGATCCTGGCGGCACGGGCGCACATCGAAGGCGTAGACCTCGGGCAGGCCAACGGCCCGCTGGTTCAATAGACCGCGCGGGAAAAGGGGAGAGCGGTATGCACGCACATGGCGCAACGCAGGTTCGGGCCGGCGGGCCCACTGTCTCGGTGCAGGCGTGGTCGGTGCTGCTGGCCAGCACGCTCGCGTTCATGGTCTGCTTTGTGGTGTGGATGATGTTCGGTGTGATTGGCGTCCAACTGCGTGAAGACCTGAGCCTCAACGGCACCGAATTCGGGTTGCTCACGTCCACGCCTGTACTCACCGGGGCGCTGATGCGGCTGCCGCTCGGCGCGTGGACGGATCGCTACGGCGGTCGTACCGTCATGACGGCGTTGCTCGTCATCTGCGCGGTGCCTGTCTATATCGTCAGCTACGCCACCGCGTTCTGGCAGTTCCTGCTGATCGGCCTGTTTCTGGGCTGCGTGGGGGCATCGTTCGCGGTAGGAACGCCTTATGTGGCCCGCTTCTTTCCACCCGAGCGCCGTGGCTTTGCAATGGGTTTTTTCGGCGCCGGCACGGCGGGTGCCGCGGTCAACCTGTTCCTCACGCCGTCGTTGCAGGCCGCCTATGGCTGGCGTTTCGTGCCGCGCGTCTATGCGATAGCGCTGCTGGTGACGGCGGTCATTTTCTGGTTTGCTTCGGCGCCCGACCCGGGCGCGGGCAAATCTTCGGGATCGTGGCTGGATTCCTTCAGGGTGCTTCGCGATCGGCGCGTCTGGCGGCTGTGTCAGTACTACTCCATCACGTTCGGCGGCTTCACGGCGCTGTCACTGTGGATGCCGCAGTACCTGAAGAACGAATATGGCATGACGCTGGTGGCGGCCTCGGCGTTTGCTGCGGGATTCTCCCTGCCGGGGTCGATCCTTCGGGCCGTGGGCGGGTTGCTTGCCGACCGCTTCGGCGCACACAGCGTGACCTGGTGGGGCCTGTGGGTGGCGTGGATCTGCCTGTTCCTGCTCTCGTACCCGCCGACCGATGTCGTCATCCACACCATCGACGGCACATTCAGCCTGCGTCTTCAGTTGCCACTTGCCGGGTTCATCACGCTGATCTTTCTGATGGGCGCCGTGTTTGCCTTCGGCATGGCGTCGACGTTCAAGTATGTGTCCGACGATTTTTCCGCAAACATGGGCGTGGTGACGGGCATTGTGGGGCTGGCCGGTGGCCTGGGCGGCTTTCTGCTGCCCATCCTGTTTGGCGGACTGCTCGACATCTTCAGGGTGCGCTCGTCGTGCTTCATGTTCCTTTACGGCATTGTCTGGGTGTCGCTGATCCTCATCTATTTTTCGGAAGTGCGGCGGGCGAAACTGACGGGATGACGCACGCAGAGAACCCATGACGGACCGGCGCGAGGGCCAGCAAGCAATTTCCAGCGCGCCGAGCGGGGGAGATCAAACACACCTCGGCCCCGGCTGACTCAGGAAAGCGAAACAAAAAGGGCGCCCCGGCAAAGCGATGCCAGGGGCGCCCTTTGTTTCGACGTGGTTGGCCTTCAACCCGTGCGACGCTGCTCCAGTGCCTGTCCTCGGGCCAGCACCGGCACCAGTGCGGCCCCCGTGTGGCTGGCCTTCACCTGCGTCAGCGCCTCGGGGCCGCATGCGGCGACGATGGTACCGCCCTCATCGCCGCCTTCGGGGCCGAGATCGAGAATCCAGTCCGCCTCGGCAATCACGTCGAGGTCGTGCTCGATCACGATCACGCTGTGGCCGCCGTCTGCCAGGCGATGCAGCACGCGAATCAGCTTGGCCACGTCGGCCATGTGCAGGCCGACGGTAGGCTCGTCCAGCACGTAGAGCGTGTGGGGCGCCTTCTGGCCGCGGCGCGTCACGTCATCGCGCACCTTCGACAACTCGGTGACGAGCTTGATGCGCTGCGCCTCGCCGCCGGACAGCGTGGGCGAGGGCTGGCCCAGCGTCAGATAGCCAAGGCCGACGTCCTTCATCAACTGCAGCGGGTGGGCGATGCTGTTCATCGCGCCGAAGAACTCGACTGCTTCGTCGATCTCCATGGTCAGCACATCGCCGATGTTCTTGCCGCGCCAGGTGACGGCAAGCGTTTCTGCATTGAAGCGCTGACCGTGGCAGACGTCGCAGCCGACCTTCACGTCCGGCAGGAAGCTCATGGCGATGGTGCGCACGCCCTGGCCTTCACAGGCAGGGCAGCGGCCGTCGCCCGTGTTGAACGAGAAGCGCGAGGCGGTGTAACCACGCGCGCGAGCTTCCAGCGTGTCGGCAAAGAGCTTGCGGATGGTGTCCCACACGCCGATGTACGTGGCGGGGCAGGAGCGTGGCGTCTTGCCGATCGGCGTCTGGTCGACTTCCAGCACGCGGTCGATGGTTTCCCATCCGGTGACGCTGTCGCAGCCGTGCCAGTCGTGTTTGACGTCGAGCTTGCGCGGCATCTTCGCCTCAGGCGTCTCAGCCTGCGCGGCCTTGCGTGCGCGGCGGGTTGCCGGCGAAGACAGCACGGAACGGCCGACCGCATCGAGCAGGTTCGTCATCAACACATCGCGCGCCAGCGTCGATTTGCCCGAGCCCGACACGCCCGTAATCGCCACGAGGCGCGACAGCGGCATCGTCGCGGTCACGTTGCGCAGGTTGTGCAGCTTGGCGCCGTGCACCGTCAGCCACTGCTCGGGCACCGCTTGTGCGCCCGCACGGGGCGCAACCACCTGGCGGCGCGGCTGCAACGGATGCTCGATCGGCTGCGACAGGAACCGGCCCGTGAGCGAATCCGGCTGGGCTGCCAGGTCTGCCACACCGCCTTGAGCGACCAGTGTGCCGCCGCGTTTGCCGGCGCCCGGGCCGATGTCGATGATGTGGTCGGCCCGGCGGATGGTGTCTTCATCGTGCTCGACCACCACCAGCGTGTTGCCCTTGTCGCCCAGTTTGCGCAGCGCGTCCAACAGGATCTGGTTGTCGCGCGGATGCAGGCCGATGGTCGGCTCGTCCAGCACGTAGCAGACGCCCTGCAGGTTGCTGCCGAGTTGCGCTGCCAGGCGGATACGCTGCGCTTCGCCGCCTGACAGGCTCGGCGCGGCGCGATCCAGGCTCAGGTAGCCCAGCCCAACCTCCTCCAGGAACGACAGGCGGCTGTGGATTTCGGCCACCACGTCGCGGGCGATGTCGGCGTCGCGGCCGGTCAGGTCCAGGCGCTCGACCCAGCGGCGGGTCTGGCTGACCGTCCACTGTGCAATGTCGACGATGGGCTTGTCGGCAAAGGTCACCGCGCGCGCCGTGGGGTTCAGGCGCGTGCCGTGGCAATCCGGGCAGGGCAGGTCGGTCATGCCTTCCGGATCGACTTCCTCCGATGGCAGCGTCTGCTCGCGGCCGCGATCGTCACCGCCGAGCACGGTGTCGTCAAACGCAGCACGCTGTTCACGCGTGAGCGCCAATCCGGTACCGACGCAGCTTGGGCACCAGCCGTGCTTGCTGTTGTACGAGAACATGCGCGGGTCCAACTCGGGGTAGCTGGTGCCGCAGGTGGCGCACGCGCGCTTGGTCGAAAACACCTTCACGTTGCCGACGTGCGCCGTGCCGCCGTTGTGCATGGCGTGTTGCAGGCCGTCGAGCGGCGCGAGAACGTGCATGATGCCCTTGCCGTATTCCAGCGCCTGCTCCAGCAACGCACGCAGCGCGGCTTCGTTTTCCGGCGAGACAACGATGTCGCCCACGGGCAGTTCCAGCGTGTGCTCGCGGAAGCGGTCCAGGCGTGGCCATGGGTCCACAGTCAGGAATTCGCCATCGACGCGCAGATGCGTATAGCCGCGCGCCTTGGCCCATTTGGCCAGGTCGGTATAGACGCCCTTGCGGTTCACGACCAGCGGCGCGAGCAGGCCGATGTGCTGACCGCGATGATCGCGCATGAGCTGGGCAAAGATCGCCTCCGGGCTTTGCGCCGACACCGGCGTGCCGTCGTGGATGCAATGCTGCACGCCCAGCTTCACATACAGCAGGCGCAGGAAGTGCCACACCTCTGACGTGGTCGCCACCGTGCTCTTGCGGCCGCCGCGCGACAGGCGCTGCTCGATGGCCACGGTGGGCGGAATGCCGTACACGGCATCCACTTCCGGCCGCCCGGCAGGCTGCACGATCGAACGCGCATACGCATTGAGCGATTCAAGATAGCGCCGCTGCCCTTCATGGAAGAGGATGTCGAACGCCAGCGTCGACTTGCCCGAACCCGACACGCCCGTCACCACGTTGAACTTGCCGTGCGGAATATCGACGTTCAGGCCCTTGAGGTTGTGCTCGTGAGCGTGGACGATGCGCACGACGTTTTCGCCCTGGACTTCCGCCAGCGCCGCACGCTTGGCGCGGCGCTCAGCCAGGGCGGTTTGCAGCGGCACGCCTTCGATGGCTTCCGGCTGGCCGACGCTGGCTTCGTATTGCTTGAGCGCGGCGCCCGTGTGCGATGCGGCGCAGCCTTTGACCTGCGCAGGCGTGCCGGCGCAGACCAGCAGGCCACCGGCGTCGCCGCCTTCGGGGCCGAGATCGATGATCCAGTCCGCCGCGCGCACCACGTCGAGGTTGTGTTCGATCACGATCAGCGAATGCCCGGCGTCGAGCAGCTTGCCGAACGCGCGCATCAGCTTGGCGATGTCGTCAAAGTGCAGGCCGGTGGTCGGCTCGTCGAACATGAACAGGCGGCCCGCGTTGGCGGGCACGTCCTGCTTCACGCGCTTGCGGGCGGCCGCCTGGGCAGCCTGTGCGGCTTCGGCCAGGAAGCCCGCCAGCTTCAGGCGTTGCGCCTCGCCGCCGGAGAGCGTCGGCACCGGCTGGCCAAGCTTCACGTACTCCAGGCCCACGTCGACGATGGGTTGCAGCACGCGCAGCACGTCAGCGTCATCGGCGAACACGCTGGCGGCTTCGCTCACCGTCAGCTCCAGCACATCGGCCACCGACAATGCACGGCCGGCGCGCGGCAGCTTCACTTCCAGGATTTCGGCGCGATAGCGCGTGCCGTCGCAATCCGGGCAGCGCAGGTAGATGTCGGAGAGGAACTGCATCTCGACGTGTTCGAAGCCCGAGCCGCCGCAGGTCGGGCAACGGCCGTCCCCCGAGTTGAAGCTGAACGTGCCCGCCGTGTAGCCGCGCTGCAGCGCCATCGGCGCCTTGGCGAACAGCTTGCGGATTTCATCGAACGCGCCAACGTAGCTGGCCGGGTTCGAGCGCGCCGTCTTGCCGATGGGGGACTGATCGATGAATACCACATCGCTGATCTGGTCGGCGCCGCGCAGGGCACGGAATGCGCCGGGCGATTCCGTCGCCTTGCCAAAGTGACGTGCCAGCGCGGGGTGCAGCACGTCCTGGATCAACGTCGATTTGCCCGAGCCGGACACGCCGGTCACGCACACCAGGCGCTGCAGCGGAATCTCGACCGTGACATCGCGCAGGTTGTGTTCCGCCGCGCCTTCGAGCACCAGCCGCGGCGTGGCGTCATAGACGGCGCGCGCTTGCCAGTCGGTTGCATCAGCCACGCGCCGCTGTCCGGACAGATACGCGCCCGTGAGCGTATCGGCCTGGCGGATGGCCGCCGGTGTGCCGTCAAAGACGATGTTGCCGCCGCGCTCGCCGGGGCCGGGGCCCATGTCGATCAGGCGGTCGGCCGCCAACATCACCGAAGGATCGTGCTCGACCACCACCAGCGTGTTGCCGGCGTCGCGCAGGCGCTGCATGGCTTGGACGATGCGGTCCAGATCGCGCGGGTGCAGGCCGATGCTCGGTTCGTCCAGCACGAACAGCGTGTTGACGAGCGACGTGCCGAGCGCCGTCGTCAGGTTGATCCGCTGCACCTCGCCGCCAGAGAGGGTGCGGCTCTGGCGGTCCAGCGTCAGGTAGCCGATACCGACGTCGCACAGATACGCCAGGCGCGTGCGCACCTCGTCGAGCAGCAGCTTGAGCGCGTCGTCGAGCAGCGTGGACGGCAGCGTCAGCTCATCGAAGAAGCGGCGGATGCGCTCGATGGGCAGCAGCATCAGGTCGTGCACGGTCAGGCCGGGCAGGGCTTCGAGCTGGGCGCGGCTCCAGGCCACGCCGCGCGGCATGAAGCGGTGTTCGGGCGCGAGCACGGCATCCGCGTTTTCCTTGCTGCCGAGGCGCCATTGCATCGACTCGGTTTTCAGGCGCGCCCCGCCGCAGGTCTCACACGTCGTGTAGCTGCGGTACTTGGAGAGCAGCACGCGGATGTGCATCTTGTACGCCTTCGACTCCAGATAGTCGAAGAAGCGGCGCACGCCGTACCACTGCTTGTTCCAGCCACCGCGTTTGAAAGCCGGGTCGCCATTGATGACCCAGTTGCGCTGGGCTTCGGTCATCTCGGCCCACGGCGTGCCGCGCGGGATGTCGGCCGCGGCGGCGTAGCGCATCAGGTCGTCCTGGCATTCCTTCCAGGCTGGCGTCTGCATCGGCTTGATGGCGCCGTCACGCAGCGTCTTGCGCTCGTCCGGAATCACCAGCCCCAGATCGACGCCGATGACGCGGCCGAAACCGCGGCAGGCATCGCACGCGCCGTAAGCGGAATTGAACGAGAAGAGCGCGGGTTGCGGGTCTGCGTAACGCAGGTCGCTTTCGGGGCAGTGCAGGCCGGTGGAAAAGCGCCAGATGGTTGGCTCCGCACCTTCATCGGCAGGGAGCACGTAGACGCTGACGCGCCCACCGCCGCGCTTGAGCGACGACTCGATGGCCTCCAGCGCGCGGGCACGCTCGGTGCCCTGCAGGCGGAAGCGGTCGGCCACCACGTCGAGCAGCTTGCGCTTGCCCGTGGACGACTCGACCACGCGCTCGGCCTGCACGCGCGTATAGCCGCTGACCGACAGCCACTGCGTGACTTCTTCGGGGCTCGTATTGGCGGGCAGCTCGACGGGAAACGTCACCACCAGGCGCGGATCGCCCTCGCGCGTGCGCGAAAGCAGCTCGTCGTAGATGGTTTCCGGCGTGTCGTGGCGCACCGGCAGCGCGGTGTCGCGGTCGAACAGTTGTGCGGCGCGTGCAAACAGCAGCTTCAAGTGATCGTTCAGCTCAGTCATCGTGCCGACCGTCGAGCGCGAACTGCGCACCGGGTTGGTCTGGTCGATGGCGATGGCGGGCGGCACGCCTTCAACGTGCTCGACCTGCGGCCGGTCCATGCGGTCGAGGAACTGGCGCGCGTAGGCGCTGAAGGTCTCGACGTAGCGGCGCTGGCCTTCTGCGTAAAGCGTGTCGAAAACGAGGCTTGACTTGCCGGACCCCGACGGGCCGGTCACGACGGTCATCTCGCCCGTGCGCAGGTCCAGATCGAGGTTTTTGAGATTGTGCTGACGGGCTCCGCGCAGGCGAATGACACCGGAGGACATGGAGGGCGTTCCTTGGAAGCGGTGGAAGATGCCGGTGGCGGCCGCATTGCTGAGGCTGCGCCGGCAATCAGAATTCGGGCCGTAAACTGTAGCGGATTATTGAAATCCGGTTGCTCTACAGCACAAGTCGCGGGCGGCAGGGTAACGCGGGGCTCCTGACACCGTTTTGTCAGGAGGTTTCAGTGCGGGAGCATGCAGGTTGGTGTGATTCTTTCTCCACACCAAGGTTGGGGGTGGTCAGCTTGCCTCGCGGCCGTAGGTCGGCTGGTTGGCCGGGAGCTCGAAACCGGGCCGCCGTGGCGTGAACCGGTGATGCTCGACCCGGCCATCCTTGGCGATCACCACGGTCTCTTCGGGGATTTCCGCCCAGGCGTCGGGCAGGTCGACGAGCGGTTCCGACAGGACCAGAAATGCCGCGTCCCCGGCATCGGTGATGCTGGAATCATCTGGATAGAGCGCACGCAGATGCCGGAACGACGTGCTGTGGAATAGCGAGCGCGAATCCCGCTCGCTGGAATACCGAGCCGCAACGATCTGCGTGCCGTCGGTCGCGCATACGGTCATGTTGAGCGGATGCTCGATGCCGTTGCGGTGGCCGACATCCTCGATCAAGCCGACCATCCGCTCAAGCGCGGCTTGCGGCTCACGGTCCAGCCCAAAGGTCAGGGCCAGGAAAAACATGATCTCGGAATCCGTCGAGCCCTCGATCCAGCGGAAAAGCTCGGGGGCGACTTCCATCATCAGATCACGGCGAACCGTCGGGTAGTCGCGTATCTGTCCGTTATGGGCAAAGAGCCACCGGCCATAGCGGAACGGGTGACAGTTGGTTTCCTGCGCGGGGGTGTCGGTTGCCGCACGCACGTGCGCGACAAACATCGACGACCGGATCGCCCGCGCGGCTTCGCGCAGGTTCGTATCGTTCCACGCGGGGTGCAGGCAGCGGTAGCGGAACGGCACTTCGGAGTGGCGTCCGTACCATCCGATGCCGAACCCGTCGCCGTTGGTGGTCGTGTGACCGAGGCGCGAACGCAGGCTCTGGTCGATCAACGAGTGCCGGGGCCGGAACAGCACCGTCTCCATCTGAATGGGATTGCCTGAATAGGCCAGCCAGCGACACATGATCCTTACCTGGGGAACGCCTTGAGAATTCAGTCTAACCAACGCGCCGGCGAATGGACTGGAAAATCCCCGACGCGTCCAAGCGGTGTGTCGGTGCTGCAACGCTTGTTGGCCAGATGCGAAGCGGGCTTCACTGGCGCTCGGGATGGGGAGGCGACGCGACGTTATCGCCACCCGCCTCGATCCCGTTTAATCTCATAATGTATCTTATGTTAAATATGCGATTTACCCAGATCGCGGTCGGCAGTCCAACGAATCCTGCCATGGGTCTCGCCCGGGTTCGTTGGCCGCCCTCCTGTCGAGCAGAACACGGCAGAAAGTTAACATCGACCCCGAAAAGTTAGGTACAACCAGACTCTCGCTTCTCCCTGGCCCGACTTGGGAGAGAATCCGCTGACCTTGCTCAGGGCGATCGATGGTGCACCCTCGATCCACCTTGTTCATCCCCAACCGAGCGCAACCGAATCCAATTGAAGACCACCGTATTCACTTGCAAAAACCAGAGCTGCGGCACGCAGTGGGAGCTGTCCGACGTCGTCATCAAGGATGAGGGCCAGGGGCCGCTGTTCCGCTGCGCGCTATGCGGCGCACGCAACTATGTCGAGCGCTTCGAAGCGGACGACGGCACCGTCGTCTACGAACAACTCGAAGGCAAGCCGTACAAGTGACCCAGCGCAACGACATGACCATCGCACCGACCGCCACACCTTTCAGTACCCTAGCGCTCGCTCCAACCGTGCTCGCAAACCTCGCGCAGCTCGGCTACACCGACATGACGCCGATCCAGGCTGCCAGCCTGCCCATCGCCCTCGCGGGACACGACCTGATCGCGCAGGCCAAGACAGGCAGCGGCAAAACCGCGGCGTTTGCGCTGGCTCTGCTCGCGCGGCTCGACGCGCGCAACTTCGACGTGCAGGCGATGGTGCTCTGCCCCACGCGCGAGCTTGCCGACCAGGTTGCGCAGGAGATCCGCCGCCTCGCACGCGCCGAAGAAAACGTGAAGGTGCTGACCCTCTGTGGTGGCACACCGATGCGTCCGCAGGCAGCAAGCCTCGAGCACGGCGCGCATGTCATCGTCGGCACGCCGGGACGCATCATGGACCATCTGGAGCGCGGTAATCTCGCGCTCGGCGCATTGAAAACGCTCGTGCTGGACGAAGCCGACCGCATGCTCGACATGGGCTTCTTCGATGACATCGCGACGGTCGTGCGCCAATGTCCACCCGATCGTCAGACGCTGCTGTTCTCGGCAACGTACCCGGAAGGCATTGCGAAGCTGAGCCAGCGCTTTCTGCGCAATCCGAAGGAAGTGAAGCTCGAAGAGCGTCACGACGACAGCAAGATTCGCCAGCGCTTCTACGAGGTGACCGACAGCCAGCGGCTGCATGCGGTCGAGCTGCTGCTCAAGCACTATCGGCCCGTCAGCACGCTCGCGTTCTGCAACACGAAGCAGCAATGCCGCGACCTGCTCGACGTGTTGCGCGCGCAGGGCATTCACGCACTGGCGCTGCACGGCGAACTCGAGCAGCGCGAGCGCGATCAGGTGTTGATCCAGTTCGCCAACCGCAGTTGCTCGGTGCTGGTGGCGACCGACGTTGCCGCGCGCGGGCTCGACATCACGCAACTGGAAGCGGTGATCAACGTTGACGTGACGCCCGACCCCGAGGTGTATGTGCATCGGATTGGCCGCACGGGCCGCGCCGATGAAAACGGCTGGGCGCTGAGCCTCGCGAGCATGGACGAGATGGGGCGCGTCGGCAATATCGAAGAGGCGATGGGCCGCGAGGTCGAATGGCACAAGCTCGACGAGCTCGATACCGGTAACGATGCACCGCTGCTGCCGCCCATGGAAACGCTGCAGATCCTCGGCGGACGCAAGGAGAAGATCCGCCCCGGCGATGTGCTCGGCGCGCTGACTGGCGATGCGGGTTTTCGCGGCGACCAGATCGGCAAGATCAACGTGACGGAATTCTCGACCTACGTCGCGGTCGAGCGCGGCATCGCGCGAGACGCGCTGCGCAAGCTCAACGCCGGCACGATGAAGGGCAAGAAGGTCAGGGTCAGGCTGATGGAAGAATGATGCCGGCGCCAGCGCCGACACTTACATCAGCGAGCCGCCCTGCCGCTGATTCCTTGCGCGCACGTTGACTGACTCCGCCCGGATCAGGTCAAGGAGGTCCCGAGGTTGGGGACTGGCAGAGATTTGCGCATGTTCCGCAGAATGGCGTTTCGCCCCCTCCTGCGCGGATGGCAAGTTGCGCCAGACAGTCAGTCTGGCGCCCGGTTGCCCGGGTTAACCAGCATCGCCCTCCTTTCGATGGGAGGCTCTAAAAAACAGCCTGTCTCAAACAGAACGGCGTCAATAGAATCCTTGCAGCCTCGGCACACGTACATGGAAAACATCGACCGAGGCAGGAGGAGACTACATGCTGCACATCCGCAATGGCTGCCTGGCAGCCAGTCTTTGTTTGTTCGTGGCTGCCTGTGGAGGCGGTTCCTCAGATTCTGCAGCCAGTGCCGCGGGCTCGCCCTCCACGACTGTGGCCGCGCCGCCTGCCTCACAAGCGGCTGCCTGCGCCACGCCCCTGGCGCCAAGTGTGGTCAACGACTCGATCGTCGTGCCGGTGCCGTCCGATTTCGATCCAACCGCAAATCCGACGCCCACGACGCGGGTCTACTTTTCCGTCATGCTGCCCTCGCGCTGTCCTGGGGATCGTTTTCCGGTGGTCCTGCACAGCCATGGCTACGGCGGCAACCGTCTGAAGACACTGGCCGCCAATGGTGACCTGCACCCGGACGACCCGCATTTCACCTCCATCGACGAACTGGTCCAGGCGCTCCCGTACCACGGCTACGTTGTCATCAGTTACGACGAACGCGGGCACGGTGACAGCGTGCCGGCCAATGGTGGCGGCAATGCCCGCATCATCGATCCGCGCGCCGAGGTCCAGGATGCCCGTGCCATCCTGGACTGGGCCTACGACAACGCCGACAGTCTTTACGTGCAGACCGAGCCGCAGACGGGCATCCCCAAAGACATCAAGGTCGGGACGATCGGCTACAGCTACGGGGGCGGTTTCCAGATGCCGCTGGCAGCACTCGACCCGCGCATCGATACCATCGTACCCAACGGCACCTGGTACGACTTGCTGTACAGCCTGCTGCCAGGCCAAGGCATGAAACTCTCGTATGGCGGGCTGCTTTGCCTGCTGGCCACCACCGCCACGACCGCAAGCCCCGGCGGGCACGGCGTGTCGAATACGCCGCTGGTGGCAACACTGTGCAACACCATCGGCGTGCAGGGGCCGCTCGCCAGCACCGTGCGAACCGAGACCGATCTGTTCAACCTGGCCAGTCTGCCGACGGCAACTCCGCGCCCCGTGTCCGGCAGTGAGCTGACGCAATTCTTCTTCGATCACGGCACCGGGTATTTCGAAGCCCAGCAGCGTGCCGGCCTAGCGTGGAACTTTGGCGAAACCCAGGCGGTGCTGCGCAAGGTGCCAGCCCTGTTCTTGCAGGGCAACCGCGATGTGCTGTTCAACGTGACCGAGGCCTACCTGAACGCGCGCTATTTTGCGTCGACGGGCGCGGACGTGCGGGTGCTGACGACCGAAGGCGGGCACATGAATCCGCTGGCAGGGCAATCCCAGGGCACCGCCAATTGCGGAGGCGTCAACGGTGTGGCGTCGATCCTCACGTGGTTTGACAGGCAGTTGAAGGGCATCGACTCCGACGCATTCAACGCGATCCCCAAGGTCTGCCTGTCGGTGGCGGATACGGTTGGCGCCCCCAACACACAGCCGGTCGGATTGGTGATGGACCACATCCCGGTCGGGTCCCTATCGGGGCCGGGGGCGATTCCCACGAGTGCCTCCACCCTGACCGCTTCCGTGCCGCTGGGCGCAACCAGCCCGGTGTTTGTGCCGATCCAGACCGTCAGCGGGAGCGGACGCGTGCTGGCCGGCGTGCCGCGCATCGCGGACTTGGCGGTGACGCGCGGAACAGGTGCGGTCCAGGCTGCGGTTGCCTACGTCGGCGTCGGCATTCTGCGTGGCGGCAAGCTGATTCTGGTGGACGATCAGGTGACTGCCTTTGCGGAAGGCGACCATCAAGACGATCCGGGCTTGAATGCGGGCGCTGTCTTGCTGCCCGCCATCGGCGAGCAACTGCAGGACGGCGACCAGGTTGGCCTGCTGTTCTATCCGCAGCACGTTCAGTACGCCGCGATCGTCAGCGCGAGTTCGCTGCCGAACGCAACCAACGTCGTCAACTTTGCGCTTGGCACGCAGATTCCTCCGGTGACGTCGGCTCTCGATCTGTCGACGGCGGCAGTGCCAAACGTCTACAACGTCTCTGCGACCGACGTGGAGCTACCGATCCTGGTGCCGGGTGCGTACCCCAACAGCCAACTCAGCCAGTGATGGAGCGCGCAGTGTGATTGTCTGAATGCCGCTGCGCGAGCGTCGCGGGTGGGGCTGCCGGAAGCAGCCCTGCCCTGACCGTTATGACCAGATGCGCGGCGCGACAACCGGTTGACCCGTCAAAGGCGAGGCAAGGCGGTGACGTGATGTCCACCGCCTTGCCATGAGCGTCGGCCACTATTTGAGCGTGCTCGCGTCCACCCACTGATATCCGAGACCGGAGATGCCTTTCACCAGACTCTGGAAATCCTGGAATGCGTTGGACGCAGCGGTCCCCGACATATCCGAATCCAGCCAGAACGGATGGAAGAAGAACGACGCGAAGCCGTCACGTACGACCCACGCATATTGCGCATTCAGATAGATGTCCTGCCAGGTGTAGGTCAGGCACGAGAACGGATCGATGTTGCAGATGTTGTATTCGATGTTGCCGAGATTCTCCGGAATGATGCGCTGTCCGTAGTAGTCGGAATAGATCACGTACGGAAAGAACTGTCCGACCGCGAATGCGTGGTTGTTGGCCGTTGAATTGAGGGTGTACAGGTCGCTATTGCTGCAGATGGTATTGGTGTTGGTGACGCTGCTCGTTGTGTTGTTGGTGCACGCAAAGTACACGACGCGCTGGTACGTCGAGTTGAAGCGCGGCGGTACGGCGGCAATCGACAGTGGCGACGATTCGTAGTGCGGTGCCTCCCAGGCGAACGGCGTGTAGCCGTTGCTGGTGAACTGCTGCAGGCCCGCATCCAGTCGCCCGCCCGCCCACTGGAGCGAGTCGTCGTCGGTTGGCGTGTTTGTCGTTGCATACCAGAACTCGAAATCGTTGCCGCTGACCGCGTTGTCGATGTTGGGCACATTCTCGTACTGATGCGTGTAACCATGCATCATCACCCTGCCCCCTCGCTTGAGCGCGTAGTTGATCGCCGATTTCAGCCCTGTCGCGTTGGCCAGCGTGATGGTCTCCGGCACGCCATTGTTGTAATACCCGTTCGGGTCCGTGTAGACCGGAATGGTCGCCATCGAGAACGGAATATGTTTGTTGTACAGATAGTCCGTCAGCTTCTTCATTGAACTCGTACTGGTGTACGCATTCATGTCTTCGAAGCGGACCATGGCCCGGTGCGCGTACACCGTTGACGCGCTATCGCCCAGAATGTCGTGCAGCAGGTCGCAGAACGCCAGATAGCGGTCGCGCGGGCCGATGTACGAAAACGGCTGATCCGCGAAATACCAGAAATTGCCCGAGCGGACCACATAGGGCGCCACGGCCCCGGTCTGGCTGTCCGTGATGTTCACCAGCACCTTCGCCTTCGTTGCATCGGTGACTTGCGTGACGCCGATGTCGGGGTCCGCGCTGACCACGCCTGTCGTCGAGTTGAAGTTGTAGTACTTCACCATCGACATGCCCTTGTAGGTCACGGTATCGAAGAACCCCGGATTCGGATTGCTCGACGACGGATAGACATTGCCGTTGAAGCCGTACACCTCGTTGAAGGCGATGCCGAATTTCTGGGTGAAGGTCGGGTTGGCGTAATCGACCGTGTCCCACGCGAGTTCCCACAGGTTGTACTTGAACCAGACAACGGTGGAAGTGGTCGACATCACGTCCTGCAGGAACGCCGGCGGAATCGTGTTGTTGTAGTAATCGCCCAGGTAGAACGTGGCCTGGTTGGCCTGCACAGAGCCCGCGGTGTAGTTCTGGATCGGTACCAGACTGACCGAGGTGTTCCAATGCCCGAGCAGGTTGCGCAGCATGATTGCGTAGGCAAGCCCCAGGTTGGTGTAAGGGTCGTTTGGTGGTGCGTCATACAGGACGAGCACCTTCATTGGCGTCGCTGCCTGCGCCGAGGGTATCGACATCGGCCGGAACACGACGAGCAGACTCAATGCGAGCAGGCATGCCAGGATGAGCTTTTTCATGATCGTCTCCGTCAGTCGACCCAGACATTGCCGTTCTGGCGATGCACCGACGCCGGAGAAACGATCGTGCCGCCCGTGCTATGGCCGTGTTCTGCTTCACGCATGAGCGAGCGCGGCATACCCGGCACGATCACCGTTGGCACGGAGGGGCGTGGTGGCGGGACCACCTTGCCGTTCTGGAGATGCGACGAAACGCTCGCCCCCTGATTGCCGGCTGCGCTGCCCTGCCCGCTTGCCGCATTGGGCGCGGCAAGGCCAGTGGTTGCCAGCAAGCCGAGCGTGGCGGCCAGCAGGCCCTGCCGCATCCACGTCCACGATGGCGCGCAATGTTTGCATGTCATGATTCGTCCCCTTGACCCAATGCGCCTCTTTCACCTTGAAGAGGCGCTCGTCCCGGTTTGCCAAACACTGCCATGCCACGGATTCGACGGCCCTCGTGCCATTCCCTCCCGACGCCTGGTGTTGTCCTGTCAGTGCCGTCACGTGAACGGCGAACGGCGTCGTGACCGCATGCATGCAACTGACCTGCAGGCGCCTTGGCCCTCGCCCTGGAATCGAAATCGTTTCAGGGTTGTAGCGGCGTTGCGGCCAAGGGGGTTCAGCGCGTCGAAACCTTGCGCCACGGCGTGGCGTCGACGGCATGGCCGACGTTGTCGGCCGTCACGCGCATGGGATGCGAAGTCGCCACCGTCATGGCGTCCGAGGCGGGATTGCGGGCAGTCTGGATGATTCCGCGTCATGGCGGATGTCTCCGCAACGATGTGCGCTGCACAGGTTGGCAAGTTGCGCAAATTTCGCGCCAGGCGATGCAAAGGCTCGCCTCCGCCCAGGCCGACCGTTTTTAGGGGGACCGCTTTCCAGGCAACCGGTGAGAAGTGATTCACACGTGAAACAGGCTGATGCGGTCTTCGGCCGGGCCGGCCTCCGCACATCGAGATCACCGTCGGCCAGGTTTGCGCATCGCACGGCGCCCGGCTGCGATGCCTGCCCCGTGCATAAGATGCTGGGACACGTGACGCGACGTTGCAGCCAATGCATTGGGCCTGAATTGGCTTTGCGTGGGAAAAATGCGCCGACCTGCCATCCCGAGACGCGCGCGCGCGGGTAAGGTACGGTGCTGCGTCCCGGATCCGATCCGCACGGTGTCGACATGCGTTGACACGATCGTGCGCTTTGTCACGGTGCGCGCCTCAAAATTGCTACCCGCAACGTAAGCCGGTCCCGTCGGGCCGGTGAGGCGCGCCGCAGCGCAATGCGGCTTGTGGCCGCCCCAGGGGGCGGAGCCCGTGACACCGGGCCCGATTCACCCATGCACCGTCGAGTCGTAGCCGGCATGCGCCCAACCAACCTGATTGTTTCGACACCCAACGGTTTGTACTGCCCTGCGGGCGATTTCTACGTGGACCCATGGCGGCCCGTTGACCGCGCCATCATCACGCACGCGCACAGCGACCACGCGCGCTCGGGACACGGGCACTATCTTGCCGCGAGCGAAGGGGCCGGCGTGGTGCGCGCGCGGCTGGGTGACGACATCCCGCTCCAGACGCTGCCCTACGGCGAGTCCATCGTCCACCACGGTGTGCAGGTGAGCTTCCATCCCGCTGGCCATGTCCTGGGTTCTGCGCAGGTGCGGCTCGCGCACGGCGGTGAGGTCTGGGTCGTCTCGGGTGACTACAAAGTGGAGCCCGACCGCACGTGCGCCCACTTCGAGCCGGTCCGCTGCGACACATTCATCACGGAGTCCACCTTCGGGCTGCCGATCTACCGCTGGCGCCCGCAAGACGAGCTCTTTGCGCAGCTCAATGCGTGGTGGCGTGGCAATGCCGAGGCCGGACGCACCAGCGTCGTCTTCTGCTACGCATTCGGCAAGGCGCAGCGCATCCTGTCGGGCCTCGAGACCAGCATCGGCCCCATCGTCTCCCATGGCGCCATGCTCCAACTGGACGCGGCCTATCGCGCCGCCGGCATTGCGCTCCCCATGACCCGACTGGCCACCGATATCCCGCGCGCGGAGCTGCGCCGGGCGCTGGTGCTGGCGCCGCCCTCGGCACAGCGCACGCCGTGGATGCGCCGTTTCGGTGACTACGCCGATGCCTTCGCAAGCGGCTGGATGCAGCTTCGCGGCGCGCGCCGGCGTCGGGGCGTCGATCGCGGATTCGCGCTGTCCGACCATGCAGACTGGCCCGGCTTGCAGCAGGCGATCGAGGCGTCCGGCGCCTCGCGGGTCCTGGTCATGCACGGGCAGGTCGCGCCCCTGGTCCGCTGGCTATGCGAGCGTGGCCTGGAGGCCAGCGCATTCGCCACGGAGTACGGCGACGAGAGCGCGCCGCCGGAAATCGACGGTCCGCAGCCCGACAATGCAATCCTGCCTGCGGCTCCAGAGGCATGAGAACCTTCGCAGATCTCTACGCCCGGCTCGACGCGACCACGTCGAGCAACGCCAAGCTGGCCGCGCTCGTGGATTACCTCCGCACGGCGCCGGATGCCGACGCCGCGTGGGCCGTGTATTTCCTGGCCGGCGGCAAGCCTCGGCAGCTCGTGCCGGTGCGTGTGCTGGCCCGCTTTGCGCAATCCGCATCGGGCCTGCCAGAATGGCTGTTCGACGAGTGTTACCAGGCCGTGGGCGATCTGGCCGAGACCATCGCCCTGGTGCTTCCCGAAGCGGACCACGTGGACGACGCCTCCCTCGCCACATGGATGGAGGCCCGCCTGCTGCCGCTGCGTGGGCAACCACCAGAACAGGTGCTGCCCCAGTTGGCCGCGCTATGCCGCGGCTTGCCGCTGCATGCCCGGCTGGTGCTGATGAAGCTCATCACCGGCGCGTTCCGTGTGGGCGTGTCCAAGCTGCTGGTCACGCGTGCGCTGGCCCAGGTCGGTCACATTGACCCGAAGCACATCGCGCAGCGGTTGATGGGCTACACGGACATCAGCCAGGCGCCCACAGCCCAGCGCTATCGCGCGCTGCTGGCCGATTCAGATGCCATCGGTCATGCGCTCGACGCCGGGCACCCGTATCCGTTCTTCCTGGCGCACCCGCTGCAAGCCGACGTGGAAGCGTTCACCCCACTCCTCGGTCCGGCCAGCGACTGGCAAGTCGAATGGAAGTGGGACGGCATCCGCGCCCAGCTGGTGCGCCGTGCCGGCGGCACCTGGTTGTGGTCGCGCGGCGAGGAGCTGCTCACTGATCGCTTTCCCGAGCTGTCGGCCATGGCCGAGAGGCTACCCGTGGGAACGGTTCTCGACGGCGAGATCGTCGTCTGGCAAGACGGGCGCGTGCAGCCGTTCGCCCGGCTTCAGCAACGCATCGGGCGCAAGACGCTCACCGCCCGCGTGCTGCGCGATGCGCCCGCCGTGCTGCTCGCCTATGACCTCCTCGAATGGGAGGGGCAAGACTGGCGCAGCCGGCCGCAAGCCGAGCGGCGCGCGCAGCTCGAGCGGGTGGTCGCAGCACATGTCCACCCGGCCCTGGAGCTGTCCCCTCTTCTTCAGGGCGAAGATTGGAACCATCTCGCCCGCCAGCGCGAAGCCTCGCGCGAACTCGGCGTGGAAGGGCTGATGCTCAAGCGCCGCGATGCGCACTATGGCGTTGGCCGCACGAAAGACGTGGGCGTGTGGTGGAAGTGGAAGGTCGATCCGTTTTCGGTGGACGCCGTGCTCATCTATGCGCAGCGCGGTCATGGACGCCGTGCCAGCCTCTACACCGATTACACCTTTGCCGTATGGGACGCGCCCGCCGAGGTGCCCGACCGCAAGCTGGTGCCGTTTGCCAAGGCCTATTCGGGCCTGAGCGACGCCGAGATCCGGCAGGTGGATGCAGCGATCCGCAAGACCACGCTGGAGACCTTCGGGCCCGTGCGCAGCGTGGCGCCGACGATGGTGTTCGAACTCGGTTTCGAAGGGATCGCCCGCAGCACGCGCCACAAGAGCGGCATTGCGGTGCGCTTTCCGCGCATGCTGCGCTGGCGCCAGGACAAGCCGGTCAGCGAAGCCGATACGCTGCAGACGCTGGAAAGCCTGCTACCCGCATCATGAGTGAATCCGCACAGCCCGATCTCGATGCGTGGTTTGCCGCGCGTGGCTGGACACCGATGCCGTTTCAGCGTGCGGTGTGGTCTGCCATGGCCCGTGGCGAATCGGGCCTCCTGCACGCGACCACCGGCGCCGGGAAGACCTATGCGGTCTGGCTGGGCGCGCTGCAGAAGCTCGCCGAGCAGCGCGGGCGCGGCGGTGCGCCTCCCCTGTCGGTGCTGTGGCTCACGCCCATGCGCGCGCTGGCTGCCGACACCACGCGCGCGCTGAGCGATGCGGCACACGCGCTGGCGCCGCACTGGACGCTCGGCCTGCGCACTGGCGACACCGGAAGCGCCGAGCGCGCCGCACAATCGCGCCGGCTGCCGACGGCATTGGTGACCACGCCCGAAAGCCTCTCGCTGCTGCTGGCGCGGGCCGATGCGCGCGAAGCGCTGGGCTCGGTACGCGTGGTGGTCATCGATGAATGGCATGAACTGGTCGGCAACAAACGCGGCGTCCAGGTGCAGCTGGCGCTCGCAAGGCTGCGCACCTGGTCACCGGGGCTGATCGTGTGGGGCCTGTCGGCAACGCTGGGCAACCTGACCGAGGCAATGGACACGCTATGCGATGCCAGTGCGCCGTCCACGGGCACGCTTGTGCAGGGATACATCCCAAAACGCATCGTGATCGATACGCTGCTACCCGACGGCGTGGGGCGGTTTCCATGGGCCGGCCACCTCGGCATGGCGATGCTGCCGCGCGTGTTGGAAGCGCTGGAGAGCGTGAGCACCGCACTGGTGTTTCTCAACACTCGGTCGCAGGCGGAGCTGTGGTACCAGGCCGTCATCAATGCGCGGCCGGAATGGGCGGGCCTGATCGCGCTGCATCACGGCTCGCTGGATCGGACGACGCGCGACTGGGTGGAGACCGGCCTCAAGCAGGGCACCCTCAAGGCAGTGTTCTGCACGTCGAGCCTGGATCTGGGTGTCGATTTCCTGCCCGTCGAACGGGTGCTGCAGATCGGCTCGCCCAAGGGCGTGGCACGGCTGCTGCAACGGGCCGGCCGATCGGGACACGCGCCGGGCCGGCCATCGCGGGTGACGGTCGTGCCGACGCACAGCCTGGAGCTGGTGGAAGGGTCTGCCGCACGGATGGCCGCCGTGTCGGGCCAGGTGGAGGCCCGGACTTCACCGCACAAGCCGCTGGACGTCCTGGTCCAGCATCTGGTGACGGTGGCGCTGGGCGGCGGCTTCACGCCCGAGGCGCTGCTGCAGGAGGTGCGCCGCGCATGGGCCTTCCGAGACCTGCTCGACGGCGAATGGCAATGGGCGCTCGACTTCGTGCGCCAGGGCGGGCACTCGTTGTCCGCTTACCCCGATTACCGCCGCGTCATCCCCGATGCATGCGGTATCTGGCGGGTGCCCGATACGCGCCTGGCACGCCGTCACCGCATGAGCATCGGCACCATTGTCAGCGACGCCACCATGACCGTGCGCTGGTGGCGTGGCGCAGGCGGCGGCGCCCTGGGCTCGATCGAAGAGGGCTTCATTGCGCGGCTGCGTCCGGGCGACAGTTTTCTGTTCGCGGGCCGGCTGCTCGAACTCGTACGCGTGCAGGACATGACGGCCTATGTGCAGCGCGCGAGCGGCAAGCGCGCCGCCGTACCGCGCTGGAACGGAGGACGCATGCCGCTCTCGACCGAGCTGGCGCATGCCGTGGTCGCACAGCTCGACGCTGCCGCGCAGGGCCGCTTCGACGGCCCGGAAATGGAAGCTGCCCGGCCGATGCTGGAGTTGCAGGGGCGCTGGTCTGCCTTGCCCACTGCCTCGACACTGGTCGCCGAAACACTGCAGTCACGCGAGGGTTGGCACCTCTTCCTGTATCCGTTTGCGGGGCGGCACGCCCACCTCGGCCTTGCCAGCCTGCTGGCCTGGCGGGTGGCCAACCGCACGCCCGCCACCTTCTCGCTGGCATTCAATGACTACGGCCTCGAACTCGTGTCGGCCACGCCGGTCGACTGGCCCGCGCTTCTGGCCACAGGCGAGCTGTTTGCGACCGGCACGCTCATGCAGGACGTGCTCGCCAGCCTGAACGCAAGCGAGTTGGCGCAGCGCCGCTTCCGGGAAATCGCACGGGTGTCGGGCCTGGTGTTCCAGGGCTATCCGGGAGCGCACAAGAGCACGCGCCAGTTGCAGGCGTCGTCCGGTCTGTTCTTTGAAGTCTTTCGCCGCCACGACCCAGGCAACCTGCTGCTCACGCAAGCAGAAAACGAAGTGCTGCGGCAGGAGCTCGACCTCGACCGCATCGAGGCGGCACTCATCCGCATGCGCGGACTGCAACTGGAATTGCGCGCGCTGGAACGGCCGTCGCCCTTCGGGTTTCCGTTGATGGTGGAACGCTTTCGCGAACAGCTATCGACCGAGAAGCTGGCCGACCGCATTGCCCGCATGCTGGCGGAAGCCGAGCGCGCCGCCGGCCCCGAACCAACCGATCCGGATGCCGGGAGCCGACCGGAAATCGACGCTGACGTGCAGGCGGCATTGCGCATGACGGAAGCACCCGATGCGGGGGACAAGACGCGCCGCCGCGCGCGCCGCCCGCGCAAGGCATCCAAGCCGCTACCGCTGCTATGACGCAAGACCTTGCAATCCCGTGCGCGGGCGACACCCTGTGGCTCCTGCCGGAGCGCGCCCTGTGGTGGCCCGCGCAGCGCATGCTGATGGTGGCCGACGCGCATTTCGGCAAGGCTGCAACGTTCCGTGCGCGTGGTGTGCCCGTGCCGGCAGGCAGCACTGCCCGGGCAGTCGCCAGGCTGGACGCGGTGCTGGCGCGGCTGCCTGTCGCGCATATCGCATGGCTGGGTGACCTGCTGCACGCGCGAGAGGCGGTTGCCGCGACAGAGGCGCTTGCTGCCTGGCGCGCCCGACATGCACAGATCGCGTGCACGCTGGTACGCGGCAATCATGACCGCCACGCAGGCGACCCGCCAGCGAGCCTCGATTTCAACGTGGTGGAAGAACCGTGGACCATGGGGCCATTTGCGCTTTGCCATGAACCCCAGGACGTTGCGGGCCACTACGTGATTGCCGGGCACGTGCATCCCGGCGTCATCCTCAGCGGACGCGGAAGGGACAGGCTCCGCCTGCCATGCTTCCGCTTTGGCAAGACTTGCGCACTGCTACCGGCCTTTGGCGAGTTCACCGGCCTCTGGACGGCACCCGTCGCTCCCGGTGAAAGGCTCTATGGCATTGCGGATCACAAGGTCTGGCGGCTATGACTACCGCATCGGATTGCGCTGCCGTTCCGCCTAGCCTGCCCGCCGCGTACCGCTGCCGGCATCGGTAAGCAGGTCCGACAATGCACTGTCGAGGCTCGGATGACGAAACCGGTAGCCCGCCTCCAGCGCGCGTCTGGGTTGCGCCTTCTGGCCGCCGAGCAGCAGCACCGACATTTCACCCAAGCCCGTCCGCAACACCCAGCCCGGCACCGAGAAGAACGCCGGGCGGCGAAGCTCACGGGCCAAGGTCCGCGTGAACTCGACATTGCGCACCATGTAGGGCGCGCAGGCATTGAAAGCGCCCTGGCAGTCTTCGCGCTGCAGCAGGAAATCGATCAGCCCGACTTCGTCGTCCAGATGAATCCAGGGCATCCACTGTTGACCATCGCCCAGACGCCCGCCCAGCCCCAGGCTGAACGGCAGACGCAGTCTGGCCAGCATGCCGCCGTTACGGGCAAGCACGGGGGCTGTGCGCAACAAGACGACCCGCATACCCAGTGCTTCGGCTCGCGCGGCTTCCTGTTCCCAGGCGACGCAGAGTTCGCTGCCAAAGTCGGAGTTCCCCGACGGGCTGTCTTCGTCGAGCGGCGCATCACCCCGGTCGCCGTACCAGCCCGTTGCCGAGCCGGACACGAGCACGTTCGGACGGTGCGAAAGGGTGCCGAGCCAGTCGACCAGATGCCGGGTGAGGTCGATGCGGCTGCGCCACAAGACCTTGCGCCGCTCCGCTGTCCACGGGCGGTCTGCGATCGGGGCGCCCGCCAGATTGACCACTGCGTCAATGGGCGGCGAATCCTCCAGCTCCTGCAGCGCGGCGATGCCGCGTGCGCCAGCGCACAACGCCGGCACCCGGAGCGGCGTGCGGCTCCAGACAATGAGCTCATGGCCCTGGGCTTTCCAGTGGTGGCACAGGGCCCGCCCGATCAAGCCGGTGCCTCCCGTCAGCAAAATGCGCAAGGTGATGGGTCCTCTGAATCGTTGAGATCAAGATGCCATGCGGCACATGGAACCGAACGCCAGTCGGCGTTCCATCCCGGCATGACATCCGGTAAATGCCACGTGTGGCCTTTCATAGCGTATCCAGCCGGGCGCGCAGCCACGCAGCCTGCGTGCGCAGGGCATCGCGCTCCCCATCCGGCATCTTGGCAAGCTGCCGATACACCATGCCAAGGCGAGGATTGCGGCTGAACACCTCTGCATGCCGATCGAAAAAGTCCCAGTACAACGCGTTGTACGGACAGGCGTCCTTCCCGATCCGCTGCTTGCTGTCATAGCGGCAGCCCTTGCAGTAGTCACTCATGCGTCCGAGATAGGCGGCGCTGCTGACATACGGTTTGGTGGCGATGAGGCCGCCGTCGGCCCATTGGCTCATGCCAACGGTGTTGGGCAGCTCCACCCACTCGAAGGCGTCGATGTACACGCCCAGATACCAGCGATGAAGCTCCCCGGGATCGAGCCCCGCCAGCAGTGCGAAGTTGCCGATCACCATGAGCCGCTGGATGTGATGCGCATGGGCCGTTTCCAATGACTGTCCGATGGCATGCTGCAGGCACCGCATCTGCGTCTTGCCGTTCCAGAACCAAGCCGGCAATGGCGTCTGATGGCCGAGCGCGTTACGCGCGTCATACCCCGGCATGTGGGCCCAATAGATACCGCGCACGTACTCGCGCCAGCCCAGGATCTGGCGGATGAAACCCTCCACGGCGGACAGCGGCGCCCCGCCCTCCCGGTACGCCGCTTCCACCCGGGCGATCACCTCGCGCGGGTGGAGCATCTTCACGTTCAACGCGAACGACAGCAGCGAATGGAACAGCCTGGGGCTGGCGCTGCTCATCGCGTCTTCAAAATCGCCGAAGTGCGGTAGCGCCTGACTGACAAACGCCTCCAGGCAGGCCAGCGCCTGCGCGCGATTCAAGGGCCAGCGGAACCGGTCGGCCTGCGGGTCGCCGAAGCTCTTGACGCCACTGCGTTCCACCGTGGCCCACAGGTCCCGGTGGTCATGGAGCGGACGCGCGTCGGCGGGTTCGCGGGGCGTACCGCGCCAAGGCTTCCGATTCTCGTGATCGAAGTTCCATTGCCCCCCTTCCGGATCGCCCTTGTCATCCAGCAGGACATGATGGCGTCGGCGCATGTCCCGGTAGAACCGCTCCATCAGCCACTGTTTGCGGCCTGCAAACAGGGTTGCCAAATCGCGCCGGCCAGTCATGAAGTGTTCAGTGTCGGCCTCGTGGGTGGTCAGTGTCTGGGTTGCAGCCCACGCATGCAGTTGCGCGTCAAGCCTCCACTCGTCGGCGGATTGCCATTCGACGCGTTCGGCGCCGACCGCTTGCGCCAGTGCGCCGAGATTCTCCGTCACCGACTGGGTGTTGTTCGCGTCATCGATGCAGAGATAGTGCACCCGGTGGCCCTGCCCCCGTAGGTGCCGCGCAAAGTCGCGCATGGCCGCAAAGATGGCGAGTATCTTCTGCGCATGGTGCAGCACGTAGTCGGTTTCCTGGCGCACCTCCATGAGCACGTAGACCACATGGCGATCCACCTCCGCAAACCACGAGTGCATCGGGTTGAGCTGGTCACCAAGCACCAGCCGCACAGTCTTGGCGCGATCCGTCACGGCATTCCCCAGAGGCGAAGGTACTGACCTTCAGCGTCATATTGCGAGAGCTGCTTCCGGATATTGAAGCGCCGCCCACCCTGCGGATCCGTCCCCCGGCCCGCGATGTACAGCCAGTTGCCCTGGTTGCTGTAGACGTCGTAGTCCAGCAGTTGGGCTTCGAACCACGCGGCGCCCGCGCGCCAGTCGCCCCCCAGCTCGTACACCAGATAGCTGGCCACCACCTGCCGAAGCCGGTTGCTGAGGTATCCGGTGGCCTGCAGCTCGCGCATGGCCGCATCCACCAGCGGTTCGCCGGTGCGGGCCTCGCACCAGCGTTCGAACCCCTGCGCGTTGTGTCGCATGGGCGGGTGCTGAGCGAGCCCCTCGGCCCGGTACAGCCGCCGCCCGTGCTGCAGGTGCAGAAAACGGAAGTAGTCTCGCCACAGCAGTTCGAACCACAACCAGTAGCTTCCTTCGTTGGCCCCGTGCGTGGCCTCGAACTGCTGGAGCTCGGCCACGATCCTGCGCGCCGACAACGCACCCGTGGCCAGCCACGGTGACCATTTGCTCGAGTAGTCCACTCCAGACAGACCGTTCCGGGTGCGCTTGTAGCTGTGCGGGAGTTCGCGCGCCAGATACTGCTTCAGATGCGCAAGACCGGCCGATTCGCCGCCATCGAACGCAGGCTTGTCATAGGGAAATGACGCGCGCGCATCCGGGCCGTCATCCTTGGCACGGTCCGATGCTGGCGCAAGACGCAGATCAAGGGGGATATCGATCCCGGCGGGCCAGGGCGGCACCCTTGCCGGTGCCTTGAGGGGGACTGGCGGCTTGACCTTCGCGCGCTCGACGGCCTGGCGAAAGGGCGTGAACGTGCGCGGCAAGGCGTGCACCGCCCACGGCAAATCACCGGGCTCGAGCAGGCTGCTCTGCCACAGGGTATGCACCTGCAGGCCCGCCTTGCGCAATGCTTCGACCTCGGCCTGCTCCTGCGGCGCGGCGATTTCCTCGCACACCACGGCGGTGGCCCCGACAGCGCGTGCCAACGCAGGGAGCGTGGTGCTCGCCGGACCGCGACATTCGAGCAAGCCGCTTCCCAAGCCGGCAAGCTGGCGGTCGACATCGCGCAGGGCTGCCGACACCACCGCGCGGCGATGACGGCCGACCCGGGCGAAACCCCATGCGGTCGGCTCGTCGTAGTCGGCATGGCAGTACACCGGCACGATGTGCTGGGCCCCGCTTGCGCATGCCGCACGCAATGCTGGCTGATCGTGCAGGCGCAGGTCGTTACGAAACCAGAACAGTACGGTACTCAAGTGGCCACCTCGGCTCCGGCGGTGCGCTTGCGCGCCTGACGGCAGCGCTCAGAACAATACTTGACCTCATCCCAGGTCTTTGCCCACTTCTTGCGCCAGACAAAGGGCAAGCCACATTGAGGGCACTGCTTGCTCGGCAGGTTTTGCTTCTTGTGCATGGAGGCGATCAGAAATCCAGACTTTGCTGCTGGGGCATGGCCGTTCCACGAGAGGATCGGTCAACCCGGTCGCGCCGCAAGCGCGAGCCGTGCTTTTGCACGATGGCAGCGTTGGCGTTTCGTACGTCGGCGCGCCCCCGCAAGGCGTGGATGCGTGCCTTGGCCTGGCGGGTTGCCGCTTCCAGATCGACGACCGGCTCGGGGATGTCCACGCCGACGCGCACGCCGCAGCGCGCCTGCACCTCGGGCGGCATGCGCCACGGCTGCAGCAGCCACGTGTCTGGCACACGCCGCAGCGCAGGCAGCCAGTGCCTGACAAACGTGCCTTGCGGGTCTTGGTCTTGCGCCTGCTTGATCGGGTTGTAGACGCGCGTGGTGTTGATGCCGGTCGTACCCGCCTGCATCTGCATCTGGCTCCAGTGGATGCCGGGTTCGTAGTCGAGGAACTGCCTCGCCAGCCACAGGCCCACCGGCCGCCAATGCAGCCACAGCGGATAGGACGCCACCGAAACCAGCATGGCCCGCATGCGGAAGTTGATCCAACCGGTCTCTCGTAACATGGCCACGCAGGCATCCACCATCGGCCAGCCGGTGCGCCCGCTCACCAGTGCGGCGAAGTGGGCCTGGTTCCATTCAGCCTCCCGCAGGCCGTCATAGCCGCGGTGCAGATTCCGAAACTCCAGCGCGGGCTCGGATTCGAGCTTCTGGATGAAGTGGCAGTGCCAATGCAGGCGACTGATGAATGCCGCCAGCCCCTTGCTCTGCCAGGCTGCCGCGGGATCAGCGCAACCCTTCAATTGCAGCAGGCGCTGCTCGGTGGCCTGCACGACCTCGCGCATGCTCAGGCACCCCATGGCCAGATATGGCGACAGCCGCGAGCATGCGCTGGGGGCGGTGAGCGGAGAAGAGATGCCGCCCCGATAACGCTGACTGCGCTCGAGCAGGAAGTCTTGCAGACATGCCTGGCCAGTGGAACGTCCGCCTCGCTGACGGCGCCGTGGTGCGTCTGCTGCCAACCCAAGCGCTGTGCCAGCAGGCCACACCTGTTTGCCCCACGGCAAACCGACGCCCTTCAGGCTGCCGGTGCTGGGCGCCGGCAGGCAAGGCGCATGCATGTGTGTGCGCCAGCGCGCGTGCCAGACATCGCGTGTCTGCAGCCGTCGCACCACGCCATGCTGCGGCCATTCCCGCCAGGTCACGCCGTGATCCCGGCACCAACGCGCCACGGCCCGGTCGCGCTCGAACGTGTGACCATTGCCGGTCTCCTCGTGCGACACCAGCTGGGCAAAAGGCGCCGCTGCGTGCAGCCGGGCGAGTATCTGCGTCACGTCGCCGACCGCAACCTGCAATGCCGCCCCGCAGGCGCGCAACTGCGCATCGAGATCTTGCAGGCACTCCTGCAAGAACAGGTAGTGCTGCAGCGCTGCGTCGGGTTGTGCCCAGTAACCCGGCTCCACCACGTAGAGGCACAGCACCGGTCCTTGCCTGGCGGCGTGGAGCAGCGGGGCATGGTCGTGCACCCGCAGATCGCGCTTGAACCACACCACGGTAAACGTCATCGGCGCCCGCCCGCTTATCTTGCAGGAACCGCAGCCGGATCCTGTCGATCCTGCGACACCCGGATCAGCGCTGCGGTATCGATGCCGAGCGCGCGCGCCTTTGCAACGATCGACTCGCGCTGCGCCGGGTCGAGATGCTTGTCGCGCGCCAGGATCCAGCAGTAGCTACGGTCCGGCCCCACCACGAGCGCCCAGCTGTAACCCGGATCCAGTGCCGCCACGTGGTAGCCCCCGTAGAACGGCCCAAAGAACGACACCTTCAACGAACCGGTATCGTGGTCGCCCGTGAAGAGGGCCTTGCCGATCGCCTCTCGCCACATGCCCGTGGCGGGATCAAAGCCGCGGTTCACGACGCGGACGCTCCCATCCGGTTGCGGCTCGTACGTCGCCGAAACATCCGTCAGGCCACGCTCGAAGGAATGGTCCAGCCGCGCCTGCTCGTACCACCGGCCCTGGTAGCGCTGGAGATCGAATGGCGCAACCGGGGAGATGCCCGGTGGCGGAGTCGTCGGCGCGCAGCCGGCCATCAAGACACCGCCCGCAAGCACAAGCGCGAGCCATTGCAACCGCCCACGGCGCGCTTGTGTGACCGCGCTGGGCATCAGGGGACGCTTCAACAGGCGCAATGCATTCGATATGCGTTTGAGCATCGGGGATCTCCATGAAGCAGCGTGTTCATCGTGCATCGTTCTCACCTGTTGTGTTGTCAACTGGATTGCTCAACCACCTGTGGCTCGGCGCGCGGCTCGCATGCTTGGGACATCAGGGAACGTTGGATCGCTTCCCCAAGACGGCTGCCGCTCAGCCAAGCCCCTTCGACACTGCCACTCGCCAACCAATCGCCGCAGACACCGATTCCGTCCTGTGCGCGCCACATGTAACCCGGTGCATCGTCACCCCTCGGCTCCAGGGGTACCGCATAACGCCAACGATGCGCTGTCGCGGCGTGCACTGCCGGCCCGCCCAGTTCGCGAAATGCGGCAACCAGCATGCGCGCAACGTCCTCCGGCGCCTCTTCCAGATGCGCATCGGTCCAGGCGGACGACGCATGCAGTGCCCACGTTCCGTGGCCGGTGCGGCCGGGCTTGCTGGTATCGCTTGCAATCCAGCCCAACGGCCCTGCGTTGACCACCGCCGCATCGAAGCCCAGGTCTGCATCGCCTTCACACTGCGCCATCACGACCCAAACCGGCCGCATCCGGGCACTCGCGGCGGCATGCGCCAAATCAGGCGCTGGCCGCTCGAGCAGCGGCACGGCCTGCGGCGACGGAACACCGACGACGACGATGTCGAACCGGTCATCGACGAGGCCGCTTTCGACAGACGACAGCCGCCAGAAATGGTCTTCGCGTATCAGCGCGTTGATGGTCGTGGCCGTGACCGTCTTCACACCCGCAGCCAGCAGCCGAGCCGGCATCGTCATGCCCGGCACACCCACATATCGTGTAACGGACGGGGTGGCCACGGGAGGCATGCCCAGAGACAACGACACGACGCGCGCAGGCCATGGCGCAACCGCGCCCGCCGCTGTCCAGCGCGCGACCTCCCCTGCAAATTTCGCGTCGTGCGCCTGAAAGTCCGGCGCGCCATGGTCGCATTGCCAGCCGTCACCGCGGCGCGTGCTCATGCGGCCACCAACACCGCGACTCTTCTCGAACACCGTGACCCGATGTCCGCCTTGCGACAACACATGCGCACAAGCGAGGCCGGCAATGCCGCCGCCTACGACAGCGACGCGGGCTGACTCATCTTCTCGATTCATGAAACGAAACTGGCCGAGGGCGACTTTCGGCATGGCTGTGAACTTGGTCCTGAGTATAGGGACGTCAGGCGGTTCGCAGTGCGCCTCTGCTCGCGGTTTCGGCCACGAATATCAACACATTCTCGACTCATGTACTGACGAGACGTTTCACCGGCGTAAAAAGGTTTTGTCTTCTGATGCAGTCAGCCGCTAGCCTGACGTTGTGATCAGGAGAGACCGTGGGAAAGCACTTCACCTCAATGGAGCCACGTCGCTATCGAAGCGGCGAAGCGGCGCGGCTGGCGCGGATGCCCGCTGCCACGTTGCGGATCTGGGAACGTCGGTATGCCGTGGTCTCCCCCCCAAAGACGCCCTCAGGGCAGCGGCTGTATTCAGACGAAGACGTGAGACGTCTGCGCTTGATCAGGACTCTCGTGGATCAAGGCCACCCCATCAGCGCGATCGCTGGCCTGGACTGGGAGGCCCTGAAGGCGCTGATGCTATCGCCCGAGGACACGCAGGCAGAACTGCCCGAGACGCTCTCTCTGCTGGTGGTCGGCCCGGTCGACATGCCGGGCGCCGGCGCGACGTTTGGCAGTATGCGCATTTGCGCGTACGCGAGCTCCCTCGAAGACGCTTTTCAACACGCCCATGCCGGGATAACGGCGGACGCGTTGCTGGTCTCCGTCCCCTCGCTGCATGACGAGACGGTTGCGCGCATCGTGTCGCTGTCAGAAGCCGTGCATGCCAAGGCGGTCAGTGTGATCTACGCATTTGGCAGCAGCCGTGCGACCGAATTGGCGGGGCTCGCGGGCATACGCGTTGTCCGTCGGGCCGACACGCAGGCCAGGCCCGCGCACCTCATCGCAGAACTGGCCGACTGGGCGACGGCGCACCGTCAGGCAGACAGACTGAATGCCGGTACCGCGCCGCGCGCAATGCGCCGGTTCGACGAGAAAGCGCTTGCCTCGCTCGCGGGCATCGCATCGGCCATCCAATGCGAATGCCCACGGCACCTTGCCGAACTTGTGCTGCAGCTCAGTGCGTTTCAACGCTACAGCGATGAATGCATATCGCGATCACCGAGCGATGCCCTGTTGCACCGCCGTCTTGGCAACGTCGCGAATCGCGCCGCCCAACTGCTCGAGACCGCGCTTGCGGAAATCGTGCGTCAGGAAGGATTGATGAACCGCGAGCTGGCGCGTGCCGGTTGACGGAGCCAGCGGTCACCATGCATCAGCGCCAGTTGCTTGTCGCTTCAAGGCCAGAACACGTTAGGACGTAACAATGGGATTTGTTTGGATTACCGGTGCCAGCGGCGCCGTTGGCAGCGCGCTCGCGCGGCGATTGAACCACGCGGGGATCCCGCTGGTCCTGACGGCGCGGGATCGGGACCGGTTGGACACGCTCGCTGCATCGCTTGCATCACCTGAGGTATTGGTCTGCCCTGCCGACGTCATCGACAAGAACAGTGCCCAGCTTGCCATCGAGGCAGGTGTCGCGCAGTTCGGTGCGCCGGAAGGGCTGGCGCATTGCGTCGGATCCATCGTCATCAAGCCGCTTCACCTGACGTCGGACGACGAGCTCAGGCAGACACTCGACACCAATTTCGTCTCAGCGTGGAATGTGCTGCGCCTGTTCGTGCAGCAGGCCATTGCGCACAAGGCGCGCGCGAGTGCCGTGCTGATCGGCTCCGTTGCCGCAACTGCCGGCTTCCCGAATCACGAAGCCATTGCCAGCGCAAAGGCTGCGGTTGGGGAGCTTGCGCAGTCCGCCGCCGCGACGTATGCGGAGCGTGGCATCCGCGTCAACTGCATTCATCCGGGGCTGACAAGGTCGGCCATGTCAGCACGGCTGACCGGCTCCCCGACGGTTGCGGAGCGACTCGCAAAGGCCAACCCGCTGGGCCGGCTCGGACAGGGTGACGACACCGCAGCGCTTGCCGAATTCCTGCTCAGCCCCGCCGCTTCCTGGGTCACGGGTCAGCAGATCAGCGTGGATGGCGGCCATGGCCGGTTGCTCGTGCCGCCAAAATCATGAGCGGACGATCGATGGACGCGCGCGTCCTTGCTGTGGTGCTTGGCATCGGCGGTCTCATCCCGTTCGTTGTGCTGGCGTGGCTTTGCGTGCGGAGCGCTGCCGCCAGCGGTGAATACGAACATGCGCTGCTGATGTATGGGGCGTCCATCGCGTCATTCGTGGGTGCCGTGCACTGGGGTCTTGTATTGCGCGAGTCCGTCGCCACCCGCAGGCATTTCGTTCAGCTTGCCTGGAGCGTCGTGCCGTCGCTCGCCGCGTGGGCCGTGACGATCAGTGGGGAGCCTCGCGCTGCCCTCGTCAGGCTGGCGATCGTGCTGGCCGTCTGCTGGGTGGTCGATGCCATGTTCTGGCGGGGCAGAGCGATTCCGGCGTGGTACTTCGGGTTGCGCAGCCTGCTGACCGCCGTCGCGGCCGTGTCACTTGCGCTCGCCGGTGTGGCAGGCACAGGCTGATTGCTGGAGACCGACGCACCACGGCGCCGAGCCTGCCCACAAGCTTGATCAACCTCATATCTATACGGAGTCTGTCTGGAGAACAACGTGGCAAACCATTCAAGAAAAGGAACTGCCGTCTACAGGAACATCGGTTTCACCGACATCACCACCAAGTACCGCATGCCGGTCGCGGCGAGGGTGTCGATTCTTCATCGGGTCAGTGGTGCACTGCTGTTCCTGGCCCTGCCATTCCTGCTGCATCTCTTCGGGCGAAGCCTGGCTTCCGAGCCCGCCTTCGACGGCTTCAGGCAGACGCTGGCGACCTTGCCTGTAAAAGTGGTCGTCCTGGGATTGAGCTGGGCGTACCTTCATCACTTCTGCGCCGGGTTGCGCTTCCTGTGGATGGACGTGGACCACAACGCCACCACCAAGATGAACAGCCGGCGGACGGCCATGGCCGTTTTCGCGGTGTCGTTGGCGCTCACGGCAATCGTGGCATTCAAATTGTTTGGAGCAAACGCATAACATGACACAGCACGCAATTGGTCCCAAGCGCCTGGTCGTTGGCGCGCACTATGGCCTGAAGGATTTCCTCGCGCAGCGCGTGACGGCGGTGATCATGGCGGTGTACACCG